>CAWDXN010000012.1:0-34903 GCA_963806355.1 Methanomassiliicoccaceae archaeon | reverse complement strand
CCTCGAAATTATCTCTGACCAAACCGCCTAGTAAAAGGAACGCCATTTCGTACTCAGATTTTAATGCGCATATGGAATGTTGTGAAGGCGGGTCTTGGAGACCGTTCCGAACATCCATATTGAGGACCACCCTATCGCGAGAAGCAAAAGACTGAGGAAGCGACAATCGGTCCCACGTAGACCGCCTCGAACGCCCGACCTCATAAGGATGACCTCCATTAACGAACGAATCGATCGTAATGCTCGGTGAGGGTGGCCATGCTTTGCCGGACGGCAACTATTGATAATCACTTTTCTCCTTGGAACAGGATGAAAAACCTTCGGCTTCTTGCCATAAAGAGGTGAATACCAGAGGTGTCCATCGGCTCAATCGATCCGAAAGAAACCTTTCTTGAACGATCGCTTCAGTCGACTAACTGGATCTCACCAGGCCGCCAGGTCTTATCGAACCAGGGCTCGAGCGGGCCATAGAGCCTCAAGGTAATGAACCATCCCTTTCCTCGGACGGTCTGCACCCAATTGGCCTCCTTGCCGGGAGGCGACTCCGGTCCGAAATAGACATCGACCGAGGTATCCGGGTTCACGACCAGGCCCTTTTTCT
This sequence comes from Methanomassiliicoccaceae archaeon, assembly GCA_963806355.1. Taxonomy (GTDB): domain Archaea; phylum Thermoplasmatota; class Thermoplasmata; order Methanomassiliicoccales; family UBA472; genus JACXTP01. Next base: position 34,302 of record CAWDXN010000012.1, on the reverse strand, counting down.
GGCTGCTCATGCTAGGGAACTGCTGGTCCGTCTGCAGCATCGACCGGGTCTGGGGGTCGTAGACGAGCAATGACCAGAAGTCCTTAGCTGGAATGTTGGGCGGGAGGTGCAGGCGATAGTTCTTGCCGCCATCGAGGTATTTTCCAGATGCGTCGTGCTCGGTGTAAGCGTACTGTGAGCCGATGCCGACCATCTTACGCGTCATCGCCGGGCTTACGGTCCAGGCAGGATAGAAAGTATACCGTCCGGCCATCGAGGTTGAGCACCCCGCCGGGTGAGAACTCGTAATCGTTTCCATTCAAAGCGTCTTCCAGGCGCTACCAGGATAATAATAGGCATCCTTCTCGCGACCGCTGAAGGTGATGGCCCGTGCGGTGGCATTGCCAACCGCCGCTGCCTCGGCCAGGATGTTCTTCAGTACGCGCATCCGGCGCGAAGGGCATGTCCTTTCGGATGCCGATGGCCGCCAGCAGCCCGCGGGTCTCGGGGTCGATGGCATCCAAAGGCTCCTCCTGAACGGCGGGAGCGATCTTCTCGAAGAAGACGAATCAGTGGCGGGGATGCAGTTGAACGACGCGCCGGACATGTTCACGAAATTCATCGATTGCCTGTCCTTGACCCGGTCGAATGGATATACCCGGAAATGTTTCTTGATGTTCGCCACCGCCGGTCGCGGGTCGCCGTCAACGATGAATCCGCGGAACAGAAGAAGTTCCCAAGGTTTGTGAACGTATGACGAAATATCCCTCGGGGACATCCTTGGTGTAATTGGGCGGGAGAAGCAGATACTTGCCACCCTCGCCCTTGTCTTGGCCAGAGTAGCCCACATCGGCCACAAAGCGGGACCAGATGTCGTTGATGAACCCTAGCACGGTCGGTGGCATCTCGATGACCAGCGGACCATCCTTCGTGTCATACCAGATCCAATTGTAGACCGTCTCACAGTTAGCCCCACCGTACAGAGTGTGCGAATCCAGCAAGGTCTCGGCTATGAGGACTGTTCGATTGTCAGGACCGAAGGTCCTCAGGCCCGAGCGCGTTGCGATGGCCTGCGCCGCAGGGAGGGTGGTTAGGAACGCCTGCACGCCACGCTGGAAGTCGAGGTTGTCAAAGACCTTCTGCACGGTCGCGTCATCAGGGAAGCCGTCGAAGAACCGCAATGTTCCTAGGCGCGTCTCGACGGTGTCCGGTGTGATGATGGACGGCGGGATGTCGGTCGCCATCTTCGGTTTCCAGTGTTTTTCCTTCGACTGCAGACCGTTCTTCCATTTCAGACCCCCATTGCCGTATTGCTATGCCGGCTAAGACCTATCGCTCTTTAAAATATAATAATTGTACATGGGGAACCATGGCTCGAATTAGAGGATGATAATTACGATTATTCTTGGAAGAAAGAGCAATTTGAGGATTATGAGTAGGAGTGCCTACTCTTAACCAGATGGATAAGTGGTGATCTCATCGGAATTTGAAGTTAATCACAAGCGATTTTGACTTCAATGATATTATATCCGGGTCGGGAGTTGACTTTATAATAAAGGATTTCCGAAGCTCAAGTGCATCTGATGCCGTAAGACAGGACCCAAGTCTTCTTCCAGCAGTCTCAACGCAATTGGGGCATAAGGACATCGCCACGACTCAAAGATATTATGCAAGAATCGAGGCGGGAAAAGCCGGGAAACAGCTCCGGGATGCTCTTATCCCAACGTATGCGGGACAAGGAATAGTTCAAAAAGTCGCATTAATCGGGAGTGAGAGCCAGGCGATAAGTGCAAATAGACCCGTTATTCGAGATAAATTTCCTCTGCCTGGCTATGGATAGGAGCGGGCCCGCGGGGATTCGAACCCCGGTCTTTAGCTCCGAAGGCTAAAAGGATAATCCAGACTACCCTACGAGCCCGTTTCGGTCCACCTTATCATGGCGACCGTTCATAAGCCTTTGTCCTCCGACCTCATCCTCACCTCGGGGAGGCCCACGATCTCCACCGTCTGGGAGGCGACCCGGATGCCCCTCCTACTCGAACTCCCCGCTTACGATGTGAGACATCTTGGACTTGGTGGACCGACGCTCCCTTGGGGAGACGATGTAGCGGACCGCCACCTCCACCCAGTTGTCCGTCATCTTCATGTAGGCGATCGGTTCCACCATGGTCTTGGTGATGTAATACTTGCCCGAGATCCTGTCCAATTGCTGGTCCGCCAACTTGGATTGCTCACCGCTGATGTTGGTGGCGACGACCATCATGACCTCGATCGCCCCCTTCCAATCGCTCTCATAGGTGATGGGCAACACCAATTCGTCCCAGACGAAGGAGAAGTCCTTGGTGTAATTGTTCACGGCCGTGTTCAGGACCTGGCCGTTGGGAACGGTCGTCAACCTTCCGGTGACCTGCTCCCCTTCCAACCAACCTTTGATCTCCATCATCGTGGTGTACATGATCCCCACGTCGACCACATCGCCTAACTTGCCCCCGATGTCCACCCGGTCGCCGACCCCATACAGGCCGGTGCTGAATATGATGAGACCGCCAACGAAGTTCTTGAAGATGTCTTGCAGAGAGACCGCGATGGCCGCGGCGACGAGCCCGAAGGAGACGAGGAGAATGGGTGTCTCTTCGATCCAGATGACAAGGATCGCGATCAGCGCAGGTGATGATCAGCAAAATGGATATTGCCTTTCGAAAGGAATATACCGCCTTGGGGTCCTTGAAGTTCTTCGCACCAATGGGTTCGATGATGAACCGGAACAGAAGATATAGCACCGCGATCGCCGTGATGGAGAGCCAAGTTCCATACAGTAGATCGCTGTATTTGTCTGGCCTGTATGGGTACTCAAGATAGACCAAACCGAGTATCAAGGATATGCCTATGAGCAGGGCCAGTTTCCAGATCTTCCTCATTATGTGCTATGATTGGTCCCGCATCTACTAATCATTATGTCAAAGCCCTGGGGACATTGTTGATTGGGCCGGGATGAGCGCTATGGAATATGGATAACCTTAAAAATCGGTCGAATCATCGACCAGACATGAAGCGCGTGACCATGGGCCACGGTGCCGGTGGGGAGCTGATGCAGGAGCTCATTGCCAAGCATATCGCCCCCCACCTTCCCAAGTTCAAGACGGACGTGCCTCTCGACTCCTTCGACGATTCGGCGGTCGTCAATGGCATCGTGTTCACCACCGATGCCCACACCGTGAAACCTTTGTTCTTCCCGGGAGGGGACATCGGAGCCCTGTCCGTCTGCGGGACGATCAACGACATATCCGTGATGGGCGGAGACCCGCTCGCCCTGTCCTCAGCATTGGTCTTGGAGGAGGGTCTGGAGCTGGAGGTCCTGGAGAAGGTGATGGCCAGCATGGGCAGGTACTCGGAGATGGCGGGCGTCCCCATCGTCACGGGGGACACCAAGGTCATGGAGTCGGGTGCCATCGATAAGATGGTCATCACCACCGCCGCCATCGGCAGGCGCAGTCCCTCACATGGACCACAATCTTGAGGTGGCCTCGAGGAGCAGGAAGGTGGATTCGAAATGGCTCACCGATGACAACCTCAGGGACGGCGACGTGGTCATCGCCTCAGGCAACCTGGGCGACCATGGCATAGCCTTGCTGTCCTTCCGGGAGGGCTATGGGTTCGAGAGCAAGATCCAGAGCGACGTGGCCCCGCTTGAACCGTTTCATCGCCTCGATCCTCCAGGTGGGAGGGGTGGTCTGCATGAAGGACCCCACCCGCGGGGGCATGGCGAACGCCATCAACGAGTGGTCCTCGAAATCCAAGGTGGGCATAGAGCTGGAGGAGACGGCCATACCCTTCTCCCCCGCGGTAAGGAACGCCAGCGAGATGTTGGGACTGGACCCGCTCACCATCGGCAACGAGGGCAAGGTCCTGGTCGGGGTGGTCCCGGAGATGGCCGATGCCGTGCTGGACGTAATGCGGGCCTCGCCGCTGGGCAAGGACGCGGCCATCATCGGCAAGGCCAACAAGGCCATCAAGCACGTCATCATGCGCACCGAGGTCGGAGGAAGGCGTATCCTCGAGCCCCCGGTCGGCGACCCAGTACCGCGGATCTGTTGATCAGAGGGCGCCGCCGATCAGATAACAGACCACGAAAGCCCCCACGCCGATGATGGCCATGCGGAACCCTCTCACCCAGGGGTTCCTGTTCCCGATCCGGCCCATGATGAACCCGGTGACGAACAGCGTGGAGATGGACAGCCCTATGGCCACCTCTGCCGCGGTCTGGACGCCATCCTCTCCCATCAACAGGAAAGGTATGATCATAAGGCCCCCGACCAGCAATGGCGCCATGGCGTTGACGAAGGCTATCAGGGCCGTCCCGGAGCGGGAAAGGCGACCGATGTCCGTCTCCTCCACGGAGGATAGCATGGCCCGCCCCAATTTGTCCATTCGTCTTCCCTGCTCCATGTTCTCCGCCTCGAACACGCTGGAACCGGTCGAGATGGAAAGAGCAACGGCGCTGGTGAGTATGGTGGTGACGATGACCACCATCTTCGATTCGTTGGTGAAGGCCGAGCCTATGACGATGCCGAGCATGACGAACGTGGCATCGAAGACCGTGTTGACGAAATAACGCCGCAGCGACGGTAAAGTGTCTGGTGCGGAGAGAGCCTCGCGAAAGCCTCCCCTAAGACCTTTGAACAACGACCTGCACCTTCCTGCGACCTGAAAGGAAAGAGGGTGCGGAGGTTTATGAGCGTTTCCCCGGCGAGTGGTGTCGAACCCCATGCTCAGGTCGATTCGATTTGATAGGTCGAGGTAATAATCCCATAAGCCTGAAATAGGGGCCATGGGCCTCTGTACCCCATCAAGGGACGGGGCAAGGAAGACGCAGTGTCCATTCCCTTTTGGAGGATGACGCTTGAAGAGAGATATCGTTAAGTTGATGTGCATGGCGACCGTCGCCATGATGGTGATTGGCCGGCCTGGTGATCGTTTTACCTCAGGGGTCGGAGGCTGCCAAGACCACGACGGTGATCAAGGATCCTGAGCCGATGTTGTTCAGCCCGGACAAGTACGCCTGGTCCAAGACCTCGGCCTACTTCGACGCGGTCCTGGACAGTTCCTCCTCTGGCGAGGCGGTCCTGGCCCAGGACCTTGGGGACGCTAACGGCACCGTTAAGAGCTATTACATTTCGAACGACTACACGGGCGACTATGAGCCCACGAACATGACGAAGCGTGGCGAGGGTGTCAACTGCGAGGTCTGGGTGCAGGAGAACTCCAGCTACCCGTGGGGCGACCCGAGGAACGCTTACACATCGCAGTACACCTTGACCGATGATCAGGTGGACTACATCATCGAGCAGTTCGACGAGGTGATCTACCCCACGGAGACGGCGTTCTTCTCCGAGGCTCCGGTCCTGAACGGATCGAACGAGCTTGTCACCTATTACTTCGGTGACACGGACACCTTCCCGACCGACGATGGGCACAAGACCATGATCATGGTCTCCAACATCCGGGATGAGAACTATTACGACCCTGGCTACGGCATCTACATCGCTGGGTATTTCTCGCCCACCGTGAGCATGCTGTACGACCGCAACATCATCAACATCGACACCAGGGACTGGACCAACCGCACCGGTGAGTTCGCGGCCCGGCCGTTCCTATACGAAGGCACGGTGGCCCATGAGTACCAGCACCTGTTGCACGACTATGTCGATTCAGTCAGAGGAGACCTGGATCAACGAGGGTTGCGCCGACTACGCCGAGTTCCTATGCGGATACGGCAAGTCCATGGCCGGCCACATCAGCGCTTTCCTGGTCGACCCGAGCAACTCCCTCACCCTGTGGGGCGACCAGGGCGACGATAACATCCTGGCCGATTATGGGGCGGCGGCCCTGTTCATGATGTACCTGAACGACCAGTTCGGTGGTTCGACGATCATCCAGGACCTGTTCAACAACAACAAGACCGGCATTGAGAGCGTCACGGACACCTTGAGTTCCAACGGTTATCCGTCCTGGAGCTTCGAGAAGGTGTTCAAGGCCTGGCGGTTGGCCAACCTCATACATGATCAACAACCGGGCAATGGCCTGTACGACTACAGCTCGATCGACCTGGACGATTATGCCTCGTTGAACGTGCTTAATTACAACCAGGGGGCGGGCATGGTGCAACGCTCCGACTACTTCGAGGGCGACACCGCCACCTCGACGGTGGGAGCGTACGGCACGGATTACATCTATGTGCCCCAGAACAAGATGAGGGTCAAGGAGCGGCTGAACTCCAAGTTCATGTTCAGCGGCGACGACAAGGACATGAGCAAGGGCTGGACCCGGGATGAGGGCTATTGGTGGTCTGGTGCGGACAATGAGGCGGACATGCAGCTGAGGGCCAAGCTGGACCTGACCCAGGGAGGACCGGACCATTCCTTGTCCATCTACACCTGGTACAACATCGAGCAGGACTGGGACTATGGCATGGTGCAGGTCTCCACCGATGGGAAGACCTGGAACTCCATACCGGTCGACGGCTTGACCGTGACCGGTGACGAGGCGATGGCAGCGAACCCGGACATATACCCAAGCATCCCGGAGCAGTTGCCTGGCTTCACCGGTTACTCGGGCGGATGGATCTGGCTGACCTTCGACCTCTCCGAATACAATGGCAAGAATGTCTGGGTGCAGTTCCGTTACATGACCGACTGGGGAACCACTGAAGAGGGCTGGTACATAAGCGACATCGTGGTGGATGGCAACCTCGATAGATTACTACGAGTTCGAGCCGGTCTACCCCGAGGTCTCCTGGATCGTGACCTTGGTCATGTACCGCAACGACAGGCCGGTGACGGTCATCGACCTGAAGGTGAGCGGTTACAACGAGGCCATGTACCGGGTCTGGCAGTTGTCGACCCTTAAGGCCACCTGCATCCTGGTCAGCCCGACCGGTGGCAGCGTGGACTACGACTTCGGCATCGTGGGCGGGTCCATCCAGCCAAGGTCTGACCCAGTTCGTGGGGCCGATAAACCCTTTCCATTTCCCCTTTTTCACCAACTTTTAATACAGCACAGCGTTTTTGGGGTTCATCCGGGCTCATGGTCTAGCGGTCATGACAACGCCCTTACACGGCGTAGGTCGCCGGTTCGAATCCGGCTGAGCCCACTCATCTTCTCAACCAGACATTTATTGTAGGATTTCAATTCAATCCTTTTCGACCTCATGTGAGTGGGTTGGAAGTTCACGTTATTCTCCTAAGGGGAACCTTGTGATGATGTATAAGGGTCAAATGAATGAGTTCAAAATATTTCTTTTGTAAACATACTATAACTTTGAATATCTCAAATGTTCATAATTACATCCGTTAATTAAATGTCTGATATGAAAAGGAGGTGTTCCGAGTCGATCGGTGCAAAGCTGGTGGGGAGCTTGGAGTTGGAGAGACGTTGGCCAAATCGGCCAATGGGATAAGTTGAATGAATAAAACGAGAAATTAGGAGTGTGAAGAAATGTTAGTGATGCAGGTGGCGAAGCATAGCCCTGAATCTTGTCCAGAATATTCAGACAAGTACAGGGCGGTGACGCTGAAATGGTTTGAGACCGCGGAGGCGAACTGTGCGAAGTTCGGAATAAAGATGGTCGGTTTCTGGACGGACCACCCCACCCATATGGTGTATATGCTGTTCGAGGCACCGACCATGGAAGCGATGATGGGAATGGCAATGACGCCGGAGACCATGGCGATGATGTCCTTCCAGAAGATCAAGACCTTCCCCGTGATGGACTTCAAACAGACGTGGGACATGATCAAACATTCGAAGTGAAACCTTTCCAGGAATGAGGTCGAACGCGAAAGTGGTCGACCTTTTTTTAAATCTGAATCGACTCGGGCGTTTAGGGCGGAGGTTATTTCGTCGGTTCCTAATGAAAGATAATAATACGATGTCGATCTAATCGATAGTTAAAGGTGTTATATTGGACCGCATCTTCTTCGATAACAGCGCCACCACCCGTATCGACGATCGCGTGCTGGAGGCGATGTTGCCCTTCTATCGGACCAAATATGGGAACCCGTCCAGCATTCATTCCTTCGGCGAGGAGGCCAAGGAAGGCATGGTGCAGGCGAGGGAGAGGATCGCCGCTGCCATCGGGGCCATGCCTGAGGAGATTTTCTTCACGTCCGGAGGGACCGAATCGAACAACATTGCCCTCCAAGGCTTCGCGTTCGCGAACCGGGAAAAGGGCAAGCACATCATCACCTCAGCGGTGGAGCATCATGCCATCTTGCACACCTGCCAGTTCCTTGAAAAGCAAGGGTTCGAGATCAGCTATCTGCCAGTGGACAGAGAAGGAGCGGTCGACCCGGAGATGGTGCGATCGGAGCTGAGGGATGACACCGTTTTAATCTCGATCATGACCGCCAACAACGAGATAGGCACCGTCCAGCCATTCCGCGAGATAGCATTGTTGGCACATGAGAAGGGGGTGGCTTTCCACACCGACGCCGTCCAGGCCATCACCAAGGTCCCGATCGATGTCGTCCAAGGACTCCATAGATATGTTGTCCATTTCGGGGCACAAATTCCATGGGCCTAAGGGAGTGGGCGCGCTCTATGTACGGAAAGGGCTGCCCATTACGACCCCTGACCTATGGAGGTGGCCAGGAACGCAATCTCAGACCCTCGACCGAGAACGTGCCTGGCATCGTCGGCCTGGGAGAGGCCATACACCTGGGAATGAGGGAGATGGACGCCTCGGTGAGTAACATGATCAGGGTGCGCGACCACATCATCGAAGGCACCTTGGGGATGTTGAAAGGGGCCTATCTGAACGGACCGAGACAAAATAGGTTGTGTAACAACGCCAACTTCCGATTCGATGGTGTAGAGGGGGAGGCCATGGTACTGGACCTTGACTTCCATGGCATCGCCACCTCCACCGGTTCCGCCTGTTCGGCGAGGAGCACGGAAACATCACATGTGATGAGGGCCATCGGGCTCACCCCTGACCAGGCTCGTGGTGCTCTTCGCGTCAGTCTGTCGAAGTTCAGTACGATGGAGGAGGCGGACCGCTTCATCACGGCCATCGAGGAGACGGTAAAAAGGTTGAGGTCGCTCGCCCCTGCCGAGCTGACGAAGGACGACAAGGAGGGATGAGGCTTGGCCTACAACAAGAAGGTGATGGACCATTTCATCCACCCCAGGAACGCTGGGGAGATGGAGGACGCTGACGTTGTGGGAAAGGCGGCAAACGATGTGGACGGGGATATCGTGGTCATATCCCTGAAGGTAAAGGACGGGGTCATCGTGGACGCCAAGCACCAGGTGTTCGGCTGTGCGGCCGCCATCGCCGGCGCCTCCGCCTTCACGGAGATGGTCAAGGGCAAGACCGTGGAAGAGGCGACCAAGATCACCAAGGAGGACGTCTCCGCCTATCTGGACGGAGTGCCGGAGAGCAAGATCAAATGCTCCATCCTCGGCCCCGACGCCATGCAGGACGCGGCCAGAAAGTACAGGAATGATTAATACTGGCACATCGATTCGTTGAACATGGCGACTAGCGAGCGGAAGGTCTGTCTGTGGCGGGCCACGGACGGATTCTGCGCAAATTGCAAGGCCAAGCGTTTCCGCCATGATGTCCTGGGCATGAAGCAGGATTACGATGCCTGCATCCCAGAACGGGATTATCCAGGTTGCGAGTTCTTCAAAGAGAAGCCGGTGATCCCGCCGAAGAATTGAGCGATTGGCAAAGAGGTGGTGGTGGGATGGACGATGAGATCGAGCGGCTTAAAACGGAGCTCGGAGATCCAGACCCGATCGTCAGGGCCAATGCCTTGGACCGGACCATCGCCGTTCTGAGGGAGAAGCGCCTGGACCCTTCATTCAGCGATCCTCTGCTCCCATTGGTGAACGATGCGGATGTGGAGGTGCGAAGGAAGGCCACTTGGGCCCTGGGCCGATTGGCCTTGGGTAAGAAAGGGGCCGGCAGCTCACTTGATGCGCTCCTCCGGGCGTTGGACGACGAGGACGAGGAGGTACGAGAGAACTCGGCCTGGGCCTTGGGTGAGCTGGCAGCGGAAGGTATCGGCGCTGAGGAGGCCCTCCCCAAATTGAACCGACTCCTCGGAGATGAGAGTCGCCAGGTGGTGGGCATGGCGACCTGGGCCTTGGGCAGGTTGGCGGAAAGGTTGGGACTGTGCGACCGGTCCTCCATCATCTTATTGCAGGTTCTGGCGAAGGACCCTAGCACCTATATCAGCAAGGGGGCGGATTGGGCTCTTCAACGCATATACGAGATTAGGCCTGAATGGGCCGACGGCGCCTGAAAGGATTTGATCTTCAGGGGACAAGGTGCTCCTCCCATCTCATCCATGGTAAAATCTATGTCCGATAGTCTCGGTAGGGGGTCTGGAGTTCTACATGGTCCATTTCCATCCCTTCCGGGCCTATCTGCCTGAGCTGACCCGGGGCGAGTCCATCGAGGACAGGGTATCGCCGCCGTACGATGTCATCAGCGATGCGGAGCGGAAGGAGCTGCAGTCCCATACGTACAACGTCACCAACATCACCTTGGGCGGAGTGAACGGCGACTATTCCCAGGCCGGGGCGAGGCTGCAGCAATGGATCAAGGATGACATCCTGGTGCGGGACAGGGGGGAGTGTTTCTACCTATACGAGCAGCAGTTCGTGGACGGGGGCCTCATCCACACCCGCTTCGGTCTGATCGGGGCCTTGGCGGCCGAGGGCTACAGTCCCAATGGCGTCATTCCCCATGAGGAGACCTTCTCCAAGGTCAAGGAGGACCGCCTCAATCTGCTCCGGGGCACCGAGACCCATTGCGAGTCGATCTTCGGTCTTTTCGACGACCATCCCGATGACTTGGAGAAGCGTGTGCTGGAGCACGCGGAGAAATTGTTCAGCTTCTCCGACACCCAGGGCGTGTCGCACACCTTGCATCGCATCTCAGAGGAGGACATGGTGCGGGAGATCGAGGAGATGTTCCTCCAGAAACGCATCCTCATCGCCGATGGGCATCATCGCTACGAGACGGCCTGCCGCTACGCGGAGGAGAACGCGCGCAAGCGCAAGAAGGGGTTCGTCCTCGCCACCCTGGTAAGCATGAAAGACCGTGGACTGGTGGTGCGGCCCACCCATCGTCTCATCTCTGGATTGAAGATCACCGAGGCCCAGTTGTTGGAGAGGTTGAGCAAGGACTTCGCCCTGTCCAAGGCCAGCTCGGAGATGGACATGCTAGAGAGGATGGCAGAGGTCGAGGGCAAGCTCCTTGGTCTGATGTCCCGCCAGGCATGCTATGTGCTCGCTCCGAAGCGGGAGGGCAGCACGCCCCTCCAGCGTCTGGACACCTCTGTCTGCGAAGAGCACATAATCAAACCGATCGTGCAGGCCAAGGAGAACGATGGAGCGAAGGTGGCATATGACCACGACGAGGAGAGCGTGTCCGAAAGGGTCAAGGCCGGGGAGTTCGACTATGCCATCATGCTCAGCCCCCCTTCGCTGGACCTGATCTGGGACATCGCGTCGGCCGGAGGGAAGATGCCTAAGAAGTCGACCTACTTCTTCCCGAAGATGTGGTCGGGCCTGGTCTACCTGCGCATGAGATGATCAGGTCCCCTTGTTTGGACCACAATTGATGTCCTCCCCGCGGCGATGGGCCATGAAGCGATCGGGGTGGGCCATGAAGGCGTCCAGGCAGGCCTGGCAGCAGAAGCCCAACATCAGATCCTTGTACTTGTACTCGAGCTTCTTGGTGGCAGGGGTGAGCTCGACCTCGCATACCGGGTCCACGTAGGCGTGGCGCACCTGGTCCACCATGATCCGCGCCCCCATCTCGTGGCAGTTGATGATGCTCTCCGCCCCCACCCTCTGCAGCTTTGAGATGTTCTTGTCCTCCTCCACCTCGGAGACGATATAGAGATCGGGGTTGAGCCCTTTGGCGGCGATGATGACCACGAGGTTCTGGCTGTCCCGCAGGACGGTGATCAGGCCCTTGGCCTCCAGCACGTTGGCCCTCTTCAAGGTGTCCTCGTCCTCGGCGTCCCCTTGGATGACCGGGACCCCCTTTTCCACCAGCGATTCCACCTTCAAGCGGTCCCTTTCGATGACCACGAAGCTCTCCCCTCGGCACTTGAGATGGGACATTACCTCCCTTCCCACATTGCCATATCCGCAAACGATGTAATGGTCCTTCATTCTGGTCCTCCTCACGGGCAGACCCAGCTCCGATCGCAGGTTCGCCGTCACCACCAGCTGGAACAATGTGGTGAAGGTATAGATGACCGCCCCGACCCCGGCCACCATCACCACCACCCCGACGAATCTGGAGATGGGGACGGTGGGATAGTAATCGCCATAACCGACCGTGGTCATGGTGACCATGGTCAGCCAAAGGGATAGACCAAGGTCGTGGTGCACGGTCGGTTCGGTCAGAAAAAACCCTATGGTCCCGAAGATGATGACGACGAATATCAGTGTCAGGGAGAACAGTAGCGCCCTTCTCATAATACGCCCAGGTCCAAACCAACAATCATTGGATGGATATTTCAATGCTCTGAAGGAAAATGAAAGAGCCACTGGAGGGAATTGAACCCTCGACCTACGCCTTACCAAGGCGTCGCTATGCCTCTAAGCCACAGTGGCAGTGGGCTTCCCCAATTGGATAATGATTCATAAACCTTTCTGATTGGTGGTCGTCCATTGAGTCCAGAGGTTTCGATGGCAAAGGTTATTCTCACCCCTCGCTCATCGGTGCGCGATGAAGCGCGAGATGACGGCGTTCGACGTCCTGGCCATGACCAGGGACATGCAGGCGTTGGTGGGGGGCTACGTCGATAAGGTGTTCCATTGGGACGGACGCAGCGTGCTGTTCCGCATCAACGCCCCGGCGGGGAGGAGGGAGCTGCTGCTCAAGGATGGCAAGTGGCTCTACATGCCCCACGACCGGCCCGAGACGCCTGACTCTCCGGCCAGCTTCGCCGTTCACCTCCGCAAGATGCTCAACAACGCCCGCGTGACCGCCGTGGCGCAGAGGGAGTTCGACCGCATAGTGGTCATGGACCTCAGCACCAAGGAGGGCGGCTACCAGGTCATCTTCGAGCTGTTCGGGGAGGGCAACCTGCTGGTGCTGCAGGGTGGCAAGATCGCCAACTGTCTGGAGCAGAAGACCTGGAGGCATCGTGACATCCGCATCGGCCTGGAATATCAGTTCCCCCCCTCGAGGCCACACCCGCAACTGTTGGACCAAGCGGCATGGATGGAGGCGCTGGCAGCTTCGACGGCCGACGCCATCCGCACCCTGGCCACCGCCGGGAACCTAGGCGGGCAGTATGCCGAGGAGGCCTGCCTCATCGCCAAGGTCGACAAGGGCAAGAAGGCCAAGTCCCTGAGCGAGGAGGAGATCTCCAGGCTGGTCGAGGGGATCGGACAGCTTTTCTTGAAATTGGACTCGCCGAGACCGACGGTCTATTACGGTAAGGAGCACGCCGAGGACGTGGCCCCCATCCCGCTGCTGCAGGACGCGACCTTGGAGGCGGAGGAGTTCCCCAGCTTCTCTGACGCCTTGGACGAATATCTTTTCGCCAAGGCCCCGGACGCCGAGGAGCTGCGGGACGAGGAGCTGGAGCGGCTGATCAGGCAGCGGGACCAGCAATCTGAGAGCGTGGACCGGCTCCGCGCCGAGAGCATGGAGATGGGCGAAAGGGCCAATCTGATCTACGTCCGCTATGCCGAGGTGGTCAAGCTGCTCTCGGTACTGCAGACCAAGGCGGAAGAGCTTAACTGGGAGCAGATGCGCGATTTCGCCCAGAGCCTTCCGTTCTGCGTCAAGGTCGAACCGGACAAGGACCTGATCGTGGTCCGCATCGATGACAAGGAGGTCCCGCTCAACTACCGCAAGTCCATCGACGAGAACGCCAACCTGTTGTTCTCCCACTCCAAGGAGGCGAAGGACAAGATGCGAGGGGCGGAACAGGCGCTGATGGAGACGGAGAGGAAGGTGGAGGAGCGCCAGCGTCAAGGACAGGAGGAGGCCAAGGCCGTGAAGGCCAAGGTCAAGCCGACCAAGCAGTTCTGGTTCGAGGCCTACCGCTGGTTCATCAGCTCCGAAGGGCGATTGGTGCTCGGCGGTCGGGACGCCCGATCGAACGAGCAGTTGGTCAAGAAGCATCTGGCCGCGCCGGACCGCTACGCGCACGCGGACCTGCATGGGGCGGCCAGCGTCATCATCAAGAACGGGGCGGAGGCCACCGAGGAGGAGATGCGCCAGGTCTGCACCGTTCGCCCTGGCCAGCTCCAAGGCCTGGGGGGCGGGGGTGAGCGAGGGCAGCGCCTACTGGGTGGTGCCAGACCAGGTCTCCAAGACGCCGGAGGCGGGGGAGTTCGTGCCCCGGGGCGGCTTCATCATCCGAGGCAAACGCAACTACTATCCACCACCTGCCCTTGAGATTGGCGGTGGGCGAGATCGAGCATGAGGGGGCCAGGAAGATCATGTGCGGGCCGGTGGAGGCGGTCCAGGCCCGTTCGCAGCGTTATGTGGTCATCGTGCCAGGGGAGATGGAGCGCGGGAAAGCTGTCCGCCCAGCTGGCCAAGCTGTTCGAGGTGCCGGAGGAGGAGATCTCCCGCATACTGCCGCCCGGGCAACGTGAACGTGGTCGAGAGAGTGCGGATTAGAGATGTGAGAGGCGCCCGAGCCGGAATTTGAATCCGGGTCTAGAGGTTCGCAGCCTCTTAGGATATCCAAGCTACCCCACTCGGGCGTGTGTTGTGCGGCAGGCGCAAGGCATTCGACATCAATAAGTGCTGTTCATGTCGAGCTTGCCCTTTTTCCTCGCAAGATGGTCCGCATACTTGAATATGCCGATGGACAGGATCAGGAAAGCCATCGAGCGTGAGGAGCAGGAAGAACAGTATGGACAGGTCGGAATATTCCCCCAGCCCGCTCATCTCCGAGAAGTCCATGGAGGGCACCAGGCTGCGCCGCATCAGCTCCAGCCAATAGGTGATGGGTATGGCCAACCCGATGGTCTGGCCCCATTGCGGCAGCACGGTGATGGGATATACCACCCCGCAGAAGAGGTAGAACAGGCCGGCGATGCCCTCGTTGATGCCCGAGCTGTGCTTGGCGGTGAGGAACGTCACCCCGGCCAGCGCCACCCCGATGGTGCATATGCAGGCCAGGCCGATGAACAGCCCGACGCCGAACATGAGCCAGTCGGTCTGGGCCAGGTCCACCGCCACGTCCAAGGCCACCACTCCGAACACGAGCGTGATGACCACCGCCAGGGCGGTCACGGCCATCTTGCTCAAGGCCCGGCCGATCACGTAAAGGAAGAAGCTGATGGGGGCGATGTAGACCTGCTTCAGGGTCTTGTACTGCTCCCGGTCCTCCTGGACCACGTAGGTCACGCCGAACATCACCTGGGCCACGAACATGTAGAAGGCGTTCCCCACGTACATGTAGGAGAAGAGCACCGGGTCGGTCGGCGACGTCCCCCAGGATTATGACGATACATGAAGACCAGGATGAACGTCCCGAAGATCGGCTTGACGATGGAATAGACCAGGAACAGCAGGGGATTGGTCCAATTGGACTCCATCTGCCAACCCAGCCAGGCGGACCAGCGGAAGGTGCGGAGGTCCCGTCGCAACGCATCCCTCATTGCCATCGCATGGTCAGCCTCCCTTCCTTCCTGCCCAGGTACTCCATGTACTTCAGGGCGAAGTGCGCGGCCACGATGAACGCCACCGCCGACACCAGCAACAATGCCAGCTCAGTGGTCACTGGCAAGAACCCCTGGGTCTGGTCGCCGAACAGCAGCTGGCGCATGGCGTCCAGGCCCAGGGTGATCGGGATGATCGAGGCCCCCAGGGCGACCCAGAAGCCGATCTCCCGCACCGGGAAGTAGAACCCGGAGACCAGATAGATGGGCTCCTGCATCAGGTTCGACATGTGCCAGGCGCCTCTCCCCCACAGCATGTAGAGGGAGGAGAACATCATGCCCATGCCATAGAGGGCGATGAGGGTGATCACGAAGACCGCCGCCAGAAGCCCTGGCGAGGATATGTCCATCTCCACCTGGAAGATGATCACCCCCAGGACGATGGTGGAGACGGCCCGCACCGAGGTCAGGAACATGCCGCCCAGGGCCATGCCGGCCAGGACGGACATGCGGGACATGGGCGCCATCATGTACAGCTGCAGGTTGCCCGTCTCCTTCTCCCAGTAGAACTGGGTGGCCATGGACCAGAGCACGTTCAGCCAGTAGGCGGTCATGGCCCCGCCGATGACGACGTAACCGGTGTACACCTCCGGGGCCCCCAGCGCCCGGTAGTAGAAGACGAAGGCGGCGATGCCCAGCAGCGGCAGGAACGTGTCGAAGAACATCCAGGACGGCTCCCGCAGGCCGCCCACGACCCGCGGATAGGCCCGGCCCTTGACGGCCCGGAGGTTGAGCAGCCAGTCGATCACTCCAGCCCCCTCCCCACCAGCTGGATGAACACGTCCTCCAAGGTGGGCTCGCTCTTGCCCAGGGAGATGATCCTGCCCCCCTTGGAATTGATGTAGGAGATGATGTCGGAGATGACCGACTCGTCCTTCACCACGAAGCGGGTCAGGGCCCGGTCCCCCACTGACTTGGAGTTGAAGCCTTCCAGACCCGTCCATCGCGGGCATGGAGTCCATGACCGGGGAAGGCGGTGGTCTCGATGTCGAAGGTGGTGGCCCGTTTGAGCATGCGTTTCAGGTTGGACGGCGAATCGCAGGCCAGGATCCTTCCCTGGTCGATGATCGCCACCCGGTCGCACAGCTCGTCCGCCTCCACCATGTAGTGGGTGGTCAGCAGCATGGTCTTGCCCGGCGTGTCCTTCACCCACTTGCGGAGGAAGTCGCGTATGACCAGGCTGGCGTTGACGTCGAGCCCCAGCGTCGGCTCGTCCAGGAAGATCAGGTCAGGGTCGGTGACGAAGCCCCGGATGACGTTCATCTTCTGCCTCTGCCCGGTGGATATGGTGCGCACCTTGGCATCGGCCTTGTCCAGCAGACCGAACCGTTCCAGCAGCTCGTCGATGCGCTGCTTCGCCACCTTGCGCGGGATGCCATAGAACTGGGAGAACATCCAGAGGTTCTCCCGGACGGTCAGCAGGCCATAGCCGGAGATCTCGCCACCGGACACCATGTTGATGCGGGCGCGGATCTTGTTGTAGTCCTTGACCACATCATGGCCGAGGACCTTGACCGAGCCCGCGCTGGGCAGCAGCAGCGTGGCCAAGATCTTGATGAGGGTGGTCTTGCCGGCGCCGTTGGGCCCGAGCAGACCGAAGAGCTCGCCCTCCTCGACCTGCAAGGAGATGTCGTCCAGCGCCTTGGCCTGGACCTTATCCCCTTTGCCCCCGAAAACACGAGTGACGTGGTCGACCTCTATGGCGTAGCGCATGGCTTGCACCACATGGTCGATGTCTATGAAGAATTATTGTGCTCAGAGCTTCTGTTGGTTCTGCCAGTAGCGGCTTATGTACCCGGCGATGCGGTTCCTCATCTTCACCGAGTCAACAGTGCATAGCTTGTCTACCATCACCTTGTTGTTCTCGAAGTCGGTGCTGAAGACCCTGGGGTACTTGGCGACCAGTTCGATGGCGACGCGTTTGATGTAAGTAGGTCTGATGTTTCCCATGGACACACCCGATGGTAAGGGCGCCAAAAGGGTTCGCTCTATTTAAAAGTTGTTGGTTTCCGAGCCTCGTGTGGGACTGGCAGAGAAGAGAACGAGACCTATGCTGGACCGGATCCTATTCCATCCTTATCAAGGCTCCCTTGGGGCGTGGGGATGGCCAAATAGGCCAGGGCAGATAGCATGAGGACCAGCCCAGCTATGGACCAGGCGGCCCCGAACGAGAAGACCTGGGCCACATACCCCATGACGAGAGTGCCGATCAGCCCACCCACCTGCAGAACCAGGGACTGTAATGAGAGGAGGGTGGAACGCTTCTCGCTGGGCACGTTCGAGTTGAACAGGGCGGCGAAGGGCGACCCCTCCACTCCCACCAAGAGGAAGAACAACAGGTAGATCGCAGCGAACCCCCAGACACCCCCTTGCAGGGCCAACAGTATCAAGGTCCCACCGATGGCCAGTCTGATCGCGGCAAGCACTTTGGACCGTCCCTCTTTAAGCCTGGAGCACAAAGGTATGCTGACCAGGTTCCCCACGGAATTGGCCAAGAAGTACCCTGCCGCGATGGCCCCGAAGATCCACGCGTCAGCCTCGCTGCCCAATATCTCTTTGAGCCGTGGCTGCCAGTACGTCTCCACCGACATGAGGGAAAACCCCAGGGCCGCGACGGATATGAGCAAAAGCAATATCGTACGGTTCTTGAGCCCATATTGCACGGATGTGGACAGGACCTGAGGTAACTTTTTTGCACCTGACCAGGCATCGCCTCCTTCCTTCGGTCTCTCCTCCCGTACCAATACCGAGGTGAGCAACACTTGCACGCCAACGGCGAGGAGCATCACCATCAGGTTGATCGAGTAGATGCCCAGGCCGAATGCCTCGTCCACCTGGGGGCCCAGATAATACGGCAGTAGGCCCCCGATGAACGAGCCGGAGGCGATCCCCACCGGGATGATGGTATTGGCCTTTGCCAATGCCCTTTGCAGATCCTGGCCAGGACGTTCCTTCTTGAACTCGTCGACGAACCAGGCGTCCATGGAACCGGAGGATAGGGCGCGGGCCGTTCCCATCAGGATCATGCCGATGAAGAGCAATGGCAGGACGGTGGCGAAGAGCACTGTGGCGAGCGCCATCGCATAGAACCCCTGGGAGATGAGATAGACCCGTTTGCGACCGATGCTGTCCGCCAAACCTCCGGTCGGAAGCTCCAGCAATATCACGGTGGCAGAGTAGGCGGCTATCAACGCTCCGACCTGGAAGATGTCCGCGCCCTTTTCCAGGAAGAGCAACGCCATGATCGGGAATACCAGACCAACGATGAACCAATGGAAGGACTGGTTGATGATGTAGACCTTGAGCGGATCGGACCTGGTCATGAAGGGCTCACCTACATCCTTGAGTGCATGGACCTAACCTTCGGGTGGCCCCCTGGCCCTCCGTCGAGGTTTCCCGCAGGAGAGCTTTCCTTCGGGGCAGGGGCCGCGCACGCAGGGCGGTCCCGCGTCCTGGAATATCTGTGGGGAGACCTCTCGGACCAGGCGGAGCATCTCCTCCGCCACCTCACGGATCTCCCACTGGGCCCGCTCGCAGCAGCGCAAGGAGAAGAAGTGCATGAGCTCCCTGGCGTTCATGGTGACCATGATGTTGCTCTCGCAGGCGTTGGGAAGGACATAACGCGCGTCCTCCACCGGCACCCTCTCTGCCAGCCTTTGATATGATTCCCAAGCCTGTTCCATCGCCTGTCGGTAGATCGCCACCGCCTCCGGGTCCGCCTCCACGCTCTTGGGCATGACATACTCGGCCGAAAGCATGTTCACATAACGTTGGGACTGCTGGCTATAGGATGCGACCCGGTGTCGCACCAATTGGTGGGTAAGGGCCCGGGATACGCCCTCCAGAGAGAAAGTGTAATATGCATGCTCGATGACCGAATGATGCCCCATCCCCACCACGTCCTCGATCAGTTTGCCCGCCTTGTCGTTCGTGACCTTGCCCCGGATCTCGCTGGGGGACCCTTGGGAGTAACAGGTCTTGGCGGCCGTGGCGCAGAGCAGCTCGGCGTCCTTGGTGTAGGAGAGAAGCACCACCTTCATGCGTTGTACGGTAGCACGAGGAAGAATAAAATGCATTGCGGACTAGGCCTGGCCCGTGCCTACCGTGAAGTGGATCGTGACATCGCAGTTGTTTCCCGCGCTGACACACCCTTCCGTGACGTTCATGGCGCGCAGGTCCTTGAGGCGGAGTACGCGTGTATCAGGCCGGGCCAGTATCTTAGTGATGCCGTCCACGTGACCGTCGCCCACCACCGCCAGGACGCTACCGTATTGGCCCTCCGCCTTGGCGATGCGACTGGCCATGACATCGTTCCGGTCATCGATGAGCACCTTCTTCATGGTGGGGAACTCCTGCGCCATAAGCTCCATGTACTCGCTCTCGTTCTCCTCGAAGCGTTCCAGTTCCGCCTCCACCTGTTTCTTGGAGGCCACCAGGCCGGTGAGCCCGGACAGGAACATGAGCACCTTCTCCTTGATGGGCATGCTCACCCAGAGCCGACGGAACATCTGTGATGCCTCGACGTCGATGAACAGCACCTTCGCTCCCACGCTCTGCCCCTCCTCCACCGCCACCAGCATCTCCTGCCCCACCTTGCCGTTGAACTCCTTGGCCATACGCCGCTGGGTGAGGGCAAGTAGTTGGTATGGCAATGGGGCCGAACCACGTTTCTGCGGTTCCTTGAGGGCCTGGTAGCGGGCTGGGTCTAGCTCGACGGCCACGGCGCCCGGTGCGGTGGACCTGATGACATAGCGGACCTGGCGCTCGATATCGAAGACATGGCCAACGCCCACCAGCGTTATCATCGCCTTGCGATGGCGGGTAACGTTATTATACCCTTTGCCCTCTCGCACCCCCTGATGCCCGAGCGGCGCGAATACGACCTGGTGGCCTTCGACATGGACGGGGTGCTCATCGATTATCCCTCCACCTGGACCTGGGTGCACGACCATTTCGGCGTGCGCAACCGCGCCGCGGTGGACGCCTTCCTGCGCGATGAGATCGACGACATGGAGTTCATGCGTCGCGACATCTCCCTCTGGGTCGGGAAGAAGCCGGACCTTTCCCGCAGCGACATGGCGCAGATCCTGGAGCCTTTGCCATTGATGAACGGTCTGCCCGAGACCCTCAGGGAGCTCAAGGGCCATGGCATCAAATGCGTCATCGTGAGCGGCGGCCTGGACATGGTGGCAGGGAGGTTGGCGGAGACGTATGGCTTCGATGATTTCGCCGCCAACGGCTTCGAGTGCGACCAGGACGGGACGCTGACGGGCAATGGTACGCTCAAGGTGTGGCTCAAGAGCAAGCATGCCGCCCTGGAACGATTCCAACGGGAGTTCGGCGTAGCGCCGGAGCGCACGGTCAGCATCGGGGACAGCTTCATCGACGTGTCCATGTTCGAGCTCTCCGCCCTGAGCATCGCCTTCAACCCCATCGATGACTATGTGACGGAGAAGGCCGACCATGTGGTGCGCGAACGCGACCTGCGCCTCATCCTCCCGCTCATCCTTGGTGGTCGGGATGGCCATGCTCGCCGATGAGCGGCACGAACACCACGCCGCCCAGCTCGCTCCGTGAGAACCTATCGCCCTGTCTTTCTATCCTGATCAGTTCCTGGTGTCCCCGACCCCCGACCGGCACCAGCATGATCCCGTCCTCCGCCAGCTGTTCCATCAGAGGTCTTGGCACGGATGGTGCGCCGGCGGCCACGGAGATGCGGTCGAAGGGCGCCTCTTCGCTCAGCCCCATCGTTCCGTCGGACAACAGCACCGTCACATCCTCATATCCCGCTGATGCCAGGTTCCTCCTGGCCCTCTCCACCAGCTCTGGCACCCTCTCCACCGCGAAGACCTTGCCGCCGGGGCGCACCAGTTCGGCCAGGACGGCCGCGTGGTAACCAGAGCCCGCGCCGACCTCGAGGACCTTCATCCCCGGTCCTACCTCCAATGCCTCGACCATTATCGCCACCATGTGCGGCGCGGAGATGGTCTGGCCACAACCGATGTCCTGGGGCCGGTCCTCATAGGCCAAGTCCCGAATGGCCTGGGGCATGAAAAGATGGCGGGGGACCTTGAGCATGGCCTCGATGGCCCTCTCCTCGGTCAGATAACCTCGGTCCCGCAGGCGGGTCACCATCTCCTTCCGTTCCTGAGTGGCGTCCATGTCCATTAAGAATAGGTGCGCCTCGCCGCCTTGGCATAGATGCGCACGATCTCTCGGGCCGGCACAGAACCCCGTCTTACCATGCCGTCCTTGGTCTTGATGTAATGGATGACCACCTCCTCCCGGCCGATGGTCATGAGGTCGTCCACGAAGAACTCCTCGTCCGGGGTGGCCTCCAGATCCACCGATATCGTCTTGTGCACCTTGTTGATGGCGACCCGGACCCGCACCTTGTCGAAGCGCTTGGCCCAGATGGTGGATATGTGCTTAACCGCCGCCCGACGCACCCGGCGATCGCCCACCTCGATGGCGCTCACGATCACCGGCAGTTCCTCCACCAGCAGCTCGTCGTCCACCGCCAGCTCCTCGTCCTCGCCCAGCTCCAGCTCATGACGATGGGAGCTACCGAGCTCGCTGACGATGATGGGCACCTTGATGCCCTTGGCCTCCCGCACCACCGTGGTGCTCACCTTACCGCACTCCAGGCACTTCACGGTGGCCTCGATGACATCCTGCCCCTTGCCGATGCGGCCGCGGAGGACCTCGTGCATGGTCACTTCATGGCATTCGTCGCATTGCAGTTGCAGGGCGTTGGGTACGTTCATTGTATCACTCCCTCAATCATAAACGCTCATAGGATTAAATTGTTTCAATGGGACACGTCGAAAGGCCCGCCATGCCCAGGCACGACCACCTCGGCCCACTGGAGTATGCGCTCCATGGACCGGATGGCGGCCTCCGGGTCTGTGACCACGCCAGGGGGCACCCATTTCCTCACGTTCTCATAGGTCGGGATGGCGTCCCCCGCCGCCACGACCCGCCGGTCCGCCTCCACGAAGGCGCTGATGGCACCTGGACTGTGCCCAGGGGTGTGCACCAAACGGATGCCGTCCTCCACCATCATCATGTCGCCCTGCATGAGCACGAAGCCCTCCTCCGCGCCCTCCAATGCATGGGCGATGACCTTGGCCTGGGGGAACAGGTCGTTGTTCGAGCAGTGATCGAAGTGCAGGTGGGTGTTCACCACCAGGTCCACCTCCTCCGGCCGATGCCCGTGGGCATAGATGGCCTCCAAGAGCCGACGCCGATACTGGTTATCGCCGGTGTCGACCACGATGAGGTGCTCGTTGCCTGTGATCAGCGTGCAGGAGGAGTGCGCCTCCACTATCGCCTGACCGCGTCGGAGAATGCTGCCCTCGCAGAGCACATCGACCCTGATGCCTTTCATTTGCCCTGCACTTCGAAGCCGCATTTGCACTTAAGCTTGTTCCCCTTGAGCTCGAGGTGGGAGCCGCACCGGGGGCAGGTGGCGTGCTTGGCGAAGTGCTCGAGCCATGCCTGCCGCACCGCCGGTTCGGTCTCGGTGGCGATGAGCTCCAGGTCCTTTTGCAACAACGGCGTGGTGGCCAGAGGTCGCAACGACTCCACGTCCATCGTTCCCGCCTTGTCCTTCCTCACCGCCTTGGGCAGCACGGCCGCTAAGGCCAGCCCGGTGACGAAACCGCCCAGATGGGCGGAGTAGGCCACTCCCCCTCCCATGCCTGGCATGAGGTCCAAGAAGAGCTGGACCGCCAACCAGACCAGCACCGACAGGGCCACTGAGACCCGGGGCAGGAATATCGGCCCGAGGAACATGGGGATCTTGTCCCTGGGATAGAGCCATAGCATTGCCCCCATGGTGCCGGCGATGGCCCCTGAGGCACCAAGGACCAGGGCGCCGCTGTCGAGTCCGAGGATCGCCGCTTCGGTGAGGACGGCCGCCAGACCGGCCACGTAGTAGAATGTTATCAACCTCTTCTTACCGACCCGGATCTCCAGCTGGGAACCGATCAAGAAAAGGAAGAGGATGTTGAACACGATATGGGCCAAGCTGCCGTGGATGAACATGTACGTGAAGAGGGTGTAGAGGCTCTCCCCACTGGACAGGTACTCCGGCCGGAACGACAGCTGCTCGATGATGAGGTCCGGGCCCCACATGGCATCGAAGAACTCGACAAAGTATATGCCCAGCAGACCGATTATCAGCACCTGCACGTAGCTGAATCGCTTGAGAAGGCCCAATAGGGCGGTGGCGATTATCAGCGCCACCACGACTAAGGTGTATACGTCCACGGTCTCCGCAGGCCGAATCTGTGCTCCGCTATAAAGGGACTTCCCGTTCCGTTTTCCTATCCACCCGCGAAAACGCTCGGAAGATTGAAATCGGCCTATCGACAATCGCCGTTAATGGTGGGGACGCTTGGAGAACCTGTCCATCGACCGTGGCTTACCATTGCAGAGGCTTGGTGTGTTTGACCCTAGGATCAAGATCAAGAGGACCATAGTCATCCTGGACACCGTGGTCTCATTGGTGGCGGCCTTCTTCCTTTTAGGATTTTTCATCGCCTTTGCGAACATGCCGTTGGTTGGCGTGGTCGTTTGCATCTTGATGATCGTCATGGCGATCTTTGGTTATTTGGTCCTAGACCATGCACTGGGGTTGAGCGGCCGTGAGGTGGTCGTCTACTCCAAGGGGGTGCAGTTCCCTGTCACCCGCTTCAGCAGGATCTTCCATGTCAGGACCTTCGTCCCCAAGGGTGAGGTCAGGTCCGTCGTTTTGAACCGCGGCTCTGTAGCGCAGCAGCAGAAGGGGGTGCCACTTGGAGTGGAGGAGATCGGCAGCCTTCAATTCCGTATGGAAAAGTCGATGTACACCACCAGCGAGAGGAGATACAGAGAAGTGAAGGCTGCGGCCGAGTCCATCGTCAAGGAGTGGGGTATTGATGTGCAGGGTCTGAGCGCCCCTCAGGACCGGAACGTCACCTACGAGGCCCCGGTCATGGCACAGGGATCCAATTTCTGTACCGGATGCGGGAGCAAGAAGGAGGACGGGACCAACTTCTGCACCGCCTGCGGTAAACGGTTCGAGTGAGGATGGGGTCATCGTCAAGCTTATCCCAGGGCGCAACATTGTGGTCCTAGGTGGGATGGGATGCAGATCGACCAAGAGATCCTGATAAGGCCCTGCGAGGAGGTCTATGGCCCCTCCGAGGACACCTGGCTGCTCATAAATGCGCTTGATGTGGTCAGGGACGAGCGCGTGCTGGAGATGGGCTGCGGCACAGGCATCGTTTCCCTGCACATGGCGAAGCTAGGAGCGAAGGTCACCTGCGTGGACATCAACCCCAAGGCGGTGGAGTGCACCAAGCACAACGCATCGCGCAACGACCTCCTCATCAATGTCATGGAGTCGGACCTTTTCCAGATGGTACCTGGCACCTTCGATCTGATGGTCTTCAACCCGCCCTATCTTCGAGGGATGGCGGACCAGATGCAGGACCTTTCCTGGGCGGGCGGGCCGACCGGGACGGAAACCTTGCACCGCTTCCTTGAACAGACGGACGGGCATCTGGCCGATGGCGGTCGCGTCGTGGTGGTGGTCTCCTCGCTGATGCAGAAGGGAGCCCTGGACAAAGTGCTCAAGGGCTTCAAGGTCCGGGAGCTGGCCTCCATGCGCCTCTTCTTCGAGGAGCTTAAGGTTCTCGAGCTCCGGATCAGCGGGCCAGGAAAGCCTCGATCCTACTTTTGAGCAGATCGCTGGCAGCCTTGCCCTCGAGCTTCCCTTTGAGCTGAGCCATGACCGGGGCCATGAGCGGACCGACCGCTCCCATGCCCTTCTCGCGCACGAACGCAGCACGATCGGCGATGATGGCGTCGACGATGGCGGTGGCCTCGTCGCTGTCCACCTTGCCCAGGCCGAGCTCGTCGACCGCCGTGTCAAGGTCCTTGCCCTGGGCCATCTGCCTCAGCACGTCCGGGAGCGCCTCCTTGGCGAACCGTCCTCGGTTCAAGGCCTCGAAGGCCTTCCTGACCTGAGGGTCTCCCAACGCATCGGTGCTCACTCCCTCCTTCTCCAAGGCAGGATAGGTGTTGAGGAAGGTCCGGGCCGCCACTTGGGCCTGACCGCCCTTGGCCAATTCCTCGAAGAGGTCCTCATGGCCCTCCCGCACGATCTGACGCGCCTGCTGCTCATGGATGCCGTACTCCTTGGCGAACCGGACCGCCTTGGCGTCGGGGAGCTCGGGCAGGTTGGCGGCCAACTTTGCCAGGCGCTGAGGTGAGATGGTTATCGGCCTGACGTCGGTCTCCGGGTACATGCGCCCAGCCCCTGGCAGCGGTCGGCTGTAGGTGGTGCCTCCATCTGGCAGCGGGTCCCGGGTCTCCTCGGGCACACCATCGAAGGCCATGCCCGCGCGCTGCAGGGCCATGGCCAACGCCGGTTCGGCCTTGATGGGGTCGTCCGCGCATATGGCGAAAGCCCCGTCCGAGGCGATGCCGAGATGGTGCCGAACCGCTGCCACCTCCTCCTGGGTTATTCCATATCCAGGCAGCTCGTCGGAATGGAATATGCCGGCCACTCCCCGGGTGCGGGCATACTGGGCCATCTCCGCCCCTAAGCGCAACCTGCCATCCTGGCTCTTCATCAGGCCTTCGTAGCCAGGCAAGGAGACCCCGAACACCTTCCCGCCCTTGCTCAGGGCGCTGGATATGACCTTTGACTTGGACGATCTGAGCGCGTCGGTGCATTCCACCATGGGACCGTTGGGTCGCTTCGTGCCCCTGGCCAAAAGCTCTTCCCGGACCCGGAGCAGCCCGGACTGTCGTTCGATCTCCCTCTCCACATAGGTGGGCAGGAGCTGCAGGTCCTGCACCCCCTTGACCTCGACCCTAGCACCCCCGGGTATGGATACGTTGAGGTCCTCCCGGATGGTGCCGAGACCACGCTTCACCCTGCGGGTGGCGCGCATGATGGACCCGATGCGGGCCGCGACCTCGCGCACTTCATCCGGGTCATGCATGTCCGGCCCGGTGGCCAGCTCTATCAATGGGATGCCCAGGCGGTCCAAGCGGTAGGTGACCTCGCTGCCCTTGGTCTCAACCTTGCGGGCGGCGTCCTCCTCCAGACAGATGGATTGCACGGAGATGCGCTTGCCGTTCATGTCAATGAAACCGCCCGTGGCCACCAACGCCGTGCGCTGGAAGCCAGTGGTGTTCGACCCATCGATCACGATCTTGCGCATGAAGTGTATCTCATCCACGACCTGGGACGACGTCATCGCCGCCACCAGGAGCGTGAGCTCCATCGCCTCGGCGTCCGCGTCATGCGGCGGCTCCTCGTCCGCCTCCACCAGGCAGCAGTGCGACCGGGGACATTGGTAGCGGAAGCGCATGCGGCGCTCCGCCTGGGCCAGTGCGGCGCGGTCGATCTCCCCCATCTCGCTGTACGTCGGTCGAAGACGACGGTGCAGCGTGGGACCCTCGACCTCCACCAGGTCGGAGGGGCAGGAACAGAAGAGCTTGTGAGTATCAAGTTGCTGGTGGATCTCCAGCCCCACCGTCACCCGCTCAGTCATCTATCTCCCTCCTGGGGGAAAGTTCGCCCCGGAGGTCGGAGGTCATGAGCCGCCTCACCTCAGAGATGTCGGTCGTCTGGGCCAGGACCCACATCAGCTTGACCAGTGCGGTCTCGGGGAGCATGTCGCCGCACGGCACGACGCCGGCATTGATGAGGTCCCTGCCTGTGGCATAGACGTTGAGGTTGACCTGACCATGGAGGCACTGGGTGGTCATGGCCACCACAACGCCGTTGGACGCTGCCTTTGCCAACATCCCCACCATCTTTGCCGAGACGTGGCCTAGCCCCGAACCTGCCAACACCACGCCGCGGTGCGCCATGATCAGGGCATAGAAGCTCTCGGGGTCCATGCCTGGGTAGAACTGCAGCAAGGCCACCTTTGGCTCCAGACGGTCCCTGAGGACCAGCTTCCCGGTCCCCCTGACGGGATGATCTGCCAGGAACTCCACGCTCCCTTCGAAGCTGACCTTCGCCACCGGGGTCGCGTTCACGCTGTGGAAGGCGTCCCTGCGGCTGGAGTGCATCTTCCGCACCCGCGTGCCCAGGTGGACCAGGGCGGATGTGTCCGATGGGCCCTCGTGCATGAGCACGAACACGCCAGAGGCATCGGCCGTGGCGCAGAAACGGGCCGCCGCGACCAGGTTGGTATAGGCATCGGAGGAGGGCCGGTCGGAGGAGCGCTGTGCCCCCACCAGGACCACTGGCCGGTCCAATCCTTCGAGCATGAAGCTGAGCGCGGCGGAAGTGAACCCCATGGTGTCCGTGCCATGGGGCACGATGACCCCGTCCGCCCCGGCCTCGACCTCGGAGACGATCGCCCTGGCCAGACCGACCCAGGCCGCGCAATCCATGTTCTCGCTGAATATCGAATACAACACCTTGGCCCGCACATTGCATATGGAGGAGATCTCCGGGACCGCCGCGATCAGGTCGTCCGCGGATAGGGCGGGATGCACAGCGCCGGTCCGGTAGTCGACATACGAGGCGATCGTCCCACCGGTGCCGATAATGGCAACATTAGGGAGCGCGGCCTCGGTCTTGGCGTGGCGCAATGGCCTCACTCTTTCCTCGGCCCGGTCCTGCACCGTGACGGACACGTCCTCCTTCAATCGGATGCCGACGTTGTAGCCGCTCTTCAACTTGATCACTATGACGTCCGGGTCACTGAACTGATGATGGGGCATGAGCACGCCCCTCTGCTCCCCGTCCTTGCCCTGCACCAAGAGGGTGTCCCCCTCCTTGGCGCCGGCCGTTTTCAATATGGCCAGCGCACGCTCTGAATAGTTCATCTCCGCACCGGGGCGGACATGGCCTTAGTGCTTTAACTCTTTTATGAGCGCCCTAGCTAAGAAGGGAAAAAATAAAAAAAAGGAAAAGGTTGGAAAGGGGTTTACGCCTTCTTCTTCCTCATGATCAATGCCACGACGATGAGGATGATGACTATGGCCAGCACACATATTCCCGCGAAGATCCATGTGTTGTCCGCATCGGCCGTCACGGTGGTCGGATGTCTCCCACACCCGTCCACTGGGTCGGCTGCGGTTACCTCCTTGCTGACATTGCCGTTGTCGAACTCGACGGACACCTTGTAGGGGTTCATGCTGCTGTCCTTACCGTTGGCGGTGACCATGTACGACACGATCGTGCATACGAAGTCACCGTTGGCATCGGTCTCGCCCCGGGCCACTATGACCCCGAGCGCGTTAAGGACCAAGACCTTGGCCTCGGTGACCTTGTCCCCGTCGTCCTCCTCCGCGTGCACCTTGAGGATGGTCTTCACCTGGAAGGCACCGCCCTCGGCGCCCGCCGCTGGGGCGCTTGGCACCACCAGCAGGTTCTTGTCGCCTCCCTTCAACACCGAGTTGATAACGGAACCGGTGCAGTCCTGCGCCACCACCGCGTCGTCAAGCACCTCGATGTAGGCGTTGACCAGGCTGACATTGCAGCGCACCGCGTACAGATCCCTCGATGCATTGGATGGGCACGGTCATGGTGCTGCTGTTCAGACCCACGTAGTAGGGTATGGTCAGGTTGCTCGGCGCGATCCTGTCCCCGAAGATCAGCTCAGGGCAGTCCATGACGTACACCGCCTGGTACAGCATGCCGTACCAGTTGCCGGTCATGACGAGGCGCTCGCAGCCCATGGCCATCACTCCGACGTGGCCCGACGAGCATGTCCGCTCACATCGAGCCCGAACAGCCCGGTCGTCCAACAGGTCGCCCTCGGTGCCGACCAGGTCCTCGCTGCTCTCCATAATTCCGAACATGTGGTGTCCCACCAGCTCGATGATGGGAGCGTATTGCGCCAGGTCGTCGATCATCTTGGCCCACCCGATCTGGTTGTCCGTTATGGTGACGTTGCTGTCGGTCAGCAGTATCTCCACCTTGTTCAGCATGAACACGTTGTCGTGGATCCTGCCTTGACCACCGCCTCGCCGTAGATACCGGCCTGCAGGTTCAGGAGGAAGATGTTGTCGTACACCGCTCCGAGGTCCGCGTCCCTGGCATAGATGCCATGGCGGTTGGCGATGATCAGGCAACTAGACGATCTGCGGGATAGGCGTCCTCGCCCTCGATCACTATGCCTTCTGCGCCTGGCTCTCCCATGGAGTCGCCGACGATGATGCACTCGGAGATGGTCGGGCTGCAGCCGTCCACGTTGATGCCACTGCGTTCGTAGTCAGCTATCAGGCAGCTCACCAGCTCGGCGTCGGAGGTCGGGCCAAGGTAGATGCTCTCCGCGTGCAGGATGGAGCACTCCACGGCCTGTAGGACGCCGTATCACGATGAACTCATAGTAGCTGCTCACTGGGCCGCTCAGGGCGGAGATGGGTTCGAATATGTCGTCGTCCATACTCGGACACCACGTTGGTGTTGAGCATCCACAACATGCCGCCCTCCTCCACGAGCAGGGTGGCGGTGCCGTCGACGCTGGAGCCGCGCATCTGGAAGCAATCAAGGCTGTCCAGGTAGAGCGCTCCACCGCTCCTCACCGTCATGTCGCCGTTGAAGTAGACCTCGTTGAAGGTCAAGCGGGACTCGCTGTCGATGACCCATAAGACCCCGAACCAATCAACGGCCGGGGCGTACGGTTCGGCCTCGATATAGATGCCGTAGCCGTCATTGTACTCGTACCAGCCGTTGTAGATCCAGATCTGGTCCATGGTACCGCAGTCGATGTCGACGCCTATCCCCTCGTTGTTGGAGACGGTGTTGTTGCCGAACACCACGCCGTACCCGCCGTAGATGTTCACGCCATAGGCGCCATTGTCGCTGATGACGTTGTTCTCCACCTGGCAGGCGTAGAGCCCGTACAGGACCACACCCTCGAAGGTGCTTCCAGTCACATTGTTGCCGGTGATGGTCGAGCCCTCGACATAGAGCGCGTACAGACCACGGTAGTTGGCGACTGATGTCTGTTGCCGACCACGGTTAGGTTCTCACCGTTGTCGATGTACATGCCCCAGTCGTCGTCCGCAGCGCAGCCGGTGATGGAGTTGTCCATGACCTCCAGGTCATAGCATCCGTCCAGGTACAGGCCGCTGTAGGCGAATCCGCTCACGGTGTTGCCGTTGACGCTCCCGTAGGCGTTCTCCACATAGATGCCGTAGCCAGTACCGTCCGTGACGGTGTTGTTCAGCACGTCGACCATGCCACCTAGGACGTAGATGCCGTCATCGGTGCAATCGCTGACCGCGTTGTTCTGCACCAATAGGGTCTGGTCCTGGGCCGCGTCGGGGCTCATCTCGCAGTAAATGCCTTCCTCGCACGACACCACTTCGTTGTCGGTCACGGTGAAGTCCGCGGAGCCGGTCAGGCTGCCCATGTACCCATACTCGGACAGCAACCTTACCTGGATGCCGTAGGCTTCCTGCATTCCGTTCACATCATTGGCGGTTATGACGATGTTCTGCACCCCGTCCATGGTCGGCGAGCCGGCCGGCGATTCGGTGTGAGTGGAATCGGACACATAGGCCCAGATGCCCCACATGGAAGCGCTGACGGAGTTGTCGGATATCGTCGCGTCGTAGGTGTCTTGCACTTCGGACATGGCATTGGTCGCGGATGCATAGTGTTCCACGCTGATGCCGCCGAAGGCTCCCTCGATCTGGTTCCTCAGCACTTCCACGCTGGCGACCAGGGTGACCATCGAGTGGTCGGGCAGGTCGGCGCGCAGGTCAGTGGTCGAGGCATAGGCCCCGGTGCTGACCAGGATGCCGCTGAACAGGGTATCACCAGAGATTACGTTGTCGTTCACGCTGCGCTGATGTTGGCGTCCATGACCGCGTTCCGACCGGAGGCATAGAAGCTCTGGTCCACGGTCGAGGGCAAACTCGGCGGAGGCGCTCAGGTTTCCATCCTCGGCCATCAACGATCATGCTGTTGTAATCGACCGACACCGAACCCGTTGACGGTGACCTTCAGCGCTGCAGTAGATTGCGTCCCCAGGTACACTCATCGAGCCGATCACGTCCACAAAGTTCCCATCGCCGAGCGGAGTTGCCGGTGAAGGTGTTGTTCTGGACCTGCACCCGGTACTCTGCGTCCATGGTCGAGGATATGGGCATGCCCCAGACTGGGTAGAAGTCGTCGAAACCACCAAAGTACTGGTTGTTCACGGCCATCATCCCGCCGCAATCGTTCATCACATTGTCCTGGACTATCAGCAGGTCGAAGTAGCTGACATCGCCCACAAGGTTGACGCCGTTGTGGAAGGACATCGCTTCGAACGGCGAGGCCGCAGCCCGATAAGGGTGTTGCCCAAAACGGTGACGTTGTTGGTGATCGATATCTCAGCTAAGGCCTCATCATTGCCGCTCGCTCCGTCCCATAGGGAGACATTGATGCCGTCGGCGCCATTACCCTCCAGGTGGTTGTCCCGGACGATCGTGTCCTAAACGCAGGTCCGTTCCCCATCATAGGAATACGGGCCCGGTAGACGTCGATCAACGAGATGGGCTCGGCCGCACCGGCCATGATGGTGTTGTCGTAGATCGACAGGTGCGCTCTCCAAGACGTTGAGTGCTGCCATCGGTGCCACAGTACTCGATCACCTCGACCGCCATCGGTGCGCTCGGTAAAGTAATCGCCATCGTAGCCCAAGAAGGTCGGCATGCCATCGAACGTATTGTCGGTCACCGTAAGGATGTGCCAGATTGTTGGCGCTGACGCCGTCCCAGTCGCTGAACGTCAGCGTCAGACGACATCATGGCGTCGTCCGTTCAGGTTCTCGTCCACCAGGAACGGCATCATGCCGGTGAAGGCGACGGTGCTGTACTGGTTTCCCATCATCTGCTCGTTCAAGGTGATGTTCCAGCCGCTGTTGACGGCGATGGCCGAACAGGTTGCTCACCATTATGCCACAATCGGTTAGGACGTTGTCGTTGAACCAGCGGTCGCGGTGAACTCGAGGTCCACGGTCTCGGCGTCCTCATAGTCGTCCACATTGGTGGACATCAGGCCAACGAAGGCGCAACGGGTGAACTGGTTGTCCGTGACCACTATGCTCTCCGCGCCGCCCATGGTGCTGCTGGACTCCAGAGCGAACGCCCATCCCCAGACGGTGAAGAACACGTTGTCCGTCATCTCCACGTCCAAATTACCATCCTCGGTCCAGGCGTCAATGGCGCCGTCATCGACGCCAGAGACGATGTACCAGAACTGGCAGTTGGTGATCTCCTCAGTGATGTCGCCCATCTGCGCATAGGTCCAGATGGCGCCGTCACCGAAGTTGCGCACTACGCTGTCGTTAGCATCCAGGTTGACATTTCCCTCCGAGGAGGCGATGTACATGCCCGCTCCAGCGGAGACGTCCTCCGGGTGCATGGTGTAGCTGGTGTACTCCAGGTCGAAGGGATTGCCCACGACCATGTCCACATCGTAGTTCAGGCCGGCGAAGAACCAACCGAAGCTGTCGATGTAGCTTTCGCCGACGGCATCGGTCTCCATCATGTCGTAGACGAACTGGATGTCTCCGTTGGCGTACAGGACCATCTGGAACACGTCCATCCGGTCGCTGACGTCCATGATGTCGTACACGGCCCACTGGAACACCGCTTTCTCGTCATCGATCACATATCCGATGAAGGAGGAACCGCCATTGGTGGCGAAGTTGGTGAAATAGCAGGGAGCGATCAGGTTCCACCATCCGCCTACCTCGACGTAGCCATCCTCGTACATGTAGACATCATTGTACGGTGAGCCGCCGAAGTAGAAGTCCCAGGGCAGGACCGCATGCAGCGACCCTCCCGTGTTGGTCCGGTTCGCTGGGTCCGGCTCGATCATCTGGAACTCATAGGTCTCGTCCGCGTCCACGGTGTAATAGGTCATGGAATCGTCGGCGTTCGTGCCATCGATGGTCGTGCCTTCCATGACAACATTGGAGTCGCCGTAGACCGCTTCCGCGGTGACCGCCACGCCGTCCTGCGCGTTGAAGGCGCAGTCGGTAAGTGTCAGTTCCAGGTCGGTCGTCGCCAACGCCTCGACGGCGTTCAGCCCGCCGGTGATGGTAACGTTGTTCAGAGTGATCATGCTGGCCCCGGTGAGCTCATCGGCGCTGGTGGTGGAAACGCCCACGCTGCCAGACAAGCCAGAGAGGACGCAATCGGTCATCTCCAGGTCAAGGGTCTGGTTCTGTGCCCATATGGACACCCCCACCCCGTCATAATCGGTGATAGTAAGCCCGACTATGCTCATCACCAGAGCGTCGGTGTCCTTGTAGATGTCGACACCGTTCAGAACGTCTGTGATGGTCACGTTGGTGATCCCTACGGTCCCGTTGTCACAGGTGATGGCGGTCTCAGCGTACCTGATGGCCACGTTGTTGAACTCGGCCGAGCCGGCCTCGCTGACCCAAATACCATTCCATATGCCCCGGTAAGGATCGGTGAAGTTCGCAGAGAATACGATGAGCGCGGGGTTGCCAGAGGCGTCCGCGATAAGTTTCCCATCTTCAACAATCAGACCAGTGCCGTTCTCGAAGAGCACCTGAGCTCCAGGCTCGATGGTGAGAACAGCGCCGTCCATTACGGAGATCGGTCCTGATG
>CAWDXN010000011.1:0-122528 GCA_963806355.1 Methanomassiliicoccaceae archaeon | reverse complement strand
AGAAATTTAGCGTGTTCGAATGAGCCCAATGTAAATCCTCAACGGCAACGATAACAGGAACAGACCGGGCAAGGTGGAGTATGTCCTGAATCAATTTGCTTCTCATTTTTTCCCACGTTATGCTGCCAGTTCCGATAGCAGTCTCATTATCGATCATTCCCTCCATCTGATTTTCGATTTCTTTGACGGCGACCAAAAGTTCGGGATCATCGCTAGGACATTTACCGACCAATGTTGTGAATTTGTAATGCTTGCCTAATTGAACTATCTCATGTAAAAAACGCGTTTTTCCGATGCCTGGATGTCCCGAGATCAATGCGATAGAACCATGACCTTCACTTGCCTTTTCTAAATGATCTATGGCCTTGTTTAGATGACTCTGCCTCCCAATCAAAGGAAAGGTAGTTGCTGGGGCCATCTTATCGTCCTCCTATTTCCGACATCATGGTCAATCTCAGTATAGCTGTGATTGCCGATATCATTTGCCATTTAGAACATTGCAGATTTACGGGGTAACTTAAGTGGCGATCGACCATTGCCCTTTCGCCTTTGGTTGAAGGAAAGGCATCCGCGAAGGGCGCGAAAGCGTAGCATGGTCAGATGCAGCTCCTGAACCAGTTATTTGGAATATTATGCGTAATCGGTCAGGCAAGCCAAGTACCTCAAAGACCAAGTATCAAGGCAATCAACTCCGAATTGATAATTATTATAATAACTATATTATTATATGAATTTATTTTACTGGATGGAGTTAAGCATAAACACCTAATAAATGTGGTTCTGATTATAACATGTCTATCAAAAAGGAGGAACAAATAATGATTCCAGATAAACTGAAGGAAATCATGAACAAAGATGGAGTTGTTGCTATCGCCACATTGGGGCTAGATGGCCCCCATATGGTCAATACTTGGAACAGCTACCTAAGAATATCACAAGATGAACGGCTGTTTATCCCCGCAGGTTACATGCATAAGACGGAGGCCAATATTGCCCACAATCCGAATATTTTGATCACATCGGGAAGTAAGTCCAGGGTCTGCATGGGTCGGGTGCTGGTTTCCTAATCAGGGGAAATGCAAGGTCCGTGACGTCCGGCCCTGATTTTGATTTCATGAAAGAAAAGTTCAGTTGGATACGAGCCACTTTGGCGGTTACAATCGAATCTGCTACTCAAACCTGGTGAATGGCAATTGGTGATTTCCAATCCGTGAAAAATAACGACGAACCCGATAGGAATTGCCGAACCAATATTATATAATTATTTGAATTTATTTTAATGGGTGGAGTTTATCGTCAACATCCCAAAATAAAAATAAAGTAAGGCAGGAGGTCTGCCATTATTTTGTGATCATTTGCTCGTTGCTCGCTTGCATATTTTTTGAAGCACTGATCAACAGCGGCGCGACCATCTTGCCATAGGAGTCGTTCAGCGTGATCGCCGACCCAAGGTACATGGCCAACACACCGACGAACATCCCCCACCATCCTGCCACCAGCTGGAGGGTCTCGTCCCCGGTGAAGATCTGCACACCGACCAGGAAGAACAGGATGGAAGCGAAGAAGAGGTGATGGAGAGGAGACGGCAAGGAATATTCAGGGTGAGAATGGCGAGCACCCCCACCAATGAGGCGAATATGATCATGAACGAGGAGAGCTCGTTGACGGTCGGCGGCTCAGAGAGACCGACCCTCGGCATGATCATGAACGTCGCGAAGGACCAACAGAAGACGGCGATCGTGCCGAAC
Source organism: Methanomassiliicoccaceae archaeon (assembly GCA_963806355.1). GTDB lineage: Archaea > Thermoplasmatota > Thermoplasmata > Methanomassiliicoccales > UBA472 > JACXTP01. The sequence goes on along the minus strand of CAWDXN010000011.1, from coordinate 120,780 downwards.
GCGAACAGGGTGAACAATGAACCTTTCTTCCATCCCATATATGCGACGATCATAGCCGAACCCAGCGAAGAATATCATTGCCAGAACCATTCCGCTCAAAGAATAGACCTCGAGGGTGCTGAGGGAAAGCAAGATCGCCAACCATCCGAGGAGCATCGCCCCAAGAGCTTCCGGACTTGCGGTCATATCCCTGACGGTCACTCTAGTTTCCACTACTTGGTTGTCAGTCAAATTAAACACCATCGATATTTTGAAGGTTTCCGCTTGAATATTGGATGATACATCCAACTATTCAGTTCAACCCTACCATACTATTAATTGATTTAGCGGGATGGATGCATCGTTTCATCCATCCATCTGCCATTTTCATCGGTCATTCATCAGAACCATTGGTCCGGGGTACCAACATAATCTACAAACTATGGTGGTCGAAACAAACTTTGTTTTATCATCACATATCAATCACTGCACATGGCCGTCTGTCCGCGATGCAAGAGGGCATGCGGGGATGTGGAGAAGATCACGGTGGCCGCCCATGCCAAGGAATCGTGTTGGCCATTGGGTGACGAGGCCTATTCCCATTGTGACAACCCCTCCTGCGACGTGATCTACTTCACCAGCTCCGGCAGCAGGGTGCTTGGGAAAAGGGGATGTCAAGACCCGGGTGACCTTCAAGGAGAAGAGCTCGCCCAGGCCGCTCTGCTACTGCAAACAGGTGACAGAGGAGGATGTGCTGGCGGCGATTGAGCAGGGCGCCAAGAGCTTCGATGAGGTGGTGAAGGCCACCGGCATCGGCGGTGGGGGCCATTGCAAGATCACCAACCCGGCTGGAAGATGCTGCTCCAGGAACTATAAACCGTTCATCGAGAGGGCGCTCGCCAAGAAAGGGGTGGGGGAGACCATCCCTCTGACGATCCATTGAGCGGATTACTTCCTACGATCGCGGCGCCTTGATGCTTCGAATGCTCGTCCCGTCAAGATAGTTTAACGGCTTGAACCTCGGCCAGATGCAGACATTGCTCCAGGTGGGGACCTCATTTGTCGTCCCATAGCCAAGGAACATGTAAACATAGTAACGTCCCTCCGTGAATCCGCAATAGAACCCTCCGTCCCCGAGGTATTCATCATAGATGTACCAGCCCCCATCCCCGATCTTTGAAGGCACGACCAATGCAGTATTCGGAATGCACGATTCCATGAATTGCTTGCTCGAACCGCTGGAATTGGCAAGACCAATCTCAATATGAATGAACGTTCCATGCCATTCCCACCCGAAAGGGTCCCCCCTCTGGTCAAATGAGTTCTTGCGAAGCTCCGTATCCAGATACCATTGGAATTCAGGATAATAGCCCTCTTCACGTTCAAATTTGTAATAGGTATACCAGCCCGGACCCATCTCTTTCTCATTTAGAGGGAGGCTCTTCGATTCCTTTGGTTCTTCAAGGATGAGGTAAATGGCACCGCCTGAGGCGATCATTGTGAGACCGATCACAAAGACCATGACAGCAGGTATGGCCTTCTCATAAACTCCCGTGACAATATTCGATCTGGAGAAGAATAAAGAGTTTGCCCTTGTTGTTAATCCGATCGATAGGGTCACTCCACCTGAACGATGGTCGCTGCACCATAGCTGTCCGGGATGTCCCCCATCTCCCAGCCGATGGCGGTGGTCTCGCAGTAATAGTACTGGGAACCGAACTTGTCATAGTAGGTGCCATAGGCGTCAGCGCATGCCACCCCCACGGCCAAGTGGTCGTCGAAAGCCAGGCACACCGCGTCGTAGCCCATCTCCTCCACCAGGGAGGCGAACAGGAAGGACTTGTCCTCGCAGTCTCCGCAGCGCACCCACAAGGTCTCCACCGGGAAGCGCCAGTAATCCTCCGGACCGGCCGTCTCGTTGTCGTACTTGTAGGTTATCGCCTGAGAGAACGCCAGAGCCAGATTGATCGTCCCGACATCGTCCAGTCCCATATGGTCTGCGACCTTCAGCAACTTCGCGGCGATGTCCTCGATGATCGGGTCGTCGGATGTGACGTAGCTTACGCACAATTCGTAATTATTATAGCCGGTCAACCTGCGATCGATCGAGACGGACTGGTATTCGGTGTAATCGGAATAGGTCAGATTGGTATAGAGCCAACATTCCGTGCCCTCGTAGTTCCAACGGTATAATTGGTTGCCCTCCCCGACCTCGTATGTCAATGGGGTGGTGAAACCGAACTCGTCCCCCATGAAGAAGCTCAAGGAGGCAGCCACGATGATCACGACAACTATCACTGCCAGCAATGGACCGAGCACGCTCTTCTTCTTGACCGGGGGCGGCGGCAGGGGTGCGGCCATCGGCTGCTGGAACGACTGCTCCTGTTGTAATACCTGGCCACATTGCGGGCAGAAACGGTCCGAAGAGACCAACTGCCTGCCACAACTGTTACAGAATCGAGGGGCGGGTCCTTCCATCATACCATCCAAGAAGTGACGCATACCCGATATAATAGCCATGGGTCGATTATCAGGGGGAGTAACGAACAGAGCGCCCCCACTGTTGACGTCGATGAAAATAGTATTTTGTTTTTATAAAAAGTAATTTATAACAAACATGGCCTTCTCTTTTGCGGGATGCACTAGGCCTGACTCTTCTGAGCTAGGCCTCTCGTTCGCCACCGAACGGCAGGGGACCCCTCGTCCAGAGGGTTGACGTTCCGGCGGTGGGCCTCCCGGCGTGGGATGGGACCGGGCAATGGAATCGGAGTCAAGCAAACTGCTGCTGGAATTCGGAGCGATCATGCTCATAGCCTTCATAGGCGCGGCCATCGCCTACCGTTTCAAGCAGAGCGCCATCCTGGCCTACATCATCGTGGGCATACTCATCGGCCCCTTCATGTACTTCAAGATCGGGGACTTCGAGTACGATGGCCTGGTGGAGAACATAGATTTCGTCACCGCCCTGGCCGAGTTCGGACTGCTCCTCCTCATCTTCTTCGTGGGACTGGAGTTCAGCATGGAGAAGATCAAGAAGGTGAAGGGGCCGGCCGCCATCCTTGCCCTCATCGACGTGGGCATCAACCTCTTCGTCGGATTCCTACTCGCCTTCGCACTGGGCTGGGACCTCATCGATGCCATCTTCCTCGCCGCCATCATCGCCATGTCCTGTTCCGCCGTGGCCATGAAGACGCTCATGGACCTGGGGCGGCTGGACAAGCCGGAGACCGACTACATCATCGGCATGGTCATCATGGAGGAGTTCATCTCCATGATCATCCTGACCGTGGTGGGCGGCCTGGTCATCAACACGGACGAGAACTTCAGCATCGGCGCGTTGGCGCTGGGCATGATCGGCTTCTTCCTCTTCTTCATCATATTGGCGGTCTTCGTCATCCCCCGGGTGGTCAAGTACCTGGTGAAGATGGAGAGCGACGAGCTCTTCGTCCTGTTCATGCTGGGCGTGGTCTTCCTTTCCGCCGCCTTCGCCGTCATCTGCGGCGTCCCGCCCCTCATCGGGGCCTTCTTCATCGGCATGGTGTTCGCCGAGACCAAGGTCATGGAGCGGATGGAGAAGAAGATCTCACCGTTGCGCGACGCCTTCGCCGCCATCTTCTTCGTGTCGTTCGGCATGCTCATCGACCCGGCCATGTTCTCCTCCGTCTGGGTGGCCATAGCTGGGGCGGTGATGCTCATCATCTTCGCCGAGGTGATAGTGATGTCCTGCGTGGCCTACCTGGTGGGCTTCAACCGCCGGGCCTCGGTCACCATCGGTTCCGCCTTCACCGCCCGCGGCGGGGAGTCCATCATGTACGCGTCGGTCGCCTCCCAGGTGCCCCTGGTCACCAAGGCGGCCTACCTCAACCCCATCGCCGGCGCCATCACCTTCTTCATGTCCAGCCTCTGCCCGGTGTTCATAAAGCGCAGCTATCAGATCGCCGACTGGTGCGGCGTGCGCTTCCCTGAGTCCATCAAGTACGGCGCCGCCGTCTTCCAGCGCACCCTGGGCAAGCTCGTGTTCCCGAAGAGCTTCAAGCCCTTCCATGCCTCCAAGAAGTTCCTGGCCCTGCTCTTCTCCTTCGTGGCGGCGTTGGTGGTCACCGTCTCCACCACGGAATGGATGCACTTGGCCGCCTTCGTCGGCGCCATAGTCATCAGCGCCCTGACCTTCTTCATCCTGGTCCGGGAGCTGCATGAGGTGGTGCGCCGCATCGATTACTCCAACCTCGGCGCCGCGCCGGGCAGCAGCCTGCGCATCACCAGCTTCGTGGCCTCGGCCATCTCCCTGGGCTTGGTGATGTGCTCCTGCGTGGCCTTCATGTTCCCCATCGTCTGGGAGTCGGTCATCGTCATCGCCTCGGCCTATGTGGCCTGGTTCCTCTACCTCATGAAGATAGCTTACGACCACACCTGCATGCGGTCCAAGTACGTCCGGGACCAACGCAGCGCCTATCTGGGCGCCTATGCGGGCTCGCTCATGGAGAAGGAAGGTCCATACCACCATCTGCCCCAGGAAGCGACCTATCGCAAGGATGAGGATTGAAGGCAATAGGGCTTTCGGCAAATTCCTAGGTGCCACTGAAAAAAGGAAATGGATGGGGGCGTTTGCGATCTCCCCACCGTTAGGGCCTATAGGTTCAGGTCCTTGCGCTTCATCTCGATGTGGTCGGACATGAGCGCGGCCGCCTTCCTCGGGTCCGGTTCCACCCAGAACTTCGCGTTGACCGCCGCCTCCACATCCTGGGTGAGGAACTGCACCACGTTGGGGCTGCCGTTATCTTGGGCATGATCCCCAGCACACGCTCACCCCGCTTCCGACGTAGTAACTGGCGATGGCGACGGCCTTGGGCGAGTACCATTCCGGGGCCGCTCCGGCCACCGGTAGTTGGTCGATGCGCACCCCGGCGAGACGGGCCAGTTCCGCCACGAGGTTGAGTATGCGGCTGCAGTCCACGCAGGAGCCCATGTGCAGCACCGGCGGGATCTTCAACGAGCCGCACACCTCCTTCAGGCCCTTGCCTGCGTCCTTGATCGACTCCGGGAGCATCAGACCGGCCTTGGCGCAGGCGATGCTGGCGCAACCGGTCTCCACCACCAGGATGTCCCGCTTGATCAGCTCCTTCGCCAGGGTGATGTGGCCGAAGTCGTGTTTGATGTGAGGGTTGTTGCAGCCGACGATGGCGGCGCACCCCCTGACCTTGCCGGAGAGGACCACGTCGAGCAATGGTTTCAGGCTGCCCCCGAGGGCGTTCCGGATGGCCTCGACCGAGAAGCCGACCATGGCGTCCATGGGCTGGTCGGGTATCAGGACCCGCTTCGGCTCCCGGTTCGGATAGTTCTCGATGGCCATCTTGATCATCCGTTTCGATTGCTCCAGGGCGTTCTCCGGGGTTATCTCGAAGTAGAGGCTGCCAGGTATCCTCGCCTTGGGCGAGGTCGTGACCACCTTGGTGTGGAAGCACGCCGCCGTGTTCGTGAGGGTGGGGAAGATGCACTGGTAGTCGACGATCATCATCTCCAAGGCCCCGGTGGTGATGACCAGCTCCTGGTCCAGGTGGTTCCCCGCCTGATGGATGCCCTTCCGCATGAGCAGCTCGTTGCCGGTGCAGCACAGGCCGACCAGGTTGATGCCCTTCGCCCCCACCCCCTTGGCCTTCTCCTGCATCTCCGGGAGGCCCGCCGCCTTCACCACCATCTCCGAAAGGACCGGGTTGTGGCCGTGCAGCGATATGTTGACGTGGTCGTGCTTCAGGACGCCCAGGTTGACCTTGGACCTGCGAATGGTCGGGGTACCGAACAGAACGTCCGATATCTCCGTGCCCATCATCGAACCGCCCCAACCGTCGCCCATGGAGGCCCGCATGCCGTGGACCAGCATGTCGCTGAACTCCGCCCCCACGCCCATGTGCACCCGGTGCATCGATTCCACGATCTCCCGGTCGATGCTGCGCGGCAGGATGTTCGCCTCCTTCCAGATCTTGACGCTCCCCTCCGGCGCCCGCTTGGGCATCTGCAGCTCACCCTTCAAGGTGCCGAACTCCTCCAGCATGGCCATCGCCAGCTCCTCGCCCACCTTCTCCAGTGGTCGCTCGATGTCGATCCCGTACTCCTTCGCGAGCGCTTCAACTTCGGCTCGTCCGTGATGCTGTAAGAGGGTGCCTCACCTCGTGATGTCTTCAACAGCGTGTCCACCACCTCCCGCCCGTGGTCGGAGTGCGATGCCGCCCCGGTCGCTATCTGGTCCAGAAGGTTCCTGGCCACGATGAGGTCCGCGTCGGCGCCGCATACGCCTCGCACTCGGTCCCCGCCCATCAATCGGCAGGGCCCCATGGCGCAACGCTGACAGGATACGCCGGTGGAGCAGAACTTGCACTGGGCTGTTGCTTCTCGAAACGGTCCCAGACCGTCTCGACCCCTCCTCCATGGTCTTCTTCAGGACCTGCTTGGACGATTCGTCCATGGTCCTCTCTTCGGTCTTCTTCTTGATCTTCTCCGGTGTGAGCTCCTCAGCGGGGACCCGCAAGCATTCCACGGAGATGATCTCGGTTACCCTTTCGTCCGTCATATGGCTCCCTCACAAGATCGTGATGTTGGGAATTCCTGGTCCGAACCTTTATAAAAATAAGGCTGGTCGATATCGCGCCTTTCAACACCATGAAAAGGATAGATTTATAGAAACATCCGGCACTTTATCATGGAACAGTGAGTGGTGGAAGGCATGGTCCACCCTCGTCAATCTTGACCCCATATCCTTGTTTTCAGCAAAAATGGCATTGGATTTAAAATTTTCATCCTTCCTAGGTGGGCTCATCTTATACATATCATGAAGCATCTCATGACGAACGGTATGATCAAAGCGGTCCGTGTCTTGGCGATCGTCCTGATGGTTGTCGGGGCCATCATGGTGGTGATCGGTCTGGCCATGCCAGAGGAGCTGGGTGGCAGTGGTATGCACTCCAATGACCAGGTCGCCTACCCATTCATCAATGTCGTTTTGGCTGCAATTGGTGGTTTTCTGCTCGCCGCGGGTCTGATGCTCCTCTTCCTGAAGGAGGAATACCAACCTTTGAACGAAGTTGAGGTCGTCCCGACGAAGGAGGAACCGCAAGTTCAGTCGGTGCCTACCATCGAGAAGAAGCAACCGGGTCCGACCGAGGAGGACTACTTGGTGCTTCGGCTCCTCACCGGCGACGAGAGGACGATGTTCCGAGCCGTCGTCGACAACGGGGGGGAGGCCTTGCAGAAGGACCTCATCGTCAAGCTCAAATGGTCCGATGCGAAGGTGTCGAGGGTCATCGACCGGCTCATCGAGAAAGGTGTCGTGAGCAAGGAGAGGCACGGCTCCACGAACAAGATCAAGGTCACCGTCGATAAGTAGACTTTTCTTAGCCAGTTTTCACTTTTCACGCCACTTTTCATTGTTTTCAAGGAAGGTTTGATAAACGTTTTCACAGAAATGAGATGGACCGTTCCCGGCCCCGGGTCGGGAGCGGAGATGAAGAAAATGAAAGCATTAACAGCGTTAATGGTCGTGGGCGCGGTGCTCATAGGAGCGATCCTCCTTGTGCCGATGTCCCTCGCGACCAACGATGGAACGTCAGAGAATGGGACGAGCAGCGCGAACGGAGACTGTATCATGGACCAGGCCAAGGACGGCACTTGCGATCAATGCACCGGGGACCAGGACATGCTGCGGAAGCAGGACCGCGTCAAAGCACAGGACGGTAGCTGTGAACTAAGCTCAGGGGAGCAGGTGATGCTCATGGAGCAGGACCGCGTCAAAGCACAGGACGGTAGCTGCGATGGGAGCACCTGCTCGGATGGGATGTGCGACCCTGCCTGCGACCAGGTGAGGGAGCGCCTCCAGCTGCAGGACGGTCAATGCTCTGGACAGATGATTTGTGCCCAGGTGCAGAGCCAGGAGCAGTCCATGGCCCAGACCCAGTACCGGACCGGCACCATGTCCCAGGTTTGTGCTGGAAAGGCCTGAGCTGACCTCTGACCCCCCCCCTTCAAACCTTTTCCCTTTTATTGTTACTTTCAATCGAAAACGAACTCCACCTCGTTGCACTTGTTCTTCTTGGCGTTCGAGGCGGCGATCATGCCTGCCTCCACCCATCCAGCGCTGATCAGACCGGCCGGGACCAGGCAATTGGCGCTCATCTTGCATTGCCTCATCCTGTCGAAGACCTTGCCGTTCGACCTTGTCTGTGAGGTCGGTGATGGTGAGCGATTCCAGTCCTCGAGAGAACTCGCGGACGTTATCGCAGGTGGTCTGGACCTCGATGTCGAACGTTCCATCCGGTTGCGTTGTCGCCATTATCGTGCTCACCTTGTCGCACAGGCGCATATTGACGCGGACCTTTGATGTCATCTTTCCTCGCTTCAGCTTAGCTCGATGAAATCCATCATGCGCTGGCCTCCGACCTGGCCGATCCTATCGGCCAATGAGATGGCGTCCTTGATGTCGGAGTCCGTTCCGCCCAGCTCTCTCGCCCTCTTGAGATGGTGGTCGAAACATGGTTGGCACCGGGCTGCCACCGAGGCGGCGATGGCCACCAGCTCCTTGGTCAGGGGGTCCATGGCACTATCCTCCGCCCGTGGGGCTCTTCAACCGCCCATCTGGACCATAGTACCTGGCGCGGAACCAGAAGGCCAGGTTGACCAGTCCGATCATCACCGGCACCTCCACCAGCGGTCCGATGACCGCGGCGAAGGCCACGCCGGAGCCGATGCCGAACACGCCGATCGCAACCGCGATGGCCAGCTCGAAGTTGTTGCTCGCCGCCGTGAACGACTGGGCCGTGGCGTTCCCATAGGGGTACTTCAGCCTCATGGAGAGCTAGAAGGACAGGGTGAACATGATCACGAAGTAGATCAGCAGGGGGATGGCGATGCGGACGACGTCCCCGGGCAGCTCCACGATGTACTCGCCCTTGAGGGAGAACATGACCACGATGGTGAAGAGCAAGGGCCAGCAGCGATACCTTGCCCATGACCGGCATGAACTTGTTGTCGTACCAGTCCGCTCCCTTCCTCGGTCTCAGAGTAGTAACGGGTGATGATGCCGGCCAGGAAAGGTATGCCCAGGTAGATGACGACGCTGATGGCGATGGAGACGATGGATATGTCCACGTCCACGCCTGAACCGGGCGATATCCACTCCGAGGCCACGGAGATGAGGAAGTAGGCGTAGAACGAGTAGGTCAGTATCTGGAAGATGGAGTTGAAGGCGACCAGTATGGCGGCGTACTCGTTATCTCCCTCGGCCAGCTGGTTCCAGACGATGACCATGGCGATGCAGCGCGCCAGTCCGGTCAGGATGACGCCGATGCGGTACTCCGGCTGGTCGGGCAGGAATATCCAGGCCAGGAAGAACATGAGGATGGGGCCGACGAGATAGTTCAGGAAGAGGGAGACGAGCACCATCTGCTTGGTCTCGGGGCGCTCCTTCAGCTTGTGACAGCTCCTCGTACTTGACCCTGGCCAGGGGCGGGTACATCATCAGGATGAGGCCGATGGCGATGGGTATCGAGGTGGTACCGACGCTGAGCGAATCGAGGATAGTCCGCCAGGCCGGGAATGAGCACGCCCAAGGCGATCGCCGAGGAACATGGCCGCGAAGATCCACACGGTGAGGTATCGGGTCAGGAACGACAACTTCTGGGACACGTGGACGGCTTCGCTCATTGGAGTTCCCCTTATTTCAATTAGTTTTGAAATACTTAAGAGCTTTTTATATTATTTAACTATTGTGCAAGAGATTAAGAATTGTATCCATTATTTCTTGTAATACCAGCATGATTTTTAATTATTTAATTTCATACTCAAGCAAAGGTTAATAATATAGGATGATTCATTTCAAATTTAATTGAAACATCAGGTGCTTAAATGAATGAAGATAATGAGGACATGAGAAAGGCCGTCAAGGATACCTATGGAAGACTGGCGACCGAATCCCGCTCCTGTTGCGATGGCCCTAAGCAAGCGGAGATGATCAAGGTCTATTCAGAGGAGGACCTGAGCGATATCCCTGTGGAGGTCCTGTCCTCCAACTGTTCCTGCGGCAATCCGGTCGCCCTCGCGCGTTTGAGTGTCAGGCCAGGTGGTGGTGGACCTGGGGAGCGGCGCAGGCATGGACGTGTTCTTAGCGAGCAAGAAGGTCGGTCCGAAGGGTAGGGCCTTCGGCATCGACGCCACCCCGGAGATGGTATGGAAGGCCAGGGCCTCGGCCAAGAGGATGGGGCTGGATAACGTGGAGTTCCGCCTGGGTGAGATCGAGCACATGCCCCTGCCCGACGCCACCGCGGACGTGATCATCAGCAATTGCGTCATCAACCTGGCGCCCGATAAATCGCTGGTGTTCCGGGAGGCGTTCCGCGTGCTCAAGCCCGGATGGACGCCTGGCGATATCGGACCGGGTGTCTGGTGAAGGAGCTGCCAGAAAGTTCAAGGAACGACCCCGAGCTGTGGGGAGGCTGTGTGGCCGGCGCCATGCTTGAGGAGAGCTACCTCGCTTTGCTCCGTGAGGCAGGTTTCACCCATGTGGCAGTGGAGGAAAGACGCCTCTATTCCGATGAGGAGGCGATGGAGTTCGCGCAGAGCATGGCAGAGGAGAAACGGGCACGTGGTTCGGTCCCGGACGTCGAGGTCTTATACCATGCTTACAAATGTATAGCCAACGATAGGATAGTTGCCATCAAACCAAGGTGATCCATGTCAGAAAGAAGAAGAGTGTTGTTCCTCTGCACCCACAACGCCGCCCGATCGCAGATGGCAGAGGGTTACGTCAACTCCAGGTACTCCGATAAATGGGAGGCTCATAGCGCTGGTGTGAAACCGGGAAATTTGAACCCGTACGCCGTGAGGGCGATGGCGGAGATAGGCATCGATATATCCTCCCATCGGTCCAAATCGATGAACGAGTTCAGAGGTCAACATTTCCATTATGTGGTTACGGTGTGCAGCGATGCCGCCGATAATTGTCCGTTCTTCCCGGGGGACGCCATCATCCACATGGACTTCCCCGACCCAGCTGCCGCGAGCGGCACTGATGAGCAGGTCATGGCGACCTTCCGTTACATCCGGGACGAGATAATCGCCATGATCGACCTGGAGCTTCCGAACTGGTAAGTGTTAAAGGTCCAACGGGGGATATTGGTCCATGCGGAAGAAGTGCTGCGGTGAGGGCGAGATCAACCTGCCCGATGAGGTGGCCGCATCGCTGGACGCCTGTGGCGGTCTTGAGGGGTTGAGGGGCTCCCTTTCGTCCGATGGGTCGCGCAGCAAGGTGGCGTCCCAACATGCGGCGCTATCGGACCCCATACGCCTTTCCTTGCTGGAATCGCTGCAATATTGCGACCTCTGCCCCTGCGTCCTGCGCGAGGTCGCCGGTCTCACCAATTCCAAGCTCTCCTACCACCTCAAGCTCCTGGAGGAGGCGGAGCTCATCACCTGGAGGCAGAGCGGGAATTGGAGGATCTACTCGCTCACACCGGCGGGGCGCATCTCGCTCATAGGGTTGCGCAGGGTCGATAGGGAATGATCTTTCCATTCTATCGTGAAGAGCACCTTATCGCCATTGCTTGGACAAGTTCACCCTTATCGAAATGTTGATAAACCGAACCCAAATATCCCAGGGCAATGGACATCCTGACCTTCTTGCTCAGCTTCGTCATCATCCTTGTCGGATGCGAGTTCTTCACCAACTCCGTCGAATGGATAGGCAAGAAGTACCACCTCTCCGAAGGGGCGGTCGGGTCCGTTCTAGCGGCGGTCGGGACCGCTCTGCCTGAGACATTGATCCCCATCATCACCATCATCTTCGCCCCTAGTGACGGGTCGAGCGAGGAGATCGGGGTCGGCGCCATACTGGGAGCGCCGTTCATGCTCACCACCTTGGCACTGTTCGTTTGCGGTCTGGCCGTCATCATCTTCGCCAAGAGGCGGAAGAGAAAGTCCTTGCAGGTCCACAAAGGCCTGGTGCAGCGGGACCTGAGGATCTTCCTGATCGCGTATTCCTTCGCTGCCCTGGCGGCATTCCTTCCCCCGGACATGGACTGGGCCCGTTGGGTCATCGGGCTGTCCCTCATCCCGCTGTACGCCTTCTATGTGAAGCGCACCCTGAAGACCGGGGATTCCTGCGCCGATGACGAGGTGGACGCCCTCTACTGCGACCGCATCGCGGGGAAGTGCTTCGGACGCACCGGTGAGGAGATACCCTGCTCTGCCTGACCCGGCGGCGCAGGGAGATCGACCATACGTTGCGCGTCAGGGAGCCGTCGTCTGGCCTGATCATATTCCAATTCATCATCTCGCTGGTGGCCATCATTCTTGGGGCCTATCTGTTCGTAGAACAGATAGCGATGTTGGCGACGGAGCTTGGCATATCTGCTCTCGTCCTATCCATCATCATCGTCCCCATCGCCACCGAGCTCCCGGAGAAGTTCAACTCGTTCCTTTGGATCAGGGAAGGGAAGGACACCTTCGCCATCGGCAACATCACCGGAGCGATGGTTTTCCAGTCCTGCATACCCGTCGCCCTTGGCGTCCTTCTCACCGATTGGCACATCGACCTTGGCATACCCGAGCAGTTGCTCAGCGCCCTGACCATCGGCATAGCGTTGTTCTCGGCGAGCCTGCTCTACCTGGAGTCAAAGAAGGACGAGATCAAGGTGTGGGGTCTGCTGTTGGGCGGGCTGCTCTACCTGCTGTTCATGGTCGCGGTGTTCATGCTGGTATGATCGCCGACTGGTCCAGGCCGATCGAAAGGCGCAGAGGTCAGCTGAGCCTGCTCCATGGCGGTGCCGTTGGTCTGGAGCACGATGGTCCCGGCAAGGTCCGTTCGGCACACCTCGGCCCCGACGGACCCAAGCCTTTCCAGGACCTCGTCGTGAGGATATCCGTAGTCGTTGCCAGCGGCGCAGAAGATGACGGCATAGCGAGGGGTCACCTCGGCCAGGAAGTCCTGGGAGGTGGACGAATAGGAGCCGTGGTGGGCCACCTTGAGGACCTCGGCATCGATGTCGTAATTGCGCATGGTCCAGTCCTCCACGCCGGAGGGGGCGTCCCCCATGAAGAGAAGGTCCTCGTTCCCGTAGGTGATTTTGAGCACTATGCTGGCGCTGTTGGAGTCGTCCGCCTCGCGGTAGGCGCTCAGCACCTGGACCGTGAGGTCGTCTGCAAGGTCCAGGTATTGGCCCTCATCCAGCGTGTCCCGGGTGAGCACCGGGCAGCCCTCCTCCGCCACCGCCTCCAGGAAATCGGCGTAGGCGGGAGTGTCCTTGTAGAAACCGGAATGGACCACCAGGTCGACGTCCATGGCGCGCAGCACATCATCGGCCGAGCCGCAATGGTCGGAGTCGGAATGGCTCACCACCAAGGCGTCCAAGTGGGTGACGTTGTAGGATGCCAGGTATGACAGCACCACATCCTCGGAATCGAGCGGTCCGGCATCGATGAGGATGCGGGCCCCGCTGGGGGCCATGATCAAGGTGGCGTCACCTTGGCCCACGTCGATGAAGTGGACCGACAGCATATGTGGATCCACCGGGATGGGGTCCTCACCTTCATTGTCCATCCTCCGGCCTCGGGTTGGTAGATGAGGAGAACACCGACGATGGCCGAGAACGATAGCATTAGAACGACCGCAACGACCAGGAGCTTCCTCATTCACCCACCAGTGTGGAATAGCCCCATTGATAGAATATATTGTCGATGTTTTCGATGGTCGTTTGCGATGATCGATGTCCTGGTCACCTTCAGATGGACTTCATCTTGAAATATTCTGAGTGGGTTACCATGGAGGATGAGGGGCGACGTGACACCTATCGAAGCCTATTGGACCTCTTTCTTTTCATCGCTGCCTGAGAGCTCCCCCTATCCAATGAGGAAGCGCACCGAGGAGAAATGGGGGGAGGGGGCCGCCATGGCGGACGAGCTCGGTGGTCTGATCGCCCAGGGGACCAAGACCGCCACCTGCTCGGCGCTGGCGGAGTGGGAGGCGGAAGGCGATGCATTGCCCCAGGTGGGCGACCTGACCATGGTGCTGAGCGGAACTGGGGAACCTCTGTGCATCATAGAGGTCGCCGAGGTGCGGATCCGAAGATTCAACGAGGTTGACGCCGACTTCGCCTGGGAGGAGGGGGAGGGGGACCGGTCCCTGGAGCATTGGAGGGAGGTGCACCGGTTCTTCTTCTCCCGGTCCTTGGCCAGGATCGGCCTGGAATTCGATGAGGACATGATGCTGGTGTGCGAAAGGTTCCACCTGGTCTACGGGCCGGGCATCAGCAATAAATAACCCCGCCTCGCTTGTTCAGGGCATGAGCCTCCGTCCGGTGGTCAAGGTCAACCGCAGCAAGCCCCTCCTGGAAGGGGCCGGGGTGAAGGTGCACCGCGCCTTCGGGTTCCGGGACGTGGAGAGGTTGGACCCCTTTCTGATGATGGACGACTTCCACTCCGACGACCCCAAGGACTACATGGCCGGGTTCCCCTTGCATCCGCATCGGGGCATCGAGACGGTCACCTACATGATCAAAGGCGAGGTGGAGCACCGGGACAACATCGGCAACCAGGGCGTGATCGGACCGGGCGACGTGCAGTGGATGACCGCCGGGAGCGGGATCATGCACGAGGAGATGCCCAGGCGGACCGAGGGAATGATGCAGGGCTTCCAGCTCTGGGTGAACCTGCCTCGGGCGCACAAGATGATGCCGCCCCGCTACCGAGAGGTCAAGAGGGAGGACATCCCGGTCATCGAGCCGCGGATCGGGGTGGAGGTGAAGGTCATCGCCGGGAAGGTCGAAGGCGCTCTCGGGCCGGTCAAGGACCTGGTCGTCAAGGTGCGCTACCTCGATGTGGAGCTGGCACCGGAGCGGCAGTGGGAGCTGGAGGTGCCTGAGGGCCAATCCACCTTCGCCTATGTCTTCCAAGGCAAGGGCTCCTTCGACAACAGCAGCGAACAGTTCGGCCCTGAGCATCTGGTGATGTTCGGCGATGGCGACTCGGTCATGGTCAAGAGCAGACAGAACGGGGTCCGTTTCCTGCTGGTCTCCGGCGAACCGTTGAGGGAACCGGTGGCCTGGGGCGGGCCGATCGTCATGAACACCGAGGAGGAGCTGGAGCAGGCGTTCGAGGAGATCAACCAAGGGACCTTCATCAAAGACAGAAATTGATATCCATTTGGCGAAGCTGGAGGCAACCATTAAGAGCACCTCGGCTGGTTACCTCTAGGAAACCATGGGGCTCTTGAAGGTGGACTATTCCGCGCTGCTTCCGTACCTAGGCAAGGAAGAGAAGATATTGGACTCGCTCTCCGGGCACCTGAAGAACACCGTCCCTGGCAACGAGCCGGAACGACAGGGCATGCTGGTGGCCACCGACCGGCGCCTGATCTTCCAAGTGCGCGAGAAAAAGGACGAGGTCATCTCCTTCCCCTACTCCGAGACTCCACAAGGTGGAGGAGGGCGGGGGATACACCGGTCACCCCTTCGAGTTCGTCATGCAGGGGCAAGATCTACGAGATGTTCGCCACCAGGCGCGGCAACGTCCGGCGCATGATCTCCATCGTGAAGATGGAGATCGAAAGGATGCGCGATGGCAGTGCCCGTCCCGTGCAGTCCGACGTGTACTCGGAGATCGCCAAGCTCGGCGAGCTGAAGGACAAGGGCCTCATCACCGCCGAGGAGTACGACCAGAAGAAGAAGGAGCTGCTCACCCGCATCTGAAGCGACCAGCGTCCTCTGACTTTGGATATTGACGTTCATCCTCATCGACAGATTTCGTAGCGTAACCGTCCCCATTCGCAACAAAAAGGGGTGATGAGAACGTTCCCGCTCCATATTTTTCGGATTTTCCATACAGATTTCGAAATATATCGACAATTATCGTCATATATCTGCGAAAAGTTTAATTATATATGGCTATTGTGATGCGCTTTTCGAAACTCTTATAAATAATACCCAATATGCATGCTGCTCAGACATCATATCAAAACCAATTCAGCATGGACCAGGGGTTGAGGAGGAATACCACAGATGAGCGAAAAGACGATTGAGTCGGTCATGGAGGAGGACCGCAGGTTCGAGCCTCCCAAGGAGTTCAGCGAGCGCGCCCACATCAAGAGCATGGAACAGTACAAGCGATTGTACGATGAGTCCATCAAGGACCCGGTCGCATTCTGGGAGAAGAACGCCGAGGTGCTGCACTGGTTCGCCCACTGGCACAAGTCGTTCAGCTGGGACGTGGACGAGGCCAAGATCAAGTGGTTCGAGGGCGGCAAGCTCAACGCCTGCTACAACTGCGTGGACCGCCACGCCCTGGGCCCGAGGAAGAACAAGGCGGCCATCATCTGGCAGGGGGAGGGCGAGGACGAGGTCCGCACCTTCACCTACCAACAGCTGCTCCACGAGGTCAGCAAGTTCGCCAACGTGCTCAAGTCCAAGGGAGTGCAGAAGGGCGACCGCGTCTCCATCTACATGCCCATGATCCCTGAGCTGGTCATCGCCATGCTCGCCTGCGCCCGCATCGGGGCGGTGCACAGCGTCGTCTTCGGGGGATTCTCCTCCGAGTCGCTCCGGGACCGGATCAACGACAGCGACTGCAAGGTGCTCATCACCGCCGACGGCAACCACCGCGGCGGCAAGCTGGTCACGCTGAAGCAGAACGTCGACGTCGCCTTGGAGCGCGGCACCACCATCGAGAGCGTCATCGTGGTCAAGCGCGCCGGCACCGAGTGCGTCATGGAGGAGGGCCGCGACTTCTGGTACCATGAGGAGATGGCCAAGGCCTCGCCCCAGTGCGACCCGGTCTGGATGGACGCCGAGGACCCGTTGTTCATCCTCTACACCTCCGGCTCGACCGGCAAGCCCAAGGGCGTGCTGCACACCACCGGCGGCTACATGGTCTTCACCACCATGACCACCAAGTACATCTTCGACCTCCGCGACGAGGACATCTACTGGTGCACCGCCGACATCGGCTGGATCACCGGGCACAGCTACATCACCTACGGACCGTTGTCCAACGGCGCCACCCAGATCGTGTTCGAGGGCATACCCACCTATCCGCAGATGGACCGGTTCTGGCAGATCGTGGAGAAGTTCAAGGTCAACATCTTCTACACCGCGCCCACCGCCATCCGCTCGCTGATGAGGGAGGGCGAGAAGTGGCCCAACATGCACGACCTCTCCTCGCTCCGCCTGCTCGGCACCGTCGGGGAGCCGATCAACCCCGAGGCCTGGATCTGGTACCACAACAACATCGGCCATGGCCAGCTGCCCCATCGTGGACACCTGGTGGCAGACCGAGACCGGTGGCATACTGATCACGCCCCTGCCTGGCGCCACCACCACCAAGCCCGGTTCCGCCACCATGCCGTTCTTCGGCATCGAGCCGGCGATCATGAAGGAGGACGGCACGGCGGCCGGTCCCAACGAGGGAGGCTATCTGGTCATCAAGAAGCCCTGGCCCGGCATCATGAGGACCGTCTATGGTCAGCACGAGCGCTTCAAGGAGACCTACTGGTCCCGCTGGCGCGGCCTCTACTTCACCGGCGACTCGGCGCGCATGGACCAGGACGGCTACGTCTGGATCATGGGCCGGGTGGACGATGTCATCAAGGTGTCCGGACACCGCATCGGCGCGGCCGAGGTCGAGTCCGCGCTGGTCTCGCACCCCAAGGTGGCCGAGGCCGCCGTGGTCCCGATGCCGCATGAGATCAAGGGCGAGGCCATCTACGCCTACGTCACCCTGAAGACGGGCATCGAGGACAGCGACGAGCTGAAGAAGGAGCTGGTGATGCACGTCCGGCGCATGGTCGGACCGATCGCCGTGCCCGACGTCATCCAGTTCGCGCCCGGACTGCCCGAAGACCCGCAGCGGCAAGATCATGAGGCGCATCCTGAGGAAGATCGCCTCGGACCAAGAGGAGGAGCTGGGGGACGTCACGCACCCTGGCCGACCCGAGCGTGGTCGACAAGCTGGTGGCGGACCACAAGAAGCTGCGCAAGAAGTGATGGTTCGAACGGACAGAACGAGGTCGCGTCAGGATAATATAGTGGTCCTGTAATCGCGGCCCGTTCAACCTTATGTTGGACACCCCTAAAGACTCCAGGAATTCTTTCACGATCCTGGGGGGAAACCGCTTAGGAGGGGGCTCTCCCCCATATAGCCCCCTCCGCCCGCTCCACTCAAGAGGCTAGTCCCTTCCTGCCATGGCCATCAGTCCGTTGACCTATTGACCTATATAGTGGATTGTGATTTCCCACCCTGTGAAATGTCCCGTCGTCGGGGGCTGTGATTCGCACACCGTCGGTGAGAGGTGACCTTCTTTGATCGAGAACATGACCCTGTTCTGGGTGGGATTCTTCATCTTCATCATATCGATGCTCCTCGTCGACCTGTTCGTCTTCAACCGCAAGGCGCACATCGTCAGCGTCAAGGAGGCGGTCAAGTACAGCATCTTCTGGATCGCCCTGGCTGCGGCCTTCAACGTCCTGGTGTTCTTCACCATGGGCTCGCAGAAGGGCTTAGAGTTCACCACCGGCTACCTCATCGAGCTCACGCTCAGCGTGGATAACCTCTTCGTCTTCATCCTGGTGTTCGGGTACTTCTGCACCCCCCAGGCATGTCTGCATAAAGTGTTGTTCTGGGGCGTCATCGGCGCACTGGTGTTCCGCGGCCTGTTCATATTCGCCGGCGTGGCGCTGATCGAGCAGTTCGAATGGATCATTTACATCTTCGGTGCGTTCCTGGTGTTCACGGCCATAAAGATGGCCTTCGGCAAGGAGAAGAAGATCGACATCAACAAGAGCCTTGCCGTGCGCGCCTTCCGAAAGGTGATACCGGTCAGCGATGACTATGACGGTGATAAGTTCTGGACCCGCGCCAAGACCGGCGCCCTGATGGCCACGCCGCTGCTCGTGACCCTGGTCTTCGTCGAGTCCACCGACATCGTCTTCGCCCTGGACTCCATCCCCGCCATCTTGGCCATCACCACCGACCCCTTCATCGTCTACACCTCGAACGCCTTCGCCCTCATCGGTCTGCGGTCCATGTTCTTCGCGCTCTCCGGCGCCATCACCGCGTTCTGCTACCTGAAGTACGGGCTGGCGGCCATACTGGCCTTCGTGGGCGCGAAGATGCTCCTGACGGAGTGGGTCCATGTGCCGGTGTTGGCGTCCCTCGCGGTGATCGGGTTGATCCTGGCAGTGACGATCGGCCTGTCCACTCTACAAGAACAAGGGCAAGGACACCTGCCCGGTACCCGAGCGAGGAGTGAACCGGTCGTACAGTCACGCCATCGCACCCTGGGCAGGTCCTCGATGAACATCGCCCTGCGGGCGACCGGGGCCATCCGATCGGGAGCGGCGAGACCGCCGACCGTACTGGCCTCGCCGGAGGTAATTATCACCATTGGTAACTGGGAGAAGACCTTTTTAAAAGCGCTCGAGGGTGAGAATCAATGACAGAGAACCCCGGACAGTGCGCGTGGCGATCAATATGCTCACCTGCACCATTCGAGCAAAACCCCCCCTCCGCCTGCACGGGCTCTCTGCCCCCTGGGGGAACCTACTTTGAGGTGGTCTGAGGACGAAGGCGAGCCCCGCCCGGCGGAGGCTTACGATGCGACCGGTTCAGATGATATTGGCACGGGACAGGCCGAACCGGCCGACCGGCCCGACGCCGAGAAGGGCGTCTTCAAGGACTTCTATCACGCCATACGCAACCTGGTATCCACCGAGAAGGAGGGTTCGGACCCCTCGCACGATTATGTCGATCTCACCGACCGCGATCGGTCTGCTGTCCATACGCACCGACAAGGAGCTTCGGGTCACTTCCCTCAACGATGAGGTCAAGGCGGTCCTGGGCATGGGCGACGAGGTGGTGGGCAAATCGCTCATCGGCTCCGTCCTGCCCCTGACCGTGGAGACCGCTGCCAAGCTTGACCTGTGGCGCCACCGCCTGAGCGCGGGCATGGACCGCTACCACAGCCTCATCGTGGAGACGGAGGACGTGGAGCACCGCCCCATCTGGATCAACTTCAGCGTCGAGCCCACCTTCGACGAGGCCGGGACCATGAACGGCACCAAGTGGAGCGGGAGGGACGTCTCGGAGGGGGTGCTGAACAGCGCCAAGCCTTTGCCGGAGCGCACCATCGGTCCGCTGGTGGAGGCCCTGCCCCTGCCGGCCATGCTGCTGGCCCAGGACGGCCACATCCTGGCCTGGAACCAGCTCTGGTTGGATGCGTTCGCGATCAATCACGATCAGACCGTCGTCACACCGGAATCTCTGCTGAGCTCCATGTTGGCCGGGGTCTCGGACCACCATCAGTTCATGGAACGCGTCATCCGACCGCGTCAGGAGGCGGAGCTGGACAACGTCCCCATCGAGCTCTGGACCGGGGACCGCTATCGCTGCACCTTCTTCAATCTGGACCTGGACATCGAGGAACCGGGCGTGCTGGTGCTGCTACAGAAGGACGATCGCACCGGAGCCGAGGCCGAGGGCGTGCCAGGGACTGAACGCCGCCGAGCAGACCTTCGAGCTCCGCACCATCATGGACCTGGTCCATGTGCTGCATTCGCTGCTCGACCTGCAGGACCAGGGCATGTTCATACTCAACGAGAAGGGCGAGGTGATCCAGTGGAACATAAGCATGGAGAACATCACTGGGCTGCCCTCCCAGGAGACGTTGGGGATGGGGCTGATGGACCTGGACGACCGCATACCAGGCATGGCCTACCTTGACGCCGAGATGCGCAGGACCCAGCTGGGACTGGACCTGCTCGCGCCCGAGGAGGCCCTCAAGGTGAGGCTGTGGTTCAACGACCCCAAGGAAGTGGACCTGACGGTCTGGACCTATCCCGTCTCCACGAGCAAGGGGCGCATGGTCATATGTCGCTGCTCACGCGAACGACGTGAGGAGAGGGTCGAGGACGCCCAACTGTCCTGCCATGGCCTGGTGGAGAACGAGAGGGACCTGCTGCTGGTCACGGACCATCAGGGCCTGGTCATCTATCGCTCCGACAAGGCGCAGGAGCTGCTCTCCAGCGGTACCGCCAACATCCTGGGCAAGAACATCGTGGAACTGCTTCCGGACTGGTTCAAGGCCGAGCTGCCGGAAGGGAACGCCCTCTACCTGAAGGACAGGGATGGCAATGACCGACGCTACGGTCTGAGCATGATCCGTCTGCCTGGACCCCCGATATGCTACCTGTTCCATGGCGCCGAAGCGGCACCGAGCGAGAATGGCGAGAACGGGTCGGGAACGGTGCTGGCCGAACAGCTGTTGGAGGAGTTCGAACACCCTTGTTTCGTCATCGACGACGTGGGCGTGGTGCGCATGTCCAACAACAAGGCCAAGGAGCTCCTGCCGGCCCAGGTCGGCGAGGAGCTCTGGGCCAAGGCGGTGCCAGATTATGACCATGACCTCTGCAAGGAGATGCTGGTGGAGGCGAGGCGACGCTACAAGTTGGAAGGCGCCAACATCCATCTCAACAAGCTCGACGGCGGCCTGGAGAATGCCACCCTGGACCTGCGCACCCTGCTCAATGGCAAGGGCGTGCCCATGGCCTTCGTGGTCCATGTCCGCTCCATGGAGGACATCGACGGGACAGAGCCCTTGGAAGGGATGTCCTGTTCGCATGAGGGTACGGAGGACGTCGCCGGGACCGGCGGTTCGGTCTCAGCACCCTGCGAGACCATGGCGGTGGCGGAGGAGATGGTCATGTCCGCTCCGATGGCCACGCCGTTGGACAAGCATGCCCAGCTGGTGATGGATTACGCCATGATCGGGCAGGCGGAACCGGGATGGTTCTCGCTGCCTGAGCTCTGCCGCATCGCCGCGGAGGAGATGCACTCCGATGGTTACGACGACTTCGGCGAGATCGACCAGGTCAGCTTCTACGCCGACCCCCTGATCGTGAAGGCGCTGCCGAAGCTCTTGGAGAACGCCTTGAAGCACGCCAAGGGGGCGGAGAACATCGAGGTCAAGTTCTTCATGGGTGAGTACGGCGGTCATCTGGTGGTGCAGGACGACGGTCCGGGGATACCTGACAACAAGAAGCATGAGATATTCGAACCGGTGCCTGGCAGCAGCACCATCCATGACCTCTACTTCATCCGGAAGATGCTCGGCATCACGTGCCTGGAGATAGTCGAGAACGGTGTGTTCGGACACGGCGCCCGCTTCGAGATCTTCATCCCCAGGGACTGCCTGCTGCTCTGAGCCTTACCTATTCTAAAGATCTATTACGGTGTTGCCATGACCTCCCTGACCCCCTCTGGCCATATGGTCAAGGGGGAAGGGATCGAGGCCTTCGCCATACCCTTCGTCTCCATCAGCGATGGTCACGAATACCCGGTGTTCGGGGCCCTCATCGGCATCGATGACCTTCGGATGGCCAGGTGGTCCGATCGGTCCGACCTCGGAACGGTGGCCGATGCCTCGGTCGCCGAACCCCGAAAATCCACTTTTTCACTTTATTTTTCGACACTAGAGCATAGCCAGATGATTTCACGATTTGAGTGATTATCATCTTTGGTTATCATGGCTGATTCCTGAATTAGGAGGTTTATATACCCTAAAACCAAGTTTCTTTCATACTCTTGCAGGGACCGCGGGTCCTAAGCGTAGGATCCTGCGAGTAAAACAGGTCCGACCGCAAGGGGCCCAAAGGGTTAGCGCAGCTTCACTAGGATAGTGGAACGGCTGGCCCCTAAATGCAAAGGGGATCAAAAACATGAAAAAAGCATGGAAGAAGTTCGACAAGCGCGCGGAGATGGGCGTCGGAACGATGATCATCTTCATCGCGATGGTGCTCGTTGCCGCGGTTGCCGCATCTGTACTGATCAGCACCGCCAACAGCGTGAGGGAACAGGCTCAGAACACCGGCGAGCAGGCGATCCAGAACGTCGCTTCTGGTTTCATCACCTACGATGTCGTCGGTACCGTATCCGCTACGTTACGACACGCTCGACTAGGTTGACATCTACATGAGGCTTGCCGCCGGTAGCCCGTCCATCAACATGGACAACGTGGTTGTCTCCGTGACCGATGGTGGAGACGACCGTCGTGTTCGCTAAGAGCGCTGCTGCTGCTGACACCAGACTACGTCGCCGCTCAGCAGTTGGTCGTGTCCAGCGTCGAGGATTGGACTACCAGCGCGGTTGACATGGTCGGTCAGGGCGACCTGATCAAGGTCACCCTCGACCTGACCCAGTTCGCGTATCGGCAACTCCCAGAACGTAGAGATCAAGATCATGCCGGCGTACGGTCAGACCACCCTGGTGCAGTTCTACACCCCAGAGGTCTTCGACACCGCCATGATCAACCTGGCCTAATCGGGCTGAGGAGGATCCAAACACCTTAAACCTCTTAAATTTAAAAACCAAAGGAGAGTGATGTTACGGAAACTAACCGTGGATGTCCTCTTCCTTCCTTTCTTCCATTTCTAGCAATACTATCGTTTAGAAAGAAGAAGGGAGGCGAGGATCTCTCAGGGATGATGGGCGAGATGGAAGCACCGAACGGCGACACGCTGGTCATGCCGAACGAAGGCATGGGCGGGTCGATGGGCGGTTCCCTTGGTACGCTCGGCTCGGGCCTCGGCTCAGAGCTGGGACGGCCCGACTTCGCAGTGGCCCAACCCGATGCGAGCGATGAGAAGGTCACCGCTCTGGGCGCCACCATGGAGGACGTGAAGGGACAGGTGGAGACCTTGCAGATGCAGGGGAAGAGCCTGAAAAGCGACATTGAGCAGATCAAAGGAGACCTCGGCTCCATAAACGATTCCATGAGGAGCCTGCTCCAGGTGTACGAGGCCGTGAGCCGGGAGTACAACCCGTTCGTGGACAACAGCACCACCAAGAAGGCCAACGAGGCGAAGGCCGAGGCCAAGGTGGAGACGAAGGCTGTTCCCAAGATCGAGACGCTGCCCGAGCTCGACGACGATATGGCGGACATGTTGCTCCGACCCGAGGACAACTTCGAGGCGGTCCCGGTCAGCGTCATAAAGCCGAAGACACCGATCAAGCTGGAACCGGTCAAGCCGATACCAGCGCCAAGAGAGGTGCTGCCTTTCGTCCCGGAGCCCAAGCCCGAGACCAAGGCACCGAGCAAGCACGAGGACACCTTCACCCACCCTGTGGCCGTGTCGGACCCTTACATCATGAACCAGGTCGTCAAGATCGTGGAGTTCCAGATGGACCGGTTCTACGGCAAGAAGCAGAAGGGACAGAAGGTCTCGGACCAGGAGTACGAGGAGATCGAACACTGGTTCAAGGAACTGAGGCGTCTGGAAGTGAACTGAGATGGGTCTCAGTGTGTCGGCCGCCTCGGCGATACTGTTCACGACGTTCGTGATCCTGTTCGGTATCGTCTTCGGATCGTTCGACCACTTCCAGGACTCGCTCATAAACTCCCAGAACGAACAGACGGAAAGGTACGAGAGAATGATGGACACGTCCATCTCCATCGTGGAGGTGGACGACGCCAACGACACCGTCACCCTGGTGAACGACGGCGAGGCCGCGATCGACCTCGACGACGTGGACATCCTGGTGAACGGCGCCCTGGCCGATCTGACCTTGATCACATTGACGGTGCAAGGTCACCCCGGAAGCAAGCTCTGGGCCCCAGGCGAGCAGATGACGATCGATTTCCCCATGGAGATCGACGACGCCCGCCTCAAAGTGACCGTGAAGGAATGGGCCTCGGCCTACCACGCATGAGGTGAGAAAATGGCATCCGACGCGTCAGTAACGCACATGATCTTCTTCATCGCCGCGGTGGTGGTGGCCGCCTCGATGGCCGGCGTCTTCATCAGCGTAGGTTACGAGATGGCCCAGAAGATCGATGTCGAGTCGGAGGCCATGACCGAGGCGATGCAATCGGAGATCGCCATCATCAACGACCCGGCCATGGTGCCCTACAGCGGCACCAGCCTGACCATCTACGTGGAGAACACCGGGTCCTCCACATTGAACACGCAAGGGCTCTTCGTCATGATGGACGGGAGCTACACCAATGACACCGCCCTGCAGGTACTGGGCTCGAACGGAGCGCAATGGGTGCCTTCGGCGGTGCTGCAGATCACGATCAACATATCACTGGCCCCGGGGGATCACGTCATTAAGGTGATCACGGGGGACGGCGAGGCGGACAGCCTGACGTTCCGCATCTGAAACGATTTCGGGCATGAAGCAAGGACGAGAGGTGAAAAAGACATGGCAGGACCGGCACCAGAGGAGAAGCCCAAGGACCGCGGTCTCTATCCCATCTTCATCAAGTCCGACGAGCTGCATGCCAAGCTTGGAGGCGGACTGCCCAAGGGAGCGGTCATGCTCATCGAGGGCGTGGAGGGCTCAGGGCGCAGCGTCATCAGCCAACGGTTATGCTACGGGCTGCTGGCCAACGGGGCCTCCGTCACGTTCGTCTCCACGGAGATGACCATCAAGGACTTCATCGATCAGATGTACTCCATCGAGTACAAGGTAGGGCCGCACCTGCTCAGCCAGAAGCTGCTCTACCTTCCGGTCTACCCCCTGTTGGGGCAGACCATGGTCCGGGACGACTTCCTGGACAAGCTGATCGGCTCGCCGCAGCTCTACGAGCGCGACGTGCTGATCGTCGATTCCTTCTCCTCCCTTATCAACCGCCGGTTGGACAACAACCAGGCGCAGAGCCTGATGGGCTTCCTGAAGAAGGTGGCCCGGTCGGGCAAGACGGTCATCCTGACCGCCGAGGCTGGCATAGCCAGCTTGGAACCCGTGCGCCTGTCGGCGGACGTCTACCTGAACCTCGAGATGAGGAACAAAGGTGGAATCAGCCGCGAGATTCAGGTCAAAAGGTTCTTGAGGGCCAGGGGACAAGTGGAGGAGCAGATGAGATACCGCATCGAGCCGCGGTCCGGCATGGTGATCGAGATCACCGACGTGTCGGGCTGAGGTTCGGGAGACGAGGAACGAAAGGACCGACTTGAGAGACACAAGCGCGTGATCCAGACCTATCAACGGGCACCTGATAGATATGGATGAGGAACTGATAAGACAGACAGAGCACAACTGGTATCTGAAGCAGTACGTCGAGGAGCTTTCTAGGGCCACCTCTAAGCTGCCGCGCTACTACGAGACTCTCACCATCCGTGACCTTGCGGAGATACGCAAGGAGGCGCAGAACGACCCCAAGGCGTGCAACTTCATCTACAAGGTCGGATCGAGCTTCATCCACATCAACGCCAACAAGAACCAGTACGCCAGCATAGAGAAGCAGCTGGACGACATGGAGAAGGAGAAGCTCCGCGCCATCAAGCAATCCATACTGACCCGGGCCTCGGGCGAGGACTCCTCGGAGACCAAGGAGGACCTGGAGCGCATCCTCGGCAAGCTCTTCGACCAGGTGGTCGAGGTGGCGGAGGGCGAGGAGGGCGCCAACATCCTGAAGAAGTTCCCAGGCTCCAAGATCTTCACCACCGGCGAGCGGGTCCGGGTCAGCCAAGAGGAGTACGACCTTTTCAAATATTTCATCCAGAGGGACATCGTCGGCTTCGGGGTCATCGAGCCGCTCATCCTAGACCAATACATCGAGGATATCCACCTGGTGGGCACATCGCGCATACGCGTTTCCCACAAGGCCTTCCAGTACGCGTTGGAGACGAACATCCGCTTCGACGACGAGCTCGCCTTGAACGAGTTCTTCATCTCCATGTCAGAGCGCATGGGGCGGCCCGTGTCCGCCTCCAAGCCCATCGTGGACGGCGTGCTCCCGGACGGCAGCCGTATCAACATGATCTATTCCAACGAGATCTCCGCCCGGGGCAGCAGCTTCACCATCCGTAAGTTCTCGCCCGAACCGATCTCGCCCATCCAGCTCATCAAGTGGGGCACGTTCAGCGCCGAGCTGGGCGCCTATCTATGGCTCTGCCTGGAGAACAAGATCAACATCATGATCTGCGGTGAGACGGCGTCCGGTAAGACCTCCACCCTGAACGGCATCCTCACCCTCATCGACCACCGCGGCAAGATCTACTCCGTGGAAGATACGCCAGAGGTGAAGCCGTGCCAGCGCTCCTGGCAGCGCTGCGTCACCCGCGAGGCCGGTCCCGAGGAGGCCAGGGTCACCATGTTCGACCTGCTCCGCGCCGCGCTGCGTTCCCGTCCCGATTACATCATCATCGGTGAGATACGTGGTGAGGAGGCCAGGACCGCCTACCAATGCATGCAGACCGGTATCCCGGTCATCGCCACCTTCCACGCCTCCACCTCCACCAAGTTCATCCAGAGGATGACCGGCCAGCCGGTCAACATCCCGCTCTCTTTCATCGACAACGTCAACGTCATCATATTCCAATCGGCGGTGAGCGTCAACGGACGATTCCTCCGCCGCGTCACCCACGTGGAGGAGTTCGTCGGCTTCAACCGGGAGGCCGGCGGCATCATGACCCGCGTGGTCTTCAAGTGGGACCCCAACAAGGACCGGCACAACTTCCGGGGCATGAACAACTCGCACATATTGGAGAACAAGATCGCGCTGGAGCACGGCTACTCGGACAAGAAGGACATCTACAAGGACCTGAAGAAGAGGGAACGCATCATCCAGAAGATGGTGGACCTGAACATCGTGGGCTACAAGGAAGTGGTCAAGGTGTTCAACGATTACTACGAGAAGGGCCCGGACTCGCTGCCCTTCGTGTACTGAGGTGTGAGGATGAAGTTCGGACAGGCTCTGCAGACCATGGACATGCCCCGGAAGAAGTACCTGATGCTTCTGGTGCTGACCATCGCCATGTGCGGCATCGCATTGCCAGCGCTGATGTGGTTCACCATCGGGCCGCTGCTGGACCAGCTCACCCTCATCGCCATGTTCGCCATGTTCTACTTCCTGGTGGCGGTCATCATCATCTGGCCTTGGGTCTCGGCGTCGAGCCGGCGCATCAAGATCGACCGCAGCATGCCGCTGTACGTCACCGAGCTGGCGGCCCTGTCCACCTCGGACATGCCCTTCGACAAGGTGTTCTTCATCATGGCCCAGAAGAGGGAGTATGGCCCGCTGGCCAAGGACTCCATGAGGATCTTCCGCCTGATGAAGTACTACAACGTCTCGGTGGCGGAGGCCTGCCGCTTCATCGCCTCGCACACACCGAGCCGCATGGAGAACGACTTCTTCTCCAGGCTAGGGCACGCGGTGGACATCGGGGAGAAGCTGGACCGTTTCATGAAGAACGAGCACGACGTCATGATGGACGAGTACGTGCTCAAGTGCGAGGGCAGCCTGAAGGACGTGGAATTCGTCAAGGAGATCTTCAGCGGCGCCATCACCGCCCTGATCTTCATCTGCGTCTTCGTGTCCATCATCCCGCTGCTGGGCTCCCAGACGGCGGACACGCTGATCTACGGCATCGTGATCGGCTTTATGATAATGGAGGGGGCATTCGTATATCTGATCCTATCTAAGGTGCCCAAGGACGATATATGGTACCCCCTCCGCCAGAAATATAAGGCGGGCCTCCTCACCGAGAGGGACCGCATGATGATCATCGCGGTGGTCATCGCCGTCCTGGGCATGGTGGGCCTGTACTACCTGCTCAGCCCGCTGGACATACCATTGATGCTGTTCGCCGCCACGGTCTGCCTGCCAGTGCTCATCCCGGGCATCATGATCATGCGCGAGGAGAAGAAGATCGAGAAGCGCGACGAGATATTCGGGGCGTTCATCCGTTCCTTGGGCCGTTCGTGCTCGGTCAGCGGCCAGACCATGCCTGGCGCGGTGAAGAACCTGGCCGTGCACAAGTTCGGGCCATTGACCTCGGCGGTGCAGAACCTGTCGAAGCGTCTGGCCATGCACATCAGTCCCACCGATTCCTGGGGCCATTTCTCCGCCGAGACCAGCAGCTTCATGATCAAGAAGTTCAGCGGCATGTACACCCAGTGCGTCCTCTCCGGTTCCAAGCCGGAGGAGACCAGCCTGTTCATCAGCAACAACCTCTTCAAGATCCTGGCCATCCGCAAGAAGCGCATCTCCATAAGCTCGAGCTTCGTGGGCGTGCTCTATGGCATCATGATCGCCTTGGCCTTCACCATGTGGATCACCGTGGGCATCACCGAGTACATGAGCGATGTGGTGAGCAACCTGGCCGGCGATACCAGCAGCATCGCCACCGGCGGATTCCTGAACAACATCTTCAACGCCTCCTACAACATCGAGCTGTCTGACCAACATGGTGGTGGGCGTCATCCTCATCCATGCCTTGTTCTCCTCCATCATGCTGCCCTTGGTCAAAGGCGGCCACCTGGCCACCGCGGGGATCCACTTCGTGGTCATGGTCTGGGTGGGCGCTGCGGCCGGTTACGTAGTGCAGCTGATGACCAAGTCCCTCTTCGTCTGAGGCCGACATTAATTCGACCTTGCTTATCAAAAATGGTATCCAGGCAGGCACCGTTTATAATCTGTAGCGCTCTCAATGCAATCAGGTACGAACAGCTCATGCCAGCCAAGGTCATCTTCATTGACGACGAGGAATCGATGCTGGACCTCATCAAGGAGATCCTGGAGGACGGCGGGGACATCGAGGTGGTGACGGAGGCCAACAGCGTCAAGGCCGTCGAACGCCTGGAGAAGGAAAGCTTCGACGTCATCATCTGCGATTACCAGATGCCGAGGAAGAACGGCATCGAGGTGCTGCGCGAGCTCCGGGGGCATGGCAACAACACCCCTTTCATCATGTTCACCGCCAGGGGCAAGGAGGAGGTCGAGTCCGACCCGCTCCAGGCCGGCGCCGACGCATACATCCAGAAGAAGGCAGGGTCCCGCGCGGTGTTCGTGGAGCTGCGCGAGGCCGTGGCCAACCTGGCCTGCGCCCGGGATGGTGGCCTAAGGAACCGCGACCCCATGGCCGTGCTACGGTCCACCATAGAGAGCCTCCCCATCGGGGTCATAGCCATAGGCCTGGACGGCGGACTGGTCATGCACAATCATCGCCTGCTCGAGCTCTGGGGCCTGGAGGAGGCCCAGATGAAGGTCGGTCAGATGACCTATCTTCAACCCATGCTCACCAAGGTGACCAAGCCCGAGGCGCTGTTCTCCTTCTTCATGGAGGTGCGCACCGACCCCATGAGGCCGGACATAGGTTCCATCATCATGAAGGACGGGCAAATCATCGCCGTCTCCTCGAACCCATTGATACAGGAGGGCAAGCTCATCGGCCGGGTGATGGCCTTCCGGCATATCCCCCAGAAGACGTTGCCGCCCACCTCGGTGGGACCGGACGAGCTGGAGTCCATATCTGGACCACAGCGGCACGGTCGCCATAGTCTGGCGGGCGGAGCCGCAATGGTCGGTGGCCTACGTCTCGGACAACGTGGAGCGCTATGGATACAAGGCAGCGGAGCTGACCTCCGGCAAATTTCCATTCACAGACCTGGTCCATCCGGAGGACCGGGAGCGGGTGCGGTGCGAGCTGAGGCGGTTCCTCTCCTGCGACACCCCCATGTTCATCCAGGAGTACCGCATCGTCACCCGGGCGGGCGACCTGAGATACATACGGGACGAGACCTATGTGCGCAAGGCCTCGGACGGCAGCGTCAGCCATTTCCAGGGCATCCTTACCGATCTCACGGAATCGAAGAGGCAGGAGCAGTACCTGCGCGAGAACCAGAGCCTGATGCGCTCCATCATCGAGGCTAGCACCATGGGCATGGCGCTGTGCGACGCGGAAGGAAGGGTGATCTTCACCAACCAGGCGGCCCAGCGCATGTACGGGTACAGCAACGAGGAGCTGAGGCAGCTCCGTCCACCGGAGTTCGTCCATCCCGAGGACGTGTGGAACGACCAGAGCATGCACGAGAGCCTTCTGCGGGGTGAGACGGACAACTACGAGATCACCAAGCGCTACATCCGCAAGGACGGGTCCATGTTCCATGGCCGCCTCAAGGTCTCCGTGGTCAAGAACGACCCGAGCGGGGAGAGGATGTTCCTGCGCATGGTGGAGGACATCACCCCCCAGATGGAGGCGCAGGAGGCGATATGGCGGGCGGAGCAGCGCAGCCGGCACATCATCGAGAGCGCGTCGGAGCTGGTGCTGACCATTGACGTGGCCGGGCGGATCACCTCCATGAACAAGGCCACCGAAACGTTCCTGGGCTGGTCGGAGGATGAGGTCATGTCCACCAACATATTCGACTATTTGCCGCCCGAGTCCGCCCCGATCGGTCGCAAGGCCATGATGGCCAAGATGATGGGCGAGACCGACCGAACCAACTATGAGATCGAGGTGCGGCGGCGCGACGGCGAGAGCCGAGTCTTAGACGTGAACAGCGCCATCATGCGCGAGGGCGGCCGAGTGATGGGCGTGCAGATCATCGCCCGTGACGTGTCGGAGAAGAAGAAGGCCGAGGAGTCGATGCGGCTGGCGAACCGGAAGATATCCCTGCTCGGCGATGTCACCAGGCACGACGTGCTCAACATGGTGACGGTCCTATCCAGCTACATGCAGTTCGCCGAGAAGTACAATGTGGACCCGAAGGTGGCCGACTACCTCAAGAAGGCGCACCACGCCATGGACCACATCCAGGAGCAGATGGTCTTCACCCGGCAATACCAGGCGCTCGGGACCGCCGAACCGTCCTGGTTCCATGTGCGGGACATCTGGGAGACGGCGGTGGACGAGGCGGACCTGAAAGGCGCCAAGCAAGGGTGCGAGCTGGGCGGCCTGGAGCTGTTCGCCGACCCCATGATCGGCTCGGTGGTCAAGAACCTCATCGAGAACTCGATCAAGCACGGCGGGCACGTGACGTTCGTCTCATTGACCTATGAGATGTCGGACGAGGGCGTTCGCATCATCTATGAGGACGACGGCAATGGCATCTCCGAGCTGGAGAAGGATCGCATCTTCGATTGGAACCACAAGGGCCGGTCGGGGCACGGCCTGCACTTCATCCGCGAGATACTTCACATAACCGGCCTGGAGATCAAGGAGACAGGACCGCCAGGCTGTGGCGCCCGGTTCGAGATATTCGCCCCGGTGGGCAAGTTCCGCTTCTCCGAGAAGCTCATGTCCGAGACATCGTTCCAGGACCCCATCGACCAACGCCTCATGATGCTGCGCTGAGTCCTCGAGATCGAACGGTGAAATGGAAATAAGGGGTCCATTACAATATTCGTCCCATGGTGGAGCTGAGGCGCTCACTGGGCCTGTTCGATGCCTTCGCCATCGGGGTGGGGGCCATCGTGGGGGCCGGGATCTTCGTGGTCATCGGAGTATCGGCCAGTCTGTCCGGGCCGGCGCTGCTCGTATCCCTGCTGATAGGAGCACTGGTCTCCGCACTCACCGCCCTGAGCTTCGCCGAGCTCGCCACCCGTATTCCGAAGGAGGGTGGGGGCTATGAGTTCGCCCATGAGCTCGTCTCGCCCCTGGGGGGTTTCGTCTCCGGCTGGATGTGGCTCATCTCCAACATCGCCTCGGGGGCGGCGGTCGCCATCGGACTGGCGGGATATCTGGCGCTATTCATCCCATTGCCCCTAAACGCATTGGCGGCCCTGTCCTGCATCGGGGTGACCGGGTTGAACCTTTGGGGCCTGAAGGGGTCGGCCCGGTTCAATGATATTCTGGTATTGTTCAAGGTCGGCGTGCTGGTGCTTTTCGTCCTAGCGGTCTGTTCCTGATCGACATGGGCAATTTCTCCCCGTTCGCTCCGAATGGCCCCTTGGGAGTGATGGAAGGGGCGGCGTTGATATTCTTCGCCTTCTCCGGGTTCGGAAGGGTGGCCATGTTGAGCGAGGAGATCAAGGACCCGCAGCGCACCGTCCCCAAGGCGATCATCCTCTCGCTGGTCGCCTCCACGGTCATCTATCTCCTGGTGGCGGCCACCGCCATCGGTCTGATCGGCACCGATGCCCTGGGCGCCTCCGACTCGCCACTGACGGATGCGGCATTGGTCGAGGGACAGTTCATGGGGAGGCTGGTGACGGTCGCTGCCTTGGCCGCGACATTGAGCGTCCTGCTCACCACCCTCTTGGGGGTATCGCGGATCTCCTTCGCCATGGCCCGGAACGGGGACCTGCCCTCCCGGCTGGTGGCGGTGCATCCCCGCACCGGCTCCCCTTACATCGCCGTCATCATCTTTGGCGCCCTCATGACCTTGCTATCCCTATCGTCCAGCATACTTTTCGCCGCGGCGGTGTCCAACTTCGCCTCGCTGATCTACTACGCGCTGGTGAACTGGTCCGCCATCCGGATGAAGGCACCATTGTACGCCCGGGCCTTTCCCTGGTTGGGCCTGGCGACATGCCTGTTCCTCATGGTGTTCCTTGACCGCAACGCATGGGTCCTAGGGACGATCGCTCTGGTCGCCATATTGGGCTGGTACTGGATCTCGAAAAGGAGGAGAGGCCCGCACACCTGATCTCACTTGGACCAGATGTCCATCTTGACCAGGTAGGTGTCCTCGACCAGGCGGGTCTCCACCTTGTGCCCGGTGCGGTAGAACAGCTCGAGCATGCGGTTGTTCTCGACCAGGGTCTCGGCGGTGAAGTACTTGAGCGATTTGTCGCGCCCGATGCGCACCATCTGCTCCATCAGATGGCTGCCCACGCCCCGGCCCTGCCAGCGGTCCCCCACGATGAAGGCCACCTCGGCGCTGTTGCTTTCCTTGTCCAGGTCCCAGGTGCACAGGCCGATGGCGTGCCACACGTCCTTCTCCTTGATGAAGGCGATGAGGGTCATCCGGGTGTAATAGTCCACGTTGACCACGGACTGCAGCTCCAGATGGGAGAATCGCTTCTTCGGGGCCATGTAGCGCTGGTAGACGGTGAGGTCGCTGAAGGAGTAGAACAGCTCATGGAGCAGCGGTTCGTCGGTGGCGCGGGCCGGGCGGAAGTACACCACCAGCTCACCCAGGCGGGCCACGCTCTCATACTGCTCCGGATATGTGACCTTGAAGGCGGTGTCCGAGACGTCCTGGTAGATCAGGCGCAACGCCTTGGCGTGGGCGAGCAGCTCGTCCCGGAACTTGGGGTGGGCGATGTTGATCAGTGCCAACGCCCGCTGCATTATGCTCTTGCCATGCAGCTCGGCGACGCCGTACTCCGTCACCACATAGTGGGTGTCGCCTCGCGG
Source organism: Methanomassiliicoccaceae archaeon (assembly GCA_963806355.1). GTDB lineage: Archaea > Thermoplasmatota > Thermoplasmata > Methanomassiliicoccales > UBA472 > JACXTP01. Next base: position 86,689 of record CAWDXN010000011.1, on the reverse strand, counting down.
CGTGGTCACGCCCGCCCCTTCCTCCAGGTGGGGGGATATGCGGGAGATGGTGCCGTTCTGCGCCGTGGACGGGAGGGCGATGATCGGCTTGCCGCCGCGGGAGCGTGCGGAACCGCGCATGAAGTCCACCTGCCCGCCCAGACCGGAGAAGAAGCGGTGGCCGAGCTGGTCGGCGCAGACCTGCCCGGTGAGGTCGACCTCCAGGGCGGAATTGATGGCGATCATGTCATCGTTCCGGCTGATGACATATGGGTCGTTCGTGTAGGCGGACGGGTGCATCTCGATCATGTCGTTGTCGTTGACCCAGTCGTAGAGGCGGCGCGAGCCGATGATGAAGGAGGCCACGATCTTGCCCCGATGCAGGGTCTTGCGCTTGCCGGTGATGACGCCGGCGTCGACCAGGTCCATTATGCTGTCGGAGAACATCTCGGTGTGCACGCCCAGGTCCTTCTTGTTGCCCAGGAAGCGCAACACCGCGTTGGGGGTGGTGCCGTATCCGACCTGCAGGGTGGAGCCGTCCTCCACCAGCTCGCTCAGGTGCCGGCCGATGCGGGTCAGCACCTCCGGGTCCTCCTCCCGCTCCTGGGTCCATTCCAGGATGGGCTCGTCGCTCTCCACCAGATAGTCGATCTCGCTGACATGGAGCAAGGCGTCCCCCTTGGTGCGGGGCATGTTGGGGTTCACCTCGGCGATGACGATGTCCGCGTTCTCCGCGGCGCTCTTGGTGACGTCGACGCTCACGCCCAGGGAGCAATAGCCATGCGCGTCCGGGGGTGCGACCTGCACCAAGGCCACCTCGATGGTGATGTTGCCGTCCTGGAAGAGGCGCTCGATCTCCGAGAGGTAGATCGGGAGTGTAATCCGCCCGACCCTCGTTCACCGCCTCCCGCACGTTCGGACCGATGAAAAGGGCGTTGAGCCGGAACTGCTCGGTGAAGCGCCTCTCGGTGTATGGTGTGAGGCCCAACGAGAGGACCTGGACGATCTCGTTGTCCGCCAGGTAATCAGCCTCCTCGATCATGGCCTTGACCAGGGCCTGGGGCTCACCGCAGGCGGTGCCGATGAACACGGTGTTGCCACGTCGTATATGCTGGACAGCCTCCTGAGCGGTGCATCGCTTGTGCTTGTACTGCTCCCGCCAGTCCCCCGTTCCTTCGCTCATCTTAGGGCAATATCCCCAGATGGATTATTAACGATTATTATGCAGGGTGAGAGAAAAATCGAAATCAATTTTATCTAGTGCGTCATTATCTATCTCGGGCCTTCGGAGTAGGAGTCCTCCGGACCGGAGGATAGGATGGGATGCAAAGATGACAGTAGAGTTGGACCTAGTGGACATTAAAAGGGTCATAACCAAGGACGGCAAGGACATCGGGGTGGTCTCCGCCTGCAATTTGGACCCTGGCACCTGGAAGATAAATTCCCTCATCGTAGAGGTGGAGAAGGGGATCGCCCGGGAGCTGGAGATAAAGAAGCGCCTCTTCCGCGGGGCGCAGATAACCGTGCAGACCAATCTGGTCTCCACCTTGGCCGACGTGGCTCAGCTGAACATAGACATGGCCGAGCTCAGGAAACAGCTGGCACTCTGAACGGTCGGGCGATGCTCAGGGTTGGGCCGTCTCGTCCCGCGGCAGGCCGCACTTCCAGCACTTGACGTTCTTGGAGACGTTCATGACGCCGCACTCGCACTGCCACATGCCCTTCATGTTGAAGCTGTCGCAGATCTGGCACTTGGACTCCTTCTTGACCTCGACCATCTTACCCGACGAATTCACGCAGGCGGCGCTATATGAAATTGATGTCCGATCTGCCGCGAGGACGCGTTCATCTGTCGATGCCCTGGCGCGAGAGCACGCCCCTCTGGTAGGGATGCCGCACATTGCGCATCTCGGTGATCAGGTCGGCCACGTCCAGGAACTCCTGGGGGGCGTAACGGCCTGTCAACACCATCTCCACGCCCTCCGGCCTCTCCTTTACCAGGTCGACGACGCGCTTCGGGTCGATCAGCCCCCACTTGACCGCGATGCTCACCTCGTCCAGTATGACCACGTCATACTCCCTTGACATGGTCCTCTCCTTGACGAACTGCAAAGCCTCCTCGGCGAACCGGAAGTCCTCTGGTTCGGGGTGGTCCGCGTTGATGAGGCAGGACCGGGCGAAGGAGCGCAGCTCCAGGCCGGGAAGGTGATGGAAGGAACGGCTCTCTCCATATGGTTCCCCGGTCTTCATGAACTGCACGATCAGCACGCGATAACCATGACCTACCGCCCGAAGCGCCAGGCCGAGGGCGGCGGTGGTCTTGCCCTTGCCGTCGCCGGTGTAGACCTGGACCAGGCCAGGCCCGTCGCCGACCTCCCTCACTGTCTTACCTTCCGCAGCAACCAGGCCATGTTCTTTCCCAGGGTCTTCAGGGTGCGGATGCCTTCCTCGTCCGCCAGGACCTCGCCTGGTTTCAGGGCGTTGACGACGTTCCAATAGTTCGAGCCCGGAACGATCATCTGTCCGATGAGGAAGAAGTGGTTCATGTGGTCGAAGGTGGTCAGATGCGCCGGCGCGCCGGTTCACGGCGACGGCGGCCCCCACCTTTCGCTGGAACATGTCCCCGTTGGCGCGGGCCACATAACCGGCCCGGTCGATCAAGGCCTTCATCTGCGCGGACATGGAGCCGAAGTAGACCGGCGAGCCGAGCAGGATGCCGTCGGCCTTGGCCATGAGCTGCACCCATTCGTTCAACCTGTCCTTGTCGTAGACGCACCTCTGGTCCTTGTTCCGGCCGCAGGCGCCGCAGGCATGGCAGGGCTCGAGATGCTTGTCCGCGATATTGACCAGCTCGACCTCGATGCCATCCGCCTTCAGCTCGTCCAATACGATCTGCAACGCCTGATGCGTGTTCCCGTTGTTGCGCGGGCTTCCGTTGAACGCCACCACTTTCATGTTCCTTCCTCTGGGGGCGGCATGTCCTTGGACCATATGTTAAACTTGCCCAGGTCGGACGATGGATTTATCCGAAGGGGAATGATGCCGGCCGTGAGGAGGTTGATGAGCGCCCTGGTCGACGGCATGGTGGCAGGATATGGCATAGCCATCCCGATCGGTGCCATCTCGGTGCTCCTGGTCAGCCTGGCGATGGAGAAGGGGTTGCGACAGGGCCTCATCGCCGCGGTCGGCTGTTACCAGCGTCGATGTCTCCTTCGCGATCATGGCCGTGGTGGCTGGATCGGCCATCCTCGCCGTCCTTTCGCCCTACGAAGAGGTGCTGCGCATCGTGAGCGGTGGCACCCTCATCGGCCTGGGCATCTATGGGCTGATGAAACTTAGGAAAAGGCAGGATGACACTGCCCACCGCCGAACTGAGCGAGGGGCACATCTATCTAAAGTTCTTCGTCCTCACCGCCCTGAACCCCTTCACCATAGTCTACTTCACCGCGCTGATCGCCGGCAACGGTTCACAATGGGACTATACCTGGCAGGACATGGTCTTTTTCGTCATTGGCGCGGGACTGGCATCGTTGAGCTGGCAGATCCTCTTGGTCTATCTCGGATGCTACCGCCAAGCGCTTCTTCTCCCACCGGTTCCTGGTGGCGACGATAGTCCTGGGCAATCTCGTGGTGATCGCCTTGGGCGTTCAGGTGCTGCTGTCGTAACAAAAGAGACCCCGACCATAGGGCCTCAAAGTCCATCTGGAACCTCATGGTCGGCGTCGTTGCAGGCTCGCCGCTCTGAACCGGCTACTGTCCGTTCTATGGCCTGGAAGTGGGAGGAGTTCAGCTCTTTTGCTCTCCTGCCTTTTCAGCCACTTCCTCCGCGCTCTTCCTCTGGATCCACTTGGGCGCCCACCAGTTCCACTTCCCGAGCAGCGACATGATGGCCGGCACCAGGTACGTCCTCACCACAGTGGCGTCGAGAAGGATCGCCAACATCAATGCCAGGCCGAACTGCATGAGCATGGGGTTGCCTGTGAGCACCATCGAACCGAAGGCGGAGGCCATGATCACTCCGCAGGCAGTGATTATGCCTCCCGTCTCCAGCAAGCTGTGCTTGATGGCATCGTTGGTGCTCATGCCCTTGTGCACCTCCTCTCGGATGCGAGTGGAGAGCAGAATGTCATAGTCCATGCCCAACCCTAGGCACACCACTATCAGGATGAGAGGGACCTGGAAGTTGAGGTACATGTCCATGGTCCACTGGAACACCAAGCTGGTGATGGCCAACGTCCAGAAGATGGAGAGGAGGATGGTCAATATCGACCGCAGCGGGTTCAGGACCGAACCCAGCACGAACATCAGAACGATGTAGATCAGGATGATGGCGAGGGCGATGATGCGCTCGAAGTCGATGCTCATGGTCGAGGCGAAGTCGTACATCAACGCCGTGCCCCCGCCCACATAGACCATTTCGATCAACGGCTCCACATCCTGGTGCGGACGCCGCGATGTCCCGCATCTCCAGGATGCTGTCCATGGCATCATCGCTGAAGGGGTTCTCCTGGAAGATCACGTTGATCATGGCGCTATTGTTCCCTTTACCGATCATGGAATGCATTATAGCCACCTGCTGGGCGGCCTCCACGGTGTACGTCGTGCTGAGATTGGCGTAATCGATCGGTTCGCCGAATGGCCTGGTCGGACTGTAGAGCTGCGCTATCCCCGGGACGTCTGGCATACTGCTCCGACATCCATTCGATGGCGTCCAGCATCGTGACGTTGAATTGACCGTTCTCCAGGTACACCGAGCCGGACATGTTCAGCGCGATGGTGGTCGGATCGATCATGCCCGCCCCGAAGGTGTCCTCCATGGCCTCCATGCCTTGCTTTGACTCGCAGGGGGGCATGGTCTCCACGAAGTCATAGGACGTCGGGGTCGTCACCACCAGATATATGGCCGGCAGGGAAAGTACCACCGCCGCCACCAACAGCACCTTGGCGTGCTTCATGGAGAAGTCGGCGGCATGGGTGAAGTATCTGATGCCGATCTTGGTAGGTTCCCGTATCTTCTTCGCCGGCCAGAACAGCTTGTCCCCGAACACGCTTAAGAGCGCCGGCATCAAGGTCAGAGCGACCATCAACGCCAACAATATCCCTATGGCCAAGGTGCCGAACGACATCACCATCTCCAAGCTGGCGATGAACAGCGCGCCGAAACCGATCATGACCGTGATGGCACTGGTGGTCACGGTCTCCCCGGCCCAGGTGACCGCCTCCTCCACCGCTTCCTCCTTCGTCTTGCCTTTTCTTCGTTCCTCCCGGTAGCGACTGAGCATGAAGATGCAATAGTCGCATCCCGCTCCCAATGTGGCCGTTATCATCAGGGTGATCACGAAGTAGTTCACACTGAACATGTAGGTGGCGATGAGGAACAATATCGCAAAACTGATGCCCACCGCGATGCCGATCGAGATCGGCGGGAGGCCGGCCGCCAGGAGCGAGTTGAAGAATAGCCCGATGAGGATGAGGATGAGGATGATGGCCACCGGGTCGATGATCGCCAGGTCCGCCTCCATCTGCTCCATCGAATCGTAGGTCATCGGGTCCACGCCGGTGATGTAGTGTTCCACATCGTCCACATCGGCGAACTCCTCCTCCGTCATCTCCCGGAGGGTCTCGACGTATTGAACCCCAGAGATGGGCTTGCCATCCTGGTAGAAGACCACCATCATCAACGTGGACTCGTTCTGGCCCCCGATCAGCACCAGGGGTATCAATGGTAGTACGAGCATGGGGAAGTCGGCCACCGTCGAGTTGGCCACGATCTCAGCGGACAATTCCTCGACCGCCTGCCTGTCCGGCTTCGGCCCCGAGGTCGATGATGGTCTGCACCAGCCAGGGAGCGGTTTCCGTGCTCTCAGCCATTGACTGCACCGTCAGCTGCTCGATGGCGGTCGTGTTGTTCCTATCGTCCCAGCCAAGTTCGTAATAGTAGGTTTGGACCAGGCCGCCGACCACCTGCCCTGCGTTCGCGATGACCGTGTTGGCGGCGGTGTCGGTGTAGCCCCGGAACTGCTCCACGGTCGGGGACGACGTCGGAGGCGTTCCATTGGGCATAGAAGGTGTCGTAGTACAACAAAGCCTCTGGCTGATAGCCATCAGGCAGTAGTGAGATCAATGCTTGGAAGATGGTCTGGAATATTACGTCGTTGAAGTAGGAGATTCGATGGAAGTCTCGGTAGTTGTTCAGGTCGAAGCTCTCATGGACCACCGTGAGGTAGAGGCGGAAGAGGTCGCCCTGGGCCACGATGAAAGGGTCCTCGATGAAACCGGCGATAGCCGTCGATCAAGTTATCACCCTTCGGTGAAAAAACCCAACGGGCAGCTTCATCGTTTGCTATTAATGTATAAAAAAATACAACAATGATTAAATATAGTCAATAATGTACACTATTATGTATGAAAGACAACTCCTCAAGGATCACCGTCGAATCACTCCCCATCACCTCCCCGCCCATGGAGCTCTACCGACGCATCTCCAAGCAGGCCCGTTCCTCCTTCCTGCTGGAGAGCGCGGTGGGAGCGGAGCGGACCGTCTCGTATTCTTTCATCGGCTGCTGCCCCAAGTTCGTGCTCCGTTGCGAGGATGGCCGTGTTTCGGGCGCGCCTACTCGCAGCGACGACCCGGTGGAGGCCATGCGAGAGGTCATCAAGCAGAACCGTGTCGATGACCGCCGCTTCCCGTTCATGGGCGGGCTGGTCGGTTACTTCTCCTTCGAGTTCGCGCGCTACCTGGAAAAGAAGACGCCCTTCCTCCGCGACGATTCGTTCCCAGACTACGAGCTGGGGTTCTACAAGGAAGCGGTCGTCTATGACCACTCCCGCTTCCAATGCCACTACCTGTCGGTGGACGGTTGCGACAACCTGCGCCGCATCCTTGACAAGGAGGCCGCCCCAGAGGGGGGAGAGGACTTCCTGGCCGGCAAGACCAAGGACCTGGACCCGCGCCACACTTACGAACGGAACGTCGTTCATGGCCAAGCAGAGGATCTCCGAGGGCGAGGCGTTCCAGGTGGTCGTGTCCCGCCAGAAGGAGATGGAGTTCGCCGGCGACCCCCTTTCCCTGTACGAGGCCCTCCGCCAGGTCAATCCCTCCCCCTACATGTTCTATCTCGATTTCGGCGAGCGCAAGGTACTGGGCTCCAGCCCGGAGACCTTGGTCACCGTGAAGAGGGACGAGGTCATCACCTACCCCATCGCCGGCACCAGGCCCATCGGCGCCACCATGCGGGAGCGCAGGGCCTTGAAGGAGGAGATGCAGGGCGACGAGAAGGAGCGCGCGGAGCATGCCATGCTCGTCGACCTGGCCCGCAACGACCTGGGCAAGGTGTGCGAGGAGGGCAGCGTGCACGTGGCGGAGTACATGCAGGTGGAGGAGTTCAGCCACGTGCAGCATCTGGTCTCCAAGGTGCAGGGCACCCTGGACCACGAAAAGGACGCTTTGGACGCCTTCTGCGCCTGCTTCCCGGCCGGCACCGTGTCCGGAGCGCCGAAACCGCGCGCCATGGAGATAATCGCCGAGCTGGAGGGCAGGCCGCGCGGACCTTACGCCGGGTCGGTCGGCTACCTCTCCCTCAACGGCGACCTGGACTCGGCCATCGCCATCCGTTCCGCCTTCGTCAGTCCAGGCCGCATCCGCTTCCAGGCCGGCGCTGGCATCGTCTACGATTCCGACCCGACCAAGGAGTATCACGAGACCGAGGGCAAGCTCGGCGCGCTGAAGGCGGCGTTGGGCAGATGCCCGGCCACGGGGGCGAAGGTATGAACGTCCTCATCATCGACAACTACGACTCGTTCGTTTACAACCTGAAACAGTACCTGGGCGAGCTCGGCGCACGTTGCCAAGTGTTCCGAAATGATGCCATCTCCCTGGAGGCCATCAGGAAGATGGATGCGGACGGCATCGTGCTCTCCCCTGGTCCAGGCCACCCGGACAACCCCCGCGACTTCGGGGTGTGCCGAGAGGTCCTGGTGGAGCTCTCGCCCTAGCACCCCGACGCTCGGCGTCTGTCTGGGCCATCAAGGCATAGCCACCTGCTTCGGGGGCAAGGTGGTCAAGGGCGCGGTCCCGGTGCACGGCAAGACCAGCATCATCCACCATGACGGCAAGGGCATATTCTCCGGACTGGACGACCCGATGACGGTGGGCCGGTACCACTCGTTGGTGGCGACGGACCTGCCAGATTCAGAACTGCAGGTCTCGGCGAGATGCGAGGACGGCACCATCATGGCCGTTCGGCACCGTCGCTATCCCATCGACGGGGTGCAGTTCCATCCCGAATCGGTGCTCACGCCCTCTGGAAGCGCTCTCCTGGCCAATTTCCTGGGCGCACTGAGGTGAAAGCCATGTCCGTGTCATGCGTGCAAGCGAACGAGGACATGTCCATCATCGCCGAGCATATGGCGGATGGCACGGCCTCGGCAGAATCGATGCGCCACACATTGTTGCGACTGGCGGAGACGGGCGAGAGCGGCCCCGACCTGCTCGCCTTCGCCCAGGCCTTCCGCGCCCGCTCCGTCCCGGTCTACACCAGGCACGCGGCGGTCATGGACCTCTGCGGCACTGGCGGGGCGTCCTTCCGCACCTTCAACGTCTCCACCGTCGCCTCCTTCGTGGTGGCCGGCTGCGGCGTCCCGGTGGCCAAGCACGGCAACCGTTCCGCCAACGGCATCTGCGGCAGCGCCGACCTGATGGCCCAGCTCGGGGTGGACATCATGATGTCCCCGGAGACCGCCGGCCGTCTCCTCGACAGGCACGGCATCACCTTCCTGTACGCGCCGACCTACCATCCTGCATTGAGGCACGTCGCGCCAGTGAGGAAGGAGCTGCGCCGCCGCACGGTGTTCAATGTCCTCGGACCCCTCCTCAATCCGGTGCGCACCGAGCGCAGGCAACTTCTGGGCGTGGCCGACCCCCGTCTGCTCGAGATCATCCCGTCGTTACTGCCATGCATCGGCGTGGAGAGGGCGGCGCTGGTCCACGGCCATCCCGGCATGGACGAGCTGTCCACCCTCGGACCATCCGTCATGGTGGAGGTCAGGTGCGGTCAGGAACATGGATCGACGATAGACGCCACCACCTATTCGATCCCGGTCCCGCCACAGGATTCGGTGAGGGAGATGCCGCCGGACCATGCGGCCGCCCTGGCCCTCGATGTGCTCTCGGGCAACCCCTCCCCCCTTTCCGACATGGTGGCCTTGAACTCCGCCGCCGCCTTGAAGGTGTTCGGCCGGGCCAAGGACCTGGGGCACGGTTTGGAACTGGCAAGGGAGAGCCTCTCATCCGGTGCCGCCATGGAGAAGTTGGTGTCGCTGGTAGAAGGCAGCAGAGGTGAAGGGCGATGAACCGTACTGTCACATTGGACGACCTGGTGGACAACGCATTCCATCTCATCGAGCAAGGCTATTACAACGCTTGCCCCAAGGAGAGGAGGAGCGGGGACGCGTGCTTCCCTGGAGCAGGCCTTGACCTCACATCCCACCTTCCCCATAATCGCCGAGGTCAAGCTCTCCACCCCGGTGGACGGCAAGATCTCCTCCGCCTCACCTTCCGATCTGGTCAGTTCTTACCTCGCCGGGGGCGCGGCCGCCCTTTCCGTGCTCACCGAGCCCACCCGGTTCGCCGGTGACCTGCGTCATCTCCTGGCGTGCGAGTCGGCAAACGTTCCCGTCCTGATGAAGGACTTCGTGGTGGACGAAAGACAGGTGAGGGCGGCATCGCGCTTCAAGGCCGATGCCGTGCTCCTCATCCAGGAGATCTTCTCCGACCGGCCGGAGCTGGACCGGGACGGCCTCATCGACCTGGCCCACTTCCTCGGTCTGGAGGTGGTCCTGGAGGCACATTCCGAACCGGATATGCGATTGGCGATGGAGAGCGATGCCGATCTCATGGGCATCAATCAGCGCGACCTGCGCACCATGCGGGTGGACCAGGGGACGGGCCTGCGCTTGCTGCCACTGGCAACGACGTCCGGACGACCGGTCATAGTGATGAGCGGCATCTCCGAACGGAATGAGGTGGCCAACTTGAGGTCCGCAGGAGCGAGCGCGGTGCTGGTGGGAAGGGCCTCTCGGGCGAGCTGGACCCGACCTCCGCCTTGAAGGCGCTGGAGGTGGGCAGATGACATTGGTCAAGATCTGCGGCCTGCGCTCCGAATCGGAACTGGAGGCGGCCAGCTGCGCCGACTTCCTCGGCTTCGTGGTGGAGGCCGATTCGAAAAGGAGGTTGCAACCGGAGCGGGCCAAGGAGCTGATGGCCCTCACCTGCAACCGCAAGGTGATGGTGACGACCTGCAAGGACGTGGACCGTCTGCTCCGAGTTGGCGGGCATGCTCGAACCGAACGTGGTGCAGCTGAACACCGTTCTGCCAGAGGCAGAGATGGACCGATTGCGGACGGAGCTGGGCTCGGACCTATGGGCGCTTTTCCCGGTGATGGGACCACTGGACCTGGGACGGCTGTCCCGCATGGGCGATCTCTGCGACCGGATAGTGCTGGACACCCCCAGCGAGAGAGGGGGAGGCACAGGTAAGGTGCATGACTGGAAGCTCAGTCGAAGCATCAGGGACAAGGCCGCTCCGCAAGGATGCGTGCTGGCTGGTGGTCTGAGCCCGAGCAATGTGGTCGAGGCCATCCGCACGGTCGCACCGGAGGTGGTGGACGTGTCCACCGGCGTGGAGAGGGACGGATGGAAATCGGCACAGGAGATAGAACGGTTCGTGATGAGGGCATGGAGCGTGAGATGATGAGGAAGGGAAGGTTCGGTGAGTACGGAGGACAGTTCGTCCCGGAGACGCTGATGCCGGCATTGCAGGAGCTGGAGGCGGCATATCGTCGGAGCAAGAAGGACCGGGATTTCCAGAGGGAGCTGGCCTGGTACCACCAGCACTATGGCGGTCGACCGACCCCGTTATACTTCGCCCGCAACCTCACGGAGCGCTGCGGCGGGGCGAGGATATTCCTCAAGCGGGAGGACCTTTGCCACGGCGGGGCGCACAAGTTCAACAACGTCATGGGACAGGCGCTGCTGGCCAAGCGCATGGGCAAGACCAGGCTCATCGCCGAGACCGGAGCGGGGCAGCATGGCACGGCCACGGCCATGGCGGCGGCGGTGCTCGGTCTGGAGGCCGAGATCTACATGGGCGAGGAGGACGTGAGACGTCAGCGCATGAACGTCTTCCGCATGCGCCTGATGGGGGCCAAGGTGAACGAGGTGACGATCGGCACCAGCACCCTCAAGGACGCCATCAACGAGGCGTTCCGCGACTGGACCGCCAGCGTAGGTCACACCCATTACCTGCTCGGCACGGCGGCCGGGCCGCACCCCTACCCGACCATGGTGCGGGACTTCCAGAGCGTCATCGGCAAGGAGATCAAGGTCCAGATGAGGAGACAGGAAGGGTGTCTGCCGGACCTGCTGGTGGCCTGCGTGGGAGGCGGCAGCAACGCCATCGGCACCTTCTACCCGTTCCTCAGGGACAAAAAGGTCGCCCTGTTAGGAGCGGAAGCGGCCGGGAAAGGTCTCGAGACGGGCATGCACTCGGCCACCCTGACCGCCGGCGAGGTCGGTGTGCTGCAGGGATGCAAGTCCTATCTGCTGCAGGACGAGGACGGCATGGTCAACGAGGCGCACAGCATCGCCCCTGGACTGGACTATCCTGGTGTAGGTCCGCAGCACGCTTTGCTCAAGGACATCAAGCGGGCGGAGTATTGCGCCGTCACCGACTCAGAGGCGCTGGAGGCGTTCCGCACCCTGTCCCAGGTGGAGGGCATAATCCCGGCCTTGGAATCGGCCCACGCGGTGCATGCGGGCATGGAGCGGGCCAAGGCCATGGCCCATGACGAGACCGTGGTGATCACCATCTCGGGCCGGGGGGACAAGGACCTGGAGACGGTGTACGCGCTGGGGATGATCTGATGGGCAGGATATCCGATGGATTCGCATCGTTGCGAAACAAGGGCGAGATGGCGCTGATCTGCTACCTCACGGCCGGCTACCCGGACCGGGCCAGGAGCATCGAGTACATGATGGCCTGCCTGGAGGGAGGGGCGGACATGATCGAGGTGGGCATACCTTTCTCGGACCCGGTGGCGGACGGACCGGTCATCCAGGCCACCTCGGACGCCGCGCTGCGCGGGGGCATGAGACCGAAGGGCGTCCTCGACCTGGTGGCGGAGGTCCGCTCCCACACCGAGGCGCCGATCGTCCTGATGGGCTACTACAACCCCATATTCCGCATGGGCGAATCCGAGTTCACGTCCAAGGCGGCCCAGAAGGGAGCCGACGGCCTGATCGTGCCCGACCTGCCGATTGGAGGAGTCGCGCCATCTGAGGAAGTGCTGCATCAGAGATGGAATGGACCTGGTGCAACTGGTGGCGCCCACGACGCCCGACGATAGGATGAGGCAGATCGCGTCCAGCTCCTCCGGCTACCTCTATCTCGTGAGCAGGATGGGGATCACCGGCACCGGGACCGGTCCTCCGATGGCTGACCTGGCCGAGCTGGTGCGGCGGACCAAGGCATGTGCGGGAACATTGCCCGTTGCGGCGGGCTTCGGCATATCCACGCCAGAGCAGATGGAGCAATTGCGCATCCACGGCGCGGACGGGGCGATCGTCGGGAGCGCCATATTGAAACGTATCATGGAGGGCGAGGGGCCCCGAAAGGTGTCCGCCTATGTACGGTCCCTCAAGGACGAGTGTCATTGAACGGTGCTACGCTGGCAATTCCTTCGTAACACCTTTTAATAAATCGTAATAACGTCTAAATACAGCAGGCTCTCTTGAGTAGCACGGAAGAAAATCTTTTGCTCTAGGAGGAATAGAGTGCACATTCCGGACGGATTGATGGACCCAACGGTGCTGGTCATCGGATGGCTTATCGCCTTGCCGGTGGTGGCCTATGCCATCTACAAGGTCTCTAAGACCATCGACGAGAAGACCGTCCCGTTCATGGCGGTCCTTGCCGCCGGAATCTTCATAGCCCAGATGTTGAACTTCCCAGTGGGTGGAGGGACCACCGGGCACCTCATTGGCGCGACCTTGGCGTGCATTCTGCTGGGTTTCTACGGTTCAGTGGTGGTGATGACGGTCATACTGGTGATCCAATGCCTGGTCTTCGGCGACGGCGGCCTGACCGCCCTAGGTCTGAACCTGCTTAACATGGCGGTCATCGCTCCCATCGCCACGGCAGCGGTGCTCTGGGCCCTGAAGGGACGAAGGCAGTACACCGCCACCTTCACGGCATCATGGATGGCGGTCTTCCTCGCCGCCACGGCCTGCGCTCTGCAGTTGGCGTTCAGCTACGACCTGTCCGGGGGCGACTATGGGATCGAGGGCATCATCGTGATACCCTCCATGATGGCTTGGCACGCGCTCATCGGAATCGGTGAGGGCATCATAACCACCGGGATCGTGGCCTTCCTGAGCAAGGTCTCCCCAGAGTCATTGAAGATGCAGATCGGAAGAAAGGATCGAGGTCGATACTGGCGGAAAGGAGGTGGCAGCCTGATGGAGGAGGAACTATCTCAAGGCCATCGCCATCCTCTTCATCGTCTTCGCCATCGGTCTGGTGGGCTTCTACGCCTATTCGGCCATGTACGGTGATGGACTGGAGAAGGTGATGCAGGACAATGGTGTGAGCGAGGGCGAACCGGTCTGGACCGCGCCCCTCGATTACGGCGACGGCTATGGAGGGAGCCTGTTGATGGGCATCATCGGCTTCTTCGTGGTCATGCTGGTGTTCGTTGGCCTCTATCTCCTGGTCAGGTCTCGGAAGAGAGCGGGCCATTCCCAATGAATCCCCGATATCGGCTTGGGTCGGGCCTAGCATCTGAATAAGCGGTTAAAAAGGAGGGTTGAGCATGGCGTTCGGGCATGATGAGATCGACAAGTATGCCAAGGCCTCCCGGTTCTACACCTTCGACCCCCGGGTGAAGTTGGCGAGCACCATCATGTTCGTCATCGCGGTGGCCCTGCTGCGGGACATCACCATCCTGTTCTGGGCGTTGCTCTTCATAATCCTGCTCATCGAGGTCTCAGGAGTGCCGCTTGATGCACATGGCCGAGAACTATGCCATCGCCTTCCCGTTCATCGTGTTCGCCGCCCTGACCATGTTCTTCACCTCTGGGCCGGAGAGCGCCCTGGCCATCGCCATGCGCATCACCACCTCGGTGCTGGCACTGTTGTTGATGATCGCCACCACGCCCTTCTTCGATACCTTGAGGGCGCTTGCGCTGGTTCAAGGTGCCCCCGCTCATCTGCAACCTGGTCATGTTCACCTATCGGTTCATCTTCGTGCTCCTGGACGAGATGGGCCGCATGCGCCTGGCCCGTAAGTCCCGCGGGTTCACCGGCGGAAGGAGCCTGTTGGACAAGGAGGCCTTCAAGACCATATCCTACACCATCGGCATGGTCTTCGTTCGGTCCAATGTGCGGGCGGGGAAGATCTACGATGCCCTGCTCTCCCGTGGCTACAGCGGTGAGATCAAGACCCTCACCTTGCTCAAGGTAAAGGCGCGGGACGCGGTCATGGGGCTGTTGTACGTCTCCTTGAGCACTTACCTGATCGCCTCTCAGTTAGGAGTGGTCCCATGGACGTCTTGAAGCTGCAGAACGTGTGGTATCGATACCCGGAGAGCCCCTTCGCGCTTGAGGACATCAGCCTGGCCATCGCCAAGGGGGAGCGCGTCTCCCTGGTGGGACCGAACGGTGCTGGCAAGAGCACTTTGCTGCACCTCATGGCCGGACTCTATCTATCCTACCAAAGGCAAGCTGGAGGTGGAAGGGACCCTGCTCACCAAGAAGGAGGCCAGGACCGTTCGCCAGAAGGTGGGCTTCCTCTTCCAGGACCCGGACGACCAGATATTCATGCCCACGGTCTGGGAGGACGTGGCCTTCGGACCGATCAACATGGGATTGGAGGAGACGGACGTCAAGGAACGGGTGGCCAAGGCCATGGAGCTGGCTGGCATCGCTGACTTCAAGGACCGCGTCCCGCACCGCCTCTCCATCGGGGAGAAGAAGAGGGTGGCCATCGCCGGACTCCTGGCCATGTCGCCGCCCATGCTGTTGTTGGACGAGCCCACCGCCAACCTGGACCCTCAAGGAAGGAGGGACCTGGTCAACATCTTGGAATCATTGGACCAAGGGTTCGTATTGGCCACGCACGACCTCTCCGTGGCGTTCGAGCTGACGGACCGGGTCATCGTGCTCAAGAAGAAGATCATCTTCGACGGCGACTTCCGCGCCCTCGTGGACGACCAGGCGGTTCTCAAAGAGGCCAACCTGGAGCTCCCATCGTTCTCGCGTCTGATGACGAAATGGCGCGACGCCACCAAACGCAGCTTCGCACCACCATTGACGGTGGAGGAGGCGCTGGCGGAACTGCTCCGCCAACGTTGAGTCACTTCTTGTCCAGATGGTCCTTGATCGCCTGGAGCAGGTCCTTGAAGGTGGCCTTCTCCGGCATGACGTCGACGTCGAAGCCCATGTCCTGCAGCGTCTTACGCGTCGGTTCCCCGATGGCGGCG
This sequence comes from Methanomassiliicoccaceae archaeon, assembly GCA_963806355.1. Classification (GTDB taxonomy): domain Archaea; phylum Thermoplasmatota; class Thermoplasmata; order Methanomassiliicoccales; family UBA472; genus JACXTP01. Next base: position 71,172 of record CAWDXN010000011.1, on the reverse strand, counting down.
ATGAGCTTGCCGTTCAGTGCGGTCCCGAACTTCCTCATGCCATGCCTCTCCTCCCCCCCTTGCACGAAGGTCTCGGCAGACATGGGGCTGGTGAAGGCGTAGGCATCGATTCGCCCGTCCAACGTCTGGTACCATATGTCCAGCAGTGCACGGTCCGGCTCCGTCCGCTCCAACGAGTAGACTGCCGCCTCATCGATGATGGCGCCGAGCTGCTTCAACCCCTTGCTAATGACCTCGGAGCCGGTGTCCGAACGCAACACCCAGACCCGGTCACCTGGACGGAGCATGGCACCAAGGTGCTGCACCAGCCCTTCAGAGGTGAACTTCTCCGGGATGGCCGTGACCTTGATCCATTCCCGTCTAGCCGCCTCGGCTGTGATCGGGCCTATGGCGATGATGCCCCTTTGGTTGAGCTTGCGCACCGCTCCTTCGGCCCGGCCTTTCTTGTTGAGAAGCTGGATCATGAATTTGACCGCGGTGGAGCTGGTGAGGATGACCAGGTCCACCTTGCCTGACTCCAGCTCATCGACGAACTGCCAGAACTTGGCAGAGTCGACCTCGGCGAGCTCCAACGGCGAGGCGAAGATGACCTCGAAGCCCATCTCCTGGGCCAGCTGCACCGATTCCTCCTTCTTGTCCTTGGTGCGCAATATTGCTAGCTTGGTCAAGGTCGGTCCCCCTCGGCCTTCCTCATGCGATGTGATGCCTACTATCATTCCAAAACCTCGCTCAAGGCCTCGGCGAAGGCATCGACGGTACGATCGATCTGGGCGTAGCTGTGCGCCGTGGATAGGAAGTTGGTCGCGTACTGGGAAGGGGGAAGGTAAATGCCCTTCTCCAGCAGTTTGTGGAACAGGTCCATGAACAGGATGGAGTCACAACGCTTGGCATCCTCATAGTTGCGCACGGCACAATCGGTCAAGAAGAGCTGGAACATCGAGCCCAGGCTTACCACCTGGAAACCTTGGTGCATCTCGTTCACGATGGAGGACAGCCCTTGGCGAACATGCTCCCCCTTTCGGGCCAGTTCATCATGGCCTTCTCTCCCGAGCACCCTGATGGTCTCGATCCCGGCGGTAAGGCTGAGAGGGTTGGCTGAGAAGGTCCCGGCCCGGTAGTCATCGCCGATCGGTGATGCATCGGACATGATCTCCCGACTGGCCCCATAGATGCCAATGGGCAGTCCACCCCCAGCGATCTTGCCCAGCACCGTCATGTCCGGACGAACGCCGTAGTATTGCTGCGCCCCGCCCATGGCCAGGCGGAAGCCGGTCATGACCTCGTCGAAGATCAGCAGCGCATTGTGACGGGTGGTGAGCTCCCTCAATCCCTGCAGATAGCCCTCGTCCGGGAGTATCGGACCAGCATTGCCGATGACCGGTTCCAGTATGACCGCCGCCACCTGGCCTTGGTTCTTTAAGAACGATCCCTCAATGGCCTGGAGGTCGTTGTAGGGCACCGGCAGGGTGTTGGCGGTGTCCTCCTCCGGGATGCCGCGGGGGTCAGGAACGCCGTGGGTGGTGGCACTGGTACCAGACTTCATCAGGACGGGGTCATGTGCGCCATGGAAGGCCCCCTCGACCTTGATTAACATCTTACGACCGGTGTGCCTGCGAGCGACGCGGATGGCATGCATCGAAGCCTCGGTACCAGAGCCCATGAAGCGCATCATCTCCATACTGGGATAGTGCTTGGCTATGAGGCGGGCCATCTCCACCTCGATATCGCTCGGGGCGCCGAAGAGCGTCCCCCGGTCCAACTGCATCCTCAGCGCTTCCATAACCTCTTTGCGGGCATGACCGAGGATCAGGGGCCCGTGGGCCATGCAGTAGTCGATGTAATCATTTCCATCCACATCGGTGATGATGGCCCCTTTGCCCGAACGGATGTATATGGGATAGGGGTCGAAGGCATGCACCGGGCTGGATACCCCCCCAGGTAACATCTTCTTCGCCTCGAAGAACAGGGCCCCGGAGCGGAAAGTCTCCCTCATTCCCACCCTCCCTCCAGCCAGCATGCCGCACCCTTGGCGCGATAGGTGATGATGACATCGACATCCCTCCGAAAGGACAATGGTAACATGGTCATGCCTCCTAGTCTAATCCACCAATGCCATCCACATACAAATTGATGACTGGGACGGAAAACGTGATTATCGAAAGGGTCCTGATGCCTCGGTTGGTGTCTATAGGTATTAATATCCATTTGGATGATGCATCCAACAAGTGAAAAACATCACTGGGTGTTCCGTGGGAGAGATGGTGAGAGCATGACATTGTTCGATAGGCCAAGGATCATGGTGGCAGGCGAACGCAGCGGAGTGGGCAAATCCACGATCACTATTGGTATCATCGCGGCGCTTCGGGCGAGAGGCCTCGACGTTCAACCGTTCAAGGTCGGTCCGGACTTCCTAGACCCCATGCACCACAACGCCGTATCAGAGCGCCTTTCGCGCAACCTGGACACCTGGATGTTCCCACATTATGTAGAGGAATCCTTCCTGCGCAACTCCGAGGGGGCGGACATCTCGGTGATCGAGGGTGTGATGGGCTTCTACGACGGATACGATGGGCGTTCGGAGCTGGGAAGCAGCGCCCACCTTTCCAAGGTCTTACGGTGCCCGGTGGCACTGGTGCTGAACGCATCATCATCGGCCCGCAGCCTGGGAGCCGTGGCCAAGGGATTTGTCGAATTCGATCCGGACGTCAATATCGGTGGGATCATCTTCAACAAGGTGGGAGGAAGGCGACACATGGAGATGCTAGAGGACTCCCTCCGTGACGTCGACTCCCTGGGCGGGTTACCGAAGAGGGAGGATGTCGGGCTCAAGAGCAGGCACCTCGGGCTGGTGCCGGCGCAGGAGGAGGACAACACCTCCCGTTATGAGGCGGCACGCAAGATGGTGGAGGAGAACCTTGACTTGGACCGGCTGGTCCAAATGGCCCGTGAAGCCCCACCATTGCGTTACGATTGCCCCATCTCCCTACCAAAGGAAGAGACCAATTGCCGCATCGGAGTGGCGCTGGACGCCGCCTTCAACTTCTATTACGCTGACAACCTGGACCTGCTAAGGGCAGCGGGGGCGGAGGTAGTGCCCTTCTCGCCGATGCGCGACCCCTTGCCGGATGTGGACGGTGTGTACCTGGGGGGCGGTTACCCAGAGATGTTCGCCGCCGATCTGGCCGAGAATCATGGACTGCTCAATTCTTTAAAGAAGACCGCAGAGGAAGGGATGCCAGTTTACGCTGAGTGCGGAGGACTGATGTTCCTATGCCGTTCCCTCACAGACTTGGAGGGCAAGGAGCATATCATGTCCTCCGTTTTCAAGGCCAAGGTGGAGATGACAGAGAAGCTGCAGGCATTGGGATACATCGAGGCCAAGACCACCCAGGACAACATCCTCACCCAGAAGGGCGCCAGGACCCGCGGGCATGTGTTCCACTTCTCCCATGTCACCGAGTGCGACCACGAGGAGTTCGCCTATGTTCTGGATAAGGACAGAGGCATCGCCCATTCCCTGGACGGGATGGTGGCGGACAACTGCCTGGCATCCTATATGCACCTGCACTTCGGCACCGACCCTAGATTGGCCGTCAATTTCGTCAACAGGTGCCGGTCATACTCCCGGTCGTGAGTCGCATCGATCTCACCAAGGTCTAGACTGGTTCTGGAAGGATGGGTGGGCATTCGGAAAAGATATAGAGGGAGCCATCAATGGGTATCCGGACGCTCCCTCGTCCTAAGGATGAAGAAGGGTTGAAATTGAAGATCCTGATAATCGACCTGACCCATGGTGGGGACAAGATAGGGCGAGAGTATCTGGCGCTCGGTCATGATGTGACCTGGGTCGATGTGTACCATACCATGGCAGCGGAACGTCAAGAACTCGACCGGGAAGGACAAAGGGTGCTCGACACGGCGCCATCAGAGATGTTCGACCTGGTGGTCGAGCCAGTGCACTGCCCCGACCGATTCGTGGGCCAGGCGCACTACGAGCGTCGCATAACCCATCATCATGCAGTGGGGGAATTGGTAAAATTCGCTGTCCCGGTGGTCGAAGTCACCGGAGCAGGGGCCAAGACCACCACCTGTTTCCTATTGGCGCATCTCCTCTCAAAGTTAGGCAAGAAGGTGCTTTTGCATACTGGCCAGGGCGACTTCATCGTCTCCTCGCAAGAAACGTTGACGATCAATAACAAGGCAAGCATCGCACCGGCCTCGCTCATCCCTTTGTCCCGGATGGATGGATATGACATCGCAGTCCTGGAGGAGGGTTTGGGAGGCTGCGGACTCGGGAAGGTCTGCGCCATAACCACCCTGGACGATAATCATCCCATCGCCGCTGGCACCCGCCACGCTTACGACGGCATGGTACAGATGGTCCGTCTGGCCAAGGACACTGTGGTCATACCCCGAGAGGAAGAGGCGATGTGGCAGCAGGACATAGCTCCGAGCGTAAATTCCATCTGCTTCGGTGAGAACGGTGATGTGGACGCTGAACTGGATGAACACCTACAGCTGGGTGTGCCTCTGACGTTAAGGATCCGTCATCTTGAGGAGAGGGCGGAGGTCGGACTTCCAAGCACATTCCTCGCCCCTTCATATCTGACCGCGTTCCAGTGCGCCACCGCTATCATGATCGGCCTCGGCCATTCATTGGACCAGGTGCGCTCTGCCTTCGAGGGATTCAATGGCGTGCCCGGTCGTGGCGAGGTCTCCCGTGAGGGCAATTGGTACCTGGTGCGGGAACGCAATCCCGGGGTCGACGCCCGTTCCATCGAATGGAACCTGAACGCCCTGGAAAGGAAATATCGCGTCAAGGACATCGGGCTGGTCATCGATCCCGAGGACCTCAAGGTCCGCGAGAGGTTGGATATGAAGGCTATCTTGGAGGTGGCCCGGTCGCACCCGTTCGTTAAGCAGGTATACCTGTTCCATCGCAAGGGCGAGGAGGACCTTTGGAAGGAGGTGCCCCACATCCAGAACGCCTTTGATGTCTGGAACATGCATAAGGTCGTGCTCTGGTGCACCAAGGAAGTTTATCTCTGACGGGAATTCTGTACCGCCTGTCAAACACCGGCATCGTCACGATGTACACACAACGCGATCAGGATGCTGCCATCTTGCCCAGCAGGTTTATGTTTCATGGTCTATGCAGGACGGGCGTTCGCGACGTCACAGCCGATACCACGGATGGCGGCCTCATCCTCGCCGCACCAATTTTGTTTTAATATTTAATAATAGATTTTAATCTAGAATCAGCTCTAGAAGCCCTTCCGTACCCATACCTGGTCGCCTCGTCATATTTTGGTCCAGGGACCTTCGACTTTGTGTTCTTCCCACTTAAAGGCCCTTCAAGCTTTTCCGTCTCAGCACGACGATGGCGCCGACCAAGAACATGGCCATAAAGCCGAGCAATACGAGCAGGTCGACCCACCATGCGAACGCATGGTCCTGACCCATGGATAGGTTCATGGCATCGACCAGATAGGTCAACGGTGAACAGTAGGTTATGTACTTCGCCGCCCCCGTCATATCGCTCAAAGGGATGAATATGCCAGAGATGAAGATCAAGGGGAAGCGCACCAGCGCTGCCAACATCATGATGTTCGCCGGCGCCTTCCCACCTGGTGAGGAGAGCAGGACCCCCAGTCCTGAGAAGCAAAGGTTACCAAGGATGAAGGCGAACATGATCAGAAGGACATTGGTCACGGTGATCGGTATCAGGACGATCCCGAAGGTGCCCACGATGGTGCTTATCAACAGTCCGAAAAGAGCTCCGGCGATGACGTCGCCGAGAACGATGGTGCTTATGCTCACCGGATAGGAGAGAAGCCGCTCGAAGGTCCCCTGCTGCTTCTCCCAGGGGACGATCAATGGACCAACTGACGAGGAAGTGAAGAAGAGGGACATGGCCAGGAACCCGGGGAAATATTTGTCGATGTCGAGCTCCCTACCGACGAAGAAGGCGAAGAAGAGGAAGGTCGGTAGGATCAGGCCGAAGATGAACACCGGGGCCTTGCGGTAATAAATGCGCATGTCCTTGCGAGCGACCACCGAGACGTTGCGGAGATAAACGTTCCAGTTCATTCGCCCACCTCGCACAGCCTGACGAATACGTCCTCCAGGGTCGGTCCGGTGGTGCTTATGGTCAGTATCTTCAGGCCGCGCTGCTCCTTCACCCTCACGATGTGCTCGATGGCCTGGTCCGGGTCTTCAGTATAGAACTGCCATTTATCCTGACATTGCTCAGCCCGGTTGATGTGCTCGGACAGGAACCAGGAGGCATCCACCTTCCCAACGAAGGCGACCTCCACGATCTGCATGCTCTCGGTGGTCCTCCGTAGATGCTCGGGCGTCTCGATGGCCACGATGCTCCCCTTGTTGACGATGCATACCCTCTGGCAGAGACGATTGGCCTCCTCGATGTTGTGGGTGGTCAGGATCACGGTGGAACCGTTCCGGTTCATCTCCTTGACCTTGTCCACTATGAGCCGACGGCTCATGCACGTCCAGACCCTCAGTCGGTTCATCCAGGATCAGTATGGGGGTTCGTGGACCATCGCACAGGCGATGCTCACCCGCTGCCTCATCCCCTTGGAGAATTTGCGAATATAATCATCGGCGCGGTCCTTGAGCCCGAAGTCAGCCAGCAGCTTGGCGGTCCTTCCCTGTCGCACCGCTTTCGGTGAGACCGTAGAACCTGCCCACCAGCTCGATGTTCTCCCTGGCGCGAGGTCGGGATAGATGTTGCCCGACCTCCGGGATCACGCCCATCCTCATCTTGGCGTCCAGGAAGTTGCTCTTCAAGGTCGATGCCTTCGATGATTACTCGAACCCTTGTCCGGCCTGAGGATGCCGTTCATCATCCTGATGGTGGTCGTCTTGCCCGCACCGTTCGGCCCCAGTAAACCGAAGAACTCCCCTTCGACGGAGAACGATATGCCGTCGACCGCCGTGACCTCACCGAATCGCTTCGTCAGGTTGCGAACTTCCAGGGCGGGCATCTAGGCTTGAAATGGAAGTACCAATCTATTACATTGTTCCCTGGAGGTGATTGGCCTTGCTCCCCCTCATCCCCCATTTTAGAGATGACAAGAAGCAGGGTTTATTACCGATCTGCCGATATGTGATAGCATATGGAACAGAAGCCAGAGGGAGAGTTCGGGTAACAATTTCTTTCTGGACCAGGGAAAAGTTTCCCTCCATGTTGAATCCGGGGTCTGTCGTTTCGATGCCAAGGTCGTGTGTTGGATGGAGGATGGGATGCTCAGATGCACCATCAATTCCCGTTGTCCTCATGTCAACGATTTCGCTAAGGCCCTTGGTCCCTGCGATATGATGGCGGCATCGAGGATGCCGTTCTCCGAGAACCAGGTCTATATCATCGGTGGGGAGAAACTGAAGCATTCGACATGTCCCGTCCCCATGGCTGTGCTCAAGGGTTTCGAGGCCGCGTCCGGGCTGGCCCTCAAAAGAAAGGTCTCAGTGGACTTCGATTGAGTCTGGGTCTTCTAATCGATCGTGGAAAAAACACAACATTAGTAAATAATTTGACGGTGATGGTCGTCATTCCAGGTGCTATCCGATGAGAATTGGTGTCTTAGGCTGCGACGCTATCCGCAACGAACTGGACGTCATCATCGCAAACGACCCAGATGTCGTTTACAAAGAATATCTCGAGTTCGGACTGCACCTTCGACCGGATGACCCGAGAGAGGACCATCCTGGAGAAGATAAAATCGTTGCCTGTCGACGTGGACGTGCTATTCTTAGGGTACCGCATTGCCAGAGCCTCAAAGGTCTGCCTGAGATGGTCGATATCCCGTGGTCATGATCGAACATGAGGACTGCATAGCGGCCATGCTGACCACCGAGAGATACCACCGGGAGAAGAAGAACGGGGGCATCACTTGGTTCTATCCGGCGGGATGGGCCGTCAACGGGATGCCGGGTATAATCCGTCTTTTCAACCTGGATTGCAAGAACGATGATGCTATACCCCACAATATTTCCTGAACATGATGTTCGATGGATTCTCCCGATGCCTTTTCATCGACACGGGCATCGCATGCAGCGAACAGTGCCAGAAGAACTCGGAGCATTTCGCCCGAACCCTTAAGCTCAAGCACGAGTGCACCGAAGGGAGCCTCGACCTGATCCAAGAGGCCTGGCTGAAGGCAAAGTCCAAGGCATCGGAGACAAAAAGGATGCATAGGTCCCTTGGAATTGTATGAGCCAATTTGCCATGTGATTCTAAGGATCAGGGTTTGGGCATTGGTATTTCTATCGAGAAGGCGATGTATCGCGTGGTCTAATGATGAAAAACCGCCTGAAAAGGACCAGTTGACGCAGTGGAACATCGTCTATGAGACGAACCGCGACTTCTTCTGGGGCAGCACCGAGCGAGCTGGGTGAGAGGGCCCGCTAATGTTCCGCAAGGAAGGGACAAGGAAAGTCCTGGAGCTTGGCTGTGGCTCAGGGTAGGGACACCTGGCTGTTCGTGAAGGACGGACTAAAGGTGACCGCGGTGGATTATTCCCGTTCGGGCATCTGCCCAGCACGCAAGGTGTGGCGGAATCTCGGCCGGGTTGCTCCGAAGATGCGAACCTGTTGATATTGGACGGATGGAGCCGTCGCCGTTTCCCGACCATGCTTCGACGCGATCTATTCCCACATGTTCTTCACCATGGAGCGACCGAGAGGGAGATCGGCCCCATCACCCGAATGTTTCCGGGGCCCTCTCGGCGGGATCGACCTCCATCCGTATGCAAGGACCACGACCCCCACTTCGGGAAAGCACCGCACAAGGGTGAGGACATGTGGCAGAACCCCATGGGCTTCGTGGTCCATTTCTTCCCAGAGGACAAGGTCAGGAGGTTGGCCATCGGGATACGATGTCGAGCTCATCCGGGAGTTCGAGGACACCTCCCCCCCGTTCACCAAGAAGCTGTACGAGGTCGTACTGCGCAAGCCGACGGCCTGAGACTCGGCGCTGGGATTTCAAGGTGAGAGCGATGGTATTCCAAGACGATCCATGCAGCCCGGGTCCATCTGCCCAGTTCGGCTCTGCCAAAACTCGATCGATTTTGCCGACGAAGGAATCGGAATCACGTGCCCGCATCTCAATCAATTCCACCAATGGTTGCATGTCCGGTCGAGCAAGGAACGGGCGCATAGGTTGGTCTCCATCCCGGATACGTGCCTACCCCCCACTCGAGCGGGATGGTCTTCCAGCCGGGAGGAAAGGTGGTATGTGGAAGTGCCAGCGTCGCATGTTATCTTAAATTCCATGCAGGATGCCAAGCAAGGTACGTGGATGCAACGACCGCCTTGGAGGCGGCCCGCACAGGTCCTGCACCGTAGGTTTTGTTCGAAGATCGGAGCGACAGGCTTCCCACGGTCGAGCTTGCGTTCGACCCTGGATGCAAGACTTCGAGCCATCCATGCTCGGTGCGTTGGTCGGTCGGATCCGTCCAAGGGTAGGACGCCCTTGTTGTCCGGGGCACGACCAGATATCTCCGGAGCGAAGGACATCGGCGCCGCCATCGCCTCAGAGACCGATCGATTCTACCTTGATCAGGAAGGCATCGATAGGAGCTCGATCTCAGAAAGGATCGAAGCGGATGACTCTATCATCGGGGATTGGAGGGATTCGCTCCATGCCGAGCCCGACCCAGACCCCATAGTCATCGGCTGCCCCCATCTGTCTGAAAAGGAATTGACCCTACCGCCCGAGCCCTCAAAGGGAGAAGGCCGCGGGGCCAGGCCCGGGTCCTATTCCTCACCTCTTAACTCGCTTGGGACAAATCCCCCCGACCCGCCATGATACTGGAGAAGTTCGGCGAGCGTGCTGCGACGCTTGCCCATTATTAGGCATGGACCGGTCGGCTAAGGTCCTCACGAACGGCCCAAGGCTATGCAACTGCATGAACTGGAATGGGCCAAGGATGACGTATGCGCCTCTGGACGACCTGCTGCAACTCCTGTGAGCGCTGGAATCCATTAATAGCGGACAAAGGCATCCCTTTCCCGCATGCCGATCGGGGACCCGATGGGAACGAGCTCTATGACCTGGGCCGGGGGACGCTGAAACGAACCGAAGGCCACCCGGGCGCCCGGCCCAGGACCTTGATGATGCCATCGATTTCTACCAGGACTCGTTCGGTCTGGATTGCAGGTGGATGACCGCAGGAACGGTCGAGCCGTCCTGGGGGCGGGACGACCCGCTGGGAAGATTGGAGCTTTATGTCCCAGGGTCTGGCGAGAAAAGACAGCCCGGAGGGGACACAGGCGTGGTCTTCGCGACGGGACAGCGTGTTCGAGCTGCACCGGCGCTTGGTCGATGAGGGGGTGGAGTTCCTGCTCAAACCGGAGAGACAGTCTTGGGGCGGGGTCATGGCGATTTCGAGGACCGCGATGGCAACATCTTCCGAGCGGTCGATGACCCCCATCGATATGTGGGAGAGAACGTCACCAAGGAGAAAGAGGCGAAGGCAAGGGGCAGCGGCGTCACCATCCGCTTCGTTCCAACTGAGCCTTGACCGTCCAGAAACTCGCCCACTACGGTGGCGCAAGCATTGGCGTGGAGCAGCGAATCCCGAATGTCCTTGGGGGACTCCACCGACCCGGCCAGGAAAACCCCCTTCTTCATCGTCTCGCAGGGATGGAGCGCTCGGTCCAGGACCGGGACCAATGATTCCATGTCCGTTCCGATATCTAAACTCCCCATTAGCTTCCTGGTGGAGTTACTACCTGCAGGCCGACGCTTAGGACCACCATGCCGGCATCGAGTCTCGTACAGCTCCTGCAGCAGGGTGTTCTCCCCGCCCACCAGCAGCCTCCCGTCAGGCGTGGCCCGGACGAGAGAGGGTTGACCCCTAATGAATCGGACACCGTTCAACCTGGCCTCCTTGTACGCGCTCTCGTAACCGCCCATGGGTTCGGACATCGATGTAAAGGACGTAGCACTGCACCTGTGGCAGCGCCTTCCGTATCAAGGTGGCGTTCTTGATGGCGTTGAGGCAGCAGATAGCGCTGCAATAGCTCACCCCACGCGTCTCCACCCTTGAGCCTACGCATTGGATGAAGACCACGTTCTTGGGCACCTTGCCGTCGCTGGGTCGTCTCAACCCCACCGGGTCGAAGTCCTTGAACATCTCCTCCAGTTCCAAAGAGGTGATCACATCGGGATAGCGCCCATGGCCGAACTCTGGTATCATACCGACGTCGATGGGGTCCAGACCCGGTGGCGAGCACGACCGCCTTGGCGGATATCTCCACCGTTCCCTCCCCCTCCACGATGGCGGTGAAACCCCTTTCAGCATTGGAAATGTCAGTGACTTCGCATCCGTTCATCACGGTCACGTTCGCCGTCTGCTCTAGCGAATGGGCCAACCGTTCCGACAGCTCAGGCCCTGGCATCAGGTCCGGGTATACCTTGCCTAGGTGCCTCAGCCTTCCGGCCATTGGACAGACCTCTCCACCAGGACGACCTGTCTCCCCTCTTTGCCCAGCCTCTCGGCCACCGCCAGGCCGGCCGGCCCGCCTCCGACCACAAGAACGTCGCAGCCCCTCACGCTCACCACGATGTCCCAAGATGGGGCTCATCGGATATCTGCCTTTACCCGCAAGCGGGGCGAAAGGTTATATTGGTTCGGATTGAATGGGCCACCAGGTGCTTTAAGATGCTGGAGATCGAGAACCTCCACCGTCGAGGTGGGGAAAGAAGGTTCCTCAGAGGTGAACCTGAGCGTCATGGCCGGATACACCAACGTGCTCTTCGGCCCGAACGGCTCGGGTAAGTCCACGTTGCTCATGACGATCATGGGATTCAGCGGTTACAAGGTGACCGAGGCCGGATCCTGCTCAACGGCGAGGACATCACCAAGCTCTCCGTCACCGAGAGGGCGGAGCGGGGCATCGGCATCATGATGCAGAGGCCCGCCCAACCTGGTCGGGCGTCAAGCTGCGCAACATGGTCCAGGTCACGGCCAGGACCGGGTCGACCCCGGTCCTGGGCCCAAGGACCTGGACATGGAGCACGTTCCTGGAGCGGGACGTGAACGTCGGCTTTCCGGCGGGGAGATCAAGCGCTCCGAGCTGCTGCAGCTGGAGGCGCAGAACCCCTGCCTCTACCTCCTGGACGAGCCGGAGAGCGGCGTGGACCTGGTCTCCATCGAGAAGGTGGGCGAGAAGGTGACACGACCTGCTCCGGGGCACGAGCTGCGCCGGGAGAAGGGGCAGAGCGGCAAGGCCGCCCTGGTCATCACCCATACCGGCCAGATACTTGACTACATCGAGGCGGACCGCGGCTACGTCATGTGCAAGGGCACGATCGCCTGCTCGGGGAATCCACGCGAGCTGCTGCACGAGATCAGGTCAAGATGGATACGAGGAGTGCATAAAATGCAAGCTGAAGCTGAAAAGCGGCATCGCGGACGGCTTGAGATCGACCAGTCCGAGACTGAGGAAGAAGGCCGAGGAGGCCCGGAGAAGAAGGCCGCCTTCGGCGAGGACATCGACCTGCGACAAGTTCAGGCGCTCGAAGGACCTCGAGAAGGTGGACCCTGACCGAGCTGTCGAAGGAGGAGCAGAAGACGCTGCTCAACGCCGGCGTCATACCGAGCGAGGAGGGCCGCTCCGGCTCGTTCGTCTCATGGACGAGAGCGTGGTGCACTCCTCGTCCAGAGATGCCGGGCGTCGAGGTCATGCCCGTCTCCGAGGCGGTCAAGAAGTACGACTGGATGCGCGACTACTATTGGAAGGCGGTAGTCGCCCGACGCGGACAAGTACACCGCCCGCACCTCGTGGAGGAGGCGGACGGCTACTTCATCCGCGCGCTGCCTGGGGCGAAGGTCAAGGCGCCGGTGCAGACCTGCCTGATGCTCAAGGGCAAGAGCGTGGCGCAGACCGTGCACAACATCATCATCGTCGAGGAGGGCGCGGAGATGGAAGTGGTCACGGGTGCTCACCAGCAAGGGCGTGGACGAGGCGCTGCACCTGGGCATCAGCGAGTTCTACATCAAGAAGCAACGCCTCGCTGACCTTCACCATGATCCACAACTGGTCCGAGCAGATCGGGGTGCAGGCCTCGGACCGTCATCCTCCAGGAGGAGGACTCGACCTTCATCAACAACTACGTGGCGCTGAGGCCGGTCAAGACCATCCAGACATATCCCACGGCGCAGGATGGACGGGCAAGAACTGCTTCTCCCGCTTCAACACCGTGGCGATCGCCCATCCGAGCAGCGAGCTCGACCTGGGCTCCAGGGTCATCATGAACGCCGAGGGCTCGAGATGCGACATCATCTCGCGCACCATCACCACCGGCGGCAAGGTCATCGCCCGCGGCCAGATGATCGGTGCAGCCCGGGCGTCAAGGGGCACCTGGAATGCCGCGGCCTGATCCTCGGGCAGGGCGGGGTGCAGATCGCCATCCCCGAGCTGGAGGCCAGGGTGCCCGACGTGGAGATGACGCACGAGGCGGCGGTCGGCAAGATCGCGCAGGACCAGGTCGAGTACCTCATGTCCCGGGGGCTGAGCGAGGACGAGGCGGTCGGCATCATCGTCCGGGGCTTCCTCGAGGTCGGCATCCGCGGGTTGCCCCCGCAACTGGCGGCGGAGATCGAGCAGACCCTCGAACAGGTGAACCTGGCCAAGATGTGAGCGGCCGAACGATTCGCTCGTTGCCGTCGATAAAAAAGGAGGCAGGGGGACCTCGCGTCCCCCAGCGATAATTTTTTTTAGTGTTTTCCTTCGTAATAGAGACGGGGCTTCCCCACACCGGTGATGGTAAGGTTCACCTCGAGCAGGATGGCCTCGCCCCAGCCCTTCTCCATCTTGGCCTCCTTGCGGTGGTTCTCCACTACGACCTCCACCGTGTCCGCCCCGGAGGCCAGGGCCTTCTCCCTGGCGATGGAAGAACCATGGCCCTTGGCATAGTCCAGGGCCTCGGTCAGCGTCTCGAAGTCCCGCCGCTCCGCCATCCAGAACAGAGTGCAGGGAGGGTTGTCCATGACGCCCATCCCCTTCTTGGGCTTGATGAGCATCTCCACGGTCTCCATGATGTTGCCCGATATCGCTCCCGCCGCGTTCCCCACCTCGGAGTGCTCGGGCAGGACGAGCCTTGTCTGGAACCTCTCCGCCACCAAAGGCAGGTATGCTGCGACCGGCGCACCGATGCCGATCAGGGGCTTGTTGACGGCCAGCTTGCAGGTGAAGTCGCGCCTCGAAGCGCCCTTGACCACGTCGTTGACCAGAGCGGAGCCGACCTGGTCCAGCTTGGAATCGCCGATGTTCTCCATGACCAGCTTCTTGAGCACCTCGGTGGCGATCTTCTCCATGACCATGGCCTTCACCTGGGCGATGAGCTCAGAATCCGGCATTTCCAATAGGCTGGACTGGATCCACGCCCAGCTTGGACGCGGTGGCGTCGTAATGGACATAGGAGCCCTCGGCATGCAAAATGTCGGTGGGGGTCAGGCCGATGCGCAGCACCATGCCCAGGTCCTCCATCTTCCTCAGGTTCAAGGATAGGGGATGGGTGTCGAGCTTCTCCGCGATCTCATAGATGGTCATTGGCTCTTCCCTGACCATTTTCAGGATGCGCTCCTGGTCCGGGCTGACCTCTGGGCCAACGACATCCTTGCAGAAGATATAGAACTCGGTCATTTGCGGCACCGCCTCTATCTCCATATAGGGCGGCACCCACTTGCTGTCGCCACGCATGGCCTCCAGCTTCTTCTTGACCACAGGATAGGTCGTGGAGGCGATGCAAAGCGGGATGACGCGGAGCGAGGTGAGGTGGACACGGTTCCTGGCCACCACGATGCGCGAGTCCCCGCCAATTCCCGAGGTGAAGGCGTCGACCGCCTTGACCCGGGTCCTCCAGCCGCCCAGCACGGCCCCTTCCGGGTCCAGCCTAGGCCTGCCGTCACGGAGGATGCCGATGTCGGTGGTGGTGCCGCCGACGTCGATGATTATGGCGTCCTGCAGTCCGGTAAGGGCCTTGGCCCCGATGATGGAGGCGGCCGGCCCGGACAATATGGTCTCGACCGGCCGCTCCTTCGCCACTGACTCGTCCATCAACGAACCGTCGCCCTTCACTATCATCAACGGGGCCCTGATGTCCATCCGGCCCTGCACCCGCTTCAGCGAGGCGATCAGATCAGCGATGATGGGGATGAGGCGGGCGTTGAGCACCGCCGTGATGGTGCGCTCGTTGAAACCGAGGGCGGAGGAGAGTTCGTGGCCGCAGACGACCGGGTGCTTGGTCATCGACTGCACCATGGCCTTGACCGCGACCTCGTGCTCTGGGTTGCGCACGCTCAGGTAGGAGGAGACCGCGAAGCCGTCCACCTTGTTCTTGACCGCCTCGATGAAAGTGCGGACCATGTCTACGTCCAGTGGGGCCTTCTCATCCCCCTGGAGGTTATGTCCCCCTCGGACCACGAGCATCTCGTCAACCGGGATGTTGGCCGGGGGGTCGTTGCCGATCACGATGAGGCCGACCCGACAGCCCTTGCCCTCCACCACCGAGTTGGTGGCCAGGGTGGAGGATATCGCCACCAGGCGGATCTGCTTGAAGAGCCCATGGTCCAGCATCTCGATCGCGTTGCCGATGCCCTCGGCCAGATCGTGGCGGGTGGTGAGGGATTTGGACTTGCTCAGCACCTTTCCGTCCGCCATGCTCAATATCGCGGCATCGGTGTATGTGCCACCGGTGTCAATCCCCAAGCCCAGGTCTCCATTTCCATCCATGCTCGGCCTCAACCGTCCTCCCTCCATAACATTTGTTCGATACCCCCAACTCGGCTTGGTCGATCATTGGACGCTTTCATCCCAAAGGTCGATGCCCATGCGCATGACCAAGTGCAATGAAATGGCGATGCGAGGTCCATTGCTCGTATCGTCATCAAATTGGCTTTTCAAAGGGAAGGATACGGCAGCCCAGCGAATTCTGTTCAGTTCAAACTAATCCCAGAAATACATGTCGTAAATCAGACAGTCGAAAAACTACCCAGCATGATTAACGACATTGAACCTAGCCCAATAGTTATTTCGAAAGGGATGCCCCATAAGCCCTTGCACTGTTATGATGGAGGCTGCCTTCTCCCTGGAAGGTTCCAACTTCTGGTTGGTGGAGATCGCTGGTCGTTACGAAACGACGATCACCATCACCGAGTGCATACCTTGGAAGAAGAATGGTGGTCAGGCACTGTTCAGCATCGAGCTGGGCGATGTGAACATAGATGAAATGGTCGAGAGCATCCGCTCCCGGACGGACATCGTCAGCGTGGAGAGATCTTCCGACACTCCGACCCAATATTTGGGCTCCATCGCCATGAAGGAATGCTCTTGGATATGGAAGATTGTTGATTGTGGCTGCTACCTCAGCAAGGCCTGGTGCAATGGTGATGGCAAGCTCGTTATCAAGGTCCTGTCTGGAAGTGAGGGCTCCTTGCCCCGCCTCATCAAGTCCCTGAGCGAAAAGGGCATCGGCGTGGACATATGCAATACGAACCGGTTGGACAACCAGAACGCCATGACGGGCAAGCAGGAGATGGTGCTCAGGTTGGCGCTGAGGGTGAAATCGAGCCCTCCGCCATCAAGATGGTCGGCATTTCCACCACCTTGGCCACCAACTCCCTTTTGCAAGGCAAGGGAGGCGAGGTCGGGCTCGTCGGCATAGGCTGGAAGCCGGACCCGGAATGGAGCTTCGGGGTCAAACATCAACGCTTCATCAAAGGCGGTTACGACCATCGGCAGGCAGTCTGAGCCGATGGACCCTCAGGAGCTGGAGCGGGCCATTCTCGAGGCCTCGGAGGATGTGGACGCGCTGGTGGTCTCTGGCCTGTTCAGCGTGTGCAACGGTTGGCAGAATCCAGGCGGCGGAGGAGATGAGGCGCCTCCACCCGGCTGCCCATAATCATGGGGCAGAGCTTCACCGCCGAGCTGGGCATATTCGAGCGGACCGTGACCGCCGTTCTCAACTCCAAGCTCCTCAACGTCATAGCGGATTTCTTGGACAGCGTAGAGCGGTCGCTCGATGCCGGGAGATCAAGGCCCGGATGTTCGTGCCTAAGGGCGACGGGGGCCTGATGAGCCTGGAGACGGCCCGAGAGAAGCCGGTGGAGATGGTGCTATCCGGTCCGGCGGCCAGCCTCATGGGCGGAAAGGCCCTGGCGGGGATTGATGACTGCCTGGTCATAGACATGGGCGGCACTTCCACCGACATCGCCTACCTTGACGAGGGTTTCCCCCGCCTCAACGTCGAAGGGGCGGTCGTGGGACAATGGCGCACCCGGGTCAAGGGCATCGACATCTGGACCTGCGGGCCTGGGCGGGGATTCGTTGGTCCGACTGGACAAGAGGGAGGGACTGCTAATAGGGCCGGAACGAGTGCTCCCATCTGGCCATGGCGTCCGCCCGTTACCCCGGCTTTCGGGATAAGATAGCCCAAGAGGGAGAACTGCAGCTCTACCTGAGCCCTTTAAGCACGAGCGGGGGAAACTAACCGACAAGGAGCGCCGCATCTACGAGTTCATCGAAACGAACGGACCCAGCACCTACTACGATGTCATAAAGGGAGTTGAGAACGAGTACGTGGTGCTCCCAGGAAACCCTGGAATCAATGAAGTCGCGCGGTTTCCTGTTGAAGACCGGCCTGACGCCGACCAGACACCCTGCATTACCTGGCCGCTATGAGGCCGGGGACACGGAGGCGGCGAACTTCGGCATACGGTTCTGGGCGGAGAAGGCGGGAGAGAGCCCTGACGAGCTGGCCAAGCAGATCAGTGCAGATGATGGTGACCCGGGTGGGTGAGGAGGTCATCAAGAAGGCCATCATGGACGCGGGTGCATTCCCCAACGATGGCCAAGCGTTCCAGCGACTGCTGAGGGCGGCGAGCGGCCACGGTTCCATCGAGGGTTTGGGATTCCGCATGGACCTAGGCCGGCCCATCATAGGCATCGGCGCGCCAGCGATAGACTTCATCAAACCCTTGGAAAAACGCTTGTCCAGCCCGGTCATCGTGCCGGAGGGCCATGAGGTCGGCAACGCGGTGGGAGCGGTCTCAAGCTACGTCTCCGAGACCTTCATCGTCCAGGGTCACCTCCTACGGCGACAAGTACGTGGTCCTTGCCCCCATGTCCTCGCCCTCGCAGTACTCGCATTTCGAAGAGGCCATGTCCTCGGCCCGCTCCTATGGCAACAGGGTGGTGAGGGAACGTCTGGCCCGAGATAACCTGGAGGACCTGAAGGTAAGGGTGGAGGTGCTGGAGAAAAGTTCCCGGACGGATATGGCAAGGAGATGAAGTTCGTCAATTGGGTCGACTGCGCTTCACCGCCATGGGACGCCCTAAGCTCCCAGAATGATCGGGGATTTACGAAAGGAAAATGATGATTAATCGAAATAGGCTTGGTTTGATAGAAGCACATGTCATTGATTGACAGATTTATACAATTAATTAGAAAAAATCAATCCGTGTTAACGTATGAAAGAATATGATACCTAGGTTCCAAAAGGATTAATTAATGACAACACATTGCATTTTTCATAGGGGGAGTATAGATGAATTTCTGCGATGTCGAGGCGCACGATACAGAAAGCGCCATTCACGAGGCAATCATTAAATTGAACCAGCAGGACAAGATGGAGATAGCCCATTTCGTCATAGACCCCTGCGCTGTGTTCATTTTAGGAATGACATCCAGGAAATGCATGACGGTCAGCGAGGAATCTTCCCGGCTATGAAGCTCCCCATCGCGACCTGTTACAAGATGGTCTACCAGATGGAGAACATGGGGCTCATCACCAAGTGTGGTACCTCCCGTACCTCCGGTCGGGGCAAGGCGGCCGTATATACCTCTGTCATCAAGTCCATGGAACTGGAGCTCAGGAACGGTTTAATCACCCTTAACCTACTGTTCAAGAACGGTCAGTGCATGCTCTTCAAGAAGGACCTGAACGCCCTGGCCCCCACAGCGGCGGTCTGCGACAGTTTCCGTGAAGCGGAGATGGAGATGGCCCCTCCAGAGCATATTGACAATCTTACCGAAAACATTGAGGAAATGGACCTCTCCACGCTGAGAAGCTGAGACGTCTCCCTCATGGAAGGGCAATGATTTTCTATCCATCCAGGTTATCCGGTCGTGTTCTCGATGTATGTCATCAAGAGGTCCGGCGAGAAGCAGGAGTTCGACCCGGAGAAGACCCGAATGGCCATCATGCGCTCTGGTGTCCCGACGGATGAGGCGGACGATGTACTGGACCGACTGCAGGGACAGCTCTATGACGGCATCACCACGGAAGAGGTCTACCGTCGTGTGCGCGCTCTGCTGGCGGCTGATTCGAAAACACGCTTTGGTCTGAAGAAGGCGATCATGAACCTCGGCCCGGAGGGGCACCACTTCGAGAGCTTCATCGGATCGCTGTTCCGGGAGATGGGGCATAGGGTGAAGGTGCGAGAGGTCGTGCAAGGACGTTGCGTACAGCATGAACTAGATGTGCTGGCCGAAAACGCGGAGCATAGATATATGGTGGAATGCAAGTTCCACAACTCCCTTGGCATCAAGTGCACCATCCAGACCGCCCTCTACACCTACGCTCGATTCCAAGATGTACAGGAGGGGCTTAAGCTCAGTCAATCTTGGCTGGTCACCAATACCCGTTTCCGAGCGATGTGGTGCATTACGGCGAATGCGTTGGCATGGGTCTTCTCGGTTGGAGGTACCCGGAGGAGGCCGGCCTGGAACTGTTGGTGGAGCGACATCGGCTCTACCCGGTGACCATCTTGGAGTTGAAGAGGGGCGATATCCGGACCCTGCTGGATAATAACATCGTCCTGGTCGAGGATCTGCTGGGCCAGCAGGAGAGGGTGCTCAGCCTCTTGCCCCGACAGAACGCGGAGCGCTTTGACCGCCCAGGCCAAGAACCTCTTCGTCTGACCCCGAATAGTGTTATATCAGAGACCGCCCATATCTTGTCCCGCATGAAAGTGTGCATAGTACTGGGCACCAGACCGGAGAACTCCGTGAAGACGGCCCCCCTGGTGCGCGCCTGCCAGCGGCGGGGCGTTGAATTCATCCTTATCCATACCGGCCAGCACTATTCATATGAGATGGACCGGATATTCTTTCAGGACCTGGAACTACCAGACCCGCAATATAACCTGAACGTGGGCTCGGGAACGCATGGAAAACAGACCGGCGCGATATTGGTGGCCATTGAGAAGGTCCTCTTGGACGAAAAACCGAACTCAATACTTGTGCAGGGGGACACCAACACCGTTTTGGCGGGGGCACTGGCCGCCGTCAAACTGAACATCCCGATAGGGCACGTGGAGGCTGGTCTTCGCTCCTATGACCGCCAGATGCCGAGGAGGTCAACCGGGTCTTGGCCGACCATATCTCCGATATGCTCTTCGCTCCTACCGAGGTCTCGAGGCAGAACCTGCTTAAGGAGGGAATTGACCCAGCCAAGGTCCATGTCGTGGGCAACACGGTGGTGGATGCCCTGTTGCAGAACATGGAGATATCCAACCGTGGAGGCAAGGCCTTGAACGATCTAGGTCTTAGGTCCAGGGGCTATCTCTTGGTACCTTGCATCGCCAGGAGAACGTCGACGACCCCGCGAGACTGCGCGGTCTTGTGGACGGACTGGTGTCCTGTGCGAAGGAGTTCCAGCTGCCGCTGATCCTGCCCCTGCACCCCAGAACCAGGAAGAACCTTTCCAACTTCGCCATCATCGTACCTGACGAGGTGCGCGTCATCGATCCCGTAGGCTACCTGGACTTCCTGCAGCTGGAGGCTAACGCCGCCCTGTTGCTTACCGATTCCGGAGGGGTGCAGGAGGAGGCGTGCATCCTCCATGTGCCCTGTGTCACCCTGAGGGACTCTACTGAAAGGCCAGAGACGGTCATGGTGGGCGGAAATGTTCTGGTCGGGGCTGACCCAAGAGTATCCTGGACGGTGCGAAGGAAATGTTCGGCCGGGGCCGGGACTGGACCTGCCCTCTGGGAGACGGCAGTGCCGCCGAACGCATCCTCGACATCGTTCTATCCCATTAGAGCGCATCCAAGACCCGCCGCACCTCGCCTTTGTATCCATCCACCAACAATTGCGTCCCATCCTCGATGGAGATGGCGCCGGGCACCGACACCACGGCCGGAATGCCGTACTCCCTGGCGATGATGGATGAATGGGACAGCATCCCTCCGGCCTCGGACACGACCGCCCCGGCCTTGGCGAAGAGCGGCGTCCAACCCACGTCGGAGTAGGGGATGACCAGGACATCGCCAGGTTCGACCTTGCCCAGGTCGGACAGTCCCTTGACCACTCGGGCCGGGCCTTGATGATAACCTCCAGATGTGGCGACCCCCTTCATCAGATTGGACCCAATCCTTTCCATGGGTGGCGCCTGTTCCCCATATATGATGGGCGGAAGGACAACCTCTCTCAGACGCTCCATCTCCCTCCTCCGCATCGTCACCCTAATCCGGAGGTCGTTGCATGTGTTGTCCGCGCAACCACCCTCCACTGTCTGGCGTCCTCGTCAGATAAAGAAAGAAAATGTCCTCGCGGGAAAGGATGACATTCTTTTCCACCATATGGTCTCCTATCGTCAGGAACAAAGGGCGGAGCAGGCTGTAACCTTGACCGTACAGCTCCCCCACCTTTTCCTTGAAGTAGGCATCTTGGCAGGCGCGCCCATAGATGGATCTGATACGGAAACGCAAGTTCCATGGCAGGTCCATTTGGGATATCTCCTTCTGTGTCCTTGATCTTAAGTGAGCTCCCGACCCGATTACCGTGCGCAATATGGTATCGGGGTCCTCTCGCCACGGTCTGACAGAGATGTCGTTACCGCTGTCGCTCAGATATCCGAATTGTGACAGGAACCCCTCGAGCCCTTGGGTCAGTTGCTCGGCGCCAGCAACCCCCCTCAGTCCATCATAGGATGATCGGTCCACCTTGGCCCGAACCTCTGGTGGAAGGTCCTGGTAGGTCATGACCAACCGTTCCAAGGCCTGGTCAGGGTAACGCGCCACATCCCCATTTCTCTCCAGGACCAACCTGACATCCCCCAGATCGTATCCTGCCTTGCTCAGGGCGGACCGAAGCATGCGATTGGAGATCGCCAATTGAAGGTAGGTGAGGATGTTGAAATAGGCGAGCTCTTGGTCCACCTGGAAAAGCCGGTCCACTTCGACCAGGAGAGCCTCACCGTCCATGGACCTAAGGTCCAGTCCCTCGAAATGCTTCAGGTCCTTCGGGACGCTCTTCAACAAACGGTCCAAGTCCCAGTGCAAACGCACCATGTCGATGAGGAAGAGCGCCACCCTGGGCATGGTGAGCATCATCTTCGGGGTCGGGACGAAACGTCCCCTTCGGCCTCTCTCCGCCCACCACCATCAACCTTTCCAAGGAGTCACGGGGCATGCCCATCCTCTCCCAAACCCGCCCGACCACGCTCATGTTGAAATATGCTCGGTAATAGAACTGCTTGGAGAATGTGGATGGGTCGAGATCCCTCATGCCAGTGAGCTTACCGAACAATCTGGCCCACGCACCGTTCACCAGCGGGGTGTTCACGGTCCAAACCAAGGGCTTGATCATACCGGGAAGGAACTCCTTGGAGAACGAATCGCTGTAAATGTTCAGGTCCCTCAGCGCGGTGATCTCCCTCGCCTGGACCCATTGCACCTTCTCCCCATCATAGACCCATTCCAGGTCCAATGGATGACCCAGGGTTTCGTCCATCCTTCGAGTTAGGGTGGCGATCCGCATTGCCAGAGATTCGCCCATCTGGGTCCCGTCGCCACTGCGCTCTATGCTCTCGCCATGGAACACCCATCTGTCCGGGGTCACGCCTTCCTGGACGAGGCGCTCACCGGACCCTTCCACCGCCTCCAATATGACCTCCGAGGCACCGGTGATCGGGTTCCGGCTGAACGACACCCCGGAGATGACCGATGGCACCATCTCTTGGATGAGGACGGCCATCTTGAGGGACCCGTCCGAGGCACCGGTCTTTCTTAGATAGGTAAGCACCGATGGGTCCCGGGTCGAGGCCCAGACATCAAGGATGGCCGCACAGATGCCATCGACCCCTTCGACGTTCAAAACGGATCGGAACCGACCCGCATAGGAATGCTGCTCCGAATCCTCCAGGTTCGCTGAGGACCGGACGGCGTAACGCTTGCCAGGAACAATTTGACGAGCGAGGTCCGCCCTCACCTTGACCATGGTCCCAGGCTCGTCCCTGATGGAGTCCGAATAGGCGTCCCACACCAAAACCATCGTTTTCGGGACGACCAGCCACCGCCTTCCTTGGAGGTGAATGAGGTTCTCTCCCTTCCCTCCAACGTTCCTCACGCCTTTGCGGAGTTCCACCAGGTATGTCAACTCGTTTTCACCCTGCCATCGGCATTAGGTTCTATTGACGCCGACCATAATTCTTACTTTCTGTGGCCCGGCGGACAGGGCCAGATAAAGATTATAACCCAGATGGGCATAGTAAGCCCCGCAATGATGGAAGCGATAATCTCGGTGGATATGAAGGATGGCTGGGTCAAGGCCGTCTGCGAGGGAACTGGAAGGCCCATCCGCATCTTGGACTGCATGCCCCACCCCGAAGGGGGCGGTCACAGCCTATTTGAGATCGAAGCGAAGGAGTCCGAGATCGAGGCCGTCACCGAACAGATCATGGCGCATCCTGACGTAACAAACGTGCAACTGACCTCGCTCGGGGGAGGAAGGGCCAAAGGCTCCCTGGTCACGAAGAAATGCTTCGCCTGCCGCACCATCATGGAGTCGGACTGCTTCCTTCGTGGCGCCCAGACCATGATGATGGCACCGTCGAGTGGGACGTCGTTCTTACCTCCGAAGGGGCGCTGGGACGACTCACAGACAAGCTCCAGAGGATGGGTTGCAGGGTCAAGGTGATACGCTTGGCCCAGGTGGAGGACGACGCCGCCTTGACCATGAGGCAGGAGGAGATCGTGCGCAAGGCCTTCGAGATGGGCTACTATGATTATCCGAAGAGGACGACGGTCCGCGAGATGGCGACCCTGATGAAAGTGGCCCCGTCCACCCTCACTGAGATATTGCAACGCGGGGAGCGCAACATCATCGAGAGGCACCTTCGCGAGAACAAATGAAACACTGACCGAATTTTATATCAGTTGCCTACATATACCAGACGGTCCCACCGGGTGATGACATGCAGGGAAATAACGACATAGACATAATGACCGTGCAAGAGGAAGATGTCAAACTGATGAAGCATCTGGCCAAGATCAAGCACAAGATCATCGTCATGAGCGGCAAAGGGGGGGTTGGGAAGTCCACCGTGGCCACCAATCTCGCCACCGCCCTGGCCATGCGCGGACTGGACACGGGCATCCTTGACGCGGACATCACTGGTCCCAACATACCCAAGATGTTGGGCGTGGAGGAGGCTCGCATCACCGGGGACGAGGAGGGGCTATTCCCGGTGGAGGTCGCCCCTCACCTGAAGGTCATGTCCATGGCTTTCCTCATCTCCAGCAAGGACGCCCCCGTGGTTTGGCGCGGACCGATGAAGATGGGCGCCATACGCCAGTTCCTGGAGGACGTGAACTGGGGGACCCTGGACTACCTCATCGTCGATCTTCCACCAGGCACCGGCGATGAGCCGCTGTCCATAGCCCAGCTCATCCCAGAGGCGGACGGGGCCATCATCGTCACCACCCCTCAGGACGTCGCATTGTTGGACTCCCGGAAGTCGGTCACGTTCGCCAAGGCGCTCAACCTACCAGTGCTTGGCATACTGGAGAACATGTCCGGATTGAAGTGCCCCCATTGCGGCGAGGAGATAGACCTGTTCAAGGTGGGCGGGGGAAAGAAGGCGGCGGAAGAGATGGGCGTGCCCTTCCTGGGCAAGATCCCCATCGACGTGGAGATGGTCCCGAGCGGGGACGATGGCAAGCCGATCGTCCTCTCCAAGCCCGACTCCCCCGGCGCCATGGCGTTCGACGAATTGGCCGACAGGGTCCGTAAGACCGTCGAGAGCGCCCCGAAGCGAAAAGTAAAGCCATTCCAGTACGGGGGAAAGAAATGAGGGTGTGCGTCACCGCGGAAGGGGAGGACCTGGACGCCCTGGTGGCCGAGGAGTTCGGCCACGCTCCCTTCCTGCTCATCGTGGACCCGGACACCATGGAGTTCGAGGTCTTCGACAACGTGCTGGTGGACACGGATATTGGGTATGGGATCCAAACCGCCGAGAACATCGTCCATCTCAAGGCGGAGGTAGTGATCACCGGTTTCGTCGGACCGCATGGGGTCAAGAAGCTGGAGTCCAAGGGCATCAAGTTGGTCACCGACGAGGAGGGTACGGTCAAGCAAGCCTTGGATGCGTTCAACCGTCGCCGACAATCGAGGGTGAACTACTTCTTTTTTGGTTGATAGCGATTTTCGTAGTATTAACTTCGATTTCTGTACTCAATAGTTCCAAATACGGACGTCCATATCGAAACTTACTCGAATTGATCGAGTTCGATGATTGACGAACATAAAGATGATGAATTGTTCCCGCACCGATCATCTGGGTAATGTGTCGTTCTCATTCGACCTTGACACACGGTGACAAGCCCTACGTCGATAGACGATTTTGAAAATCGTTATCCTTGTATGTTTTTTAGTAATCAAACCATCATTATTCGAAATTAGTAGAAATACTTGATAATTTCGTCAATTATCGTAGTAAAAATAGTATAATTATAAGTAATAGAAATTTGCCTGCCCTCCCTTATGCGGGATGAACTAACCCATCCAAGCAAACGTCCTAGGCGAAGCTGGACTGGCAGCGACGTCAGGGCGCTAAGGAGCGCCCCGTCACCGACCGGTTCAGCGACGGGACTGAGGCCGATCAAGGCCTGCGGTCCCGCTCCGAACCAGTTGGAGACATACCAGGGAGAACAGGGGTGGACCTCATGAGGAGGATCCTATTGCCCACTGACAGCTCATTGCCGGCCTTGGCCGCCACAATCATCGCTGTCGACAGGGCCAAGGCGGAGAAGGCCACCCTTATCGTCCTGAGCGTGGTGGAAATGACCCCCACGATGGAGGTGGAGCAGACTGCCGAGAACGTCGGCCTAAGACGCTGCCCCGACATCGACGGTATGAAGTTCGCCAGGGAACTGGCCAAACAGAAAGGGGTCGAGTTCGAGGAGATCACCCAAGAAGGGCCAGTGGCAGGGACCATCGTCCGCGTGGCGGAGGAGTTCAAGGTCGAGGCCATCGTCATGGGTTGCTCCAAACCTCACGGCATCACTGAACTCTACCTTGGGGATGTCGCTCGGGCGGTGACCAAAATGGCGCATTGCGAGGTCGTCGCCATCAACCCCACCGAGACGCAAGGGAAGGAGGCCCTGGCATTGGCCAGGAAGATCGCCTCCCGACCAAAGGAGATCACGGTCAAGACCATCACCTCGAGCAAGCAGTTCAAGGTGGGTCTGGTACTGTTCACCATCTATATCGCGGTCTATGGGACGCTGCTGTACTTCGGCAGCTTCGACCGGAGCGTGATGAGCGAGGCGGTCGGGAAACTGAACGTCGGCATGGTGCTCGGACTGACGGTGATCATCCTCGCCATCATCATGGCCGTGGTGTTCAACTGGTACGCGGGAAAGCAGGAGGCCTTGTAACATGGCCGAAGCATTGACCAATGACTTCAAGCCTCTGGCGTTCGCCCTGTTCGTCGTGATCGTGCTCATCACCCTGGCCATCTCGGTCTATGTCTCGAGGCGGGTCAGGACGGCCGGGCATTTCTACGTCGCCGGCGGCGGCGTGAAATGGTTCGTCAACGGCATCGCCTTCGCTGGGGACTACCTCAGCGCCGCCTCGTTCCTGGGAGTGGCGGGCCTGATCGCCTTCTCCGGGTACGACGGCTTCATCTACGGCATCGGATTCCTGGGCGGATGGATCGTCGCCCTGTTCCTCATCGCCGAGCCGCTGAGGAAGATCGGCAAGTACACCTTCGGCGACGCCCTGATGTCCAAGTTCAAGAACAAGAAGGTGCGGCTGGCCGCGATATCAGCACTGGTAGTGAGCGTGTTCTACCTCATCCCGCAGATGGTGGGTGCCGGCTCGATCGTCCAGCCTCTGCTCGGACTGACCTACTGGGCGGGAGTCGTCATCGTCGGGCTCATCGTGGTCCTCATCGTGGCCACGGCCGGAATGGTATCGACCACTTGGGTGCAGTTCATCAAAGGCTTCCTGCTGCTCATCGCCGGCGTGGCCCTCACCATCGGAGTGCTGGTGGTAGCTGGATTCGATCCCCTGGACTTCATCAACTACTTCATCGAGAACGGTTCGGTGTCGCCGAAGACGGGTTGCCGCAGTTCACCGGGGAAGAGTTCATGGCCCCGGGTCCGAAGTACAAGGACCCGTGGGACTTCGCCTCGCTGATGCTGGCGCTCATCCTGGGGACGGCCGCGCTGCCGCACATCCTCATCCGGTACTACACGGTGCCGAAGCCGTCCGATGCTAGGAAGTCGACAGTGGTGGCCATCATATGTATCGGGGTATTCTACATCCTGACACTGTTCCTCGGCCTGGGAGACGAACTACTTCGCCGGTCAGGGAGAGTTCATCGTGAACGACTCCAACCTGTCCGCGCCGACGCTGGCCTACTTCATCGGAGGGGAGACCTTCTTCGCCGTGATCTCGTCGATAGCTTTCGCCACCATCCTGGGGACGGTGTCCGGTCTGATCATGGCCGCGGCGGGTGCGATCGCCCACGACATCTACTCTGAGATACTGGGCAAGAAGAAGTCCGAGAAATCGGCGCTCCGGGTATCGAAGCTCACCGCGGTCGGCGTGGGAATGGTGGCCATATTGCTAGGCATAGCGATGGAAGGAGCAGAACGTGGCCTACCTGGTAGGTCTGGCGTTCGCCATAGCGGCATCGGCCAACATCCCGGCGTTGATCGGAGTGCTCTTCTGGAAGAGGGCCACGGAATGGGGGATAATATCCAGCATCGCGGTCGGGCTTTCCTCGTCCCTGCTGCTGATATTGATCAGCCCCACATTCATGCCCACGAACTACATCTTCCCGTTGACCAACCCGGGCATAGTGAGCATAGCGCTAGGCTTCCTGACCTTGATCGTCGTCTCCCTGCTGACGCAGAAGTGGGGTGTGGGGGCAACGAAACCGGTCCAAGCCTGACGGTCCTTTCCAAACCCTTTCCATGATTTATATTTTTTTAAATAAAAAAATAATTAAATGGTTTTCAGAGTTTGAGGTAAGGGAGCTCGACCCGTTGCGGGTCCACGATGGTCGTGGCCTCGATGGGGTTGGGGCCGAGCTGCTTGATCTTGTCCATGAACTCCTGCACGGTCCTCACGTAAACGTCAGGTTGGTCCGAGTCGACGTATTTCACTTGGAAGCGGTTCTCGTCGAAACCGTATTGCTTGAGCACCATCTGCAGCAAGGTCATCCGCTTCCGGGTGCGTAGGTTCCCGATCTCATAATGGCAACGTCCGGGAACGCCCGCCAGGATCATTATGCCGTCCGCACCGGAGCCGATGGCCTTCAGTACCCACTCTGGGTCGACCCGGGCGGAGCACATGGTCCTCACCGTGCGGAAATGGGGGTCCAGTTCCATGCGCATCAGGCCGGCCTGGTCGGCGGAGGAGTAGGAGCACCAATGGCAGGAGAACACCAGGATATGTGGGAAGGCGGACTCCTCGTCCCTATTGGCGAGCGACCTCTCTATCTGGGCCAATATCTGTCGGTTGGAGAAGAACGTCTGGTCCATGGCCGCGGTGGGGCATGCGGAGACGCATGCGCCGCAACCGACGCATGCCTTCGGGTTCACCGTCGCCTTGCGCTTGTCATTGAAGGCCGGGTCGGGAGCCATGGTGATGGAGTTGACGTTGCAGACGCTCTCGCACACCCCACAGCCGACGCAACGGGACTTGTTGACGATGGAGACGTTGCCATGCTCGTCGGGAAGCTGGTTCCGCACCTTGGCGATGGCCATGCCCACCATGTCCTCGGCCTTGCCTCGTGGCGGCCTCCTTGTCGCGGAAGTGTACCCAGGCCACTTGCTCCCTGATGTTTGCCATGTCGATCATGAGGCGGTTCAATCCCGCTCCCTCGATGGTCTCCTGGAACGATTGCAGGTAGAGGCGGGGCGAGCAGGCGGCTATCACCACCCGGTCCAAACCCTCGCCCTTGATCCGTTCTGCGATCTCGTCCATTCCGGCTGGGTGGCACAGATATGGCAGGGTGTGAGTGAATACCACGTCCTGCTCCTCTTGGGCGGACGATGCCAGTCGTTCGGTGTCAATGCTGAGGTCGATCTGACCTCCGCATCTGCATATGAAAACGCCCACACGGGGCTCCTTCGGTCCAACGGACATTATGTTTCTCCTCCATTGTAGATGTTAGAAAGTTATGTCGGAATCGACCAAGCAGCTGGTATTTATTCCATTCGTTGCATCGAGAGCCGTTGCCGAAACATCGTAGTACACACGGTATGGACACCTTCATAAGCGAAGTGATATATCGAATCCAGTTCCTCAGGACGACGCGGTCTGAAAAGACAATGATTAAATATCGAATTTCGGCATGCGGCAGCCTAGGTAGAGGCATACTTACATGTCCGAGACCGTTCCCGTGAACTCTAGCAATGGAGTGGAGAGGCTCACCCTGAAGGGGCCTGGAGTCATCCTCATCATATTGGCCTTCATCGCCATGATGGTCATGTTCATAGAGATCATGCTGGTACCGGCCTTGCCGACCATCGCCATGGAGTTCCCTGATGAGTCGCAATGGGTCTCATGGGTGCTCTCCGCCTATCTTCTCACCGGTGCGGTGGCCACCCCACTGCTGGGCCGACTCGGCGACATATACGGGAAGAAGAAGGTGATGATGCTCTCCATGATCGGCTACACCATCGGTCTGATGGGTTGCGCCTTCTCCACCTCCATGGTGATGCTCATCGCCTTCCGGGCGGTGCAAGGGATCGGCATGGGCATGTTCCCCCTGGCCTTCGGGATAATCAGGGACAATTTCCCCAAGCGCCTCATCCCCGTGGCCATCGGAGTGGTGAGCGCCATGTTCTCCGTCGGGGTGAGCATCGGCCTGCTCGCTGGTGGCCTCATCGTGGAATATTTCGATTGGCGCACGGCGTTCGACATCGTCTGGCCTCTCATGTCCCTTCTCACCGTGGTGGTCTACTTCGTCGATCAAGACGACGGACACGACCATCAAATGCAAGATCGACGTGGCCGGGGCGGCCCTCCTGGGACTCGGGGTCTTCTGCCTCCTGCTCGGCCTGACCCAGGGCGATGAATGGGGCTGGACCAGCATAGGCGTCGTCGGGCTCTTCGCCCTTTCCGCGTCATTGCTGATCGGTTTCGTCCTCTGGGAGAGGAGGACCACCGACCCCATCGTCTCCCTGAGGCTCATGGCCAACCGGGGCATAGCTGGAGCGAACATATGCGGGTTCTTCGTGGGCATAAGCATGTTCCTCATCTTCCAGACGCTGCCTTTCTTCCTGATGTCGCCGGAGGCGGTGGGGGGACTAGGGGTCGAGAGCGCTTTCGATGTGGGCGTGTACCTGTTCCCCAGCGCCATCGCCCAATTGATCTTCGCCCCCTTGGCCGGGAAATGGTCCAAGAGGTTGGGCGCGGACAGGATCCTGGCCACCGGTCTGCTCTTCATCGCCATCGGCTATCTGTTGGTCATCCTGTTCCACTCCAATGTGAACGAGATCATGGTGGCCATGTTCGTGATGGGCATAGGTCTGGGGTTCTCCATGGTCTCCCTCATCAACGTGGTGGCCATGGCCTCCCCCCAGCGGGACTTCGGGATCGCCTCGGGCATGAACACCTTGTTCCGCATCGTAGGCGGTTCGATCGGTCCGGTCCTGGCCTCGGTCATCATGGCAGGCTACTTGGTCGCCTATAACCCTCCGGGGGCTCCGCCGAGCGTCATCGTTGAGCTCACCTCGGACCAAGGCTATGTGTGGGCCTGGATCGCTGGCATGGCATTCTCCTTGATCGGTTTCGTTGTGGCCTTGGTGATGCGCCCAGGACATGGGCTGGACTACGAGAACGATGTGCACCCCGAGGGCGAGAAGGGAGCGACGTCCTGTCCTCAGCCCTGAACGGGGCGTCGGATAACCATATAACCTAGTTTCTCCGCTCAGGGGACGTTACGATGGACGAGAAAGACATAGGTTTCAAGGTATGCCCCCATTGCTACAGCACCGACCTGGAGGAGATGACCCTGGTCGGAGGGCCGATGGCCCACCTGGACAACGATGATGGTAGCTTCAAGTGCTTCAACTGCGGCAAGATAGCGCGTGCCCATGGAGTTCGCCACCGTGGAGGACTATCAGCGCTTCGTTTCGGAAAGGAGTGCGCCTTCATTGGAGAGCGGTCCGGAGTTCGTCCTGGTGCCCCTCCTCCCCCTCGAAACCGGGGGCAGAAGGTTCATGCGCATGAACGGCGAGACCTCGCGACCCGTGACCAGGGTGACCGAGGTGGTCTGGGAGGAGGGGTCCTTCCAAACCGTGGGGCGAAAGGCGCTGCTAGGGCCGTATTGGCAGAAGATCACCAAGGAGGTCTATGGCAGCAAGGAGGCCGCCTTCCTCGACCTGGACGGCATAAACGAGGGGGAGGCCGACATCGAGGGCATGAGGCGGGCCATGAAGCGGAAGAACCAGATATGGCTTGACATCGGTCTGCGCGGCGAACAGGACGTGTTCGACGCCTTCCTCATGGGGGCGGACCACATGCTGGTCTGCACCATTGGGACCTCCTCGCTTGAGCATTTCCGCAAGGCCATCGACCTCTCGGACCGGGTGGTCCCCTGCATCTGCTGTGCGCCTGATGTGGTGTGGCGTCGTCAAAGGGAACCAGAGACCGACCCGAGGAAGGTGGCCGATGACCTTGCGGTCGATGGGCTATCGGAAGATCGCCTTCCTTGACCTAAGACGGATCGGTCGGGGCCAGGGACCGGACCGCTATTGGGCGGGCAACATGTGCACATATGCCGAGACGCCACTGATAGGTGGGGGCGTGAGGTTGGCCGATCGGGAACTCTTGTTGGAGATGGGGGCGGGCGGGGCGCTGCTCGACCCGTTCGGACCGGAGGTCCTGTCCAAGATGGACGGATGAACCGTTGGCGCTCGAGATTATCTGGAGAGGCCATTCAGTGCGATTAATTGTTAATATCATGAGACCAATGCCTTGAACGTTTCAGATGGAAGTCGACCTGTTCGGACTGGCCTTGCTGATAGCGGGCGCTTTTGGCGCCTCCATCCTCTACCTTTTACTGATAAGGCAGGCTAGCCGGTCGCATCGTGAGAAGGTCATCGATCTTCTCAAGGCGCTGGGGGTCGGTTCCACCTTCTCCATAGTGGCCGCATTGGTCCTCAGCTTCATGATGCTCATCCCCATCATCGTGGTCATTGTCATCGTGGGGGGGACGGAGGATGAGTCGACCATCTGGGCCGCCGTGCTGGTGGCGCCCATCGCCGAGGAGCTCACCAAAGGGGTGGGCGTGATGTTCTTCAGGAAGCGCTTCACCGGACTGGAGAGCGGACTGATCTACGGGGCCTGCATCGGGTTGGGCTTCGCCGCGGTGGAGAACGTGCTCTATGGTTTCGAACAGCTCACGAGCGAGGGCCTGGAATCCGCCCTGATTCTGCTTGGGTTGCGCGTCGTCTCGGCGGCTCTAGGACATGCAAGCTACACCGCCATCACCGGTTATGGTCTGGCCCGTTGCGAGATCCTCCGCCCCATCGAGAGACCGTTGGCCTGGTTGCCGTACTATCTGGTGGCAGTGTTCCTCCATGCACTGTCTAACTTCATGGCCTCCAGCTCCGAGGTGTTCGGGGGCGGCGACGCCATGGTCGTGGGAAGCGTGCTCCTCATCATAATAATGGACGTGGCCCTCTTCATCTTGATATGGACCAAGGTGAGGCGCCTGGACCAGGAAGGCGTGCATCGGCAGCTCCGTACCAGGTATGGGGCATACCAACCTGGCTAAGCAACTGTTATCTAGAGCCCCCACAAATCATCACCAAGGGAGAGGAAGTTGGCCTTATCGGCGGGGGAGATCCTGGTGGTGCTATTGGCGGCCATAGTGCCGCCTATCATCTATGTGCTATGGGTGCGGAGCAAGGAGCTGTGCGACCGGGACCAGCTGCGCCCCCTCCTGTCCGCCTTCGTAGTGGGCGGGACCTTCTCCTTGGGACTGGCGTTCGTGATGGAATCGGCGCTGGTCACCCTCCTCTTCGGCGAGGGCGGAGCGCTATCCAGGCCTTTCTGGAACCTCGATCCGGGGGACCCTTCTTTCCAATTGATCTTGATGGCCTGCGTCATGGCCCCGTTGGTGGAGGAGCTGACCAAGGCCTGGGGCATCATGCTCTTCCGGGGTCGTCTGGCAGAGCTAAAGAACGGCCTGGTGTACGGGGCGGCGGTCGGGTTGGGCTTCGCCGCGGTGGAGAACGTGCTCTATGGGGCCAACGCCATCTCCGTCGGTCTGGACGTTTTCGTGGGCACGGCCGTGCTGAGAGCCTTGACGTCAACGCTGCTGCATGCCAGCGCCAGCGCCATCTCAGGTTTCGGGATCTCCAGGAAGATGGTGATGAGGGCGAAGGGGCAAAAGGTCAGCTGGCTCCCCTATTATGGTCTGGCGGTGTTGCTGCACGCCTCATTCAACTTCTTCGCCATCGTAGGTCAGGTGTCGGGTTCCCAGTTCGCCTACATGCTCGGCCTGGGCTTCGCCGTTCTGCTGGTGGCCACCACCTTCGATCGCATAATGAAGAAGGTGGCGGAACTTGACGCCCTCCTCTGCGCCCAACCGGGGGGAGACTCAGCCTGAGGCCAGCCTGGCCCCGATCTCCATCGCCATGCGCATGGCGTTCCGGTCTGCGATGACCTCGCCCTTGCGGAACACCCCCGGCACGAGGAGCTCTTCCTGGCATGGGTAGCCCACCGAGTTCATGAACGACCGTAGCTCCGTGATTATAGGTCGGAAGTTCTGTTCGGGGTCCGCCGCCACGACCATCAATGCGCCCTTCTTGGCGGAGGGCAGCTTGCGGTTCCACAGGCAGTTGCACCGGTCGATGAGCTGCTTGAGCTGACCAGTGGGTCCAGAGAAGTAGACCGGGGAGACCACGATCAAGGCGTCCGCCCTCAGCAGGACCTCATATACCTTGGTCATGTCATCCTCAACCACGCATTCCCCGCTCTCCTCGCAAGCTCCAACAGGAGCGGCACCCGGAGATGTCCAGGTCCGAAACGTCGATGCGAATGATGTCCGCGCCGCACTCAGAGGCCGAGCGCAACGCCTCATCCAGAAGTGTACCGCTGTTGCCGTCCTTCCTCGGGCTCCCATTGATGCCGAGGACCAGTACCATGGTCGAGCACCCCTTCACGCCGGCCGGTTCGGAGGGATGTCCTCCTCCACGACCTCGATGCCCAGATTGTCCAGGATGCGGTCCCGCAGACGCTCATAGTATTGGAACGATTTGGGTATGTAATCGGAGGCGCCATCCTGCATGACCTGGAAGCTGATGTCCGGGTCGTCCATGGCGGTGACGAATATGATCGGGGTCTCCTTGTTCATTGCCCTGATGCGGCGCAATAGCTCGGAACCGGTCGTGTCTGGGAGGCGGTAATCAAGGACGATGATGTCATACTGGTTGTTCTTGACCTTGTCCAAGGCCTCGCGCCCGTCCAAGGCCGCGTCCAGGAAGAACATGTCGTCAGAAAGGTACTCACGGCATAGGTCCAGGTGGTCCTGGTTGTCCTCCACCATCAAGACCCTGACCCTCTCCATCGTCTCATCCATGCTTCGCCACTCCCTGCCCTTGTATCTACCTCTGCCCTTTATGAAGGTTGGTTCCTGGTTCGCGGTAAAATGACACAAAACACCGATCCCTTGGACCAATCGCCTGGGACCCGGTTCTCGGCCCAGACGCGGCCGGAGTACCGGTCGCAGAAGGCCTTCACCACGCTGAGCCCCAGCCCATGGCCCTCGGCCGCGGTCACGGAATCCAGGCGATCGAAGCGTTTGAAGAGCGCGGACTTCCTCTCGTCGGGGATGCCTTTGCCCTGGTCCTTGACATCCAAGCGCCAATAGTCCTTGCCGTTCTCCTCCCAGGCATATAGCTCCACCTCCACCGGGCGCATGTCGCCGTACTTGCAGGCGTTGCTGATGAGATTGTAGAGGATGTCCTTGACGAAGACATCCGCCAGCACGAAGGCCTGCTCGCTCTCGAATCTGCCCTTGATCTCAATGGCGTTGAACAGGCTGCTCATGTGCAAGCTGTCGATGCATTCCCTTACGAAGGGGGTGAGGTTGATGGGGCCGAGGTCGAGCTCCTGGTCGGTCGTGCGCAGCCACCAAAGCTTTCGCACGCTGGCGATCAAGCTGGATATGTTCTCCGCCTGGACCAAGGCGGAACGCACGTAGCGGCGCTGCCTGTCGTCCAACTTGGGGTCCTTGACCAGCAGCTCCAGGAAACCATGGATGGGGACATTGTAATTGGCCACATCGTGGGTGAGAAGGACGTTGTACATCTGCTGCATGGCCATGTTGTCCTCCATGCTCTTGTACATGCCTGCGTTCTTGAGCGCGAAGGCGGCCTGGATGGAGAACATCTCCACCAGGCGGTACTCACTGGTGTTGAAGGGGACCCCGGGGGTCTTCTCCAGTGTCATCACGCCGAAGATCTCGTCACCGATGTTGAGAGGGACGCTGATGATGCTCGAGGGCTCGTCCGGGGTGCCGTCCAATAATATCGACCTTCCGTCCATGTCCGCCCGCTCGATGAGCATGCCCTCGCGGTGCTGCGCCACCAGGCCGGAAATGCCCTCTCCTATGGCTATCTCCAACCCCTCGGCGCTCACGCCGTCCTTGGTCTTGGAGGCGACGCAACGTAGTTTCCTGACCTTCTTGTCCAGTTCGAATATGAGACAGTTGTCCGACCGAACCAGTTCCATCGATTTTTCCAATATGAGCTCGAGCACGATCTTATGCTCGATGGTGGACGAGAGCATCTTCGAGGTCTCGTATAGGGTCTGAAGCTCCACGTTGCGGTGGGCCACGTCCTCGTGCGTGATCTCGTCCCGCTTCTGCATCGCGATCTGGTGCAGGAAGGTCTGAAGGACCGGCGCCTTGCGCTCCAGGTCCTTGTCCTTGGCGGGGGAACCGAACAGCGCCAGCCCGAGAGGGAAACCTCTGAGCCCGATGCTGGCAAGTATGAAGCTGCGGGGCATGCCATATATCTTTGAGAAGAATGGGTCCAGCTCGCGGTCCGGGCAGATGTAGATCCCCCGGGCGTCTATCCAGTCGGAGAGGATCATTTCCTCGACCTCCACATCGAGGATGTTGCGCGCCTCTTGGAAATCCAGACCTTTATAGAAGACCTGTTGTTGGCCTGGGTCGTCCGCCATCCGGATGACCGCCAGCTGCATGTGTATGGCGGCCATCATGCGCGATATCATCTGCTCCATGACCTCGTCCGGGTCCAGGGCCGATTCCATCTCGGCCGCCGACACGGACAGGGTCTCGATCTGACTGGAAAGCTCGCTGACCTGGACCTCCAGCACCCGGGCGGCATTGGGGTCCTGGGCCAGGGCGATCACGCCCTATCAGCCTACCGTCCTCGTCGCGGACCGACATGGCCCGCCATTGGGAATGGATTATCTTGCCCTCCCTGGTCCTGAGATCGACATCCACTGACAGGACCTCACCGGAACGCATGTCCCGGCCGGCATCGCGCATGCGTTGCATCGCGGTCGCGTCCATGGTGGTCAGGGTGCCGAGCTGCCTGCCCCGTATCTCGTCCATGGTGTAACCCATCAGGTTCTCGAAGGCACGGTTCACATGGACGATGATGCCGGCGGGATTCACATAGACCAGCATTATGTTCAGGCTGGCCAGCAGGTCGGCGCTCAAAGGCACCGGCTGCCCTTTGGGAATAGGTACCGCCTCCCCCTCGGGATGGCCGATCACGGCCACACCAGTGATCTCCTCGCGATCGTTGACCGGGCTGAGGGTGAGCAGGTAATAGATGTCGCCCTCTGGCAGATGCATGGGGACCTTGATGGTGTCAGAATCGAGCTCGCCGGATAGCACTTGACGGACTCGGTCCTCGAAGTCAAGCGAGGACTCCTGGTGGATGAGCTCCAACAACCCTTCGATCTTCCTAGGATGGCTGGATTGACGCAACAATCTGAAGGTGAAGGGGTTGGCACTGATGATGTTGTCATCAAGGTCCGCGATACAAACGATCTCCCCTCCTTCCAGGGGGAATCCCTGGTCCGATGTCCTTCCTCTCATCCGATCTCCATACTTCCAGTAGACGTCTTTCTCTATCCCGGAACCATATATATCTAGCATCTTGGGCGGGTTGCCGGTTTCGATAATCATAGGTCTTCGCCCATCATGTGATCCTGTCCCCGGGTGGTGATGGGGAAATTATGAAAAAAAAGAGCTGTATGATAGGAATCTCAATTTTAAATTTATAAAATATTAATTTCAACATCCATATATCACTAATATTTCATATGATTATTGAAGAATATTCGAGAATTGATTATTATAAGAATCAAATCGTTCAAATATTAGTTGTTGCTTTGCTCGCTGCAAGCGCTCGGGATCGGGGGCCTTTCCCCTATTCTCCTCCTATAAGATCCAAGTTCCACCTTGGGCCACCCGCCCGAGCGCCTTATTCTTAAAAAAAACGAACATCAATGCTCATGCCAGTATCTTGCTGGGAATGACGCTTTACCGATAACTTCATGAACGAGTAGCCTTATATTGAGGCATTAACGGTGCTTGGATGGAAGAAGGCGACTTCACCAAGGCTCGCTCCATGGTTTTTCCTCGACAAGTTCTTGCGGGCCACGGCGTCATTGAGATGGTCCCCAAGGTCTGCAAGGAGTTCGCTCTCACCGGCACGGCGATGATCGTCGCCGGGGAGAGGACCCAGAAGGCCGCGGGGGAGGTCATAGAGGATGCTATGCGCAAGAACGGTTACGATGTGCAACAGTGCTCGTGACCGAGGCTTCGGATGAGAACCTCAAGAAGGTGGTGGAGGCCACCCGGGAAGCGAAGGCGGACTTCCTCCTCGGAGTGGGCGGCGGGAGCAAGATCGACCTGGCCAAGATGACCGCCAAGGAGCTCGGTCTGGAGTTCCTGTCCGTCCCGACCTCCGCCTCGCACGATGGCATCGCCTCCGGGCGGGCCTCGATCCGCAACAACAAAGGACCGGTGTCGATGGACGCCAAGGTCCCGTTGGGCGTGGTCGCAGACACCGCCGTCATCGTCCAATCACCATACCGTCTGCTGGCCTCTGGCTGCGCGGACGTCATCTCCAACTCAACGGCGCTGATGGACTGGGAGTTCGCCAAGCGCCTGCGCAATGAGAGCTTCAGCCGTTCCGCCTACTCCCTGGCGAGCTATACGGCTGAGACCATTATAGAGAGCGCCGACCTCATCAGGCCGGGATTGGAGGAGAGCGTGTGGATCGCCATACGCCCCATAATAATCTCTGGCATATCGATGAGCGTGGCGGGTAGCTCGAGGCCGACGAGCGGGTCGGAACATATGTTCTCCCACGCGTTGGACCTTATCGCGCCAGGGAAGGCGCTGCACGGCGAGCAGTGCGGCGTCGGTTGCATCATGATGATGTACCTTCACGGCGGGGATTGGCACCGTATAAGGAATGCCTTGCTCCGCATCGGTGCGCCCACCTCCGCACGGGATATGGGCATCACCAAAGAGCAGGTGATACAGGCCTTGGTCACGGCCCACAAGATCCGAAAGGACCGGTTCACGATCCTGGGCATGGGGCTGACGGCTGAGGCGGCAGAGAAGATAGCCACGATCACTCAGGTCATCTGAGGGCTCGGGGCGGAAGGGATAGATGGTCATAGTCACACTGATAGGCGAGAGACAGGCCAAGGAAGGCGTGGTGTTCGTATACCGCGGCCCCTTGACCGAATGCAGGGAGTGCAAGCTCAAGGCGGTCTGCTTCAACCTTGACGCGGTGGGAAGTACCGCATCAAGGCGAAACGGGACGTGCACCACGAATGCAAGATCCACGAGGACGGCGTTCGTGTGGTCGAGGTGGAGAAGGTCTCGTTCCGGGGGGCGGTCTCGAAGAAGGCCGCCTTGGAGGGTTCCACCGTCACCCTTGAGGAGATCCGCTGCCGCAACCTCGGCTGCACCAAGTACCGATTGTGCCATCCGGTCGGCCTGGACAAAGGCATGAAGGGGCGGATCGGCAAGGTCTTCCATGACATCGACTGCCCAGAGGGCATGAGATTGGTGGAAGTGGCCTTCGATTAGCAAGGCCAGCAGACGGCTTGGTCGCCGGGCCTCAAAGTTGGTGAGCCGGCAGGCATGACGAGGAAATAGTGACAAGCATCCGATAGGCCGGCGGCGGCATCGTATCACGGTCATGGTCCCGTCCGCCTCTGCCCTCAGGAACTTGACCTCGTCACGGTCAGGTCGGGACGATATCGGCATCGGACATGGTGCCACGGAACGGTACCGAGTCGTCCTTTCGCGACATCTGCCGGACCAAGGTCTGAAGCGGCAGCAGTTCGGCCGCCAGGAGTTCCTGGCCGTGGGAAGGCAGCAGCATGACCGGCGTGTCGTCGATCAGATAAAGGGACGTACCGCCCCCTGGCGTCAATGCGATGCCCTCGAACAGCGACCTGCCTTTTTCCCGACAATAGGATGTCGTGCCCAGATCTGGTCCTCGGACCAGGACCAGGTCCGCGCCGATGTTCCCGCGGACCGTGTCCGCCTGGGACTCCATCCCGCACCTCTCCAGCAGCGGGACCGCCCCGAACCTTGCGACATACCTGGCCAGTCGCGAGAGGTCTGGGGAGCGGTCATCGCCCTCCGGCCCTTCCACCATCAATGCCTTGGGTTGGCTATAGACCAGGACCTCATCCGCCCCGAGACATTCCATGGCCCGGACATGTTCCGACCCTATGGTCAGCCCCTTGCCCAGTTGCGGAAGGCAGGACGTTTGCACCAGGTCCTCGGCGAGCACCCTGCCCTCCGATCGCCCCAGAGGGATGGCCTCCAACCGCACTATGGGGTCGATCTGCCATTGGATGACCTTCCTCACCTCCTGCCAAGCAGGCCTGGTACCCATATGGGAACGAACGGATTGCTGGGAGAATAATCTTCTTACGGCGGTCCTTTCGGATATTTTATTAACTTCGCAGTTCAATCGACGTGCCATGGCCGAGCTGGTGGAGCAGGTCGCGGCGATGCGCATGGAACGTTCCCTGGAGGAGTTCCATCGTATCTTCCCCCTGGCCGAGGCCAAATTCTACCTCGACCAGGAAGGGAGGGGCGTCATCAAGGTCCTGGACGGAAGATATCTCATCGGCTTGGAGTTCGTGGAGACGGTCGATTCCTGGGGTTCGAAGAAGCGCCTTTGGGAGTATGAGACCGCCCTGCGGAACAAGGTCCGATTGGTGGTCCTCGCCCCCAAGGAGGTGGCCATGGCCGCCCGCATTCGGCTGCTGGAGCTCAACCATCAGTGGCTCTTCTACTACCTGGTCTATTCGTACGATGAACGGTTGAGACTGGAGCACATCGGCCGCCCCCGGGTCATGCCCGAAACCTCCACCTACGGGCCGGCCCAGCCCTTAGGCGGATATCTGTGATCAGAACTTGAGCCCGGTGAGCTTCTCGTACATGCCGATGTAGAGCTGGCTGACCTCTTCCACCTTGGCCTGGGGCAGTGGCGGGATGTCCGGCTCGGGCTCCTTGTGCTTTCGGGCCTGGCTCAGCTGCTCGTGGTAGCCGATGTCCCGATAGTACTGCCGCACGAACTCCTTGGAGAGCTCCAAGCACTTGCCCTGGTCGTACATGGCCTGGTCCCACCAGCGGTCCTCGTCCGCGGTGCCGAAGGTGTCGACTATCATCAAGCGCCTCCTCTCGTCGTAGGCGAACTCCTTCTTGCCGTCCACATGGATCAGGCCGCGCTGCCCGACCTCCTTGGCGATGATGTCATCGATCCGCCCGATGACCTCGAAGACGTGATGGTACTCCTCGGTGCTGAGGCTGGATATCTGTAAGGCCTCCTCGTCGGTGAGGTTCCGGTCCACCTTCTCCAGCTTGGTGGTGGTCTCGAAGAAGGGCCGGGGAAGCTTCTCCCCATAGGCTGGGGAGTGTCCGGCGGCGTAGCCTAACTTGGTGACGTCCACCTCGCCTTCCTTGACCCGGTCGTTCAAGGACCCGGCGTTATAGTGACGGCAGATGAACTCCAGAGGGATCAGGAAATTGGTGGTGGTGCGGTTCAGCCGGTCATATTCGGGTATGACATCGACGCGCTTGACCAGCATGCGGTTCGGTCCGTTGAGGCGCTTGAAGTCGGTGCGTATGCCCTGCTCCTCGCAAAGCTTCAGCCAGTAGGCCGATGTCCGGCACAGCGTCTCTCCCTTGAAAGGGATCTCGGTGGGGATGATCTTGTCAAATACGGAGATGTTGTCCGTGAACTCGAACTCCAAGGAGTCGTCGTCCACCTCCCAGACCTTCTTGACCTTGCCGACGCGGTACAGCTTCATTGAGGCACCGAGGCGGCATATCCCCGCGCCCTAATATTCTTTTTCGGGAGCGCTCAGTTGATCTCCGACCCCTCATGGACCACGATGCCCTTGGACGTGATCTGGTAGGGCGTGATCTTGCGGGAGTGGTTGGTGCGGCGCATCTTGATTATCCGCACCGACAGCTGCAGCTCCGACTTCTCCAGGCGCTCCACGTAACGCAGCGAGATGACGCCGTCGGCCACATATTCCACCAGACCGTCCCGGGAGCAGAGCGGGTTCTCGTCCTTGACCTCGGCGGTCATGAGGCAGGTGGCCCCGGTCCTCTTGATCATCTGGGACAGGTTGAACAGGTTGGCCCTGCGCTCGTGCTCGTTCTCGAAGAGCATGTTCAGCAGCGAGACCGAATCGACCACG
The DNA here is from genome assembly GCA_963806355.1 of Methanomassiliicoccaceae archaeon. Classification (GTDB taxonomy): domain Archaea; phylum Thermoplasmatota; class Thermoplasmata; order Methanomassiliicoccales; family UBA472; genus JACXTP01. The sequence goes on along the minus strand of CAWDXN010000011.1, from coordinate 29,162 downwards.
ATGCGCGAGGCCCCGAATGCTTGATGAACTCGGGCAGCTCGCTCTTGATGCGCTGCACGGTGGTCTTGGCATCGGTCGGCTCGAGCTTCACGACGGTCAGCTGCTTCGAGTCGATGAACGGCTTGAGCTCCCAGCCATGGGACCGGGCGTCCTCCATGATGGAGTCCTGGTCCTCCTCCAGCGAGATGTAGATGCCCTTCTCCCCCTAGGCCAGGCCCTGGTTGAGGAACTGCAGCCCCAAGGTGGTCTTCCCCGTACCGAACGAGCCCATGACCACCAAGGTATGGGACTTCGGCACGCCGCCCTCCAGCATGTCGTCCAGCCCCTCGATCCCCGTCTTCACCCTGTCCATGTTAATCACACGATCCTTTCCGTATCGATGACCACCAGCCCGCTCTCGCCGTCACCATCGTGGCGAAGCGGGCGATCCGTTCCTTATCCAGGTGCGGCAGCATGCTCATGAACTTCTCCACGTACAGGTAGCGCTGCCGCCGAGACGATATGGCAAACTTGCTCCACTCGAACACCAGGGCGCCGTCCACCGAGTCCATGATCATGCGCTGCATCCTCTCGTCCACGATGTCCTTGGTGAGGATGAGGTAGACCACGCCGTCCCAGCGCTTGGTGACCCGCTGCATGCCCCTCAGCACCGCCACCAGGTCGGTGATCTCGATCTTGGTGCTGAGCAGCCAGGTCGGTCAGCGAATCGATGACCACCATGCTGTCCTTGGCGTTCTCGTCCAGGCAGTTGACCAGGCTCTCCAGCAGGCCCTCGTCCCCGTTGTTGGAGAACAGGGCGGAGGCGCCGTCCCCGGCCCAGCTGCGTGGCACCAGGGTCTGGCGGAAGTACTTGTCGGAGAAGTCCTTGAAGATGACGTTGCGCTTGAAGGAGTCGTAGAAGTCCTCGTTGAAGGACATCCGTGATCTCCTCCAGGATGTCCTCCTTGGAACGGGAGAAGGTGATGTAGAAGATCCGCTCCGGCATGTGCCTGTCCCGACGCTGGTGCCGAGGAAGAACTCGCGCGCTCTCGGGGTTCTCCCTCACGAGGCTCAGCTTGGCCGCCGAGGTGATAGGCGTACTCGTTCTGCCCCGCACCCAGGTCGCCCAGGAGGAGGACCACCGAACCGAGCGGCATGCCTCCTTTGACGATGGTGTCGAAATCAGAGACACCTGTCGGTATACGTTTAAGTGAGGCACCCATCCCATAACCCCGTGCAGGGTTTTATCGCTCTTCGACAATAAAGAACTTTTCAGAGGAGGTCTGCGATCTCACTCCTCGTGCAACAGCTCCAAGGTCATGGTGATGAGGTGCTCCGCCGCCGCCAGCTTGATCTCCTCCCGTTCTCCGGCGAAGGTCTTGTGGTCGGTCATGCGCACCCTGCCGTCATCATAGCCGAAAATGACCAGGCCGACCGGCTTGCCGAAGGTGGCCCCGGAAGGTCCGGCTATGCCTGTCAGCGATATGCCGACATGGGTGTGGAGACGCTCGCGGACACCGGCGGCCATCTCCAGGGCGCACTGCTCGCTCACCGCCCCATAGATGCGCAAGGTCTCCGGCCGAACGCCTAGGAGCTCCTGTTTGGATAGGTCGGAATAGGTGACGATCCCGCCCTCGAAGTACTTCGAGGAACCGGGCACATTGGTTATGATGTCCCCCACCAGTCCGCCGGTCATCGACTCGGCCACGGAGATGGTCTTCTGCCTCTGCCTTAAGCATCTTCCCCAATTCCTGCTCCGGATTCATCCACCTCCCTCCTCTGGCTCGGGGCCAGGTCCATAAGCCGGCTGACGCCATCGATCTCCTCGATCACGCTGGCCACGGCCTTGGGCACCAGGTGCTCCCAGTCTGTCGTTGGAGGCGATGCGCCGGCGGATCTCCGTACCGGAGTACTGCTCCCGATTGAACATGGGCGAGGAGGAGACCTCGTAGCCGGCCTCGTTGAACAGGCGTCTGGTGAGTCCGTTGTTGGTGTACACCGCGCGGAACGGGCGGGACCATGGACACCACGTGGGAGACCCAGATCGCATAGCGGTTGATGTCCACGATGGGCACGAGGAAGAAGTTGCCGATGCCCTCCTCCTGCAACGCCCGCGAGATCATGAGGTGCCGCTCGCCCGCGGTGAAGGGGTTCTCGCAGGTGTGGGAGTACTGGGCGCTGCCGATGCCGATGATGATGTCAGTCGCATTCCTTGGCGATGGTCTTGACCACCTCGAGATGCCCCTTGTGGAATGGCTGGAACCGGCCTATGAGCAGACAGTCGCCGGCTTCTTGGCCTTCATCTGATCGGCATGATAGATGGAGACGGCGGATAGAAATAATATCGGAAAATAATGGAAAGAATGGAAGTGGTTTTCAGCAGATGGGGACCTTGGCGGGGGTCGGCGCGAACTTCTCCACCAGGTCGGCCAGCTTCTTCAGCAGGCTGTCCTTCTTGATGCCGCCGATGAGCGCGTTCTCCAGCACCTCGCGCATCGTTGCTCACCGGGATGATCTCGATCTTGCCGACGTAGCGCTCTCTCGAGCACGACGTCCTTCAGGTTGGCCCGGGGGATGAGCACCCGCTTGATGCCCGGACTCGGCCGCCGCCTCGATCTTGGCGGTGACGCCGCCGACCGGCAGCACCTGGCCGCGGACGCTGAGCGAGCCGGTCATGGCGACGGTCTGGTCCACCGGGACGTCCTCCAGCGCGGAGATGACCGCCGTGGCGACGGATATGGAGGCGGAATCGCCCTCCACGCCGTCGTAGGTGCCGATGAACTGCACGTGGACGTCGTGGTTGGAGATGTCCTCGCCGGTGTACTTCTTGATGAGGGCGGAGACGTTCGAGCACCGCTTCCTTGGCGATCTCTCCCAGCTTGCCGGTGGCGATGATGCGTGCCGCCGTTCTTGGTCTGGGCCGGGGTCACCTCGGCCACGATGGGCAGGACGATGCCGGACAGCTCGGACATCGAGGAGTCGGAGTTCAGGGCGGCCAGGCCGTTCACGATGCCCGACCTCGTCGCCTTCGGTGACGAAGGTGCGGTAGTCCTTCCGGGACTCGATGTACCGGTCGACGATCTGCTGCTCCAGGCTGCGGGCGATCTTCTTGGCCGTCGATCACATGCTCCTGGGTCACCACGGCGGCGTTCTCTCTCCCGGGCGATGTCCCCGGAGACGCGGACCAGGCCGCCCAGCTCACGCAGCCGCAGGGTCAGCTGGCCCTTGCCGGCCGGCGCGGCGCTGTGCCTCCTTGACGATCTCCCCGACGGCCTTGCGGTCGAAGTGGGGGATCTTCTTGTCCTTGGCCACTTCCTGGGCCACGAAGCGTACCAGCTTCTCGCGGTTCTCGGCGGTGTCGTCCATGGTCGAGCGCATGAACACCTCGTAACCGTAGCCGCGGATACGGGACCGGAGCGCCGGGTGCATGCCCTGCATGGCGTCGAGGTTGCCTGCGCATACCAGGATGAAGTCGCAGGGGACGGCCTCGGACTTGACCATGGCACCGGAGGAGCGCTCGCTCTGACCGGTGATGGAGAACTTGCCCTCCTGCAATGCGGTCAGCAACGACTGCTGCGACTCGATCCGCAGCATGTTGATCTCGTCGATGAACAGCACGCCCTTGGAGGCCTTGTGGATGGCTCCGACCTCCAGCCGCTCGTGGGCCGGGGTCTCCAGCCCTCCGCTCTGGAACGGGTCGTGCTTCACGTCGCCCAGCAGTGCGCCGGCATGGGCGCCGGTGGCGTCGATGAACGGCGGCGATGTCGGTGTCCTCATGGGTCACCAGCAGCTTGGGCACCATGTAGTTCTCTTGCCTCTGGCCAGTGTAGCGCATGGCGAAGAATATCATAGCCGCCGCGACGATACCGACCAACAGGATGATGTGTCGCGTCGGCATCTGGCTGGATAGTAGAGCACCACGGTCAGGACCACCACCATCAGAAGACGATCATGGTGACCATGGAGGTGCGCTGCTGCTTGCGCTGCATCGCCTCCTTCTTCTGCGCGTTCGACGATCTCCTTGCCCTTGCCGGCCGGGACGATGCGGATCTTCGGCTCGTTGGAGTCCTCCGGGTTGTGATAGGCGATGACATCCTGCAGCTCGCTCTTGGGCAGATACTCGGTCATGGACTTGGCCAGCATGGACTTCCCGGTACCGGGCTCACCGATGAGCATGACATGGCGCTTCTGCTCGGCGGCCTTCTTGACCACCTCTACGGCAGAATCCTGACCGATGACCTGGTCGGCTAGCTTGTCCGGGATCTTGATGTCCGCCGTGGTGTTGAAGCCTCTGCGTCTCGATCCAGGTGTCCACGTCCTGCATCATCGCCGCCTCCTTCGGGCAATCTGTCAACCATAGAACATTCCTACTCTTATATTCAGAGACCTAATTCATCCCATACAACCGCAGCTAGATAAAGCTATTCCTGAAAATCAGCGGCCGGTGAACGAGCCAGCATACTATTTTCAATTGACATATGCCGACCATCGCCCAAGGGGCCGAAGGGGAAGGCTAGCGAGCGAGGGACGCTGCGAGGGACAACCCTATATTCCCGCCCGTGCATCGCGCCCGGCGTGAGCATGAGGGTTCGAGGACCTGCCACTGCCTGAAGGGGTGGCCGAGATCCTGAGGCAGGACGGCATCGAGACGCTCTATCCCCCGCAGGAGAAGGCCATGCCTCCGGCCTTGGCGGGCAAGAACCTCGTCCTCGCCGTGCCGACCGCCTCCGGCAAGTCCCTGATAGCCTACCTGGCAGCGACCGAAGCACGTCCTGGAGCGCGGCGGGAAGGTGCTGTACATCGTACCGTTGCGGGCGCTGGCGGCGGAGAAGTACGACGACCTGTAGCAAGTTCGAGCCCCTGGGCATGAGGGTGGGCGTCTCGGTGGGGGACTTCGACTCCCCGGACACCCGGCTGAGCAAGTACGACATCATCGTGGCCACGTCGGAGAAGGCGGACTCCCTGCTCCGGCATCAGGTCGGAATGGTTCGACCAGATATCGCTGGTCGTCGCCGACGAGGTGCACCTCATCAACGACCCGGGACGGGGGCCGACCCTGGAGATCACGCTGACCAAGTTCCCGCGTTCAATCCCGACCTCCAGGTCATCGCCCTCTCCGCCACGGTCAACAACTCCAGGGAGATGGCGGACTGGTTGCAGGCGGAGCACATCTCCTCGGAATGGAGGCCGATCAAGCTGAAGGAGGGCGTCTATCTCGACGGGGTGGTGCGCTTCACCGACAACAGCAAGCGGAAGGTGACGTACGATGTGGACCCGGTATGGAGCCTGATCAAGGACTCGCATCCAGGGAGGGGGGCAGTGCCTGGTCTTCGTCAACACCCGCAAATCCACCGAGTCGCTGGCGGTCAAGTACGCCAAACTGATGAAGGACCTTTCCTCGACAAGGACATCAGCGATGAGGAGACTGGCGCAGATGGATGGGACGGAGGAGCACACCTCCGTCGGCACGCACCTCCGGTCCTGCGTGAAGCGCGGGATCGCCTTCCATAACGCCGGGCCTGACCAACGAGCAGCGGCGCTTCATCGAGTCGAACTTCAAGAAAGGGCGCATCAAGGTGCATCATCGCCACCCCCACCTTGGCGGCGGGCATCAACCTGCCAGCACGTCGGGTCATCATCCGCGAGGTGCACCGCTACGAGGAAGGCGGCAACGTCCCCATCCCGGTGATGGAGATCAAGCAGATGTGCGGTCGGGCCGGCCGGCCGCGCTACGACACCGAGGGCGAGGCCATCCTGGTGGCGCGCAACGAGGACGACGCCAGCCTGCTCCTCGAGAACTACCTGCTGGGCGAGCTCGGAGGAGATCTTCTCCAAGCTGGGCAACGAGGCGGTCCTGCGCAGCCATGTGCTCGCCACCATCGCCACCGAGACCGTGCGCTCCTGGGAGGGGCTGATGGACTTCTCTCCGCCACCTTCTTCGCCCACCAGTCCAGCCTGCGGGGCATGGAGGAAGCTGGTGGAGCAACATCCTTCGAGTTCCTGGAGAAGGAGGGGATGATCGCGGTGGACGAGGACCAGTATCGGGCCACGCTTCTTCGGGAAACGGGTATCGCGACCTGTACATCGACCCCGTGACCGCGGTCCGCCTGCGCGACGCGCTGCGGCGTTACGAGCGGGGCATGGGCCACTTCGGCTTCCTGCACGCCATCTGCTCCACCCCGGACATGGTGACCATGTACTCCCGGCGCGGGGACGACCAATGGCTCGAGGACCTGGTGCTGAAGCGCTGCAGAGGACCTGCTGTGCGACGTCGCCGGAGGACGGCGAGGAGCTACGAGTTCTTCCTGGCGGAGTTGAAGACCGCCATCACCTTGGACGAGTGGATGGACGAGACGCAGGAGGAGAAGATCCTGGAGAAGTCATGGGCATCGGTCCAGGGGACCTGCGCAACAAGGTGGAGATCGGGGAATGGCTGCTCTACTCCATGCGCGAGCTGTCCAACATCTTCAACAAGGAGGCCTACCCGCTGCTGACCGAGCTCATGACCCGGATGGAGTACGGGGTCAAGCCCGAGCTGCTGGACCTGGTCAAGCTGAAAGGGGTGGGCCGTTCCCGGGCCAGGGCCCTGTACTCAAGGGGACTGGTGGACCGGGAGGCGTTGCGCCAGGTGGACCGGCCCCGGATCGCCGCCGTGCCTGGGATAGGCGAGACCCTGGCCAAGAGCATAAAGGACCAGGTCGGCTCCAGTGAGAAGGGGGAGCGGACCGAACCCATCCCACCGCCGGAAAGTAAGGGGCAGCGTAAGGGCCAGACCAGTCTTTTCGATTACCATGAAGACTAGAAGTCGGATATGGCCCTCGTCACATAGAAGGTCTTGTCCTTGAAATAGAAGGAGTAGTAGGAGGTGGAGTGCTCCGTCTCCCTCATCTTGACGCATCGCAGCCGCCTCTGGATGTCGGTCTCCCCCACCTCGACCATCTTCAGGTGCATGATGCCGTCGGCCAGGAAGTCGACCTCCTCGCCGCCGTAATAGGAGAAATCGCCCACTGGCATCTCGGAGATGATGAAGACGGTGAGCTCCAGGGACTTCAACCATTCGAAGAGGCGGAATATCTCGTCCCGCGGCTCGCGGAACCGGGCGATCATGTTCAAGGCCCCGAGCGAGTCGATCACCAACAGCTCGTAGTCCATGCGGCGTTTCGACTCCTCCACCGCGTAACGGAAGGTGTCGATCCAGTTCGAGGCCTCGGTGCGCAGGCGCAGCTGGCCCAGGTCGAGGACCTCGAGCTTGCCCGGTGGGACGTCCGTGAACCCGAGGTTGCGCATCTGCCTGACCAGGCTGGCCTTGCTCTGTTCCAGCGAGATGTAGAGGCCGGGGATGCCTTCCTTGATGGCGTTCTTGTAGAGCATGCAATAGGTGAGCGAGGACTTCATGGTCCCAGCGGTACCTGACAATAGGACCATGTTACCCTCCGGTATGCCACCAGAGATGTTCTCATCGAACCCATGGATATAGGTCTTGTACCGCTTCCTCTGTTCGGGCGTAGGCGCTCACCGGGATGCCATACAATCTTCCTCTTTAGGTATAAGGCTTAGCCATTGGTTATCAAACGGCCTAACCACCTATCGCCTTGAGCACGGAGGCGACGTCCGCCTTGGATTGGACTATGGGCTCGCAGGACTTGATCACCGTGTCCGGGTCCTTGAGCACGTGGCCGGTGCAGATGCACACCACCCTCTCGTCCCAGTCCATCTCGCCCATCTGGCGCAGCTTGATCAGCCCGGCGATGGAGGCGGCGGAGGCGGGCTCGACCCCGATGCCCTCCATGCGGCCCAGCATCCTCTGGGCGGCGAGGATCTCCTCGTCGCTGACATCGATGGCGGTGCCGTCGGTGTCATAGATGGCCTTGAGGGCCTTCCTGCCGCTGACCGGGTTCCCGATGCGGATGGCCGTGGCGACGGTCTCGGGGTGCTCCTCCGGACGATAGTCGCGCTCCCCGCTGCGGAACGCCTTGACGATGGGGGCGGAGCCGCTGGCCTGGATGCCGGTGAGCTTCGGGACCTTGTCGATCCACCCCAGCTCCGCATACTCGGTCAAGGCCTTGTGCACCGCCCAGATGTTGGCGGCGTTGCCCACCGGCAGGATGATGCGGTCCGGGACCTCAGATCCAGCTGGTCCAGTATCTCGAACGCCACCGTCTTCTGCCCCTCCGGACGATAGGGGTTGATGGAGTTGAGCAGGTAGAGATGCCCCTGCCGGGCCAATTCCCTGACCACGTTGAGCGCGTCGTCGAAGTTGCCGTCCAGCATGACCACCTTGGCCCCGTAGAACATGGCCTGGGCCAGCTTGCCCACGGCCACCTTGCCCGAGGGCAGCAGGACGACGCAGCCCAGTCCCGCCTTCGCGGCGTATGCGGCGAGAGATGCGGAGGTGTTCCCGGTGGATGCGCAACCCACCTTCTTGCAGCCCAGCTCCACCGCCCGGCTGACGCCGACGGTCATGCCTCGGTCCTTGAACGAGCCGGTGGGGTTCGCCCCTTCGAACTTGACGAAGACCTCCTTGATGCTGGCCTTCTCGGCCAGGGTCTTGCACTTGTACAACGGGGTGCCGCCTTCCTGCAGGGTCACCGCCTTGGACCGCTCCACCGGCAGAAGCGGGGCATAACGCCAAACGCCGAGAGGTCGGGAGGCGAATTCCTGGGGCGAGGTCTCCTTGATCCCCTCCAGGTCCATCTTCACATAGAGCTTGCCATGGCAGGTCGGGCACTCGTCCAGATAGGGATCGGAGACGACGCGCTCGCATTCGAAGCAGCGTACCTCGTGGTTCATTTGCCTTCCTTCCTGACCCCTTCTCCCCAGGTGGTGACCCAACAAAGGCATTCGACACCCCGGGCCTCGTAGAAGTTCTGCATGGCCTGGCCGATCTCCGACCCGTCGGACTTGTTCATGTCGTAGAAGGAACAGATGCAGGGACCTGAGCCACCGAGGAACGAGGCGAAGGCCCCGGCCTTCATGGCCACCTTCTCCGCCTCCTTGAGGTGGGGGATGAGGGGAGCGCGCGCCGGCTCGACGATGCGGTCATTGACGCTGCGGGAGATCAGGTCCAGGTCGCCCTTGGCCATGCCGGCCACGAACGAGGCGACCTGCCCCATCTGGGATATGAGCACCTTCATGTCCACCTCCTTGGGCAGGACCTTCCTCGCCTCCTTGGTGGGGACGGCGAAGCCAGGCAGCGCCGCCACTATGCCTAGGTTGGCAGGCGGGTCGACCCGCACGATCTCGATGGGGTCGTAGGAATGGATTATGGTGAAGCCCCCGATGAGCGACGGCCCGCAGTTGTCGGCGTGCATGCTCCCGGACGCTGCCTCCTCGCCCTTGGCCGCGGCCCAGAGCAGCTTGGACATGGGCAATGGTTTGTCGAGGAACTGGTTGGCCGCATATGCGCCTCCGGCGGCCCCGGCCCCGGAGGACCCCATGCCGCTGCACGGCCGGATGCCCTTCTTGATGATTATGTTCAGCCCGAAGTCGGCCTTGCCCATCTCCAACACTTTGGCGGCAGCGACCGACGCCGTGTTCTTGGTGTGCTCCATGGTGACCGTGAGAGCGCCGATGCCCTCCACCTTCTCCACCCGCACCCCCTTCTCGCTGGTCCTCTTGGCCTCGATGATATCGAAAGGGTCTTTCAGGGCTATACCGAAGACATCGTACCCCGCGCCTAGATTGGCTATGGTGGATGGCGCACGCACCACGATCCTGTCCTGTGACATGTCTGAACAACCGTCCTTTGATAGTGATCCCAATGGTCCTGGGTTTTCCTCAAAACCGCTGGAGGCTATTATAATTTTCCAATCCGCCCACCGATTGGTCGAGGGGCGTCAGACCGGGCCCGTGAGCGTTGGGGAACCGATTTATACCCTGGCAACGTTCCTTGGACGATGGTTTGGCACCAGCTGTCAGGAGGGGTGGGCAAGATAGAGGACCCGACCTCGTTCCTGGACCGGCTCAGGGAGCATCACCGCAAAGAGGCCTTGGTGGTGGACGCGGACCTGGTCTGTGGCCCAGAGCACATGGCCTCGGCGCTGATGCATGCTGAGAGAGCCTTCCGGAACCGCCGCAACGCCGCGGACTCCTTGGCCATGGAGACCATGCTCTACCTCTCCGGGGAGAGGCAGCTGTCCAAGGCCAGGGAAAAGGTGGGCCTGAAGGCAGGCACGGAGCGAGTGGCCATACTGTTCCTGGAGCAGGGACCGGAGGACGGCCTATGGCAGCGACTGGGACTGCGCCATGACGATTCGGTGCTCGGGTTCCAGGTGGCCAAGGCCGAGGCGTTCGGCATAGGCATAGGAGGAAATGAGATCCGTGCCAGCGTCCATGGTGCAGGACCTGGTGTTGGAGAGGGTGGCCTTCGTGGACATCATCAAAAGGTGATTATCAAATCCCTTCAAGCTCCAGCAAACAATAAAAACCATCCAAGGCGATTGTCCCGGACCGGAAGCACCAAGGACCAAGGCCTTGGAACAAGGGAACGGTGGATCCAGGGTTGGCGGACGACTACATCAAGCAGCTCCAACTGTCCAAGCAGATCGAGCAGAAGGCGAAGGAGGCTGCCAAGAACCGCAAGACGGCGGAGGACAAGCTCGAGGAGGCGGAGAAGGCCATCGAGCTGATGCGCTCCTTTGGGGCCCAGTCCTCCGAGGCCGAGAAGCATTTCGTCGAGGCCAGAGAGGCGTTCAAGAGCAAGGATTACAAGCAAGTCCTATCACATTCCACAAAGACCATCGAGGCCTGCCACCAGACCTGCCGCGATCGGATCGAGGAGGTCCTGCGCTCCGCCACATCGCTCCTGGACCTGGGCAAGGACCGCGTCTCCGTCCCGCCCCAGATGAGGAACATGATCGCCAGCGCCAAGGAGGACGCGGAGCAGGGGAAGTTCGAGCATGGCTTCAACACCGCCAAGGAGCTGTACGAGAAGGCGGACCAGCTGGTGAACCGCACCGTGGCCGAGGCGTTCGGTGAGGCCCAGTCCAAGGCCCTCTTCCTTGAGGGTCTGAAGGTGGACATCGACTCCGAGCGTTCTCAACTGGGGAGGGCGCGAAGGGCGTTGGAGGAGGGGCGCTACAAGGAGTCGCTGCAGGAGGCGGATAGCTGCTTGGCCTCCCTGGACAACCTCACCAAGGAACTGTTCCGATCCGCCTTCGATTCGCTCAAGGAGCAGGAGGCGTTCGCCTTCGACGATCATTTCGACCTCTCCCGGGTGAAGGAGAAGATGGAGGGGGCCCAAAACCGCATGGAGGCCCAAGACTTCGAGGAGGCTTTCGCGGACCTTGCCTCGGCGGACACGGAGATGCGCCGCGCCCTGGGCAAGGGCATGAACGCCTATCTCGCCACCGCCAAGCGCCGTTCCATCCCGTTGAAGGACCTCGGGGTGGACGTGAGCATGGTGCTGGCCCTGATCACCGAGGCCAAGGACCTGGTGAAGGAGGAGGACTTCAGAGGGGCGAACGGGGCCTTGGCCAAGCTGAGGGACCTGCTCTCCGACCTGGAGCGGAGGCAACTGGCAAGGTCATTGGCCCGCATGAGGTCACGATTGCTGATCGCCAAGAAGGTCAAGGCGGACCTCACCAGCACGTTAAGCCTGGTGGAAGAGGCGCGCCTGGCCCAAGAGAAAGGGGACATGCCCCTGGCGGTGCAGAAGCTGGAGGAGTCGGACCGGGAGCTGAACAACGCCTTGGCCGGATACCAGGAGGTGGAGGCCGAGCTGGTGGAGTTCCGCAACGTCTCCGAGCGCGCCCGGAACCTGGGGTTGAACGTTGACGATGCGACCCGGACCGTGGCCTTGGCCCGCCGCGCCGCCCTGCGCCAGGACTTCGCATCGGCGGCCTCCCTGCTGCGCGACTCCAAGAAGGATGTGCAGACGGCCATCCAGGAACATTATGGGAAGATCATCATCCGCACCGAGCTGGACCTAGGGCTGGCCATGCGCATCGGCGCGGATGTCACCGCGGACTCGGCGGCCTTGGACGGCCTGGTGCAGAAGGTCAGGCAGAACGAGTTCAGCATAGTGGAGGCGGAGCTGAAGGAGCTCTCCCAGGACATCAAGCAAAAGATCGACCACCGTGTCCAGCACGTGCTCATTCAGGCCAGGAAGGCCATCGATGGCTACAAGGGCCCGATGGACGTGACCGAGGCCAGGGCACTCCTGGTCAGCGCGGACGAGGAGCTACCGCAAGGGCAACTTCGTTTCCGCCCACGACCTGGCCCAATCGGCAGTGGAGACCCTCAAGAAGGAGGAGCTGCTCCAAGTGGAAGGTCGCATCGATGAGGCGGAGCGCATCCTCGCCATCATGAAGGAGATGGAGTGCGAGAGCAACACCCTCAAGGAGAAGTTCCGTCGAGCGGTCGAACTGCGCCAGCAGCGCATGTTCAGCGAGTCCACCCGGCTGGCGACGGAGGTGGTGCAGTTCGGTTCCTCCATAATCAAGGACGAACTCTCCAGACAGATGGCCAAGGTGGGCAAGGCCATCAACATCAGCCGCAAGAAGGGCGTGGAGGTGAGCGCCCCAGAGCACTTCATAGAGGGGGCGTGGCGCGCACTGAACGCCGACCGCATGGACGAGGCGTTCGGCCTCATGAACGATTCCATGGAGGAGCTGCGGCGCATGAACCAGCTCCACACCGAGGTCTATGATCACATCGCCGAGGTCAGGGCACTGCTGCATCAAGCGGAGGCCAAGAACCTGCCGGTGGGCAACGCCGCCGCCACCCTGGAAGGGGCCCAGGACCTGTTCGAGGAGGGCCGTTATGCCGAGGCCAGGGACATGTCCCAGAAGGCCTACCTGGAAGTGGAGCGCGGCGCATCGGCCCTGATCGCCCCGAAGATATTGGGCGAGGCGGAATCGTTGGTGGAGATCGTGGGCAAGGTCAGGACCGACAACGCGAAGCTCACCAAGGACCTCTCCCACGCGAGGGAGCTTGATAAGGCCGGTAAGCACTTGGAGGCCATCACGGCGGCCAAGGATGTGAAGAACGCCGCCCAGTCGGTCGTGGTGGCCGCGCTGCAGCGCGAGATCGACACCAGCCGTAGCACCATCAAGCGCTCCCAGGCAGATGGCATGGACATGGCCTCGGCCGAGATGATAGTGTTCAAGGCGGAGACGCTGCTGAACGAGGGCCTTTACAACGACGCCTGGCGAGCATTGGAGCTGGCCAGGAACGAATTGGACCAGTCCGTCTTCATGGAACAGAAGGCCAAGGACCTGCTGCACCAGACGGAGCTCGAGATCAAAGAGGTGGAAGAGCTGGGCTTGGACATCGGCCCGGCCATGGAGGTCCTGCAGAAGGCCTACTTCCTGCAACGCGCTGGCAATCACGCCCTGGCGCTCGAGCTGGGCAAGAAGGCAGAGCAGATCGCCTGCTCGTCGGCGGAGCGGATGGTGAAGGACCGCCTCTCCTCGCTGGAGGGACAGTACCAGCTCGGCACCCTGAGCGGCCCCGATTACATACCGAGCGCCAAGCGCAAGGAGGATGTCATGAACCTTTTGGCGCAGAAGCGCTACAAGGAGTCCATAATCCTGCTCGGACCTTACGAGCTGGACCTCATGGAGCTGCGGCGCAACCGGGAGCAGGCGCAGATGCGCATGAGGCAGCTCGAGCAGCGCCTGCAGACGGCGCAAGCGGCCGGAAGGGTCTCGGAATACGGTAGGCAGATGGCATTGCGGGCGCAGGAGCGGTTGAACGAGGGCGCCTACGCCGAGTCGCTGATGCTGATGGCGCGCTGCGAGGAGGACCTGCAGAACCTTGACGAGATGTACTTATCCCGGGAGAAGGAACTGGTCTCCTTGCGCGAGGACCTGGAGTATGTGCAGGACCAGGCCCGCAAAAAGGTCCACCGCCCAGCTGCTGGAGCAGGCCGAGGTCGCGCTGCGCAAGCTGGACTTCGAGCGTTCCAGCCTGTTCCTGCGCCGGGGCCGGGCGGCGTTGATGGAGGCCACCGGCCACGAGGTCGGGCAATGCTTCGAGGAGCTTATGGCCCTGACCCGGCTCATGGAGCGGGAGGGCATAGAGGTGCCGTCGGGAGGTGCCATCAACGGAGGGAACGGTCAGTTCACCAAGATGAACGAGATACGCCCCAAGGACCTGGAACGCCTGAGGGCGGAGGTGGGCGAATACCGCCGCATCGTCACCGTGCGCTTCCGGGAACGGATGCGTCAGGTGAGCGAGAAGGTCGGTCGGGCCGGTGCGGACGGCCTGGAGGTCAGTGCCAGCATGAAGCTGCTCACCCATGCGGAGGAACTGCAACGCAACGGCAAGATGGAGGAGGCCTTCGCCACCTTGGACGCCAGCGAGCGGCTTCAGGGCGTGACCTGGCCCGATTACCAGGAGTTCAACAAGCTCCGGGAGGACGTGGTGCGCAAGTGCGCCGCGATCAAGCTGGCCGGTGGGGAGGTCACCGAGGAGGAGCGCCGCCTCACCGAGGCCGAGCATCAGATGCTCAAGGACAGCCAGAACGCGTTGCATCAGGTGCGGGGGTTGAGGAACGAGCTCGGAGGCGCGCATGGCCGACATGGTCCCGGACATCGGCGTGGACATCGACTTCCTGGAGGAGCCGAAGGCGGGCAAATGGACCAAGGCGGTGATGCGCGTCAGCAACCAAGGCACCGGGCCGGCCAAGAGCGTCTCGGTGCAACTGAAGGGGCCGATCGAGATTAGCCAGAGCGCATTGCACCAGGTGCGGGGGTTAAGGAACGAGCTCGAGGCACGCATGGCCGACATGGTCCCGGACATCGGAGTGGACATCGACTTCCTGGAGGAGCCTAAGGCGGGAAAGTGGACCAAGGCGGTGATGCGCGTCAGCAACCAAGGCAGTGGGCCGGCCAAGAGCGTCTCGGTACAACTGAAAGGGCCGATCGAGATCAGGGGCGGGAGGTTCCTGCCATTGGTGGCGCCAGGGAAGACCGAGCGATTCGGGGTGGAGCTGTGCCCGAGGAACTCCGGGAAGCTCGCCGTCACCCTCGTCCTAGAGGCCAAGTCCCAGCTCACGGACGAGGATTGCGGTTACGAGGGCGAGTTCGAGATGAAGGCGGTCTGAGCAGGATTATCTTCGATCAGATCGATAAAAAGATGTTTCTGGAAGGATCGACGCTGAGGCGTCAAACTTGATGTTTCACGATACTTTTATTTTCCAATCAGTAAATACGTTGTGTCATGGGGGGTCGGGGGGTCCTTAGAGCATTTCCGTTGTGTTGATCGTTTGCATTGCTGTCGGTTCCCTTGATGGGGCTGGCCACGGCCGAGGGCGACGCACAATGGCCGATGAGCCACTACGATAAGGGCAACACCAACAGCTGCCCGTATGACGCAGCGGGAACGATGGGGAGTACCTCTGGTCCGCGTAACTTCGGGGAAAGGATCAGCAAGCCGGCCATCGGTTCCGATGGGGCCTTGTACGTCACGTCGAGCGGTGGCGGTCTGATCGCCCTTTCATCAGATGGTGATGAAAAGTGGAGATTCCTTGGTCCGTCGGATGTCATCCGATTATTCCCAAGAACCGCGTCACGGCAGCCATCGCGGGGATGGTTGCATCTTCTATGCGACCGGTTCGCAACATTACACTTCCAAGCCCCAACGGCGGTCTTTATGCGGTCTGGCCCAACGGAACGCTGCGATGGTCCGAATCACCTTGACGCGCCAGTCCTGACCGCCCCGCGGATAGATGGTCAAGGGAACGTTCTGATAGTTGCCGCACAATGGGGGAACGCATCCTATCTGGGATTCTCCGAGCTGCGATGCTATGATAAGGGGGGAGGTATCGCATGGACCTTCTCCCCTCCATCGGCGAACGGATCGATCTTCTCTGAACCGGCATCATCCTCGAACGGAACCGTTTACCTTACAACATTTCTGAACAATAACACTACCCTCTGGGCGATCGATCCAGATGGGGATGAGCTATGGAACAGGAGCTTTCCCTTCCTCGATATCGAATCAGAACAGTGGAGCTTTTTCCGACCTTAGGGTATCGGTCGATGGCGATGGGTCGATGTACTTGACCATCGGTAGATATGCTCCGAGCCCTGGACCCTAACGGTCAGGAGCGATGGAACTATTCGGGCATCAGTGGATACAATGGTGTGGCCATCGGCGAGGAGCACCTATTCTTGGTAGATGGCCAATATATGGATATTTTGAGCAAAGATGGAGAAGAGATAGCACACTATTGGGCTTGGGGACATATCCTCGGTACGCCAACCGTCCTTCAAAGCGATAATGTCATTTTGACCACGTGGTTCAGAGGTGTCCAGATGGTGAACGCCACGGGGGTCATGGTCTGGGATTACCCACTTGATGATGCGGCCGCCGATGGTGTCGTGGTCGATGACCAGGGAGGATCTACATCGTGGTGAACGATGGACATCCTGCCCCGGCCATCATTGCTGTCGGAGAACGGGACCTGCAGACCGATATCTTGCCTGGGATGCGGTCTGGATGATTTCCATTGCATTCGCCACAGCGATGCTGTTGTTATACGTTTGGACCATGAACCGGCGAGCGAAGGAAGAGGATGAAGGGCTAGGAACAGAGGTTGGCCAAAGGAGAACAGAAAATTGGCTCTCGTTCCGAGTCTTCGGAGCATTAATGATGCTGGCCGCCGTCCTGGTCGGGTCCTGGGCCCTCTACGGTCCGAACGGTTACGAGAGGGGACTGTTCGAGATTCACTAGACTCCATCCCTTTGGCCACTCTCCCGGCGGTCGGATATGTCATCCTCATCCTGGCATCTGCCCTCCACCCCAAATGGGGCATAGGCCAATTCGTGGTGCTGGCCTTGATCACCGTCGTCATGCTGCTCAGCGACCCCTTGCAGACGGTCCAGGGCGACCCCAACGATGGTTGGGTGCCACAGATCGGATTCGTCCTAGCATGGCTTGGGACCGGGATCGTGCTACTGTCCGGACGGTATCCACGCCCCGGAGACTGGAGGAGTAGGGGCCACCACATTATGCTCAGGTCACTCCGGCACGAACTTGTAGCCGTAGTGGATGACGCCCGCCCGCGCCCTCCTCGCCGATCTTGCGCAGCGTGGCCTTGACCCTCATGCCGATCTTGACCTCGGCGTACTCGCAGTCGATGAGCTGCGCCGTCATCATCACGCCCTCGTCCATCTGGATCATGGCCACGACGTAGGGCTTCTGCAGCTCGAACGCGGCGGCGCCTCGTGCACCACCGAGAAGGAGTACACCTCGCCCTTGCCGTTCAGCTTGAACTGCTCCATCTTGCCGATGGACTTGCGGTGGCAGATCGGGCAGACGTGCCGCGGCGGGAAGGTGACCTTGCCGCAGAAGCCGCAGCGCGTGGCCATCAGATTGTACCGGGTGGCGTTCTCCCTCCAGAACCGGGCGGTGGTCATCAGGCCACCCCCAGGATGTGCACGACGGCGGTGGCGCCGGTCCCGCCCACGTTCTGTGCCAGCCCGTACTTGGCGCCTCTGCACCTGCCGCTTTCCGGCCTGGCCGCGCAGCTGCTGCACCAGCTCCACGATCTGCGCCACGCCGGTGGCGCCGATGGGGTCCCCTCGGGCCTTCAGACCGCCGGAGGTGTTCACGGCGATCTGACCTCCGAATCTGGTGAGCCCGTCCGCGACCGCCTTGCCGCCCTTACCCTTGGGGAAGAAGCCCAGGTCCTCGATGGCCAGGATCTCGGTGATGGTGAAGTTGTCGTGCACCTCGGCCAGCTGGATGTCCTTCGGCGCCGAGGTTGGCCTGCTTGAAGGCCTTGCTGCGCCGCGACCCGGGTGGCCTCGAAGGTGCATGATGTCCGGCCCGGGAGTGCAACGCCAAGGTGTCCGACGCCTGCGCCGATGCCAGTATCTTGATCGGCGTGTCGGTGTAGCTTCCGCGCCTTGTCCATGGCGCACAGCACCACCGCCGCCGCCCCGTCGGAGTTGGGGGCGCAGTCGAACATGCCCAGCGGCTCGGCCACCGGCGGCGAGCGTTCAGCACCGTCTTCAGGTCGATCTCCCTCTGGAACTGGGCCTTGGGGTTCAGCGAGCCGTGCAGGTGGTTCTTCACCGCCACCGGGCGATCTGCTCCCGGGTGGTGCCGTACTCGTACATGTGCCGGCGGGCGATCATGGCGTGCAGCGACGGGAAGGTGGCGCCGAACGTCACTCTCCCACTGCTGGTCCGCCGCCGAGGTCTGGATCTCGTTGGACTCAGCATGTCGCCCGACGTCGGTCATCTTCTCCGCCCCGCCGACCACCACCATGTCGTGCATGCCCGAGGCGACGGCCAGATAGCCCTGCCTGAACGCCAGTCCGCCGGATGCGCCGGCCGCCTCCACCCTGGTCGCCGGGATGTGGTCCCGGGCCAGGCCGGAATAGTCGGCGATGAGCGCGGCCACGTGCTCCTGCTCGATGTAGCGCCCGGCGGACATGTTGCCCACGTACAGGGCGTCGATCTCCTCGCCGGCAGACCTTGGCGTCGGCGACCGCGGCCAGTCCGGCCATGATGCCCATCTCCCGGAAGGACAAGTCCCACAGCTCACCGAACTTGGTGATCGCCGATGCCGATGATGGCGACCTCCCTCATTCGCCTCCCTCCTTCATCCTGATCTTGCCGCCGGTACTTGGCATAGGTGGCGTAGTCGATCATCTTCTTCCTCTCGATCAGCTGCTTGATGGTCGGGAGCGGCGTCCCGATCGTAGTTGGCGATGTTCTCCGTCACGGTGATGTCGAAGCCGTCCGCAGCCCGCCCCGGAGCCGTAGGCCACGGCGAAGATGCGCTCGCCCGGCTTGGCCACGTCCAGTATGGCGGCCAGGCCCAGAGGCACCGCGCCGGAGTAGGTGTTGCCGATCTGCGGGGTGAGCAGGCCGACCTCGATCTGCTTGTCGGTGAAGCCCAGCTGCTTGGCCACCCGCGTCGGGAACTTGCCGTTGGGCTGGTGGAAGACCGCGTACTGGTAGTCGGAGGGCTTCGTGCCCATGCGCTCCATCAGGCCCTTGGCGCAGGCGCTGACGTGCTTGAAGTAGGCCGGCTCGCCGGTGAACCTGCCGCCATGGGACGGGTAGGGTTGGCCCTCCCGGCGCCAGAAGTCGGGCGTGTCGGTGGTGTACGAGTAGGTGCCGATTGATCGTGGCGATGAGGTCCTGGCTGCCGATGAGGTAGGCCGCGCCGCCGGCGGAGGCGGAGTACTCCAGCGGGTCGCCCGGGGCGCCCTGGGAGGTGTCCGCGCCGATGGCCACGCCGTACTTGACCATGCCCGAGCCGACCAGGCCCATGCACATCTGGATGCCGGCGGTCCCGGCCTTGCAGGCGAACTCGCAGTCCGCCACGGTGAGATGGGGCGAGGCCTCGATGGCCTCCGCCACGATGGTGCCGGTCGGCTTCACGGCGTAGGGGTGGGACTCGGAACCGACGTAAAGGGCGCCGATGTCCTTGGGGCTGGTCGAGGTGCGCCGCATCATGTTGCGGGCCGCCTCCACCGAGATGGTGATGACGTCCTCGTCCGGCGCCGGGCACGGACTTGCTGAAGATCATGAGGTTCTTCGCTCATGGCCTCGCCGTCGCTGCCCCACACCCGGCCGATCTCCTGGGGGACGATGCGGTAGCGCGGCACGTACGCTCCATAGCTGACAATGCCAACGTTCATGCTATCACTCCAATCTTCTCCAGGCGCTCCACCAAGGTCGGCACCGGCAGGTTCGTGCGGACCAAGGGGAGGTTCTCCAGGGTCGCGAGCCGGATGGCCAGCTCGTCCACGTGCTCCGGCCTCTGGTAAACGACCAGGGCCGGCTTCAACGGATGGGCCCGTATGGCGATCATGGGGCTGCGGCCGAACTTCACCCCGGTGAAGATGAGCGCGCGCTCGCTGCTCCAGCCGTATATCTTGAGGTAGTCCATCGAGCCAAGGGCCATGATGGCCTTCATCGAATCGATGACCGTGAAACCGTGTATGTCGCGGTCAAGGCTGATGCCCTTGGTCAGCGGCTCGCCCTCGATGACCTTGATGAAGTCCTGCGCGTTCATGCTGGATTTGAACTCCTTGATGGAGATGATGCAATCGATCTTCTCTCCCAGGTCGTACTTCTTGAGGACCTTCCCGCCCCTCTCCTCGTCGATCTCGATAAGTCCGTCCACGATGCGGCGGATGATGACGATGCCGGGCGATTTCCTCCGCCCCGACTCATAGTCGCTGATGACCGAGGGCGAGACCTTCAAATGTCGGGCCAGCTCCTGCTGGGAGATGCCGAACTCCTCGCGCCACTTGCGGATGGTCTTGCCCGCATCGGCGGAAAGGACGATCTCGCCAGCCATCTTCTCGCGCAGCTGTTCGCGCATATCTGGCGGAAGAAAATGACTCTATAAATAATTGTCGAAGATTCAAATCGACATATCCCGTTCATTTTTCCTAATGGAGGAGGTAATTTCGGGGACCTCCCCCTGCAAATCATGTTAAGAAGAAAAGCATAGCTTGTTCCTAGAGGGAACTGAGATTGTATCGCACGATCAAGGTTAAGCTAGACCTCAGACCTGAGGAGAAGGCTTCTCTAATGAAGACCATGGAGGATTATGCCAAGGTCTTCAATTACGTTTGCGACTGGTCCTTCGAAAATCGCTCCTACAACAAGATGGTTGTCCATCATAACACGTACTATAAATGTCGCTCACTGATCCCTCGCCTCCCAGCTACACTCGTTGAATCAGCGAAGGATGTGGCTTGCGAAGCGATGAAACGCCTAGACCTTAGAATAAAACCAAGGAGGAAGAAGAAGGCGGCCATCCGCTATTCAGTTCGTGGAGCGAAGGCATATCTCGACAGTGGATTCCTTTCTATCGCATCGAACGATGGTAGAATCCATGCTCCATTCCATCTGCCCGAGAATTTCAATAAATATCGAGATGGTGAAGTTCGGGGCGGGGTCCTTTGGTACAATAAAACCAAGGATTGTTTCTTTTTCGGAATAATGGTCTATTTGCCCAAGCCAGAGATGGTTAGAGAAGGTGATGTCTTGGGCGTGGACAGAGGTTTGAAGTATGCTGCGGTGACGTCGAAGAACCAATTCTTCATTTCAAACCATATCAGGAACATCAAGGGAAAGTATGCGCATCTGAGAGCGCAATTGCAGGCCAAAGGCACTCGTTCCGCAAAAAGGAAGCTCAGAAGGATATCGGGACGAGAGAGACGGTTCATTGCCTGCCAAAACCATTCGATTGCGAAACAAATAGTGAACTCTTGCCAGCGTGCGATAGCAATAGAAGATCTGAGTGGAATAAACACCAATCGTTCGGTGAACAAATGGTTTGAAAGACGATTGCCAATTGGAGCTTTTATCAACTTGAGTTCTTTATCAGATACAAGGCCGAAGAACAAGGAAAGCATGTGGTTGGGCGTAAATCCTGAATATACATCCCAAAAATGCTCAAGATGTGGCCATATTGATTCAAAGAACCGAGTTAAAGGAAATTTCCATTGTAGAAAATGTTCGATGTGATCTAAATGCGGACATAAACGCCGCAAGAAACATAGCTCAAATCGGTATTACTGAATTGAGCAGGCTCCCCGCCAGTGAGCCGAATGTGACATCATTTCCTAAAAATAAGCTCAAACATCTAGGAATGAATCTGAAAATGATAGTTGCAAGTCTAAATACCCAACACGACAACCGGTACTCGGAGTTTCGAAAATCGAAAGGGTCCTTTACATTGGGTTTCATCCGATTGCTTCCAGGAGGGGAATTTCAAGTACGATGAAATCAGCCCGGGCTAAGTAGGTTTTTATAGGTTAATTCGATTTAGGCAATCTACTACCATGGGTCTGTGGGGTAGCTTGGCCATACTAGGTGGTTCGGGGCCATTTGACTCCGGTTCAAATCCGGACAGACCCACCATCTTTTTCCTTCATGCTGGCTTGAATTATTGAATCCTAATTATTTTATAAATATATTATTATTAAATTATAATTAATTAATGAATTATAAATAATAAGCCAACACTAAAATTACGATGATCATGATCACCTACAAGATGAGAGTCAGCCTCGATGTCCGTCCCTCCGTGACATTGGCCGGTTCTAGAACGTAATACATCGATTCGTCAGATACCTCCGTGGTCCCGAAAAGTATCGGCCGCGCTCGGAGTGGATGAAACCGTTATAAGCCTGGTGACCGCTCTTGAGACCGCTATGCACCCAGCCGACAAGATGGCCCAGATCAAGGAGGACTTCTCCAAGCGCTCCTCCGAGTACGACGCCGAGATCGTGCGCATAGTGCCTAACTACGAAAGGATGCTCGATGTCACGGTCTCCTCCCTGCCTTTCCCAGGCGATGCCGAGATAAAGGTGGTCGATCTGGGCACCGGAACCGGCATGCTAGCTTGGAGGGTGAAGCGACGTTTCCCGCGCAGCCACCTGCTCTGCGTCGATATGACCGAGGGCATGCTGGCCGTCGCGAAGGATAGGTTCGGCCCCGGGCACGAGGTCGAGTATCTGACCAAGGACTTCTACCACTTGAGGAGCTACGCAAGAGCGGCGCGGTGGTGTCCTCCTGGCATCGCACCACCTCGTCACCGACGAGAACAACTCTCGAAAGGTCAAGGAGTGTCTCAGGCCGGTGGCGCAGATCAAGGAGGACTTCTCCAAGCGCTCCTCCGAGTACGACGCCGAGATCGTGCGCATAGTGCCGAACTACGAAAGGATGCTAGATGTTGCGGTCTCCTCCCTGCCTTTCCGGGGCGACGCCGAGATCAAGGTGGTCGACCTGGGAACCGGGACCGGCATGCTCGCTTGGAGGGTGAAACGACGGTTCCCGCGCTGCCACCTGCTCTGCGTCGATATGACCGAGGGCATGCTGGCCGTCGCGAAGGAGAGGTTCGGCCCCGGGCACGAGGTCGAGTATCTGACCAAGGACTTCTACCACTTGGAGCTACCGCCCGAGCAGGACGCGGTGGTGTCCTCCTTGGCATTGCACCACCTCATCACCGACGAGGACAAGAAGGACTTCTATCGAAAGGTCAAGGAGTGCCTAAGACCGGGCGGGGTCTTCGTCAACGCCGACGCGGTGCTCTCCTCCGATGAATGGATGGAGGAGCTTTACATGCAAAGGTGGCAGGAGTTCATGGCCATGAGCATGAAGCGGTCGGAGATCGACTCCATACTGGAGCGCTTCCGCCGCGAGGACTCCCTGCCCCAACTGCTCGATCAATTGCGATGGCTGTCCGAGGTGGGCTTCAGCAAGGTGGACGTCGTCTGGAAGGACCACATGGGCGCGGTGGTCTGGGCGCGCCATTAGGCAGGTCCTGACGACGGACCCATTTTTCCATTTGTTCTGCTCACACCTCGGTGCTGACCCGCACCATGGCATCGTGCGACCTCAAGGGGACCTCTTTCAAGAACAAAGAGACGACCACCAGACCGACCAACGATATGCCCAGGCAGAGCCAGAAGGCCTGCTGGAGCGAGGACAGCAACGCCTGGGGATGGAAGCCCCCCACCAAGGAGGCGGCGATGATGCTGTTCAGGACCGAGAGGCCCAATGTGCCCCCGATGTTGCCGAGGAATCGATTCGAGGCGGTGGCGGTGGCCCTCTCATGCGGTTCGAAGACGTTCTGGATGGCGATGCTGAACACCGGCATGGTCATACCCACCCCGATGCACAGCACCGCCGAATAGAGGTAGAGCAGTTCCAAGGAGGTGTCCATCTCGATCCCGCTCAGGAGCCAAGCGCCCAGGCAACAGACGGCGAACCCGACGATGGCGAACAGGCGATACTTGCCGGTCTTGGATATGGTGCGCCCGGTGATGATCGCCACCAGGGCCAGGGAGAGGACGCCAGGGGTAAGCACCTGGCCGGAGGTGGTCGCGTCCAGGCCCAGGACGCCCTGGGCGTAAAGGGTGATGGCGATGATGGCCCCCATCATCAGGAAGCTCGCCAGCGCCGATGCCAGGGTGGCGACGTTGAAGGTTCGGTTCCTGAATACCTGCAAGGGGAGCACCGGCTCCTTGGCCCTTCCCTCCCACCAGATGAAGAACACCAGGGACACGACCGATATGCCGACCATGGTGACGATCTCCCATGAGCCCCAGGCCATCTCAGAACCGCCCCAGGATACGGCCAGCAACAGAGGCACGATCCCCAGCGAGACCGCCCCGATGCCGATGTAATCGATGTTCGGTTTGGCATGGTCGGAACGGAAGTTCGGGAGCTTGAGGTAGAGCAAGGCCATCGACAATACCCCGAAGGGGACGTTGACATAGAACACCCAGCGCCAGTCCAGGTTGTCGGTGATGAAACCGCCCAGGTAGGGACCGATGACGCTGGCCAAGGCGAACATGGAGGCGAGTATGCCCATGTACCTGCCCCTTTCCCGGGATGAGAACATGTCGCCGACGATGATGAAGGTGATGGACGAGATCGCGCCTCCCCCGATGCCTTGGAGCCCGCGGAAGATGATGAGCTGGTCCATCGTCTGGGACATGCCGCAGAGTATGGAGGTCAGGATGAAGATGATGAGGCCGAGCAGGAACATGGAGCGGCGGCCATAGATATCGGAGAGCTTCCCGAATATCAACAGGGAGATGGTGAAGGAGAGCATGTAGGCGGTCACCGGCCAGGTGTAATGCTCCACCCCGCCGAGGTCCATGGCGATGGTCGGCAGCGCCGTTCCCACGATGGTGCTGTCCAGCGAGGCCATGAGCAACGCCATCATCAGCCCGAGCATGATGAACGGTATGTCCTTGCGCTTGACCACGTTGGAGCTCATCTGGGCCCCTCCAACTTGACCGCCGCGGTGCCCTGCTTCGGGTCGGCAGCATCGTCCTCGGCCTGGACTCTCGAACTTCACCTTCTTGCCGCCGATGGTGATGTTCTGCGCGTTCCAGCTCCTCGAGAGCCATGCGCACGCCGTTCTCGTTGTCCTTGCCGTAGTGGGCCTGGGCACCGGAGACCGGGGCGACGTGGCCGATCTTGACCACCTCTTGCGCGGCCGCCAGGCCGCAGGCGGCGGCCAGTGCGGCGACCACCGTCAACTTCAACTTCATCTGCATGGGTTACCTCCGAAAGTGGGAATGGGTTGAGATCTTTTGTTAACTCAACGGCCGCGAACATAGCCGAATTTTTCTCGGCAAGCCATACGGGGAAACGCACGGGAAGCCGCATCGGCGGCGTCGCCGCTGGCTGTGCTAACGGCCAGGCGGGCGTGGATCGCTGACGGTGCGCACCTCGTTGACCAGTTCGTCGGCCAGCGCCTCGGCGACCACCGCGCTCACCACCGCCTCCACCTCCTCGCGCGGGGCCGGCTGCCAGCTGCCCGGCTGTGCTCCAGCACCGCGCTGGCGGTCGCCTCGCGCAGGCGCTTGTCCAGCGTCAAATCGATGCGCTGCATGATGCGGTGGATGAGCTGTTCCTGCGACGGCGGCGCACCAGGCCTGGTGGCCTGTGCCCGCCACGACGCGCGGTCGAAGGCCGGCACGCAGCGGGGAGGCGTGCGGCTGGCCAATCAGCGGCCTGCGCCCAGGTCGTGCTGCTCGATGCCGTAGCCGCGGTCGGCGTAGTGTCGCACAGCGCCGGCCGGGCCAGCTTGCCGGTCATCGGATTGGCCCGTCACGACCTCGATCAAGCGCTCGAATCGCTCGAAGCCCTCCGGCACGGAACCGCCCAGGTTCACCAGCACCTGCTGGTGCGGCGCCGAGCGCGGCGACGGCGCCAGCACGATGGGCGAGCGCGCCTGCACGCGCTGGCCCTGCGCCGCGCCGTGGCAGTGCGGCAGAAATTCCAGCGGGCTGAGGGACCATAAGGCGATGTCCAGATCGCGCAACAGCTCCTCCTCGCCCGTGACCACCACCCGCGAGCCCGCGCCGTAGGCCTTGCGCAGCAGGCGGCAGACGTAGCCCAGCTTGTCGGGCGCGTTGAAGTGGAACGCGACCTCGGTCATGGCCGGTTCAGGCCGCTGCCTTGCGGCGCGTGCCGCGGCCGGCCTTGGCGCCGCCGCCCGCCTGCTGCCCCATCAGGTACTGCACCAGCAGGCCGACCGGGCGGCCGGTGGAGCCCTTGGCGGCGCCCCCCTTCCACGCGGTGCCGGCGATGTCCAGGTGCGCCCACGGGTACCTCGATGTGAAGCGCTGCAGGAACTTGGCGGCCGTGACGGCGCCGGCCTGGGCGCCCGGCCACGTTGGCCATGTCGGCGAAGTTCGTCTTCAGGCCCTCGCCGTACTCGTCGTCCAGCGGCATGCGCCAGCACGGATCGCAAGCCGCTTCACCGGCTTCGTGCAGCGCCCGCGCCAGGTCGTCGTCGCTGGCAAACAACCCGCTGCGCACGGCGCCCAGCGCGATGACGCCAGGCGCCGGTCAGCGTCGCGATGTCGACCACGGCGCGCGGTTTGAACCGTTCGGCATAGGTCAGCGCGTCGCACAGGATCAGGCGACGCCCTCGGCATCGGTGTTCAGGACTTCGACGGTCTGGCCGCTCAGGCTGGTGAGCACGTCCCCCGGTTTGAGCGCGCGGCCATCCGGCAGGTTCTCGCAACTGGGAATCAGGCCGACGACGTTGACGGCCGGCCGGATGTCGCCAAGAGCGCGGAAGGTGCCCAGCACGCTGGCCGCCCCGCCCATGTCGAACTTCATCTCGTCCATCTCCGGCGCCGGCTTGATCGAGATGCCGCCGCTGTCGAAAGCTGATGCCTTTTCCCACCAGTATCCACCGGCGCCTCGGACGCGGCCGCGCCCTGGTACTTCAGCACGATGAAGCGCAGCGGCTCCTCGGATCCCCGCGCCACGCCCCAGGAGCGCCCCCATGCCCAGCTTGGCCACTTCCTTGGGGCCCATCACCGTCGCACCCGGGAATCCGTGGGCCTTGGCCAGTTTCCTGGCTTCCTCGCCGAGACGGGTGGGCGTGGCCAGGTTGGGCGGCAGGTTGCCCAGCTCGCGCGCGAACTCGATGCCGCTGGCCGCACCGCGTGCCGCATCGAAGGCCGCCTTGTGGTCCGCCGCACTGCCGGCCACCGCAATGGTCACGCGTTGCAACTCGCGGCCCTCGGGCTTGGACTCGGTCGCCACGAAGACGTAGCTGGCCTCGGCCGCGCCCGCCACGGCGGCGCGCACCGCGCCTTCCGGCGCGTCAGCGGGCAGGCAGATGACCAGGCGCTTGACGCCCTTGCTGCGCAAAGCGGACACGGCGGCGTGCACCGCGGCGTAGATGCGCTTGCCGGTACCGTCGCCGGCGCCCGCGAGCACCAGGCGGGTGGCCGCCACGCCGGCGAAGCGGTAAGCCTGCAGCAGCTTGCCCGGCTTGCTTTCGAAGTCACCGGCCTTGCGCGCTTCCTGGACCAGCCGGGACACCGGGTCGGCGCCGCCGGCGGCTCCCTCGGTCACCAGCACCACCAGGGCGTCGAGCGGCTTCGGCGCGATCCGCATCCGCGAGCTTCAAGGCCTTGAGTTCGAAGTCCATAATCCAATGTTTTCTCCGCGAGCTGCGGTTTTCGCGCCGATGTTATTCCATTCCTCCCTGCGCAAAGAGCTGGCCCGCAGCTTCGGCGCAACCCTGGTGGTGCTGGTGACCATCGTCATGACGATGACGCTGATCCGCACCCTGAGCCAGGCCAACCGGGGCAGCGTCAACCCGCAGGAAGTCATGATGGTCATGGGCTACACGATGCTGGGTTACCTGCCGCCGATCCTGACCCTGTGCCTGTTCATCGCCATCTCGTGGGCACGCTCTCGCGCATGTACAGCGACAGCGAGATGGTGATCTGGTTCTCGGCGGGGCGCGGCCTGTCGGCGCTGCTGCGGCCGCTGCTGATGTTCGCGTGGCCGATCCTGGCCGTGATCGCAGGGCTGGCGCTGCTGATCTGGCCCTGGGCCAACCAGCAGACGCAGGAGATGAAGGACCGTTACGGAAATCGCGGCGACCTGGAACGGGTGTCGCCCAGGCCAGTTCCAGGAATCGGCCAGCGGCACCCGGGTGTTCTTCCTGGACAAGGACACGCCGGACAACAAGTCGGGCAAGAACATCTTCATCTCCACCGTCGAGAAGGGCAAGCAGACGGTCACCACGGCGCGCACGGGCCGCGTGGTGACGGAAGAGCGAAGACACAGTTCCTGTTGCTGTCCGACGGCCAGCGGCTGGAGAGGCAGCTGGACGGCAGCAAGCTCAAGGTCAGCGAGTTCCAGGATCTGGGCAACAAGGTGGGCGGCGCACAGCTCGGGCCGCAGGACAACGCACCGTCCAAGACCCTTTCGACCTGGGCGCTGGTGGCCAGTCCAGACCAGCCCGAACCTGGGTGAGCTGGCCTGGCGCATCGGATTGACGCTGGCGGCCTTCAATTTCGTGGTGATCGCGATCACCGTCTCCAGCGTCAACCCGCGCGCCGGCCGCAGCGGCAACCTGGTGTTCGCCCTGTTTGCCTTCATCGTCTACTACCGAGAACCTCCTGAACCTGGGCCAGAGCTGGATCGGCAGCGGGCGCGCCGGCTTCCTGCCCTTCATGCTGGTCCTGCACGGCGGAACGTTCGCTCTGGCGGTGCTGTGGCTGGGCAAGCAGCACAACAACTGGATGCGCTGACCCGCCTGCCGCCTTCGCCTGCGGCGGCCAACGGCCTGGAGCGGCGGCATGAGGACCATCCGGCGCCTGATCTACCGCGAGGTCGTGTCGGCGGTCGTCTTCGTGGCCGCGGGGTTCCTGGCCCTGTTCTTCTTCTTCGACTTCGTCGACCAGTTGCCCAATGTCGGCAAGGGCGCCATCGCCAGCTACCGGCTGACCCAGGCCCTGCTGTACATCACCCTGCTGCTGCCCAACCACCTGTACGAGTTGCTGCCGATCGCCGTGCTGATCGGAACGATCTTCGTGATGGCGCGGCTGGCCCAGAGCTCGGAATACACCATCCTGCGAACCAGCGGACTCGGGCCAGGGCGCGCCTTGCGCACCCTGCTGGTGCTGGGCCTGGCCTTCGCCGCGCTGACCTTCGCGGTGGGCGATTACCTCACGCCCGCCGCCGACAAGGCGGCCCAGTTGCTGAGAGCGCGGTACCAGGGCCGCATCAGCATCGGCCAGACCGGCGCCTGGCTCAAGGAAAGGCAGGCGCAATCGACCTACAACGTCAACGTCGCGGCACTGGCGCCGGACGGATCCATGCAGGGCGTGCGCCTGTTCGAGGCCGACGACCGCGGGCGCATGCTCAGCACCACGACCGCGTTGAGGGCGGTGTTCGGCGGCGAGGGTTGGGTGCTGGAAGACG
>CAWDXN010000010.1:0-60927 GCA_963806355.1 Methanomassiliicoccaceae archaeon | reverse complement strand
CCTTCTTGAAAATGGGCAGGATCCGCCCCGGTTCACCAGGGTGCGGCTCGATTTCGAGGACGGCGCCTCGCTCGTGTTTGAGGACATGCGCAAGTTCGGGGCCATCGGGCTCACGCCCTCCAAGGCCTCCTTCCTGGAGCGAAAAAGGCTCGGACCGGACGCGCTGGAGATAACAAGGGAGGATTTCATGGAACGAGCGTCGCGGCATCGACGGTCGATCAAGACCGTCCTGCTGGACCAGTCTGTGCTGGCCGGAGTGGGCAACCTCTACTCGGACGAGGCGTTGTTCCAATGCGGGGTTCACCCCATGGCCTTGGCGGATGAACTGAGCGAGGACGGATGAGGTTGCATCCACAAGAACTTAGTAAGCATCATGGACCGGTCCATCAAGGTCGGCACTGATCTTCGAAAGCCTTCCTGATGGTTATTTGCTCAAAAACCCGCCATCCAACCTCCCACTGCCCCAAAGGACACGGCCCCTGGCATACGATGAAGGTCAATGGCCGGACCGCATATTTCTGTCCCCCAGTGCCAAAGGCTATGAGGGGAGAAACCATTCCTTGCCTGGGACTGGGTGCGGCATATGGCCAAGGTGAAGGGAACGACTGTGGAGCTGGCCGGTCCTGAGGAGGCGGAGGTCCTCACCAGCATTCAGACGGTCACCTTCGATGACGATACCAGACGCCATCTGGGCAAGCCTCGGGGCGGTCCATACGGATATGATTCCCTGGAATTCTGCGCGGGTTGATCGCAGAAGGTAGGATGTACGCCATCAAAGAGGGTGGGGCGATCGTCGGTGGGGCATTCGTCACCGAGCGTGCGGAAGGCACCGTCTGCATCAACCGACTTTTCATAGTGCCCGGGCAGCAAGGTCAAGGTCGGGGCGGGCAGGCACTCCTGGCCTTGGAAGACAAGTTCCCTCAGGCGGAGAGATTCGTCCTCGATACGCCCATTTGGGCGGGGCGGAACCAACATTTCTATGAGTCCCTCGGGTATTGCAAGGTCGGCGAGGCAATGGAGAACGAGCACGGGTTCACGCTCATAGTGTATGAGAAAATCAGGGAGCCGAGAAGATGAAGGGGGATGGAGTGATCGGGACGATGGCCGAGGATGGTTGGAGGTCCCCAGCGGCGATCATAGTGCGCCATGCCGCGCGTTGCAGACGCCCTGAACAACAGCTTCGTGGTCGCCCTTACGGAGCAAGGCAAGGAGGACGCCTTCGCATTCGGCTCACGCCTGCGTCATTACCGCACCGTCTGCTTCTTCCATAGCCCGGCCGTGCGTTGCCGCGAGACGGCCGAGCGCATATCGGCTGGCATGCAAGGGAATGGAACGAAGGCGATGGGAATGAAGGAGACATGGGCACTGTGCGCGCCCTACCTCAAGGACGAGCGCGTGCTACGGGTCGCTGACGACCTGGGCGAGGGTTTCATGCGGGTGTGGTTCAATGGCGAGCTGGAGGAGTCGTGGATCTCCCGCACCCCCGACGCGGCGGATGCGGTTTTGCGACCGGTGCTGGAACGACTCTCCGACCCCATTGGCGAGGGTCACCTGGATGTGCACGTTTCCCACGATTGGGAATTGGTCCTCCTCCGGGAGGAACTACTGGGCCTGAGGTACGAGGAGGTCGGCTGGGTCGAGTACCTGGACGGGTTGGTCATCTACAGGGACGGAGAGGAATTCCTGGTCCGTTACCGGGACCGTTCCTCCAAGTTCCGATTCGAGGATGGTATGGTGGTCAGATGACCATCAAATGTCCTCAGGCAGGATTATCTCGAACTGGCAGACATCATCACCGTTCAATAGCGACCTCAATACCCTGACCTGCACTGGCCTATCCATCATCCTTTCCCATTTATCTCGGAAAAATAACCCGCCCCGCGATTGCAGCATTCTCCTCGCATAAATGCTCCTCCCCCTGGTCGTCATCCATAACGACCTCACGTTGCCTCCCTGGTCCGACCACCTCTTCCAGGTTCTTGGCTAAGGGCTCTCTTCACGGGTCCGCCTCACGCTTCCTCTTGCTCAAGTCATCCATCCGAACCGACCTGCTCCATCAAAGCCATGATCTCGGTGCGTCCGTCCTCCGAAAGAAGGGTTAAACCATCTCCGGAGACCTCGAGCCTGGTCACCTTGCCTAATGCCATGAAGAAGGCGTCCTCCACCGCCATGGTCTCTTCGCAATAACGTCTCGTCGAGGCTATCGGGGAAAAGGTGATCCGTCCCCCCTCCAAGCGGTAGCCGCCGAAGAAGCGGTTGCACCCGCCATACCCTTGGACTTCGCCATCCTGGGTGAATTTGATGATGGCCTTGGCCTCAGCCACACCAGCGATGACCTCCCCATCAAGGACGATCTTAGAGACCGCCAGGTCCACGCCGAATAAAATTGGTTGATCGGTCATGGAAAAGGATTGACCGGGCAGGCACATTAATGCTCGCCCGGCTTCGCTCGTTCACTTGGTAGAGCTTTCGACACCGCTCTTGGCCTTGTCCTTTCCAACAGGGAAGACCGGGAGGACCTCACGGCCGAGGGACTCCTGCAGGACCTGGGCCATGGCCAGGTACATGGCCGCCATGCCAGTGGCTATACCGACATAGCCGGCGATCTCCTTCAGATCGGCGTTGGCGTTGTAGTCCGCTATGGCCAGCATGAAGAACAATATCGCAAGGAGCAGGAACACCGCCTGCATGGCCCTATTGGTGCGCAGGGTCCCTACGAACATGAACAAGGTGAAAACGCCCCATAGAGCAAGGAAAGCAGCCATCTCCTCCCCGGTGGGAGCGGCCATGTAGCCGGTCTGAGGGAACAGGATGATCCCGACAAGGATGAGCCAGAACATCCCATATGACGTGAATGCGGTAGTGCCGAAGGTGTTGCCCTTCTTCCACTCCATGGCCCCGGCCATCACCTGGGCCAGACCGCCCATGAAGATCCCTGTGCTCAGGATCACGGCGCTCATGTCGATGAGGCCGGCATTGTACAAGTTCAACAATATTGTGGTCATTGCAAACCCCATCAGCCCGAGCGGGGCAGGGTTCGCGGTGAAGTCGTTCCTCTCTCCCCAATATCTCCTCTCCATTGGCGGCCATAGGCCTTGATACGGAGGCGCACGGCGAGATGAATATTTTAGATTTTGTCCCCATCTGAGCCTACGCTCCGAATACTATGCGATACCATGCCTTTCACCCTTTCACATATCAATAAATATGGTTCAGTTGCCTTAGAAATCACCTAAAAAAAAGGGAAAGGGATCGAAGGAATGAGCAAATTGGAGGATTTTCTGACACCGCTTCACCAAGGGGTCTGGGAGGTGATAGTCCTGAAAGAGGATGTCACCGAACCACTTGGGAAAGGTTGGGTCAAATCGGGGTTCAACCTTCCCAGCCCGGGACGATCGCCTCCTATCGAAAGGGCAATTATCACTGTCATGAGACGAGAACGGATTATCGGGTGCACATGGACCTATATGACCCAGCTAAGAATCCTGCCATGCACCTCGTTGATGATGCACCCCTGATCCTAATGATCGGTGGGACGGTGGAATCCTTATGGGTCGATGCTAAGAACACGAAGAAATTAGATAAGAGGCAACTATTGAGTGAGCACAAGAGAGCCTGGCAATTGATCCTCCTCGCCGGGATAGCATTGCTGGTGGTCGGAGCAGGGGTCGTTGCGGTCGAGCTTGGTGCTGCGGACAAGGTGTTTGCCGCGTTCGTTGTCCTGATAGTTCCAGTGTCTATCATGGGCTTTGCGGTGTTCATGATCCTTCAAGGCGCCAGGAACAAGCCCCTGAACGCCAATTCCAAAAGGCTCATATACATCACCGGGGGCATGCTCATCTGCTTAGGCATACTGTCATACTTCTTCCCCGCCCTATTGGTACTGTTTTTATTGATCTTCATGGTCTTCTGGCCTATATCGAGCGCGGTGATGTCACTTAAGCGCACTAAGATGGGTAAGGTAGCCACCCCGGATGGGTTGAAAAAAAGGATGGTGATCGCTGTCGCATCGATCGTCCTTGCGGTTCTCTTCTTCTTGAATCCAGTAGGAGTAGCTGGTTTCATCATCTTCGTGGTGGCCACGATCCTAATATTCATGGGCTTGGTCTCAGTGCTGAGAGGCGTTGGGTCTCAGAAGCGCGCTCAAGACGTTCCCCCTACAAGATGAATTTGAGGAGGAAATGAAAGAGATCGGATTGAACTCATCATGAGGTGAACAACAATGTATAATGGAATGGCATGGGGGTAAACGATGACAAGGCTCGATGATTTCCTTGGGCCATTGCACCAAGGAGTATGGGAGGTGGTGGTGGCCAAGCAGGACGTCACCGAACCTCTGGACGAGAGTTGGAAGAAATCCGAGATCAACGTCCCCAGCCCGGAGATGGTGGCCAGCTACCGAAAGGGGCAATATCACACCCACGAGACCAAGGAGGAATGGAAGACCCATATGGACCGTTATGACCCGGAGACCCATCCGGGCATGCACCTGGTGGACGACGCTCCCCTGGTCCTCATGCTTTGGGGCACTATCAACTCCTTGTTCCTGACGGGCAAGAATTCCACCAAGGGAAAGCGCATGGACCGGCTCGCGGCCATGGACATGACCTGGAAGGTGCGCATGGCCATCGGGGCGGCCATCGTCGCCATTGGGCTGATACTCATTCTTTTCCCTCTGAAGTTCGCCGAGTTCGCCTTCTCCGTCCTGATGCCGCTGGCGGTCATGGGCTTCGGCGCCCTGACCTTGTACAACGGTTACCGCATGGACCAGGGGGGCAAACTTGCCAAACGGGACATGGCCATGGGCGTGGGCATTATCGCCTTCGGCGTGGCGCTCATATTCCTCTGGGAGTACTTCGTGCTCCTGATACTGTTGGTCCTGGCATTATGGTTCTTCGCCAGCGCGTTCGTCTCGATCAGGCGGTCCTTGAAAGGGAAGGCGGCGGTCCCAGAAGGCTTCTGGGTCAGATTGGCCATGGCCGTGCTGTCCTTGGCTTTGGGGATCGTAATGACATTGTTCGTTCCGAAGGCCACCGTTGGGGTATTGATCATACTGCTCGGGATCGTCGTGCTCCTGGTCGGTGGCATTGTTCCTCCTGGACGGGTATGGGCTGCGGAACGCCCACAAGCTGATGAAGGAGAAACCAGAGTTGTACAGTTGAGCAAAGGCCTCCATGCCAGATTATGACATGGATGGACCAAATATTTTATTCTATTTATTTTAATTAATTCTTATATATTTTTACTGGACACATATCCTACAATAGTTAACACGGATACATGGATGGCACATCCATCCATAACAATCTTTAATAACGAAACGGTGGATTCTAACCTCGCAAATCGCCTGTTTTATTGGGCGAAGAGGTGGAACACAATGAGCAAGGAACAGATTTACGCTGGATTAGAAAAGGCAGTCGTCTCTGGGAAGAAGGACGAGGCAAAGAGGGTCGCCGAGGAGTCCTTGAAGATGGGAGTAAACCCTATCGACTCCATCAGCCACGGACTGGTAAAGGGCATGAACATCGTGGGTGACAAGTACGCCGCCAGGGAGTACTTCCTGCCCCAGGTCCTGATCTCCGCTGACGCCATGTACGGCGCTCTGGACATCCTGCTCCCCCACATCCCGAAGGAAGCCACCGCGAAGCAGATCCCGGGCTGCATCGGTGTGGTCGAGGGAGATGTGCACGACATCGGAAAGAACATCGTCAAGACCATGATGACCGCTGGTGGCTTCGCTGTCACCGACCTCGGTCGCGATGTGCCGCCCGAGAAGTTCGTCGATTTCGCCAAGGCCCACAACGGCGGCATCGTCGCCATGAGCACACTCATGACCCCAACCATGGACGGTATGAAGATGGTCATGGATGGCCTGATCGAGTCTGGTGTCCGCATGAAGTGCAAGACCATCATCGGTGGTGCTCCGACCTCCAATGAGTTCGCCGAGGACATCGGTGCCGACTTCCATGCCATCAACGCTCAGGAAGGAGTCGCCAAATTGAAGGGGGCATTCTAAAATGGCAAGGCGCTCACGCAGACCGCCGGCGCGGAGAAGGTGTTCATGGACATGATCAACAACCGGTCCGCCGTGCACAAGGGCCTGGAGACCATGACCCAGTTCGACGTCGACTTCACCAACGCCTTCGCCACCACCGCCGCCCCCGGCCTGTGCTGGGACTACCTGTGGGGCAACTACTCCTGCCTGGGCGACAAGGAGTACGACGAGTTCGAGGGCCAGCACAAGTACGCCGGCAAGCTGAACGAGCTGACCACCAAGGTAGGCAAGGCCTTCTGCATACACAACTGCGCCGACCTGCCCCACCTGGACAGCCAGGTCAAGGCCTTCAAGCCGGTGATCTACAGCATGGCCTACTACCCGCTCATCCCCGGAAGCCCGATCGCCCAAGGAGGCCATCGGCAAGGGCTACGCGGACAGCTGCCTGCTCGCCGGGCAGATCGACCCCCAGCTCTTCGTGCGCGGCACCGTCGAGAAGATGGAGGCCACCACCATGAAGCTGATCCAGGAAGTGAAGACGGCGCTGTGCCAGCGCGGCCTGCACTCCCGGTACGTGATCGCTTCCGGCTGCGAGGTCCCGCCCGCCGTCAGCACCAAGATCGAGAACATCAAGGCCTGCGTCGACACCGTGAAGAAGTACGGCCAGATCCAGTGCACCTAAACCATTTGAGGGGCCTTCGGCCCCTTTCTATCCATTTTTACATGGACCTATCGATATTAGGGTCTTCCATCTTGGCGAGGAACGAACGAATGATGTCCAGATAATCGCTGGGGTTCTCCAATTGAGGATTGTGTGACGCATCCTTCACGATCTCCAGCTCAGAACCAGGCACGAGCCGGTGATAGTACCTGGTGCTCTCCGGGCAGGCATCGTCAAACTCACCGCAGATGAAAAGGGTGGGAACGTCGATCCTAGCCAATTGATCGGTGCAATCGAAGTTCTGCATATAACCGGTTATCTTGAAGTCCCTCCAACCCAGGAAATGGTCCGCGATATCCCGAGAGCTCTTCGAATGCGCTCTTTTCATACACTCAGGAGGCGGCTCCACCCGGCAAAGGTGCCGTCGGTTGTACGCCCGGACCGCACGTTTGAACTCTGGCCGGGAGGTATCACCTGAAACCTCGCCCATGCGTACCGCCTCCCTATGCTCTGAAGGCATCTGTTCCAGATATCTTCGCATGTCATCGTAGGAGCGTGGTATGCTCATGGAAGGGCTGGAAAGGACCATGCTTCTCACCCCTTGAGGCCTCAAGGACGCATAATAATTCACCACCAGGATGCTCCCCCAGGAATGCCCGAACAGATGGACTTCTTCCAGGCCGAGGCATTCCCGGATCAACACCACCTCTTCCACGAATCTCTCAAGCGTCCATAGAGATAGGTCGCTTGACCGGTCTGAGTTGCCGCAACCGAGCTGGTCGTAGAAGATTATCGGCCTCTCCTCGCCGAGCACCTGCATCGGCTCAAGGTAATCGTGGGGGAAACCGGGGCCGCCATGAATGACCAGCAGGGGAGTGCCCGGTCCATTTCCGACCACCTTGTACCAAACGCTGCCTCCGGTGACCGGAACGCGACCCTCACCTGATCTCGGTCCACTCATCGCGACAGCATCCGATTAGGTCACGATAAGATGTTCGGAGGGTCCTAATTTCCTGCGACATCGAACGGTCTTTGGTCCGACCGCTCCAACCTATATATCAGGCGTTACCATTGCCATCATAACGAAGGCAGGCTCATGATCAACGTCTATTTCGTCGGCACAGCGGGAAGCGGGAAGAGCACCCTGGTATATGCGTTCCAACAGTGGATGACACTGCAGGGCCTGGACACGATAACGGTGAACCTAGACCCCGGGGCGGAGCAGATACCATACGAGCCAGACGTCGATATCAGGGACTGGGTCAAGGTCGAGGAGGTCATGAGGGATTACGGGCTGGGCCCGAACGGGGCGCAGATCGTGTGCGCGGACCTCATGGCCTTGAACTCCAAGGAGCTGCTCGAGACAGTGGAGAAGTTCCGCACCAACTACGTTCTCATCGATACCCCGGGCCAGATCGAGCTCTTCGCCTTCAGGCAGTCCAGCCAGGTGATCATAGATGCCTTGGGCAGGGACCAATCCTTCTTGGCCTTCCTCTCCGACCCAGCACTGGCCAGGACAGCTTCGGGATATGTCTCGATGCTCATGCTCTGCGCCACCGTGCACTTCCGTTTCAACATCCCCTTCATCAACCTGCTCTCCAAGTCCGACACCTTGGCCGAGAAGGACCTGCTCCGAGTGCTTGACTGGTCGCAGGAGCCCGACGCATTATACGACGGTCTGATGCAGGAGCAGGCATCCAGCCGGAGCGTGCTCTCCAACGAGCTTTTCTACGCCCTGCAGAACATCGGGGTGTACCGGGAGTTAACCCCGGTATCGAGCGAGATCCCCTTTGGTCTGGAGGAATTGTACAACATCATCCAACAGTCATATGAGGGAGGAGAGGACCTCAGCAGGGATTGAGGCGCCAACGAGCGATATGACTATTCGTCAACAGGTGAGCATATGTGGCCATGGAAGAAAGAGGGTATGGCGGAGAGGAGGAAGGTGGGGACATACCACTGCCCCAAATGCAACTCCACCAACATCGAACAGGAGCTGGCCCTGACCGGCTACATCATCATTGGCCGTTCCCTGGTCTACCATTGTCATGATTGCGAGTATCGAGGGTTGATCGTCTATAACGATTTCGAAGGGGACCTGGACGAAACTGAAGAGGCAAAGACCGACGGTGGTCCGCTCTATGGAAAAATAGGGCTCCATCATTTACGAAGGACGACCGGTAGAAAGATATCGTCCGAAGTGAATGGAAATTTTGATGTGGTTCAGGAAGGGGAAGAAGAAGGAGGAGAAGCCAAAGGGGAAGCAAAGTGTCAAGCGATGCCCACAATGCGGCTCCTCCGACATCATTTACGAGAACGCCCTGGTCACCGGTTACAAGTACCGTTGCAAGAAATGCGATTACATCGGCGCCTTGGTGATCGAAGAGGACTACGATGTCGATGAGATCCTCGAGGAAGAGGAAGGCCGAAGGAAATAGCCCCTTCGCACATCACCATATCTAAAGTAGATAACGAATTGCTTACAAACTCTAAAACGAAAAGGTTATCCCGTTACAATCATAGTATTTTACGGGGATAAACTAGATGGAGTATCACGAAGACCGCCTTATCAAGGCTTCAAAAAAGAAGCCATTGGAGTTAGGCGATGATTACCTTGAGCAGGAGCTGTATCGAATCCTGACCAAGGCCTATGGGTGGTTGTTCGAGAATGGCAAGTGCGATGGTCACTGGAAGGATATCAGCGACACAGCGTTGGTGGCCCTTTGCCTGACCAAAAGGGAACCGGAGACCTCGCCATGGCTGAACCATCTTAGAGAATGGCTCCTCGACCAGCAGATCGAGGAAGGGGAAGAGGAAGGAAGTTGGGAGGAGGAGATCTGGGGCACCACGACGGCTCTGATAGCCTTGTCCAAGCTTGGTGTCGCCACCAACCATCCAAAGATGGTGAAGGGCCTGAACTTCGTGCACAAGCTCTTCAACACCACAGGAAGGTCGAACTGGGAGGATGAGCCATGGGAGACATCATGGGCGATCTTGGCGATAGCCCAGACCAACTGCAAGAAGTACCTGGAGGACGCCTATAGGGGGTTGGAATGGTTGATGAGCCTGCAGGACGAGAGCGGCAGGATAATCGCCCCGCACTACACTGCCTATTTCATCAAGATAATCTACTCTTTGAACAAACGCCAGCTCATACCGGAACAGGACCTGGAAAAATATCAGGCAACGGTGGAAAAGGCGACCAGGTACCTCATCGACAACATGAAACAGGACATACTTTGGACCGGAATGGCTTGGTCCAACGGGCAGATCTTATGGGCCCTTGCGAGCACCTACAACTTCCCCTTCGAGGACCGGTCCGCGGTGGGCCATGTGATAGAATGGTTCTCCAAGAACCAGGAGCCCGGGGGGAATTGGTACGATGCCGAGGACACCTCGAGCGCCATATTGGGGCTGTTTCTTCCTGCTCAGGGGGTGCAAGATCTACAACCTCAAGGAACGTTCGGACATAGCTGACATCGACACTGTGATCTACGAGCGATTGAGGCGCATGCTTTCGACACCGAAGTGCTCCTTCGGTAAGAGGTTCATCGAGGTGACCGAGGACGGCATAACTCGTATCAACCTCACCCCGAAAATGGTCCGGACCGCCACCATCGTCTTCGCTCTAGCCAGCGGCATAACCGTGCTGATAGCCTTATACGACTGGCTGAGACCTTACCTCTCGCCTTAGGAAAAGGATGGAAGTGGTTTAGGCGAACATCACGCCGGACTCGGTGACCTTGGTCTCCTCGGTCTCCAACACCTTGTTGAGCGCGCGCTCGAAGTCGACCATCGTGACCATGTCCCGGTTGTCCCGGATGGCGAACATGCCAGCCTCGGTGCAGATGGATTTGATGTCTGCCCCTGAGGCGAAATCGGACTTTGCCGCCAGGTCGTTGATGTTGATGCTGTCGTCCACATTCATGCGTTTGACGTGGATCTTGAAGATCTCCAGCCTCCCATCGAAGTTAGGCAGGGGGATCTCGATGATCCGGTCGAACCTTCCTGGCCTGAGCAAGGCCTCGTCCAGGATATCCGGTCGGTTCGTCGCGGCCACGATCTTGACCTCCCCGATCGGGTTGAATCCGTCCAGTTCGGCCAACAGCTGCATCAGGGTCCTTTGCACCTCGCGGTCGCCAGAGGTGGCCACGTCCAAGCGCTTGGCGCCTATGGAGTCCAACTCATCGATGAACACGATGCTGGGGGACTTATCCTTGGCCATCTCGAACAGCTCGCGCACCAGTCGGGCACCCTCTCCTATGTACTTCTGCACCAGCTCAGACCCGACCATGCGGATGAAGGTGGCGTTGGTCTGGTGGGCCACCGCTTTGGCGAGGAGGGTCTTCCCCGTTCCCGGGGGTCCGACCAGCAGCACCCCTTTCGGAGGCTCGATCCCCACGCGCTTGTACAGCTCAGGCCGGAGCAGCGGGTCCTCCACCGCCTCCCGGATCTCGCGTATCTGCTCCTCCAGGCCGCCGATGTCGTTATAGCTGATGGCGGGCTTCTCCACGATCTCCGCCCCGATGACTATGGGGTCCAAGGAGGCCGGCAGCACCGACATCACTGCCAAGGTCTGCTTGTTCAGCGCGACGCGCGCGCCGACGGTTATGTCCTCTGTAGGCACGTACTCCGAGGTGGAAACGATGAAGTCCGGGCCGGTCGAGCTCTTGACGATGACTCGGCCATCCACAAGGACGTCCTTTATGGAACCGATGATGAGTGGCGGGGACTTGAGGCGCTCCATCTCCGAGCGCATCCTCTTGATCTCCTTTTGCAAGCGGAATAGCTCGCTCTCGACATAGCGCTTCTCGCCTTCCACCCGCCTAACCTCTTCCAATAGCTCGGCGTTCTGTCTTTCCAGATGCTCCAGTTTCTGTTTCATCTCTTTGTAAAGATAATCGTCGAGCTGCTCATCGGTCACTATCACACCTCGTCAATTCCACTTTATTAAAGGGTTTGCTATTTTATCCTTTCGTGTTATTTCACAAACGATAGCATCCTTTCTGGACCCGAGTCAGGTCCAGCCGCATCGCTCGTTCATTTCTCCGAATGGAAAATTAACGTTCACAAGCCCTCTATGCTCCCCGCCTCGGCTAGAAATTGAAAAAGATTATTAAAGTCGGGCCCGTTAGATGCGACCGGGTGAACGACTTGATCTGCGAGCTCTGTGGAAAGGAAACGACCAGGACCGACCCAGTGCAAATCGAGGGAACGACCTTGCGCGTTTGCAAGGATTGCTCCAAGTTCGGGGACCAGGCCAAGCAAGGGGCGAAGGAGCAACCGAGCAAGATCATCATCCAGTCGCGCCTGGAGAACCGGGAGCGGCGCATGAAGTCGAAGGACGTGTACGAGTCGGAGACGGTGAACGAACTGGCCGACGACTATCCTGAGCGCATCCGCCACGCCCGGGAGCAGCATGGATGGAACCAGGAAGAGCTGGCCCAGAAGATGAGCGAGAAGCACAGCCTGGTTCAGAAGGTGGAGCGGGGCGACATCAAGCCCGACGACGTCCTGGTGAAGAAGTTCGAGAAGACCTTGGGGGTCAGCCTGATGGAGAAGGTCTCCCTCGTCAAGCCGGAGAAGAAGGCGGTGGCGGGAAAGGGCTTGACGCTGGAGGACTGCATCAAGACCAGCAAGAAGTGATGCCCCTCACTTCTTGAGAATCTCCTCTCTTGTTATGTCATAATACTTGGAGACGTCCATCCCCAGGTCCCTCGCCACGATCAGCGCGGCCACTTCGGGCACCACCCCAAAGCGCTCTTGCAGCTTGTTGATGCGGGAGACCACGTCCTTCTTCTTGATCTGGGTCTTCTGTGAGATGTCCTCGATGAGAACGGTAAAAAGTGGAATGTCAGCGACGGGGGCGGCCTTTGCCTCTTGATTGGACAAGGGCTGGGGCTCCTTGACGCCCTCTTTCATCGGGGCTGGGGCGGCCCCGATCTCCTTGAGCACTTCGCTGGAAGGCTGGTAGTTCAGAGGTATGTCGATGGAGCGGTAATCGAAAGCGGGCTGGAGCATCCCCTCCTTGGTGACGAGCAGTCCGCTGGACTTGGCCGCGTCCAGGATCCTCTGGGCATCCTTGGCCTCGATCTTCGGGGCCTTGCCGGGGTCGCTCCAGCGCATATTGAAGAGCAAGGTGTTCAAGAACTCCTTCTCGGAGACCAGGTTCTTGCCCTTGCGCTTATAGACGATGGCGACCGTCCTCTCTAGCTCACCCATGGAAAACCCTCCTCAAGGCAGGCTCAGTGATGTCGCCACGCAATTTATTGATTGCCCTAGTCACATCCTCCGGGACCCCTTTGGATGAGCCCCGAAATTTGACAGGTCGAAAAGGACGGTAGCCAGAGGGTCATCCGATAGCCCAGCTCCATTATGATATAATCGTGGGCCGACGGGATATCATTATATAGAAGAACAAACATTCCAAGGCCGCATCTAGCGTTCAGGCTAGGATTTGTCTGTTAGATATGATTTAGGAGGTAAGTGAAATGGCAATGGGAAACACACCGATACTGATCCTCAGGGAGGGCACAAAGCGCGACAGGGGCAAGGACGCCCAGTACAACAACATCCAGGCGGCCAGGGCTATCGCTGACGCGGTTCGCAGCACCCTCGGTCCCCGGGGCATGGACAAGATGCTCGTCGACAGCATGGGGGACGTCATGATCACCAACGATGGCGTAACCATCCTGAAGGAGATCGACGTCGAGCACCCCGCCGCCAAGATGCTGGTAGAGGTCGCCAAGACCCAGGACGAGGAGTGCGGAGATGGGACCACCACCGCCGTCGTTCTGGCCGGAGAGCTGTTGAAGAAGGCCGTCGACCTGGTCGACGCCAACGTTCACCCGACCATCATCACCGACGGTTACAGATTGGCCGCCATCAAGGCCCTGGAGGTAATGGACTCCGTGGCCATGGACGTCGAGCATCAATGACCGGGAGACCCTGCGTCAAGATCGCCCAGACCGCCATGATGTCGCAAGTCAGTGGTCGGCATCCAAGGAGCTGATGGCCGATGTAGCCGTGGACGCGGTCACGCCGCGTCGCCGAGAAGGTCAACGGCAAGTACGTCGTCGACATGGACAACATCCAGGTCGTCAAGAAGACACGGCGGTTCCATGGACGACACCACACTCATCGAGGGCATCATCGTCGACAAGGAACCGGTACACCCGGCCATGCCCGACGAAGTCGAGAAGGCCAAGATCGCCCTGCTCGACGCCGCTCTCGAGATCAAGAAGACCGAGATCGACGCCAAGATCGAGATCACCGACCCCATCGCAGATGCAGGCATTCCTCGACGAGGAGGAGAAGCATGCTGCGCAAGATGGTCGAGAAGATCAAGAAGTCCGGCGCCAACGTCGTCTTCTGCCAGAAGGGCATCGACGACCTGGTGCAGCACTTCCTCGCCAAGGAGAAGATCTACGCCGCTCGCCGCGTCAAGAAGAGCGACATGGAGAAGCTGGCCAAGGCCACCGGCGCCAACGTCGATCACCAAGCTCGAC
Source organism: Methanomassiliicoccaceae archaeon (assembly GCA_963806355.1). Taxonomy (GTDB): domain Archaea; phylum Thermoplasmatota; class Thermoplasmata; order Methanomassiliicoccales; family UBA472; genus JACXTP01. The sequence goes on along the minus strand of CAWDXN010000010.1, from coordinate 46,763 downwards.
GAGCTCGACGCCGACGACCTGGGCAAGGCCGACACTGGTCGAGGTCAAGAAGATCCAGGACGAGGAGATGACCTTCGTCACCGGCTGCAAGAACCCCAAGGCCCTGAGCATCCTGATCCGGGGCGGGACCGAGCACGTGGTCGACGAGATCGAGCGCTCCCTGGACGACGCCATGTCCGTCGTCGCCGTGGCCATCGAGGAAGGTCAGCATGCTCACCGGCGGCGGCTCCACCGCAGTCGAGCTGGCCATGAGGCTGCGCGAGTACTCCGCCACCGTCGGCGGGCGCGAGCAGATCGCCATCGACGCCTTCGCATCCGCCATGGAGGTCATCCCGACCGCCCTGGCCGAGAACGCTGGCCTCGACCCGATCGACATACTCATCGAGCTGCGCAAGGCCCACAAGACCGGCAAGATCCACGACGGCCTGAACGTGTACTCCGGAAAGGTGGAGGACATGCTCAAGCTGAACGTCCTCGAGCCCATTCTGCGTCGGCAAGGCAGGCCATCAACTCCGCCACCGACGCCGCCGTCATGATCCTCAGGATCGATGACGTGATCGCCTCCAAGGGCGGTCCCGGCATGGGCGGAATGGGCGGAATGGGCGGCGGAATGCCCGGCGCCGGCGAAGACGACTAAACACATTCCATAGGGAGGGGCGAAGCGCCCCTCCCATCACAAACCTATTAACCCAGGATTCCACCAATAAGATTTTAAGAGATGGTCAGGATGGGCAATAAAATGGTCGAGGACGCTGACGAGAGCGGCGAAGAAGGCGATCACCAGCGAGGGGCAACGCAGCTGGAGGAGTTGCGCAAGGAGCTGGACGACACCGCGGCAGGTCCCTGGACGAGCAGAGAACGCCAGGAGCCGGGAGTACCTCGACATGGCCAAGCGCATCCAGGCCGACTTCGACAATTACAAGAAGAGGGTGGTCACGGGACAGGGAGGACATCGTCCAGGCGGCCAACGACAAGCTCATCCTGGAGCTCCTCAGCACGCTCGACGACCTGGACCGGGCCACGGAGACCGACTGGGACGAGGACGAGCTGCGCGCAGGGCATCGGGCAGATACAGAAGCAACCTCCTATCATTGCTGAAAGGTCTACGGGCTGAGGGAGATGCCCAACGAATGAGAGTTCGACCCCCAGCTGCACGAGGCGTTCTGCAGTGGGCGAGGGCGAGGAAGGGCAAGATCATACGAGGTCTACCAGAAAGGCTATTGCCTCGGTCCGAGAGTATTGAGGCATTCCAAAGTCAAAGTAGGAAAGAGCAACGGAGAAAGGTGAATAAAATGGCTAAGATCATCGGAATAGATCTGGGAACGAGCAACTCAGCCGCCGCGGTCATGGAGGGCGGTAGGCCGAGCGATCATCCCCAGCGCCGAGGGCACCAGCATCGGAGGGAAGGCGTTCCCGTCGTACGTGGCATTCACCAAGGACGGGCAGCTGCTGGTCGGCGAACCGGCCAGGCGTCAGGCCGTCTCCAACCCGGAGGGGACCATCGCGGCCATCAAGCGGAAGATGGGGACGGACTACAAGGTCAACGTCAGCGGCAAGGAGTACACCCCCCAGCAGATATCCGCGTTCATCCTGCAGAAGATAAAGCGGGACGCCGAGGCCTACCTGGGCGAGACCGTCACCAAGGCGGTCATCACCGTCCCGGCCTACTTCAACGACAACCAGAGGCACGGCCACCAAGGACGCCGGCGCCATCGCCGGCCTGGAGGTCGTGCGCATCATCAACGAGCCGACGGCGGCGGCCCTGGCCTACGGTCTGGACAAGACGAGCAAGGAACAGAAGATCATGGTCTTCGACCTGGGCGGCGGTACGCTCGATGTCACCATCATGGACTTCAGCGCAGGGCGTCTTCGAGGTCATCTCCACCAGCGGCGACACGCAGCTGGGCGGCACGGACATGGACGAGATCCTGATGAACGTTCGTCGTCCAGCCAGTTCCAGCAAGGAGACCGGCATCGACCTCACCGCGGACAAGATGGCCATGTAGCGCGTCCGCGAGGCCTGCGAGAAGGCCAAGATCGAGCTCTCGACCACCATGTCCACCGAGATCAACCTGCCGTTCATCACCGCCGACGCCACCGGGCCGAAGCACCTGTCCATGACCATCAGCCGGGCCAAGCTGGAGGAGCTCATCAACCCCATCGTGGAGACGCTGCCGGGGTCCGATGACGAACGCCCTGAAGGACGCCAAGCTCACCCCGGACAAGATCGACTCGGTCATCCTGGTCGGCGGTCCGACCCGCATGCCGATCGTGCAGAAGTTCGTCGAGAGCATGGTGGGCAAGAAGATCCAGCGCGGCGTGGACCCGATGGAGTGCGTGGCCATGGGCGCGGCCATCCAGGCCGCCGTCCTATCCGGCGAGGTCAAGGACGTCCTGCTGCTCGACGTGACGCCGCTCTCCCTGGGCATCGAGACCCTGGGCGGCGTGGCGACCAGGCTCATCGAGCGCAACACCACCATCCCCACCCGCAAGTCGCAGATCTTCTCCACCGCGGCGGACAAGCAGCCAGCGTGGAGATCCACGTCCTGCAGGGCGAGAGGGACATGGCCGCAGACAACATCTCCCTGGGCCGTTTCATGCTCACCGGCATCCTGCCCGCGCCGCGGGGCGTGCCGCAGATCGAGGTCACCTTCGACATCGACGCCAACGGCATCATCAACGTCACCGCCAAGGACCTAGGCACGGGCAGAAGCAGACCGCCATCACCATCACCTGCCAGCACCAAGCTCTCCAAGGACGAGATCGAGAAGATGGTCAAGAACGCCGAGCAGTTCGCCGATGAGGACAAGACGCAGAGGGAGAAGGTCGAGACCACCAACCAGGCGGACCAGCTCGTCTACACCACCGAGAAGGCGCTGCAGGAACTGGGCGCCCAGGTCACCAACGAGGAGCGGGTCAAGGTGGAGAAGGCGGTCAGCGATCTGAAGGACGAGATCAAGAAGGGCGACACCGCATCCATCAAGGCGAAGATGGACGCCCTCTCCAAGGAGTTCTACGCCATCTCCACCCGCATCTATCAGAACGTGCAGCACCAGCAGCAGCAACAACAGCAACAGCAGCAGGCCCCGGGCGGCCAGCAGAACCCGGACGGATCGGTCGACGCCGAGTACAAGATCATCGACGACGACGACAAGAAGTAGGAAAGCTGAGACCTGATGGCCGACAAGCGCGACTACTATGAGGTCCTTGGGGTACCCAAGGACGCCAACGCGGAGGACATAAAGAAGGCCTACCGCCAGTTGGCCCGTCAGTACCACCCGGACGTGACCAAGGAGGACCCTAAGATGGCGGAGGAGCGCTTCAAGGAGATCTCCGAGGCCTACGAGGTGCTGGTGGACACCGAGAAGCGCGCTTTGTACGACAAGTACGGCCATCCCGGGGTGCAGCCCCAGTTCCGCGAGGGGAACTTCACCTGGAACGATTTCAGCCACGCCTCCGACCTAGGGGACATATTCGGGGACATGGGCTTCGGCGGGGACCTGTTCGACATGTTCTTCGGCGGGGGGAGGCGCCGGGGTCCGAGGCAGGGCAACAATCTCCGCTACGATATCGAGATCACGCTGGAGGAGGCCTCGCTAGGGATGGAGAAAGAGGTCACGGTGCCCATCTCCTCCAAGTGCGAGGATTGCGACGGTACCGGGTCCAAGAGCAAGCGCTCCACTCGATGCCAAGCTTGCGGCGGTCAAGGCCAGGTGCAACGCGTGGAGCGTCGCGGACCGGTGCAGTATGCCAACATCGTCACATGCCCGACCTGCCGGGGTCTAGGGAAGGTGGTGTCGGACCCCTGTCCCAAGTGCAATGCCATCGGGTATGTCCGAAAAAGCAGGACCATATCCCTCACCGTCCCCAAAGGGGTCGACTCGGGCATGACCTTCCGCGTGCCAGGCGCGGGCGAGCCCAGTCAGAACGGCGGTCCGCCCGGCGACCTGTTGGTCGTGGTGCATGTGAAGGAGCACGAGCTCTTCAAGCGGGACGGGGCCAACATCTACATGAACTGGCCCATCGGTTTCGCCGAAGCAGCCCTCGGTGCCAAGCTAGAGGTGCCCACCCTCTATGGCCAGGCCGAGCTCTCCGTTCCTTCCGGCACCCAGACCGACACGGTGTTCCGTCTCAAGGGCTCCGGTCTGGAGGTCTTCGGGGGCCGGGGCAAGGGCGATCAGTTCGTCCAGGTCAAGGTCCAGGTGCCCAAGAAGCTCACGACGGAGCAGAAGGAGCTGCTGCGCAAGTTCGCCGAGCTCGACGAGACGAAGAAGGGATTCTTCTCCCGTTTCGCCCACAGCAAGTAGCTGACCATGTTTTAGCACGGCATCGAAAAGGATTATGAGTCGCTGAAACCTGGGGGCTCTCTGCTTCGAGGTGTCAGTCCACGGTAGGTTTTCCTGGGACCAAAGGGTCGCTGCAAGGCTTCGACCGCCGCATCTGGATCCTGTTCTACGGCAGGATAGCGACAGCGGCGGGCTTCTGCCTGGCCATCCCCTTCCTGTCGCTTTACCTGCACAACGAGCTGGGCATCACCATGTCGGTGGTGGGCCTGGTGCTGTTGGTGGCGACGCTGATCGGTTCCATGGGCCAGATAGTGGGTGGCGAGCTCGCGGACCGTTACGGGCGTCGAAAGGTCATGCTGCTCGGTCTGGCATGGCGGGCGGTCGCGTTCCTGCTCATCAGCTTCGCCATCGGTGCCGGTGCGGACTATCTGCTCCTGGCCGGACTGATCACTCTCAGCTCCTTCGGTGGTTCCATGTTCGACCCCGCCTCGAACGCGATGATAGCGGACGTGGTGGAGCCCTCCAAGCGGTTGGAGGCGTACAGCTTCCTTCGCATCGCCCAGAACATCGGCTGGGCCCTTGGCCCGATGATCGGCGGCATTCTGACCATCTGGGTGTCGTTCAGCACGCTCTTCCTCCTCGGTTCCATCGCCACCATGGGCGTGACGGTCTTCCTTTACCTGTACATCGAGGAGTCGTTGCGCCCTGGACAGGCCGCGCAGCGCTTCAGTCTGAGGGACATCGGGCACGTGACCTCGGACCGCACCTTCATGACCTATTGCATGGTCTCGATCCTATTGTTCATCATGTTCGGGCAGATGTCGTCCACCTATGCGGTGTTCAGCACGGACACGCTGGGCCTGAGCACGCCAGAGGTGGGCTACCTCTGGGCCTGGAACGGTCTGTTGGTGATCGTCCTGCAGTTCCCCATCGCCCGTTGGGTGTCGCCCTACAAGATGTCCAGCGTGATGGCGCTGGGGGCGCTGCTCTATGCCGTGGGCTACGGCATCACGGGCTTCGCCACTGGCTTCCTGTTCCTGCTCATGAACATGTCCATCATCACCTTCGGGGAGATGGTGGTGTCGCCGGCGGCGATGAACCTCACCGCCAACATGTCCCCGGAGAACGAGCGCGGTCGCTATATGGGGGTGTTCGGCCTCTTCTCCTCCATCGGCTTCAGCATGGGCCCCTTCGCCGGGGGTGTGATCATGGACACGGTGACGCAGAACGATGTCCTGATGTGGGCCGCCATCGGTTCCTTCGGCGTCCTCGCCGCGCTGGGCTATATGTTCCTGGGGCGGCGCCTCAGCGCCCAGAAGAACTCCGCCATCGGTGCGTGAGGTGGGGAAATGACCAAATTGTTCCCCAAGGGCTATGACCGGCGCATCTGGATACTGTTCTATTCCCGCCTCATCGACGGGGTGGGCTTCAGCATCATCGGGCCGTTCCTGGCCCTGTTCATGTACCAGAGCCTGGGGGTCTCCATGGCCATGGTGGGCCTGGTGCTGCTGATGGCCGGTCTGGCCGGTGCAGGCGGCAGCCTCGTCGGCGGCCTGATGGCCGATCGTTACGGTCGATGGGGGGTCATGACCTGGTCCATGCTGTTGCGCTGCGTCACCTTCCTGGTGCTGGCGTTCCAGGTGTCCCTCTGGCCCGACGTGCTGGGGGTATCGATCACCCTCACGTTGAGCTACTTCTTCGGTGGCGTCTTCGACCCGGCGAACAACGCCATGGTGGCGGACCTGGTGGAACCGGCGAAACGGCTGGAGGCGTACGGCCTGATGCGAGTGGCCTGGAACCTGGGCTTTGCCATCGGTCCCATGATCGGCGGCATATTGGTGGCCTGGTCGTTCCTTTGGACCTTCGTCATCAGCGCCGTGATATCCCTGCTCGCCGCCTTAGTGGTGGCCTTCTTCCTGAGCGAGACCTACGTGCCCAAACCGAGGGAGAAAGGACCGGGCCTGCTGAAGAGCATCGGTTCAGTGAACAAGCTCTTCCTGGTCTTCTGCTTCGTGCTCATGCCCATGTTCGTCATGTCCGGCCAGTTCGGAGTGATCTACGTGGTCTTCGCCAACGAGAGGGTGGGCATCGACACCGTCACCATCGGGGCGATCTTCGCCTTGAACGGCCTGATGGTGGTGCTGCTGCAGTTCCCGATCGCACGCTGGCTGGAGGGTCGCAACTACTATCTGGCCATGGCCGGCGGGTCGCTGCTCTACGCGGTCGGCTACCTGGCCATAGCCCCCATCTCTGACGGTCTGGGCCTGGCCCTCACCATGGTCATCATCACCTTCGGGGAGATGGTGGTGGTCCCGGTCGCCACCAACCTCACGGTGGAGATGTCCCCGGAGGACCAACGGGGCAAGTACCTGGGCATCTTCGGCCTGTTCGCCTCGGTGGGCTGGTTCGCCTCCTCGCTGGTGGGCGGCATCATGTATGACAACATCTCCTCGGGCTGGGTGCTCTGGGGGGTCGTGGCCTTCCTCGGGGTGGTGACGGCGGTGGGCCTGCTGCCATTGGCCATGCGGGCCAAGCGTATGGCGGCAAAGAATTAAGTGGGATCGGGGCCAGTTAAGAGCAGATGCGCATCATCGGCGTCATGACCGAGGACTTCCAGTTCTACTATCGCTTGGTCCGCAGGCTCAAGGAGAGGGACGAGCCGTTCGTGTCGCTGGGCTTCGAGGACGCCCTGCCCTACAACATCGGGGCCATCATCACCACGCCCTAACGAGGTGGCCCGCGCGCCCCTCGGTCCTGGTGGTCGCAGCCGAGGACCCGGAGGCGGCCATCAACCAGGCCAAGGTGATGATGCAGGGGAGAAGCTTCAAGGTCTTGGTGGTGGGCATCGACCCGGGTAGGACCACGGGCATCGCGGTGGTGGGCAACGGAAAGGTGCTTTTGACCGATACGGTGGGCTGGCCAGAGAAGGCGGTGGCGGCGGTGGAGCGGATGATCGCCGGTCTGGAATACGAAGAACTGCTGGTGCGGATCGGGCATGGCGACCGCACGGTGCGCAACCGCATCATCCAGTCGCTGTGGGGCCTGGCCGACCGAGTGGAGATAGTGGACGAGACGAACACCACCCGACGTACCCTGGTCCCCGACATCGATGCCGCCATCCTCATATCCCGGACCATGGGGGAGGAGCTGGAATCCGTTCCCGCCATCGACCCGACGCCCGGAGAGGTCCGCGAGGTGAAGAGACAGTCCCGGCTGGCAAGCGACGGCTCCTTCACCATAACCACCGAGCTGGCAAGGCGAGTGGCCAAGGGCGAGCTGACCATGGACGAGGCCCTGGCCTGGCACGCCTCTCGGAAGGACCGCCGCAATAAGTGATGCCAGGGCCTAGAACGCCACCCGGGTGAATGCCGGCACCTTGGCCAGGACCATCCCCTCGATGATCATCGGGTTGATCTTCTGGGCCACTGTCAGGGCCTGCTGCAGCTTGGCATCGTTGTCGGCGTAGAGCGTCAGGATCTTTTCCCCGGCGTCGACCTTGTGGCCCACCTTTTTGTGGATCTCCAGTCCCGCTCCCTTGTCCCGGGGCGAACCCGCTGCCCTGGCCACCTTCACTATGTCCCTGTTCTTCACCTTGTTGACATAGCCAGATTTGGTGGCCAGGACATCCACGGAATACTTGCCCACCGGGATGTCATCGGCCTTGATGTCCGCGTTACCGCCTTGGGCGGCCACGATCTCACGGAACTTGGCCAGGGCCTTTCCGTTCTCCAGCAGCTCCCTGGCTCTGATCTCCCCATGGTTGTAGCCTTGGCCCATGTCGAAGAGCATGCCTGCCAATACCACCGCTTTCTCGATGACGCTGTTAGGTTCCTTCGCCCCTTCCAATATGGAGATGGCCTCCCGGGCCTCCAGGGCCGCCCCTATGGCCCGGCCCACCGGCTGACCGCCATAGGTGATGGCGCACTCCACCCGGATGCCCAGCATCTCGCCGAGCTCGATGAAGTCCTTGGCATAGGTCTTGGCCTTCTCCATGTCCGGTACCTTGGTCCCCTCTCCCATCGGTATGTCCATGAGCAGGTAGTCCGCCCCCACGGCCTTCTTCTTCGACATGACCGAAGCCAGGAGCTGGGCGTGCGGGTCGATGCCCAACGGGTATTCGGCACGGATGATGACGTCGTCGGCCGGTGCGAGGTTCAGCGAACCCCCCCAGGCCAGTACGCCTCCCACGCTCTCAGTGATGTTCTTCAGCTGCGTGGCGCTCAGGTCCACGTCGCAGAAGGTCTCCACGATGTCCGCCGTGCCAGCGGCGCTGCTGATGGCCCGCGAGGAGGTCTTGGGTATCAGATAGCCCCCCGCGGCGATGATCGGTACTATGATAAGGCTCACCTTGTTCCCTGGGCAACCACCGATGCTGTGGTGGTCGAAGATGGGGCCTCGGTCGAACTTGATGACGTCCCCGGTCTCCACCATGGCACGAGTGAGGTCAGCGGTCTCCCGGATGTTCATCCCTCGGATGTGCAGCGAGGTCACGTAAGCGGAGAGCTCCACCGGGGAGAGGATGTGCTGGGCTATGTCCCCCACCAAAGTATATATCTCGTCCTGGGACAGCTCCAGGCCATCCATCTTGCGGCGGATGATGTCCACGCTCTCTGGCTTGGATGCCGCCACAACCTCCAATGGCTCCATATGCTCCGGCCCGAAGTTCTTGAACGTCACCCCCATGAGGCCGATCTCCCCTCTCTGGATGACGGTGTCCGAGGTGTTCACGATGGCCACCGCGCTATTTCCCTCATGGGTTATGCGCACCCGGTCCATCTCCCGGAGGCCGAGCTCCGCCGCATCATCGTCGTTCAATAGGGCGGTCAGCTCGCCAGTGTCAACGTCCACGTACTTTGCCTTGAGTTTCATACCGAACCCCACCTCTCCAGAGCCATGCGGAGCTCCCGATGGTCCTTGGCGTACTCCTCCGCCGTCAGACCGAGGTAGCCCGCCTCCACCGCCTGGGCCATGGCCATGGCCCCGCCCCGCACGCCCAGAGGATGGCCGGAAACACCACCGCCAGCCTGGCATTGCAGGTCATTGCCGGCGATCCTGATCAGGGCAGGGATCATGCCCGGTTGCAGCCCACCCGAGGCCACTGGCATCATCGGTCTGTATGGCACCTCCGGGCTGAGGCACATGTCACGGTACACGAGGTCGTGGCTCGCCTCGCCCTTCATCTTGCCCACTCCGAAGGTGCCTATGTGCAAAGCGTCGCCACCGCACATGCGGGTCAGTTTGGCGAAGACCTTCATGGAGATGCCGTGGTCCTTGTTCCGGGTCATGGCCCCATGCATGGTGCGGTGCACGTGGACCGGCAGCTTGATGGACGGGTCCTCGGCCAGGACCTGCACCGCCCCGAAGCCGCAGGTGAGGACATCGACCATGATCTGCGAGGCGCCCAATTCCTGGGCCCGCTCCGCCACCTCCAGGATCTGGTGGCCGTTGGTGCTGACGTTGATGGCGTGGATCATGATATGGCCGGACTCGCTCCTCACCCGGTCCAGGGCGTCGGCGATGGCCACCACCCGCTCCTCCAGCGGGCAGAACCTCTGGTTGGAGAGCGTCTCGTCGTCCTTGCCGTTGGTCAGCCCGCCCATCCCCGCCTCGTACACATAGGCCGCGGTCTCCTCCGGGCTCAGGCCGATCTTCGGCTTGACAATGGTCCCCACCAACGGCCTCTCCGGCCGCTTCAGTATCTTCCTGCAGGCCCTCCACCCCGAACTTGGGGCCCTTGAACTCCCTGAGCATCGATCTCGGGAAGATGACGTCCTCCAAACGGACGCCCTCGATGGAATCCAGACCGAAGAGGTTACCTGCCACTATGCTCAGCACTTGCGGGACGCCTCCGATGTCCAGACTGAAGTCCTCCTCCGGGAACGCGATCTTGGCGATGTTGCCCTCGATCTCGATGACCTTGCCGCTGCGCTTGAGGAAGTTCTCCTCCTTGAGCGTGCTTATCTCGGTCCAGGTGCCGGTGGACTGTTCGGTGGCGATGGCCGCCGCCGCCTCCCTCATGGTCATCTGGGTGCTCTTGATCTTGTAGACGCAGACGACATGGGCGTCCAGGTCGATCTTCTCGCCGAGGTGCAAGTACTTGTCCGAATAGCTCTGAGGCGTTGTCATTTCGTTCACTCTGTGAAAATGGATTCCTGACCGAACTCACGTACGATGATCTCGTAGGCGGCGTATGGGGGCACCACGCCTATCTCGGTTATGATGGAGTCGATGTACTCCGGCGGGGTGGCATCGAAGACCGGATTGAAGACGCGCACCGAGGACGGCACCTCGCCAGGCTTGACCACCTCCAGCGAATCGCGCTCCTCGATCTCCACCATCTCGCCCATCATGGTGCGCGGCGAGAACTTGAACGTCTCGGCGCAGACATAGAACGGGACGCGGGCCTCATGGGCCGCCAGCGCCAGCTGGGAGGTGCCGATCTTATTGATGACCGCCCCGTTGGAGGCGATGGTGTCGGCCCCGACCACGACCGCGTCCATATCCTTCATGACGTGCCGCACCGCCGAATCGACGATGAGGGTCACGTCCACCCCGGCCTTGCTCAACTGGTTGGCGGTCAGTATCCCCTGCCTCCACGGCCGGGACTCGGTGGCGAAGGCCTTGATGTGCTTTCCCTGCCGCTGGGCGGTGGTGATGACGCTGAGGGCCGCCTGGCTGTTGCAGTGCGTCATCACATGGTCCCCTTCCTTCAACCGGTTGGCGCCGTTCCTCCCGATGAGGGCGACCGCCTCCTCGGAGCGCTTGATGAAGACCGTGGCGTTCCTGACCACCATCTGGCGCAGTTCTTCGCCATCCTTCTGGTGGTTCATGCCCTTGAGGACGAACTGGACGCCATTCCACAGGGATATGGCGGTCGGTCTGGAGGCCAGGAGGACATCGCGGGCGGCCATTAGCCTTTGGCGCATGCCCTCGGCATCATCACCATCATAACCTCTTGCCTCCTCGCACAGGGCCCGGGCCGCCTGACGCGCTATCTCCGCGGCGCCGCGCACCTCCATGGACCTGATCCTTTCGGCCGTCTCCTTGGCGTTCATTTCCTCGCCGCCCTATTGGAGGGAGGGAGTCATAAACATTACCTTGCCAGATGTCGCCCTGGATAACCACGGTTCAGCGCCGCAACGCCCTTTCCAGTCCGGCCAATGGGAGCGTGTTCAAGACCTGGTCCGGACCGACCCACCCCCGCCTCGCCTGCGCCACGCCATACACCATGTTGTCCAGGTGGGAGGGGTGATGGGAATCGGTGTTCACCACCAGCATGTTGCCGTTGTCCCGTGCCATGCGACAATGCCTGTCGTTCAGGTCCAGGCGCTCCGGGAACGAGTTGACCTCGAGGAAGACCTGCTTGGCCTTGGCCTCGTCCAGCAACTTCTCCATGTCCACCGGGTAGGCCTCCCGTTGGCCGATGGCCCGGCCGGTGGGATGGGCCAGGATGTTGAGATGGTCATTGGAGAGCGCGGTCAGCAAGCGTGCCGTCATCTCCGTCTCGCTCATCTTGAAACGGGTATGCACCGCGCCGATGACATAGTCCAGCTCCGCCAGGACCGGAGAGGGGTAGTCCAGCTTACCCTGTTCGTCGATCTCCACCTCCGCCCCGATGAGGACATGGATCCCCCCAAGGAGGCGGTCAGGGCGCGGGCCTTCTCCACATTCTGCCGGAGACGCCCCACATCCAAGACCGTTGGCGATGCGCAGCGATTCCGAATGGTCGGTGATGCCGACGTAATGGTAGCCCTTCGCCATCGCCGCCCTGGCCATATCTTCCATGGGCATTGCCCCGTCGGATGCCTCGGTGTGCATGTGCAGGTCGCCCTTGACATCGCTCATCGAGACCAGTTCGGGCAAGGCGTGCCGCTCAGACAGCTCGATCTCTCCCTGGTCCTCCCGCATCTCCGGGGGCATGATGTCCATACCTAGTGCCAGGTAGACCTCCTCCTCGGTCGCCGACGCCACCAACTGGTCCGAGTCCTTGAGGAAGAGCCCGTACTCGTTCAGCTTGTAACCTCGTATCGATGGCCCGGGAGCGGAGCTTGACGTTGTGCTCCTTGGAGCCGGTGAAGTAGAGGAGCGCGGCCCCATAGCTGCCCGCCTCGCACCACCCGAAGGTCCACCTGGGTGCCGTTGGCGAGCCGCACCGCCGATTTCGTCGGTCCCTTGGCCAACACCTCCTCCACCTCGGGATAGGAGACGAAGACATCGCTGGCCCGCTCCGGCCTGTCCGTCCCCACCAGTATGTCGATGTCGCCGATGGTCTCCTTCATGCGGCGCAGGCTGCCCGCCACGCTCACCATGTCCAGGCCCCCCTTCTCCCTCAAGTAGGAAACGATGCCCGCCGCCACCGGGTAGGCGTAGCCCAGCAGCATCCGCCCTTGGTTCCGTCTCCAAGAACTCGACCCCCTTGAGGATGTTCTCCTCGGTCCGGTCCCCGAAGCCTTTCAGTCGGCGGATGCGGTGCTGCTCCGCCGCCACCTTGAGGTCCTGGACGTTGGTGACCCGCAGCTCCTTGTACAGGCGCATGGTGGTCTTCGGGCCGATCTCCGGGACATCCATCACCTGCATCAGACCGGCAGGGAACTCGTCGTGCAGTTCCTTCAGATAGCGCAGCTCCCCGGTCTCGATGATCTCCTTCACCTTGGCCTCGATGGCCTCGCCGACGCCCGGAATGTCCCTGAGCTGACCCCTCTTGTATACTTCCACGATGTCCTCTTGCAGGGACTCGATGTTGCGGGCGGCCTTCCGGTAGGCCTGGGGCTTGAAACGCTCTTCCTTCAGCTCCAGCAGGTCCGCTATCTCGTAAAGGATGCCCGCCACCTTCTCGTTCATCATCGCATTACTATCATTGGCCCGACATCATCATATCGGTTTCGGGCAAAGTTACTTGTTCCAGCGCCTCGCAATCCATGGGCCGAGGGAGATCCGATCATGAAACTCACCTTCCTAGGGACCAACGGATGGTTCGATTCCGATACTGGCAACACCGTATGCGCCATGATAGAGACCAAGGAGCGGTACATCGTGTTGGACGCGGGCATGGGCATCCATCGTCTGGACCAGTACATGATGGGATGCAAGCCGGTGGACCTCTTCCTGAGCCACTTTCACCTGGACCACATCGCGGGGCTGCACTGCATCATGAAGTTCGTGTTCCTGCCCAAAATGCGCATCATCGGCCAACCTGGGACCAGGGCCATCTTGGACCGCGTCATGGGACAACCGTTCACGGTGGCTTTGGACCAGATGCCCTTCCCCGTGGAGGTGATGGAGCTGGAGGAGGGCTGGCACGACATCGGGTACAGGGTGGAATGCCGTCTGCTGGACCATGTTTCACCCTGCTTCGGTTATCGCATCGAGGCGGACGGACGGAAGATAGCCTATTGCACCGACACCGGGGAGACGGAGAACATCGTAAGGTTGGCCCAGGACGTGGACCTGCTCATCTCTGAATGCGCCTTCAAGCGGGGCCAGACCAATCCCAGGTGGCCCCACCTCAACCCTGACATCGCCATCTCCCTGGCGCGGAGGGCGGGATGCCAACGCCTGGCGCTAACCCATTTCGACGCCCAGCGCTACCAGACATTGGAGGAGAGGAAGGAGATAGAATCGCTCAAGGACGGGTTCCCCGGCCTCATCGTGGCCTACGACCGCCTGCAGGTCGAGCTCTGAGCCACATCTAGGCTTTATATCTGGGCAGTTGCAATTTCTCCCTGGGAGAGGCAATGAGCGAGCAGAACCCTTATGACAATGCGGTCAAACACGTGGACCGGGTGGGCCACATGCTGGGCCTCAATGAGTGCATGATCGAGATACTCAAGAGACCCAAGCGCGAGCTGACCGTCAATTTCCCAGTTCGCATGGACGACGGCCGCGTGAAGAACTACGTAGGCTACCGGGTGCAGCACAACTCGGCGCGTGGCCCTTGCAAGGGAGGCGTCCGCTACCATCCCAACGTCAGCTTGGACGAGATGCGGGCCTTGGCCATGTGGATGACCTGGAAGTGCGCGGTGGTCGGGATTCCCTTCGGTGGCTCGAAAGGGGGCGTGATCTGCAACCCCAAGGAGATGAGCCGATCCGAGCTGGAGCGGTTGACGCGCCGTTTCGCCTCGGAGATACAGATCATCATCGGACCGAAGGCGGACATACCCGCCCCCGACGTCTACACGGACGCTCAGACCATGGCCTGGATGATGGACACCTATAGCACCAATGTAGGATATTCGGTACCAGGGGTGGTGACGGGGAAACCCATCGAGATCGGCGGTTCCCGGGGCCGGGACGAGGCCACCTCCCGCGGCATCATGTATGTGGCCCATCAGGCCGCCCGAAAGCGCGGCCTGGACATCAAGGGGGCCAAGGTCGTGGTGCAAGGTTTCGGCAACGTGGGATGGAACGCGGCTCGCCTGCTCGCCACCGAAGCTGGATGTCAGGTCGTTGCGGTGAGCGACTCCAACGGCGGCATCCATGACCCTCAAGGTTTGGACCCGGTCCTGGTGATGGAGCACAAGAAGCGCACAGGCTCGGTGGAGGGTTATGGCAGCTCGGAGAGCATCAGCAACGAGGAGCTTCTGGAGCTGGAATGCGACATCCTGGTCCCGGCGGCCCTGGAGAACCAGATAACCAAGGCCAACGTCGAAAGGATCAAGGCCTCCATCGTGGTGGAGGGGGCCAACGGGCCGACGACCCCCGAGGCCGACGAGGTCCTTTGGCAGAGGGGGGTCATGCTGGTGCCGGACATCCTTGCCAACGCCGGTGGCGTCACCGCATCCTACTTCGAGTGGGTGCAGGACCTCCAATACTTCTTCTGGACCACGGAGGAGGTCAAGCAGCGCCTCAAGACGATCATGGACGATTCGTTCGAGAGGGTGCACACGGCGGCACAGAAGGCGAAGGTGGACATGCGCACCGGCGCCAACATGTTGGCGATAAAAGAGGTGGCCCGCGCCATCGAACTGAGGGGGCTCTTCCCCTAGATCATTCCATGACCTGCAGCTCGCTCTCCAGCTGCCTCATCTCGTTCGACTGTAGGCTAGCAGGGTCCACCGGGATGATGAGGATGGCCCGGAACATGTAGACGTCGTCCTTGAGCTTCTGCAGCCATTTGAGCACGGTGAGGAAGTCACTGTTGGTGACAAGGTAGCTGAAACCGTCCAGCAGCACCACCGCCCCCTTGCCGTTGTTGGCCATGAGGAACTTCTTGATCCCGGTGTACAATGGGCTGGTGTCATTGGGTGCGAAGCAGCGCTCCTTGTCCGCCTCGGGGAGATTGTCCAACTTGGTGAGCCAGAAGATATTGCAGCTCTGGGGCACCTTGCGAGCGGTCTGTTCCGGGGGGCTGCGACTGACGCAAAGGCCCGGTGCGCCGCAGTCCATGACCTGCTTGAAGGCCATGTATCCCTTGGTGGCGCCACGTTCCTTGATGACCACGGTCATGGAGGGGGAGACGCCCACCGTCGACTCGGCGCACTGGGCCACGTCCTCCTCGATCAGGTCGATCCCGGTGCTCTTCAAGATGGCCTTCTTCTTGGCCCGCACCTTGTCCGGGACATTGCCCCGCTCGCTACGCACCAGGAGCATCAGTTCCGCCACCGAGTAGCCGCGTTTGGTGGCGAGCGATACCACCTCGTCATAGGTCTGCCTCATGCCGTCCTCGTACCCCTTGATGTAACCTTTGGCGTACGTCTCATCGTCGGTCATTTTCCCTATCCCCGTATGGGCCAGGCCCATCATCAATCTATTTGCCTACTGTCTCGGTCCCTTAAAGGTTATCTAGCTTTGGCCCCATCATGCCGGACATATGGGCAAACGCTTCCGATTGCGGGGGGTAAAGTCCACCCCCAAGACCCTGGAGAAGGACCTGCTGGACAACGCGAGGAGGTTGGCCGAGAATCCCTCCCAGCTCATCCCCAAGCAGGTGGGCGAGGAGTGCCGCCGCTGCAAATGGCCCAAGCTGGAGAAGAAATTGGCCAAGGTGCAGCGCTTCAAGGACGACCAGGACAAGTTGGTCAAGCTGGCATCAAAGGGCGACCAACTGGTGCGCGCCTATGCCGCCACCATATCCCTGGCCGCGGCCGGCAAGGTCCCCTACCTATCCTCGGCGCAGTTGCCGGTGGGCGAGGTGTCCTATGCGACAAGGGGCGTGGTGGACAAAGAGAAGCTGATCGCCCTGCAGCACTTCGATGACCCGGACCTGCGCCTATTGGCCTACTGGGAGATGGCCCGGGACAAGGACCTCCACATCTATTCCACCGAGAAGGGACTGTACTGCTCGGCCACCGGGCCTAGCGCCCCGGAAGAGTACGTTAACGAGCTTTTGTCCAACCTGGATTACGAGCTGAAGGAGGGTTCCTGCCCGCACCCGAACAACACGATGCTGGTGATCGGATGGGTCTCCCCCAAGAGGCAGGTGAAGGTATGCCGCGAGTGCGCTGGAAAAGGCAACATCATCACCGACCTCTCCGCCCGCATCGCCGCGCCGGACCACACTGATGATTTCAACGTCTCCGTCCAGGTGCGCTTCCATTGCAACGAGCCGGACCCTGGCAACTGTCAATCGGAGAAGGACATCACGTTGAGCAAGGACCTGAACTCTCGCTATATGAAAGGGGAGCTGAGCGACCAAGAGTTCCTGGTTCAAGCCGTGGATAGAGCATCTGGCCAACCTAAAGGCGGCCGGGCGGGTGTACGTGGCAGGCCAGGAATGCTTCGGCAAGGACATGGAAGGGTTCCTGGAGAACATCAAGGGGAGCGACCTGGAGCGATCGGCCTTGGCCGGCATAGTGCGCAAGAAGGGACTGGTGGTGGTCTCGGAGAGCAACCAGGCAGGCAAGATCCTGACGGACCTTTGGGACCAACATAAGACGGACATATTGACCCAGGTATCCTGTCCCGAGGTAGCGGCCCAGTTCGCCTCGCGCACCGACCTGACCCCTCCGGCGCTCATCGCCGAGGCCAGCCGCACGGAGCTGTGCAAGTGCGTGAGCAGCGCATTGCCCTGCTATACCAAGCTGGGAGAGATCGGTAAAATGGCCGATTCCCTGGCTCGAACCTACAAGACCGAGGGCAAGGAGGCCATGGCCCGCTCGGTGGACAAGGCAAAAAAATCCAACCATCGGGTCAAGGCCGTATGCTACGCCTTCCTCATGGCCACGGGGGAGAGCTCCAAGTCCTGGCAGTTCAACAAGGAGGAGACCGAGTTCGGGCACTATCTGGTCCCATTCGCCAAGACCATGCTCAGCGCCACTGGCCAAGAGTATGACGGTGCGTTGCGGAACCTGCTCACCGCCTCCGGATCGAACGAGGACGCGGCCTGATCATTCCATAAGACGGAAATCGACCACCATATGGGACTTGCAGGGCCCATAGGATTTCGCCTCGCGCACCAGGAGGACCTCGTACCTTCGTCCATCGCAGGCCTTATCGATGGCCTGGACCAACTTGCCTGGGGTTTCGTCCACCCGGGCAAGGTCGTGATAGTGCACCACTCCGCCGGCCTTTACGATGCGCAACGCCGTGGGCAGAAATGGCTCAGTGTCGAAATAGCCCATGACCACCCGGTCCGCGAAACCCTCCCCCTCCAGGTCCCGATTGTCGCCAAGCACCGGTTCCACCACCCCCTCCACTCGGTTCAAGGCGATGTTCTCCTTCAGGTAGTGGTAAGCGTCAGGGTTTATCTCGCAAGCGATCACCTTCGTCGCCCTCGCCCGCACCGCCAAAGGCATGGTGAAGTATCCGATGCCAGCGAACATGTCCACCACCGTCTCTCCCCGGCAATCGAGGTGGGCCATCCGTTGTTTCTCGTCCACATTGCCGGAGGAGAACATGACCTTCAATGGGTCCAGCTTATAGAGCACCCCACCCTCCCGGTGCACCGTCTCCGTGTCCGAGCCATAGAGCAGCTCCATCCGTGGCCGGCGCGTCTGACCTTGGACATGGCCGACCTCGTTCAGCACCGCCTTGGCGCCCAGTTCCTCCGCGTAAGCCTGGGCCAACTCGGTCCGGTAAGGCAGCAGGTCATGGGGCAATCGCAGGATCAGCACGTCCCCCAACAGCTCCCATTTGCGCGGCAGCGACATTTTCAATCGGTCCGGCACCGCAACAGAGCGTGCGATCTCCCGCCAATGGTCTCGGAAGCAGGAACGGCCTCTCCCGGTCATCTGCACCACCTCTAACCCCAGACCCAAGGCCATGTCGTCAGTGAGGGAGTCATGGACCGGAATGAGCACCATGCCTTGGGTCACCTCGATCCTGACCTCCTTCACCACCAGTCCCTTCCGGTTCAACTGGTAGCGCACCTCCTCTGCCCGGTCCTTACGGACCCTGACCGCCCTTACCTTTGCGTGGTCCGAGTCCACGGCATCTCACCCCAACAGCAAGGAGCTGAGCACCTGGGGGGAGAAGCGCAACAGGCCTGGCGCCCGACGCAGCACGTATGGGGCCAGCTTTGTGGGATGGTCGATATCGCCAGTGCTCAGGATCGCCCGCACCTCCTCCTTGTCGAGCAGCCTTCCCACCATCGTTCAGGTCGTCATCGTCAAGCTTGAGGAAGGCCTTGCGCACCCGGTAGCCTCTTTCGATCTCCCGGCCCAATCCGGAACGCCATTCCCTCTCGTAACGTCTTAGCGACCTCAGGTCCAGCTCCGTGGTGGCGAACGCGGAGGATATGGTCTTCGCCGCCAAGCGTGCCCCCTCCAGTCCAGTGAAAAGCCCTCCACCGCTCAGCGGTTTCACCTGGCCTGCGGCATCGCCGACCAGGAGCACCCTCTCTGCGACGAAGCGTCCTGGAGGGCCCAAGGGCACTGCCCCGGAATAGATGGCCCTCCTTTTCCTCGTGTCCAGTTTCATTTTGCCCAAGAACGGTTGCAGGTAATGGTTCGGGTTCTCGCCCCCGTCCGGAACGCAAAGCCCCACCCGGACGAAGTCCCCGCAGGGTATGGTCCAGGCGAAGAAGCCCGGGGCCGTTCCGTGGCCGAGATGCACGCCGACGGAGCTCTCCTCCTCCCACTCACCCTCCAGGTCCACCTGGATGCCGCGCAGCAACTCCTTGGGCCCGGGTAGTCCGCACGCCCTCCCCACATCGGAGCGAAATCCGTCCGCGCCGACCACCAGCTTCGATCGGCATGTCAGTTCCAGATGCCCGTGCCCCACCTTCACTGCGATCCCGTTCGTTCCCCTTTCCAGTCCGGTGAAATGATGGTTGTTGAGGTATTCCGCCCCCGCCTTCACCGCCAGGTCCCGGCATCGCTCGTCGAAAAGCCTGCGGTCCACCACCACCGCCTTGGTGCCGTCCGCCCTGAGACGGAGCACCCTCCCATCCGGGAAATGGATTAATGCCCCATCGATCCGGTTGAGCATCGTGCCTTCCGCCCCGACCGAACGGACCACTCGCTCCGTCACCAGTCCAGCGCACTGGGTAGGCACCCCCGTCCGCTCATGCTCCTCGAATATCAGGGTCCTAAGGGAACGGGGGAGGCTGGCAGCGGTCAGGCAACCGGCCGGGCCCCCGCCCACAATGGCCACATCGCAATCCATCGGCCCAGGAAGACACGCTCCCGATAATCTAACTTTCTGACCGGTCCAACGCCCGCAACGCGATGAACAGTGAAATGACGACGATCACTATCAGAACCACCACCAGCAGCAACGGGGCGCTGCCTAGGCTGAACAGCAGAGAGATCGCTATCAACATCAAAGCCAACAGGAACGCAGCTCCCACCCGCAGACCGTGGTCCAAGGCCATGCGCCACATGCCATCTACCACCTCCGCATCCACCTCTGGCCAAACATCCCCCTCCGGCGCCAGGTACCGTTTTGTGCGGACCAATCGGGCTCCCAGCAAAGTGCCCAGGATACAGCTCAGGAAAACCAGCTGGAAGGGCCAGCACCCCGAAGCCACCATCAATGGCCAGCACCACCACCGTCAGGACCGTCACCATACCTGCCCCGAGTAGGAAGAAGCGATGCCGCGACCCGAAGACCCCGATGGCTGCCAACAGGAGGGACCCAGCCAGGGCGACCTGAAGGGCCCAACGGAAACCCTCCTCCTCGATGGTCACCATAAGGACGATGCTACAGGCACCAGGAGCATGGCCAAGCTCAGTCCCATCAATGCCGTGTAGGCGTCCCTCGGGGTCATCCTCGTAGATGCCACCCCCTCACCCTCACGACATATCGTGACAACGGTTGCGAGGTGTCCCAATCCACCACATGGCAGAAGCGGCGCAGGTCGAAGACCCTATCCTCCCGATTCAATCGCCTCAGGCGGAAATCCAGGTCGTCCGCCAGATCGTCCCCCTTCGTCAATGGGTAGGGCGAGACCACCACGACCTGGAAACCCCTCACCGATAGCTCCTTGATGACCTGGATGGTCGACTCGTCGTCCAATGGCGTGATGTATAGGATCAAGGACTGAGGGGAGAAGAAGCGTTGCATGGCCAATCTGATGCTTATGCTCGACCGCTCCCCGGCCGGCCTCACCTCGGTCAAGGTCTCGACGATGCGGTAGAACTGGCGGCGACCGAAGGATGGTTTGATCAGTTCGACATGGTCGGAAAGGACCATGAGCCCGACCCGGTCGCGTTGTCGGAGATAGAACTCCGAGAAGCTGGCCGCGGCGCTCACCTCATGGTCCACCAAGTCCATGCTCCTCACCTTGCCGCTCGCCTCCTTCCGGGCGTCGAGCACCACCACCACATCCCCGCTGCGTTCGCTCTCATGCTCATTGACCACCAACGGACCGGAGCGGGCCGAGGCCTTCCAGTTGATGGTCCGCCATGGGTCTCCGGACAAATAGTCCCTGAGGCCGAAGAACTCGGACCCGGCACCGAGCATGCGGGAGCGGACGTTCCCAGAATGCTGGCGGACCTTCGAAGGCATCAGGTCGCATCGCCTCAGGTCGTAAATGATGGGCATGACCTTCAGGCCGATGACCTTGTCCAGGGTCGTCTCATCCATCCTCAGGTGGAGAAGGTCGAGACGTCGGACATGCACAGGGCCGAATGCGATAGTTGCCCCGGCGGGGAAGGGAGAGACGGTATTTGAGCATCCTCTCCTCACCTGGACGCAACCAGAGCGAAAAGCTGCCCCTCCCCTCCTCCACCACGACATCGGACGGCAGCGAAACATCGACCAACACCGAACCGTTGAAACCCTGGCTGACGATCTTGAGGGAAAGGTCCACTTCGTCCCCCTCCATGAACTTCCCCTCCTCCAAGGGCACCCATTCCACCTCCACCGATCCCTTCGGACCGGCCGCGATGGCCCTCTCCAGGACCAGGAGGAGAAGGAGAGGGAGGAGCAAGCTCAGCAGCGCACCGTCGCGCAAGGCCGCCCCGATCATCAGAATGCAGCAGGCCAGTCCAAGCAGGCCTACGCTTGCCAGGGAGCGCAACTCATCCTACCTTTGGGACCGGGGTCTCTTTCAGGACCGACTCCACCACCTGTTCCGGCCTGACGCCACGGACCCATGGGTCCGCGGCCAGTACCAGACGGTGCGCCAGTGCGGGCACCGCCACCCGCTTCACGTCGTCCGGTATCACGAAGTCCCTTCCGGCCATGGCGGCGTTGGCAGAGGCCAACTTCATCAAGGCCAGTGAACCGCGGGGACTGGCCCCCACCTCCACCTGGGAGTGGGAGCGGGTGGCGCTCACGATCCCCACGATGTAATCGTTGACGACATCCTCCATATGGACGGACTCCACCGCCCTCTGCAACTCCAGTACCATCTCCGCCCCGATGACCCGTTGCACGGTCGGCTCCTCCCTGCCCCGCGCCTTCCTCCGCATCAGGATCAACGACTCCTCCTCCTTGGTCGGATAGCCGACAGCGGTGCGGATGAGGAAACGATCGATCTGGGCCTCTGGCAGGGGGTACGTGCCCTCGTATTCGATGGGGTTCTGGGTGGCCATGACCAGGAATGGCTTCGTAAGTCGATGCGTCTCTCCCTCCAGCGTGACCTGGCGCTCCTGCATCGCCTCCAATAGCGCCGCCTGCGTCTTCGGAGGGGCGCGGTTGATCTCATCGGCCAAAAGGACGTTCGTGAACACGGGTCCCTTGCGCAGGGCGAAGCTCGAGTCCCTTCGGTCCAAAACATAGCTCCCCGTGATGTCCGCTGGCAACAGGTCCGGGGTGAACTGCACCCGCTTGAACTCGCAGCCCAAGGCCTGGGCGAAGCAGTTGGCCATCATCGTCTTGGCCAGTCCTGGGTAGTCCTCGAAGAGCACGTGACCATCGGCGAGCACGCACAGCATGACCCGCTCCATGACCTCCCGCTTTCCCACGATGGTCTTGCCCACCTCATCGATGACTGCGGCGCAGACCTTGCTGACCTCGCTCATGCTCATGACCATTGTTCCACCTTCCTCAAAAGCTCCTCATAGCGTTCCAAGAAACCATCCCCTATGACCACGCCCAATCTCTGGTACTGGGCTAGGTTGACCGTGCCTTTGTCCTCCAACATCGTCAGGCGGTATAGGTCGGGGTCGTCGACCAACCTCTGCAGCACGTTGGGATTGGACAGGACGTAGACCCACCTATCCTCGCTCAGGTTCCTGCGCACCCGCACACGGTTCATGAGGGCGTGCTTCAGTTCCATGTAAACGTTCAATTGGCTGTATGGCTGCCCTTGGATGGCCAGCTCCATGAACGTCTCCACCTCCTCCGCTCGGATCTCGATTTCGATCGCCTCCCTGACCGTCCCCTCTTCCTTCCTAGGCATGGCCAGGCGCACCAACACCAGCAGCAATGCCCCAAGGACCACCAGGAACATCAGGTAGCGACCCCAGGGGTCGGACCAGCTATCCGATACGAACGGGAGGAACAAGACGATGGCGAACACGACCAGGGTAACGACCAAAAGCAAGGACCCCAAGTTCCGACCAAGGCCGGCCCATGTGCCCTCCTCATCCCTTGATGGGATCGGCAGCTCCGACAGGGTCCGTCACCTCCGACACAACTTTCTCCTTTATCTCGGCCAGGCAACGCAACGCCTTGGCCCTGTCCTCATCTCCCAGATCATGGTGGCTATAACGGGCCACCTCGAAGACCTCCGTCAAGCCGCGGACCGCCTTTTCGGGCCACCCCAGATCCCTGACTGAAAGCTCGGCGAATTCCCTGGGGGTAAGGGCCTCATGGTCCACTGCGCTGGGGATCAGGCGGCACATCTCGTAATAGGCCCGCAATACCGTTTCTCGGAGATCCCCCTTGCCGGAGCCTATGTCCAATATCGCCTGGTCCAGGACCTCGACCTGTTCAGGCTGGCCGGGCGGTGTTTTGTCCATGGTGAACGCACCCTGCCCCCTAAGGTAACGAACCAGGGGGATCATGATGATGATCACTAAGGCCAGCATGCCGATGATCGTGAACGATGTTGTAACGTGGTGCCGCCTCCATCGCCATCACCGGCATCGGGACTTTCAGTCCCATCGGTGTTGTTCCCCGTATCGATGTTAGGGTTCCCCCCGAGCGGTCCGGCGTATAGTAGCACCAACCCACAGATCACGATCCCGGCCATCATTATGATAAGGGGCAGGATGGAGCTGCCACTGTCCTTCTTGGCCAGGCCCCCTCATCCGGGTACGCTTGCTGAACACCGATATGACGATGTAGACGAACAGGACACCAGCCAACACCAGGGCGATCGGCAGGAGGCCATTGACGATATCGTCCACCATTTCCTGGCTGGAACCATCGTTCCCTCCTAGGTCGGTGTCATCCAGGTTCGCCACCAAAATCACGACGGCAAGCACGCTGACCAACATCAGGACCAATGCCGACAGCTCCAGCTTCCGCCTCTCCATGGTCGGACGAAAAAGAGAGCCCTCAAGCTAGATAATCATTGCCTGGGCTGGAACAAGCGAACGGACCTCACCGCTTGCAGACCTTCTCCCAGTCCTTGAGGAACCGCTCGATCCCAGCGTCGGTGAGCGGGTGGCGGAACATCTTCTTCAGGACGTCAAAGGGTATGGTGGCCACGTCCGCCCCCATGCGTGCCGCCTCCGTGACATGTATGGGGTCCCTGACACTTGCCACGATGACCTCGGTGTCGAAATCATAGTTCTCGTAGATGTCCATGATCTCGCCTATGAGGTCCATGCCGTTCTGGCCGACATCATCGAGTCGACCCACGAAGGGCGAGACGTAAGCGGCGCCGGCCTTTGCGGCGAGCAGGGCCTGGTTGGCGCTGAAGATGAGCGTGACGTTGACCCTGATGCCTTCCTGGGCCAGGACCTTGGTGGCCTTCAGGCCCTCCTCGTTCATCGGGATCTTGACCACGATGTTCTTGTGGATGCGCGCCAACTTGCGGGCCTCCGGCACGATGTCCTCCGCTTTGCACGAGACGGCCTCGACGCTTATCGGCCCGTCGACCACCTGGCATATCTCCTCCACCAGGGTGGCGAAGTCCTTGCTCTCCTTGGCCACCAACGATGGGTTGGTGGTGACTCCGTCCAGGATGCCCCAGCTGTTCACTTCCTTGATCTGCTCGATGTTCGCGGTGTCTATGAAGATCTTCATCTCGTTCGCCTCCTCATGGCTATCCGGGCGGACTCAACCACCCTCTCCGCCGTCAGCCCATATTTCATCAACAGCTCGTCGCTCTCACCCGACTCGCCGAAGACATCGTCCATGCCCACTATTTGAATGGGGACATTGACCCTCTCCACCAGACAGGTGGCCACGGCCGCCCCGAGCCCGCTTAGCCGGTTGTGCTCCTCGGCGGTGACGATGCAGCCGGTCTCCTTGGCCGCCTTGACCAGCAGGGCCTCGTCCAGCGGTTTGATGGTGCTGATGTTGATGACCCGGGCGGAGACGCCCTCGGCCTTGAGTACCTCGGCCGCCTCCAGGCAGGCCGCGACCATCTGGCCGGTGCCGACCAGGGCGACGTCGTCACCGTCGCGGAGCAACTGCCCCTTGCCGATCTGGAAGGGGGTGTCCTTGTCGGTGATCACAGGCACGTCGGAACGCCCCATCCTCATGTAGCATGGCCCCTCCGTTTCCGCCAAGGCCAAGGTGGCCTTGTAGGTCTCCGGGCCGTCCGCCGGGCACACCACCGTCATGTTGGGGATGGTGCGCATCAGGGCCAGGTCCTCCATGGTCTGGTGGGAGGCACCGTCCGGTCCGACGCTTATCCCAGCGTGCGTGGCCACGATCTTCACGTTCAGATCCGGATAGGCCACCGACTGCCTTATCTGGTCCCAGCAGCGGCCAGTGGCGAAGACCGCGAAGGTGGATGCGAATGCCACCTTTCCCGAGGCGGCCAAACCGGCGGCGGTGCCGATCATGTTGGGCTCCGCGATGCCACAATTGAAGAATCGATGCGGATAGGCCTTGGCGAAATCGGCGGTTCGGGTGGAACCGGACAGGTCGGCGTCGAGGACGACGACGTCCTCGCGCACCTTGCCCAGGTCGACCAGGGCCCTACCGTACTCCTTCCTTTGCTGCATGACCGGCCGCTTCAATCTATCTCCCCCAGCTCTCTCAAGGCCTTCTCGGTCTCCTCCCGACTGGTGGACTTACCGTGGAAGGCCACGTTGTTCTCCATGAACGAGACGCCCTTTCCCTTGACGGTGCGGGCGATTATGACCGAAGGCCCGCCCTTATGGACCTTGGCGTGGGCCAGGGCCTTGAGCACATCCTTGATGTCATTGCCCTCGCAATGCGACGACGTTCCAACCGAACCCCTTCCATTTGTCCGCCAGGGGTTCGAGCGACATCACCTTCTCGGTCGGACCGTCGATCTGCAGACCGTTCCGGTCCACGATGCAGGTGACGTTGTCCAATTTGTAATGGGCCGCCAGCATGGCCGCCTCCCATATCTGGCCCTCTTGCATCTCCCCGTCCCCGCAGAGGCAGTAGACATGATAGTCGCGTTTGTCCAGCCGCGCCGCCAAGGCCATGCCGTTGGCGATGCTCAGGCCCTGACCGAGCGAGCCGGTGGACATCTCCACTCCAGGCGTCTTGGTGCGACAGGGATGTCCCTGCAGGCGGCAGCTGATCTTGCGCAGGGTGAGCAGCTCCTCTGGCGGGAGGTACCCGCTCTCTGCCAAGGCGGCATATAGCACCGGGGCGCAGTGTCCCTTGGAAAGCACGAAACGGTCCCGGTCTGGCCATTGGGGGTCCTCAGGCCGGTGCCGCATGAAGTTGAAGAACAGGGCGGTGACGATGTCCGCCGATGACAGGGAACCGCCGGGATGTCCCGACCCAGCCTCGAAGGTCATCTTGATGACATGCCTCCGCAGCCGGTTGGCCTTGGTCTCTAACATCCTGATGGTCTCATCATTGACAGCGTCCAATAAATAACACCTCGAAAGGATGGGATGGGGTGACAAGATAATCGGGTTGCTGTTAAAAAGATTTTGGACCAACCCCCAGAACCCAGGGGCATGGTTAAGAGGCTCAACGAGGATATCTCCCTCCATGGCCTTGTCCCTCGATCCATCCCACCGTAGCTACGAGAAGTTGTCCCAGGTGCTGGACAGATTGAACGCCGACGTCGAGGTGAGGACGCTCTGGAAGGCTTCCAACATAACCGCCATCGATCGTCTCGGCTTCAATGACCATGGCCCGGTGCACATCACGCATCGTCACCAAGATGGCACTGCGCATGCTGGACATCCTGGTCAAGGAAGGGATGCAGCCCAGCATCGTCAAGGATTACAAGCTGACCGTGGAGGAAGCGTACGTGGTGGTCCTCCTTGCCTCCGCCCTGCACGACATCGGCCACGCCATCCACCGGGACCGCCACGAGGAGTTCTCCCTCATCCTCGCCCCACCCATCATCAAACGCCTGCTGGACGGACTTTACGAGGGGGAGGTGGCCACCATCATCATGGCCGAGGTCCTCCACTGCATCATCGCCCATCGCGAGGATGTGCTGCCGCTCACCCTGGAGGGCGGCATCGTGCGAGTGGCCGATTCCCTTGACATGGAGAAGGGAAGGGCGCGCATCCCATTCCAGGCGGGGAGGGTGAACATACACTCCGTCTCGGCTCTGGCCATCGACAAGGTGCGGGTGTCCCATGGAACGACCACCCCCATCCTGATCGAGATAGAGATGAACAACTCCGCCGGGATCTATCAGATAGACGAGCTGTTCAAGGACAAGATAGAAAAATCGGGGATCAGGGACAAGATCACGGTGATGACCCGTGTCCCCAAGGAAGAGAAAAGGATCGTGGAGTGCATCCAGTTCTAATCGTTCTCGATCCTCGGCGCGAGGAGGTACTTGGTCCTTCCCTTTCCCCCTGCGATCTCGAAGTCCAGCTTGAGCGGCAGGTCGTTGCCGAGGTTGATCTGCACCACGGTCCCAGATGGGATGGCCCGGATCATGTTGGAGAAGTAGTCCATGGGGAACAGGCTGCGGATGGGCTCCTTGCAGTCCAGGGCCACCAATATGTCCCGCGGCAGCTTCAGGCTGACCAGGTCGGTGTCGCCCTCGGAGATCAGCTCGAAGCCATCCGGGTTGGCGTTCAGGGCGATGTGGTCGGATATGCGATTCGGCCGCCTTTATGCCCCTCTGCAGCTCCTCGACGTTCACCGACACCTTGGCGGGCAGGGTGAGGTTGGGCACCTTGGGGTCGGACATGCCCTCGGTCGAGACCAGGTTCATGCGCCTGGTGACGTTGCCGACGGCGATGACCAGCCGATTGCGCTCCTCGTCCTGGCGCATCTCGATGAGGTCCCCCGACTTGGCCAGGCGTATGACGTCACGCAGCTTGTCCAGGTCGATGCCCAGCTCGGTATCGTTGGCCGAGAATTGTTCGAAGGCAGCCTTGTCGAGGTGCAGGTCGATCATCGCCACATGGGCCGGGTCGACCGCCTTCAACGAGATGCCGTTGGCGTCGATCTTGAACTTAGCTTCATCGATGAGAGTTGAAACGACGTCCACGACGCCCTTGAGCGTCTCGGACTTCAGCTTGGCTTGGAACATCTATCTCCCCTTTCCATGCAGTAATGGAATGATGTATTATAATCCTTCTTTTAAGGGTAATGGACGACGAAATAACGGGGATCAGCCGTACTCGCGCCAGGAATGCTGACACTTGACGCAACGGTAGATCTTGGTCTCGGGCTCATCGGCGGCTCGGGTCTGTCTCAGCACCCAAAACGCCTCATTGTGAAGACATTTGGGGCACTCCACCTTGGCCTTGGGCAAAGTGGCCGCGTTGCTTTCCACCACCAGCATCTCCTTATCTCTTTTCTTGCTGGCGACATAGCATTCATCCTTCTCGAAGGCCAGATGTTTCTGGCATTTCTTGCAAAAGAGAAGGTTCTTGCCATCCACCTTCTGGGGGAACATCAAGGATTTGCATTCGGGGCAGAACATGTGAACGCTCGAAAATTAGAACTCCATATTAATACTATTGCCTATGCTCCATCGTCGAGCACAAGCATCAGATGAAGCGCCAATCCCCCTGTCCAGCATCCTCATCCAGGTCCTTCGTCCTCGCTGCCCTGTCCTTGGAAGGGCGGGAGTGCGACTGGCGGTGGCTGGCCGATGAGGCGGCGGCACGGCGCATGGCCTTCACGTTGCGCTTGGCATGCGAGGGCGAGGACACGAAGTCGATCTCGGCCCGGTCCACCCCACGGTCCACTGGGCTGGTGATGTCATCCTCGTCTCCCTCATCATCGGAAACGGAGCGCATCTGGGAAAAACCCTTTGACGATTTGGCCTTCTTACCGGAGGCGGGCTTCGCGGACGGGCGGGGCTTGAAGAACCCCCCATCGGGTCGGGTCTTGGTCTTTCGGGAACCGTTGTTGAACATCACGGTCATGCCCTGGCCGCCATTATCGGACATGTAGTCCATCTCCCTCCAGGCCTGGAGGGCCAGGGCGCCACCGATGTACGCGAAGGCTAGGGTGAGGATGTAGACATCCAGGTGGACACCGGTGCCCACTTGTATTGCACCGATGTACATCTCGGAATACTGCTCGGCAAAGACCACATACGGTCCGAAGGACGGTGATAGCGAGACCACGAAGGCGTAGATGTTGTCCGTGGTCATCTCCCAGCCGACATATTCGGATTGGAGGATCCAAGAGACCGCTGCGAGGACCACCAGCGGCACCAGGGCGGCGGCGACGCCGATCAATGGACGCCCAGCCCGGCGGCCGCACACATAGCCGCTCACCATCGGACCGATGATGGGCAGCCACCAGAGGAGGAACGTAAGAATGGAGGCGTACTTCACCGCCCCCCAGAAACTGTATGGGCTGACGGCATCGTGGCGCTTTCGCTTCTTCTTGTGCGATTCACCAATCTTGTACACCCCATTGTCCAATAGGGTGCTGGTGATGTCATCATCATCAGCCTTACGTCTGAGCACTCCCATCCCTCAGGTCGGACGAATGTCCGACATAATATATCGATACTGCATATTAATGCTTTTGGTAATTCCCAATTTCCACTATCCAGATATCAGAAAGAAATCGTCAGACATTCGTCCCATCACTTGGGGACGTAGCACCACAGGTTGGCCCTTATCAACGCGTCCCGAGTGTTCTCCGGGGTGATCCTTCGCGGGTTGGTCTGATTCTGAAGCATGTCCGAGTACGGGTAGTCAATGTACTCAGCCAAACGCTTCAATTTCTCTGCGGGAAATGCCTGGTTACCTAACAGTATCTGCAGGACGCTCCATCCAGGATGGATGCGGGACCTGTAACCCAACTCCCTTCCCAGCCCGTTCAGGCTTCCTGCCTTGTCCAGGCCCTTCTTGATGATCTCGGCCCGGAATGCAGATTTCAACCAAACCTTGTCCAGCTCTGCTTGGGATCGCGTCTTATTGCGGAATGATGCCGCGAATTCGGACACATCCCTGCTATTTTCCGTTGATAATATTTAATGCATTCGCTCATTAATGAGGGAAATAACGTAGAATAAGAGCACTTTTCGCGCAATTACTATTTAAACATGCCAAAGTGACATGTTAATGAACGATATGAACGCCCGGTTCCGGAAAAATGAGCTCAATGCTCACCCCATTCCCATGTGGTTGCCGAACCACAAATGAGATATAGGTACCGCTAAGTAGCCCCGCACGATAAGATGGCCACCTTCCGAGCGGAGAAGAGGGTCAGGACCGAGGCGGAGGGCGACATGGTCGACCTTACCGCCTGGGTGAGAGAGCGCGTAAGTGCCTCAAAGCTCAAGGAGGGCATCGCCTGCGCCTTCGCCTCCCACTCCACCGCCGCCATGGTCCTCATCGAGGACGAGGCGGGACTGAGGCAAGACCTCAAAAACTCCATGGAGAGACAGTTCCCCAAGGGCATCGAGTACGATCACAATTCGGCCTGGGGGGACGGCAACGGGCATTCGCACATCCGGGCCACGTCCCTGGGGCAGTCCGTCACGTTCCCCTTCAGCAATGGGGCTCCGGACCTTGGCACATGGCAGCAGGTGGTGCTGGTGGAGCTTGACAATCGAGGCCGGGATAGGCACGTCGTGCTACAGCTGGTAGGTGACTAGAGCCGATCGCATTCACATTCGCAAGAGGTAGAGAGAAATGAAGATCCAATTCCTAGGAGGCGCCGAGGAGGTGGGCCGGCTGGGCATGTTAATGAAACATAAGGACACCAGCATTTTGTTGGAGTACGGTTTCAAGATCAATGCCAAGGACCACCTCGACCCAACGAAAAAAAAGGCACCCGAATATCCGATGCCATGCCCACCAGTGGACCACGCGCTGCTGACCCATTGTCACATCGACCATAGTGGGATGCTGCCAAAAATTTGTAGGGAGTACAACACCAAGCTATATGCTACTCCGCTGACGATCAATGTCTCAGAGCTGCTGTTCTATGATGGTCTGAAGGTGGCTGAACGGGAAGGCTATGAGCCAGCCTATCAAGAGGAGGACATCGAGGTGGCCATGCGCAACTTCGAGCCCATCCACTTCGGTCAGACCATCGACCTGGCCGGTTTCGAGGTTAAGGCCCACTCCGCCGGGCACGTGCCTGGAGCGGCGATGTATGAGATTCGCGGACAGAAGACCACCTTGTTCACCGGTGACCTCAACACCGAGACCACCAGATTGGTCTATGGCGCCCACCCTGTAAAGTGCGACAACCTCATCATCGAGTCCACCTACGCCGGCCGGAAGCAGCGCGACCGCCTCAAAGAGGAGGCCCGCTTCGTGCAGAAGGTCAAGGAAGTGGTGGAACGGGGGGGAAAGGCCATCATCCCCTGCTTCGCCGTGGGGCGAATGCAGGAGGTCATGCTCATACTGAGGAACCTAAAGTACGACATGTGGGTGGACGGCATGGGAAAGACCGTCAACCGCATGTACCTGGACATGCCAGAGTACCTGCGCAACGAGAAGGACATGAAGTATGCCAAGCGCGTCTTCAACGAGGTCCGCACCGCGTCCACTCGGGAGCGTTCCATGCAGGGCGAGGTCATCGTCACCACCAGCGGCATGCTGGATGGGGGTCCGGTGCTGCGCTACCTCATGAAGGAGAAGGAGAACAGGAAGAGCGCCGTGCTCATCCCCGGCTACCAGGCCGAGGGTTCGAACGGCAGGATGCTGCTCGACAAGGGCAAGATCGCCGTTGAGACAGAGGTCATCGGGGAGAAGGAGCTGGTGGACGTGAAGTGCGAGACCCAGGTTTTCGACCTGTCCGCCCATGCCGACCACGCCGAGCTGCTCGCTTTCATCCGCGCTTGCGACCCGGAAAAGGTCATATTCATGCACGGGGACAACCGTCAGCTCCTCGCTGACGAGCTGAAGGGCGAGATGGAGATCTACATGCCCATGACCGGTGAGGAGCTAGAGCTCTGAGGTGAGGTCTTGAAGCTAGCCGACCTTCTCGCGGAGGACGTGGGCGATGGGGACATCACCACCGAGCTCTTGATCGGTGACGAAGGGGGCGAGGCGGTCATCACCGCTGGCGAGGACTGTGTCCTGGCGGGGTTGCAGGAGGCGATGGACCTATTCCGCCACCTCGGCCTGGAGACGTGGGCCGAGTGAAGGACGGGCAGCGCCTGGTCAAGGGCCAAAAGGTCCTGGTCATCTCTGGTCCGCTGCGCCTCATCCTCCGCGGCGAACGAGTGGCGCTGAACTTCCTGATGCGAATGAGCGGCATCGCCACCTTGACCCGTCCCTGGTGGACCAATGCCAGAGGGTCAATTCCTCGGTCCGCATCGCCGCCACCCGGAAGACCACCCCCGGTTTCCGCCTTTACGAGAAGAAAGCCGTACGTCTGGGCGGAGGTGACCCGCACCGGTCCCGACTGGACGACGGAATACTCATCAAGGACAACCACTTGGCGGTGGTGGGTTCGATCACCCAAGCGGTGGAAAGGGCCAAATCGCTCTCATTTTCGAAGAAGGTCGAGGTGGAGGTGGAGACGCTGGGTGGGGCCGAGGAGGCTGCCAACGCCGGGGCGGACATCATCATGCTCGACAACATGGGCGTTCCCGAAGCAGAAAGGGCCTACCGGGCCATCAAGGCCATCGACAAGCGTATCGTGGTCGAGGTATCTGGAGGGATAACCCCGCAGAACGTCGCCTCCTATGCCAGGTATGCGGACGTAATTTCCATGGGGTACATAACCCATTCAGCCCCGGCCATCCAGTTCAGTCTGCACATCGTCAAGGTGAGCCGCTGATCGGCCCCAGCTTGATGCGATGGTAGCGCAGCCCGATCTCCTCCGGTGTCGCCCCGAAGGCCAACGCCATGAGCTCGGAGAGGTGCAGGACCGGCAGACCCTCTTTCTGTCGCAGGTCGAACTGGCTGAAGCAGAACGGACATGGCGTCAGTATGCATGTCGCTCCGGAACGGCGATAACTCGAGCACACGTCCTCCAATATGCCGGTGGAGACGCCATCGTCCACGCTTGCCACACCACCCCCGCAGCATTCTGGCCAACCCTCCTCGCTTACAACCGTCGACCCTAGCCAGCGGGCGACGTCCCCCAACATCCTTGGGGCATAGGCCCTCTCGCGCAGGTCCGCCTTGCTTGGTCTGAGCACATGGCAACCAGAGTGCGGGGCTAGCTTCAAGGCGGATAGGTCCCTCCTCACATGGCTCTTGACGCTCTCCTCCCCCTTTTCGTGGGCCAGGTCCAAAAGGTGGCGTACCTTGACCCCGCCCCGGTACTCCCGACCCAGGTCGGAAAGGATGAGGTTCACCTTATCGCGCACCGCAGGCTCCTGCAGCGCGTGCCTTGCCTCCTGGAACGAGAGGTAGCACCCATTGCACAGGGTCAGCACGTCCCTTCCGTCCGTCTCTGCGATGGCCAGCATGCGGGCCACCGTCACCAGCCAGGTGTCCGCCGCCATGGAGCGCAGACCGATCGGTTCGACGCAGCAGGTGGCCCCTGGCAAGGGCACTGTGGTCGACCCCCATCGAGTCCAGCGCGATCAAGGAGGCCTTCTCCAGATGGGGCACCCTGGTGGGGATGAGGCACCCTTTGAAGAGGTAGTACCTATCGCTCAAGAGGGGCCCTCCCCAAAGTGGTGGCTTTGACCAACGCGGCCAGCTCCTCGAGGGTCTTGGCATCGGAGGTCAGTTCGGTCAGGCCCAGCTCCTTGCGCAACTTCTTGGTGAGGCCACTGTTGGGGAAGGCCAGCCCGGTCCTCATGAACAGCTTGGCCTCCTCCTGGAACGACTTGGGGCAGTGACCGGCCAAGGTCGCCCGGCCTCTCATCTCCTGGATGCGGTCGGACGGTGAGACCCCCAGTTGGCACCTTTCCGTGCAGGAGTTGCACATGGCGCAAAGCCAGAGCTCCGGGGCATCGGGCTTGAGCAGAGAGAGGTGCAGCTTGACCATGGTGTCCGCAGGCTTGATCCCACCATGCCTTTGACTGGGGCACACCCCGGCGCACTGGCCGCATTGATGACAGCGAGCCAGCTCCCCCAACGGATCGGGTAAATCCGTCTCAGTCCCAATCGCCTCTATGCGCACGCCCTCAGTAAGGCGCTGCCACATTAAGCCGTTTATTGTCCCCCCATCGATGGGTCCGATGTGCTTCGCCCCTCTGATGTGGCTCGGTCAAAAGTATGATATCCGGGCCTGACCTACGCTAACGCATGAGCGTCAGGATCGAGGACAACGACTGTCAGTTCTGTGGCAAGAAGGCCAAACAGTTCTGCTTCGCCGCCTTCATCTGCGAGAGCCAGGAATGCGTGGACAAGGCCCGCGAAGAGCGAGGCGGTCCAGGCGGCCACATGAAGAAGAAGGCGCATCCGGAGCCCATCGTGTTCGACGAAGACGGATGAACATCATTTCTTGAGACGGGAGGCGGCGAGCGAGAAGAGGTCCACCAACTCTATCCTCGGCCGGCCCACATACGTACCCATCTCCTTCTGCGCGCAGCTCAGGTGGATGAGGCATTTCGGACAGGCGGTCACCAGCCTTTCAGCCCCGGTGGACCGCGCCTCCTCCAACCTGGTTGAGCTGCCATGACTTGGTGACGCGGTCGCATTGGGCGAAGCAGGTGCTGCCGCAGCAGGCGGAGCTCGCGCCGCTGCGCCCCATCTCCACGAGCTCCCCCATGCCCTCGATGAGCGCCCTCGGCGCCGCATAGATGCCTGAACCCCTCCCCAGGCGGCACGGGTCCTGGTAGGTGAACCTCTCCGTCGAACTGGAAAGTTCCAGGCGGCCTTCCCGCAGCGCCGCCTCCAACAATTGGCTCAGGTGCACCACCTCGAAGCCCAGGTCGCCGAACCTTTCCTGGTACACCCGGCCGATGGTGTGATGGCACTCTGGGCAATAGGTGACGATGGTGCTGACCCCGCTCTTTCGGATGGCACAGAGATTCTGCTGGGCCAATCGATCGAAGGTCTCCATCTCCCCCAGCCAATAGGCGTCGTGGCCACAGCAGCGCTCCTCATGGATCAACCTGGGCTTGATGCCGATGGCGTTGAGCAGTCTCACCGCCGACCTTGGCATGTCCGGAAGACCGGTTTGAAAATCACGGAACACGACGTCCAGCACTGGCACGCACCCTACGAACAGCGCCACCTCAGACCGTTCGTCGAACTGAAGGTCCTGGGCGATCCAGCTGTGCTTATGTCCTTGGCCTTTGCCCGCGGCGTCCAGGTCTCGGATGGCGGACACCACTCCAGCATGGGTGCGTATCGGCGCGTCTATGCCATTGCGCTCCACCCGCACCTCGCGCATGAAGCGATGGAAGTCCACCCCCTGCGGGCAGATCGTCGTGCAGGCGGCGCAACCCATGCAGGACCAGAGGTCCAGACCCTCCGACCCCCCTTGGTCGGCGAACTCCTCCATGAACTTGCGCGGCGAGAACCGCCTCTCCCCATGCGCCGCCGGACAGGAATAGGTGCAATGACCGCAAGCGATGCAATCATAGGCCCGGTAGCGTCTGGCCGCCTCAAGGCTGGTCACAGCCCACCTCCGGCAGCGGACCCAATGAACGGACGAGCTCAACGAACTCCCGGCAGGTGCTGGCGAAGAGGGCTCCCTCACCGGCCGAGATCCAACGCAACAGCAACCTCTCCCTGCCAATGCCCAAGCGTTCCAGGATGTCACCGGTGTCGGCGATCCGCTGCCTGGCGCGCTCGTTGCCTTTGAAGTAATGGCAGTCGCCGATGTGGCAGCCCAGGACCATGACCCCGTCGGCCCCGTTGCGGAAGCAGCGCAGGACATAGCTGGGCTCCACCCGTCCGGAGCACATCACCCGCACCACCTTGACGTTGGTGGGGTATTGGAAACGGCTCACCCCGGCCAGGTCGGCCCCGGCGTAGGCGCACCAGTTGCAACAGAAGGCCACCACGCTCGGTTCCCAGGTCATCACCGTTTCCTCCAGCCCAGCGCTTGGATGGGCCTCCACCTCCCAACCGGGCCGCCTTGACATAGACTTTTCGATGACGCTTGGACCGAACCCTGCGTTCGGGGGCAAGTATTATTTCCCGCCTGCTAGACTACCTCTCCGATGCCCCTGCGAATCGTCGGGTTCAACCGCACCTCCTTGTTGGATTGGGACGGGAAGGTGGTCGCCACCGTCTACCTCCAGGGCTGCAACTGGCGCTGCGGCTTCTGTCACAACGTCGAGCTGGTGCAGCCCACCTCCAGCCTGGAGGAGGTGCCGTTCCCTGTCATCGAGGAATACGTGCACAGCAACAGCGAGTTCCTGGACGGGGTGGTGATAACCGGAGGGGAGCCCACCTTGCACGATGACCTTCCCGATCTGATCCACAGGTTCCGGAGGATGGGGATGAAGGTGAAGCTGGACACCAATGGCTCCAGGCCAGAGATGCTCTCCGACCTGATCGGCTCAGGTTCCCTGGACTTCGTGGCCATGGACATCAAGGCCCCCTTGAACGAGAAGTACTCCGAGCTCGCCAGGGTCGATGTGGACCTTCCCGCCGTCAAGCGTTCCATAGCCCTGATCATGGACCATATGCGCGATTACGAGTTCAGGACCACCGTGGTGCCTTTCTACCTCGACATGAAGGACATCGAGGCCATCGCCTCCTTCATAGGAGGTGCGAAGAAGTATGCCCTGCACCAGTTCGGGAACAGGAGCACCCTGGACCCGCGCCTCGGCGTGATGGACCCCTATCCGGACGCCAAGGTGATGGAGATGGCGGAGCGGGCCAGGCTGTACGTTCGCAAGGTGGTCGTGAGGGGGACCAGTTGACCTGATTCCGTTTTTGGGTAATGTGGTGGACATGCTTTAATACCCTGCAACCGCTCCGAAGAGTGTCAATCTACCCAAGGTCCTGAGCACTGGACAGGAGTGGGGGCAATGACCAACGGCCAAAGACAAAAGACATACATCGAAGGCTTCGACAGGATCATGGAAGGGGGCGTGCCAGAAGGCCATCTGGTATTGGTGGCAGGGACGCCAGGCACCATGAAGTCCTCGCTTTGCTATTATATGCTCTACAACCACGCCCTGGAGTCCGGCATGACCTCGGTCTATGTCACCCTGGAGCAGTCCCGGGACAGCCTGCTCAAGCAGATGGAGAAGATGGGCATGCACACCGATCAGGTGAAGGACAAGGTCCACGTGCTTGACATGGGCATCATCCGTCGCAAGCTGAAGGAGGTGCAGGGAGGTTCGTCCTGGTTGCACGTCTTCAAGTCCTATATGGCCAACCTCAAGGACAACCTGGCCTACAAAGTGCTGGTGATCGACTCGCTCGAGGTCCTGGAGACCATGGCCGAGGTGACGAACCGTCGCACCGAGCTCTTCTACCTGTTCGAGTGGCTCCGGGACCTAGGGGCGACAGTGCTATTGATATCCGAATCGTCCACGGACCGCATCATGGACGGTCGGTTCGATGAGGGCTACCTCTCCGATGGCATCATAACGCTGAAGATGCAGGTCATCCGAGACGTGGAGACCCAAAGGCGCATCCGTTGCGTGAAGATGAGGGAGACCAACCACGACCCCTCCTACTATTCATTGCTATACAACAATGGCAAGTTCCAAGTGACGCGTGTGATCAGCGAGTGATGCCCATGGCATGGAAGTACGAGTGCCCCCGATGCGGTTCCGCCATCAAACCCGGCGACGAGCAGTGCGACCGATGCGGCGAGGAGATGGTCCGTCAGGACGTAAAGGTCGTGGACCGTACCAAGGTCAAACCGTTCACGGTGGAGCGCATCGGCAGCGAGAAGCGCACCATGGAGGTGGACTTCAACGCCGTTCGCCAAGAGGACCGCAAGGAGCAGGCCCAGGTCACCGAGGCCAAGGAGCAGGCCAACTCCAACGGTCTGGCCCTCGAATCCAGGTTCAAGGTCATGGAGCAGGAGCTCAAGACCTACCGTGAGAAGATGGACCAGATGGAGATCAAGCTGCGCAAGGCCGGTGTCGTGCCGCCTCCGCCCACGCCATTGCCGGACAAGGAGCTCCTGGCCGACATCGCCAAGGAGCTGAACGTTCAGCTGGGGAAAGGCTGCGATTGCGATGACGGGACCATCGTGCAACCCACGCACATCGAGAAACTGGACCACTTGCTGGGGGGCGGTGTCCCTTCAGGGCACCTGGTCCTGGTCACCGGTGCGCCAGGCACCATGAAGACCACCCTCACGTTCACGATGCTCTTCAACGCGGCCAAGCGCGACGGGCATCACTGTCTGTACATGTCGCTGGAGCAGAGCCGGGAGGCCATCATAAAACAGATGGAGCGCATGGACATGCGCGCCTCAGAGGTGGAGGACCGCCTCATGCTCGTGGACATGATCGGCCTGCGCAAGGCCATGGTGAACGAGCCAGGGGACTGGCGCAGCATCCTGCTGAAGTATGTGCAGAACGTCAATGCGGGCAAAAAGCTCAACATGATGGTCCTCGACTCCTTGGAAGCGTTCCGTTCCCTTACATCGGGGCGTCTCACGCGCCGGGACATGAAGGACCTGTTCGACTGGTTCAAGGAGCTCAACATCACGGTGTTCCTGATCGCGGAGAATTGGACCATCGAGACCCAAGAGGCATATCTGGCCGACGGCGTCATCGAGCTGAACATGAAGGAGCTGGATGATCTGAAGGTGCAGCGCTGGGTGCGTGTGCCGAAGATGCGGACCATGAACGCGGACACGCGCTACCACGCGATATTCCACGATGGCCGCAAGTTCGTGCTCACCCTGCCCATCGTCCAGATGGACCGCGGCGTCCATTCATAGTGCTGATGATGATAACTGACCGACAAGGTTTATTAGGGCACTCTGTGCTGTAAGAGCGAATCGGATGCCAGTTCACATCGAGCGTGTCAAAACCTACATCCAGAACTTCGACGACTATATCCAGGGTGGCATACCCAAGGGACAGGTGGTCATGGTGGCCGGGGCGCCTGGTACCATGAAGTCGTCGGTCACTTACAGCATACTCTACCACAACGCGTTGCACAACAACATTCGCAGCGTCTACATGACCTTGGAGCAGTCCAAGGGCAACCTCATGGAGCAGATGACGCTCATGGGCATGGACGACCCGAAGGTGCATGAGTACGTGCAGATAGTCGACCTCGGTCTGATCAGGCGCAGCCTGACCGAACTGAGCGCCAAGGGTTCGTGGATGCAAGTTTTCAAGATGTACGCGGAGAACCTGAAGAACACCGTCGGGTTCGACCTGCTGGTCCTCGATTCCTTGGACGTGCTGGAGATGGCCGCGCAGATCCGCGACGACCGGCGCACCGAGCTCTTCTACCTGTTCGAGTGGTTACGCGGTCTGGGAGGGGTGACCTCTTTCATGATATCGGAGATCACGCCGGAACAGATGTTCAACGCCAAATACGACGAGGGGTATCTGGCCGACGGCATCATCGCCCTGAAGCAACAGGAGATCGGCGAGGCCGATGTGCAAAGACGCATCCGCGCCGTGAAGCTGCGCAGCACCAACCACAAGGCAGGCTACTTCTCGCTGCTGTTCAGCGACGGTATGTTCCGCGCCACCAACGTCATCAGCCAGTAGGACGACTCTCGAAGAAACGGAGGACGTCCCCGGCAGGGTCATCGGTGAGCCGCAGGTCGATCTGGGACTTGAACCGGCTCGCCCGGCTGTCCAGGATGACGCAGGCCCCGACATCGTTCTCGTTGCGGATGAGGCGGCCCATGGCCTGGAGCATCTTGCGCACGGCTGGGGCGTCCGCCGCGTACTCCCATCCCTTGCCATACCTTCTGTCATAGAGCTCCCGCAGACGCTGCTGCGTCAGGGTGGGCGATGGGTAGGGGATCCCGGCGATGATGGCGAGCTCCAGTTCCTCCTCGGGGAAGTCCAGGCCCTCCGCCACCCGGCCTCCCATCACCGTGAGCATGACCGCCCCGCGCTCCTGCTTGAAGCGCTCCACCATGCCCATCAGGCGGTCCTGGGACATGCCCTGCTCTTCCTTGTAGACCTTCCCCCGCAGGCCGCCCTCCAGACCGCGCAGGGACAGCTGGCGCATGACCCGGTAGGAGGGGAAGAACACCATGGTGTTGCGCCCCACCTCGTTGCATAGTCGGACGATATGGTCCTTCATCCGGTCCGCCATGGCATCATCCCTCATCGATTCGTAGGAGGCGTTGATGTCCCTGGCGCAGAGCACCAATCGATTCTCCTTCGGGAAGGGCGATTCGAAGATGCGCCGCACCGCCCGGTCGCCCAGGCCCACCACCTGCACATATTGCGTCAAAGGTCGCAAGGTGCCGGACATGTGCACGCTGGCATGGCAGGAACGGAACACGTCCAGGCTGACGCAGGGGTCCAGAGCAAACCGCCTCCAGCCCCATCTGCTCACCGTTCCTGGCCAGGAATAGGAATCGTGTCGCTTCCACCGATGACCAGGACATCAGCCTCTCCGCCAGGTGTAAAGTGCTGGACGGGGGTTCCTTGCCTTCTTTGACCGCCATCTCGATCATGGTCTGCCCATGGTTGAAGAGGTTGGCGACCAGTGCGGTCAAGCCCTCTTGGTCCAAACCGCTTGATCTCCTCAACGATTCGATCAGGAACTCCCTCCCCACCTCGACGCTGTCCTTGCCCTCGCACCGGCCCGCCCCATCGGCCAGAACCGCGAACAACGCCTCCAGGAACTTGTCCAAGGTAAGGTTGGGGGCGAGCTTCGGGTTGCCGAACGACTTCCTCTCCTGGCGGACGCCTGTGATGAGCCCGGCGTCGATGGAGAAGCTCTCCTCCTCCCTGGCCCGGTCCGGGAGGTTGTGCGCTTCGTCGACTATGACGATGAGGTCCTCGAGCTCGACCTGCATCTGCTCCAGCAACTTCTCCCGCACATCCTTGGCCAGGATGTAGTTGTAAGGCGCGACCACCAGGTGGGCCAGGGGGAGCATGGTCGATGAGATACGCGCCGACATCCTCGCGCTAAAGCGCGAGACCGACGGCCTGCTCACCCAGAGCATCGTGGGAGGGAACCAGTGAGGGAGATCCTCGGCAAGGCCAAGACCGTCCGCGAGCTGCTCAAGGGCGTCAAGTACTCCGATCGACTACTACCAGCGCGAGTACAAGTGGCACGACAAGCAGATCCGCGAGCTGGTCGACGACCTGACGCGGCAAGTTCCTGGAGGAGTACGAGCCCGGCCACTGCGCGCACCGAGGTCGCCGACTACCCGCACTACTTCCTCGGCTCGATCATCATCAGCAAGAAGGACGGCGGCAGCTACATTGTCGACGGCCAGCAGCGGCTCACCAGCCTGACGCTGCTGCTCATCCTGCTGCGCAACCTGCAGACGCGACCGCGACGAGCAGGTCAACGTCGACGAGCTGATCTTCTCGGAGAAGTTCGGCCAGAAGTCCTTCAACCTCCACGTCGACGAGCGCACGCCGTGCATGGAGGCGCTGTACGACGGTGAGCCGTTCGACGTCACGGACCGGCCGGAGTCGGTGCAGAACCTCTGTGCAGCGCTATCGCGATCTCGAGGAGGCTTTCCCGACGAGCTGCGCGGGGACGCCTTGCCGTACTTCATCGACTGGCTGCTCGAGAACGTCCACCTCGTCGAGATCACGGCCTACTCCGACGACGACGCCTACACGATCTTCGAGACCATGAACGACCGCGGGCTGTCGCTCAGCCCCACCGACATGCTCAAGGGCTACCTGCTCGCCAACATCGACGAAGCCGAAGCGCGACTGCGCCAACAACCGCTGGCGCGACCGCATCCGCGAGCTCAACGAGGCGGGAAAGGAGGTGGAGCCGGACTGCTTCAAGGCGTGGCTGCGCAGCCAGTACGCCACCAAGATCCGCGAGCGCAAGAAAGGCGCCAAGCCGGAGGACTTCGACCGCATCGGCACCGAGTTCCACCGCTGGCTGCGCGACGCCAGCCGAGGCCATCGGCCTCAAGACAGAGCGACGACTTCTACCGCTTCATCGACCGCGACTTCGACTTCTACAGCCGCCAGTACCTGAGCGCCTCGTCGAGGCAGCGCACAGGCCTGTCGCGGGCCTGGAGCACGTGCTCTACAACGCCCAGCACGGCTTCACGCTGCAGTACATGCTGCTGCTGGCGCCGCTGCGGCCCGACGATCGAAGCGAGACGATCGCTGCGGAAGGTGCGCGTGGTCGCCCGCTATCCTCGACATCCTGCTCACGTGGCGGCTCTGGAACTTCCGCAGCATCGCCTACTCGACGATGCAGTACGCCATGTTCGTCGTGATGCGCGACATCCGCGGCTGGCACCCGATGCCCTGGCGGACGCACCTGCACGACGCCTCGGCCAAGGAACGAGACCTTCGCCAGCAACGACCGGCTGCGCGTGCACCAGCAGAACCGCTACGCCCTCCACCGCATTCTGGCGCGCCTGACCGACTACGTGGAGACCGCAGTCCGGCAGCCGTCGCGCTATGCCGAATTACGTAGCGCGAGGGCAGAACCGCTACGAGGTCGAGCACATCTGGGCCGACCACCCGGAGCGCCACACGGACGAGTTCGCGCACCCGGCCGACTTCGCCGAGCACCGCAACCGCATCGGCGGCCTGCTGCTGCTGCCGAAGAGCTTCAACGCCAGCTACGGCGACCTGCCCTACGACGAGAAGCTGCCGCACTACAACACCCAGAACCTGCTGGCGCGGTCGCTGCACGCGCAGTGCTACGACCACAACCCGGGCTTTCTCCATTTCGTCCAGACGAGCAGCTTGCCCTTCCAGGCGCACGCGCAGTTCAAAAAGGCCGACCTCGACGAGCGCGGCGCGCTCTACCGAAGCATCGCCGAGCGCATATGAATCCCGCGGATCTGCTACTAGAGGCAGGACTGTGACTCCCCCAAAGCCCTACCCCGCCTACAAGCCCTCCGGCGTGCCCTGGCTGGGTAAGACGCGGAAGGGGCGGGAGCAGGATAGGCTTTGGGGCAGTCACAGTCCTGCCTCTAGTAGCAGATCCGCGGGATTCCAAATGCGCTCCGCCATGCTTCGGTATAGCGCGCCGCGCTCGTCGGATGTTTCCTTTTTGAAATGATCGTATGCTTTGAATGGCAAGTTACTCGTCTCGACAATGGAGAAAGTCAGGGTTGTGTTCGTAGCACTGCGTGTGCAATGAACGCGCCAACGGGTTTGGGTGACGTAGTGCGGCAGGAGACTTCTTCTCATAGCGCAAGTCGCCATAGCTGGAGTTGAAGCTCTTCGTAGCAGCAGTAGTCCACCAATGCGGTTCCGATACTTCGCAAAGTCAGCCGGATGTGAGAACTCATCCATATGCATTGCACGTGATCTGCCCAGACATGTACGAATCTCAAACCGGCCATGGCCCTCGCGTACGTAGTCCAGATAATGCGATGGGCTGCCGGGTGCCGTGTCAACGTAGTCGGTTAGGCGGGCCGCACACGGTGGATGGCGTAGTGGTTCTGCTGGTGCAGTCGTAGGTTCTGGCCAGTGGTGAAGGTCTCCGGTTGCTGGTCGAGGTACGCCTTTAAGCCATTTGGCCAACAGCTGCGCTCCGAGCTACGAATGTCACGCAACACCGTGAACATGGCATAGCCCTCATCGTCGATGGGCGATCCGGAAGCTCCACACTCGCCACGCAAGCAGGATGTCCACAAAGCGGGCGACGAGGCGTAGCTTCTGAAGTGTAATCTCCTCCTTATCGGCGCCTCTTCAGGGGAGACAGGAGGAGCATGTATTGAAGAGTGAAGCCCTACTTGCATTGTAGAGCGCCGTGCTCTGCACCACGCCTTGCGACGCCCTCATAAGCCTCAAGTACTGGCGGCTGTAGAAGTCGAAGTCAGTGCGATGAAGTGGTGAAGTACGCATAGCTAGTCACCGAGTGTCTGACTGGTGTCACGCAGGCCAACATGAATTTCTGTGCCGATCCGGTCGAAATCCCTCCGGATGTGCGCCCTTTTTGCGCTCGCGGTCTCTTGGTGGAGTGCTGACTGGCAAGCCTTAAAATGCAACTCCGCTTCCCTACCAAGCTAATTTCAGCTCCTAGGAGTGCGGTCACGCCAGCGGCTGCTTGCCAGTGTGCGTTTCGGTGACCTATGTTGCTGAGCGGGTGAGCTTTTCGCATGTCCGTGGGGCTCAGCGAGAGGCCGCGATCATTCATGGTCTCGAAGATCGTATATGCGTCATCGTCAGAGATCCCCCGATCTCGACGAGGTGCACGTTCTCGGTCAACCAGTCCACGAAGAATGGTAAGGCGTGCCCGCGGATTCCTCGGGGAAGTAGTCTTCAAGGTGCTGATCCGCAGCCAGAGGTTGCGCACCGACTGCAGTCATTGGCGTCGAACTGCTCATTGTTGTAGATGGCTTGCATGCAGGGCATGCGCTCGTGTAGAAACTCTGCTCCCCGTACTTCACCGAAAGGATAAGGTCATCCACGTTAACCTGATCGTCGCGATATATTGCAGGTTGCGTAGCAACATGAGCAGGAGGGTAAGGGTTGTGAGACGCTGTTGGCCATCGACTATGTACTTGCCGTCGTCCTTGCTGCTGATCGACCCAAGGAAGTAGTGGGGATAGCGGGCAGCTTCCTTCGTGAGTGGCCTGGATGGTATTCTTCCAGGAACTTCCCTGTTAGGTTGATGGAGAAATTCCTTGGACCTGCTTATCCTGCCACTTGTCTCACGCTGGTAGTAGTCGATTTGGTACTTGGCGTCCTTCAGGAGCTCTTGAACGGTCTTTGCCTTGCCGAGGATTTCCTTCACAGGTTCCCTCCCACGATCTCTTCCAGCAGCCCATTGGCCTACTCCCGCTTCAGCGCCATGTGGCACAGATCTGTCCGACCATGCTCCCCTTGGCCCACCTGGTGGTCACGAGCCTTACAACTACATCTTGGCCAAGGATGTGAGGGAGAAGTTGTTGGAGCA
Source organism: Methanomassiliicoccaceae archaeon (assembly GCA_963806355.1). Taxonomy (GTDB): domain Archaea; phylum Thermoplasmatota; class Thermoplasmata; order Methanomassiliicoccales; family UBA472; genus JACXTP01. The sequence continues at coordinate 1,774 of CAWDXN010000010.1, read as the reverse complement.
GATGCAGGTCGAGCTCGAGGACCTAATCATCATAGTGGAGCAAAGCGCACAACCAAGCGAGGAGAAGAAGCTCTCCATCGACGCAGGAGACGTCGCAGGCGTCCGCCAGGAGAGGAAGTCCTTCGGCAACCCGAACTTCGGCTTCCAACCTTACCTTGGACAAGTTCCTGGAAGCGTTGTTCGCCGTTCTGGCCGATGGGGCAAGCCGGTGCGAGGGCAAGGACAGCGTGGAGCAGGAGTCCTAGATCGAATCGTTGAGGAAATCAAGCAGTTAGACCACGATGGCTTGACCACTGGTCCGCCAACCTCTTCCACCCATGGGCAGACCATGATCGAGATGGCGGTCAAGAAGGCAAAGAACCCCAGTCCAGCACTTTACACCTGGCGGCGAGGTTGACATCCTGGTCATCAGTGGAGGCGGAGCGCGATTCCTATTCCTGGCCAGGAACGGTGAGCAGATGGGGCTGGAGGCGGTATGTGTCGACCCCTGCGTCACTGCGACGTGTTCCCGTTATTGCCATGCCAGCGTTCATATGTCAGGCACCTTGCGACCTTTGACGCAATATGTGCAGGTGGTTGGTCTGGTCGACCAGGGCGGTACAGGCACACTCAGTTCAATCAGCCTTCCCAAGAAGAATGGGTTAATTGCTGCTGCGCCAAGGACATCAACGCCTCATACGATGGACTGAGGGATGATGCTATGGCAGACCGGATGAAGGACCACATCGTCCGTCTATGCAATGAGGTGGGACGTAACACCATGGTGTTCTTCCCCTCCTACCGGGTCATGCGCCAGCTGTCCTTGCGCGGCCTGGAGGGCTGCCTGAATGGGAAGGTCTTCAAGGAAGAGCAGGGCATGTCCCAGGACCGCCTGATGGTGGAGCGATTCAAGCAGGAGAAGAGCGGCGGGGGTGCCATGATCACGGTGATGGGAGGCCCGGGGTAGGACTTCCCCGAGGAGGAACTGAGGCACGTCCGCCATCATCGCCGGCATCCCCTATCCTTCTCCCACCCTTACGCAGCAGCGGCTCAGAGAGCTCTATCGATAAAAGATATGGCAAAGGATGGGAGTACGCTCGGACGCCCCAGCCGTGCGCAAGATGCTCATCCACAACGACCTGGGCCTGCGTCATCCTAGACAGCCGAGCGAGCCCAAACCAGATCGACCTGCCGCTCACCCGACCCGGGACGTCCTCTTTTCTTTGAGGGCCATCCTACTGGCTGATGACATTGGTGGCGCGGAACATACCATCGCTGAACAGCAGCGAGAAGTAACCCGCCTTGTGGTGCTGCGCGGATGCGTCTTTGCACATCGGCCTCGCCGATTCCTCCTGTTGCTTTCGGGCGATGATGCCGTCGCCGTATCCCTCATCATATTGGCGTTGAACATCTGTTCAGGCATAATTGTCCGATCCATGGAGGGGTCACCTAGGACCGCGTGACCACTCGAACAGGTAGAAGGACTCGGCCGTCCAGCGGGTCGTCCGCGTCTTCCGCCGCCATCTCCAGCACGTCCAAGGAAATACGACACCAGCAGGTCGAACCCGACGGTGTTCTTGCAGGGTCTCCGCGTCAGGTCTTGAAAAATTTGCATCCACGAACCCTTCGACGTCGGTTGGTCAGGCTGCGCCTAGGATCAAGCCCCCGAGGTGGACGACTTGTCTGCACGTACTTTCATGCACCCTTGAGGTAGTCCATGCCCATGAGCAAGCGCCTCATCTGCTCCATTAGGTTGCCCTTGGACTGCTCCAAGAGGTCATGTAAGCAATATGGC
>CAWDXN010000009.1:0-287640 GCA_963806355.1 Methanomassiliicoccaceae archaeon | reverse complement strand
TAGGTCGGCTCATCGTCCAGCTCGCCCTCCACCACCACATGGCCGTAGCCCAGCCGGGACCTCGACCTCATCGGGGAGGAGGCCGACGTCATCCAGACCAGGTCCCATTAGCGCCATCACCGGGAGGAAGTCCTTGTCCCCCTCCATCACCGGGACGATAAGGTTGAGAAGGATGCGGTCCCCTTGGTCGAGCTCCAGGTAATAATAGTCCACCTGTCCCGCCCCAAGCTCCGCATAGATGGCCCAGGACTTGGCCGGGTCATGGATCTCCCAGGCATTGGCGAGCGAGGTGTTGTCGGAAGGGAACTCGGGGGAATGGGCGGCCGCCTGGCCAGAGAGGAAGGGCGTCATCAGGAACGCGCCGAACAGAACCGCCATAGCTAGTGCCATCTTGCGGGACATCGGTCTAAAAAAGCGCAGCTCGCCATATTAATATCCTTTAGTAGGCTTTAAATTATATCGTATCAATCAGATATAATATAAATACCCCATAGACCATGTAGGGCCAGGGATAGGGATGTCGCTAGAGTGGATATTTTGGGCCATCGGCATCTGGTTTTTGATCGGTGCAGTGTGCGCGGGACTGGTCTACCAAGACCAAGTGGACAGGAAGGTCAAGGGTTGGAAATGGCCTCTGCTATGCATTCCGCTCAGTGTCATTGGCTATTATCTGTACCATTCCGAAAAGAGGCAGGTTCGGCCCACCGCACGGGAACTACCCCCTCGCCAACATTACCCTGCCCCAGAGTACCAGTTCAAGGAGCCGCCTCAAGAGCCGGTGGAGGCCAAGACCGAGGCCGTTCCATTGATTCCAACGGAGGCCGCGGTGACAGCCGCCGCATCCTCTCCTGTGCAGGAGGAGCCGGTCGTGGAACCTCTGGCCCCGCCGCCGGTGGAGAAGGACACCAGGACGGCCGAGGAGAGGGTGGACCCATCCAAGCCGAAGGTGCAGCAGATCGAGGGCATCCCTCGCTGCGGGAGCTGCGGTGCCGCCGTCTCGTCCTATGACGTGGCGTGCAATAACTGCGGAGCGCCGCTGAGACCCTAAATGGCACAGAATGCTTTTTGAGCGGCCCGCGTATGCACCACCCATGTTGAAGGAAGGCCAGCTGGTGTTCCTGCTCGATGATAAGAGGTAGGAAGCACTGGCTCCGCCTGGAGCGGGGCATGGTCAAGGTGCAGTCGCTGGGCGTGGTGGACGGGGAGCGTCTGCTCCAGGCCGGGGACGGAGCGAGGCTGGAGCTGGCTGGAAAGCCGTTCGTTCTCTTCACCCCGGGCACGGTCGACCTCATGGGGTCCTTGGAGCGAGGCGCTCAGGTGATCACCCCCAAGGACGCGGCCACCATAGCCTTGGAGCTGGACCTCAAGGATGGAGATGTGGTCATCGAGGCCGGCCTGGGTTCGGCATCGCTTACCGTCGCCCTCCTGGCATCGGTCGCTCCGAACGGCAAGGTGGTATCGGTCGAGCTCCGTTCGGAGTTCCTGGAGAAAGGTCGCCGCAACATCAATCGAACGTCGCACGCACATCTGTGGACCGGCCATCTCGGTGACGTCAAGGACATCTCTTTGGAACTGGTGGCGGACGCGGTCGTCCTAGACATGCCGGACCCGTGGGAGGCGTTGCCCAATGTATGTCGCCTCCTCCGCCCAGGGGGAAGGCTTTGCATCTATGTGCCCAACACCAACCAGCTGGAGCGCGCTGTCAAGGACATGCGTGCCAATGGCTTCGTGGAGGTGCGCGCCCTGGAGAACATCCAAAGGGAGATGGAGGTGCACGAGATGGGGGTGCGCCCCTCCTACGAGACGCTGGGCCACACCGGTTACCTTGCCTTCGGGCGCCTGGTCAGGTCGACGGAAGTTAATTAAGAGCAAGGAGGCGATTCGGCACCATGGGCCTGGAGTTCACCATCGCCGTCATCGGCGGTCTGTTCGCCATCGTCAACCCCCTAGGCAACATCCCTGTCTATGTGGCGATAACCGAAGGCTACACCAAGGAACAGAAGGCCAGGGTGCGCAACAAGGTGTGCGTGGTCATGGCCGTGGTGCTGGTGGTTTTCGCTCTGGTGGGCCGGTTCATCTTTGAGCTCTACGGTATCACCATACCCGCGTTCAAGATCGCCGGAGGCATATTGCTCTTCAGCATCGCCCTGTCGATGGTCCGGGGCCAGATGTCCCGCACGAAGATAACCAACGAGGAGCACGAGGAGGCCTCGGAGAAGGAGGAGGTGGGCGTGGTGCCGCTAGGCGTGCCGCTGTTCGTCGGTCCGGGGGCGATAACCACCACCATGATCTACGTATCGTTGGCCATGGAGTCGGAGGAGGTGCTCTTCGACATGGCCTCGGTTTTCCTGGCCATCGCGATCACGGTGGTCCTTTCGTACCTCATGCTCTACTACGCTGACCCCATCTTCGGGCGCATGGGCAAGAGCGGCTCGTCCGCCTTCACCCGCATCATGGGTCTGCTGCTGGCAGCGCTGGCGATCGAGTTCATCATCTCCGGTTCATTCACCGCCATCGAGGAGTACTGGAACATCCACCCCCTCCCTATAGTGGGAAGGGACAGATTAATTAACGGTCAGACGATTCCCGCCTTGGTGCTTTATGGTCGTGACGGAGATCCGTATCGAGCTTAAGCCGGGCGTGGCCGACCCCGAGGGAAAGAACACCAAGAAGACCCTGGAACTACTGGGTTTCGAGGGAGTGAAGGACGTCCGTTCCATCAAGGTCTTCGAGGTGGAACATGGACCTGCCCCCCGCGGAGGCCAAGGAGGCAGGCGAGGAAATGTGCCGCCGCCTGCTCGCCAACCCGGTGATCCAGAAGTTCTCAGTGCAGATCAAGTGATGGCCCATGGCGATCGACCGATTGATGAGGCGGCGCCAGGTGCCTTTCGACCTGTTCGACATCGACATCTTCTCGGCCAGCGAGAACGAGCTTAGGGAGATGAGCTCGGAGCTGGGACTGAACCTCAGCCTGGACGAGATGCACCACGTGAGGTCCTACTTCAAGAAGCTGGACCGTTACCCCACCGATGTGGAGGTGCAGTCCATCGCCCAGGCGTGGAGCGAGCACTGCTGCTACAAGAGCTCCAAGGTGTTCCTGCGGGAGCATGTCTTCAACATCAAGCACGACGACGTCCTGTCCAAGGGCGACGCCGGCGTGATGGTGTTCGATGACGAATATGGCTACGCCCTGCGCATCGAATCGCACAACCACCCTTCCGCCATCGAGCCGTACGGTGGCGCCGCCACCGGCATCGGCGGCATCGTCCGCGACGTGCTGTGCATGGGGGCGCAGCCGATCGCTTTGGTCGATCCGCTGTTCTTCGGTCCCATTGACCACAAAGGGGACCTGCCGAGCGGGGTCAAGTCGCCAATGTACCTCATGGGCGGCGTGGTGGCCGGGATCCGCGACTACGGCAACCGGATCGGCATCCCCACCGTGGCCGGGGGCCTCTGGTTCGACCACTCCTACATGGGCAACTGCCTGGTGAACGTCGGCTGCGTCGGCATAGTGAAGCGCAGCGACCTGGTGCAGCAACGCCGTGCACGGGACCGGGGACGTCATGATCCTTGTGCGGCGGAAGTACCGGCCGCGACGGTATTCATGGGGTCACCTTCGCGTCCGCCGAACTGCACGAGGCCTCCGAGGAGGAGTCCCGAGGCGCGGTGCAACTGGGCGACCCGATCACCAAGGAGCCGTTCATACACGCCTGCCTGGAGGTCAACTCCCGCGGCCTGATCCACGGCATGAAGGACCTGGGCGGGGGCGGCCTGACCTGCGTCGTGGGCGAGATGGCCCTCTCCGGCGGCTGCGGCGCGGATCGTGCGATCTGGAACGCGTGCCGTTGAAGGAAGCAGGGCCTCGCCCCCTGGGAGATATGGGTCTCCGAATCCCAGGAGAGGATGATGCTCGCCGCCGCCAAGGAGAATGTGAAGGCGATCCTGGAGGTCTTCGCCCTGTGGGACGTCGACGCCACGGTCATCGGCGAGGTGGTCCCAGGAAACGAGGTCACGATCTATCAACCATGGCGAGAAGGTCTTCGAGATGGACCTGGACTTCCTCACCAAGGGCCCGGAGTACTGCCGTCCCTGTCTGGTGCGCAGCCCCTCCTCCCGCCATCACGAGTCCCTTCCCGCCCTGCCGAACGATCTGAGCCAGGTGCTGCTGCGCCTGCTTTCCGACCCGAACATCGCCTCCAAGGAATGGGTCGTGCGCCAGTACGATCACGAGGTCCGCGGCAACACGGTCATCAAGCCCCTGCAGGGTAAGATGAACCTGCGCGGGCCGTCCGATGCCACCGTCCATCAAGCCCCTGGAGCACTCCTTCCGGGGCTTGGCCATCTCGGTGGGCGTGAACCCTTGGTTCACATCCCTCGACCCCTACAGGGGCGGGCCACCTCGGTGGACGAGGCCTGCCGCAACATCGTGGCGGTGGGCGGAACGCCCGCATTCGCTCACCAACTGCCTGAACTTCGGCAACCCGGAGAAACCGGACCGGCTGGGCGAGCTCAAGGAAGCGGTGGCCGGCCTGGGAGAGGTCTCCACCGGCCTGAACCTGGCCATCCCTTCCGGCAACGTGTCAGCTTTACAACGAGACCGCCGCCGGACCCTGCCTGCCCACCGTCACCGTGATGGGGGTGGGCATCGTGGAGGACGTGCGTACGTGCGTCACCACCGACCTGAAGCAGGAGGGCAACCCGATCTACCTGGTCGGTCGCACCGCCAGGACGATTTCGGAGGCTCGGCCCTCTTCCGCATGTTCGGCGGCAAGGGAGGGGTGGTCCCTGATGTGGACACCGCCCTCCTGCGCGGTTCCAGCGACGGGCTGAACGAGTGCATGGCCGACGGCATGGTCAAGGCCTGCCACGACCTGTCCGATGGCGGGTTGGCGGTGGCCATGGCCGAGATGTGCATCGGCGGCGATGTCGGCGCCGAGCTGGACCTGAGCGAGATGGGAGGCTGACCGACCTCACCGCTCTGTTCAGCGAATCGAACACCCGCTGGCTGGTCGAGGTCGACAAGGGCCGGGAGGAGGAGTTCGTGCAGAGACTGGGCGTCCCCGCCTTGCGCATCGGTGAGGTGGGAGGCGATGAACTGAGGATCATGAACGACGGCCTGGTGCTGCGTTCCGACGTGATCGAGCTGAGGCAGAGCATGGTCCTCGCCTCTATGGGACCTGCTGGGGTGAAATGATGCGGAAAGAGGATATCAAGGTCTGCGTGCTGCGCATCGAGGGCACGAACTGCGAGGAGGAGATGTTCCAGGCGTTCAAGGAACTGGAGACCTCGCCGGAGAAGGTGCACCTGAAGCAGCTCATCGGCCAATGCCCCGAGGGCATGAGGCGGGACCTGGAGGACTATCGACATCCTGGCGCTCCCGGGAGGTTTCTCCGCCGGCGACTATGTGCGCGCCGGTGCCATCTTCGCGGCCCGCATGACGCTCCGCCCTGAGCGCCGAACTGCGTCGCTTCGTATCGAGCGAGAGACCGGTGCTCGGGGTCTGCAACGGTTTCCAGATCCTGGTGGAGCTGGGCCTTCTGCCGGCCTTCGAGGACGTGATGACGGAACGGCCCGAGGCCGCCTTGTACAGGAACTCGTCCGCACGCTTCGAGTGCCTCCCCACGCTGATCAAGCACGAGTCCAAGGGCAAGTGCGCCTTCACCCATCACATCGGCAGGGGCAGCGTCCTCATGATACCCTGTGCCCACGCCGAGGGCAAGCTCATGTTCGACCGCGACCAGGAGGACCGCCTGCTTGCGACGTTTGGAGGAGAACGACCAGGTGGTGTTCCGCTACGTGGACCCGGACGGCAACTACGCCGGCTATCCGTGGTGCCCCAACGGCTCGCTCTCGAACATAGCGGGCATATGCAATCCCGCCGGCAACGTGTTGGGCATGATGCCCCACCCGGAGAGGGTGGTGCACCGTTACACCCATCCCGACTTCACCCGCACCGAGGACAACCCTTTGGGAGCGGGCGATGGCCGTGCCATCTTCGAATCGGTGGTCGAGCACGTGAGGAAGAAGGGCTGATCAGAGCAGGCTGACCCGTATCTCCACCTCATCGCCGTCGCTGATCCCGAGCGTGCGGCGCAGGTGGTACTTGCACAGGATCTCCAAAACGTCGTCGTAATGCGAGCGGGAGGGCATGACCACGGCGCACTCGATGTTCTGGATGGTGGCCTTGTGGCACTCCACGTCCCCGAAGGTGCGTCCGTTTCGTTCGAATCCCTTGACCACGATCGGCTTGGCCTTGCGCACGGTCTGCACCTTGTGCAGCTCCGAGGCCGCCACCTTGACGTTCAGCGTGCCCTCGTAAGGCGTGAACCCGAGCTTCTCGGTGAACTGTTCGACATAACCGGCCTGAGTGACATAGTACTGGCCCTCCCCCATGCCGGTGATGACCGCGCCTTTGATGACCACTTCGTCGCGCATCTCGAAGATGCGCTGATACTCGTTGTACTCCTTGCGCAGCATCTCGACGCCCAATGGGGTCAGCTTGATGCGCTGACGTCGGGCGCCCAGGTCCCTGGATATCAGCCCAGCGTCCAAGAGTTCCAAGATGCGTTTGGAGGCGGACTGCTGGCTCATGGTGAGCAGGTCGCCCAGCTCGCGCGAGGAGATGACCACGTAATCGTGCATCCCCCCGAGGAGGGCGATGCGCCGCAGCGCGGTGATGAACTTCTCATCTCCCTCCAACGGTGCCTCCTCCTTCATGTTACGCCTCACTTGGTTGCTACCGAATTTCAGTATGCGGACGCTCTATCAAAAAGGCTCGATTTAAGCGTTTGCCGATGTGCTTCGGAAGTGCCAAGAGGACCTGACTAGCTATTATATCGGAAACAGGGGCATAGCCTGGACGATATCATGGCGAGGCATGTGCTCGAGGCTTTGGGCAAGACCAGGGTCGTCGTGGAGGATGGCAAGGTGGTCGAGGTCGGCGAGCCGATGGTGCGCTATTGTCCGTTGTTCGCCAAGCACCGGGGGATAAGGAGATCACCCCGGAGGTGGTCAGGGACAACATCGAGTTCCGCATCAAGGATTTCGGGATGTGCACCGCGCATCGCCGCATGCGTATGCGCGACTTCCTCTCCTTCGGCGTCTCAGAGCTGCTAGGCATGGCCTTGTCGAAGAAAATGCTGGACTGCGCCGTGTTGGTGTGCGAGGGAGCTGGGACGGTGGTGGTGGACGACCCTGAGCTGGTACAGGGCATCGGGGGCAGGGTGTCCGGGATCCTTGAGACCGACCCCATACCGGAGGTGTATGGACGCCATCGGTAGGGAGAAGGTCCTCGACCCATTGTCAGCGAGGATCGACCAATATGAGGGAGTGCAGCTGGCGAGGGAACTGGGGTACATCAGGGTCGGGGTGAGCGTGGCCACGGCCCGGGACGCGGAACGCATCCGCCACGAGCTTGGTTCCTCCGCCCTCATCTTCGCCGTGCACACCACCCTGGTGAGCGAAGAGGAGGCCCGCTCGTTCTTCGATCATTGCGATATCGTTACCGCCTGTGCCTCCAGGAACGTCAGGGCGGAGGCGTCCAAGCGGGAAGTGATGAAGGTGGGCAACAAGGTGCCCATCTATGCGGTCACGGAGGCGGGCAAGGCCCTGCTGAGGACCAGGCTGGAGCAGATAGGCGCCACGGACCGTTCGGAAGGCAGGGAGGACCCGCCCGCCCCGTTGGTCTAGAAATCGTCGAAATAGAGATGGCTGCGCGAACGCAGGTAGATGGTCTTTATTCCCGACTGGCGCAGTTTCTTGCGCATCAGAGCGTCGTTGGACACGACCATGGCATTTAGGTCCTTGGCGGCTTGGATGACACCGGCGTCGCCCTGCACCGAGGTCTCGTGAATGGGATACTTGCTGGCCAAGGCCAGGGCCGCCCTGGCATGCTTGTTCTTGGAACGTTTGAGCTCCCCGATGACCGGCCCAGGGACATATACCTCGCAATCGCCCAGGAGCGATCTGCAGCTCCAGGTCGAGGTTCAAGGAGAATTCGAAGGGCATCAGGAGGGCGTTGGTGTCCAGGAGCACGCGCTGCATGCCGCTCACTGCACTATGCCATAACCGATGAGGCGCCACTTGCCGGAGATCTTGCGCGACACCGCCACCCTCTGGCCCTTCTCGGCGCAGACCGGTATCTTCAAGGTCACCTCGGACTCCGAGCCACGGGCGGATGTCACCACACCGACGGTGGTGGCCGTTCCGACCGAGAGCATGAGCGGCTCGTTGGTCTTGATGTTCTCCACCGCCATGTCCTCGGCCGTGCCCACCACCCGCTCCAAAAGGTGGGTGCCTCATGATGAACTTGTGCAGACCACTGGCGGCAACGTGCCGGGCTTGCCGACCACGCGGCCGATCAGACCGTCGGACTTGGTCAGCGACGGGTCGAGCTTGGTGCCGATGGCGATCAGCCCGCCGGAGCGCACCTTCTGCAGCTCCTGGTTCGCCAGCATGGAGCGACTACGATCGTCGGTGGTGATCTTCTCCCAGGCGATCTTGCCGCCGGTCAGCTCGACCTTGCGGCCGGGCTGCATCTCGATCTGGTCCCCGACCTCCAGCTTGACCCTGGGTGAGGGAACCGCCGAGCACCCCTCCCTTGAGGTCCTTCGGCTCGGTGCCGGGAGTGTTGATATCGAAGGAACGGGCCACGTACATCCGGGCCGGCTTCTTCTCCTCGTGCTTGGGAGTGGGGATGTACTTCTGTATGGTCTCGATGAGCTTGTCGATGTTGACGTCGTGATGCGCGGAAACCGGGATGATCGGGGCGTTCTCGGCGATGGTGCCCTTGACGAACTCCTTGATCTCGCTTGTAGTTCTCCAGCGCCTCTTCCTTGGTGACGATGTCGATCTTGTTCTGGACGATGATGATCTTCTCCACCCCGATGATGGTGAGCGCCATGAGGTGCTCCTTGGTCTGCGGCTGGGGGCACTTCTCGTTCGCCGCCACCAGCAGCAGCGCGCCGTTCATCATGGCCGCGCCGGAGAGCATGGTCGCCATGAGCGTCTCGTGGCCGGGTGCGTCCACGAAGGACACCGACCGCAGGATACTCCGCCTTGCCGCCGCATTGAGGCAGGTCGGCTTGGTTGGAATAGGCCTTGGTCCGTCGCAGCCTTGCACTTGTAGAAATTGACGTCCGCGTATCCCAGTCGGATGGAGATGCCCCGCTTCACTTCCTCGGAATGGCGGTCGGTCCACTCGCCGCTGAGCGCCTTGGTCAGCGTGGTCTTGCCATGGTCGACATGACCGATCATGCCGATGTTGACCTCGGGCTGGTGGCGTTGATCTCATTCAACCTCATTGCTTCGCCTTCTTCTCTTGATGAGTCCTCCAGCGGCTTGGAGCCGGGCTGGGTCACCTTCAGGTTCAACTGGGACGGTGTCCGGGGAGATGGCGTTGCCGCGGACGGACTTGCGTCTCCTCAGGCCGTCCTCGGTGGTATCGGAAGCCGTGACCGTTGGTCACCAGATTGCCTCTTCGCGTCCGGGCAGGTCCTTCCTCATCGGGAAGCCATCCTTGTCGCTGCCTCCAGTGATCGTGAGCTTGTAGCCTGGAAGACCGACGAAAATGCCGTCCACTACGTCCCCGATCTTCTTTCCGATGAGGGAGTTGGCGTGGTGACCGGTAACATGGCCTGGTAGGACTTACCGGTCTTGACGTCGCTGATAACGGCTCTGAACTCTACCATAGTAACACCTATAGCGTATCTCGCCCTAATGTCGTCGCGCTTAAATAATTATTGGTGGTGGCAGACCCTATGGAAGGGTCGCTGGCCAACAATGAAAAAGCACCATGGATGGAGGGTTCAACTCCTAGGTCCGAGGTAGGGATCGATCAATATATGGAAATGTCACAGAAGAACGTCCCGTCCTGGGCCATCTGAATGGTCCCTACGTAGGTGTTGTAGATAGAACCGTCCATCGTACCTTATTACCACACCTCGAAGGCATCATCTACCTCCTACGAACGGATCGAACTGGAATGTGTTCTGATATGTGGCGCCAGGGGCTAAAGTGATATTATTGTCCACCAGACTCCCTTGGATCTCAAGTTCCAGCTCATCGTCACATCGTCATAGGATGATGATGGTGATCGTGACATCGCTATCAGAGAGGTCCTCGACCCCTTGGAAGACCAGCCAGGTTATGTAAGCCCCGCCTATGACCAAGACGGCGACCAGGATCACCACCACGATGATGAGGACGTTGTTGTCCTTCTTGGGAGGGGCATAAGGAGCGTATGACGGGGGTGGGGGTTGATATTGCGGCTGCGGGGGTGGCTGTGGCGTCAGTGGATTGGCGCACCGAGTGCAGAACTTGCTGTCATCTGGATTCTGTTGACCGCAACGACCGCAATAGACCATGGTTCCCTCCCCCTGTCCATAGAGCGATTTCCATATGCAGATATCAATCTTTTCCAATAGGATGAAAAGGTAAGTGCCCCAGTCAATGTCCTATCAGATGACTAGTGCGAACCTCTCAGCTTATTAAGGCCCCACATCTCGAGCGCCCAGGCGCCCCCTACAAGCAAACCCAGGAGGTCCATGCAATGGCCATGTGCGAGCTTCCATAAAGCAACCCGAAACTGACATAGACATCTGCCCCACCTACATCAGGTGGATTGGTGATGAGGAAGTAGTCTCCGACACCTAGTTTTGAGTCCATCGCCAGGTCCACGTATTCCACGAGATAGCCTGAGCTTTGACCTGTCCCGATGAAGATGACCCCGAGATGGACGGGAGCTAGGTTGTCCGATCCATTGATGGTCAGGGTTACTAAGAGGTCCTCATACCTCATCGGTGAGCTGACGTCCATGAAAAGCACCTTTTCCTGGTGCGGTGACCCTGATTCGGAAGTCATGATGCTGGCATATGGGATGTCCTCAGAACCATCATCGAAACCCATGACCATCATGTAAAGCAAATAGGGGACGGCGATATTGACCACGACAAACAATATCACGATGACAAAGATGACCCATAGCTCCTCATTCTTACTCTTAGGGCTCGGCTGCCAAGCTGGACATTGGGCCGTGACTGGGCTGGGGGATTGCCCATCCCAAAGCTTCATTCCACATCTGGAGCAAAAAACGTCCTCCGTTCCGTTGACCTTACCGCAATTGGTACAATAGGCCAATTCCCTCGCCTCTATGTCCAAGATTTATGTCTGTCGTTATATCAAAGTATCCGTTCGGACGATCTTGAGTGCCCGAGAAAGGACCGGAGAATTATGGATATCCTGATTAGGATAACATTCCCAAAAAAGGTTCATCGAATGGATGGTGTGGGTCACATGCCCCAGAACGGGTCGTTCCTGCGCTTGATGGCGCTGACCTCGTCCAAGACCATCTTCTCATCCTCGTTCAGATTGTAATCGGCCAGGTTCTTGAACTCCATCTCCAGGATATCGACGTAGAGGACCGTATCGACGTCTATCTGACGCCCGACCGTGGGACCATCGATGGCGATGGCCACCTCCTGACCGGCGATGGCTTCCTTTATTGTTTCTTCCCCGGACCGAAGGCTCTTGATCTTACCGATGTCCTTGCCCTCCTTGTCCAGCACCGATTGGCCATTGCGGACCCTGCCAGCTAGGACCCTCACGCCCACTATGGCCGGCTTGCTCACGCGGAAGATGCAATTGGGAAGGATACGGATCTTCCCTGGGAACGAAGTCAGTCCGCGCTTGGTCTCCTCCGCCTTGCGCTTGGTCTCCAGGTCCCACTTCTGATAGTCCTCGATGAGGCCGTACACCACGTTGTTGTTGAAGACCTTGGCGTCGGCGTTCACGATGGCGTCCTTGGCATCTGGCAGCATGTCCACGTTGAAGCCGAGGATCACCCGGTGGATGGTGTCGCCGTAAGCTGAAACTTCGATGATGTCGCGGCGCGATATCGGCCCGACCTCGTACTTGCGTATGGCGATCCCGGCCTTCTCCGCCTCGAAGGCCAAAGCCTCCAACGAGCCGATGGCGTCGGCCTTGATCATGACCCCGGAGTCCTCGGTCTTGATATGCACCTGAAGCTCCTTGGCTATCTCCTCCATGACCTCCCTCTGGTTGGAGGCGGTGAGCACTCTCAAAGGGGCCCCGGCCACCGCGCCCTCCAGGGTCTGGCAGCTGACCTTGATCCCGGCCGCCGCGCCTATCTCCTTCACCGAATCGAAACGGTCCCGTGGGTCCCTGATCTCGTCCAAGGGCTTAGGCTTGAGGACCGCCTTGACCTTCGTGACCAGCGGTTTCCCGCTCTTCGTCCCCAAGGCCACCATGTCGCCACGGTGTAAGGTTCCAGAGTAAAGGATGACATCAAGTGTCTGTCCCAGCCCCTTCTCCTCCTTGACCTCGAGGATGGTGCCCTTCCCCGGCCCCTCCTCGGTGTCAAGTTCCGACTCGAGGAACCTCTGGGCCAGACCGATGAGCACCAGGAGCAGGTCCGGTATCCCCTCGCCGGTCTTTGCGCTCACTGGTATGAGCGCGATGTTCCTGGTGAAATCCTCGATGCGGTCGTAGCGGTCGGCGGAAAGGCCTTCCACGGAGAGCCTGCCGATGATCTCGTACAGGCGCATGTTGAGCCTTTCCCTGGCCTCGTCGTTCTGCTTTCGTTCCGAGAGGATGAAGGGCGACTTGGGGCTGGATATCCATCCGTCCACCAGATCGATCTTGTTCAGGGCGATGACGAACGGCGTCTTGAAACGACGCAGTATGTTTATGGACTCGATGGTCTGGGGCTTCAGGCCCTCGTTTATGTCGATGACCAGTACGGCGATGTCGGCCAGGGAGCCGCCCCTCGCCCTCAATGAGATGAACGATTGGTGACCGGGGGTGTCGATGAACAGAAGCCCAGGCACCGAGAACTGGCGTTTGCCTATGAGCTGGGCGCACACCTTATAGATGTGCTCCAACGGGACCTCGGTGGCGCCGATGTGCTGCGTGATGAAGCCGGCCTCTCTGGAGGAGACGGTGGTCCCCCGGACATAATCGAGAAGGCTGGTCTTGCCGTGGTCGACGTGACCCAACACGCTGACTATCGGCTGCCTGATGGTCATGGTTGTCGGATTAGGGACGGTCTATTAGAATCTTTTCCGGTCGGCCAGGAACCTGTAGGGAAAAATAGTGTCCAGTTTGATCAATGATTGTTTCTCCAGGCTTTCCTCAGCTTCCTCGAGTTATCATTGAACGACCCCCGGACGAACTTCGAAGGATAGTGACCTATCGTAGAGCGGTAGGCTTCCCTCAAATCTAGCAGCGGCGTCATGGGACAGGATGATCGGTCGCCCTTTACCAAGCAAGACCGCGTACTCCTGTTTGAACCTCTCCGGGTCCTCCATCCCGGCCACAGCGTCCCAGGCGACGAAGCGTTCCTTTAGCCTCCTTCGCATCAATGACGAAGCCTCCTGGTCCTGATGTGGACCTCCCGGGGGGACAGGATGGAACTGTCAAGGTATCTGGTAAGGAAGTAGGCGACGAAGGGAAGGAACAGGACATAACCGATGAGGAAACCGCCAAGGTAGAAATTCCCACTGAAGTCCCAGGCGAAGGAGGCCCATATCAATGCGAATATGATGCTGCCCACCAAGAATGAGGCGCCACTGCTCAAGCGCATCTCGTTCTCTGATCGTCGCATCGATCCCTTCGGTCGGAGTCTCCGCCATTCCCACATATCCAGTGGAGCTGCCCTATGGATGACCGAACATCGTTCTGTGCTTGACCTTGGTCCCCGCCTAGACCCTTCCCTCTCCTAACCCGCATGTTGTGGACGTCGTTCGCCGCGGGGACTAGAATCGAGGGATATCTGAAGATCTCCACCATGTTCCGATCGAATGTGAAGACGGTTAGTTTCCATGCCTTGTTCTCGAAATTGTAGTATGGGACCGATCTTCGATCACATCCTGGGGGGCGTCCACCATTATCGAGCTTATCATCTCCAGCGGGATCCTTCTCTTTATCTTGAACAAGGCATCGCTCCATCCCTCATACCGTTCATATTCCAGGAAGAACTGGTTGATGGATATCTCCGAACCATACTTGGAAGCCTCCCGGGCTGATATCCTGACCGTGCCCCAAATGACCAAGGGCGTGGCGATCATGCTTAGTATGGTCAGCCAAACCATCCATGGATAGAGGGTCATCAGTGCGAGCTCGGCGACGAGGACGAATATGATGACCGCCACAAGGATTGCTGTGAGCAGGGGGTTCTTAGGGTCCCTGAACATCCTGAGATCGGTGTACCCAGCCCTGAATGGTATGTCAGGATGAAGATCCTGAGAGGCTATGGCCATACTTAGCAAAATGATAATGGATTATAAAATGAATGAGTGAGAGGAATAAAAATTGGAACGATAAAGGGGTTTCACTCGTACAACCAGGGGTCTGTGGAGCGCTTCCAGTCCTGAAGCTCGTAGCCGTTGAAGAACAGGTCTATCTCACGGTTCGCCGACTCGACCGAGTCGGACCCGTGCACGATGTTCCTGCCCGTCTGCTGAGCATAATCGCCGCGGAT
This sequence comes from Methanomassiliicoccaceae archaeon, assembly GCA_963806355.1. Taxonomy (GTDB): domain Archaea; phylum Thermoplasmatota; class Thermoplasmata; order Methanomassiliicoccales; family UBA472; genus JACXTP01. Next base: position 273,143 of record CAWDXN010000009.1, on the reverse strand, counting down.
CGTGCCAGGCATAGCGTCCTTTGGGTTGGTCTTGCCCATCATGACGCGCATGTCCGCCACGATGTTCTCGCCTTCCCACACCATCACCAGCACCGGGCCGGAGGTGATGTAGTCGATCAGCCCGTTGAAGAAGCCTTTGCCCTTGTGCTCCCCGTAGTGGCGCTCGGCCAGCTCGCGGGGGATGCGCATGAGCTTCATGGCCAATGGCTTGTAGCCCTTGGCCTCCAGGCGGGAAACGATCGGCCCCATGAGGCCGCGTTGCACCGCGTCAGGCTTCAACATCACGAAGGTGCGCTCGATCATGCCTTCCCCTCAGGTGCCTTACCCTCGCCCTTGTGCTTCTCGGAGTTGAGGAGCAACTTCTTCTGAGCGTAGGCCTTGGTCCACTCCACGTTGCGGGGCACCCGGCGTAAGTCGATCATGTTCTTGTCGCACTTGTTGGAACAGAATAGGAACACGGTCCCGTCCTTCTTGACATACATCTTGCCAGTTCCAGGCTCGATGTCCTTGCCGCAGAAGGAGCATAGCTTTTGTTCGACCATTTTAGATTCCCCCTCGAGCGGTTTACCGGATGGAGAGCTTGCGCGCTTCTCTCGACGTTTCCCTGAGCATCAGGATGTCGCCCATGCGGACAGGGCCCATGATGTTCCTGGTGATGATGCGACCCTTGTCGCGCCCATCCAGGACACGGACCTTGACCTGCGTGGCCTCACCGGTCATGCCAGTCCGACCGATGATCTCCACGACCTCCGATGGGATGCTGTTTCCCTCATCGTCTGCCATGATTTACACCCTTACTTCTTCAGCTTCTTTACCTGGTCGACCAGGTTGTCCAGCACTGGCTTGCCCTTCCCTGCGTCCAGTATAGCGAGGGACGCGGTGGGCTTCTCCAGACCGCAGGCGTTGCCCAGCTCGGCCTTGCTCGGCACGTAGACATAGGGAATGTTCCTCTCTTCGGCCAGCATGGGCATGTGGGCCAGGATCTCTGGGGGCTGCACGTCCTCGGCCATGACGACCAGGACCGCCTCGCCCCTCTCGACCAGCTTGGTGACCTCATTGGTCCCCTTTCTGATCTTTCCAGTGTCACGAGCGAGCTCGACGACCTCATAGGCCTTGTCCTGCAGCTCCTTCGGCATCTCGAACTTGACGAATATCGCTTTTGCCATTTTCATTACCTCTTTCCGATGTCCTTGAACATCCTCATTAATCACAGGCTCCAAAGAGCATTTCGACACAAAGGGATGGTCCTATAAAAGCGTTTCTCGCCATCGACGAGGGTCCGAACGTATCCTGGCCAGATGGTCGACCTCAGCCCCTTTGCATGTTGCTTATGAACATCGCGGTACCTTGATGTTGCCCCAACGGTCGTAGCAGAACAGCAGGGGGCGGGGGGGCGGGAACCTTGCCAGGTCGGTCATGGTATGCAAGTAGCTCTCCTCCGGCACCGAGACGATGACATAGTTGCCCGCGGCGATGGTACTGCTGTACATGGCCAGCCTTTCGTGGTCCCCAGCGCTCCGCGCCGTCTCCACGAACTCGAAGCCCATCACCTCGCCGTCCTTGCTGACCTCGATGATGCCCCAATCGCCATGCACCAGCTCCCAGCGCGTCTCCAGCTCGGCGTCGGCCGCCTTGATCATGCCTAGACGCCTCATGATGACGTTCTCGACCGCGCCGCTCATGACTAGTCCGCTGTGCTCCAGCTATATCTATCATGCGTTGGGAGCATCGACCTTGGGCTACGATTTTTTCGCCTAAACCCCGTGCAACGGGTCCCCGTCGAAGTGCATCTCCGGCTCGCCCTTGAACATGGCGCACGCCGGTTGCTCGGCCTCGTGGCCGAAGTGCCAATAGTACTTGTTGCACACCCAGCGCTGCAGCACCTTGATGTCCTCGGAGGGCATGTGGCGGAAACGCCCTTGCAGTTGGAGGTAATCGGTCACGGGCAGGAGCTGCTTGGGGCGGTAGGTGGCCCGGGCCTCCCCGTCCTCGTACTCGAACAACGTCCACATGCCCGTCTCCACGGCCAACTTGGCGATCTCCACGCTCTTGGAGGACTCGGTCTTCCAACCGGGCACGCAAGGAGTGAGCACATGCAGGAAGCGGAACCCGCTCTTGCGCTTGGCCTTGTCCACCTTCTTGACGAAGTCGTTGTAATGGGCGATGGACAGGGTGGCGGCGTACTCCACGTTATGCCCGATGACCAGGTCCATCATGTCCTTCTTCATCTGACGCTTCCCTTTGGTCTTCTTGCCCACGGGCGTGGTGGTGGTCCAGGCCCCGAACGGAGTGGAACCGGAACGCTGTATGCCAGTGTTCATGTAGGCCTCGTTGTCGACGCAGACGTAGAGGACGTCCTCGCCCCTCTCGGCCGCCCCGGACAATGCCTGGAGACCTATGTCGAACGTACCTCCGTCCCCGGCGATGCCGACGACGGTGGCGTCCTTGCCCAGACGGCGATAGGCGGCCTTGATGCCGGTCGTGACCGCCCCGGTGTTCTCGAATGCGGTGAAGAACAAAGGCGTTCTGAAGCTGGAGGCTGGGATAGAGGGCGCTCACCACGATCAAGCACGAGGCAGGCACATAGACCGTGCTGTTGTTGCCGATGATGCGCATGATGTTCTTGACCGCGATCGTCATGCCGCAGCCTGGGCACGCCCCGTGGCCGCTCACGAACCAGTCGTTGTTGGGGATGTCCCTGATGATGGTCATTTCCTTCTCGCTCATTCTTGCTCACCCCTCAGTCCGTACCAGGAGCAGGTCCTGACCTTCTCCCCCTGGGCGCTCCTCTCGATGTTCGCGAATATCTCCCTCATATGGCCGAGCGTCAGGTCCCTGCCCCCCAGGCCTCCGACGTGGTCGGTAATAGGCAGTGAGAGCTCGTGGAGGGAGTTGCGCACCTCGGTGAACACCGGTCCAAACCGGTTGAAGCTCAGGGAGCGATCGAACACCCCCAGTGCCTTGAGGCCTTGACAGGCGGCCAACAGCTCGTCGTGCGGGAACGGCCGCATGAAGCGCATTTTGATTAGCCCTGCCCTCTTCCCTTCTTCCCGTAGCTCGTCCACGGCCGCCCTGGCGGTGCTGGTCGCTGTCCCCAAAGCTAACAGGGCGTACTCGGCATCGTCCATACGGTATGCTTCGAACAGGCCGCCATAACCACGACCGAACCTCTTGGCGAATGAGGAATCGACCTCCTTGATCACCTGCCGCGATGAGTCCATGACCCGGTCCAGCTGGTAGCGCATCTCCATGGCATAGTCCGGGGGCACTATGGGGTTGATGACCTTGGGGTCAGCTGGATCTAAGCTGTACAATGGTTTGAAGCGGGGCAGGAACTCGTCCACCTTCGTCTGTTCCGGCACGTCCACGCTATCCACGGTGTGGGAGAGCACGAATCCGTCCAGACAGATCATGAGGGGCAACATCACCCGCGGGTCCTCCGCCACCTTGTAGGCCTGGAGCGTCATGTCCAGCGCCTCCTGGTTGTCCTCGACGTAGCACTGCATCCAACCGCTGTCCCGCGCCGCCATGGAGTCGTTGTGCTCCAGCCAGATCCCGGCGGCCGCGCCCAGGCTGCGGTTCACGTTGGCCATGACCACGGGCAAGCGGTTCTGCGGGCTGGCATAGAGCATCTCGTGCATGAGGGCCAGGCCCTGCGATGACGTGGCTGTGAATGTCCTCACCCCGCCTGCGCTCGCCCCTACGGCGATGCTCATGGCGCTATGCTCACTGTCGGCGGGGATGAAATCGGCGTCCATGTCGCCGTCGAAGATGAACTCGGACAACAGCTCGATGATCAATGTCTGCGGGGTTATGGGGAAGGCTGGGATGACCTCGGCCTTGGCCAGGCGCACCCCCCAGGCCACCGCGTGGTCGGCGGAGAGGACCTTCATCATGGTTCCATCGCCCCCTTCACCATGTGGATGGCGTCGGCCGGGCAGATGTTGGCGCAGATGCCGCAGCCCTTGCAATAACGATAGTCCCACTTGACATGATCGTCCTCCAGGCGCTTGATGCATCCCTCCGGGCAACAGAACCAGCAGCGGAGGCAGCGCACGCACTTCTCCCGATCGTACTTGGGCGTGATGGTCCTCCAGGTCCCAGTATAATTGCCCAATGAACCCCCGGGGCCAACGGTGACGCCTGAGAGGGTGTCCTCCCCCAGGGCGGTGCCCTGAGGGAGCTCCTGCCAAGTGGGCAGCCATACCTTCGGGCGCACGATAGTCCTCTCGCCCTTGCATGTGCCGACCACGGTCCTGGCATAGGCCATCTCCGCGGCCAGGGAGTTCATGCGGGCCGCCTGCTCGCCCAGCTTCTCCCCGAAGCGGTCGTTTATGGACGCTCTTGATCGAGCCGATGGTGACCAGGTCGCATATCTTCGCCACCGCCCCAAGTATGGCGGTGTTGACGATGGGCGCCTTGATCGTCTCCAACGCGATCGGGATGGCGTCGACCGTGGCGCATTTGACCGCCACTCCGATGTCCACATCCTGCGGTGCCTTGGTCGTGTTCATCACCACTGATCCAGTCGGTTTCAGCCCATCGGCCACGGGGTCGATGTCAAGGAGCGACTCGTCCATGATGACCAGCATATCTGGCTCGTAGATCTGGGATTTGATGGTGATGCGCTTATCGTCCACTCGGGCGAAGGCCCGCACCGGCGCCCCCCTGCGCTCCGCCCCGAAGTATGGGAACGCTTGGGCATGGTGCCCTTCCAGCACTGCCGCCTCGGCGAACGTCTGGGCGGCCATGACCGCACCCTGCCCTCCCCGGCCATGGAACCTGACCTCGAACATGATCTCCCTGCTCGATAAGAAGTAGTCAAGCACGGACTATTTAATCACTGGGCGAGAAGAAAACGGGAAAATGGTTTGGTGACAATGGTATGTCCGATCAAACTACGTCCAACCAGCGCTCGTACTTGGGCAGGTTGCCCGCGACCGCGGCTGCGAAGGTCTGCTGGATGCTCTTGGTCTTGGTCCCAGCCCGACCCTCGCCGATGATGTGGTCATCGATGCTGCGGATGGGCGTGACCTCGGCCGCCGTCCCGGTCATGAAGACCTCGTCAGCGACGAAGAGCTCGGACCGTGTGATGTCCCGCTCCACCACCTCGAAGCCCTTGTCCCGGGCGATGGTGATGATGCAATCCCTGGTTATCCCCTCTAAGGATCCCAGCGGTCATGGGCGGCGTGTAGATGCGGCCCGCCTTGACCATGAAGAGGTTCTCCCCGGTGCCTTCGGCGACGTTGCCTTCGGCATTGAGCATTAGAGCTTCGTCCGCGCCGCGCTTGACCGCCTCGATGCGGGCCACCACGGAATTGATGTAGTTGCCGCAGACCTTGGCGTTGAGCAACGCCGCCCGGTTGGAAGGCTTCTCCCAGGACGACGTGATTATCGTCGCCCCCCTTTCCAACTGCTCCGCTCCCATGTATGCCCCCATGTGAGTGCAGGCGATGACCGTGTTGACCGGGCACTTCAGCGGGTTGACGCCTATGTTGCCGGTGGGGCTCAGCCCCCAGAATGAAATCGGCCTTAGATAATCGCCCTCTGGGCCAGCGGCCCGCGCCACCTCCCGACAGGCCTCACAGAGGTCGTCGAGAGAGTGCGGCACAGGCATGGAGATGCACTTGGCCGAGTTGAGGAATCGTTGCATATGGTCCCTCAACCGGAATATCGCCCTTCCGCCATCGTTGTTATAGATGCGAATGCCCTCGAAGACGCCCGAACCATAGTGAAGGCCATGGGTCAGCACGTGCACGTTGGCATCATCGAAGTTAACCATTTTTCCGTCCATCCAGACCTTGGACCTGTTCGCCATCGTCCCATCTCCTCAGATGGCGTTGATCGCCTTGATGAACTTGTCCGGTTTGGAGGACTCGATCATGCTGTCCACTTCTTTGGTGGAGCCTATCAGGCGGGCCTTCCCGAAACCATTGCTGACGAGGGCATAGGCCTCATGCCTGGTCTCATCTAGGATCTCGATCTGGATGACGTCGTGCACTCTCTGCTTCAGAGCGTTCACGGCCGCTTCGGCCATGGCTCGCTCGTTCACGCCCAGCACCACCCTGGCCTTTCCGGGTATCTCGCACTTACCGACGACGATGGTCTCGATGTTGATCTTACGGCGGGTGAACTCGCCCACGATCCTCTGCATCACACCGAACTCGTCGTTCACGACCATTGACACGACTTCCATCTTCGCTCCTCCGATCACTTCTTCGTTTTCTTGCTCGACTCCTCATAGTTCTTCATGGAGTGGAGCTTCTTTATTGGCGCAAGGTAGCCTTCGTCGTCCCTGCCGTTGTCCGAACCCTTGGGATACTTGGGCGTGGACAGCCAGGGTTGTTGGAACTGATCGCCGGTGCTGTCCCCGTCGATGCGTTTGGGCTTCCCCTTCCCGTTCATCACCATCGAGACCAACAGGACCGCGCTCGCAGACATCATAGCTATCAGCTGACCCTCAGACATTTCCGCAAAGAGATGACCGTGCTAGCCACCTCCCTTTCAGATGACGACGTACCGCTCGCTGACCAGAAGAACAATGGTCTTACAGGCGGCGGTGCTCCTCATAGCGGGCGATTATTAAAGCCAGGATATTTAATGATTGCCTTTGACCGCCAGATGACCCGCCTTATTTCCGGAATTTAGGTAGGCTGAATCCGAGCCATCGCTTCGTATCGGACTTCTGTTCTACGGGCATGGACCTCGGAGCGGTCTCGTTCTTTTTGGTGATGACCGACTCCTCAGCTGGTGTGATGGTGGTCCCTTCGTACTTGGGTTTTAGGGGGTCCATGTCCTCTATCTCCTTTAAAATCCGCTTCAAGAAGACCCGAGTCCTTTCGTTCTTCGGGTTCACGAATATCTCCTCGGGCGGACCTTGCTCGGCGATCAGACCTTCGTCCATGAAGAAGACGACATCGGCCATGTCTCTGGCGAAACCCATCTCGTGGGTGACCACGACCATGGTCATACCTTCCTCCGCCAGTTTCTTCATGACCTCCAAAACCTCGCCGATGAGCTCAGGGTCCAGTGCTGAAGTGGGCTCATCGAACAGAATGACCTTCGGGTCCATGGCCAAGGCCCTGGCGATGGCCACTCTCTGCTGCTGACCACCTGATAACTCCCCAGGATATGCATCCGCCTTCTCGGCCAGTCCTACCTTGGTGAGCGCGGCCATCGCCTTGACGTCAGCCTCCTCCGGGTCCATCTTTTTCACCTTCTTCAGCGCCAAGGACACGTTCTTCCTGGCCGTGAGGTGCATGAAGAGGTTGAAGTTCTGGAACACCATGTTCATCTGGGACCGGACTACATTGATGTCGATGTCTGGGTTCGGTGATCTCATAGCCCTCGAAGAATATTTGACCACTGGACGGTTCGTTGAGAAGGTTCAGGCAGCGAAGCAGGGTGCTCTTACCGCTCCCGCTTGGTCCGATGATCACCGCCACTTGTTTCTGGTAAATTTCAAGAGATATGCCCCTCAAAACCTCGTGATCACCGAAGGCCTTGTGAAGGTCAACGACACGGATTATCGGTGTGGCCATTTCACTCACCTCCCATCATTCCTGGGATGGCATATCTCCTCTCGATGTATCGCATGGTCTTGGAGGTGATGAAGGTCATGATGAAGTACAATAGCGCGATGAATATGTAGATAACGAACGGTTGGAATGTAAGTGAGAACACGTCCTGGCCGGTCTGGGTCAGCTCGGTTACACCGATGACGCTGCATAGGGACGAATCTTTGATCATAGTGCAGAACTCATTGGTGTAGGTCGGGATGGCATTCCTTAGACCCTGGGGGAGCAGGACGTTCTTCATGGTTTGACCCTTGGACAGCCCCATGGACCTGGCGGCCTCCATCTGTCCCTTGGGGATGGATTGTATTCCGCCCCGGAAGATTTCTCCCTGATAGGCCGCACTGTTCAGGGAAAGGGCGGTGATGCCAGCATACAGTGGGTCGAACTGAATGCCCAAAGCATAGGGGAGCCCAAGATAAATTAAGAAGATCTGGATGAGCAAGGGGGTGCCTCGGAAAGCCTCCACATAAACCGTGCTGGAATAGTAAGCCAAGGGGTTCTTCGACAATCGCCCCATCCCTATCAGTATCCCACCAAAGAAACCCAACGAAATCGAGACCACCGCGATGATGATCGTCAGCTGGGCTCCGGCCATGAACGATGACCAGTATTCAGGGATAATGCTCCAATCCAATTCCATCTATGGCACATCCGGGGTCTAAAGGAAATATAAGGTAAGGTGTTTGGGTTCAATGACCGCGTTCAAGCGTTGTACTTGTCCTTAATCGCCTGAAGGCTACCGTCCTCAACCATTTCCGCAAGGATGTCGTTGATCTCGCTCTCGAGCTCGGTCTCGCCCAATGCCATGGCGATGCCGTACTCCTCATTGGTGTCGATGGTCATTGAGACCTTGACATCATAGGAATCGGTGTTAGAGGCGTACTGCCTAGCCACAGGGAAGTCGATGACCGCAGCGTCCTGCTGTCCGCTGTTGACTGCGGCGACGGCAAGGTCGACGGTCTCGAACTGCAGATACCCTGCTGGGTCGAGGTTCTCCTCTACCCAGAAGCCACCAGTGGTCCCTAGCTGTACACAGACCTTGGAATTGTTGAGTTCCTCATAGGTATCGATGTTGCTGTCACCGGCCACCAATACTGCCTGGTTGGCAAAGTAGTACGGATCGGAGAATATCACCGACTCAGCCCTCTCCGGGGTGATGGTCATGGCAGAGATGGCGATGTCGATCTGCCCGGCTTGGATGGCACCGATCAAGGTGGTGAATCCTAGTGGAACGATCTCTAGCTCAACACCTAGCTCTTCAGCTATACGCTTGACGATGTCCATGTCGACGCCCTCGTAAACGTTAGCACCGGCGCTCAGGTTCTTGTACTCGAAGGGTGGGTAAGGCACATCGGTCCCGACCCGGAGCACGCCCCTGGCCTTTATCGCTTCAAGCTGGTTATCGGGCTCGTCCTCTGCAAAGAAGGCGAAATACGCCACAGCGACCAAGGCCACCACTATTACGATCGCGATGATGGCCATCCACAACGGCTTAACGCCTTTCTTCTTCATAGGCGGAGCCGGATTCGTTGACGGACTGTTCTCCGTAGAATCTGACATGTTTTCAGCGTTATGCACTATGCCCATTTAATACTTTATTAAAATGCTGGCTATATGCTGGCCATCGTAGATGAAATCAGTAAAATTATTACGAATATCGTATGTAATAATTACGATATCCGATACGATAATAAATCAATTCGTAGCTCTAATCTGCCTCGGAAAATAATAAAGTTCCATTTTATGAAGGGGATAGAGCGCACACCCATGGGAAAGAGGTTATGAAGTGGTTCAAGGATATGCCGATGGCACGGTCAACCATATGGTAGCGAGGGAGATGTTGATCCGGAGCAAAGCTCCGCTACGTATCAGTTTTGCAGGAGGAGGCACCGATGTCTCTCCCTATTGCGATGAGAGGGGGGAGCGGTCCTGTCCGCTACCATCGACAGACATGCCTATTGCACCATCTCCCCTCAGAGAGGACGCCGAGATATCCATACGTTCCCTGGACTTCGGCCGGGAGGAAAGATGGAAGGTCGACGGGAACCAGTTCCAGTACGATGGGAACCTTGACCTGATCAAGGCGGTCTTGAACCATTTCGAGGTCAGGAAGGGCTTTGATATGTTCCTCCATTGCGAGGCCCCTCCCGGATCTGGGCTCGGGGGTTCCTCGACCGTCATCGTGGCCATCCTCGGGGCGTTCTCAGAATGGTTGAACAAACCCATGTCTCAATATGATATGGCGAAATTGGCCTATCAACTGGAAAGGGAGGAACTGGGTTTCAAGGGCGGTCGCCAGGACCAATACGCCGCTGTCTTCGGCGGTTTCAACTACATCGAGTTCAAGGGCCAGGAGACCATCGTCACTCCCTTGCGCATCAAGACCGACGTGCTCAACGAACTGCACTATTGCATGCTCCTTTGTTATACTGGACGAACAAGGGACAGCGCCAACATCATTCAGGAACAGACGCGCGGTTATATTCAAGGGCAAGGATGAGGTGGTCGATGCCCTGGACAACGCCAAGCGTCTGGCCAAGGAGACCAAGGATGCGCTCATGGTGGGGGACATCCGACGCATGGGCGAGCTCCTCAATGAGAGCTGGCAATTCAAGAAGAGGTTCACATCGAGCGTGAGCAACCGACGCGTGGACGAGATCTATGAAACGGCGATGCGGAACGGCGCCATCGGTGGCAAGATCTCAGGCGCTGGGGGAGGGGGTTTCATGTTCTTCATCTGCGAGTACGACCACAAGCACCAGGTAGGGGATGAGCTGGTCAAGATGGGCGTGGACATCGTCCCCTTCAACTTCGATAAGCATGGTCTGCAGACCTGGAGGTATCGTTCATGAGAGACCAGGGTGAGAAGGGAGTTGGAGCGTTCCGCCTCAACGATCGCGGCGATAGATGAAGAGCAGGTGTCGGCCATCGCTGAGGCGCTGGTGCGGGTCTTCCGTTCCGGTAACAAGGTGGTCATCTTCGGCAACGGTGGGAGCGCCGCCGACGCCCAGCACCTTGCCGCCGAGTTCTCTGGTCGGTTCATGTGGGACCGACCTGCGCTCAGCGCCATCGCCATCAACAACGTTTCCGCCATCACCGCCATCGGTAACGACTACTCGTTCGATGACATCTTCGAGCGACATGTGGACGGTCTTGGTGCAGAAAGGCGATGCGGTCATCGCCATCAGCACCTCTGGCAATTCCGTCAATGTGCTCCGCGCGGTGCGTCGGGCCAAGGAGCGCCAGGCCCTGACCATCGGTTTCACAGGCAACAAGGGCGCATTGAGGCACGAGGTCGACCTGGCGCTCACCATACCTTCCGAACGCACCCCCCATATCCAGGAAGGTTACATGACGGCCGGGCACATCATCTGCGGACTGGTGGAAAGGATGATGTTCAGTCGTCCCGCGGTGTTCGTGGACCGGGACGACACCCTGGTCAAGGACGTCCCCTATTGCTCCTGCCCAGACGACCTCCACCTGTTCCCGGGCGTGGGCTCGGCGGTGCGCAGGCTGAACGAGGCCGGGTTCCTGGTCATCGTCATCACCAACCAGTCCGGTGTGGGCCGAGGGTACTTCTCCGAGGAGGTCCTGGCCGATGTGCACAAGAAACTGAGGGAGGAGATCGGTAAGGATGGTGGGAGATTGGACGCCATCTACCATTGCCCTCATGTCCCGGAGGCAAGGTGCGGTTGCCGCAAACCCGAGGTCGGTCTGATCGAGATGGCACTGGACGATTTCCCCGTTGATATGGAACGGTCCTACCTCATCGGGGACAGCGACAAGCACGACATGGAGCTGGCCAGGCGATTGGGGCTGCGGTCCTTCCAGGTCACCGAGGAGAAGGGGTTCGCCTCGGTGGTCGATGAGCTGTTGAGCGCGCTGAAAAGATGATTATGATTCAAGGACCTATTTCCTTGGTCGTCTCCACCATGTTCCAAACTGGGCGGTCGCCTTTGTCCATCATGACGTGAACTGTGGCGTAGGCCCGGGCCAAGAGCTCCATGCCCATGGCGATGGCGATCTTCCAGAAATCCTTGCCATTGTCCTTGAGGAAGCCCCGCCAGGACTCGAAAAGGTAGTGTTTGTCCCAGGTCGGGATGTCGAAGTCGAACCAGCGTTTCATGTATCGCTCGCCGATGTTGACGCGAGTGCGCTGTTTGAAGTAATCCCGCACCGTCTCTGGCCCCTTGTTCAATACGATGGCGTCCGGCGCGTATACCGAGCGGAATCCCTTGCGCTCCAGGTCCATGCGGATCAGGTCCTCGTCCGATTGCATGCCTGTGGGTATTTGGATGCGAAGGTTGCGGAAGGCCATCACCTCCCCCACCTTGGGATAGATGAGCGAGAGGCGATGGTGCATGTCCCATAGCATGAACACCGCGAAACCGACCACCGTCCTTCGATCGTTCACTGGTTGTGGGTGGCCCCCTGCCACCCCCACCTTCTCATCCTCGAATGGACCGACCAAGGCCTGCAAGCAGCCCTCTTTGAGGATGTTGTCGGCGTTCACGAGCACCAGCACATCGCCCGTGGCCTTCTCCATGAAGAGATTTACCGCGGAGTTCTTGCCCTCACGATTCTGCTGACGGTGCAAAACGACCCTGCGGTCCCTCGCCGAGAACGACCTTACCACATCATCGGTGTCGTCCGTACTGCCGCTCGATATCACCAGTACTTCGATCAGCTCCGCGCTCGCCATTCGTTGCGCCAGGACCGATTCGAGACATCTGCCGATGTTGCGGCCTTCGTTGTACGCACATACCCCGACCGATACCTTCATCCGGGCATCATCGAACATTCAGGCAATTAAATACCTTTTGGGGGATCGCAAAGCCCTCCTGTAAAATCATTATTTAAGTCCAGGAGGGCCCTCGTCGAACCTGGCACGAGATCTGCTCCAATATCATGACGGCAAAGTTATAAATAATCAGGTTAATTCTGTTAATGGGAACTATGGAATCCAGAGGGGGATCGGGAGAGCCCTTCAGCGTTATTCTCCCAACTTTGAACGAAGGGGATAACATAGTCCCAATGATCGAGACCTTGTCCCGACTATATCCTGGTTCTAACATCATAGTCGTCGATGACAACTCCCAGGACGGCACCCCTCAAAAGGCCAAGGAACTGGCGGCCCGCGGTCTGCATGTCACCGTCATCGACCGGGACCCGAAGGACCGGGGTTTGAGCGCATCCATATTCGATGGCATACTTGCCTCCAAGACCGCCTCGTTCGTGGTCATGGACTCAGATTTCCAACATCCGCCCGAACGCGCTGGCGACCTGGTGGCCCAATTGGACCAGGGCTATGATATGATGGTAGGGGTGAGGGAGGACTTTTCCAAGCTCTCCTCCGGGAGGAAGATGGCCTCCTGGGGCGCCAACACCATGGCCGCCACCTACCTGCGTTACAAGAAGCAGCCCAGTACCAGCGACAACATGAGCGGCTTCTTCGCCGGGCGAACGGAGATGTGCCAGTCCATCATCAGAGAGAACATGAAAAGGTTCGAACGGCGCGGTTTCAAGGCGCTCTTCGACATACTCAAGTTCCTTCCCGATGGAGCTAAGGTGGCGGAGGTGGAGTTCCGCTTCAGCGAGAGGCGCTCTGGGACCTCCAAGCTCAGCTCCACCATCGTCATCTCGATCATGAAGCAGTGCGGTATCTGGGGCAAGACCCTGGCCGCCATTACCTCGTTCTTCCTCACCAACATGTTCGGCCGCTATATGGCCGCGCTGATCCTGGGCCTGATCATCACCTACGGCGTCCTTAACCTCACCGATACCGTCTGGACCGAGGAGCTGACGTACACCATATTGCTGGCCATGCTCATATCCCTAGGCTACCTGGTGGTTGCCAACCGCCTTCTCTTCACCGTGGGAAGGAAGGACGGGATCATTCGCGGCTTGAAGCTGGTGTTCTCCGGGCTTTCTGGATTCCTAGTGTCGCTCTATGTGTTCTATTACGTTTTCGACGACATCTCGGAGGCGCAGATGTTCGCCCTTTTCACCGGGTTCCTCATCGGTTTCGCTTGGGATTCCTTCGGATTGAACCTTAAGAATTGATTTATTCGTAGATTTTATTTCTATTTTCGTTCACTTAACGCATCTATTGCTTTAGAACTCGTACAACTTCTTTGAAAATTGGAAACAAGGTTTTAAGTGCAATGGGCGCAAATAGTTGGGGTCTGGAGGATGAAATGACCCTGAAGCAGTTCGATATTTTGGTCGAGAACAAGCCTGGGGAAGTGGCGAGGATCGCGGAGTTGCTCGGCAAGCGGTCGGTCAACATACGCGGCATCGCCACGGATTTCGGAAAGGGCCAACCGATGATCCATGTGATCACGGACGACGATGCCACCACCCGGAGCGCCCTGACGGCGTCTGGCGCGGAGTTCATGGAGAAGGACATAATCGTCGTGGCCATGGCAGACAAGCCCGGGGAACTGCACAAGTTGACGAAGAAGCTGGCACGCAACGGAGTCAACATCGAGTCCCTCTTCATCTTGGGGGCCAAGACGGCCATCGAGGAGGTCGCCATATCGGTGGACCGGATGGACCAGGCCAAGGACGTGCTCGATTACTCCTGAGCCGTCCCCCTTCCCTTTATCCTTTTTTGATCTCCCTTTTCTCCAATGTAACGATATCACCACCACCGCCAGGAATATGAACGCCCCGCCAATGGCCGTGATCTCGGTGGGCATCTCGTCGAGCAGGATTATGGCGAAGAGCATGCCGAACACGATCTCCAGGAGCAGGATGACCGAGGTGACGGTCGCCCCGAGACCGCGCAGCCCGTAGCTATAGAGAATGAAGGCCAATGTGGTGCAGAATATGCCGGTGTAGGCGGCCATCTCCAAACCGGTGGCGTTCACGGACCAGTCCTGCGTGAACACAAGCGCGAACGGAACGAGCAAAACGGTGGTGATGAGGATAATGGCGAAGGTGGCGGATACCATGGGCGTACCCGATTTGAGCGTCTTGGTGAGGTAGACCACATAGACCGACCATAGGAGGCCTGCCACCAATACCGCCATGTTGCCCATGAAGGTGCCCCCGCCCACCGCTCCCACATCGCCGTTGGTGGCGATGATGACCACGCCCACTATGCCTAGGATGAGCCCGACCAGGATCTTGGGGGTGAGCTTCTCCTTGAGCACGAAGGAAGCGAGGACGGCGATGTACACCACATTGATGTCGATCAAGAGCACCGCGTTGGTGACGGTGGTCATGGTCATGCCGATGTTCTGCAGGTTCATGGCCACGGCGTTGATGAGGGATATGCCCCATATCAGAGGGCTGCGCAGCACCGTCCAGTCGAACTCCTTGAACAGGAAGATGATGGGGAGCGCGCTCAGTGCGGCGAACCCATAGCGCAGAAGGGAGAACAGCACGGGGTCTACGTTCTCCACGCCCACCTTGCCGGCGACGAAGGAAGTGCCCCAGATGATGCATGCCGCCAGCAGCGGCAAGGCATAGCCGTACTCCCTCTTCTCCACCCTGGGCGAATCGACTCCGGATATTTAACAGCCACCGCCCCTCCTAGCAAGCCTCAACGGAGCGACTCTGGACCTTCCACCTGGGCCCTGTCGCCCAGCACCGAACCCTCCAAGCAGTACGCCCGGTCCTACGATGCAACCCTCGCCCAGGACGCAGTTCACCACCCTGGCGCTGGCATGGACTAGGCATCCGTCCAATAGCAGGGAGTGTTCGATGGATGCCCCCTTGCCAACTCCTGCTGCCCTTGCCCAATGCTGAGGCGCGCACGGTGCTACCTCTCTCCAGCGTGACGTTCTCCCCCAGGTAGGTCGGACCGATTATGTCCGCTCCCTCCCCCAGGACCTCTGTGGCCACGATCGGCCCTTCCGTGGTCATTCCCGGCAGGAAGGTCGGCTCACCATGCCGCTCCGCCATGGCCAGGTTGGCATGGAACAGGTCGGCCGGGTTGCCGATGTCCTTCCAGTAACCGTCAAGTCTGCCAGCATATATCGGCCTCCCTTTGGACAGAAGGTCGGGGAAGAGGTTCTTGGAGAAATCGTACTTGGTGCCCGCGGGAATGTGGGACAACGCCTCCTTTTGTAGGACATAGGTGCCGGCGTTGATCACGTTGGAGAAGACCTCCTCGGTCCTGGGCTTCTCCTTGAAACGTTCGATCCGACCAGCCTGGTCCATACCCACGATGCCGAACTGCTCCGGCCTCTCCACCTCGGTGAGGCCCATGGTGGCCACGGCCCCGGAACTGAAATGCAGGTCTGTCAACTTGGACAGGTCCGCATCGGTCAAGGTGTCCCCGCTCCCGACCAGGAAGGTATCGTCCAGCCTGTCCTCGAGCAATTTGACCGCCCCGGCCGTGCCCATGGGCTGGTCCTCATAGGCGTAAATGACCCTGGCGCCAAAGCCTTCCCCGTTCCCCAGGGCCTTGACCACGTCCTCGGACCGGTAGCCCAAGGCCAGGAATACCTCCTCCACCCCAGCCCGCACCATGCTGCGCACGGTATGCTCGATGCATGGCCGCCCCAGGACCGGCAGCAAGGGTTTCGGCCTGGTGTTGGTCAAAGGTCTCAACCTCGTTCCCTCTCCGCCGGCCATGATCACCGCTTGTCTGACCTTTCCGCTCATGATCTCACTCCACCACCTTGACGACGTTATCGTCCTTCCTGGCCCCGATGGCCTCTGCCACGGGGCGGCATTTCGCCCGCAATATGTAAACCACTGGCCTTAGGCTCTCTTCAGAGAGCGACTCGTAGTTCGCCATTCCTTTGGCGATGATGAGGTCCGCCCGCCTCAGCACCTGCACCAGCTCTTGAGGGACGCGGTCCAGGTCGATGCCTACCGCGAACTGACCGGTGGTGGACCAGGAATCGAACACCTTGTCCATGCCAGTATCCTTCAGATCATCGGCGGTGGCGTCGGTGAGGATGGGTTCGCCCTTCACCACGCCATGCACCTGCACTCCCATGTACTGGATCTGTTCCACCAGCAACCGGTCCAACACTATCTCCCCGGCGTTATCGGTGAGGTAGACCACGTTCTTGGCGCCCTCCAGCAGCGTCCTGAATCGGTCCACTTGGTCCAATCCTATGCCTTGATGGACCACCTGGTCGAACTTGCGTCCGAACTGCTCAGGGCCATCGATGCCGATGTCGATCCCGAAATCCAGGACGTTGCCGGCTATGGAGACGAGACATGCCGCCCTCAACGAATCCACATGGGCTCCAACGAACTCACGGGCCTTGGGCAGCATCTGTTCCGCCGCCGAGTTGCTTCGCCTTTTCAAGTCCAGATAAGGGTCCTTGCTACCGATGATGTCATAGACGCGGGCATGGACCCGGGTGGCCAGTTTCGCCGAGTTCTCCTCCGCCTGGAAACCTGGCGCGATCAGCTCCAGTCCCGCGTTGACCGCCTCGGCTCGCTTGGACGGGGCCACCAGGTCCGTCTCGTATATGACCCGGCCCAACAGGCAAGGGACGCAGTCGGCGCTGAAACGCATGGGACAGGGTATAATTGACGGACTGATTAAGCCTTCGCCGCCGCATGGCCAGGACAACCTTATCTAGTGTCAGGGCCATTCCCGGCCGAGGGTGCAGATGCCCGAATCAGTAGTACTCAGGGTGGCGAAGGCCCAGCATCAATCGGAGGTGGGCCTGGGCCGGGCCCGTATCGACACGCAGACCCGAAAGGAGTTGGGCGTCGAGAACGGGGACATCATCGAGATCATCGGCAAGAGGTCCACCGCCGCCAAGGTGTTCCGCGCCACCCAGGAGGACGAGTCCAAGGGCATCATCCGCATCGACGGCATGGTGCGCTCCAACGCTAACGTCTCCATGGGCGAGAAGGTCACCGTGCAGAAGGCGGACACCCAGCCGGCCACCAAAGTGGTGGTGGCCCCGAAGATACCGGAGGGAAAACAGGTCCGCTTCGGCACCGGCGTGGAGGAGCTGTTCCGCAAGGGACTGCTGTCCCGCCCGCTGGTCAAAGGCGACGAGATCATCATCCCCAACATCGCCCTCATGGGAGGCTTGCTGCCGTTCGTCGTCATCGGAACGACCCCTGCCGGCATCGTCGTGGTGGGCGACCACACCGAGCTGGTGGTGAAGACCGAGCCCATCGAGAGCAAGGAATCCAGCACCACCTCCATCACCTATGATGACGTCGGCGGGCTGGAGGGGGAGCTGCAGCGCGTCCGGGAGATGATCGAGCTGCCGCTGAAGCATCCCGAGCTCTTCGACCGCCTGGGCATCGACGCCCCCAAGGGCGTGCTGCTCTACGGGCCGCCGGGCACCGGCAAGACGCTTGCTCGCCAAGGCGGTGGCCAACGAGGCCGGTGCCAGCTTCTATCTCCATCCAAGGTCCGGAGATCATATCCAAGTACTACGGCCAGAGCGAGGAGAAGCTGAGGGAGAAGTTCGAGGAGGCGGAGAAGGACGCGCCCTCCATCGTATTCATCGACGAGATCGATTCCATCGCCCCGAAGCGGGAGGACGTCTACCGGCGAGGTGGAACGACGCGTGGTGGCGCAGCTGCTCACCCTGATGGACGGCATGTGCCGGAAGAGGGCAGGTCATCGTCATCGGCGGCCACCAACCGCGAGGACGCCATCGACCCGGCGCTGCGCCGGCCCGGCCGCTTCGACCGGGAGATCGAGATCGGCGTGCCGACCCAGGAGGGGAGGAAGGAGATCCTGGAGATCCACACCCGGGGCATGCCGCTTGCGGAGGATTCGACCTGGAGAAGTCTCGCCGCGGCCACCCATGGCTTCGTCGGGGCGGACCTGGCGGCGCTGGCGCGGGAGGCGGCGATGAAGTGCCTGGCCCGTTTCGTCCCGGAACTGGAGCTGGACAAGCCCATACCCGCCGGAGATCCTGGAGAGGATGCAGGGTCACCGAGGACGACTTCCACGACGCGCTGCAGGGAGATGGAGCCGAGCGCCATGCGCGAGGTGCTGGTCGAGATCCCCACACGTCACCTGGAACGACGTCGGCGGACTGGAGGACGTCAAGACGCCAGCTCAAGGAGATGGTGGAGATGCCCATGGAGAACCCCGAATCGTTCAAGCGCATGGGCATCAGGCCGGCCAAGGGCGTCCTGCTCTATGGACCGCCGGGCACCGGCAAGACCTTGCTGGCCAAGGCGGTGGCCAACGAATCCAAGGCCAATTTCATATCCATCAAGGGCCCGGAGATCATGAGCAAGTGGGTGGGCGAATCGGAGAAGGCGGTGCGACAGGCCTTCAAGAAGGCCAAGCAGGTGGCCCCGTCGGTCGTCTTCCTGGACGAGATCGACGCCATCGCCCCCAGACGGGGCGGCGGCTCGGACACCAACGTCACCGAGCGCATCGTCAACCAGCTGCTCACGTCCATCGATGGCCTGGAGTCGCTTGGAGGGGGTGACGGTCATCGCCGCCACCAACCGCCCGGACATCGTCGACCCGGCGCTGCTCAGGCCGGGCCGGTTCGACCGGCTCATGCTGATACCCCGTGCCGGACCAGGAGGGCCGAATGAGCATCCTTAGGTGCATACCAAGAACATGCCGCTGATCGATGTGGACCTGGAGAGCTCGCCGCCCGCACCGACGGTTACGTCGGGGCGGACCTGGAGAACCTTTGCCGTGAGGCGGCCATGGTGGCCCTGCGCTTGAACCGCAACGCCGACGTGGTGGAGGGGAAGCACTTCGAGGCGGCCTTGAAGAACATCAAGCCCTCGCTCAGCAAGGACATCCTGAAGGAGTACGAGAACATGGGCAAGGTCTTGGAGAAGGCCCGCATGGGCGGCACGGACGTTGGCATCTACCGTTGAACCAAGTGATACAATGACGGAAAAGAAACAAGGAAGGGAAGGCGAAGGCCACCGTGAGCCCGAAGTCATCCGCACCGGTGAAGGTGAGCAAGAGCGCGCCGATCATCGTCAAGAAACGCGACCTGAGCCCCCGCGCCATCGGCCTGGAGATACTGGCAAGGTCCTACCTCGGAGAGATGGACCTGGAGATGGCCAAGCGTCGCGCCCTGCGTTATGAGAACCGGAACATCTCCGACGAGGAGGCGGTCCTGGCCCTTCTCACCGAACTGCTGCGCAACTCCGAGGACATGCAGCAGAAGGCCAAGATCATGGAGAACATCGCCGAGTACCAGTCGTCCATCGGCGAGGACCCCCGCCCTGTGCTTAGGGAGATGCACAAGCTTGAGCTCAACATCTTCAAGGAGATCGGATTCGAAAAGGTGAGCATCTCCAGCCGCAAGGACGCCTGCGCCCAATGCAAGAAACAGGATGGGAAGGTGCTCTCTTTGGAAGAGGCCTTGGTCACCATGCCCCTGCCCCATCCAGAATGCACCAAGCTATCGCACAGCCGGGCCCGGCCTTTCTGCCGCTGCCGTTACTACGGCGAGTACATCGGTTGACATCTGGCCCAAGTTGCAAAAATCATATATACGCACTAGGCCATTCATTGGCCCGAGTATTATATAAGGAAGGGGTGCACGATGAGGAAGTTCATCACTGAATTGAAGGGGAAGACGGTCATGACCAACGACGGTCAGATCCTAGGCATGATCGACAATTTTGTTCTCAACACGCAGACCGGCGAAATACACCATGTCCTGGTCATCCCAGCGGAGGAGATCGATGCGCGCCTGTTCAAGAGCGACAGCCAAGGCCGCCTCATCCTGCCGTTCAGCGAGATGCGCGACGTCCGTGACGTCGTGGTCATGAACATCTCCCGCGCGTAAACCCCTTCATACCCATACTTTTCTTATTCTCTCGACGTACTCACTTGCTGTACTTCAGCTGCAGCTTCACCCTCTGCAGGTTGAACACCGCGTCACGGAAGTCTGGCTTGAGTGCGATGGCATCGGAGTACAATGAAGCGGCCCAGCGCAGGTCGCCCTCCTTTTCCGCGATCACCGCGAGCATGAAGAGCACCTCCGGGGTCTCCTCCAGCTGCAAGGCCGAGGTGAGCGATTGCTTGGCCCCGGCCACCTCTCCGATGGCCATCTGGGCACTGCTCAGGTTGAGATAATAGTCCGGGTTGCGATCGATGGAGATGGCGGAACGGAAGGCCTTCAATGCCTCATCATATGCGCCAGCGGCGAAGTAGACGCAACCGATGTTGTTCCAAGCCTCAGAGAAATCCTGGTCGATCAGGGTGGCGAGCATCATGTAGCGCAATGGCTCCTCGTAACCGTACTCGCCCATGAACCGCATGCACACCCCCAGGTTGTTGAGCGCCTCGGCCCATCCAGGGAACTGTGCCAAAAGCTCCTGCCATACCTTGGAGGCCTCCCGGTAGCGACGACGCTCCATGAGGGCAAGGGCCAGACATTGCCTGGACAGGGCGGAAGAACGGTCCCCGGCCTGTGCAGATTTGGTTATGGCCTGCTCGAACTCCCGACGCTCGAGGTGACCGGCCAGCTCCCGGGCGAACGTCTCCTGCGAAGCTGGGAGCATCCCCAACAACCTCTGCGACTCCGCCTTGAGGCCGAAACGGTGGCTCAGGGCCTCGATGTCGAAGATCACCTCCGGGTCCCGGTCGATCTGGTAGCTTGCCCCGAGGGCGGTTAGCGCCTCGTCCTGTCTTCCGAGGGCCATGAGGACCTCCGAGCGAAGCACCATCAGTTCGGAGGACTCCGGCTCTTCCTGCAGGGCACGGTCCACCTCGACGAGGGCTCGGTCGGCCTCGCCCACCATGAGCAGCATCTTCGCTGCCAGGCGCCTCCGGGTCGGGAGGTCTATCATGTGCTCGGTCTCAAGGGATCGGGCATCGGTCCGGTCCTCCTCGACCTTTGGATCCGGTAATGGCTCCGCCTCGACCGCTATCGCTGCCAGTGTGGCCGCCACCATGTCCGGGGTCTCACAGACCGCTGGCGGGGGGGCTACCTCCATGTCAGGGACCGGTTCGCACCACTGGGCCTCCTCCATCACAGGTTCAACGCTCACCAACGGCGGGGCGACGACGGGAATGGCCTCCGATTTAGGCTCAAGTTCTGGAGCGTCGGCTCGGACCGTCCCCTCCTTGATCTCGACCATGGCCCGCTCCGGTTCCGCAACGATCTCCAGATGTTCCTCGGGGGGCACCTCCAAGGACATGTCAGGCTCGCATACCAACGACCTCTCCAAGGGGACCGGGGCATCATCGACGGCCTCGACCGTCTCTTCAAGTTGAGGCGCGGCCTGGCATGGTTCGATGACAGGGGTAGGCTCCCCGGCGACGTCCTCTTTAGCTTCGGTGGGGGGTGAAGGGGTCGATGTTCGCTCTGATGCTATCGTTTCAACCACCAAGGCCGTAGGCGCCATTGGCGCTGAGCGCTCGTCCATGATAGGCTCGGCCTCGGGCGGTGCCTCCTCCTGGGGTGGATTGAGGGCGGTGTCGATCTCTTCGATGCGCTTCCTCGCCTCATCCATGGTGGGGTCATACTGCAAGGCGCTCTCGTAGGCCACCCTCGCATCATCCATCTCGCCCATGGCCGAGAGGGCCTCTCCCAGGCTGAACCATATCTCCGGGCGGCGCCGCTGCAGCTGCAGCACCATCTTCCAGTCCTGGGCGGCCTTCTCTGGCTGGGCGTCCTCGGTGTGCATTATGCCGAGGTTGATGAGTGGATTGGCGTAATCGCGGTCCAGGGCGGCGGCGCGGGTGAACGCGTCCATGGCGTCCCGCCTACGGCCCATCGTTTTGAGGACGATGCCCCGGTTGTTCCAGGCCATGGCGTCCTCGTTGTTGGCCTTGATCAGCTGGTCGAAGCTCTTCAGGGCCTGGTCCAGCTTTTTGGCGCGGTACAGTGCGGTGCCCCGGTTGAGCAGGGCGGAACGGTTGCCTGGGTCGAGGCGCAGCACATTGTCATAGGACCGCAGCTCCCCTTCCAGGTCCTCCGCTTGACCTCTGATCAACCCCAGCAACAACCAGGCATTGTGGTCGGTAGGGCGCAGCTCAATGGCTTTTTGACAGGACTCTGTCGCTTCCTCCAGGTGACCCAGATGGTAGAGGGCGGAGGCTCGCATGCGCCACACGTCATCGTGGTTGGGCTTCAATTCCAAGGCGCGGTCCAGGTCGAAGAGCGCCTCGTCGTAATGACCGGCGTCCATGAGCTCGATCGCTTTGTCCATGTGCTTGTCGAAGCGTCCCGCCGAGGGGAGCCCTCGGCTTCCTTGCGACTCGAGGATGCGCTGGTCCAATTTCTCCACTATGGGGTCGGCCAGCTCATATTTGCGCAACAATAGCAACAGCTTTTGCTTGTCGGCATAGGAGACCCCTTCCGAATCGGCGTACCTTTTCGCCTCCGGCTCGAGGTCGTTGGTGATCATGAGCACGGGGTTGCGGCCTTCGGCCTTGGCCATCGTGCGTAAACGCTTCACGCTGCTCAGCGAGGCGTGGTCGAAGAGACGGGAGGCGAGTATAAGGTAACGCCCTTCCTCGCTCTCACCGCGGAACTGCACCGCATCGCCCTCGGTCTTGCGATCGGTGAGGGTGAGGCCGATCTTGCCCAGCAGGTTCGACATCAACGTCTGGAACTCCACGAAGTCCAATTCGTTCAACGCGCTCACGATGCGATCGTTCATCCGTTGGTCGAGAATGCCGCTCAGGTCGGTCATTGTCGACCCTCCGCCCGCGCCCTCAACCGTTCCGCCCTGGCCCCGGCCTTCTCTGGAGAGATGGACCGCAACGCCTCCAAGGCCTTGGCCCCCTCACCTCGGTCGATGTGGATCTGTGACATCTTCAGCAATATCTCCGCCTTGATGTCGTCCGGGGCCCCGAGCAGCTCCACCTCCAGCCTCTCCATGGCCTCCTCGCTACGCCCTTGCCAGTGCAACATCAGCGCCTCGTTGCCCCTGGCCACGACGGCGAGCTCCGGGAAGGGCACCGCCTGGGCGTAGAACCTTTGGGCCATGGTGTGGAGCTCCGATATGGTACGCGCCGCGTCCTCGGCCTCCACCTCCAGACCGTTCACCTTGCGGAGGGCCAAGGACACGATGTTCCCCAGGCGTATGGACGCTTTGGCCCAGGTCTCGGTGGCGAACTCCAGGTCCTTCGTCTCCCTGACCATGCGGACGATGAGGTCGCGATGCGGCAACCTCTCCTCCCCGGTCAACGTCAGCCCCATGCCGGCGTGGTCGAGATAGAGATCTATGAATGAAGCGAGGTGGGGGCGCTCCGGTATGGCCATCATCCGGTCGAAGGTCATGCCCGGTTCCAGTCCCTTGCTGGTCTTGACCTCGCTAAGGAACGAGGGGCCTAGCCTGAGCATCATGCTGTCCTGATTGGCGATGCGGCGGTCGGCGCAGGGGTCCTTGCGGGTCAGAGCCAGCAACAAAGGGTCCTCTGATCTCTTATAACAACGACCGCACAGATACGAGCCAGCGCTGGTCCTGGAACCGCAAACCAGGCATCCCATTTTCCATCCCTGGCCAGGAATGGCGGTCTGGGCATATATCATTTGTCATGAGCTAATAAAAATCCAGGCCGCTCTGGCCTAGAGCCGCTTGACCATATAGGGCCCTTGACGCAGAGTACCCGAGCGTGGCATAGTAGGAACGGACCCCGACGCCGCTGGTCACGGCCATCTCCGCATAGCCCTGGTCCTTGGCCAGGGATTCGGCGTGGGACATGAGCCCCCGCCCAAAGCCACGGTGCTGGGCGTCCTTTCCCTCCTGGCCGATGCGAGCCATCTGACCGAAGACCTTCAGCTCCCGCACCTGAGCCCTGTCGCCTGGTCCAAGCCGGAGACGGAGGTAGGCCACCAGGGCGTCGGGTCCGGGGAGGTCGAGGGACAAGAACCGTTCCACCGCCTGGGAGGCACGGTATTGGACATCGCTGAACTGTGACCTCCTCTCGCTCGAAGCGGCGTATCCCTTTGAGCCCGACCTCGCGACAACGGATGCATTGGCAGGATATGCCCCTCGATCTAAGTTCATTCCTGGCCAGCTCACGGAGGTGGCTCTTGTCCACCCCCGCCTCTATCAATTGAACGGGGATGTCCCTTTGGATGCGCTGTATCCGGGCCCATCGAGGAACGAGGCGCTTCATCTCCGCCACGACATGAGCGGCCTTTTCCGTGCTGTAAGGTTCGTACTCGCCCCGACACCACATGTCATAGAGCGGGGTGCCCTTCACCACCAGGGTGGGGTATATCTTCAGCATGTCTGGCATGAAGCGTTCGTCCTGGAACATGAGGGCGAAGCGCTCCAGGTCCAGCTCCGGGGAGGAACCGGGTAGGCCAGGCATCACGTGGTAGCAGACCTTGAGCCCGTGGCCCTTGGCCACCTGGGTGGCCCGGACCACCTCCTCCACCCCGTGCCCCCTCCCCACCGCCCTGAGGATGGACTCGTCCAGTATCTGCACTCCGAACTCCATTCGGGTCGTGCCTAGGGACATCACGTGGTCGGCCATGGCCTGGTCGAAGGAGTCCGGTCTGGTCTCCACGGTCATTCCGATGCAGCGATGAGGGGCCGATTCGTTGTGATGATGTGCTTGCTCCAGATCATCGGAGGACCGCTCGTTCATCGCGTCGAAGCAGCCTTGGACGAAGCCTCGCTGATAATCGACCGGCCGGGAGGTGAAGGTCCCGCCCATGACGATGAGGTCGATCTTGTCAGTATCATGACCGATGGCCTCCAGCTGTTCGATGCGGGCTCGGGTCTGCCGAAAGGGGTCGAACTCATTGAAGGATGCCCGTCGAGCTGCTGGCTCTTTGCCGGTGTAGGATTGAGGGGAGCCATTGTCCACTCCGCCTGGGCAATAGATGCAGCGACCATGGGGGCAGGGGGCGGGCGAGGTCATCACCGCGACCACCGCCACCCCGCTCAAGGTGCGGACGGGCTTTCGTTTCAGGATGTCCTCCACCTTGCGGAAGGAAGCTTCGTCCAGGCGTTCGATCACCTCTGAGTTGGCCGGGAGTCGGGACAGATGAAGCTCCCGAGCCAGTCGGACCTTGGCCTTCTGCAGGGCGTCCTTGTCCTCTATCTCCCCGGAAAGGATCGCCTGGATCAGACGCCTGTGGAACTCCTCCTCGCTCATTGGAAGGGACCGCCTTGCACTGGTGCGGGTAGTGTGGGCCCCATTATAGGCTTAACCATAGGACACGAGGGGGGCGTCCTTCTTCTTCGCCTCCTCCTCTTCCTTGGTCACCAGGATGTCGATGTACAATATGTTGACCATAGGAATGATGCGCAGCTGCGTCCTCTCCTCCTTGGGGTCGAGGTCCAGGAGCAGCCCGGAGTCCTGCCCGAACTGGACATAGCCGAGGAACTCACCCTCGGACAGTATGGCAGGCGGTGCTCTCGCCTTTGCTCAGGACGCGATAACGGGAGCCTTTGGTCAGCTTGTTGGGGACCTTGTTCGTTTGATCCATGTTCTCATTCCTCCGCTAATTTCTGCATGTGCTCCACTGTCTGTCGGTACGATTGCATGGCCATCTCCACATTGGCCTCGGTGAACGACCAGGCCTTCTTCAGGTCGCCGTAACGGATGCGGTAGCCTTTCTTGCGCTTGCCATCGCGGTCGACGTCCACCTCCTCCAGTATGTCCATGCCTTTGAGCTTGTTGAGATGCCGGTAGATGGTGGGCTTGGTGGTTTCGAACTTGACGCTCATCTCCTCCACCAACCAGACGCGCTTCATGTTGCGCAAGAAGCAATCGGTGAACATCAGATAGGGCACCGAGTCCTCAACGTTCCGGGCGCTGGTCTTGGGATCGTAGCCTTTTGGCAAGTAACCGACCTGCTGGAGGAACATCAGTGCCACCTCGTCCATGTCCTTCAGGGGGGTGAGGGGTGTGTTGCTGACCACGTTCAGTTCGAACATATCGATCATAGAATCAATTGATTTGTATTTATTTTTTTAAGACGGGAGCGTAAATTGTTGTGAAGAAATTTGAAAGATCGATAGCCAGAAATAGTAAATATTCTAAATATATTATATATTTATATCAATGTAATTATATGAAAAATATTTGTACATTTAGGATAACATTTTCCTATAAAGGAGAAAATCTTTATATTGATTCCTGAGTTGAATATTAAAGGTGCATCTTATGGAAAAAAAGACCATGATGATATTAGCAGTGGTAGTGGTCGTCATCGTACTGGGTGGGGTGATGGCTTGGTATTTCACAAAAGGAGATGAGCCAAAAGGAAATACCACAATATACTACACAACTATCTCCCCAGCCCTGCAGAAACAGGCCATTTCGAATGGAACTGTGTCTGGTGGAGTGTCGTGGGAACCATATGTCTCTGACTCCCTTGTGGATGGGAGTGCTCATGCCTTGGTTTGGTCGGGCGAATTCTGGCCCAATCACCCATGCTGTGTCGTGGCCGCCAGGACTGGCTTCGCTGAGTCTAACCCAGAGCTCGTCTCCCGAATGATCAAGGTCCATTTGGTCGCAAGCGATTGGGTAACGACGACCCTCAGCGAGGGTCCTGGGACTGACAATTACACAAAGTTGATGGCAGCCGGTGCAACCTTCAGCAACCGTGGTGTCAATGTCGTTGAGAATGCCACAGAGCACATCCTTTACGAAACTGACATCAGCCCAGCTGTCGAGGACTATCTGGTGCTATTCACTGAGAAGTTCGTCGAGCTGGGTATCGTCACGAATGCGACCATCGAGCAGCGGGGATACGAAAATGCCACGGACTTCGTGAGCAATATCGTGGACACGACATACTACGATGCGGCCGCTGACATCCAGCCAAGCGAGACCATCGTTGGTACGGTGCGCCTGGGCTATCTGACCGGTGACCTGCATCAGTTCGCCCGCGTGGTGGCAATGGACGATGACATCTGGGGCGGAAAGAGCCTTTATGAAATCTACGGAATAGATGTCCAGGTGGACAACCCGGCCGGTTTCGCGAACGGACCGTTGGTCATGGACGCCTTCGCTGCAAACGCTATAGATGTGGGATACCTTGGTGCCCCTCCGGCCATGCAGAAGGCCCTCAATGTCGGCACTGACATCACGATCGTCGCACTGGCAAATGAGGAAGGGTCCGCGATCATCGCCAACAATGATATCGATTCGTTCGGCGACCTCGTCAACAAAACTGTTGCAACACCGGGGCCTGGGTCCATACAGCATCTGTTCCTCCTCTCCTATGCCGAGGACAATGGGTACAACGTGGTGCTGAAAGCGGCCTAAACCCCCCTACAAACCCTTTTTTATTTTATTTGACATTCAGAGGTGAAAAACATGAGCGATGGAAAGAAACAGGAGAACGGCAAATCCTTTTTCGAAAGGCTCCAAGACCCTTCCATGCTCAGGACCCTTTTCCTAACTATAATATCACTTGTGGCATTTCTGATCATCTGGCAGCTAGCCTCCGACTGGCTGAATCTGGCCTATCTGCCTCCACCTGGTCAGGGTCTGGGATGCATTGGTCTTATCGTTCCAGGAGCCTGACCCCACCCTGGGCACGACCATGAGCCAGAACATTGTGGCGAGCCTGAGGCGTTTCCTGGTCGGCTTCGCCCTCGCTTTGATAGTGGCCATCCCGGTTGGCCTGGTGATGGGTTTCTCCCGCACGTTCAATGACCTGCTAAGGCCGATAGTGGAGATATTCAGGCCCATCCCGCCCATCGCGTGGGTCCCAATACTGTTCGTCGCATTCAGCTACATCTGGGGACCGGTTTTAGCGATAACCATTGGTGCGTTCTTCCCGATCGTCACAAGTGTCTCCTTCGGAGTGAGAAGCGTGGAGCCGATCTATTACGATGCCGCCCGGACCCAAGGGGCTGGACGAATGGCCATCTTCGAAAAGGTGGTCATTCCCTTCACCCTGCCATATATGATGACGGGTATCAGGATCGCCCTGGGGGTCGCCTGGATGTGCATCATCGCCGCAGAGATGATCATGGCGGTGGGCGGAGGCATCGGTTATTACATCTGGTACTATGGATTCAACGGTCCTTATGATAACTTCTTCGCTGGCGTGATAGTCCTGGCGGTCCTAGGCATCATAACGGTGGGCTTGGCCGAATATGCCGAGAACTATATCCTCAAAGCCAGGGGGATGAAGTGATGCTAGAGATCGACCATCTCCGCAAGACCTTCCCAAAGGAGGACGGGGAGATGGTGGCCATCGAGGACTTCTCCCTTGCGGTCCAGAACGGTGAGTTCGTTTGTTTGCTGGGGCCTTCTGGATGTGGAAAGACGACGGTCTTGCGCATCATCGCAGGACTGGAGACCCTGACCTCTGGAACGATCAAACTGGACGGGAGGGATGTGGTCAATAGCGGACCGGACCGAGGGATGGTGTTCCAAGAGTTCGCCCTTTTTCCCTGGCGAACTGTCAGAAAGAACGTGGAGTTCGGCTTGGAGATCAAAGGGGTCCCGCCAGCGGAACGCAAGACCATTGGACAGAAGTACATCGACCTCGTAGGCCTGAATGGGTTCGAGGAATACCTGCCCAAAAAGCTCTCGGGGGGAATGAAACAGAGGGTCGGTATCGCCCGAGCCTTGGCGAACAATCCAGAGATCCTCCTCATGGACGAACCCTTTGGGGCGTTGGACGCCCAGACCAGGAACCAGATGCAGAAGGAGCTCCTCCGCATCTGGAGCGAGACCAAGAAGACCGTGGTGTTCGTGACCCACTCCGTCGATGAGGCCGTCTACCTTGCTGACAGGGTCGTGGTCCTGACCGCCCGCCCAAGTCAAGATCAAGGAGATCTTTAAGATAGAGCAGCCACGGCCAAGGGACCGTGCCAACCCCGAATTCATCGCCCTGCGCAAGCAGATCCTGGCAGAGCTCGAGGAAGAGTCCGCCCAAGCGCCGAAGCTTGTCTAGAGCACCTTTTGGGCCGCCATGTCGATGGCCCGGGTCACGCTGTCCTTGGGTATGACCACTTGGACCGGGATCCTCAATATCTTCTCGATGGTCGGGGCGATTATCGGGGCGCAGACGATGGCCAACGCCCCATCTCGCTCCGCCTTCACTGCGGCGATGATCGCCTCCTCCATGGTCGAGGCGGGGTATTCCTTGACGCGAACCATCTTCGTACCGACCTGGATCAAACGCTCCTCTATCTTGACCAGCACGGGTTTGGCGGCGATTATGGCGATGAACTCCCCTCCAGGGTAGGTGTCCATCTTCCTCACCGCCTTAATTACCGCCCTCACGGTCCTCAGGTTCGGCTCCCTCTGATCTTGAAGGATCTTATAGACCGTGCTCTGGGACAGATCTGTCTTCTGGCAGAACTCCGGGACGGATATCTTGAGGTCGTCGTCCAGGATCTTCCTCAGCGCCTCCGCGAAGCCTTCCTCGCTCCTCAATATGCCTGATACCAGTTCATCCACGAACGTCATGATGCTCTACTCCTTTTCCCTGCGAACGTAACTGGCGGCAGAAAGCCCGGCCACGCATCCCTCGCCTACCGCCTTGGCGAGCTGCCAAGGCAGCCCTGTGATGTCCCCGCATGCGAAGACACCCTTCTGTCTCGGTCCGGAACTCCTTGTCCACTGGTATGTTGCCTGAATCATCGGGCAGGATGCCAAGGTCCATGGCGAGCTCGGCTGCGCCCTTCGCGCCCAACTCGATGAAGACCCCCTCTGTCTCGAGGACCCTGCCATCGGTCAGCTCCACCGCTTTGACCGTCTTCTCCCCGATGATCCTCTTAGGCCTCGCCCCTTCCACCACCTCGATCGGGATGGCTTTGACCTTATCCATCAGCTCAGGGCTGGCTTTGTTGCGTTCCATCACCCAATATACCTTGCTTGCATACTCTTTGAGCAACAGGACCGACACCGCCGCCGCGCTCCCATCGCCGACCACCACCACTGGCTTCTTCTTGAAGAAACCAGCATCGCAGTTGGCACAATAGGAGACGCCCAGTCCGTGGTACTCCTTCTCACCTTCCACGTTGAGCTTGTTACGCGTTATGCCCATGGCCAGTATCACCGCTTTTCCACGAACCTCCTTCATGGCGTCCGTTCGGGCGAGAAAGTTCTGGTCCTCCTTCTCCAGGCCAATGACCTCCTCGTTGAGGAAGACCACGCCGAAGGTCTTCGCGCTTTCGATGCTGGTCCGGAGGATGTCCGCCCCCGACACCTTGTCGAGCCCAAAATAGTTCTCGATGTGAGCCTTCATCAGGGCCGAGCCTTCTGGTCGTCCGATGACCACGACACCGACCTTCTTCCTGGCGGCATGGATGGCGGCCTGGACGCCCGCCGCCCCGCTCCCTATAATGATGACGTCTGTCTCCATAGGAATGATCAGGTAATCAATCCCGTTCCGTCTAGATATTGTTTGGCCTGATGATGTAAAACAAGTACGAAAGGATAAAAAAGGCGCTGGTGCGCCTCACCTCAGGTCAGAGGTGCTTCTCGAACTTGGTCTTCATGAACTCTTTGGTCCCAGCTCCAACGACACGGTCCACGAACTCCCCGTTCTTGAAGACCAGCAACGTGGGGATGGCGGAAATGTTGAAGCGCATGGGGACTCCCTCATTCTCGTCGGTGTTCAACTTGCCGAAGGCTACCTTTCCCGCCATCTCCTTGGCGAGCTCCTCGATCTTCGGGGCCACGGCACGGCAAGGGCCACACCAGGGGGCCCAGCAGTCGATTACCACCAACATGTTCTGTTTTACGAACTGGTCAAAGGTCTTGTCTGTGATCTCCTGAACGCTTCCTGCCAATTTGCTCACATCCTTTTTTTGAGTCTCTACGCTCAACGCCTCGAGCTTCTTCCTACGTATCAAAGCCAGCTCTTCTTCCTCACCCATCGGCTCACCAATCGGTTGTGCGTTGCAATATCAAAACCGTTAGCCTCCTCGGTTTTAAATATTTTTCCCAAGGATTCTCCCGGTATTGCGATGGGAAGCGCCGAAACGGCCTTCCTAATGATGGACGATATCGCGACCTCCCCCCGTTCCGAGCCGTATTGGGTCGCCAGCCATATAAGAAGGTTTTTTAATATTGTTCGAGCATATCCTGCTCGAGGGGACAGGATGCTCGAGGAAGCCACTGAGCTTATCGGATTGCAAGTCTACACGCCCAACGGCATATTTCTGGGCAGCGTGAACAACCTAGTGATCGACCTAGAGAACAAGAAGGTGGACGGCATGTTCATCAACGAGACCAACCCGTTGCTGGTGGAGGGCTCCAAGGCCGTTAACGTGCCATACCGCTGGATCCAGGCGGTCGGGGACGTCATCGTCCTGAAGTACTTCCCTAAGCGGGTATCCGCCGTCAAGAAGACCAAGGCGCCCGCCAAGAACGAGGACTCGGCCGAGTGAGGCCGCACCTCCTACTTTTTTCTATCTCTGGAACAAGGTGATTGCCGATGGCCTCGAGGAAGATCTTCGTAGACCCATCGGCGGTGGTTATGGGGGAGGTCGTCCTCGCCGATGGCGTCAGCATTTGGCCTTGCGCCGTCGTCCGAGGCGATACGAACCGTATCGAGATAGGTGAGAACAGCAACGTCCAGGACACCGCGGTAATCCACGTCAGCCCGGACTACCCGACATTGATCGGCAAGGACACCACGGTCGGCCATGGGGCGGTCATCAATGGCGCCACCATCGGGGACAATTGCATCATCGGCATCAACAGCACGGTCCTGGACGGGTCGGTGATCGGGGACGAATGTCTGGTTGCCGCGAACGCCGTGGTGACTCCAAGGACGGTGGTCCCGCCGCGCTCCGTGGTGATGGGCGTCCCAGGCAAGGTGGTGCGGACCAATGACAGCACAGTGCTAGAGTACGCGCAACGCTCCTCGGTCAGCTATCAGGCCTTGAGGGACGAGCACATCAGCGGGAAACATAAGAGGCACACTTTTTAATGGCCTTCTTCCGGACATCCAGGTCCACTAGTAGGATGTCCAGGTCCTTGCCGCACTTCTCAGATAGCTCGCGATGCATCGTGGCCATCCGTCCAGCTGTGACCAGATAACCGCGCGCTTCCAGTTCTTCCATTGCCTCCTGAAGGGTCATGATGTCGGAATCGCCCACAAGGTTGTCGCTGTGGCAAACGATCTTCTCCTCCAGGCTCATTGGCATGTACTCTCCGGGAGGCAGCCCGAGGTCCACCGCCTCCTCGTTCGTCAGCCCAGCGGCGACATGGCGGGAGATGATGCGGACCACCTCCTCAGGCAAGCCTCGGCCCCTGGCAATGGCCACCCCTTCGGAGACGTGCCCGATGCCATGGGTGGAGGACCGCCCGATGTCGTGAAGCCAGGAGCCGGCATTCACGAGCTCTAGGTCGGCGCTGCAGCATCGGGCGATGGCCATGGCCACCTGGTTGACGGTGCAGCAATGACGCACTACCTTGTGCGAGCACCCTTCGTCCCGGAGCATCTCCAAGCATGCCTTCTCATCGGGGAGTCTCGACGACATTCTTACCCCTCGCGCATGGAACGACCTTGATCTTCCCGCCCTGAAAATCGGCCTGCCCTAGGGCGTTCCCCCTCCCCAATCGGTCCAGCAGTATGGCCAAGGCCGCCACCTCCGAATGGGGCTGGTTTCCCACCGCCACATTGAAGTCTGCCGCCTGATAGACCTCGGGGGGCACCTTCTCGGCTCCCACCACGATGAGCAGGTCCGAAGTGCTAGGAATCCGGGGCACAATCTCGTCCACCGGCAGCCCGTACATGGTCAGATGGACGATCTTTCCCTTCTCGGCGAACTCCTTCAGCAGCTTGTGCCATTGCACGCCGCTCTTGATCTGGAAGTCCCCACCGAACCGCTGCACCACGTCGTTGACGCTCTCCTCCAGGCCGGTGTCCTTGGTGGAGACGAAAATGCCTTTGGCACCGAAGGCCCGGGCCGTCAACGCCACATGGGTGGTGATGCGCTTGTCCCGTTCCGGGCGATGGCCCAATCTTAGGATCCATATCTCAGGCATCAGGACCACTGGAGATCATTCTTTTACCCGCTCAAGGCGGTGTCCGCGATAATCCAGGCGCACCGAGCGCTTCACCAAGCTCTTGAGCATGGTCGAGGTCAGCCCCAGGCTCTCCGCGACGTCGCCGGCGAACTTGCCATCCTTGCCTACCTGGTCCAGGATCTTCGCCTCGATGTCATCGAAGTCCTCCTCGGGCATCATGGCCACAGATAGGACGTCGCTGATCTCGTACACTGGCCAAGAGGCGTTTATGTGGAATGAGTTGTAATAGGTATGGTAGGCCTTTACCGGTCGGTTGTCCCCCGAGGGTTGCCAACGGGTCTCCACCAGCTTCATCTTCTCGAAGAACTTCAAGGCCTCGCGGCCTTCTGGCCCGTACTTGTCCTCGATCTCCTTCAGGGTCTTCCACTCCACGGTGACCTCCTTGAGGACGTCC
Source organism: Methanomassiliicoccaceae archaeon (assembly GCA_963806355.1). Lineage (GTDB taxonomy): Archaea > Thermoplasmatota > Thermoplasmata > Methanomassiliicoccales > UBA472 > JACXTP01. Next base: position 239,314 of record CAWDXN010000009.1, on the reverse strand, counting down.
CTTTTTACGGGCGTATCAACGGCTCTGAGCATTGGTACTAACTCAGACGGCTCGTTGATCACCTTTATCTTGTTCATTATCTTAGTTAATTGGTATTTTGAATATAAATAAATGAGTTATTACCAAACCACTGGTATAATATTCCTGTCCAGCGAGGTGGGCTCAGTCTTTTTTCAATATTGATAATGTTAATTTTTTGTCGTGGAGACCGCAGCATGTTCCATTAAAATTAAATTCCTGTTCCCTGTTCCGGAGGCGATGAAGATCGCCTATCAGTGCTTGACCTGTGGCAAGAAGCACGACTCTCAGGACCAGGCGGAGAAGTGTCACGATGGTCCCACCCAGGCCTTCGAGCAAGGTGTCACCAGGTTCAGCAAGAAGAAGGGACTGATCGGAAACTGAGCTTTTCTCGTCCATTTTTTTAAGGCTCAGGCTGGGTCAGGCCTTTCAGAACAGGTCCACCAGTGTGAACCAGGCCGCGATGGTGACGCATGGCAGCACCATCATGGTAAGATCGTCGTCCAAGCGCCACAGTCTCACCCCCTCGATGAATATTGCCATCAGTGTTGCCGCCACAGCCGCCACCAAAACCGTGCCGGTGAGGCCCATGAATATCGTTAGGATGACCAGCACTATGGCGAAGTAGATGGTCAAGGGAACGACTGGATAAAGTGTGCTGCCATTGCGGCGCAGCTCGCCGATGAGCGGGTCCACCCAGGCCATGCCGCACAAGGCTGGCGCGGTGTACTCGATAGGGAAGGCAAGGAAGCACATGAATATCCCGGTCAACGCCCAGGTCATGGCGCTGATGCGGTGGTACTCGTACTCCCGGAAACCGACGATCTTGGGTTGGTCCTGCGGCCTGAGCATGCGGATCAGCTCATAGGACCAAAAGAGGATGAGCAGACCGATGAGGGATGTGCTCTTCTCCGGCCCCCAGGACCAAAGCTTCTCTGGCAACCAATAGTAGATGAGGAAGAGCGGTGAACTCATGTGCACTATCCTCCTCAACCAATGGTCGTCTATCATGCGGAAGAGGAACACCGTGACCCGTTCTTAGCCTTTATCTCAGGTGAAGGTGTACCGCGACCATTTCCTATTGATGCCATCATAGAGGACCTTGGCCGTTCCAAGCAGCAGGAGGCACATGATGGCTATCCCTGCCAGTGCGATATAGGGTGTCGACGTCAGACTGAAGGAGAGGATGGTGATGCCGAGGTCTGGAAGCACCGCCGCTATGGCGAACTTGCCCATGACCGCCGGGTCGAAGAGGAAAGAGCTGGTGCGCAACCCGGTCAGATAGGCGGTGGCTACCACCATATAGACGGTGGTTATGTAAAGCACGGGCAAGGCCACCCAGAGCAGTTGCGTCTCGCCCTGGGCCAAGGCGATGCCTATAACGAAGGCGGTCGATACCAAGCTCGTGAGCAGGAAATAGGCCAGCAGCTTGACGCGGATGATCATGGGGACGTCGACCGGGAGCGTCTCATAGTAATCGTTGAGATCGGTGTTGGTGAGCCAGTTGTACATCAGCACCCCGAAGAAGCCGACCATCCCGGCGTAGAAGACCACGTTGAATCCGACCGGGATGTCCAACCCCGTGTTGATGTACCAGGTCGAAAGGCTGAGGAAGAGAAGCGGGGCCACGTAGGCGAACAACATCTTGCTCACCATGCCGGACCTTACCACGTCCACCATCTCCTTGGCGAGCAAGGAGTCATAATGTCGGAAGAAGCGCAACCTCTGCTTGTAATCGATGTACCGCTCCACATAATTGGACCGTTTCGACGTGAACTCGTTGGGCACCAACCAAAGGGCGAAGGCGGTGAGGAGCGCGAACCATGCGATGCAAGCGACCAGATACAGGGAGCTGCCGGAGAGATCGTCCTGGAACGGTGGGAAGCTGAGCTGGAGACCTAGGCTGGGCAGCACCGTGCCCAAGGGATAGAGGTCGAGAAGCCCCGCTCCGGCCAAGACCACCATCAGGGCGGCGACGGCGATCGCGAACGCCGCCACGCTTTTTGTGTAAAGGACCGAGATGGCGAAACTGAGCGATATGCCCAGCAGGAAGCTCAGGAAAAGGGCCAAGAACATCAGGGCCACAGAGAGCATGCTGTAGGGCACTATCAGCGCGGCCAGCACCAACCCTATGAAAGCGGGCAGCAGGATGAGGACGCTGTAAAAGGCGATGTCCCGCAGGTACATGCCTAGGAACGTCTGCCTGAACGTCATCGGCAGAAGGAAAGGCAGGGTCACGATGAAGTTGATCCGACCATAGCGTCTCTCCACATAGGTGCGGCCCAGGAAACCGAAGGCGCCGACACTGACCCCGTAAAGGAATATGCCCAGCTGTGTCAGGATGACCAGGTCGGTCAGTCCGATGGAATCGGACAGCAGAGGGAAGGTGGAGGCGAAGAAGGCGGTGATGAGGGTGATGAAGAGGGGCAGGGTCAGGAACATCTGTCGCGAAGAATAGGAGACATGTAGTCGGTACTCCTCCTTCATCATCAATTTAAACAGCTGAAGCATGGTCTCCCACCAACCGGAGGAACACCGTCTCCAGGTCCTCCCCCCTGGCCAGGACCGCTTTGGCCTCGTCGCGCATGACCACCTTGCCATGGTCTAGAATGATGAACTTGTCGCATAGGCGCTGGGCGATGTCCAGGATGTGCGAGTTCAGGAAGACGGTCCTACCCTCATCTTTCAGCCCTTGGAGATAGTCCCGCAACTTACGCTGGTAGATCGGGTCCAGATTGATGAACGGTTCATCGAGGAAGAGCAACTTGGGCTCGTGAAGGAACGCCGCGGACAGCATGAGCTTCTGCCGCATGCCCTTGGAGAGGTCGCGGCACAAGGTCCCCGTCGCGTCCTGCAGGTCAAAGAACTCGAGCCAGTGGCGCACTCGCCTGTCAACGTCCTCCACCTTTCGGACGTCCCCCACGAAATGCAGGAACTCGGCCGATGTGAGGTATGAGGGAGGAGATTCCACCTCTGGCACTATCCCTATGGCGCGCTTCACACCCAGGGGGTCGGTGGTGGGGTCGAGGCCGAGGACACGCACCTGTCCCTCGGAGGGAGAGGTCTGGCCGGTCATCACCTTCAACAACGTGCTCTTACCAGCACCGTTAGGTCCGAAACAGCCGAAGAAGGCGCCCTCCTCCACCTCGAAGGAGACGTCGTCGAGGGCCAACAGGTCCCCGTAGCTCTTGGTGATACCCTGAACGGACAGCGCTGACATCCTCCTTCGATTCCAGATGTGCGTATATAAGGGCTCTGAGCTGGTTCCCAATACGCTTCAACTGAGGTGGGTAGTTTTCAAATATGTACTAGTGTTATCATGGGACTACCCCAGTGATAGCATTTATCATGGTAGGAGGCAAGGACATGAAAGGCAGGAGCGCCCTCACCAACAAGATCGACGCGGAGATACATTTGCTGGAAAGGCACGTCACCATGCTCAACACCATCGTCGCCCATGAGCCCATAGGCATCATTCGCCTGTCCGAGCTTCTGGGCATACCGCAGCACAAGGTGCGCTACTCCTTGCGCATTCTGGAGCAGGAGGGCCTGATCCTTCCCTCGCCGGAAGGGGCTATCACCACGGACCGGGTGCAGAGCTTCTATCACGAGCTGACCGAGATCCTGCAGAAGATGGACCAGACGGTCAACATCTTGCGCGACTCGCTGGAAGCGCAGAGCGCCAAGAGCGTTAAAGATAAATAAGCGGGGTATGTTGTCGCAAACCTAAGCCGTCGTAGCTCAGTCGGTAGAGCGTGTGACTGTTAATCACAAGGTCAGCGGTTCGATCCCGCTCGACGGCGCCACGCTCATTTTTCTCATTTCTGCGAAATAGGCAAAGGTTAATCCCGTATTGTGAAATATTTCATCCGCTTCACCCTTAGTGATACCATGTTGCCCTTTGACCGTGAGAGAGAGCGGAAAGTCTCTGGACGAGCCGCCAGGACCATGTCCGTCGTTATTGTGATGCTATTGATTACGTCCTCCCTGCTTTTCCTTGCCTCAGGGACGGCCAAAGGGGCGAGCACCATCGAGGTGGATTCAGACCAAGCTCCTGGATGGTACGATGCCACCCATGTTCACACCATCACTCAGGCTCTATCAGTCGCGAATAATGGCGATACCATCCTGGTCTGGGGCGGGGTCTATGACGAGGCGGTCACCGTCGGAAAAATCGTCTCGATCATTGGGGCACCAAGCGACCCGGTGGCAAAACTGGTCCAAAATAAGTGGCTCTAACGTGATCACAATAACCGTCCCATATGTCAACGTGACCGGCCTTACGATCGAGGATGGCAAGGCGGGCATAGCGATCACGGAGACCGGCGATAACTGCCGCATCGAGGGGTGCAACCTGACCAATAACGAGCGGGGGGTCTCCTTGACTGGTGGTTTCGCCAATCAGGTCGAGAAAGTGGCCGTTATGAATTGCACCATCAACGGCAACTCCATGTCAGGCATCAATGCGGTCCAGTCCGTCGAGCTGCACTTAGGCGGAAATGAGTTGCAGAACAACGGTGCCAATTCGGAGATGAGCGGGATCTATTTCAATGGTGGCCAGGATGCTCGAATCGAGAACAACACCGTCAGTGACAACAGCAACACTGGCATCTAATCTATTATCCATGAACGGGGCCAGGGTGGAGAACAACTCGGTCTCAGGGAACGGTCGGGAAGGCATCCTGCTCAAGAACTCCGTGGACGTGTTCATGCGCGACAATTCCATGCTGGACAACGTTTACGATCTGAGCGTGGAAGGGCAGTATAGCCATGACATCTCCCAGAGCAATTTAGTGAGCGGAGGCAAGGTCTATTATTACGTGGCCAAGAGCGGCATCACCGTGCCATCGGACGCAGGTTATGTCGGCATGTATCAGAGCTCGGCCATCACGGTCAAGGACCTGACCCTGTCCAAGGTCGGTCAGGGCGTGCTAATGGCCTATAGCTACAACGTGCTGGTCGACCATGTCTCCATACAGGACAGCCTGGTCGGCATCGATCTGACCGGAAGCTACAGTAACACGGTGGAATGGTGCAATATTTCTGGTTCGTATAACCATGGCATCCGAATCTACCAGGGAAGCGGCGGCGACTTCGGGGGCAATAACATTGAGAACACCACCGTCACCGGCAGCTACAGCCCGGTGTTGGGAAGCAACATCTTCATAACCTCGTCCGAGAGCAACAAGGTCTACGACTGCAACCTCAGCCAGAGCGTGGGGATAGGGTTGCACGTCTTCCAATCCGATGGTTGCGAAGTGGTCAGGAACACCATTACCAATTGCCAGAGTGGGGCCGCCATCGTCCTCGACGGTTCCAAGGACGGTTTGGTGTTGAACAACTCGGTCCAGAACAACAACGATGGGATTCAGGTCATCTCAGGGTCGACCGGTGCGACGATAAGCGGCAACCAGGTGACTGGCAACGTCCTCGGGCTAGGGAACGGGGAAGGCATCAGCGTGGAAGGGTCCAGCACGTGCAAGGTGCTGAACAATGTGGTCTCAGACAACAAGCGCGGTATCAACATCGAATCATCGGACGATTGCGACGTAGAGAACAACACGGTCTCTGGTCATGCGGAATGGGGCGGGATAAGGGTCCGTGGCTCTTCCTCGGCCAAGGTCATGAACAACCTGATAACCGACAATCAGATCGGGATAGAGGTGAGCGGTTCCACATCCGGCTCTCCTAACCAGGACATGGTCCTGGCCGACAATACGGTTCAGAGCAGCGCTCAGGATGGTGTGTTGGTCATCGGTTCCGTGAACGGTGCGCTGATCCATGGGAACGTCATTTCCGGCGTCGGCACGGGTTTCTATTGCATCAATCTGGGACCATCCACTGGTCAGAGCCTTATCTATGACAACAGCCTCACCGGCGAGGACAACGCCTATGATGGCGGTTCGCAGAACCGTTGGAACGTCACCAAGATCGCGGGAACGAACGTGGTGGGTGGGAATTGGATCGCTGGCAACTACTATTCCAACAATACCGCCGTCGATGTCAACATGGATGGCATATGCGACTCCAACTACCTGATGGGTCTCGGTAAGTACGATTACCTGCCACTGTTCCTGGTCGATCAGCCCTCAGCGCCGCGGAACCTGACCGCCACTGCCGGGGATGGCGAGGTCAAGCTGACCTGGGACATTCCAGAGTCGGATGGCGGATGGCCTCTGATCGGCTACAACCTCTACCGCGGCACCAACCCCTCAAATCTGGTGTTCTATATCTCTCTGGACGGAGATGCTGGAGTACACGGACACCAATGTGACCAACGGACAGGCATACTTCTACCAATTGGCGGGGGTGAACCCTGAGAAGGTCGGGGTCTTGTCGAACATGGTGATGCCTGATACCGGCCTCCATGCCCTCTGCCCCCAACTTGGTCGCTACCCCTGGCAATGGTTATGTCAACCTGACGTGGGCACCGCCGGTGATCACCGGAGGTGGGCCCATCGTCTCCTACCAGGTCTACCGCGGTGGAGCACCGATCGTGCTACTGGCCAAGGTCGCTGGGAACATACTCTACTACAACGACACATCAGTCACCAATCGGGTGACATACTCTTACCAGGTGTCGGCGAACAACACCGCAGGAGAGGGCCCGAGGAGCGCCACCGCGGTCGCCATGCCGAACTGGCCGGCCAGCATGCCTGTGATCAACATCACCGCGCCGACAGATTCGTTCATCAAGGCGACGGTGGTCGAGGTGGCGTGGGATATGAGCGACAGCGGTTCAGGCGTGGCCTACTGCGAGGTGCGCCTTGACTCCCAAGGATGGATCAACCTGAGCCTGGCCCAATCGTACACGTTCAACAATCTTAGCCAAGGGCCCCACATGGTCGAGGTCAGGGCCACCAATCATGCAGGTTTCAGCAACAATGCCACCAAGGGTTTCACCATTGACGATGTGGCGCCCCAGGTGGTGTCCACCTATCCCAGCGGCGACGCGGCCCCGGTCACACAGAACGTCACCATCGAGTTCAACGAGGCGATGAAGCAGGCCACGGCCACCATCGACGGGCAGAACATGACCGTAACCATTGTAGGCAAGGAGGTCCGATGCGCCATACCATTCGACATCGACCTCGACACCACATACATGGTAATGGTGAACGGCTCAGACCTCGCCGGCAATCAGATGCTGGCCCCATACTTCTTCAACTTCACCACCACCGACAAGGTCAAGGTGACGGGAAGGGTGATCGACTCGGATGGTAAGCCGGTAGGGGGGGCTGATGTGAACATAGGCGGTTACGCTACCACCTCCGACCCGGAAGGGAACTTCACCATGTATGTTCCGCCTGGAACGTACCCCATCACCATAGAGGCGGACGGCCTTGACCCATACATCGACAACGTCACGGTGTCCTCCAACGGAGGTAATCTTGGCACGTTCCTGACCGCTGGTTCTCAGGATGAGCAGGACGACACCAACTGGTTGATGTTGATAGGTGGGATCGCTGGCCTGGCAGCAGGAGTCGTGCTCCTGGTGTTGGTCTTCCGCATGATGAAGAAATCCAAGAAGGAGGAGGGGAAGCCACCGGCCCAGTGATCGAATGGGCCGTCCCCGGCCTTTCATGCCCTTATCATGACCAGCAACATCTTGAACGCGGTCAACGCCCGGAGGGCGTGCGGTTGGTCAGCGGGCATGATGACCATCTCCCCGGCCTTGGCCCGTAACGGTCTACCGGAGATGGTTATCTCCACCTCTCCGTCCAGGATCAAAACGGTGGCATCATAAGGGGCGGTGTGCTCGCTCAGACCCTCACCTTGGTCGAAGGAGAATACCGTGATGGTGCCCGCCTTCTTGTCCATTACCGTCCGGGAAACCACCGCTCCAGGTTGGTACGAGATCAGGTCCTGCGTTTGCAAGGCCTTTCCTTTGAGGTCCTCCTTCTCCGACCCGTCCATCTTCACCATCGATCTGTTCATGAAGTAAGATTGTCGACGGTGCGTGATTATGATTGTCCCGAACAGGGTGTGCTGCCATCACTGCGCAGAGACCTTGCCCACAAGCTCCCGGACCGCCTCCAGGGCCTTCCTTCCTTTCGGTGTCAGGGAGTAAATTCGGCTCCGTCGGTCCGAGCCCACGAAGTCCGCCTCCTTAAGCGCCCTCATGTGGAACTGGAGATGGCCTGTCGGCATCTCAAGGCATTTCCCGATCTCGGAAAGGGGCCGTCCCCCACTGGACAAAAGGTCCATTATGGTCAAGCGATGCGCGTTCGCCAAAGGGCCCAAGGCCCGTTCCGCTTCCGAGGGGTCGAAAGAACCCCCTTGTTTCATCTTTGATTCGGACGGTTGAGAGGAGGTAGCGAACTTGTTCAGTAGCCCCGAATAAAGGTCCAGCATGAGACGTGCCCTATTGATCGTCCCCGAGGCGGACCGTGAGCATTCATCGTCCAAGCATGGCGATGTCTCTCCACAGAGGAGGCCGTCGGTCCGATCCAGCAGCTCATGGGCTGCCTGCAGGTCATCGCGCTCCATGGCCGTGGTCACAGCGTCCACCAGTCCTCTCAATTTGTCCATGCAATCTGAGCGCAAGGAACAGGAGGAGACCACTTGGACACTGTCGAGGTCGGAGCGAATGACCTTCCTACCTTCCACGCTTAGAGCTTCGCGCATTTCCATGACGAAGACGCCCTTCAGATCCTCATAGCGCATCGAGACCACTCGTTCGTTCAATGAACCCAGGTCCCGGCGCAGATCGCGCAGCTCGCTCAATATTACCTCGTCGCTCATGGTGAGTATAGAAAAGTATACAAAAAGAATATTTATGTATTGTGAAAGGAGTGAGGGAGGCGGTGAACAAATTGGTGAAGCTACCGGATGAGGTCTTCAGTGCGATAAACGGCAAGTCAGCAAAGGTCCTGGCCACAGTGGATGCGGTCGGAAATCCCCATGTGATACAGGTGGGCAGCATCATAGCCCCCAGCCCAGAGATGATCGCCTTCGGCGCGATCCTCATGAAGGAGACGGGCAAGAACCTCGAGGCCATGAAGAAAAAAGGTCAGGAGGTCGCCATCCTGGTGACGGTGGAGATGAAGTCCTACCTGGTAATGGCCAAGATCAAGGAGCACTTCAGCACCGGACCGCTCTATGACAAAATGAACGAGGAGCTCAAGAAGATGGGGATGAAGGCCAATGTGGTCTGGACCGTTGAGCCGGTCGCGGTCTTCAACCAGAGCGCCTCCTATGAGGCCGGGAAGAAGATGGTCTGAAGGACCTCCGTCTTTCCACACCAAACCATTTCCATACTTTCTCAGCCAAAGGTGTAGGCATAGATGTGGAACCGGTCGCTGCCGACCAGTATCTTGAGCTCGTGCTCCTCCAGCTCCTTGACCTTGATGATGTAGAACATGTCGTTGCGGTCTATGCGCAGCCAGGATCGGTCGTCATGGAAATATATGTCCTGACCTGCCTCCTCCGGTCGCAAGGGCCTGTCGTCCAGGCGTACCTCCACCTCTATGACCTCATCGGATGACATCACCGCATTGACCTCTTTGGCCCTATATCGGAGCAGGACGTGACCTGGTTCCATGGCGGCGTATTGCAGGAACTGGGTGTCGTGGATACCATTGCCCTTGCAGGTAGATGACCCCGAGGTCGTGGGCGGCATTGTCCGAATATTGACATACGGACATGGCCTGACAATCGACATCGTTGCCAATGCCCTTGTTGCGAAGCGCTCCGGCATACGTTTCGGGGGTGGTGCGGGGGTCGAACTCGCTCGATGTCTCCCGGACCTCGGCCAGCTCCACGTCCACGCCCATCTCCTTGAGCAATCGCACTATCCAGGCCTCGATCTCCAGCTCCCCGCCCTCCCCGACATGGATGTGCCTGATCGTTCCATCCTTATCAATGAAATATTGGGCCGGCCAGTAGCGGTTGTCGTAGGCCTGCCAGGTGGCCATGTCGTTGTCGACCGCGATGGGGTATTCCAATCGATGTCTCTTTATTGCCTTCCGCAGGTTCTCCGGCTCCTTCTCGAAGTCGAACTCTGGGCTGTGCACACCGATCATCACGAACGGATAGTCCTTGAAGGTGGACCAGACCTTGCGCATGTGCGGAAGCGTCCGCAAGCAGTTGATGCAGGAGTAGGTCCAAAAGTCGATCATGACCACCTTCCCCCGGAGCTGCGACAGGCTCAGGGGCGGGGAGTTGTACCATTCGATGGCCTCCAAAGCCGGGGCGGGTCGGCGCTCGAACATGACTGGACCGACGGTGCGCGATGTAGTTAATGATTATCCTTGGCCCGCATCGCCAGCTCTTTGGCCTGCTCCAAGTCGACCACCTTCAAACGATCGCTGAGCCCATCCACCTTGGACAATGCGCGCGCCTCGGGGCGACTGGTGATGTAGAGGTCGACCGACCATAATGCGGCCAGGGACATGTGGGCCAGCTCCGAAGAGGGCAGGGCCATCCCGCTGCTTTGCATCATGTCCTCCAGCTTGGTCATCTCCTCCCGCCAGCCTTTCCTCGGCTGGAGCAGTTCCAGACCAAGGTCGCGCATCAGGTCCACCAACATGTACTGGCCCTCCTTCTCCCCTTCACCGAGGATGGCGAGGGCCTCACCCGCCACCGTGGTAGATGTCAGCAACTGGTGGTCCTGCCGCAGGAATCGCAACCTCGCTAAAACGGTGGCATCGCGCAAGGCGTCGTTGAGGACGCAGTAGTCAAGGAATATCCGCACCCGGGTTCACCTCAGTCCACTAGAAGTAGTCCGGTCCAGATGGCCTTGCCCTCGGCCGGGTACTTGATAGGCACCCCGGCCTTATCGGCGGTGGCAATGACGTCGATCCCGACGGCCTCCATGCTCGGTCGGGCGGAGAACGGATGCCGACACGGTCCGGTTGGGCCCGCACAGGTGTCGCATAAGGTGCAAGGACCGGCGGCCAAGGCGGCTGCGAAACGATAGCCCATACGGCCAGCCTCCTGTTCCAATTGCCCTAGGGCCTCCATCATCCTCTTGGACGGTCCGGTCATGGCCTCCTTGTAAGCGGCGTGTTCTTCCAATTCTGTCAATGGCGTGACCTTGATCTTCTCAAGCATGGCACCGTCCGGTTCGACATCGAACTGCACGATGATGGCGGCATCGTACTTCGCCAATGCTTCAGCGAACTCCGCCGGGCTGATAGTATTTGGAGGGCACATCAGGTTCCTTCCATAGTTTGGGCAGATAGGTACCTGGCATTTCAATCTGACCCGTGGGTCGGTGAAGATGAGATCGACCGACAATGGCACCGCCCGGGACGCCCCTAGCGACTTGGCCTTGGCGCACAAGGTGGTGAGGTCCTCAAATTTGGTGGTCATGACATTGTAGACCAAGGTGTTGCCTGATAATTAGCTTTGGCGATGGATCAGCCTGGGGGGGCGGATGTCGGAGCATCGTCCTCGTAGGGCTTGATGTTCCTGAAGTTGAAGAAGAAGGCGGTGATGGCGATGATGTAAACCGTCGCGGCGATATAGAACGGAAGGGAGAGGAGGCCCGCTGCCAACATGGAACCCCCGATGAAGGTCGTCACCGAGTTCGGCACCCTCCACACGATGGAGTTGATGGCGCTCGCCAACCCCCGGTCGTCCTTGTCGATGATCCCCATCAGGTACGAGTCGAATATCGGACCGGCCATGTTCATCAGTGCCGAGCGGACGAGGAACATCGCGCCGGCCAGCGCCGCTCCGGGCATGAGCGGTATGGCCACCATGAAGATCGTGGACAATCCTTGAGTGAGGACTATGCCCTTCACCTGCCCGAAGCGCTGGGCCAATCTGGAGCTGAACATCGCCGCGAACGCTATGGACAGGCTGGACAGGGCCAGGAGCGGCCCGGTGGTGGAGTCCGGGATGCCATAGCGCAGAAAGAACCAGGTTGGTACCAGGGGGATGATCAGGCCTGCGCCCAGACCGATCAGGGTGTTGTTGATGGAGAACCTCACCAAGGTTTTCTTGCTCCTCTCCTTCAACAAGGACCCCCGACGTAACTTCGAACCCCGCGCCTTGTCCCTGTAGCCCTTCAGGAGCCAGACCAGCGATATGGGCGAGATGGCGGTGATGAACCCAAGCACCAGGAACGCTCCGGAATGCACCTGCCCCGATGACAGACCGGTGGAATCCTGGATGAATGGGAAGAGGAAGGGGAGCGCTAGACCGATGCCGTAGAATGAGCCGTTGACGATGAACGACAGGGAGAATGCCAGGTCCCGATTGTCCACGGTGGTCTGATCGGCGATCATAGCGTTCCATGTGGATAGTAACGCCCCTTCGGCTATGCCGGCGATGATGCTTGCCGCCAAGAAGTACGATCGTGTCCAGAGAGAAGGTGCAGAGGAACATCGCCACCGGCACGCCTACCAACCCAAGGATGAGGATCCATTTCCGGCCGATGCGGTCGGAGAGGATGCCGAACGGGATGGCGCAGAATATCATGGCCAGGCCGGAGGCGCCGATGATCAGGCCGATATCGCTGGAGCTGACCCCCCTCTCTGGGAGGTAGGCGGTGATGGCCGTCACCAGGTACCCGTAGCCGATGGCACTGAACGAAGTGAGCAGTATGAGCCATTTGACTGTATTGGGGACCTTGAGCCGGGAAGGGCCTCCTCTCTTCATCATGTCACGGCTGCGAAAATCGTAAGGATATTTATGGGCTTGGTAGGTCCTGACCAGTTGGAAAATATGGCCAGGCACCCTAAGCGATGCGGCGGGTCGCCTGGACCATGGCCCTGATGTTCTGTAAAGGAGTGTGTGGGGCCAGTCCGCAACCTGGAGCGATCACGTCAACGCCATCAGCAAGACACCTGGTGACGGCTCTTTCCACCTCCTCCAACCCTTCGAGCCACAAAGTCCCGACTGGGTCTATGTTGCCTATGAGGGCGGTTCGCCTGCCCAGTCTGCCCTTGGCCATTCTCATGTCCATGCATTGGTCCAGGCTGATCCCGTTCGCGCCGGTCCTCGCCATTCCCACCAAATTCTCACTGGTGTCGCCACATATGTGCAGGACCGCCCTTGCACCGCATTTCCCAATCCCGTTGACCATGTCGGTCTGGAAAGGCTGTGCGTGCTCGGCATATTGGACCGTTCCGAGGATGGACCCGGTACTGGTGGCATCGACGATGGTGATTATGTCGGCGCCGGCCTCGATGGCCCGTCTCGCGAATGCATTGTCCCAAGCGGTCGTGGTCTCCATCAGGTCTCGCATCCTGGAAGGTTCAAGCATGATATCGAAAAGCGCGGTCTCGAGCCCCCGCAGCTGGCAGGCGAGCATGAAGGGACCGACCACCCCGCAGATGACCGGGGCGGAGGGCCAACGCTTCCTCGAGCATTTCCACGGACGACAACAGCACTGGCGCCCTTCCGTCCCACTCCGGGTCTGGGAGCCTCTCGATCCGGTCATCGAGCCCTGTCAACAAGGGACTGAGGACGACGGGCTGCCGGTCCGATGCACCCCGGTCCGTCACCGCCCCGAAGGCGCTCGCGTCCACCGTCACATCGAAGGGGACCCTCACCGCTTCGAGTCCGGCAAAACGGTGAGCGGCCAGGGCCAGCTCGGTCATGAGCAGCCGGGTCATCATTTGCGGCAGGCCAATGGGCGCCGCAAGGCTTCATCAAGGCGACGATGCCGGTCTGCAGAGGCGAGGCGCAAGGTGCCCTGATCCACCTCCTCGCGGTCCAAGGTCCGCAGCAAACGCTCCCGCTGGTCCATCGTATCATCGACCACAACGTCTTGCCTTACTCTTTCTTCGGCAATGATCTGGTCCAGGGCGTCCAAGCTAAGGGTGTCGAAAATTTCCTGGGCCAAGCGCACGAGGTCCTCGCTGCCGCCAGCCACACCGTCCCGCAACAGATAAGGATGGAGGTCGCGGTCCATGGCCCCAATATAAGTGGCCATGACGCATCCCATGGCGCTCAGGCCGGCGAGGATGACCGTGTCGCAACCGTCCATGGCCAATATCTCCTGCAGCTCCGTCTTGTTGAAGGCGTTGGGATAGGACTTCACCAACATCAGGTCGGTGACCTCGATCCTCACGCCCTGGATGGAACTCGAAGCCGTCGGTGTCAGGAACCACGCCGTCCTTTGGGTCGGTATGGTAGACCACGATCAATGGCATGCCCCGTTCACGGAACAAGGCGATGGCCGCATTGATGGTGCCAAGGCGTCTCTCCAGGCTCTGCCTTAGTCCTTCACTAGTCTCAAGCCATGCCCTTTGGATGTCGATCACCAACAACGCCGGTCTCATTATATCGCTCCCTTGACGACGGCGACGATATGCCGTCGTGGTTTAACATTGACGGACCAAGGTCATTTCGCTTTCGGCCCTGGAGGCTCGAATGGACCAAAGGCGTTGATGCCCCCTCCTTCGGTACCACAGGTAGATTTATATTCGCATCAATGGAATATAATCTCCGGGATGCACAATGACCGGTCCATCGACCAATGTAGCATTAGACAAAGCCAGTACGTCGAGCGTCCCACTGCAGTCGCCCATCGCGACGACCCCAGCGGGAGGTTCGCAGACGGATGACGAGATAAGAAGGATCGCCGAACAGCTCTCGGTCTGCATAAAGATCGTCGGCTGCGGGGGCGCTGGTTGCAACACGATAAACAGATGCGTTGCGGCTGGTATCACCGGAGCGCAGTTCTACGCCCTGAACACAGACGCCAAGCACCTCCTTTCCATTCAGGTTCCGGTCAAGGTCCTCATCGGAAAGGCGACGACGAGGGGACTCGGCGCCGGGGCCATACCCCGAGTGGGGGAGCAGGCGGCGATGGAGAGCGCCCGGGAGATAAGGGACGTGCTGACCGGGGCGAACATGGTGTTCGTCACCGCTGGGATGGGGGGGGGCACAGGGACTGGGTCGGCCCAATATGTGGCCGAGATGTCGAAGAAGCAGATGAACGCCCTCACCATCGGTGTGGTCACTTTGCCATTCCGGGCCGAGGGAAATGTGCGCATGGAGAACGCGTTGGCCGGGCTGAACCGCCTGACGGCGATGTGCGACACCACCATCGTGATCATGAACGACAAGCTACTGGAGATGGTCCCGAGGATGCCTGTGGAGGCGGCCTTCAAGGTGGCGGACGAGGTGCTGATGCAAACGATCAAGGGCCTCACCGAGATCATCACCAAACCAGGGCTGGTCAACCTCGACTACGCGGACATCCAGACCATCATGGACGAGGGGGGCATGGCTTTCGTGGGCATAGGGGAGTCAGATGAGCCAGGTGAGCGAGTGGAAAGGGCGATGCAGGAGGCTTTGAACTCGCCCTTGCTAGGCAATGTGGACCTCAAGGGAAGCAGGGGGGCCATGATTCGCGTCATCGGCGGTCCGGACATGACCGTGGACGAGGCGCAGAAGGCGGCGAGATCGTGACCAAGAGCGTCAGCCCGGGCGCGAGGATAATATGGGGATGCACCATCGAACCAGAGTTGGATAGGACCATCAAGGTCCTGCTCATAGTGACAGGAGCTCGTTCCCCGCAGCTCCTCGGGAAAGGGATGGAATCCAAGCTGGACGATATCAGCATCGAAAGTGGTGGTGCCCGGAAAGCAGCAAGGACCTAGCCGCCAGGGTCTAGCTTAGATCGAACGGGATAGGCTTACCTACGGTACCCTTTGCCGATGTTCCAGGCCCTGCCCACATTGTCCCCCACGGTCCAATAGCCCTTGGTGCTCATGTCGAACAGCAGCGGGTCCAGCTTCTTGATGTCGATGGCGCCATCGCTCAAGACGGATGGGTCGGCATGGGTCTGTACCACCTCTCCCACGAAGATCTCGTGGGAGCCGATCTCCAAGGTCTGGTACAATCGGCATTCCATGTTGATCGGGCATTCCGCGATCAGGGGGCGTTCTTCAATGTCCCGAAATGTGGTCCGGAAAACCGCGCTCTTGTCCTCCTTGTCCCCGGAGACCAGGCCCAGGTGGTCCGTGGCCACCACAAGGTCGGCACTAGGAAGGTTGACGCTGAACTCCTTGTTCTCGATTATGCCGATGTTCGTATGATGAGAACGGTGAAGCCCAACGGAGATGTACTGTGGTTTTCCGAAGTTCAATATCCCTACGTGAGCGATGGGGCAATAGTTCGGTCTTCCCGAGACCATCGACCCGACCAAGGTCACGGGCATGGGGTAAAGGGCAAGCAAAGGGCCCATCTCTTGTTTCATAAGCAGATCATGGACGGACGACCGATAAAACCCTGACGGTCATTGCTGATGGAAGCGAGGTGTAATTGGCCAGGCGACTGATCGAGCGACGGCACTGGGTCGGAAATGAAATATAATTAAAAGGTTTGATCACGAAGCGGTCCTTTGCTTCTGGGTTGTCGCCTTCTTCCTAAGGGACCTACCCGTGATGAGGGGGGCGAGGAGTGTGAACACCAGGACCAGTACCCAAAGCCTTCCCTTCAGTATGTCATAGTCGACCAACAGCTCGTCCCATGACCTCCCGATTACGAAATGGCCCCAACCGAACTCGAAGAGCAGGGTGAGCGCTAACCACATCGTCCCGATGACCAGGAGCTCTTGGTCACTGAACCTCAGTTTGGTCCGGTTCAAGGAATAATGAGAGATCAAGAGAAGGATGGTGATCAGCATGAAGCAGCTTATCATCCTCGCTACTGTCTCGCCGAACACTGGTTGCAGCACGAAGGCCCGGAAGGTCCCGTTGGCAATGGCGCAGAGGGCGACTATCGCCCAGGTCAGCAATGCGAACTTAACCTTTTTGGATCCCATCATTGTTCCACCTCGATCTTACCGTCCATTATCTCGGTAGCGGTACATCCTCTGCGCCTCTTCCGCCACGGTCCTCGCCCAGGCCCGGATCGCATCCCAGTCCCGATAGTCATAAGGTTTCGAGAGGTCGACGCCTCCACTTTCGATGTACCTGCGGTCGTCCTTGAGGACCGCCTTGATGAGGAACCCGTATTTGTTGAAGTCCAGCTCACCTCCGAACAGGGCGGTGTTCATGGGGCTCAGGTCGTTACTCCGTCACCGACCTGGTCAAGATAACGAGCCTTGGCGCCCTCACGGCGTTCCTTGGACTCGGCAAGGACATCGCCGCAGCAGGCGAACATGGCCAGCCTCTTACCTCTCAATGCACCCTGGTTCTGTTCCAGGAACGTCCTGGCCCCCTTGGTCCACTTGCCGATGATCACCGCGCTGCCCACCACTACCAGGTCATATGGTGCGAGGTCCTTGACCTTGCGCTCATCAAGGTTCACCACCTCTGCCTCCAGGCCTTTTCCCCTGAGCGCCCGGCCGATCTCCTCTCCCACCTTGACGGTGGATCCGTACTTAGTTCCGAACGCTACCAATGCTCGCATCGCAGCTCACCTCCCGTTGTTCCGAAGTCGGTCCTCTTCCATAGCAGATAAACGATGAATACCGCTGGCAGCACCATGCCCAGGATGGCGGTGGGCTGGATGGCGATCATGGCCCATGCATCGTAGATGATCGTCACGGAGCTGACGGTGACTGGTCCCGTACCAGGCCCAGGATGCGTGGCCGAGCAGGCCCACCGCGAAGACGGCCCCAAGAACGCCCAATGTCAGGAACATGACGGTGTTGAAACCGAGCACCCAATCGTCAACCTGACCTTCGATGGCTCCGTTCAGGGTGTTCTGGGCGCTCTCACCGAGCGCACCGGTCATCATCAGGCCCAACACGATGCGTAGACCGGCCTGAAGTAAGGACAGTGCCACGACCGCAATGAGCCCGAGTTCGTATCTTTGCGTGATCTTCAAAGTAATTCACCTTGAACCACCGAGCGCAGCCATGGTTATCTTTTCTGTTTCAACCGAAGCGAGAAGAAAGGGAAGGGGAAACACCTGAAGATTAGAGATTATCTCGAAGGCATGGGAAGAAAATGGACATCTTTACTTCGGCCAGCTATTTCTTCAAGTTGTCATCCGCATAATGGAAGAGCCAAGAGTGGCAATAGCTCGCATCGAGCAGGATGTTCGGGTCCACGGAACGGAACACGCCTCTCCGAACCCAAGTCCTGGCACATCTCCCTGAGCTCTTTCACGTTACGGGTCCAGACGATGCACAGCACCAGATCAGGGATGTTGCCGAAGGAGTAGCTGATGATGCTGCTCGATCCCATGTGCTTGACCATGGCCAAGGGCCACCTTCTCCTTCTCCACGCTCTCCTTTACTTTGAGGTGGACCATGGCGAACGTGTCGCCGGTGGCCTCTGGCCGGAATGGCAGGCCGAAGTGCACCAAGGTCTCCTTCCTCATCCTCTCGATGTGCCGCGTGATGGTTCGAGGGGCCACGCCGAGCTCCTCGGCCAGCTCCGCCGTGGGGCGTCGGGCATCGTGCTTCAATGCCGAGATGATCTTGAGGTCCAGAGGATAGAGCACCGGGCGCTCCAGGCTGAGGGGGACCTGGGGCACCTCCCCCATTATCCCGATCTGAGCATCGGGCATCGAGCCGGCCTTCTGGACGAACCGGACGTAACCGTCCAGGTCGGTGATGCGCCTCAAGGCGCCGTGCACATAGAGCATCTTTCCGCTGGCAATGAAGACCATGTCGGTGCGATCATCCTTGGCCAAAGCTGCCACCGTTGTCTCGACCGAGTCCGCCTTGGATAGTCCCGAAGACCGTTACCCATACTCCATTGACCGCTGGGAGGGAAACGGATGCCTCGTAACTTTCTATCACCCCTTGCTCGGTCAATGTCTTAATGCGCCGATGCGCCGTCTGGACGCTGACGCCCACCGCCTCCGCCAGCTCCGAATAGGTGAGCCTTGAATCCCACATGAGCATGCGACACAGGGCAATGTCGATCTCGTCCACGGTCGGGCAGCTGTTTCAATCGTTTAAAAAGTATCGCGCTTAGTCCGATCCATTCGAAATGGGATCGCGTAACGAGCGATCAATAGGATCGAACCATGGTTCTTTCCCTAGAGCATCAAATGTAGAATTGAGGATTGTCTTGATAAATGAAGATCTGGACGGCGAACCCGGTGAGTTGGTCCATTTGTCGCTCTTTCCCTTCGATGTTGGTCAGATAGACCGTCGCCTGGGCCGTCTTGGGACCGCTATCATCCTTTATTACGACTATCGGTTTGGTGTTTCCACTGCCTTGCCCTCGAAAAGAATGACGCTGACATCACGAAGGTCGGCCCTCAGGATGTTTGTGCCTTGCGGAGCTGCCCGTAAGCTAGCACCACTTACGAATCGATAGCTGTCACCATCACCATACTGTATCACTCCGGAGTCAGCGGTGAAATGACAGGACCGATCGTTCACGTCGATGCAATCAAACCCTATGGAGTTGAGTGCGCCCTTCGTCTCCTTGAACGGTACTGG
Source organism: Methanomassiliicoccaceae archaeon (assembly GCA_963806355.1). GTDB lineage: Archaea > Thermoplasmatota > Thermoplasmata > Methanomassiliicoccales > UBA472 > JACXTP01. The sequence continues at coordinate 219,984 of CAWDXN010000009.1, read as the reverse complement.
AACCTGCCGCATCTTCGTGGTGTAGATCCGGGTGCCCATGGTACGATAGGCGAAGAGGAGATGATGACACATACCACGGGGATGAACAATAATTGCAACGGAAATCGCCGCCCGAGGACGAGGATTCGAGGAAAAAAATCAACGTGAACATATCCAACGACGATCGTGGCGGTGATAGAGAAGCGGACGATTGACGCCCACCCCCTTACGGGGAGCGAATGTGGCGATCGTTCGTCCGTCATCGCTAGGAGGTCAATGTCCAGGATGGGTTGAGGGTGCCTGTCATCGATAAGTGGGCCTTGGTCATGGATGATAGGTCCTGAGCCTTCAACATCGATCTGCCTCAAAGCCCGGTCGGTCGCCGATTCGATGCACTCCCCCTCGACCCTCTTATCGCAGATGTGTAATGTCGATTCGACCATGCTTTCTCAATCTCGGGCAGAGTTCAGATGGACTCATGCTGGGACGAGTTTGACCTCCTTTCCGTCACGTAACTTCATCATCGAGGTGCGAAGATCTACTGTGTTGTCCTGGCCAAGTTCGTTCGCCCTCATCCCGGTTTGACATATACCTGCTCCACATCGACAGTGCTGAATTCTCGGCTCCGAACCAGGGCAATGGATGTTGACTGATTCGTTAATCTGCCATCCTGGATGTCGATGACGGTACTGTTGATTAGGCCAGCCAAACCCCAATATAGGAAAATGAACCCGAGAAGCAATGAAGGGGATTAGAGAAGCAAACCCCAGCCCAACTCACCGGACGAGATGGCATCGCCGAGCATTAGAGATAATGCAAAAACGGATGGGATCGTCCAGATCAAAAAGAAAACGAAGAGGAAGATATTAGAACGGCGATACCATCGATATGATATCTTGAGCCCGTATGGGGAGCGGAATAGCTCGGAATTGCTCGAGGTCGTCAGTCCCGTTCGTGCATATCCGGCGTTCGCCACCGTTCCTCCAACCGAATCCCCCAACATAATATGATGTTATGATTAAAAAAAGGTGACATTCTTTATTTTGCATTTGTGAAATACGGGTAGCCCTCTGACTTAAAGATAATGTGTGTTGGTGCCATCCCTTTTATTACTCGTGCAATACCGGCATTGAGTCATCGCGAAAAGGGACGGCTAAAAGGAGGTCCCTTAAATATGGGTATATAAATTAGCCTATAGAAGGTGTTCCTATTTCCAAATTCAAGATAGAGAACGTGGTGGCCTCCACCTCCTTGGGGATCGAGCTTGACCTGCCAGCATTGGCCATATCGTTGGATGGTTCCGAGTACGAGCCGGAGCAGTTCCCTGGGCTCATCTACCGCATGAAGGAACCGAAGACCGCCACCCTGCTTTTCCGCAGCGGCAAGGTCGTATGCACTGGAGCCAAGAGCCTGGACCAGGTGAAGATGGCCATCGAGAACGTGGTCAAGCAGATCGAGAAGGCCGGCATACGCATCAAGACCGAGCCTAAGATCGAGGTGCAGAACATCGTCGCCTCCTCCGACCTGGGACAGAAGATCAACCTGAACGCCATCGCCATCACGCTCGGCCTGGAGCGGGTGGAGTACGAGCCGGAGCAGTTCCCTGGCCTCGTTTATCGGTTGGACGTTCCGAAGGTAGTGCTCTTGCTGTTCGGCTCGGGAAAGCTGGTCTGCACCGGCGCCAGGAAGCCCCATGACGTCGAGGAAGCGGTCGACAAGATCACTGCAGAGCTGCAGGCGGCTGGACAGCTCCGTTAGGTGGAAGAAACATCTTCGGTCTCGGCTCCATGGTTGAGCCGTTTTTCATTCCTTCCCATTTGGACAAGGTTTTATATTTTCATATTCTGAAATGCTCATTGGATGGGGGGAGGAAGATATGGGCCGGGGAATTATGATCGTTATGGTGGTGATCATGGCGGTTGCTTTGTTAGGGGTTTTCTACTTCCTATTCTGGGAATCGGATGACGGTAGTGAGGATGATGCTGACTCATACTATGTTTCCGGTGACTATGTGGAATGGTCCTGGTCGATGGCGGAACCAAATACCACCACCTTAGGGGATGTATAGACCTACCAGAGAAACACCGTGGTGCATGTTGATGAGGATTGGATAACCATCAATCGGACTTATTATGATTCGGCGAGGGTCTATTCAACCAGTGCCGAGCTATCAGTTCCAGCGAACGACACGTCATTCGGAATGACCACTGGTGCATTGACGTCGCACGGAACAGATGCGCTATCGACAAAGTGGGGGAACGTAACCGCGGATCATTACACCTGGACCACTCAGTCTGGGGCGGGTCAGACCGTCAATGATGTTTGGATGGTGGGCCACATCCTTATTAAGATGGTCACTCCTGATTCCACGGTCAATATCGTTGTCGAATTGACCAGATAGCAATTTCGACCTGATAGAAAACCTCTGAAACCATTCCCACTTATCTTTTGGTTTTATTAATTAAACTATAAAATAATTATAACAATATAATAAAAAAATAACGCCGCTCACAAGTCTAATTATCATGCGTTTTTCCCTAGAGCCAGTAACCCCTCCAATGTGACGAACCGGCTCTCCTCACCTATATTTTCCAATCTGACCATCTACTTACCGGAGGAACGGGAACCTCCTTGCAACCATCTTCCATTCATATTCATCCTTGATCCAATAAATTGGAGCACTTCGTCCATACGATCGTCCCTGATGCCTGAACCTGCCTCCTCCGAAAAAAATATGCCCTCGGAGCCCAAAGAACACCTAGGAGTTGAACAAATGGCGAAATACATGGTATTATCGAGGCTCACGGCCGAAGGAAGGGAGACTCTGAAGATAAAGCCGGAACGCCTGAGAGAAGTGAACAAGGAGATAGAGAAGATGGGGGCTAAGGTGGTGGAGCAATACGCCCTACTTGGAAAATACGATTTCCTCAATATTCTGGAGGCCCCAGACAACGAGACGGTACTGAAGGTCATGGTGGAGCTGGGAGCGAGAGGGACCTTGGAGACCGTAACCATGCCTGCGATGCCCGTAGAGGAGTTCCTGAGAGCTCTGAGGTGACCCTGTACCCAGGAATCCCTGAGATGGCATCTCCAGATAGGTTTCCATGGCATTGTTGGATGAAAAAACTGTCCCATACCGCCATGGATGAAGAGATAGGCGAATATTTGATGGTTCATACGGCGGAGGTATCGTCCTCTGTTGAACAGAATGCCTACCCCAACTCTATTGCATCATCCAGTCATCGTTCTTCAGGAGGGTCAGGAGATCAATCCCAGCTTCTCGCGATCTGGACATACATCTCGCGCGAGTAGATGTTGAACCTCTCGCAATACCGGTCGTCGCATTTGCTGGATAAGGCGTATCCGTCGAGGGTCCTGATGTGGTCCTCATCGTTCATGACCTTGACCTGCCACCGTCTCTCATTCACCGCCTCGATCTTATCCTCAATGGAGGCTGTGATGTCCACCAGCACGTCCGCTGCTGACTCCCTCATAGGCATAGCCATAGCACCTCATATGATAGGTAGTCTCCAACCCCATGGCCACCATGGCGGCGGTGTGCATATAGTCGCGCGTGCCTCCACGTAGCAGGATGAAGATGATATCTGGCTCGTAGGAATGGATGATATCCTTGACCTTGAGCAGACGACCCTGTTGCAGTGCACCTCGGTGCTGTCGACGTCCAACCATTCGCAGTCGTCGCGCTTCAGGGCTCTCAGCGCCACTTCGACCTCACCTCGGTCCATCTTGACCACGCCGTTGGTGCAGCTCATGTTGGGCGTCGCGGCAGACGCGCATGTGCACAATTTTGATGTGCGCACCTCTCTTGGTGATCTCACAGATCGTTCCACCACAGCCCATGATCTCGTCGTCCACATGGGGTACGATGACAAGGACCCTGCTATTCGACGTCACATCGATGTTCTCGAAGATAGGTCTGGTCGATGGGAGATGGTCAGGATGATACCTGCATCCCTCTACAGCTTTGGTCGCTTGTCCCGCTTGCATGTCGGTCATTTATGTCGCCTCCAGGTTTCTATTATTTTCATTACCTCAATTAATCATTTAATACCCGTTAATATAATACCTTTGTCAAATGCCGCACAAAGAACGATACGACTGTAAAATCATGGGTTAAGGGCTATGCCGTGGTCAAAATGGTCCATCGCGATCTCTTGGCAAACCCTGTTTCCACCAAACTCTGATGCTGTCTAAGATGTGGTTACTTTCCGGTTCCCTCAGATCGTACCTTCGCCGCCGAGTTCTATCATGTCCAGACCCTTCTGTGCGTCCCTGATCGTCCCGCCCGCGAGGGATGACATCAGGCCCTTGAATGCAATGCTCTGGAACATCCTGGTCTTGTTCTCACCCAAGGACTCGACTGTGAACAGATGATCATCGGTCAGCATACCTTTCATGATGGTTCCCTTGAACAACATTTCCTGCTTATCCACCATCCTTACCAGCTTCGACTTGAACTGGGTGTCCTTCCTTCCAGGGATCTTACCACCGCATCGAGGATGCTCCCCTCCTTCAGTTCCCCGGACATCTGAGTGATGAATGGGTTCCATTTTGGGTGTGCATTGAAATCCGTGAGCACCCCCCACACCTTCGCGACTGGTGCATCGATGCTCCTCGCTGCCCTTGATCTCCTTCATGTGTGGCGATACGAAAATAATGAATATTTATTGGTTAAGGATTGAGTTTTATTATATGGGATGAAGATGACACTCGTTAAAAATTGTAACTAATCGATAGTATGAAGATTATTTTGTGTTGTGTTTCGTTTTTTATAACGGGAACCGACGCATACATCGGGGTGGATGGCGCAATTTCGCAACGCCTCGCCTTCCCCAACAACATTTCTATAACCATATGAACCTAGGTTTATCCGATGTCTCGAAAAGGAAACCATCCAAGCGCTACTACGTACCAGAGGGTTTCGTCCCTACCGATGAGATGGAGGACATTGGCCTCCCATCCCGGCGCATATCTGGAAGCGAACGCCTATAGCTGCACCGGGGAAGAGGTGGGGTCGGTGGGAGAGGCGCACACGGTCGTGGTCAGGATCTATGAGGGTGGAGATCTTGCTTTTTGAGACACAGATGGCTGGATTGCCGTGTGATGCTGACCGATAAGGTTGCACTCTTTCCCTTTGAGCACAAGCGATTGATATCGATGGTCCATCCCTTGACCACCATTGGTGATGTCGACCGATTCAGTAAGGAACAATTAATATCGGCACTAGGTGCTATGATTTCATCATGTCAAAGATTAGCATCTCCTATCTCACCAAGTATGGCAACAACAAGACCGCGATGGAGCAACTCAGCACGCTCCTGAAGGCGAAGGGTCATGAAGTACTTCTGTTCGACGTGGAGGAAGCTGGACCAGAGCAAGTGCCTTTGTCCGATCTCTATGTATTCTCCTCGTCCACACATATAGGTGGGCTGCCTGGAAAGATGAACAAATTCATGAAGAAGTTCCCGCACAAGGGCGGCAGGTATGCCCTCTCCGTCACCCACATGATCGAGAAGGGGGGGCCAGAGAAGAACTCGGGCAAGGTCTTGAACGCCATGGAGGAGGATCTGAAGGAGGTGGGAATGACCAAGGCGGTCGACCCCCTCAGCCTCACCGTCAACGGAATGAAGGGGCCTCTAGAAGATGGATGGCAAAAAAAGGTGGAGACCTTCGCGGTGACGATTTTAAGATTACTGGGTGAATGGCGATTTTTGCCCTTTCAAAATTCGTACACCGTTCCCTATCGGCGGTCGTCTTCTCGGTCTCTTTTTGCCATCCATTCCTTCATTGGCCTTCCAGAGCAGTCCAAAATTGATCCAAGCGTCCAGGGACCTTTGAACCTTCACGATGATGATAGGGAAGGGCCTAGAGTCAACCCGGCCCCTCTGCGGGGGAAGGCTAGTGATGAGTGGGCCGTCCATCACCTGATCGTAGGACCACTCGTTCGCGAAACCCTTTGGGGGTGTTGTACCTGCGATCCCCCGATTGTGAACTCGACGTCCTTACCATCGTGCATAGCGGCCAACCATATGTGGCAAATGCGCGATCCCAAGACTGATGTGGTTCATCTTGCTGAGCATAATCGATCTGGCGCTAAACGCCTCGATCGTGCCATCGTTCCGAGAGAAGTACCAGGGTTGATTGTTCATGGCCGAAGGCGCGAGTCGGGCCGCCTCCAGATATTGGTCCGACCCATCATGGATGTCGATCTTCGTCAATGGTTCCCGCTTGAATTCAGACATATCGCCCCTCTGATGCCCCTCGGCCGGTCTTCCGAACGCCAATGCTATGATGAACTCGAGGCCGGGCGGACCAACGACTCCCTTCACCGGCTTAGGACCGCCCTGCCAACAACTGCCTATGCCAGTGGAGGAGAGGTGGAGGTCGACCTGTTGGAGCATGAAACCGGCGTTGGTCAGATGGCCCTCCTTGACCTCGGAGAAGAACGCCAGGAAATGAGGCGCGTCGACCTTGAACATTCCCTTGACCTTGGAACTGTCGACGACCCTCATCTCGGTCTGGATACCTGGGACCATCGGTCTGATCGTCTTAAGGAACGCGTCCATGCCGATAGGGTCGCTGCGTCCAGCTGGGCCTTCTCATAGTTCCTAACTGATTTCCTCTTGAAAATGGCCTGATAAAGTGCTTCCTCGTCCATGGTCCGATCGCCGATGGATGACAACGTTTGCTATAAAAACCCTGCCAGAAATAAAGGTGCCTTTACTTGATGCCGTGGGCCTCTGCCCCACTAGGCACCTTCGAGCCTACTCACTTGGGCTGAACGGATTGATGCTTTGTATTTCGCCGCGCTAAGATCGTTGTGCAAGAACGAGCCGGGAGCGTTCGTCTTCACCTACCACTGGGTCCCTATAGAGTGTTGGGTATCGTCGGACGAGGCATGCATGGCGGATAAGGTCAGGGAGCTGGCGGAGGGCATCAAGCCGCACGACCGGTGGAAGATGCACCTGCACAAGCGGCATTGCGACATCAACTACGAGTCGCTGATCATCAGGTTGACCGACCCGGTCAACAAGGGCACGGTGGACCTGAAACATCCCAACAAGATCCTGGTGGTGGAGGTCTCGGTGGACAAGGCCGGCATGGCGCTTGTCGATCGTGAGGAGATCCTGGACGTCAACGAGATCCGCAAGGAATTGGACACGGACCGGTGGGGCTGAACCAAGCCGACCATAGGGTCCGACCTCTCTTTTTATTACGTTATAGGGCGCCAATTCCGTAAATTTTATCGCTATCGATACTGGCCAACCGTCTCCAAATATATATAACGCACCTTAGATATTTTTTAAGGCCAGCTAGGACCGACCATGGGCAACGGCAAGAACGGCAATGGCAACGGCAAGAACAGGAAGGAGGCGTTGGAGCAGCTCCACTACCAGGTGGGCGGTCTGCAGCGCCAGGCTCGGGCGTCCAACATACCAGTGGTCATCGTATTCGAGGGCTGGGACATATGGGGACGAGCGGAGCACATCAACAACCTGATCCACTCCCTGGACCCGCGGGGCTTCGACCTCCATTATATGGCCGAACCGACCAAGGACGACAAGGCCAGGCCGTTCCTGTGGCGCTACTACTGCCGCATGCCCCCTGCCGGGCGCGTCAGCATCTTCGATCGCTCCTGGTACTTCTGGACCGTGTACGAGAACTTCAAACATGCCAACAAGGACCTTCTGGACCGGAGGCTTTGGGCCATACGCACCATGGAGGAGCAGCATGCTCAGGATGGCACGGTCTTCCTCAAGTTCTTCCTCAATCTGGAGAAGAAGGACCTGCGCAAGGTCATCGAGAAGGAAGCGGAGGATTTCTGCAAGAAGCGCGTCGACCATGTGAACGGCGATGAGCTGCTGGAGCACTTCGACCAAGCCCAGACCATTTGGCAGAAGGTGACGCAGGGCTCGGACTTCGGTTTCGCTCCCTGGAACGTTATCAAGGCGGAGGACGAGGTGGAGGTTAACCTCAAGATATTGGAGGCCATAAGCACCAACCTGCGGCCGGTGGTCGAAAACCCTACGGTCCGAAGGATAGGTGGGGCGAGCCTGTTGCCCGAGTCCCTTGGGGAACGGCACGGTGAGGCTGGAGCAGGTGGACCTGGGTCGGACCTGTCCCGTCGATGTCTACAAGGACCAGTTGGACAGGCTCCAGGACAGGATCCGCAAGCTCCAATGCAAGCTTTACAACTCCGACCGGGCCCTGGTGCTGGTGATGGAGGGCTGGGACGCCTCTGGAAAGGGCGGCATCATCCTCCGCCTCACCAACCCATTGAACCCAAGGGCCTACCAGGTGGCGCCAGTTGGGACCGCCGAACGAGGTGGAGCGCAAGCATCACTGGTTATGGCGCTTCTACCGCGATATGCCCAAGAAAGGGCGGACCATATTGTTCGACCGCTCCTGGTACGGAAGGGTTCTGGTCGAGCGCGTGGAAGGGTTCGCCTCGGAACCGGAATGGAAGCGGGCCTACCATGAGATCAATGACATGGAGAAGCATCTGGACGACGAGGGCTCCATCGTCATGAAGTTCTGGCTCCACATCGACAAGGACACCCAGATGAAACGTTTCCAAGAACGTCAAGAGAACCCTCGGAAGCAATGGAAGATAACCGAGGAGGACTGGCGCAACCGGGATAAGTGGGACCAGTACGTGCAGGCCGTGAACGACATGCTGGTCCGCACCGACACCAAGGCCGCGCCATGGTTTGTCGTCCCCTCCAACGATAAGTGCTATGCCCGGGTTAAGGTCCTGGGCAGCATCGCCGACCGGTTGGAGAAGGAATTGGGAAAGGTGTAGAGGGGTTTCCTAGCGCTCAGGAACGAGGCTTCTCCTCACGCTCCTCCCTTTCGTTGGCTTCTTCAAGATGGCTACCATCGCAGAAAGGTTTCGATTCGGACCGCCCGCAACGACACAACGTCATGCGGTTGCGGACCTCATATTGATACCCGTCTGAGGATATTACCGGTATGCCCCCCCTTACCCACAATGGTCCGGTAGTCCCTACCAGTTCGTCATCGGTGACGGCGATCGAGGGTTTGAACTTGGGCTCGATCTGCTTGACCAGTTTTGTGTCCCAAACCACCAAACGGCCAGAGGGGCAATTGCCGGCGATCTCGATGGCCATCTTGCGCTTCTCCTGGTCGTCGGACTCCTCGGTCAGGTCCCATATGCCCTCCCCCCTATGACAGAATCGCGCGTAGGAGCATAGGTCGTCCACGTCGCTCAATGCCAGGTCCGGTCCCTCCGTGGCTTCGGCCCTATCGATGAACGGTTCCCGGCTCGCCCTCTCCTCTGGGTCCCATCGGATCTTAGTGTGGGACCCATCGCAGGCTGGTTTGTTATGAGAGGCCCCACAGCGACAGAGAGTGTAGCTCTCCGGGGTGTCGAAAACCAGGTCCTCCTCCCAAGCATATGGCTCGCCGTCCTTGAGCACGATCCTCTGGACGCTCAATGGAACATCACCGGACACAAGAAGGGGCCCACCCTTGCTCACCACTATCTTGGCTTTGTCCTTTTTTGCTGCCTTCTTTACTTCCTTCTTCACGCTCATGTTATCAGGACCTTCCCTCGGACCTATGATGGCCATTTCGAGACTGAGCTCAATGTACCTTCGAACCTCGATATGTAATGATAACCTGGCTTTGGACCCGCCCCTAGATAAATGAATCGTTGGCTCCAGTCATTCTTGGCCCATATCGATGTTTGCGATGGATGCCAATCCGTAAAAAACATTTATATCGGGCTTAGGGATAAGGAGGCCCAACCTGGGTCCGTAGCTTAGTCCGGTGGAGCGTCAGGCTCATAACCCGATGGTCGTCGGTTCGAATCCGACCGGGCCCACTCATCTTCTCATCCAGAAATTTATTTTATATTTATAATTCAATCCTTTTCGCGGTTGATCACTGGCTCAGGTCGGAACTGCGCATTTGGGGTTGGACGACGTTTATGCAAGTGAGCGTTTCCTCAGCTAGCACTTTGGCAGATGGTCCGTGCCATTCCATTGAGGATCGATCAAACTCGAGCATTTGATCCTGCAGTTGTCATCATTTAAAAATTCACGGTCCCTGAAATCATTAATATCCATTAGGTGCAATGATGAATCATCTCGTTTGAGGGGGTACGTCTCTGGAAACTGGTGAGGAAAGGGAGGAGAGCAAGGAGGACCTGTTGAACGATCAATGGGTCGAGGAGCACTTCGAGGACCTGATACAACAGTATCCAAGGAAGTGGATCGTGGTGATGGACCGGAAGGTCGTGACCTCGGGCGGCATCCGTTACTTCGTTGAGAGGAAGGCGAAGCAGATGGCCGACGACAAGGATTTCTCCATATACTTCATACCTCCGACCAGCACCAGGACAGATGTCACCTATGAGACCCATTGACCTCCAGATCGAGGTCGTACCACCATGGAATTGCTTAGAAAGGTGAGCTTGCCCTTGGGTAGGTCGAACCAGCCGATCCCTCAGCGCTTAGATGACTCGTCATGAAGTCCGTCATATTATGACAGTAAGGTTTGACTGAAATGACCTGGCCACCAACGGTAGTGTAGGGACCTGGTGCATCCCCAATTCATCCAGGACCTTTCTGCAAAGTACGAGGCTTGAGATACTCTTGGTCCCTATCTGCTATCTCCTTGACCTTTCTGTCAATATCTTCCAGGTATCCGAGGGCATCACTCAATACCCTTCTGACCTCGTCTCCATATCTTGGCGCATCCCAGGACCCCAAGAGGACCTTGACCCCTTCGATGTCCAATAGCTTTTCCACCGACCTCATCGAGGCCGTCGCGTCCTCATAGACCGGCATCTCTCCCACCAGGGGGACCGCGTCCCCGGTGATGAGCACCCCCTCCTCCCTAAGGAACAGGGATATCGACCCAGACGAATGGCCCGGGGTGTGGATGACCTCCAAGGTCAGGCCATCCCCCAATTCTAAATGGTCCCCATCGTTCAATGCCCGATCTACCGGAACCGATCCTCCCACCAGATCATGGAACCCTGGCACTGGGCGTTCTGCGAACTGCGTGTCGATGTCCTCCAGCCACCTTCTCTCCGCGTCATGGATCGCCACATCACAATGAGATCTGCCTTTGATGGCCTTGGTGGAACCGATATGGTCTGGATGAGAATGCGTCTGAACGATCGTCCTGATCTCACTTGGACCGTGTCCCACGCCCCTCAGATGGTCGAATATCATGCCCTCGGACCCGGCCACCCCGGTGTCGACCAGGCTGACCATATTCCCTAGAGATGGTATAGCAATATACGAACCGTTCCAGGGACGAGGTGGGGCTCAAAGGGACCTTGAACGGGATGCGAAGTGCATGGACATGCTCAGAGATCTGCATCGACGCTGCGTAAGTAATTTGGTTATAAATTTGTGGGGTGACGACCGCAGTGTTACAGTGAGAAGGAAATCCATGATCGAAATAAAAAAATGGAGATCGAAGGTGTTTGGACCGGCATTTTCCTTGGCTTCGCTCACCCCTTCTTCCGCCGAATGATCATGAATGCTGCTACCGCTATCACGGCGATCACGGCCAAGATGGCGCCGATGAGCAACATGTCAATACCTCCGGACGAGGAATCCATGTCCAGGTCCCCCAAGGACACATCCCCATTAACGTCGATGGGCACGGTCCTGTCCTCCATGCCTGAAGCGGTGATGGTCAGATTATATGAGCCCGGGGGCAAGGAGAGCAGGAACTCGCCCTGGAAGTTGGTCATGGCACTGTAGCTTCCCGCACGAACGAAGGCGCCCTCTATCGGGTCGCCGTCGGAGTCGACCACCCTTCCAGTGATGGTACCGGTGGTCGGGGTGCTGAAGGTCCAAGTGAAGTTGCCCATCCGGTTACCGGCGATGTCGGTGCCGCCCTGAGCTGAGACAGTGTAGGTATGGCCAAGGACCAAGGCAATGGACACGTTGTATGTCCTGCCGGAAACGGTATAGGTTTGCTCGACGCCGTCGACCAGGATCTTCAAGCTGCCCGACTGGATGTCCTCGTTCAGGCTTACGCTTATGATGCTTCCGGTGGGCACGGACGTCCCGTTCGGGGAGTAGGCCGTCACTGCCGGAGCGGCAGAGTCCCGCGTGAAGTTCGACCAGGCGGTCCGCTCCCAGCCCATGAGGTCGATCGCCTTCAGAGCGAAGTGCACTGGACCGTCCGAAATGTTCAATGTCACATGGTCGGAAGGATAGTTGACCCGGGTCCAATTCACTCCGTCCAGGGTATAGTTCAACCACCTTATGCCGGAGGGGTCGCTCACTAGGAAGAAGACCTCAACGGTCTTGTTGTTGATCACCGCGTTCTCAGATGGATAGTTGATCTCCACGATCGGTGCGGAGACATCGACGCTGAAGTTCACCACGTCCTGACCGATGTTGCCCAGCTGGTCGTAGCCGCGCACGGTGAGATTGTGCATCCCTTCCGTCAGCTCAAGGACGGCCCATTGCTCCAAGCCGCGGTCCTGCCATTCCCCTGCGTCCAAGCGCACCTCGAAGCGCGCTATGTCCGAACCGCTGTCGAAAGCGGTCCAGGTGACGTTGATATTGGTGATGGTCAGGGTCTGTCCCTCTGCGATGTTGTCGATGCCTATCGAGGGGGCCTCATCATCGGAGACCACGACCACCAGGTCCGTCGAGTTCCGACCCAGGTTGTCGAACGCCCTGACCCTCAGGGTGTGCTCGCCTAACAAAAGACCGGTGATGGTCCAAGAGGTGTCCTTACCGCGATCGTTCCATGTCCCGGAATCTATCTGGACCTCGTAACGGTCAACCCCGAACCCACTGCTGTCGGACCCGGTCCATTGTAGCATTACCGAACCGGAGCCGATCGATGTGTTGTTGGCCGGGCTGGTTATCGAAACGGTTGGAGCGTAAAGGTCGACCCCGAAGCTGATGCCTGTCGAGGCCTCGTTGCCCAGACCATCGATGGCCTGGATCTGCACCGTGTGCGGACCCTCGGTCAGACCGGACGCGATGTAACTGGTCATCCCCGTGACGTTGGTCCAAGGACCCGCGTCGATGCTTATCTCGCAAAGCTCGACCCCTTCACCAAGGTCCTCTATGGTCCAAGTGATGTTCACCGTGCTTTCGCCGACCAGGACCCCATTGGCAGGGGAGACGATCTCGATCTGGGGGCCTTCCGTGTCCACGAATATCTGCAAGTAGAATATGGCCCAGTTACCAGCGGTGTCGGTGGCGTTGATCCACACCTGGTTCCAGCTCTCGGTCATGGCGGGAGTGGTGAAGGTCGTGTCGGTGGTGCTGGTCCATGGATGGTCGTTGATCCTAACCTTGTAATGATCCACCGCCGTGGTGGCGTCACTGCCTGACCAGGTCACCACTGCCACGGATTGGTTGGTATGGGTGAAGTTGGCCGGCGAAAGGAAAGTGACCACCGGGGCGGTCCGGTCGATATAGAACAGGACGGAGACGACCGTGTACAGCCCTGCACGGTCGGTGGCATTCACCTTGATCTGGTGGATCCCCTCCGATATCGGATCCCAAAGGTAACTGGTATTTGTGCCTACGTTCACCCATGTCGAGGCGCCATCGAAGCTCAGACCGTATCCGACGATGCCCGATCCGTTATCCCATCCCTGCCAGGTTATCTGAGCATATTGGGTGTTCAGGGCGCCCAGGTTCGTTGGGGTGAGGATCTGCAGTTCTGGTGCCGAAGCGTCGGCCAACGGGGCATTGTCCTGCGCTCCCCCAGCAAGGAGATACGGTGCATCGACGAATCCGTCCAGGTCCGCGTCAGGGGTCAACCAGTCCGACCATAGATTGCCATAGTCACCAGGGGTGCCAGTGGAGTTCCAGCGGTTGGCCAAGGCGGAGGAATCGGAGGCTTGGATGTGAGAGACGTCATATGTGTTGTCGGCACCGTTGTTGTCGATCAGGGCGTTTCCATAGACCTGAACGTCAGAGCAGTCCTCCAAGGATATGCCATAGGAGACGCTGTCGGTGATAGTGTTCTCGGCAATGACGCAATCTTCCAGACCATCGAGCAAGAGACCGACCCCGCAACCTTCTGCGCGGACCCGGATGACGGACGAGCCGTTGGACTGGAAAAGGTAGATGCCTGCGTTGGCGGCATCGGAGATGTTGCCATAGGAAATGGTGCTGTTCGGCGAGCTGATCGAATAGATCCCATAAAGACCGCCCTGGCAGTCGTTCTGCTGCAGGACGAGGCCCTCGCATCCGTCCAGGGCTATCTGGCTGATGGTCTGTTGTTCGATGTCGTTGAACGAGATGGACCCACCAGTGCTGTTGAACGCGTATATCCCCCGGTTGCTTTGCCCAGATATGAAATTGTGGATGATGGTGCAGTTATCTGATGCGGTGAGGCGCAAGGCATCCTGGTCGACATCGATGATGCGGTTATAGGCCACTAGGGTCTGTGGGCTGTTGAGGACGATCATGCCGTGCAGGACGTTGGAATAGACCAGGTTGTTCGTGACGTTGGTGCCTAGGCATCCGGAGACGTAGACTCCGTTGTTGCCGTTGTCCCCCACCTCGTTCGCATCGACGACGCAATGGTCGGCGTTGTTGATGACGACGATGGCATCCTCCGTACTGGCAGTGACGTTGTTGCCATGGATGATCTCGTAGTCCGATAGGAACACCCAGATCCCATCGAAACAGGTGTTCAGCCGGTTATGGGAGATCGTGTCCTTCGATGACGACTCGGAATATATTCCGGTGTTACAATCGATGATGTTGTTCCCATCGACATCGATCTCAGAGCTAGAAACGATCGCGATGCCGACATCGTTGTTGGATAGTTCACAATCCATCACGGAGCATTCGTCAGAGGAGAACACCCTGACACCATTCTGCGCGTTCGATGAGAGATCCCCCGACATGATGTGACAATCGAAGCAATCGTCCATCCTCACGCCGTTCTGAACATTGGCGACGCAGGTGGGGCCGGCGGTGACGTTGGTGCACTGGGCGAGCATCATGCCGTTGACCGAGTTACCTTTGGCCCAGTCCGCTCCCAGCAGTGAGTCCGAGCAGGTGTCGAGGTAGATCCCGTTGTTATTGTTCTTGTACAATCGGTTCCCATCGGTGCTGATGTTCTGGCTAAGGGCCAGGTATATGCCTGGTTGTTCATTGAAGGAGAAGTTGCCGCCCCGGACCGTTATCCCGTTCAGCTGCGTCCCGTAGAGCGCATACTGGTTGGCGGTGAGGTTGACGTTCTCGATCAGCACATCCTGCGCGTCCTGGATATCGATGGCGATGGAGTTGTTCGTTCCCGCGTCCCCCGACATGGCGACATCATCTGAGCGGATCTGGAAACCAGTCCCCTCATTGTCCGAGCAGTTGTTGTCCCTGAGCGTCGAGCCATCGCTGGCTATCAAGCTGATCCCATCATGGTTCTGATGGCAATAGTTGTCCTCCAACAAGTTGTTCGGAGAGCTGTTGATCATTATCCCGACGTCGCTCAGATCGCAGGTGTTGTTGTCCACCCGGCACGCGCTGCTCTGCAGCCAGATGTAGATGCCAGAGAAGGAGTTGTTGGAACAGGTGTTCTCGGTCACCCTGACCCCAGAGCCTTTGCCCACATCCACGCCGTGGTCCCTGTTGTCGTGGAGAACATTCCCTTTGACAAGGATGTCCTTGCATTCGTAGAGGCCGATACCGTCGTAGGTGTCATAGACCTCGCAGCCCTCTATGGTGGCGTTCTCCACAGATGCCAGATAGATCCCGTCCCCAGAAGGGATGTAGACATCGTCCGAGGTGTTGTGCACCACGCAGTTCCTGATGACGATGTGATGGTCGATGTTCCTGATCCTGATGCCGTTGGTCGCATTATTGGCGTCGATGATGTAGTTCTCGATGATGAACGGGTCGACGGCGCTGCCTGAACCGGCCCAGCCCTCGGTCTCCGCCATCGATTCCAGTTCAGCGTCGCTCTCGACGAAGATGGGGTCGTGAGGGGCTGCCTTCACCTCGCTTGGAGCCGAGGCCAATATCAACAAGGACGTTCCGACGACGATCATGACCAGTAACAGCGCTTTATACCGCATGCAGGGCACCTACAGCACTAAAAGAGGTCTAGGTTCTATATATTAAGGGGTCGGGGCGATTTTCAACTTTGATATCATGTTCTGGACGTTCGGTTTTTAACGTTATTCAAAGGGCGGAACGCGAAGTGAGGCGAAGGTGGACCTAACATCGTTCTGCGAAAAGAAGAAGGATGGTCAGGTGCATGATGCCTCTATGAGGAGAGAGGACCGCTGTCCGTGGGGGGACGACCCGTTGATGAACACATACCATGACCTGGAATGGGGGGTCCCGGTCCACGACGATCGCGCCCTGTTCGAGTTCCTGACCCTGGACAGCATGCAGGCGGGACTCAGTTGGATCACCATCCTGCGCAAGCGTGATGCGTTCCGCGAGGCCTTCGACGGTTTCGACATCGAGAAGGTCTCGAGATATGACCAAGGGAAGGTGGAAGAACTCCTTCAGAACCGGGGCATCGTTCGCAACCGCCGCAAGATCGAGGCTGCCATTACGAACGCGAAGTGCGTCCTCGAGGTGCAGAGGGAGCATGGCAGCTTCGATGCCTATCTCTGGGGATTCGTGGAAGGTAGAACGGTGCAGAACCGGTGGCGTTCCTTCAAGGAGGTGCCGGCCGAGACCCCCGAGTCCAAGCGCATGAGCGACGGCCTGAGGGGCCGGGGCTTTCGGTTCGTCGGACCGACCATATGCTACGCGTTCATGCAGGCGGTCGGAATGGTGAACGACCACCTGGTGATGTGCTATCGCCATCAAGAGCTAAACCGATGACGTAGGGACGCCTCTGGAAATTGAGGTTGGTAATGTCGAGCCCAGATAATTTTTATATAGGTGGCTCTGTCGAACGCTTGTCGCGACCAGTGCATCGCACGTGCGTCCGGAGGTTTGTTCATGACAAAAAAAGGTTTTATCGGCAACATAGAGAAGGATACGATCGCCAACACTGACTTCCGTCGCGTCCTCTATACCGGCAAATATTGCCAGCTCGTCCTTATGAGCCTCAAGCCCGGGGAGGAGATCGGAGAGGAGGTGCACGATGACGTGGACCAGTTCTTCCGCTTCGAAAAGGGGGAGGGCAAGGTCGTCATAGACAAGGTGGAGCATAAGGTCCATGACGGGGTGGCGGTCATCGTCCCCTCGGGGGCACTGCACAATGTCATCAACACATCGAAGAAGGAGGACCTGCGCCTTTATACCATATACTCCCCGCCAGAGCACCAGGACAAGGTGGTGCGCCACACCAAAGCCCAAGCCATGGCTGATGAGGAGCACTATGATGGAAAGCCCAGTGAGTGAGCCAAGCATCTGCTCTAATTTCCTTAAACCCCTTTGAACATTTTTCTTACGCTTACATAATGCATTCAAAGGCCATCGCTAGTGCCATAGCATTGATGTTGAAGTCGCCCAGATGATGTCCTTTCCTTGAGACTGATTTGATGGGGGGCCCTTATTCGTTCCTGTCCTATCGATGTTAAAAAGAAATTAGACAAATATCTAATTCATTGAGGTTATTATAAATATAATGTATAACAATATTCGTATTTCTTAACTGTTTGATTAGAAAAATTGAAATATGTTAGAAATTAAACAAATATTTCGATCATTATGGACCCGGACGAAAGAATACATGGTTGGACCGACAGAGAGATAATCGATCAATTAGAGAAACTGACTGGAGACACGGAGCGCGACATTGAGAGAGAGGCGTTGAGACGGCTCTTGTTGAAAATTGAGAATGTGGGAAAAATCTGAACCATCGTGGATGATGGCGAGCAGTAGAACGCCTGAAATAGCGATGGTTCCAAATCATTAGTCGATGATCGATTCTGGTCCTGACCAAGGACATCGGATCATAGAGGACGAAGCGTTCTTTTTTAAAGAACCATGGTTATTCTGCCTTCCGATAGCTAGGGGGAATTGACATTGGCAGCGAACAATCCACAGGTTTACGTACTAAAACAGGGCACCAACAGATCGAAGGGCAAGGGCGCCCAGCATGAGAACTTCCGAGCCGCGAGGCTCATAGCGTCCTTGGTGAGGACCACCCTTGGCCCGAGAGGCATGGACAAGATGCTGGTCGACACCCTCGGGGACATGCAGATCACAAACGATGGTGCCACGATACTTAAGGAGCTGGAACTGAGCCACCCGGCCGCCAAGATGATGGTGGAGGTGGCCAAGGCCATGGACGAGGAGTGCGGCGATGGGACCACCTCCGCGGTCGTCCTGGCCGGGGAATTGTTGAAACAGGCTGACGATCTTGTGGATAAGAACATCCATCCCACCGTTATTGCGAAAGGATACAAGATGGCGGAGGAGAAGGCCCTCGCCGACCTGGAAGAGCTCTCCTTGAAGGTCGATTATAATGACGTCAAGAGAATGAGGAAGGTGGCAGCCACCGCCATGATGAGCAAGGCTGTGAGCGCGGACCGGGAGATGCTGGCGGTCATCGCGGTGGACGCGGTGCGCGCTCTGGCAGAGAAACGGAACGGCGACCTTCATGTAGATCTCAAGAGTCTCCAAGTGGTTAAGAGACAGGGGTCGTCGACCATCGCCACCGAGTTCGTCAGTGGCGTGATCATCGACCGTGAACCCGTCTCCAGGGCCATGCCCACCCATATCGAGAAGGCACGCATCGCTCTCATCAGTGGACCGATGGAGGTGGCCAAGACCCAGGTGGACGAGTACGTCGAGGTGTCCGAGCCCGAAGAGCTCAAGGCGTTCATGAGGGAAGAGGAGGCGATGCTCCGCAAACAGGTGGACTTCGTCAAGGCCTGCAAGGCCAACGTCATCTTCTGCGGTAAGGGCATCGATGACCGGGTGCAGTACGACCTGGCCCAGGCCGGCGTCCTGGCGTTCCGGAAAATCAGCGAGGGTGACCTGGACCTTCTGGCGAAGGCCACGGGAGCGGACATCGTCACCAAGGCCGCTGAGCTGGAGAAAGAAAGCTTGGGAGCGGCGGAGCTTGTGAACATCCGGGAGCACGAGGAGAAGGAATATGCCTTCGTGACCGGATGCAAGAACCCCAAGGCGGTCTCGATATTCATCCGGGGCAGCACCATCCAAGTGGTGGACGAGATAGCGAGGTCCTTGGACGACGCGTTCAACGTGGTCCGCTTGGCCGTGGAGGATGGGAAGCTCTCCGTCGGGGGCGGGGCCACTGCCATGGAACTGTCCATGAGGCTTCGCGAATACGCCTCCAGCGTCGGAGGCAGGGAGCAGCTGGCGATAAAACACTATGCGGATGCGCTCGAGGTCATCCCAGTGGCGCTGGCCGAGAATGCCGGAAGGGACCCGGTCAACGTGCTCATAGACCTGCGCAAGGCCCATAAGGATGGGGACACCCGCGCCGGATACGACCTCTTCACCGGCAAGGTGGTGGACATGGAGAAGATGGAGGTCCTAGAGCCATACAAGGTGGCCAGACAGACGATAATCTCCGCCACCGAGTTGGCGGTCATGTTGGTCAGGATAGATAGCGTGGTGGCGGCAAAGGGAGCCCCCGAGGACAATAGGTCGCCTCTGCTCTGAGCGATCTCAGGCGGTCTGATCCCTCGGCCCCTCCTTCGGGGCAGATGGGCCGAAGAGCAAGGGCCGGCTCAGCTCGATGCAATAACCCATTCCCTGGTCCTCCATCTGATCGACCCAATGTCCATAGTCTTCCATGCTGATGAGGTCCAAGTGCATCTGGCGACGGACCTCCTTCAAACCCTCGTATCCTTGCTGGGCCCTGACCCCTCTGCCGAACTCGGAGCCGAGCCGGTAGGAGGACCAGGTGGTGCGGTTCGACGGGCAGTTGGAATAAAGGCAACGATTGCCTTCAGTACATCTACCCCCGATCACGCTGAGATGCATGAGCGCTGGTGCACCCGGCCCATCAGAGAAGAAGGCCAGTTGTTTGGTGGCGCGGCAGATGCCCAGGCTCACCTTTTTTCGGCTCGCGCCAATGCCGACATCGAATGCTCCGAGGAGCCAAATGATGCCGTAACCGCCATCCGTGATCATCATCTTCCTTCGGCCCTGCTTAGAATCGCTCGATATTAATGGTTGTCCGCTTTTTCATCGAGGGTATTTTCGGTTATCTCTCCAAGAATGGTTAATATCGGTCTATATGGATGGTCAATAGATGGCCATGAGCGAGGTCACATTGGTAAGCACAGAGGAGAGGCACGCTGTCAGCATCCAGGGCAGAGTGAGGATGTCCGATATCCCCAAGTTCGTAGGGGGCGCCTATTCAGAGATATGGATGGAGATGAAGAGGAACGGTTGGGAGATTACTGGCCCCCCATTCGCGTACTACCGTTCATGGTCCGATGGCGAGGTGGACCTCGACTGCGGCTTTCCTGTGAAGGGAGAGGTGGTCGGAACGGACAAGATCCGATCATTCACATTGCCAGCGGTGAGGGCGGCAAGAGCCATCCACAAAGGGCCCTATATGGACCTGGTAAGGACCTATGAGACGGTGGAGCGATGGATCAAGGCCAAAGGACTGGAGCCGGCCGATCAGATGTGGGAATACTATCTGAACGACCCGACGATGGTGTCCCAGGAGGAACTGATGACGGAGATCATCTGGCCCATCAAATGATCCATTAATGGCCCGCCCTGTCCCCACTCGAGACCGAACTATAATGGCTGTGCCCAAAAGTTTAATCACGTCTTCGAGGAAATAGATGCAGAGGGCGATGTAATGAAAGCCATTTGGAATGGGGCGGTGTCGTTCGGTCTTGTCAACATCCCAGTTAAGTTATATTCGGCGGTGGAGCAGAGGCCTGTTTCGTTCAAGCTCATCCACGAAACCGACGGCAACCCGATCGAGTATCGAAGATGGTGCGCAAAGGGGGAGCACGAGGTTCCCTGGGAGGAGGTGGTCAAGGGGGTGGACATTGGGGAGGGCGCGTTCTATGTCTTCTCCAAACAAGAGCTGTCCACCCTGAGGCCGAAACGGTCCGACCTGATCGAGATCGTCCAATTCGTGGAGCAAGGAGCACTGGACCGGGTGTACGTGGACGCTCATTATTACCTCGGTCCGGAAAAGCCAGGAAAGAAAGCGTTCTTCCTATTGAGAGAGACCCTGGAGCGTACCATGAAGATGGCCGTGGGCAGCTTTGTGATGAGGGAAAGGGAACATGTCTGCGTCATCGGACCCTACGGCCCTGGCCTATTGCTCTCCACCTTGAACTACGCTGACGAAGTACGCTCCATGGAGGCCATACCAGACCTGGGAGAAAGGCCTGAGCTACGGGAGCAGGAATTGGAGCTGGCGGAACAGCTCATCGAAAAACTTTCGGTCCGTTCATTTGACCTCTCCCAGTTCAAGGACCGTTATCGGGAGCGGCTGATCGAGGCCATCGACAAACGGGACGCCAAGCACTTGGTGATGGTGGAGGAAGTGGTCAAGGCTACCCCCGAGTCCAACCTGCTCGATGCCCTCAAGGCCAGCCTGGAGAGCTGATGTACAAGGCCATGCTCGCCTCCCCTGGCAAGGAGGAGGACCTAGACCGGGAAGGATATGTCTACGAGCCCAAGCTCGATGGTACCCGTGCCCTCTGCTACAAGGATGGGGGGATAAAATTTATCAACCGTCGGGACCGGGACATTACGGCGCGATATCCAGAGTTGGACATTTCATCAAGCATTCGAGCGAGGGATTGTGTTCTGGATGGCGAGATTGTCGTATTTGATGACGCAGGCAACCCCTCATTCCGACTGCTGCAAAAACGTGAGCAAACCTCCCCATCGGTCTACCATCTCAAGAGCAGACAACACCCTTCCACATATGTCGCCTTCGACATCCTGAGGCTTGATGGTCGGGACCTGACCTCGCTCCCGCTATCAGAGCGACGCATGGCTTTGGAAGGTGTGGTGACGGATGGGCCATTCCTAAGAAAGATAGTCCAGACGGTGGAAGGGCGAAAGCTCTGGAGCCTGATCCTGGACCGAGGGGTGGAGGGGGTGATGGCAAAAAGGATGGATGGTAGGTATGAACAGGGGATCAGGTCCGAACAATGGCTTAAGATCAAGACCACCCTCACCGTGGACTGCGTGGTCGTAGGATATTCCCATGAGAAGCGGGCCATCTCCTCCTTGGCCCTGGCCCTTTACGAGAAGGATGATTTGGTATTTGTTGGTCGGGTCGGAACAGGGTTCACCGAGGACCAAATGGAACAAATGGTGCGCATTTTGGAGCCTTTGAGGGTCGATGCGCCACCGGTCGTTAACGTTCCCGAACATGACCTCTCATGGGTAAGACCTGAGATGGTCTGTACGGTGGAGTTCTTGGAGCTAACATTCAATGGTCATCTGCGAGCCCCTTCCTTTAGGGGTCTTAGATATGATAAGCCACCGAAGGACTGTGGTATGGACCAGGTCCGTTAGACTTAAAGGTGCCATCATCTCTTCTCGAGCTGCCATTCCTCCATTCGCAAAGCGATTGGCTTCTATATTCATCGCGGCGCCACTGTGAAAAATGTCCAATCGACCACGTCGATCACTAATCCATTTCGATCAAGCTCATCTTGGTCGGTATCTTGGCAATCCCGAACCAGAACTCCTCGATCATCCTCAGTTTCCTTTCCAACTGGTCCAGTCCGATGGGCTTGGTCACATAGCAATTTGCAAAGGAAGCATAGGCGTTCTTGATGTCCTCAGGAGCCTCGGAGCCTGTAAAAACGATGACTGGTATCATCCTCATGATTGGATCGCCCTTGATCTCCTTGAGAGTATCGTGCCCTCCCTTCCTAGGCAAGGTGAGGTCCAGGATTATTATGTCCGGAACAACAGAGTCGCAATATTTATCCTTACGGCGGAGAAAATCCATCGCCTCGACCCCGTCTGATACCACGTCGATGTGGCTCAGGAACTTTGAATCGGACAAAACCTCCTTCATTAACAAAACGTCCCCAGAATTGTCCTCGACCAGTAGTATGTTGAACGTTGTGGGGTCTCCAGCAGCCATAAGAATCTTGAATGTACCTTGTTATGAAGTAGGATATTATGATTTGCTTAGGGAAATCGATGGCTCTTTCATCCTGCCTAGGGGATTATCCATTTCGAAATTTTATTTACGAATGGGTTTTAGACGTATTTTCGACGTTGTTTATGTGTTCTTTAGAAATGTACCTAAATGGGAATGAGTGTCTTTTGCTTAGTTATCGAAAAGGGGAGGATATCATGGAAATCGACACAGGTAAGATGTACCTCATCGTAGAGAGGGCGCCCATCAGTACTCATAGGGCTTTGAGGAAGGAGATGACCAAGGGAAAGAAAGTGCTCTACATCTCCAAGGTCCCACCGCACGTTTTGCGGAACCAATTCCATTTCGACGAAGAAAGTCTACAGATCCGATGGTTGAACATCCGGCCGAACGATGATTGCATCCCACCGATGAACCTTGAGAGGATGGCGAAGGAGATCGAGCAATTCATAGAAAACAACCACAACGGGATTATTTGCCTAAATGGCATGGAGGTTTTGGAGATGTGGAACGGTTTGGCCTCCGTGGTGGACATGCTTAAGAGAGCTCAGAAGATCGTCCACGTCACAGACAACACCATTGTGGTCAGCCTTGACCCAAAGAAACTGTTCTGGAACGACATTTCCTCCCTGAAGAGGATATCGGATGATGTGGTGATGTGCACTGGCTAAGGGTTGGTTAGAGATGGACCCACCAAAAAGGAGACGGAGAAGATATTTACCAACAGGATCGGGGAATCAAAGGGGAGGAGCCGGTCCTGTTCATCATTCAGATGATCCCATCCCGAGGCCGTTTATCCCCATATCATTAAACGGCCTCACCCCTATTTTTTATTGACCATCTCAGGCGACCTATGAGGTAGGGGCGAAAATGCCGGAACGCATCATAAGGAGAACGCATTGGAAGTTGAACATCAAGGATGGCCGATTCACAAGGATAGGTGAATTAAGGACCTTGATGGGGCTTAAAGCTCAAGACCCGGTCACAATTGAGACCTTGTCTTCGATGGTCCATCCTGATGATAGAGATGTCTTTCATGAGCTGTTCGAAGCCCCTTTTGAGAAGAATTGGGCCAAGGAAGGTGAGCTACGTGTTATCTGGAAGGATGGTTCCGATCATACCCTTCGTCTGATCGTCTTTCCGCATGAGGGCGGAGCGGATGCTCCTCTAATAGGGGTGGCCGAGAATGCCATTGAGCCTAAAGAGCTGGAGAGAATCAAGGAAATGCAAGGTCATCTCAACCAGACCATGGAAGAACGTGACATCGTGGCCAGTGAGTCGCAGCGATTGATGTACCATCTTTCTCATGACCTCCAGGCCCCGATCCGCAATGTGATCGGGTTCAGCCAAGCCATCATGGAGAGGCACTCTCAAGGGCTGGATGCCAAGGGAAAGGACTATCTGCAGAGGGTGGTCCAAGAATCCGGTCGGATGAACCTCATGATCGCAGGGCTGCTGAGGATGTCCAGGATAGGTACGAGACCGATGAAGGTCGCAGTCCTTGGACCTAAGCGCGATCGCTCGAGAAAAGGCTGAGATCATGATGGATAAGCACCAAAGAACCATCGATTTTCTGATCCAGGATGGAGTGAGGGTCGATGCTGACGCCTATATGATGGACGTCTTGATGGAGGAGCTTCTGGATAATGCATGCAAGTTCTCCATGCACTGTACTGATCCATTTGTATCGTTCGGATTGTTGGATGATGCATCGGTCCCTACGGTTTATGTCCGCGATAATGGGGTCGGTTTCGATCCAGACTATTCTGGGAAGCTTTTCAACCCTTTCCAGAGATTGCATTCGGAAGATGAGTTCCCCGGAATTGGAATCGGGCTGGCTATGGCATATGCAATCGTACGACGTCATGGTGGTAGGATATGGGCGGAATCAAAGATCAACGAAGGGGCTACCTTCTTTTTCACTTTGCAATGATGCGGTTTAGACGTTCTTTAATCGAGATTTAGTTAAACTTTAAAATGCAGTTCGAGCTATTAATGCTCTAACCGGAGCCTTTTCAAGGATCCGTTCAGAAATGAATCGAAAAACCGAGATGGGCTGGGTGTAGGGGATGAGGAATAAGTTGAGCGGTATTGCTGGCAGAGGATTCTGAGAATGACGCGATATTGCTGACCATGCAGCTTGAGAAGGATGGTTATGACCCATCGGTCAGTAGAGTGGAGACGGCCGATGAGATGAGGAGGGCGTTGTCCGAGAAGGATTATGATATCGTCATCTCGGATTACATCATGCCTAAGTTCAGCGGCTTGGACGCTTTGAGGATTCTAAGAGAGATGGATGAGGACATTCCCTTCATCTTGGTCTCAGGAAAGATAGGGGAAGATCTGGCCGTGGAGGCCATGCACAATGGTGCTAACGACTACCTAATGAAGGACGGTTTGAAGAGGTTGGGGCATTCCGTTAGGCGATGTCTCGACGAGGCTCGGTTGAATATTGAGAAGAGAAAGGCCAAGGTTGACCTGGAAAAATCAATGATGAAGCTCCAGTCGACCTTGGAACAACTGGAGGAATCTAACGAATTGTTGCGCTCTGAGATCATAGAGCGGGAGAAGGCCCAAACGGACGCGTTGCAGTCGAAGGAATATCTGAGGAACGTGATTGATAGTGCCACTGAACTGGTCATCTCGTTTGACAGCGCCCATCGCATCACCATGTGGAGCAGGGCGGCGCAGGCCCTTACTGGATTCTCTGAGAAGGATGTTCTTAACCGAAGCATGGAGAAATTGCCGGTGTTTGCGGACGCTGGAGAGATGGCGGACATTGTCAGAAGGGTCGATGTTATGGGCAGGGTCACGGTGGAGTTCACGCTGATCGCCAAAGATAACACCAGAAAGGTGGTCCGTGCCATAGGGTCCATCATAAGGAAGAGCGACCAGACCGAACAAGGCCTCCTCTTAGTGGGCAAGGATATCACCACGGACATGGAAGCCCATGGAAAGCTCATAGAGGGCATGGGTTACTTGATCCGCGATGCGGATAGTAATTCATCTCTTGATCTCTTTAGAGGTCTTATCCGAGCTGGTCGAAAAGGTTTGCTGATAACAAGGCCAAATCCCGTGATCTTGGGGAGCCAATTCCCCTCACCGATGGTCGTAGATGTTCTGATGCTCTCACAAAAAGAGACAACGACCGCCAGACATTAAATGGGGGACATCGGGACCTCATACAAAGGATGGAAAGATTCACATCGGAAAATGTGAAAAGTGTGGTCCTTTTGGATGGGGTGCATTACCTCATCGCCAAGAGCACTTTTGAGGGTTTTATGGACATTCTGTTCGACCTTAATGAGGTAGCGAGCAAGAATAGGTCGATATTTCTGGTCCGGATCGACCCAGCCATCCTAGATGCCGACAAGATGGGGATGGTCCAGAACGAGCTGATGCTCTTACCAAGCCAGAGATTCGATGACATCATCCTCGGCGATGACGAGTTTGAAGTGCTGAGGTTCATCTATGACCAGAACGAGAACAACATCCTGGTATCCTTGAAGAAATTGGCGGCAAGGTTCCAACTATCACACGTCACGATAGCAAAGAGGATCGAATCCTTGGAGGTTGACGGCTTGGTATATGTCAAGAAACAAGGGAAACTGAGGTCCCCCTATATCACGGAAAAAGGCAAGGCGTTGTTGCGAAAAAGAAAATCGGCCTAATAATCATCGTATATGTCATACCATCGGATGGATTGAGCTGCCTATCCCACTAATCCATTGCTGGTAGGGCGAAGAAGAACTTCGATCCTTTCCCTACCTCCGATTCAACCCATATCCTCCCATTGTGTCTCTCTACGATTCGTTTCGCGATAGGAAGTCCCATCCCCGTGCCGGGATAGTCTTCCTGAGAATGCAACCTCTGGAATATCTGGAAGATCTTCACATGGTATTGAGGATCGATCCCGATCCCGTTGTCCTCGATGGAGAAGACCCATTCCGACCCAACGCGTTCGGCGACGATATTGATCACCGGAGGTTCCTCTCCATGGAATTTCAATGCGTTTCCTATCAGATTTTGGAAGATCTGCATCATCTGAGTCCTTTCTGCCAGCACGGTCGGAAGGTGGCCATGAGGTGATCGTGGCATTTGTCTCCTTGATGGTCTGGGATAGATTCTCCAATGCTCGTATCAGGGCTGAGTTCATGTCCGTGGGTTTCATCTTTCCTTGCTGCCTTCCCACCCTGGTATAGAACAGAAGGTCATTGATCAGCTCCTGCATGCGCTTGGCGCCCTTCACTGAATAATCGATATATTCTTGGGCTTCAAGGCTTAGCTCCTTTTTATGACGTTTCTCCAGGAGCTGAAGGAACCCTGTTATCATTCTAAGGGGTTCTTGTAGGTCATGGGAGGCGATATATGCAAATTGTTGTAGCTCGGCATTGGATCGTGCAAGTTCCTCTGATTGTTCCCCATGGACCTTTTCCAATTCCTTTTGCTCCGTGATATCTACCATTATCATGACCGCGACATCGATGATCCCTTGGGGATTCCGAACTGGGGCGGAACTTGCCAAAACGATCCCGCGCGTCCCGTCCCCCCGAACGATGTGGATCTCCTCGCTTTTTACATCCTCACCGAATATCAGTGCTCTGGCGAGTGGGTGTTCCTGGTTTGTTAACGGTGCACCATCTGGATGGTAGATCTCCCATGCCTGATATTCATCAATGCCCCCAGATGGCAAGGATCTCCGGCGGAAGATATTCTCCAATGCAGCATTGCCTACGATGATCTTACCAGATGGGGATTCTGCTATCGCCACCCCGACTGGCATCTGATTGATCGTCGTTTCCAGGCTCTTACGTGCCCTCTCAAGTTCGATGGAGTGCTTCTGAAGTTCCACAAGCAACCTGGCCACGTCCTTCTCCGCCCTTACGCGCTTGGTGATATCGAAATGCGTTACCACGGCGGCGGTGATACGACCCTCTGAATCCCGGATGGGGGCGCTGTTCGTGCTGATGAAGACCTTGCTTCCATCGCCCCTCAGAAGTATCATCTCTTCACTTCTCACGATCTCCCCGTTCCTGATCGACCTCATGGATGGATGGTCCCCCGGAGCGTAGGGATTGCCATCAGTGAAAAGGAACTTCCAATTGATGCGCAGACCGTCCGGCCAATTACCAGACAATGACTGGAAGAGGTTAGCGGCCTCTTCGTTGGCATATACCCATTTTCCCTCTCTGTCCACCACCCTCATGGCCACTGGCATCTGTTGAGTGATGGCTTCAAGCTTCGATTTGGTCTCTCCAAGCTCTTTCTGCAGTTTCCTTATCTCCGTGATGTCGTCGACGACCCCTACCGCACCTATGGTCTTTCCCGAGGCGTCCTTGATGGGGGCCGATGAGTGGAGTGATGGTGCCCTTGGTTCCATCGAAACGCAAGATGTCCAGTATCTCACGGACCGTCGGTTCCCCTGTTCTTAGCGCTTTCGCTGCCCCCCATTCATCTGGACCTACCTCTTCACCAGTTTCAGGTTTGAATGCCCTGTAGAGATTGTATTGGTCGATCCTTTCCGGTTTGGGGGCATCTCCCCCCCAGATCGAATGTACCATTTCATTGAGCTGCAAGACCTTGCCATTCTCGTCGGTGATGCCCACCCCGACAGGCAACGATTCCAGCACCACCTTGAGCCTGGTCCGTTCTTCCTCGATGCGTAATTGCATCTCGATCTCATCGGACACATCGATGGTCATGACCACCGCTGCGACGATCTTGCCTTCGCTGTCACGCAAGGGTGCGCTGCTCGTCCTGACCCAAAGCCAAGTGCCATCCTCTCTGAGGAATTTTATTAGCTGGTTGCTCACCATCTGCGCATGCATCAGTGATCGTGCACCTGGGTAGTCCTCCGGCTTTAATTTATTTCCTTCCAGGTCATGGCCCATCCATTTTGGATAATCCTCAAAGGATTCCGTTTTCTCCTGGAAACCTTTCCCGAATATCCTGGTCGCCGCCGGGTTGGAGTATGAGATCCTGCCCGATGGCCCCTCAATGAGGAACATGCCAACGGGCATTTGTTCGAACACCGCCTCAAGTCTTTCCTTGGCTTTTTGGAGGCCCCATTTATCGTTGACCAGGTCGCTGCTCCCTGATTTGGGTGTTCTTCGGTTCCCTTTTCATAATCGGATGCCCTCTCGCCGTTTCACTAATGTTGATAGGATATTATCTCCGGTAATAAGTTTGTGAAGAAGGGGCACATATAACTTTCAAAGAACGAAGGGAGTGAAATTATCTAATCACCAATCATATTCATTTGCATGACGTTCAGGGAGGATCGTTCAGGAGCTGGAAAATGTTGGGATTAGGGCGCGGTTTGCCAGCGTCACGGTCCTGAAATCGGTCCATGAAGAAATCCAAGCACTGCTTAGTGATGGCGCGCTCGACCGAGAACTCTACAACGAATACCTTTCTATCTTTGCTTGTGCGATCCCCTCCACATTTTCTGATGCGAAGTCCCTCATCGTTGCGGCGGTTCCTTCTCCCCCGATCAAGGTGGTCTTCAATCATCATGGTAGACCATTTGAGACTTTGGTCCCTCCCACCTATGCCGATTCTAAGGAAGTGGACGACAAGGTAATGGCCACCATGAGGAGAGTGTGACCCAGGTGCGCGGTTCGAACGGGCCTATTTGCCCGTTAAGACCTTGGCCTCCCGAACTGGGGTCATCCTCTATGGTCGCAACAATATTGGGTATGTCCCGGAAAGGGGAGCTATCATCGCCTCACTGCCTTCTTGACCGATATCGAGGTCGAGGAGACCGTTTGGGGAGAGAAGGAAATGCTTCCTGCATGCAAGACTTGCCGGAAGTGCCTGGAGGCTTGTCCGAACCAGGTAATTGTTGGAGGATAGGTTCCTCATTAGGGCCGAGAGATGTCTTACCTATCTTAATGAAAAGCCATCGGACCATCCCTTCCCGGAATGGGTCCGGAAAGAGGTGCACAATGCCCTGGTGGGATGCATGATCTGCCAGAGGGTGTGTCCCTATGACAAGGATGCCCTGATGGACACAAGGAGGGGGTGGCCTTTTCTGAGCAGGAGACCTCTTTACTTCTTGGGGAGTTCAATGACGAAACCTTAGATACCCAGGTGGACGAAAAACTTGGAAAGGTCGGTCTGGACCGATCCATCTTCCCGAGGAACCTTAAGGTCCTCATAGAATCAGGATGGCCCCTCCCTTAGGCCTGACCTCGGTCCGGTGCCTCCTAGGTTCAAAGAAACCTGTTTGATTGAGCTATAATGTTCCTAGTGATGGTCGGTTCCGATTCTAATCTGATGGAATGCCCCCCGACCCTTTTATTACCTTTACGGACATTTCAATGGGAGGCTAGCGATGGAGCGATACAAGTGGGTGGAGATCGACGGTTCCAGCATGATGAAACAGTTGCCCCCGGGCTATTCCATGGAGAGGGCAGAGACCGAGGTGAGGCTCACCCGTGCCATGCGGGACCTGGGCATGGAGGCGGCCTACCCACAGAAGATCGTGGAATCGGATGGGGCCTTGGGGATCGTGTTCGATCGCCTTTACGGTCCGGACTTCCGGGAATGGATGCAAAGGAATCCTGCGTCCTGGAGCAAGATGGCGGCCTTGTTCGCGCACGAACATCATGAGATGCATATGCATATGTTCCCCGACCTGCCCTCGAAAAGGTCGATTATGGAGCAGAGGATAAGAACTAGCCCATTACTCGAGAATGAGCTTAGAGAAAAGGTACTGGCAATACTGAAAAGATTGCCAGAGGGGGAGAACGTGTGCCATTGGAACTTCATCCCAGAGAACGTAATATTCACCATAAATGGACCCGTGGTCCTCAATTGGCAGGATGTGGGCAAAGGTCATTTTCTCGCGGACGTTGCCAGGACCTCGGTGCTATTGTCTCTCTCGGTGGACGATAACCTGACCAAGATACTGCAAGGGACCTACATCACAGAGTACCTTAAGATCACTGGGAGACCTGACGATGAACTCGATAGATGGGGGGCGGTCGTCGCGGCGGACAAGCTTTGCGATGGGATCGCAGAGGAAAAGCAAAGGTTGATGGAACTCATCCAACAATGGCTCTGATCCCGTAGAAATTCGTTCCATCAATCGATGTCGAAGCCGGCGATATGGGTGGCATATGTCGGTTCCTCCAATTGCATGACCTTCCGCACATATTGATCCGCTGGCGGAGAGACGCTACCCGAGGTCACGTTCTTCACTCCCTCCACACCTTCCAGGTATGGGAAGTCGACCTCCGGGAGTACGAAGAAGGGTTTACCGTTCATCTCTACATCCCGATAAAGAGCAAAGTCGTCGCCGATTATCCGGACATCTTCCCTTTTCCTTTCCTCCTCCCTTCTCTCCTTGCTGAGCCACTCGCCGATAACATTGCCTTCTGAGTCCACTATCGTCACCAAACTCTTGCTACTGGAGAGGATCTCACATGCTGGTTCCATGATGATGACCAGTTGGAACTGGCGCTCGAACACCGCCCAGACGCCCCGATTGACGAAGGGCATTATCCCGTTCTCCACGCTTTGCAGCTCCGCCTCCCTCTCCAACAACATGATGTCCCGCCTCATCTGTTCGGTGAGATAACGGTAGGTACGGACGCACGGGATGGAGCTGACCCGTCTCCCCACCTCGACCAATATCTCATCCTTTTCCATCATGGTCTTCCGCATTTATCGGAGTCGCTTCCGGCTCAGGAGATGAACTGGATCTCGACCGACTTGATGTCCCAGAGGTGGCTGATCTTCTCGTCGATCTCCTCGCGGATGTTGTTAGCGAATATGTGGTCCGGGGGCAGGTCGACCACTATCTTGACGTCCCCATCGACGAGTGATATGTCCCGGACCAGTTTCCCCCGCACCAGGTCCAGGCCGGTCAAGGGGTTGAAGACGTATTTGAGGCGCTTGTTGATCTCCTCCACCGTGGTCGGCACCTTCTCCTTCACCAGGCCGTGCTTCTCCTCGTAGTTCTGAATGGCCGTCCTTCAGACCATCGACCGCTAGCACCGAACAGTGTGCTTTGATCGGCGGCAGCCCGCCCAAGGCGGCGGAGGCCTGCTTCCAATCGATCTTCTTCGCCTCGTCCAGGGTCTTGCCTTTGGCCAGGTCTGTGATTATAGAACCGGTGGCGATGTTCGAGGCGCAACCATAGGATTCGAACATGGCGTTCTCGATGACCTTGGTCTCGGCGTTTACCTTGATGTAGACGGCCACCATGTCCCCGCAGGCGGGGCTGCCAACCACCGATTCGCCGTCAGGGTCTTCCATCTTGCCTACGTTATGGGGGTGCCTGAAATGTTCCAGCACCGTCTCGCTGTAAGGGAACTTCGACATCTTCTCACCTCTTTCCCAATGGACTGATCTTGCGCAGGTCTCCTACCACCTCGGCGATGGCGTCCACCACGCCATCCACCTCCTCCATGCTGTTGTACCGGCCGAAGGAGAACCGTATGGAACCATGGGCCCTCTCATGATCGCCTCCGATGCCAAGCATGACATGGCTTGCCTCGAGGGAACGACTGAAACAGGCCGAACCGGTGGACACGGCGAACCCCCGCATGTCCAAATGCAATGTGATCGACTCACCCTCCACGAAATGGAAGGTGATGTTGGCGTTCTGGGGGGTGCGCTTGGTGCGGGACCCGTTCAAGGTCACTGGGGCACTTCGTTCAGGCAACGAGCGATGCATCGGTCACGCATCGCCGCCAACCTCTCGGTCTCATCGTCGTGATGAGCTCCAGCGCTTTGGCGAAACCCACCGCTCCGGGTATGTCCTCCAGACCGGCTCGCAGGTTGAACTCCTGGTATCCTCCGTCCATCCATTTGCTGATGGGCGTGCCCTTGCGAATGTAGAGCGCCCCGACGTTGCGGGGACCGTGTATGGTGTGCCCGGCCACCGTCATAAGGTCCGCCGGCACCGTGGTCGCATCCAACGGCATGCGGCCGAAGGTATGGGTGGCGTCAGTGTGGAACAGGACCTTCCGATCGTGACAGATTTCGGCGATGGCCTTGATGTCCTGCACCGTGCCTATCTCTTGGTTGGCATGTTGCACCGACACCAAGATGGTGTCCTCCCGGATGACCGACCTCAACCTGCTCCAGGTCGATCAGGCCTTCCTTGTCCACATCCAGGTAACTGACGCTGAACCCCTGCATCTCCAACGCCTTGGCGCTGTTCAGCACCGGGAAGTCCTCGATCTTGGAGACCACTATGTGCTTGCCTTTCTTCTTCTGCAATGCCAAGGCCACGCCTTTCAACGCCATGTTACTGGACTCAGTGTTTCCAGAGGTGAAGACGATCTCCTCCTCCGCCGCACCGAGGCGTCCCTGCAGATACACCCGGGCCTTATCCAAGGCCTCCCTGGCGTCGATCCCCATGGAATAGCCGAACTGCGAGGTGGCCACCGCGTAGGTCTCGAAGAGGTAAGGTTTCATAGCCTCGAGGACTCGCTCGTCCAATCGGGTGGTGGCGGCGTTGTCGAGATAGGTCCATTTGTCGAACATGTGATACCTCAGATGAAAAGGGTTATGGACGAGTCCTTTGCTTGCTGGACATATGTCCCGACCGCTCCATACTCGTCGATGAGGTCGGTCCTCAGGTCCTCCTTCTTGATGCGCATGATCTCCATGGTCATCTCGCAAGCGATTATCCTGCCCCCCAGCTCCTTGTAGTCCTGCATGAGCTTCTCCAACGATGCCACGTTCTGCTTGCGCATCATCTTGTTAACCATCGCCTTGCCCAGGCCGAGCATGTTCATCTTGGATAGGTTGCCCTTCTCCAGACCGCCTTTCTTGAGACGTTGCAGCCCCCAGAAGGTGAAGAATAGATTGCATTCCATGCCCATCGCCAAGGATCCGTTGCCGACTATCAGGGCGGAGTACAGCTTGTCCATGTCCCCGCTGTGCACTATAATGGTGGTCCTGTTCGCCATTTCATCACCGCTTCAACCTGATGGTCCAGACCTCTCCATCCTGTTTCACTTCCAATACCTCGACCTGGGCCGCTTCGGCCGCCATCGGGATCTCCTTTTTAGATGCGGGATGGGTGCCAGTGATCACAATGACATCGCCTGGCTTGGCCTTACGGATGGCCTTACGCGCCTCTACCAAAGGTACCGGGCAGGTCTGCCCCATACAGTCCACCGTTATCTCGGCCAATTTATCACCATTCTGTCGAACGGTCTATCCATGTCCGCAGGCATATATCTCACCGCTTTTGTATTGATTAATGCAACCACACCATATAGGTGTCGGTCGATTCTTTCGGTAGAAAAGGCTACTCCTTTTCCTTTTTCTTACGACCCTTGCCGTATGGCTTGTGCCTTTTCTCGAAATAGCGCACCATCGGGTCCCAGTAATATTCCGTCCATCCCAGTTCATAGTCGTCCGCCTGCTCTATCGGCACCTCGGAGTGGACCATGGTGAGCTCCGTGCCCTCGGGGACCGGTTGGAGGGTGAGCGTGAGCACCGAAGGCTTGGCCTTCGCCGGCCATTCGGAGGTCCTCCACTCTTGAACTATCTTCTCGCCCTTGACCAGCTCCAGGTTCTTGGCCGTGATGTAACCATCAGCGGCATGGAAGGTGCCTCCGACCTTGTTGCTACCACTCGCCCTGTCGCCGGTGAAGTCCGCGTGCATATCCGGGTCCATGAAGGCCTCATAGACCTCCTGGGGGGTGGCAGGGATGATCACTCTCTGAAAGATCGCCCTCGTATTGGGAGCCATGGACTCGAATCGGGATATCTCCTAATATAGATGGCCTAGAGAAACCTAATGATGGGGCTTGTCGGCCTTGGGGGGAAGGGAACGAACATGGATGTAGGACCGCCCTAGCCATAGGTCGA
This sequence comes from Methanomassiliicoccaceae archaeon, assembly GCA_963806355.1. Taxonomy (GTDB): domain Archaea; phylum Thermoplasmatota; class Thermoplasmata; order Methanomassiliicoccales; family UBA472; genus JACXTP01. The sequence continues at coordinate 185,136 of CAWDXN010000009.1, read as the reverse complement.
GGACGGAGGGGTCGCCCACCGCTTTGGCGGTGAAGATGCGGTATTCCTTCATCCTCCTACCTGGCTTTGGAACGAAGTCCTCTCCCAGGCCTTCTTCGGTCAATTGGTCCCGGTCCTTCTCTGAGAAACGCGCGAAGAGCCTATCGGAAAAGGCCCCGGCGAACATATTGCCATTTACGAAATAGCAGGGAGCCCCGAACATCACCTTACGGTCGGCCTCGAAAACGGAGACATGTCGAGCCAGATAGCGCCTCGGTCTCGGTCGAGTTCTTGGGCCAAGTGCTCATCTTTTCCTTGGACATGAGGACGAATAGGCGTTCCGAAGGATTATTTTGATGGTCTTAGGGTTCGGGACTCGGTCAGGTTCGTCTCAGATAAGGAAAATATCTATGAGCGGGGGAATGCATGATATGGGAGGGGTTGGTCCTACGAACAAGATAGTTATGGGTCTGGTGCTTTTCATGGCGATCGTGATGATCGTCTTCGGTTCCATCTTCGTGATCGCTGGAGGTACGGAGAACATAATCACTGGCCTCATCATCATCGCCATCGCGCTGATCCTGATCTATTACGTGTACCGCACAGACAAGGTGAAGGCTTCCCAGCCCCAGGTAGTGCAACAGACCGTAAATGTGCAGATGGGGGGCTCAGGCCAGCTAAACCAGAAAGCGATGACCTGCAAGAACTGCGGTGGTCCGCTCTCGGACAAGGACCTGAAGTTGGTGGAGGGAGCGGTGCTGGTGACCTGCCCCTATTGCGGAACGGTCTCTTCATTCGAGGAGGCCCCGAAATGGTGAGGGGGATCGCGCTGAGGTCGTACCCGGGCGCTAATCATCCTGGCCGTGGTGTGCCTGGTGGCATTGGCGGTGATGGCAGGATTGGACCTTCGACCGATCGGAAATGCCATGGGTGAGAGCTATTCCTTCTCGTTGACCGAGGAGCGGGTCAACGTCACCGTGCTCAAGGACGGCAGCGTCGACATCGACTATTACTTCCATTTCACGAACGTAGGGTTCCTGGACGGGGTCGATGTGGGACTGCCCAATGACCAATATGACCTGGGCAGCGCCAACGCAGATGTGAAGGTCGGAGGTACCTCGGTACCAACGAATCAGTTCTATTGGGAGCCCTCACCGTTCATCGACATCGGGGTGGCGGTGCAGTTCTTACCTGTCCTGACCGAGGCCATAAGCAGTGCGGGGGCCTTCGAACTTTTCTTCCACATCAACAACCCGCAGATGGTCTACCTGAACGAGAAGGTGAACGACACCGTGGGGGTGAGCTTCCGTCCCACGTGGTTCGATCCGAACTATCAGGTCGGCAACACCGCCCTCCTGGAATCGAGGATGATGTTCCCCCAAGGCTTCACGAACGAATCGCAAGCGTTGTTCCTGGAAAGCAACCCCTATGACGACCTATTCCTGGACAATTCCACTGGACTGCTTGTGGCCTCATGGACCGATGTTAACGTCGACCCCTCGGCCCAGTCTCAAGGTCAATATGATGTAGGGATCGGTTTCCCGGAGCAGTACGTGGACGTTTGGTTCATGCCGCCCCAACCTCCAGTGGAGAACCCGTGGACCGCCGCAATCGATTGGTTGTTCCTGGTGCTCCCGATACTGTTCTTCGGCCTGTTCTTCTTCCTGCCCTTGGCCTTGGGCATAAGGGCGACCAGGAAGAGGGCGGTCGACTACTTCGAACCGAGATTGAACCGGGTAGGGGCCGGCCCCAGGCGGGACCTCACGGCGGTGGAGGCGGCGGTGGTGCTGGAGCGGCCCATCGAAACGGTGGCCACCATGATCCTGTTCTCACTGATGAAGAAGGACAAAGTGCGTGTGATCTCCGAGACGGAGCCCATGCGCCTGCAGGTGCTTTCCACTGAGGTGGAGCGGCCGTACGAGCGTAACTATATCGAGGCCATCCAAGCGGATGGTCTTGTCAATCGGAACAAGTTGAGGCAGACATTGATCAACCTGATCAAGGCCACCTCTGAGAAGATGAGCGGGTTCGACCAGGCCGCCACCAAGGTCTATTATGGGCGGATCTGCGACACCGCCTGGGCCCAGGTCAAGGCGGCTGGCACCCCGGAGGAGTTCGCCTCGGTCCTAAAAGAGAATGGCGATTGGATGCTGCTGGAGAGGGATGTGGACAAGCGTATGAGACATAATGTGATCTTAGTCCCGATCCCCATCGGAGGGCGATCAGGCCCGGCGCCCACCGGCCCAGGAGGGGGCAGGAGCATTCAGAACATGGCCAACGATTTCGTTAATTCCGTTCGTTCCTCCAGCAAGAACCTGGTGAGCGACATGAAGGGGCTGGCCGGCGAGATAGTGCCTTTCACCAACCCCGCTCCCGTTGGTCAGAGCTCGGGATCGGTCGGAGGGGGTGGGCACTGCGCCTGCGCTTGCGCCTGTGCCTGTGCCTGTGCTGGAGGGGGAAGATGAGCTTCCAGGATTGGTGGGGGCTAAGGGTGGGCAAAGGCCTTGCCACAGGTGTGCATAAATTCGATGGCAGAGGGGAGCTCGAAGGGCACCGCTTCCATCTTAGGGTGGACTCGGAGAGGAAGGGCGTCCTGCTGGTCGATGCGTCCAGTATAATCTTCCTCAACGGAACGGCGGTCGACCTGGTCCGATGCATTCTGGAGGGCTGGAATGAAAAGGACGCCGCTAGGTATATGACCACCCGCTGGAAGAATTTGGAGAAGGACCGGGCGGTGCAGGACCTCCGACAGGTCCGCAAGGATATGCACGGCTTCCTGCACGGCGACCCGGACGTGATGGAGACCATAGGTTCGGACCGGCCGACCCTCGGCACTGACGATCTCCCGGCGCCCTACCGATTGGACCTGGCCCTGACCTACCGCTGTCAAAATCGCTGCCTGCATTGCTACAATGAGCCGCGCCAGATGAAGGAGCTGAGCAAGGAGCAGTGGAAGGAGGTCATCGCCATCTCCTGGAAGCTAGGGGTGCCTCACGTCGTTTTCACCGGCGGGGAACCGACGCTCTATGAAGGGTTAGAGGAGCTGGTGTCCCGCTCGGAGGAGTTCGGGCAGGTGACCGGACTGGTCACGAACGGTAGGAGGCTCGGGACCCCCGGTTACCTGAGGTCGCTCATCACCAAGGGTTTGGACCACGTGCAGATCACGGTGCTCTCCCACAAGGCGGAGGTGCATGATGACCTGGTGGGGGAGAAGGGTGCGTGGCAGGAGACGGTCGCCGGCCTCAAGGTGGCCTTGGCCGAGGACCTCTATGTGAGCACGAACACCACCATACTCCGCGCAAACGTGACCGACATGGTTTCCACGCTGAACTACCTGGTCGATCTGGGTGTGCGCAACGTGGCGTTCAACACCATCATCCGTTCCGGGAAGGGCAAGGAAGCCGAGGGCATCACCTATGAGGAGCTCTCCTCAACGATGACCGAGCTAAAGAAGTTGGCCGAGGAGAGGGGTGTCAAGCTCATCTGGTACACCCCCACCCCCTACTGCGAGTTCAACCCCATCAACATGGGCTTGGGCATCAAACAGTGCACCGCCTGCGCCCTGAACATGGCAGTGGAACCGGACGGGACGGTGCTGCCATGCCAGAGCTACTATGAGCCGCTAGGGAACATATTGACGGACCCTTGGGAAAAGATATGGGAAAACGACCTGTGTAAGAGGATCCGTTCCAGGGACTACCTGGATGGCAAGTGCGTCGATTGTGGTCTCAAGGACACCTGTGGAGGGGGATGCCCCCTGTCCCGGGAGCACGGGGACTACATCTGCCTTGACAGCCAGTCGTCCATGTGAACCTCACTTCCTGGCGAACGCGTAGAAGACCGGGTTGTACTGGAACAAGGTGCCGTTGGTCGCCGCTTGCTTCCAAGCCTGTTCCAGATCCATCACCCGCCTGTCCTCCCGACCTAGGTCGATCATCTGCAACAGGTTCCGCCACTCCTGCTCGCTGTCCTCAGGGAAGCCGACCTTCCATCCTCCAGGGTGAGCCCCGACCTCTGGGTCCAGACCGGCCGATCGAAACAATTCGGTCAACTTCCTTCCCACCAATGGGTCCGCCCCTTGACTGAGCATGCCCTCGATCAGCAGGTCCTTGAGCCCGATGAGGGAGCTGGGATGGTCGATCCTCCCACCAATATCTGGTTCTGCCAGGCATACCACCCATTGCCTCGAAACCCTCTTCATCTCCTCGACCACGAGCTTTGGTTCCTTCACCCAGAGCAAGAGAAAGGAACAGTAGACCACGTCGAAGGAACCGTCCTCGAAGGGCATTCCCTCGGCCTCTCCCTGGAAGACGGTCAACCCCTTGTTGTGGCATTTCTCCACCATTCCTTTGTCTCGGTCCAGGCCCTGCACGTTGAAAAGTGGTCCCAGTTCCTCCATGACCAGGCCGGGGCCGCACCCCACGTCCAATGCCTCCAATCTGCGACCGCGCCTATCCGGTGCGAGCACTTTCGTCCTGAGCAACCAGGTCCAGGATTCCTTGAGCCAATTGGCCTGACGTCGTAACTGTAGCTCAGAGACCACCGATGGGTCGGTCATCCTTGCGTTCAAGAGTTTAGGCGGTGATTATCCTTCCGGTCATCTTAATGATCAATGCCCTAGCCCGTCCATCAGTCTCTGGTAGTCGGTCGGCGATAGCAACCGCCTGGCCAGATCCATGACTCCCTGGAACGATGGCGGTGGCATCATCCCCCTAGCCCCTGCCATCAATTCTACCCTCTCCTTTGGCGCCATTGCAGGGAGCATCATCCCGAGCACATACATCAGCTCCTCTGGATTCTGGTAGGCGATGATGTCGGAGAAGACCTTCATGAGCTCCTGGTCGGTGCATAATCGCCATAGGGTGGGCTGGATGAACTGGTCCTCACCATCGATGTGAATCAGATAGAACGATGCGAAACGGCACCAGGAATGGTAGAACTCCTTGACCATGTCCCCCTGGACCTCTGGTGGGAAGGACTTCCCCCTTGTCGTCTCGAGCTGTTCGACCATGTCGTCCAACATCATATGCATCTTCTCGTGGTCCGCCTCGAGAGATCTAGCAATACCGGCCGACCGGGCGCTCAGGATCGGGTGAATGAACTTTTCCTCGAGATCAGCATGCGACCTAATCTCCTCTCTAAGTTCCACCAGGTCCTTCATCAGAGTGCCCAGGGCTGAACTGTCCTCTGGGTCCAATGAACCGGCCATTATCCCCAGGTTGAATATCGCCCTTCGCTGACCCTTGTGAACAGCCCCATAAAGTTCGAATCGCTGCACCATCTCGATCGCCATTCCCTCGAATTCTTAGCTCTAGGACCGACTATTAGGAACTATTGACCCTAACGCTAATGGACCATAACCGATAGGCTAAAACGATAGGCACTCCAATAGAGCCTAAAAGGTGCCCCAGGAGCGAATAGTATGGTCTATTCCAGAACGAGCAAGAGATTGGTCCAGATCGCCACGGCTTTGGGTTCGTCCCTTGCGCCGTTCATGGTGGGGGCCATCTTTGTGGCGGCACCCACCATCGGGGACGATTACTCCGCGGACGTCGCTTTGCTGGGATGGTTGACCGCGGCTTTCTTCCTTGTAGCTGCCGCTTGCCTTGTCCCGTTTGGAAGAATAGCGGACGTCAAGGGGGCGAAGAAGGTCTTCACGGCAGGACTGGCGATATATGTCGTCTCCGCTCTTCTATCCGCCCTGTCCCCTGATATCTATGTTCTCATAGTGGGACGGGCCCTCACCGGGGTGGGGGCGGCCATGATATTCGGCACCTCCATCGCGCTTCTCGGCCTGGTGTTCCCACCAGAGGAGAGGGGCAAGGCGATCGGGATAAATGTCACCGCCATGTTCATCGGTTTCACACTGGGCCTGTTGGCCGGTGGCTTTCTCAGCTACTACATCAGTTGGAGGGGCATATTCCTGATCGTGGCCATTGTGGCCGCCGTCGACCTGACGATCGTTTTGATGAGATTGAAGGGAGAGTGCGAGCTCGTTCGGGCCAAGGGTTATGACCTGGTCGGAATGGCCCTCTACGGTGGTGGCATGATCCTGACCTTCTATGGCCTCTCGGAGGTCGACACTTTGTTCGGGATCGGGTCCATCATCCTCGGAGGGGCGGTCATCCTAGCATTCGTCCGATGGGAGAGAGGATATCCGCATCCATTGATCAATAAGGTGGTCTCGGGCGATGCCAGATTGCGTTTGGCCATGTTGACGAACATCCTGTTCCAAGGGGGGACCTTTGCCATCCCTTTCACCCTCTCCCTCTACCTCCAGTACGTCTCCGATCTGGATTCGAGATATGCCAGCTTCGTCCTCATCATCCCCCAGATCCTGATGATAGTCCTAGGTCCGGTCAGCGGCAAGTTGAGCGATAGATGGTCCAGCCCGATGGTGGCGGCCATAGGGTGTCGTGTTGAATATTATCGGTCTGCTCCTCGTCGTCGGCATCGGGGAGAACACCTCGATCGTCCAGACGGTGATGGCCTTGCTCTTTATTGGGGCGGGGACGGCCTTCTTCATGCCTGCCGTCCTCAATTGGGGGCTTAAGAGGATCCCCCGCGGGGACTTCGGGGTCGCCTCTGCCTTCACGTGAGACCTCCAGACTGGCTGGCATGACCTTGAGCAATGCCGCGATAATCGTGATATTCAGCGTGTTCTTGGGAGGCGAAACGGTGAACGAGGGGAACATCCCCGAGTTCATCACCTCCGTTCAAATGATATTCGCATTGTTCCTCCTTCTCACCCTGATCGGGTTGGCGTTAGCCCTCTGGGGTCGGAAGCGTTTGAGAATGGACGGGGACTTGACACGATAGCATTGTCTTAGCTCGGCACTTGAAAAGAGGAGCTCGGACGATAGGCCCGGCACCGGCCCGATGATTCGGTTCGGGTCTTCGCGCGAATGATCTGGCCAATGTCATTTTTTTCGCTTATTTTCATTATTGAAAAAAAATAACAGTCCAAAAGTGTTATATTATAGCATGCTATGACAAGGCATAGCACGATAAAAAGTGCTTATGACCAAAGGAGGTAGAGAAGTGGCCGAAGCGAGAACGGAGATGATGCCGATGCCGGCGATCGCCCTGCGTACCAAGACCGACGCCATGCCGTCCAAGACGGCGATGATGAGGGGTTCGTCCGAGTATTATTCGCTGCGCGCCACCATCCTCGATGTGGGCAAGGCATTCCTCGAGCCCCAGGGTCGCGTGTTGGACCTTAACTGTGCGGACGGTTGCTGGTCCGAGCCCTTGGTACAACATTTTGGATTCTCACAGAGGTTCGTCGCCCTCTCATCGAACGCAGAGAGTGCCAGCGCTTGCCTTGACCGGTTCCGTTTGCAAGTGCGCTTGGGTGAGATGGACGTCGGGACGTTGGATCTTAAGGAACGGTTCCCCAAGATCGCCTCCCGCCTCACCATCAGCGTGAACGGCCTTGGTGTTCTGTCGAATGTTCGCAGGCAGGAGGTCCTTGGCATGATAAGAACGTGCCTCGAGAGAAAGGGGGCCTTCCTGATGATCGAAAGGGTGGAGACCATGGATGAGAGGCTGGCGGCGTTGCTCCCGGCGCATGGGGAGATGGCGCTGGACGATCAGAAAGGTCATAAGGATAGGGATATGCCGGCGAAGCTCTGGAGCGCCCCCCATTGGGAGGAGGAGCTGAGAGAGGCGGGTTTCCGCCGCATCGAGCGGATCTGGACCTCCGGGCCCTATGTCGGGTGGTTGGCCTCAAAGGATTAAATGACCAAGGGTCGGACTTTGGCGTTGGTCGCTGCTACGCCTGCCTCGAGGTAAGTCTCGCCAGGCTCACCTTTCTTCCGCCAGCTTGTGCTTCAGATGCTCCCCGGTCTTGCCAAGCCAGCGAAATTTATTGCACTGCATCAGTTCCCCGCACTGGGAGCAAGAGCTTATGCCCCGCTCCTTGGAACAAAGCCGGATGGGACATTCCGGATTGCCCCCGCCCCTCAGGCAACCTGGACACCGCACCGCCCCTCCTATCCATATCAGATAATGGTCTAGACGGTGGAAGTCAATATCGTCCCCTCCCGGCATCTGGTTGGCCCACTTCGCCACATCATATGATCGAATATAGGTGACGAGGTTCAAAGCGGTCTCGGCCACTTTCCCGTTGCCCAGGTCGCACTCACCGCACCGAAGTCCGCAGGGGGCCACCTGGTCCTTGACGATTGGCATGGTCCTCGGAAAGCACATGTTCCCATCGTTGCCCCCTTTCATATAATTGTCGAGAATTGCGCGGGCATCATTTGGAGAGATATTTCACCAGGCCCTCTTGCAACCCGTGCAGGTTCTCGCAGAAGGAATCAACGATGGATGCTTGATTGGTCCTTCCCTCGCGGAAGGCCTGCGCCTGCTTCGGGTCAGGGTAGAGGGCCGAACCGCTCTGAGCCGTCTCCCTCAGATACTGGGCATATTTTCGCAACGTCGCCTCCCTTTGGGCGTACATCGCGATCACCTTCCCGCCCAGGACGGAAACGGAACTGCCATCCTTCCGTCTTCCAAGACGCCTCCAGGTTGTTAAGCCATAGGCCTAGCTGTTTGACCTGCGCGCCGAGGTCGTCGAGGCTCTCTCCCACCCTTTGGGCGAAGTCCTTCTTGGCGGTGGGCTGGTAGAAGTCCGGGAGTTTGGCTATACCTTCCTGGGTAGAACTGACCGAGCCAATTACCAAGACCGATTGGTCATGTGCCTTGGAAATCATCTCGCCCAGATCGTCCTTCTGGGCCAGAACTGGGGCCATCTGGGGCGGTTGGGCCTGCACCGCCATCGATGCGGCGGGCATCTCGATCGGCCTTTGTTGCATGACCTGGAACACCTTCTCGATGTCGACGTTCGCTCCCGAATAGGGTTCAGGGTCTGAGATTATATGGATGAGAGCCCCCGCCACCAATTCTGGCGGCACCATGCCCCGTTCGAAGTCCTCATAGCGCATATGGAGCCTCTCCGCCAAGGATCTGAAGACCTGCTCCCCGCCCGGGGTGCGCGTGAGGCCGACCCAAACCCCGATGCAGTATATCCCTAAGGGTCTGACCTCCGCCCCTATAGAGAGCGTGAAAGCGGCCATGGCCCCCTTGGAGGCCGCGCACGCGCTGAGGTACGCCCCACCCACCTCCGGGGCCTTGGCCCCCGCCGTGGAAAGTATGTTCAGTATGGTGCCCCTCTTCCTCCCCGTCATGACCGTGATGCATTTCCGGGACAACACCACTGCCGAACGGAAGTTGACCTGCATGACCAGATCGAACTCGGACTGGTCCATCTCCACCAGGGACTTGATCGGGCATCTGATGGCGTTGTTCACCAACACGTCGACCGTTCCATGCCTGGCCACCACATAGGGGACGATGCCGTCCACTTGTGCCGGGTCGGCCAGGTCGGCTTGGATGAACTCGGCCTTCCTCCCAGAGGTCCTGATGGCTTCCGCCGCGCCTTTTCCTATTGGGTCTGAGTCCACCATCACCACGTTGGCCCCTGCGGTCGCCAACGATTCCGCCAAGGACCTCCCTATCCCTTTGGCCGCCCCTGTGATCAGGACCGTCTTGCCTTTCAGTTCCACCGCTCCCATTTCCATCCCTTCGTGGAGGTAGTTGGCAATGCTTGCTGAAATATTTGCCGACGGGACCGGTCAACATCGGTCACAAGTGCTCAATCCGGTCATGTACCGTGACCATACCATCTGTCATCGTGAACCTCATGATACCCAACGCTTTGCTGGAAAGATATGCCTGGTCGAACGAATTCAAGGCAAGGAAGCAGCGGGACTCCGCGTTACAACGATACCATGGGTCTTCGCGAACGCCTCGCCCGAAGCCTGCACAAGGTGGGACGGTCCTAACCTAATTTCTTGGGCGGCGGCGCCCTCAGGAACGGCCTGGCCTTCAGGTTCCTTGCCTTATTTCTCTTCCCGGCCGACTCCCATCCTTTATTCGCGATAAATTTGTAAAGGAACACTGGGATAATGCCCTTGGAGAAGGACCTGCTGGCCCCATCTGGGATGCATTTTCCTTCGACCAATGCGTCGACCGACTGGTCCAGGGCGGAACGGATCCGTCTCGTCCTTCTACCTATCTCCTCCAGCCCTTTGCCCCAGATGACCCCTCCCTGCCCCATGGACAGGCTCCCGCACCATTCCATGCCGTTCGCCGCAGCGAAATGCCTGGCGATCTCCACCGCCAGCATGTTCTGGTCCTCGGGGAAACCACAGTTGACGATGAGACAAAACCTTGGTCCATTGATATTTCGGATAGAACCTCTTACGCCATACAGCTCCATGAACTGAATTACCGGCGCGGGCAAGCTGTCCACGTACAAGGGAGCGGCCAGCACCACGAGCTGTGCATCCTCCACATCTGCGAACAACTTCTCGAAGTCAGAAATAGACTGAACCGTACTGCTTACATGGTGACGCACGCAGTCCCATCCCTTCCCTTCGAGCCTGGCCATCATGTATGCGCCCAGGCTGGACGAGGTGCTCTTCTCCCCCCTGGGGCTACCGACCAACAGCACCGCCTTCGAGGTCAACCCATCACCTCCGACCGGGTCAGGAGGGCGGAGATGCTCTCCTTGATGGCCCCTTCATCCTTGTCTCCCGTGACCAGCAAGGAATCGGTCTTCGTATTGCTGTTTATTCCGTTCCTGGCGACCAGTTTGGAGAATGTCCTTTCCAGACCATCGGATGGTTGGGCCAGGGTGCCGATGACCAACAGTTTCGGGTAGAACCGGTAGCGCAAAGGATGATGGGTCTCGCCGTCACGCGACTTCATGTAAGGCAGGAGGACGCATATCTGCCGGTCCATGGCCCTCTTGAACAAGGAGGAATAGCCGCCATAGGTCACCGGCGTTATGGCAACCACGACATCCGTCTCCATCTCCATCCTGGCATATTCTCGGCCGAAATCATTGAAGAGGCAAAGACCGGGGGTCTTGACCCAACATCCGAAGCAACCGATGCAGTCATGCATGGTCTTTTCCCTCAGGACGATCTCGTCGACGTCGACTCCCCTCGCACCCAATTGGATGCGCGCCATCCCGAGGACCTTCTGGCTCAGTATGTCGCCTGAGAACGAGCCGTCCACCAACATAGCTTTCATTCGGACACCAAGAACGGTTACCGAATACAATGATAAATAAATGAACGGTCGGAAGGCCCTAAGTTGTCTCCGGGCGGGCCTTCCTGACCATCTGTCATCTGAACCTGTTCCATCTGGTGAGGCCGGCCATCATCTGCCAGACCTCATAGGGCCGCTCGTGTTCCCTCAGACCCAACCTGGTGAGGATGGACCTTGTCTCGTATTTCGGACTCTCTACCCATACCGAGCTTTCGTTCCTCTCTGAGAGGAAGTCCTGGACCATCTTCGTGCCTATGCCCTTTCCTCGGTTTCCCGACTTGACGAATATCTGTGCCAAAGAGTGGGGGTACCAAACATCCTCCAGGATGCCTGGAACGTGGGCCGGTCGCTCCCTGTCACAGATGTAATAACCGATCGGCTCGTAGCCTTGGTCGCAACTCACCCAAGCGATCTTGGCGATCTGGGATTTCTCCTGGAACCGTAGGAACCCAGGGTTTTCTCGCCTGGCATCATCCTGCAGGCATCTCAAGATGAACTTGTCCTTGTAATCATTAACGCGATTCAACCGGACCGGGATGGAACGGTCGTTCTCCGTGGAAGGGGTCCCATAGGAGAAGTCGGACATTCCATTTGTCCAGCCCCCCGATAGAGCCATCGTGCTATCTGGATCGTCATAAACCCACTGGTGCGTTTCCCATCCCTCCGCGATTGAGGCAATTCGATATTGTCCGGGATATCTATTTTAATCTAGCGAGTTTAGGTAATCTTAGAGTAGTAAGGTAAAGGATTAGTAGCTAGATCAAAAAGAACATACTGGCTCTGTCGACGGATGGACGTTTTTGTGGCTCGAAACATCGTCAGACGGATGCATCGTCTCCTCTTTTATTTATGTCGTAGGCGGTATACGGCAGATCGATGGAAACGTTAATAAGGGGTCGATTTCGGCGTATCTCGGGTGGACCTATCTTTATTGAACCCGTATCAGATCAGATCAAGCTCCTTTCCTATCATTTCGAACTTGGCGATGGCGAGCTCTAGGTCCTCCTTGGTCAACGTGGCGTTCATGATGGTACGGATGCGCGCCTTGCCCTTTGACACCATTGGGAACACGATGGGAAGAGCGAACACGCCCTCCTCGAAAAGACGCTGGCTGAAGCGCTTCGCCGTGGCACTTTCGCCCATCATTATCGGTATGATCGGTGTTTCGGAACGGCCTGTGTCGAAACCCAATCCTGACATCGCTCCCCGGAACTCGCTTGGTCCTCTCCCAAAGGTTCCGGACGTGCTGCGGTTCCGATTCCAGGACGTCGATGGCCGCGGTGCATGCCGCCACGACCGCCGGAGGGTGCGAACCGCTGAGCAACCAGGTCCGGGAACGGTTATAGGCGAAGTTGACCAGGTCCTGCGAGCCCGAGACATGGCCGCCCACCACCCCGAATGCCTTGGAGAACGTCCCCATCTCCACGTGCACCTTGCCTCGATCAAGATGGAAATGGGACACGATGCCCCTCCCTCCATCCCCCAGCACGCCCTCGCCATGAGCGTCGTCGACATAGAGCATCGCCCCATGCCTCTCCGTCAGGCTCGCGATCTGGTCCAGGGGGGCGATGTCGCCGTCCATGCTGAACACCCCATCGGTTATGACCAGCAATCGACGGTAGACCGGGGTGTGGCGCTCCGCCTCAAGTAGTACCCTCTCCAGGTCTCCCATGTCGCAATGCTTGTAAACGGCTCTGTCAGCATAGGAGAGGCGGACGCCATCGATGATGCTGCCGTGATTGAGCTCGTCGCTGATGATCAGATCCCCCTTTCCAACCAGTTGGGGTATCAGACCAGCATTGGCAGCGAACCCGGTCTGATAGACCAAGGATGCCTCGGCGTGCTTGAATCGGGCAAGACGCCGTTCAAGCTCAACATGGAGGTCCATCGTCCCGGCGATGGGACGGACAGAACCTGAACCTGCCCCATGTGTGCCCACCGCATGTACGGCGGCCGCTTTCATCTTGGGGTGGTTGCTCAGACCGAGATAGTTGTTGGAGCAGAGCATGATCACACTGCGCCCATCCACCATACACCGAGCGGAGCTGGCTCCTTGCAGGACACGTATCCTCCAGTCCAGGTCGTTGTCCACAAGCTCCTTGAACTCATCCTTCAGAAATGATGTGGGGTCCCTGCCCATCGTGCCACCGAAGAGGCTATTCGACGACCATGCCGATATATTCTTTCGATGGTCAAACGAGAGAGACTCGATCGAAAGGCGACGGCCTATCGACCCCTTCGTACAAAATCCTATATTGTTTATACATTACGGATATACTAATCACTAATGTACAATAATATTTAAATATTTCGCAAACAGAAGGTTAGCTTCGACAGTCCGGTGATGGAGATGATGAGCTTGTATGGTATGCTGGATCTAGGCGGGCGGCCGAACTCGTGGCGGACATTTGGGATCGAGAGAAGCCCCCCCATCATGTTGGACCTCGATCCTCCGGTGAAGGCCCTAGTGGTCACAGCCTCACCTTTCGAGGGGGTGCTGGGTTGTGGTGGGACGATCAAGAGATTGGTGGACCGAGGGTCTCAGGTCAAAGTGGTGGCTTTTGGCATGGAGCCGTCCATTGGTTCGCTAGGGACGACGCCCTCGTCGATCAGATCAGACCATGGAGGCGTCGCTGGGCGTACTCGGTTGCCAGGACCTCGAGGTCCTGGACCCGGACTGGACCGAGGGGCAACAGGTGCTGCAGTTGCTGGACCTTTTATGCCATTATGGTCCAAAGGAGATCTTCATACCCTCGTTCTTCGAGCGGACGTCAGGGTCCCAGCGCGCCGCTATGGCCACCATGCGTGCTGTGGAGATGTACCCGGGTCGACTCGTGATCAACAGCTATGAGGTGATGACCCCCATCGACCCGAACTCGTTGGTCAACATAACCGAATCCATAGGTCACAAGTTCGAAAGCATTACGAAGAACGCCTGGACCGAGGACGTCTGGGCCGTGGCCGAGAAGATCGTCGGTCTGAACGCCTATCGTTCGCTCGGGGCGACGGACGGTTCCAGATTCTGTGAGGCGTTCGTCCGAGGAGGCCATGAGATCATCGAGGGCGAGGCCAGGAGGGCGGGGTTGATACCATGACCATCATGTGCGACGATGAGGCCGGGCTCTTTTATTATAATTGCCCAAGCTCTTGTTTCCTGGTCAGCTCGGCTATCATGTCCTCGGTCATGGCGGCCAGGTCGTACTTCGGGCACCACCCCCAATCATGTCGGGCGGCCCTATCGTCCAACGATCGGGGCCAAGAATCGGCGATGGCCTGCCGGAAATCAGGGATGAACGACACTTCCAAAGAGGGAACGAACCGTTGAATCGCATTTACCAGCTCTGAAGCGCTAAAGCTCATCGAATTAAGGTTGTAGGCGTCCCTTCTCCGGATCGAGGAGGGTTCGACCCCCATTATCCCCACGATCGCCTCCAGGCAATCAGGCATGTAAACCATGGGCAGGACCGTATCCGGTCGGACGAAGCACTCGTAACGCTTATGGCGTATGGCCTCGTAGAATATGGCCACCGCATAATCGGTCGTCCCGCCCCCCGGAGGCGTGTCCGTGCTGATTATGCCAGGGAAACGAACGCTCCTCACATCGACCCCGTATTTTCTGTTGTAATAATCGCAGAGCAGCTCCCCGGCCACCTTGGTCACACCATACATGGTGGTCGGGAGCAACACCGTTTCCTGAGGCGTCTGGTCCCTGGGATACCCCCTGCCGAAGACAGCGATGGAGCTTGGCCAGAAGACCTTGGTCCCATTCGCCCTCGCCAGTTCCAGGACGTTCTGCAGACCGCGCATGTTCATGTCCCATGCCCTCTGAGGCTCCTTTTCGCCCACCGCGGACAGCACGGCGGCCAGATGATATACCTGGGAGACGTCGTGGCGTTCGACTATCTCCTTCAGCTCTGAGAAAACGGTGACGTCCCCCCTTTCGAAGGGGCCGCTCCTGGCTATGCTCTCCGGAGGTTCACGTCTGTGACCCAACGCCACCACCTTGCTGCCTCCCAGCCGTTCCCGTAGACTCATCACGAGCTCGGACCCGATCTGCCCTGTCGCCCCGGTCACCAGTATGGTCTCATCGTTCCGCACCGTCACGCCCACCGTCCTGAAGAATGCAGCATGGTGGAGATAAAACCTGGGCTGGGCCTTTACAGGATTTCAAGGACGTCAAGCATAGAAAATAGAATTCGACCGGGCATGTCCAGAAAGGGAAGGGGTGCGGAATGAGCATGGCCCATTGAACCATGGGATAAGGGATATTGTTCTCCATTTAGGTAGAGCTATCCCAAATAATAAAATCTGAAACATTTTGGTCCTTTGGAACAGGCGGGGTGGCTATCGGCCCGAAGGAAAAGGTGGCTTTGGTTTCAGTGATGGCGGCGGTGCTGCTAGTTACCACGAAACTTACCGTGGGGATGTGGACGAACAGCCTAGGCATCCTATCTGAGGCATTGCATTCCGGAATAGATCTGATCGCCGCCGTTATGACCCTGTTCGCAGTGAAGATGGGCGACCGGCCACCAGACCGGGACCATCAATATGGCCACCAAAAGATCGAATCGTTGTCCAGCCTCTTCGAGACCGCCCTGCTTTTCATCACGTGCGCGTGGATCGTCTATGAGGCGTTCCGCAGATTATTGGTCACCCATGAGACGCCGGACGTGGGCATCATGGCGGTCCTGGTCATGGTGATGTCCATTGGCGTGGACTATAGCCGCTCCCGGGCGCTGATGAGGACGGCGAAAAAATACAAGAGCCAGGCCTTGGAGGCCGATGCCATACATTTCTCCACCGACCTGCTCTCGTCCGTGATCGTTCTGACCGGCGTGCTATTGACCTGGGCGGGCCTTAAGAACGTGGACGCGGTGGCGGCACTGGGGGTCGCGGCCGTCACTGCCTACATCGGCTTCAAAATGTGGAAGAAATCCGTCCACACCTTGCTTGACGGCGCACCGGACGGGGTCCCGGATATGATACGGGAGGAGGCGATGAAGGTGAAGGGGGTGCAGGGCATCGGGACGCTCCGGGTCAGGGAATCTGGCCATGCCACCTTCATCGACGCTGTGGTCCTCATCGACAGGAAGTTGCCCTTGGAACAGGCCAATCGCATATCCCATGAGATCTCTGAACGGGTTTCCACCATCGTCCCCAACGCCGACCTCGTGATCCATGCTGAACCATATTGCCTGGACAGCAACGACCTGGTGGAGAGGATCCGCAGCGAGACCTCACACTTCGAGAGCATCCATTCCGTGCATAACATCCTGATCACGGAGGAGGATTGCCATTTCGAGGTCGACCTCCACGTTGAGGTGGACAGCGCCCTCACCTTGGAACAGGCCCACGGGATTTGCACCGAACTGGAAACGCACATCCTCACCTTGGACCCCAGGATTGATAAGGTGGTGAGCCACATCGAACCGGCAAACGTCCCGACCGCTGTCACCCAGATGGTCGAGGAGGACGCTGAGGTCATACTTCGCTCGGTGAAGGACATCGCCGATTCCATTCCCGAGGTCAAAGCGTGCACGGACCTCTCCCTGAAACGATTGAACGGAAGGTTGAAATTGAACCTCTGCTGCCAGTTCGACAAAGACCTGAGCGTGCGCGAGGTCCATGACGTGGTGGAGCATCTGGAGAGCGTCATCAAGTCCAAGCACCCCTCGATCGAGACCATATACGTTCACACAGAGCCGTGCCACTATCTGAAATGGTGCCCCTTTCCTAAAGGGGGTGAGGATGGCTCGGTTCGCTGCTCCAAACCTATGAACCTCTTTCTTTATTGGTCACATGTGGCCGCTCTGCCTAAGTACAGTGATGGGGCAATAGATGCACCATACCTCTGTGAGAGGTCAGGGAAAGATCATATGAACTCAGCGAACATGTGCGGAGATTGGGATTTCGACAGCAACGACAAATGGCCAGAGGGGTGCGGCTGGCGCGGCGCCGCCTCGGTCATCAGCGGAGTGGCCTGGCTCTGCTTCAACATCATCTGGTTGTTCTTCTATGCCGGCGATTACACGGTCTGGGAGAACATCGGGGTTTTCTTGCTCTCCATAGTGGTGCTCCTCGGCTTCAACGCCCTGGCCTGGGTGGGGTACGGCCTTAGCATGGCCAAGGACCACCAGGGACTGCCTCGATATCGCATCATCGGGTCCATGTTGGTGCTCGGGGCAGGGATCGTATCACTACTAACCTGGTTGTTCTTCCTGGCGGACGGGTACAATGTCTATCAGAACATCGCCGTCCTGATGGTCATAGTGCTGCTCACATTGGGTTCGTGCGCGGCGCTGTGGATCGGATACGACGAAAAGAAGTGGTGTCAACCAGGGCGTGAAGTCTAAGACCAGTCGTCGACCGGATTCCGAGGGAGGAGCATCCAAAGGACCAGGTACAACAAGGCGAAGACCCCCAAGGTGACCGCTGCGAAGAGCAGGAAGAACACCCGGATCACCCTTGGGTCCGCCTCCACATACTCGGCGAAACCTCCGCTCACCCCGCCTAAAATCCTTTCCTTGCCGGACCGGTAAAGGTCCCGGGAGGGTTTGACCGCGGGGGGCGTCTTCTGTTTAGCCCGCCTTTCCAGCTCTCTGGAGAGGACCAAAGCGTAGCCGATGACCAGGAGCAGTATGAAGATCATAGGCAGGATGATCAGCACCAGGTCCGCCAACGAACCGAGGGCGTCGATCTCGTAGACCCGGCCCAAGTATGTCGAATATGCCGAACGCCAACCAAAGGGAGAAGACCACGGCGGTCGCCGTCGCCAAGGGTCGGAGCAGGACGATGCCTTTAGGGTTGATGGGGGTCAGCATGAACATGTACCCGAAGAGCAGCGCAGCTAGGAAGAAAATGAAGAGATTGTTCACCAGGAACGACCCCAGGTCATGAGCGAGATCGCCCGGTTCCGATAAGAGGTCGAAGGAAACGCCTAAGGCCGCCACGACCGCTAAGATTACGAGCGCGTAGACCAGCGGACCGAAGAAGCCCAAGCCCCCCTGGAACTGGTGCTTGCCAACCTTTTTTGCGAGCTGCTCCACCTCGGTAGAGAAGTTTTGGAAACGCTGTTCCACCGGGACCTCTGGAGGGGGTTGGATGGTCTTAGCTCCGCACCGCTGGCAGAACTGAGCCTCCGATGGGTTCTCCTGCCCACAACTCTGACAGTACAATCGGCTCCCTCCGGCCCCCCTAATCGCCCAAGCATGATATGAACTTAGAGGGCGCGCGGAGGTCGTAGGAGTGTGGAAAAGGTTTAACTGAGCAGGCACGCAATACGCCAAGCGAAGGAGAGGACCAGGCATGAAGAAGTGCAACCGTTGTGGCATGGATGTCGCTGATGAGGCCCAGTACTGTTACAGGTGCGGGAACGACCTTGCCCCGGCCCGTAACGTGGCCCCCACATATGTGCCCCCACAGCCGAAGAAGGACAACACCGGGGTGATCATAGCCGTGGTCGTGGTCATCATCCTGGTGGTGGCCATAGTGGCCTCGGCCTGGGCCATCTCCAACGCATGGTCACAGGTGCCATGGGAGGATATAGACCGGACCGACCTGGACATGACCGTCATGTTCCGGGACAACAACCCACCCCAGCTCGCCGATCCTGGCGAGAACAACAAGTTCGTGCAATTGACGGTGAGCTTGACCAACAACCGTAGCTCCGATCTCGTCCTGACCCCCAACGACTTCCTCCTGGAAACGGCGGACGGGTTCAGCTATGGGTATTCACAGAACGTGCCCAACACCCTCAATGTGACATTGTCCAAGGACCAGACCGTGGTCTTCAAGATCGGGTTCGAGATACCCCAGGGCTCCACCCCGACCCTGCTCCGTTTCTATCTGAACCTGGAATGGGACATCTTCATCGAGGCGATCGTGCCTTCGTGACCGTCCCAGGAGACGCTTCTGGGGGTGGGCTTGTCCGACGGCATCTTTTTATTGGATGGGGTCGCATGCCATGCCGTTGCAAGAGGAACCCCCGAACATCCAGAGGCCAGATCGTCATGCGGGCCTCGCCAACTTCATGAGGTCGATGAAGCAGCTCAACGCCTCCAAGCTTGCCGTGTCTGGCATGGAGTTCATTGACAAGAGGGAATTCGATGCCGCCATATGCGACTTCCGAGAGGCTCAGGAACTTTACCAGGAGCTGGGGGCGAACGACAACGCCTCCAACATGATGTCCATGCAAGGCATCTGCTTCTATGCCCTGGGAAGATGGGACGAGGCGGTGGCGGTGCTCAGGGAGGCGGTGGCACTGAAGAGGGAAATGGGGGACAAGGAGGGGGAGGCAAGTGACCTTCTCGGACTTGGCGAGGTCTACCTGAGGGCGGGGGATAGGACGAGAGCCGAGGAGGCCTTCGAGCAAGCGCTGTGCATATCCCAGGCAGAAGGGCTCAAGGACTGCGCCCTGAAGGCCGAGAAAGGTCAAGAAAGGGCGAGGGCGCTTCCTACCAGCGGTTAGTTCTTTTCTGAGACGGTCTGGGCAAACTATTCCTAGCGCCAGGTAGATGGCGCACACCATACCGAGGTCGTCCAATGCAACGGTTCACCCATGGTCTGCCCCAGGAGATGTTCGAGGATGCCCATGGCGAGTTCCTGTCCGCTTATTCGGTCGATCCCTTCGGAAGCCTGCTACTGCTCCCCACCCCTGCCATGGTGAGGCAGACCCGGAAGCGAATGATGGACTCGGGCCTCGGGGTGGCGTCAAGCTCCGTCGTCACCCTGGAAGGCCTTGCGTTGCAGATATTGGAGGACCAAGGCGCCGGGTTGACGTTCTTGGATCGAAATGGAGTCGACGGTTCTGCTCCGCCAGGTGTTGAAAGAGGGGTGCAAGGACCTGCCCCTGTTCTTCCGAGAAGGGACAGATAAGGGAGGGTTTCCTCCCTGACCTCTCGACCTTCCTGGCCACCTGCGATGACTATGGCATCGACCCGGAGCAGTTGAGAGGTTGTGGAGAAAGGGGACCTCAGCTGTCATATGTCCTGGAAAGATTCCGAGGCAAAGAAGCTGAGGTCGATGGGTATGTTCGATCTGGTCTGTTCGCTCTGGCAAGTCATCTGGTCGAGGACAAGAGGCTTCATTTTTCCAAGTGCGTCTCCTTCGGGCTTTACGAGCCCACCCCCGCCCAGAGCTCGCTTCTCGCCGCCTTGATGACGAACTGCCAAGATGTGCATCATTTCGTCCCATATCTGGACGATGATAAGTTATTCTCACGATCGAGGGCATTGGGCAGGGAGGGGCCTATCGAGGTACGTGAGCCGGAGGAGGGTTTGGCGGCAATGTCCAAGCTTTTCCTCTCCGATGAGAGGGTGGACCTCTCCTCCCGTGTGACACTGGGGTGCTATCGGGACCAATTGGAGGAGGTTCGCAATGTGGCGCAAGGGGTCCGGAGGCTTCTTTCGTGATGGCGTGCCACATGAGCGCATCGCCATCCTTTTGCCCATGAGGCGCTCGCTCGCCCCTTTGATGAGGGAGGTCCTGGCCGACTTCGAGATCGAGGCCGACATGGACACGGGGATGTCCCTGGCCGAGTCCACTGTGGTCCAGACGGTCCTGGATGTATTAGAGGTGCCCCTCTCGGATTTCCATAGGGAGAGGGTGGTGCGAATGCTCTCATCGCCTTACCTGCGTTTCAGGCCTCCAGGCGAGGAAGAGGCCGTTTCCTCCTATGTGATCGACCGCCTTTCCCGCGAGGCGAGCATCGTCGAAGGGAAGGAGAACTGGTCCGCCAGGTTCAGATCCTTGGTGCACCGTTTGCAGGAGGAGGCCGCATCCCCTGATGTTCCAGATTGGCGGAGGCATCAGTTCGAGAGGAAGGTGCAAGAGGTGGAGAGAGCGTCCAAGAACCTGGAGCCGCTCTTGGAGCGCCTGTCCTCCCTTGACACGGTTCGTAAGGTGGGCGACCATGTGCGGGCGATCCGTGAGACCTTAGGGCATCTGGAGATGGACAGGCATCTGCATGGAACGGACCCGACCAACTCACGGCGGGAGGGCGCCGCCTTCCGTCAGTTCCTGGGTGTGCTGGACCGCATGGAGACGTCGAGGCTTTTATGCGACCAGGAGTTCTCATTTTCTCAGATGGTCTCCATGATGAGGGAGCGAGCGATCGGCCTTGACCGTCAGAACGGAGGGCGCGCCGGGAAGGTCCATTACCGTGGCCGGTCTGCGCAGCGCCGTTCTCAGGGAGTTCGACCACATATTCATACCAGGTCTTGTGGAGGGGGACATCCCCAAGCTCGACCTGCGCCATCCCTTCTTCAATTTGGAGGAGGCGCAGCGCTTAGGCCTGCTGTCCAACCGGGACATACTGCGCCAGGAGCGCTATTATTTCCTCATGGCCCTGCTCTCCTCCAAGAAAGGGGCACATCTCAGCTGGTCAAAGAGCGTGGACGGTGATGTGGTCATACCCTCCTCCTTCGTCGAGCGGATCAAACACGTCTGGACCACGGGTTCCCTCTCGCAGTCCGAACCTATGGCATCTCGGCTGGGAGGGCAAATGGGCTTGGGCGATGCCTTGGCCAGAGGGACAATACCCCGATCCTGCCTGGCTACAATGCTCCACCGTGTCCCCTGCCTCACTGTGCGATCGGATAGATGTGGAGCGGCGTTGCCGGAGGGGGGGATATCGTTCCGCGCACGATGCGGTCCTAGGGGAGGACGCAGAGGTGGTGTCCCGCATGACCCAGGTGCACGAGGAGAAGGTATACTCCGCCACCATGCTGGAGGATTATGCCCTCTGCCCGTTCCGATATTACATGCGTAACATCCTGGCCTTGGAACCGATCGAGGATGTCAGCGAGGACGTGCAGTCCCGGGACCTTGGATCGTTGTTCCATGAGACCGCGTTCAGATTCTACCGGGATCGGGCCGCCAGGGGCCCAGCCAAGGTCCGCTCCGAGGACATGGATGAAGCCCTTGCGGAGATGCGTTCCATCGCCGAGGAGGAGTGCCGGAACTTCAGCTTCTCTAGCCCAGCCTGGCGCTCCTCCCGGATGAGGCTGATAGGGGAGGGGCGGTTCCCTGGATGGATAGGGTTGTTCCTCCAGAACGAGGTGGCCGACCCGCTTCCAGGTCTAATGCCCTCATATTTCGAGCTCTGGGTAGGCATGAGGTTGAACCGGGAAAGGAGCGACCCCTCCTCGGTGGACAGGTTGGCGGAGGTGGAGCTGGGCGAGGGCCGTCCATCGCGGCTTCGTCTGCGGTGCAAGGTGGACCGGGTCGACCTGGATGGGAAGGGCGGCTTCTTCGTCATAGACTATAAGACCGGGAGGAACCCCCCGGGGCCAAAGGACATCGAGCAGGGACTTGCCCTGCAGATCCCGCTCTACATATTGGCCTTGGAGAACGTGATGAAAATGCACGGCATCGGGGGTGCCTATTACACCATCGGTTCGGCCGAGGACACCAAGGTGGTCCCGGTCATGGGGGACGAGGCGGTTAAGGCGATGACGCGAAAACGTCTGGAGACCGACCTGCGTGGCCAGCTGCAAAAAAGCGCTCGTTTCGCCCAGACCTACATCGCCGGGATGATGGCGGCCCGTTTCCATCCTTCGGAGGGAGCGGACCTCTGTCCAAACCATTGCGATTTCCGACATGTGTGCCGTTTCGATGAGATGCGAGTGTTGGAGATGGGGGGTGGTCATGATGCTGACGCCTAGGCAAAGTGAGGCGGTGGAAAGGGAGGGGTCGCTATGCGTCACCGCCGGGGCTGGCACAGGCAAGACCAAAGTGTTGGTGGACCGCTACCTCCGTATCCTGGAGCGAGGGGCGGCTCCGGTGCAGGGCATCCTGGCGCTCACCTTCACGGAGAAGGCAGCGGCGGAGATGCGGGAGAGGGTGCGCAAGGCCTTGATGGAACAAGGAAAGGCCAAGGAGGACCTGTTGGAGGACCTGCACTGGGCTTCGATAAGCACGTTCCACTCCTTCTGCGCTCGCGTGCTTCGGGAATTCCCCTTGGAGAGCGAGGTCGACCCTGACTTCCAGGTCCTGGACGAGGTCCAGGCCGACCTTCTCGTGGAGGACGCGTTCAATGCCCTCGTCTACAAGGCGATGGGGGGACCGACCGAGGAGGCATTGGTCTCCCTGCTCACCTTGGCCGGGACGTGGAGATTGAGGGCCTATCTGTTGGCGCTTTACGCCAAGAGGGGTGCGGCGGAGCGGGCCTTCGCCAAACTGGAAGGCCCCGATGGAGCCAAGGCATGGTGGCATGCCATGCAAGCCGAGCACCGTTCCCTCCTGGTCCAGGCCATGAAGCAGGACCCGGCGCTGATAGGAGCCCTGAAAGACCTGAACGACCTGACCCGACGATATTCCGGTGATGGCGACAAGGGCATGGCCTATCTGAAGGAGGCGGCGCCCTACCTTGAGGCGCTGGGAGGGGAGCTTGGCGATGAGGACCGCTTGGAGGCATTGATCTCCCTCTATCAAGTGAAGGGGCAACGCAACTATGGCAGCCAGAAGAACTTCGGGACGGACCTGGAAAAATTCAGGCTGGCCTACAGCACCCTCAAGGAGCGACTGGAGGAGGTGTACGACCTGGAGCACGAGCTGGAGCCAGAGGACGATGCCTTCATCGCGGACGCCTCCCTTTTCCTGTTCAACCTCAAGGTGGTGTTCACCTCATTCAACGATGCGGTGGCGAGGGCGAAACGGGAACATAACGCCTTGGACTTCGACGACATCCTACTGGCAGTGCGAAGGCTCCTGGAAGGGTGCGTGGATGTGCGTCGCACCCTGGCCGGGCGTTACCGATACATCCTGGTGGACGAGTTCCAGGACACGGACAAGGTGCAGGTGGACATCATCAGATTGCTGCTCGAAGGCGATCGAGACAAACTTTTCGTGGTGGGGGACGCCAAGCAGTCCATCTACCTGTTCCGCCAGGTCGACGTCTCGTTGTTCAAGGAGATGCAGGACTTCATCCGGGGAGAGCTATCCGGAGAAACGGTGGATCTGGACGTGAACCATAGAAGCACCGCCCAGGTGGTAGGTTTTGTGAACACCCTGTTCGACCGCCTGATGGACCGGGAGGATCGCCCCTGGGAGTTCCGTTATTCAAGGATAGAGGCCTCCGCGGAAAGGAGGGGCGACGAGGGCAGCGTGGAGCTGCTTCTGGTCCCACCAGCTGCAGAGGGGGTGGACGAACGCATGGCCCAGGCCGAGGCGGTGGCCCATAAGGTACTGTGGATCGCTCGGGAGGGGGGGCTCAACGTCTATTGGGAAGGTAGGGACCGGACCGCCGTACCGAGACCGGCCCGGTTCAAGGACGTGACCATTCTATTGCGTGCTCGCACCAACCTGCGCTTTTACGAGAAGCAGCTCCGCGACCATGGCATCCCTTACCATGTCCATTCTGGGGTAGGGTTCTTCGCCAGACAGGAGATAATGGACGTCCACAATGTGCTGCGCTTCCTCAACAACCCTCTGGACGACGTTTCGCTGTATGGGACCCTGCGTTCGCCCTACTTCGGCCTATCGGACCTGGACCTGTTCTGGGTGTGCGAGGGGAGCAAGGGGCCCTTGTGGTCGAGGCTCAAGGCCCGGGCCTCTCCGACCCACGGTCGGAGAGGTGCTGGAGGCTTTTGAACCAATGGGTGGAGGCATCGCGAAGGGTGCCGGTGAGCGCCCTGCTCACCATGGTGCTGGATGGATCGGGCATTTTCGGTGTCTATTCCGGCCTGGATGACGGAAGACAGATGATCGCCAATTTGGAGAAGCTCCGGGCCTTGGTCAGGAAGGCCCAGTCAGAGGGTTTCTTCTCGCTTTCCGATCTCACCGAGATGCTGCGCTTCCGGTCGGAGGAGGACCTCAAGGAAGGGCAGGCGCAGCTTGACATGGAAGGGGAGGACGCGGTCCGCGTGATGACCGTCCATGCCGCCAAGGGGCTAGAGTTCCCCATAGTGCTCGTCCCCGAACTAGAGTCACCTGGAATGCAGGAGCGCGAACTGGTGTGCGTCGACGAAGGGGAGGGCATAGGACTGAAGGTGCCTCACCCGGGTACGATGGAGATGCGCACGTCCGCTCTCAAGCGGAGACAGGACCGGAGATTGGCGGAGAAGGAACTGGCGGAGAGGAAGAGACTGTTCTATGTGGCCTGCACCCGGGCGAAGGACCATCTGGTCCTTTGCGGACATAGACCTGAACAGCGGAGCCTGGCCAGGGAGGGCAAGGATTGGATGGTCTGGACCTGGCAGACGTTAGGACTGGGCGAGAATGATCTGAAGGCGGGAGGAAAGATGTTGGGGGAGGCGGAGGATGTCGTCAACCTTCGAATCACCATGGCTGCCCCTTTCACTGTCGCGAGGGCGGAGGAGCCTGGACCATTGGTCGTCCCCAGCGATTGGCCCGCATGGCAGCCCGCTCGACCTCATCCGGTCGAACCGGCACCAAGGATGGTGCTCAGACCCTCACGAGGTTTGGAACCGGCCACGCCATTGGAGGATATCAAAGGGTTCGCCATATCAGCGCGCACCGAGACGCCAGAGATGCGTGGGGAGATCGCCCACGAGGTCTTGCAGGGAAAGGACGCCACCGTGGTCCTCATGAAATTTGGCCAGGAGGACCCTAGAGGCGATAAGGCCCGTAAGCTCACCGAGGTCAGGGAACGGTTCCTGAGCACCCCGCTCATGCGGGATGCGGAGGTGGACCGTAAGGAGCAGGCCTTCGAGATCGTCCTGGACGGAAAGATGTGCATCGGGCGAATGGACCGATTGGTGCGTACCAAGGATGGTCAGTGGTATTTGATCGATTTCAAGACAGGGATGGTTTCACGCTCCAGGGCGAAGGAGAAGGTCAAGGAGCACGCGCCCCAGATGGCGATATACCGTCGGGCGGCCGAGGCCATCGTAGGCCATCCTGTACGGTCCATGATCTATTTCACGGACGGGGCGTTCTTCGAGGAGGTTCGGTAGTCCACCGCTGATCGGGAAAGAAAAGGACAGAGGCGTCATCGAAGGGGAACGACGATGAGGCCTTTGTTAAGAGGTTTGGGACCACAGCGCCGAGAACCACGTTCACGGCATGCTGAGGTCGGTGGCGCTCACCGCCTCCTGCGCGTACCCAGACGGATGGCGACGAAGGCAACGGCGAACAGCCCCACCAGAGCGACCCAGAACAGTGGGTTTGTCAGCAGTGATCCCCCTGTACCAGGCAGATCGGTCTCATAACCCGCACCCTCGACCTTCTGGGCTGGGGCGGAGGGGCCATCGCCTTCTTCGAAGACGGCGGTCACGGAGTAATAATTACCCTCTCCTCCCTCCAGATCGATGAAGGTGCGCACATTCCCATCAACGGTGGCGATCAGGACCAGGTCTCCCGGGCTGGTGCCACGATAGATCTTATAGCTCAAGGGTAGGTCGGCGGGGACCTCCCAGGCCAGCTCCACTTGTCCCAAGACCATCCGCGCGGTGAGGTCCTGGGGCATCATGGGGTCGTCAATGGGGTCAAGCTCCCGGGAATTGGAGACAGGCTCTGTCATCTCCCCCTCCCCCAAGGCATTGTAGGCAGCGACCCAGTATCGATAGGTGCGGCCAGGCAAGGTGGTATGGTCCACATAGTTGCACCCGTCGACCGTGGCCAGAAGCTTGGGGTCATCCTCGTTCACGCTCCGATACACGCGGTAGCCCAACAGACCGGCCGTGCCCTCCTTGACCGGTTGGGACCAATTGAGCGTCATCAGTGTCCCTTCCGTCGTCACCTGCAGCCCGACTGGCATGCCCGGGAGGCTGTCAGCATCGGCAGGCCTGGAAGCCGACACCGAGACTGACGCCGCCCCCTCGCCCTCCGCGTTCACCGCCCTGACCTGGTAGTAATATGTCACGCCCGGGAGGGCGCTCTTGTCCAGATAGGCAGTGTCGTTCAGCTCCTTCACCATGGCTGCGTAGGCCATGTCCGCGGCCGTGCTCCTAAAGACCTTGAAACCTGACAAATGGTCGCGGTCCGCGAATGGATAGTTCCAGTCCAAGGCGATCCCTTCCGGAGCAGCCATGGCGCTCAACCCCTCCGGGGCATTTGGCAGCTCGGACCCCTCGTTGGGGATCGAGACCTCCAAAACGATGGAGAGGGGGCCCAGCTCATCGCCGTAAAGGGCCCCGATACTATAACGATAGGTCTGACCAGGCATCAGGTCGTTGTCCTCATACCCTGGTCCAGCGACGTCGGCCAAGACCTCGGCTGATCCCGCCCCTATGGCACGGAGGACCCGATAGGCCGTCGGTTCGGACCCCGTGGGCGCGGACCAGTTCAGATGGACCGTGCCAGCGTCCAGCTGTGCCGAGAAGGATTGTGGCGGCCCCATCGTATATGGCACCAGGACCGAGCCCTCATCGCATTCCGGACCGACGCCCAAGGAGTTCATGGCCTTGACCCGGTAATAGTAGGTCTTCCCTCCCTCCACCTCTTCATCGGTGTAGCTGAGCATGGAAGAGGTCAGGGGGACGATGGTCTCGGTGGCACCAGGAGAGGACCCCCGGATGAGGAGATATCCCGATATGGGCAACCCACCGTCAGAGAGCGGGGCGGACCAGCTGACCAGGACCTGGCCTGGGAAGGTCTCGAGTTCGAGGTCGAGTGGGGCCGAAGGCAAAGCCACCACCGCCATGGAGACCTCCTCGCTTGCCACGCTGTCGCCCACGCTATTGTTGGCCTTGACCACGTAATAATAGGTCGATCCAGCCGTCACCGTCCCATCGGAATAATGTGTTTCGAGGGTGGTCCCCAGAAGGGTCTCCTCACCGGCGGCGGTCGCCCCGGAGCACCTTGTAACCGATGATCGGGCTGCCTCCATCAGCTTCCGGGATGGCCCATTGAAGCGTCACGGACCCATCGACCAGAGATGCCTGGAGGGCGGTGGGCGGACCAGGGGGCAACGGTTCGCTTCCATTGTTCGCCGGTATCAGGACGGAGCGCTCCACCTCGGCGTTCCCGGCCTGGTCATGGCCATGGTAGTAAAGCGTGTGGGCCACATAGGGGTCGGGTATGGTGATCAGTTCCCTATAGGCCATATCTGTCCCGGAGTCGAACCGATAGTGGATGGAGGCCAATGCCGCTCGTGGCGTCGGTGCTGGCCAGGGACACCAATCCATTGTCGACCTGGTGCGAGGTAACCGGGGCCACCGTATCGATGCCTATCGACAAGGACCGTTGCGTTTCGACGTTGCCCGCCTTGTCTATGGAATAATATTGCAGTTGATGGACCCCGTCGCCCATGACGATGAACGCTCCGGTGGGGACGGACCAGGCACCACCATCCAGAGAGTACCAGGTTCGCTCCACACCGCTAGCATCGTCTCCAGCGGTAAGGACCACCGACACTGCGCTCCGGTACCAACCTGAGCTACCCTCGGTCCCGACCAGACCGACCGTGGTGCTGGGGGCGGTCTCGTCGTCCGTGCCGACGGTACGGGAGCGGGTGCCCTCCAAGTTCCCCGCGACATCCATGGCCCGGTACTCAACATTGTGGGCTTGCCAGAGCGGGCTTATGGTGAAGGCGGTGGTGTAGGTGGTCCAGGTTCCGCCATCCACACGGTACTCGATATAGGAAAGGCCGCTCAAGGCGTCGCTCGAATACAGTGACACCGTGCCCCCGGATACGGAGGATGAGCTGGTGGGTGCGGTACGGTCGATCTTTATCCGCGCGCTCTTCACCGTCTCGGAGTTGCCATTGCTGTCCAGGGAGTAATACTCCAAGGTTCGGTCGCCCTCCGTGGAAGAACTGAAGGACGAGGAGTAGGTGCTCCAGGAGGAGGCGCCCTGCCACCGGTAGTAGGTGCGGTAGACGGATGTGTCATCGCTGGCGGAGAGCGTGATCGTCACGGTGGAACGGAACCAGTTGGACCCTCCCATAGTCCCGGTCACTGTGACCGATGTGGTCGGCGGGGTGGAATCTGCGGTGCCGACCTGCATGGACCTGGCGCTCTCGGTGTTGCCGGCCCTGTCCATGGAGTAGTAATAGACGGTATAGACCTGCCCGGCCGCTCCGGCGCTGAACGGTGAGGTATAGGTGCTAAAGCCGCCGGAGCTGCCCACCCGGTAATAGATGGTGCCCACGCCGCTGGTGGCATCGCTGGCGGAAAGGGTCACGGAATAACCGGATGCGCTTCCGTTCGTGATCGGTTTGACGGTGTCGATCTTGAACGTTACGCTCTTGACCGACTCGGTATTGCTGGCCATATCGATGGAGTAGAACTCGACGGTATGCGTCCCCTCACCGCTCACAGTGAAGGCGCTGGAGTAATCGGTCCAAGTCCCTGAGTCGATACGATAATGGCGGGAGGAGATGCCGCTGCTGTCGGTGGCGGTGAGGGTGACCGTGACCGAGCCAACGTACCATCCGTTCTGACCAGAGGTCCCAGAGAGGGAGGCGGTGGTGCTGGGTGGTGTGGTGTCGGATGATCCGACCGTCACCTGTTTGGTCACTTCGACGTTCCCGGCGCTATCGGTGCTGTTGAATTGAACCATGTGCTGACCGGAGGACCCGGCGCTGAAGGGTGAGCTGTACAGGGTCCAGGCGCCGGAATCGATCCGGTAGAAGGTGCGGTACACGCCGCTGGTGGCATCGGACGGCGTGAGCGTCACCGTGTAGGAGGAAACGCTGTGCGATGTGCTGGGTTTCGTGGTGTCGACCTTGACGGTGACGCTCTTGACGGACTCGGTGTTCCCGGCAGAGTCAATGGAATAATACTCGACCGTATGGGTTCCGTCTGAGCTGATGGAAAAAGAGGATGTGTATGTGTTCCATGACCCACCATCCAGGCGGTAATGGCGGGAGGAGATGCCGCTGCTGTCGGTGGCGGTGAGGGTGACCGTCACGGCAGAGGTGTACCATCCGTTCTGACCAGATGTCCCGGAGAGGGAGGCGGTGGTGGTCGGAGGGGTGGTGTCTGAGGTGCCGACCACCGTCTGCTTGGTGCTCTCCGCATTGCCAGCGTTGTCGGTGCTGTTGAACTCGACGGTGTGCTGACCGGAGGAACCGGCGCTGAAGGGCGTGCTGTACAGTGTCCAGGTGCCAGAGTCGATGCGGTAGAATGTCCTGTAAACGCCGCTGGTGGCATCGGACGGTGTGAGCGTCACCGTGTAAGAGCTCAACGAACTTATGGTGCTTGGCGCGACCTTGTCCAACTTGATCGAGGAGGACTGGACGCCCTCATTGTTGCCCGAGACGTCCACTGAATAGAACTCCAAGGTGTTCGTGCCGTCCGCGCTCACGGTGAAGGTCGAGGTGTATGCCTGCCAGGAACCGCCGTTGAGGCGATAGTTGGTGGAGGCGACGCCGCCGGCATCGGTGGCGCTCAGTGTGACCGCGACAGAGGAACGATACCATCCGTTCGACCCCGAGGTGCCGTCCAGGGACACCGTGGTCTGGGGTGGGGTGACGTCCCCACCGCCGCCGCTGCCGATATACACCTTGTCCAGGTAGGCGCAGTCATCGACGCGGCTGTTGGCGCTGTTCTTCGTGTAGGCCCATTCCACGGTGTGAGCGCCCGAGGGAACGGATATCTGGAGATGGGCCCAATTGGTGTTACCGCTGATGGTGGACTGGGCGCTCCCGTCCAAGGAGCAGACGAAATTGTCGCCGCTCTCGGAGGCGACCTTCCAGTCGAACTCCACGGTGCAGGGACCGGTCACGCTGGTGGTGAGCCTGCTGCTCTGGCCGTCGGGAACGTCCCCGCTCTGTAGAGCGTCGCCGCCGTTCATGCTCTGGTGCACCACTGGTACCCATCGGGCGGCGCCGGAGGAGGAGAAGCTCATGCCTGTGGCATCGAGAGCCTCCAAGCTAGTGAGCTTGGCATATGGCGCCATGTAGGTGGTCACGGAACCGGACGTGGTCTTGGGAAGGCCGGAGGCCTGCCTGGATATGTGAGTGGCCTGGCCTGGAGAGTATCCTCCATCATATCGTTCCACGCGGAAACTGGAGATCGTTCCTTGGGACGCGCCGCCGCTGAACTCGATGGCGAACTTGCAATTGGTCGAGGAGTAGGAAGCGGTGAAATCGGAAATGTCCACCGCCATGTAGGACGAGTGCTTGAGGATGGCCCCGTTGGAGAAGCTGGAACGATAATAGTAATTGCAGGATGCAACGTTCGCCCCGGTGTTGTTGTTCTGCAACCTGACGGTGAAGCTGGTGTCCCGGCCGGGTGGGGAGTCGTAGTGCCAGACCGCCATCATGCTGGGCGTGTAATCGGCCCGGTCCTCGATGTACACCGGCTGGTAGCCAGGTACCATCTCGGCGAAGGCGGCATAAGTGATCCAATAGAAGCCGGACTCGCCCCAGCTGGTTCCCCAAGAATTGACCACGCGGAAGGCTCCGGTCTCGTCGTCGCTGATGCTATCGTTCCACCCCACGATGGTCTGGGCATGGTTGGGGGTGTTGGGAGAGTACTCTGCCGCTGAAATGATCTTTGAAACTGAGTTATCAGAGAAGCAAGCGCTGTACTGGTTGGCGTCGAGGGCGAAAGTGACCGGTTTACCGGATTGGACTATGGACTTGATGGTGTCGGTGGATGAGTCGGAAGCGTAAACGACATTGTTCGCCCGATGCAGAGGGGCCTCCCGCATGGCGTTCTCGTTGCCCCAACCGGCGGCGTCGGCCGCGTTATAGGGCATGGTGGCCAAGGTGGGCACCCCCCAATCCTCGATGACCCATCCATTCCCGGCCATGGAGGACCCGTGGTCATAGTCGTTGACCCGGTTGTAGGTCCATGCCGGGCTGATCAGTTGGCTGGAGGTGCCGCTCTTGGCGGAGGTCCAACCATTGTCGGCGGCCTCGATGGCCCCGTAACAGTAGTACGTCATGGCCCAGGCGGCGCAGGAACCTTGTGAGCCCTGGTTGCCGACCTTGGGGAAGGTGTTGAGGGAGGAAAGGTCGAAGGTCGAAGGGATCTCGCCCAGGTCGCTCGGTTGGGCCCCGACCAAGGCATATTGGCCCACCATGCGGTCGTACTCGGAATCGCTCGGAGGGGCAAGACCGGTACCCATGCCGTCCACCAGGACGTTGTAGTTCCGGGTCGGGTCCTTAACCCCCATATTGGCGCGCATCTCGTCGACATCGTCCGCGGTGAGCTTGTGCAATGTCACCGTCATCCCATCTTTGACCATGACCAGGTCCGCAGTGTTGGCCGCCAGGTCCTCAGTGACCTGTTCAGAAGTGCCGCCGCTGCAAAGACCGATGGGCAGAACTGATGCCACCATGGCGATCGTGAGCATAACCGCTAGAGCTCTCGCTGACCTATGCATGAATTTCCCCTCGTTGACACCTTTCGGCCGCTCCCTAAAGCGGCCGGTGGAGCCCGCCCCTCAGCGGGCGCCCCTATTTCCCGTCCCTTATAGGAGGAACGGGTCCGTTGACAATATTTAAACGAAGGTCAAGAGGGGTTTATATAGGGGTAAGGGGTGGGTATCATTCTTCGCAATCATAAAAAGTAATATTTTCATTTTTGCTGGCTCATTTATATTTTGTTCTCTAATGATATTCTTTTTTTTGATATTCTCAATATAAATATCATCTTATTAATAGATAATTCTATGAATAATAATATCGCATCCCTAGCCCTGGGCAAGCAATAAAAAGGTCGGACCGGCATCGCAGCTCGAGAGGTGAAGACCTCATGCGGATGCTTTGTTGGAACGTCAATGGGATCAGGGCGGCGCACAAGAAGGGGTTCCTAGATTGGATGGCCAAGGAATCCCCTGACATCCTGTGCGTGCAGGAGACCAAGGCCATGGCGGAGCAATTGCCAGAGGGTCTCAGGGATGTGCCGGGTTACCGGTCCTACTTCGTATCGCCGAAAGAAAAGGGAGGTTACAGCGGCGTCGCCCTCTACACCAAGATCGAGCCGGACGAGGTAGAGTTCGGAATGGGTGTGGACCGTTTCGATGGTGAGGGACGCATCATCGCCGCCACCTATCCTGGCTTCGTCCTCTATAACATCTATTTCCCCAATGGCAAGGCCTCTTTGGAGCGGTTGCGATACAAGATGGATTTCTACGAGGCCTTCCTGGAGATCGCAGCGAAGAGAGTGAGGAAGGGCGATAACATCATCGTCTGCGGGGACGTCAACACCGCCCACAAGGAGATCGACCTGGCCCGCCCAAAGGAGAACCAGAAGATCTCCGGGTTCCTGCCGGAGGAGCGGGAATGGATGGACCGGTTCGTCGCAGCAGGCTTCGTTGATACCTACCGGGTCTTCGACCATTCGGCGGAAAAGTACACCTGGTGGGATATGAAGACCAAGGCCAGGGAGAGGAACGTGGGCTGGCGCATCGATTATTTCTATGTGTCGAAGGGATTGTTGCCCAACCTGCGCGAAGCCTTCATCTTAGAATCGGTGCAGGGGTCGGACCATTGCCCCATCGGCATCGAGGTCGACCTCTGAGGTAAAGGATTTGAGGGGCGGGGGATGGACATGGTCCGACCGCCCCACCCCAAGTTCTGTTTCATGGGCCTATCAATCCGATCGGCCCCTCCGTCCGATCACTAGCGCCGCCCCGAGGCAGATCATCAGCCCTCCGATGAACAGCCCGGGTATCGTCGCATTTCCACCGCCCATGTCTGAGATGAAGGGCAGGTCGGTTATCCCTGCCATTCCGCTCTGGTCCCCCGTGCCCTCAGACGCGAGCTGCCCGCTTAGGCCGATGGTCTTGGACTTGGTGCTTTCCACGTTTCCAGCCATGTCCGTGGCCCGGTACTCCACTGTCCGGGCCACGCTGTAGGTGCTCACCGTGAATGGCCTGCTATAGGTGGTCCACATGCCGCCGTCCACACGGTACTGGATGCTTGAGACGCCACTGCGTGAGTCGAAGGCCGACAATGTCACGGTGCTCCCCGAGACCGATATGGTCGTGCTCGGGCTGATCTTGTCGATATTGATGGTGACCTTCTTAGTGGCCTCCACGTTCCCGACCGAATCGACCGAATAATACTCCAGTACCTTGCTCCCGTCCGAGGTCGTGGTGAAGCTGGTCAGGTAGGTGGACCAGTACGTCGACCCCTGCCAACGGTAGTAGGTGGTCTTCACCGCCAGGTTGTCCGTCGCGCTCAACCTCACGGTCACGCTGCTGACGTACCAACCGTTCTTTCCAATGGTGCCTGAGAGGCTCGCTGACGTGCTCGGGGCGATACTGTCGGTGGCGCCGATCTGCTTGGAACGGATGGTCTCGGAATTGCCAGCATTGTCCACCGCATAATAGTACACCACGGGGCTCTGACCGGCCTGACCGGCGACGAAGGGTCCGGTGTACTTGGTCCAGGTCCCCGTGCTCCCGATCCGGTAGTTGACGGAGGCCACACCGCTGTTGGTGTCGGTGGAGCTCAAGGTGACGGTGTAACCGCTCACGCCGGAGCTCGTGCTTGGCGCTTGTCTGTCGATCCTCACCGTGGAGCTCTTGGTGACCTCAGTGTTGCCGGCGCTGTCCTTGGAATAGTACTCCACCGTGGTCGAACCGTCCGAGCTCACCGTGAATGGGCCAGTATAGATCTGCCAGGAACCACCGTTCACACGATAGTTGGTGGACGATATCGAGCTGGAGTCCGAGGCCGTTATCGATACGGTCACGTCCGATATGTACCACCCGGAAGACCCCTGCGTTCCCGAGGTGCTCAGACGACGAGGTCGGCGGGGTCGTATCCCCAGATCGCGCTCCCTCCGCTCCCCGCCTGCACCTTGTCCAAGTAGGCACAATCATCATACCGGCTGCTCGATCCGCTCTTGGTATAGGTCCAATCCACCTTGTGAGAGCCGGAGGCGATGCTCAGGCTCATATGGGCCCAGGCGGTCGAACCGGATATGGTGGCTTTGACCACTCCGTCCACGGAACAGGTGTACGTGTCCGCGCTCTCGGAGGCGGCCCTCCAATCGAACTGGAGCGTCGTCGGTCCGGTCACGGTGGCGCTGAGCGTGGACGACCTGGCATCGGGAACGTCCCCGCTCTGCAGAGCGTCGCCACCGTTCATGCTCTGGTGCACCACCGGCACCCAGGACGATGACCCAGACGAACTGTATGTTATCCCGCTGGATTCCAGGGCGTCGGAGTACGTCATCTTGGCATAGGGCGCCATGAAGGTGGTCACCGCCCCAGTGGTGGCCTTGGGCAGACCGCTGGACTGGCGGGATATCTGCGAGGCCTTTCCGGCCGAGTAACCTCCCTCGTAACGCTCCACCTTGAAACTGGATATGGTCCCCTGAGAGGCCCCACCGCTGAACTCGATGGCGAACTTACAGTTGGTGGTGGAATAGCTGGACACCATGTCCGTTATGTCCACGGCCATGTAGGAGGCCTGCTTAGGGACCGCTCCGTTGCTGAAGCTGGACCGATAGTAGAAGGTCTTGCTTGCCACCGTGGCGCCGGTGGCGTTGTTCTGCAACTTCAAGGTGAAGGTCGTGTCCCTGCCTGGAGCGGAGTCGAAGTGCCAGACCGCCATGGTGGTGGGTGCGTAGTCCTTCAGGTCCTCCATGTAGACCGGGACGTACTTGGAGGCCATCTCCGCGAAGGCGGAATATGTCACCCAATAGTAGCCTGATTCGCCCCACCCAGTGCCCCAGGAATTGACGACGCGGAAAGCCCCTTTGTCCCCATCCTCGCTCTTTGCATCGTCCCATCCGACGATCACCTGGGCATGGTTGGGGGTGGTCGGGGAGTAATCAGCCGCGGATATGATCTTCGACCCGGTCGGGTTGTCCTTGAAGGCTGACCCGAACTGATAACCGTCCAGAGCGAAGGCGACCGGTTTCCCCGCCTGCACCAAGGACTTGATGGTGGCGGTGCTGTAATCAGAGGCGTAGGTCACCGCGCTGGCGCGATGCAAGGGGGCCTCGCGGAAGGCGTTCTCGCTCCCCCAGCTGGTATAGTCCGATGCCGCGTAAGGCATGGTGGCCAGGGTGGGAACGCCCCAGTCCTCGATGACCCAACCGTTGGCGACGATCGATGAACCTCTGTCATAATCGTTCAAACGGTTGTAGGTCCAGGCCGGGCTCATCAATTGGGAAGTGGACCCGCTCTTCGCCGATGTCCAACCGTTATCCGCCGCTTCCATGTAACCGTACACATAGTATGTAAGGGCCCAGGCGGCGCAGGAGCCTTGTGAGCCCTGGTTGCCCACGGCCGGGAACGAACCAGATGTGGAAAGGTCGTAAGCTGGATGGCAACGTTGCGGTCAGGTCCGCGGCGGAGGTGCTCGTCAGCACGTAGCTGCCCTCCATTTGCTCGTAATCAAGCTCGCTGGGTGGCGCCAGCCCTGTGCCGAAGCCTCCCAACTGCAGATTGTAATCGGTGTTCAGGTCCTTGGTGCCCATGATGGAGCGGAAGGACTCAACGTCAGACGCGGTCAGCCTATGGAAGTTATAGGTGGTACCATCGCTGATGATCGATAGGTCCCCGGAGACCACAGGCGTTGACGCCTTGGTCCCCGAGCCATCGTCCGCGGTAACGTTGACAAACAGGCAGGACGCTAGCAATGAAATTGCGAGCATTACCACTAAGGCTCGTGCTATCCTATACATGATTACTCCTCATCGAAACCGAAAAGACCACATCGATAATGCGGCCTGAACACCACGCCAGAGGAGGCGTGCGTGCAATCCATCCCGATGGTAAAAGGTATGCGTTTCTAATATAAAAACTCCAAGGCGTTTGAGGTTATAAGGTGTTAAGTCCTTAAGATGCGTTAAAGGAGTCATTGTATCGGAACATCTATTCTTGACTGGCATATTGATTTTATTATAACATTATTTTTTTAATGATTTTATTAAAATGTATATTTTATTATTAGTAATATAATTAAATGTTCTATATTTATTATACTGACCAAAAAACGGGCAATTATTATATTACACATTATATTCTAAAAGGAATCATAGCACGACCTTTACTGACGAGGATCGGTCCGCTCCTTGATAAAACGAGGCACGGCAGAAATACTGTCCTTGGCCTCGTCAAAGAGGACCATGTATGTATTAGGAATAAGTGGAAGCCCCCCCGACGGGTCCAACACCGATCGACTGGTTCGGGCGATGATGTCCTCGACCGGGGCTGAGTAAGAGGAATTCGTGAAACTGTCCGATATCGGAGTTGGTTTTATTATAGTGGCGTTGGCTTAGTTCCCCGATGAGCTCGGTCTCTTTGGTCCGATGCGATGGATATGGAAGGGATGTGTGCTACCGAGCGGTGTCCGAGGCCGTCGGTCACCTGGGCGGTATGGAAAGGTTCGTATCCCCGGGAATGAGGGTATTGGTGAAACCGAACATCTTACATGCTAGCGAGCCGGAGAAGGCTGTCGTCACCCATCCTGACATGGTCCATGCGGTATGCAGACTGCTCAAGGAGGCGGGATGCCAGGTCATCATCGCCGAAAGTCCTGGGGCTGGGTCGGTCTATAGCTCGAACGGGCTGCGCAAGGCCTACGAGACCGTAGGTTACGCGGAGGTGGCCGAGGACCTGGGCGTGGAGCTGAACTATGATGTCGAATACGAAGAGGTGCCCAACCCGCAAGGGTCGAAGATCAAACGGTTCCTCATCATGAAGCCGGCCATGCATGTTGACGCTATCGTCTCCGTCTCCAAGCTGAAGACCCACCTCTTCACCTACCTCACCGGCGGCACCAAGAACCTGTTCGGCCTGATTCCTGGTCTGGAGAAGGCCACCTTCCACGGCCGCCTTCCAGAGCCCGACGATTTCGGGGCGATGCTAGTGGACCTGAACGAACTGGTCAAGCCCCGCCTTCAGATCATGGACGCGATAGTGGGCATGGAAGGGGATGGCCCCTTTTCCGGGACGCCCAAGAGTCATCGGGGCGGTTCTTGCCAGCCCATCCTATGCGGCCATCGATGTCGTCGCCGCCAGACTGATCAAGATGCACCCTCAGGACGTTTGCACCATCAAGGCGGCATGGAACAGAGGGACCTTGGAGAAGGACCTTGATGATATCGAGGTCCTCGGAGAGAGATGGGAGGACATGGTGGTCGATGATTTCAAACGTCCTTCCACCTATGCTTCCGGCAAGAAGAAAAGATCTGGAGCGATCGAGCGCAACCTGGTCAAGATGGTTCGGGTCTATGCCCTCCGTCCGGCGGTCATGCACTCCCGATGCTCGTTGTGCGGCCGTTGCGTGCGCTCCTGCCCCACAGGGGCCATGCGAGAGAGTCGTGGCAAGGTCCGGCTGTCCCACAAGAAATGCATCCGTTGCTACACCTGCCACGAGATGTGCACCTCCAGCGCCATCTCGCTGGAGCGGAGCCTGGGCGGAAAGGCGCTGGCCCTGGCAGTGGAAAGGAAGAATCGGGGCGAAAAGACACCATGAGAGCATGTCATTTCCAGGACCGCCCAGGAAAGTCAGGCCTCTGCCTTCGCCTTCTCCTGGACGGGTCGATGATGGGGCAGGACCTGAGCCACCGCTTGAGGCATTGCACCCCGGACAGAGCGGAGGATTGCCCCCATCGAGGCTGGGATCCGGACATGCGGACCAGGTCTGTTATGGCCAGGTCCGTCCACTTACAGGTCTGCGATGCTTGTGGGACCTGCCATGAGGATCTGCTTGGCATGCTCATATGCCATACCGATGATCGGCTTGATAAGGTCCTGAGCGAGATCCCGAGTTGGGACCTGGAAGGGGGCATTGAACCATTGCTCGAACGGCACATGCCCTCTCGTTTGCGGCAGAGGGCGTGGAGGAAAGTGAGATCGGCGGTCATCCAAAGGGACGGTTGGACGTGCCAAGATTGCGGGAGGGAACTGAAGGGACTGCCATCCTGGTACCTGGAGGTGCACCACATCAGGCCCAGGGTGGCGAATGGCAGCGACCATCCCCGCAACCTCAAGACCTTGTGCCTGGAATGCCATGGCCGCTACACGGACTCGTTGGCCGGGGAGAGGGCTTTGGCCATGGGATCGGTCATTCCAGAACATTCGTCCCAGAAGGGGGGCGAAATTGATGGACTTCGATGTGGAGGCGGGGGGAGATGGCGAAGGAAATGCACAAGGCCGGGAATGATGTCCCTCTGGTCATCAGGGACATGAGGGGGAGTGACTATGATGCGGTGGTGGACCTGTGGCGCCTCTCTGGCTTGAAGTACAGTGGCAGTGGCAGGGACTCTCGCGAGGCCGTCTTGACCCAGCTGGGAAGGCCGTCATCGATCTTCTTTGTGGCGGAGCGCGAAGGGAGGATCGTCGCCGCGGCGCTTTGCACCCATGATGGGAGGAAGGGCTGGATCAATCGCTTGGCCGTCCTTCCAAAGTGCCAACGGATGGGCGTGGGGGGCATGATGGTGAGGGAGGCAGAGAGGCGATTCAGGGAGCTGGGACTGGAGGTCTACTCCTGCCTGATCATGGCCGATAATGAGCGGTCCCAGCAGATGTTCGCCCACCTTGGCTATGTACGCCAGGACGACGTGGTGTACTATTCCAAAAGGACCAGGGACGACGCCTGAGGAAGAGCAAGTTATTATTAATTCCAGCACAATGCCAACACCTAAGGCGATCTCAGATGAACGTCCTTTTCGCGACCGATGGAAAACCGCATTCGGAAAAAGCGACCAAATACGCCATGGAGTACGCCAAGCGTCATGAGGCCAAGCTGTTCATCGTCTTCGTGGTGAGCCCGAAGGCGGACGAGGACAAGGAGAAGCTCATCCAAAACGGCATGAAGGTCTTGGAGAGGTTGAAGCTGGAGGCAGTGGAGAAGGGAGTGGACGCCACCACCCTCCTCGAAGCAGGAAGCCCCTATGAGGCCATCATCTCCGCCTCCGACCGGGTCAAGGCAGAGGCCATCATAGTCGGGACCTCGGGGAAGACGGTGTTGGACCGGGTCCTCATCGGTTCGGTCTCAGAGTATGTGGTGCGCAACTCGCGATGCACCGTGATAGTGGTGAAGTGATCGGAGAGGTCACGGTAGGATGCCTTTAGGACGCTCGGTCTGCCGTTTTGCCTTCCATCATGTCCAAGGCCTCCATTATCCCTTGGATTATGGCCTGAGGTCGGGGTGGGCAGCCGGGAATGTATACGTCCACTGGCAGAACCTCGGCCACTCCCTTGTGGCAGCAATAACTTCCTTTGAACATGCCACCACTGATAGCGCATACGCCCATGGCCGCCACGATGCGAGGCTCGGGCATGGCCTTATAGGTCTTGATCAAAGGGATCTCCATGTTCCGACTAACTGGCCCGGTCACGAGGAGCAGGTCTGCATGTCTCGGCGAGGCCACGATGTGTACCCCTAGTCTCTCGATGTCATAGACGGGGTTGCTCAGGGCGTTCACCTCCACTTCGCAGGCGTTACATGACCCAGCATCCACCTCCCTGATCGCCAAGGAACGGCCCAGGACCTTCATCGCTTTTGCCTTGAGCTCCTCGGACAGGTGGCTCAGGTCAGAGGTCATCGAGGTCTCAGCGTACAAAGAAATCCACCTCCAACATGCCCCGGTCCTTGTTGGCGAGCTCGTACATCTTGGTCATCTTGATGGCGCTACGAGGGCAGGCTCTGACGCATTCCCCACAGAACAGACAAAGTCCGAGGTCGATCCGCACCGAACTATCTGTCAGCACTATCGCTCCCGAGGGACAGGCCAGGGCGCATCGACCGGACAGATCGCAACGCGACGTATCGACCTCTGGCATGCCAAGATACCCCTCGTATGGGATGTGGTCCACCGATGGATAGTCGGTGGTCACCACCCCCTTGATCTTCAATCTGGATCGCAGCGACCTCATTTTTTCCACCTCATAGGTCGTTCCCCGCATATGACAGGTTGAAGCTCTTGTTCACCAATGGGAAGTCCGGAACGATGTTACCGGGGACTGCCACCTCCAAGGCGGGCCAGTTCATGAAGGAGGCGTCCCTGACCTTATGTCGATGGGGACAGCCCTCCCCTGTCAATACCCAGTGCATGAGCTCCCCTCGGTGTGATTCTACTAATGAGAACCGTGCCAACATCTCCGGGACCGCAGGCATCTGGACGGATATCGGGCCTGCAGGGATCTGGTCTAGCGCCTGCTCGATGATGCTGATCGATTCATAGACCTCCTCGCACTTGACGAGGAAGCGTGCTTGGACATCGCCTTCCC
This sequence comes from Methanomassiliicoccaceae archaeon, assembly GCA_963806355.1. GTDB lineage: Archaea > Thermoplasmatota > Thermoplasmata > Methanomassiliicoccales > UBA472 > JACXTP01. Next base: position 143,982 of record CAWDXN010000009.1, on the reverse strand, counting down.
GATGCAAGGGCACGTTGAACGACACGTCCTTGTAGGCAGCGTAGGGACGGTCCCTGCGGGCATCGATGTCGATTCCGCTGGCCCGGGCGACGGGACCCACGACCATCAGTTGACGCGCCGCTTCCAGGCTGAGCACCCCCGTGGTCTCTGTCCGGTCCAGGAAGGAGGGCATGCCCAGCACCTTCATCTTGAAGTCGTTGAAATCCAACTTTGCCTTGACCAAGAACGCGTTGATACGCAACGATGCCACATGGTCGATGTCCCTCCGCACCCCTCCCAAGCAGTTCAGGGACCGGAGGAACCTGGAACCGCTGACGGACTCGTTGAGGCCCATCAACCTCTCCCTGAGCAGATAGGCCATCTGGGCCCCGGGGGTGAAGGCGGTGTCGAGCACGATGCCGGCGACGTCCCCCATGTGATTGTACAACCTCTCCATCTCGGAATAGACGGTGCGAAGGAAGAGAGCCCTCTCGGGCACTTGAAGGGCGGCGGCCGCCTCCACCGCTTGGCAATAGGCCAAGGAATGTGAGTAACCGTTGTCCCCAGAGATCCTTTCCGCTAAGAACGTGCCTCGCTCATAGGGCAGGGCCTCGGAGAGCTTCTCCACCCCCCGATGCACGTAGCCCAATCGAATCTCGAGATTGATTATCGGCTCCCCGGCAACGCTGAAGCGGAAATGACCAGGCTCTATCACTCCGGCGTGCACCGGTCCTACCGGTATCTCGAATATCCCTTCTCCCTCCACCCTCTTGAAGGCATAGTGGGAGGGTACCCTTGGGATTGGCGCGGTGGCATCGAATTCCTTCCTCAATGGGTAACGATCGGCGGGCCAGTCGTCATAGAGCATCAACGGTCTAGGGTCGGGATGGCCTTCCGCCGTCAACCCGAAAAGGTCCTGGACCTCTCTCTCGAACCAATTGGCGGCAAATATCTCAGACGTGATGGAAGGGAATGACCCGTGGAGAGGTTCGATCTCCGCCAAACAGGTCACGACCCCCTTGTCCCTGGGCAGGATGAGCACCAAGTAGAGTATGAAGCACCCCTCCTCCCTGCGTTCATCAGCGACGTGCTCGCTGATCAGGCGGGCATGGTGCTTCCTGTGGAGATGGCCCGCCAATACGGGTAGCGCTCCTTTCTCCACCTGGATGGTAAGATGCTCCGCATCTGCCTCCCAATGGGCGATGGCAGGCAGGATGGCGGGGGGTAGTCCTTCCATGATCTCCTTGAGGTCCTCAACGCTCATGTTCCGCCTCCTGGGAATATGCCCGCCACCTGCTCCACCATGTCGGTGAACGGTTCGGGAAGGAAAACTCCGATGACGAGGATGATGCCCAGCAGCAAGAGCATGGGGATGAGCGATATCGGCTCTTGCGTCCCCCTTCGTCACCCCTTCGGTGGTCTTGCCGAACACCATCCGAGATATATGGTACATGAAGGCGGCGAATATGACGACCAATAAGGCCAGGTAGAGGCCGGAGACCAGGTACTGTTCGCCGCTCAATCCCGCCTGAAGGATGGCCACCTCGCCGATGAAGATGCTGAAAGGTGGCGACCCTGTGATAGCTAGAGCGCCCAGCAGCAAGAGCGCACCGGTCACTGGCATGACCGAGATCACTCCGCGCACCTCGTCCATCGATTTGGTGTTGTACTTCTGGAGGATGTTCCCGGCACCAAAGAACAATAGGCATTTGGTCATGGCGTGGCTGAACATCTGGACCAACGCCCCGAATATGCCGATGTAGCCGCCCAGGCCAAAGCCTAGGGAGATGATGCCCATATGTTCGATGCTACTGTAGGCCAATAACCTCTTGTAGTCCTTGGCCGCGATGATGAAGGCCGCTGCCACTGCCATGGACAGAAGACCGAATATCAGCATGAGGGTGGTGGCGAACCCAGGTACGCACAGCTCGGTTATGATGAAGAATCGCAATATGCCGTAGAATGCGCAGTTCAACAGGACGGCGGAGAGCAGGGCACTGATGGGCGAGGGGGCCTGGCTATGGGCATCGGGCAACCAGGTGTGCATGGGGGCCAGGCCGACCTTGGTCCCATAGCCCACCATGATGAAGATGAACGCCAGTCGGAGATAGGTCGGATCGAGCTGGGGCGCGATGGAGCGCAACGTGGTCCACTCCAGCGCGGACGAGCTGGCGCCCAGCACCTCGATGGAGGAGGCATAGGTCAGCACGATGCCGAACAATGCCAAGGCGATGCCCAGGGAGCATATTATCAGATATTTCCAGGCCGCCTCCACCGAGGTGTCCTTCTCATAGAAGCCCACCAGGAATGCCGATGCCAAGGTGGTGCCCTCGATGGCCACCCACATGATGCCAAGGTTATTGCAGACCACCACCAGCAACATGGTGAGGAGGAACAGTTGCACCATCAGATAGTAGGAACGGAACTGCCGAAGGTCGATCTCCCTTTCCTCGTAATCATGCCCGATGTAGGACACGGAATAGATGGCGACCATCAGGGCCACGAAAGTGATGATGAAGAGCATGAACGCGCTAAGCTCGTCAACGTACCAGTAGGAATATTGCACTGGGCCGTTGTTAAGGACGTCCATGCCCAGCATCAGCGCGATGATGAACAAGGCCCCGGTCCCGAGCAGCGCCGAAGCCTCGATGGCCCGGCGATGGGGCAGGAAGAAGCAGGCCACGGCGACGGCCAATGGTATGAGCAGTATGGCCTCTACGATGATCAATCCTTCAACCTCCTCATGAAGGTGGTGTCCAGGGTCTCAAAGGTCTGGTTGATGCGGAAGGCGAAGAGGCCCATGATCAGGACCGCGACCAGGACATCGAAGAATATGCCGATCTCCACTATGAGGGGCATGCCATAGGTGATGGATATCGCTCCCAGGAAAATACCATTCTCCATGACCAGCAGGGCGATTATCTCGCTCATGGCCTTCCTTCGTGTGATCATCAGGAAGAAACCTATGAGGACCACCGCCACCGATATCGCCAAGGTGTTCCGAGTGACCGCGTCCGCCCCGGCGATGATAGGCTCTGCGACATAGTAGGCGACCATGGCCAATCCGGCGCAGAGGAGGAGGGAGAGCGGTATTCCCACCAATGGCTCCACCTCCTTCCGGACGTGGATCTTGTCGATGGTGTATTTGAGGAATTGGGGGATGACGATGCCCTTCAACACCATGGTCAGGATGGCGATGACGTAGATGTGGTCGCTCCCGGTGTAGTAGGCCACGGCGAAGGCAAAGGCCCCCAGGGCGATGGATTGGATCGCGAACGTGCGCACGAGCTGGTTCATCCGGTTGTGTGATACCATCACGAAGGCGGTCAGGAGTATGAACGCCGCCAGACCGTTGATGACCCCGGTCAATGCCTGTTCGTTCATCAGCCCACCTCAAAGGATGTAATAGGAAAGCACCCCCAGCAAGGCCAATGTGAATGCCACCGTCAATAGGTTGGGCAGGCGGAATAACCGCATCTTGGCCATGGACGATTCGATGACCGCGATCACCAACGCGATGAGCACCACCTTGCCCAGGATGGCCACTATGCCCAATATGATGGCCTGGGCGGTCACCTCGGTGGCGATGCCCCAAGGGAAGAACACATTCGCCATAAGGGCGGCGAACAGCACCAACTTGGTCCAAGAGGCCAGCTCCATGATGGCCAACGATTTGCCGGAATACTCCAGGACCATGGCCTCATGGACCATGGTCAGCTCCAAGTGGGTGGCGGGGTTGTCAAAGGGGACCCGGGCGTTCTCGGCCATGAGACAGATGAAGAAGGCCGCGGCAGCCAGGAAGAGACTGGGATGGACCAGGTCCAAGCCTGTGCTGGCCAGGTTGTAAGATATGTCAGATAATATGGTCGTCCCCGTGATCAAGGCCATGGTGAAGATGGCCAGTAGCATGGTCGGCTCTACGATGGCCGAGATCATCATCTCCCTGCTGCTCCCCATGCCCCCGAAGGCGCTGCCCGTGTCCAGTGCCGCAAGGGTCATGAAGAAACGCACCATGGCGAGCAGGTAGACCACGACGATCAGGTCGCCTATGACGCCCAGGGTGTTGGTTATGAAGAAGGGGACCATCAACGAGGCCACCAGGACCGCCCCCAGGCACACATAGGGGGCGATGTGGAACACCCACGACACCGTGCTCGACTCGGACGATCCCTTGTGGAACAGTTTTGCCAGGTCGTAATATGGTTGGATGATGCTGGGGCCACGTCGCCTCTGGAACTTTGCCTTGACCTTTCGTATTATGCCGATGATGAGCGGGGCGAGGGCAAGCATGAAGAGCGTCTGCAGCAGACTGAATGCCAGGTCGAGGAAGAGGTCGCTCATTCGCTCACCTGAAAATGATGAGGAGCAGCACCAAAGTCGCGAAGATGTACGCGAGGTAGGCCTGGATACTGCCCGCTTGGATGACGGTCAGACGCTTGGCGATCCCTATCAGAGACCGGGTAACCGGCCGATAGAGGTAATTCTCGAAGACCGAGATGAACCGGAGGTTGTACGTCATCTCCCTCTTGATGTACGGTGATGATGTGTACTCGGTCCTGACCTCGCTCTGAGGTTTGAATATCGAGCTGAACACGCGAACGATGGGGTTGGAGAAGGCCGTGCCCGTGTACTGGTTCCGGGGGGTCAGGGGGGTGCCACAGTCCCATGTGTCCCCGGTTCTTACGCTGTTCCTCCCACCATATGCCTGGGAGACCATCCATGTCAACCCCACGAAGCCGATCACGAAGAGGGCGATGATCAGGGGGGCCATGGTAGCGAGGTCACTGTCACCGGGACTGATGACCAGTCCATCCACCACCTCGGAGGAGATGGACACGCCCAACACCGAGGCGGTGACATCGTCGATGTAAGGGATGAACCAGGAGGAGGCGACCCCGAAGAATACGCAGAGGACCGCCAGGAGGGACATGCCTAGCAACATCGGGACGCTGGACTCATGAGCATGCTCTGCCAGGTCAGAGCGCGCCCGGGCGAGGAACACGATCCCGAAGAAGCGGACCGCGAAGGCAGCGGCAAGTGCGCCGGTCAAGGCGAGGACCGCGATCGAGATGGGGATCAGTATCTTGACCAGGATGTCCGGGAGGAACACCGATTGCAACAAGGATTGGAAGATCAGCCATTCGCTCACGAAACCCGCGAAGGGTGGGATGGCGGCCAGGGAGAGCAGGGCCACGAAGACCATCAAGCTGGTGTAGGGCATCTTCTTAGCCAGTCCTCCCATGGCCTCCATGTTCCTGCCTTGGGTGGCATGGACCACCGACCCGGCCCCCAGGAACAGCAAGGATTTGAAGATGGCATGGTTCAATGCCTGGAACAATGCCGCGAGCAAGGCCAACGCCGCCATGCTGACCAGCCCAAAGGACTGGAAGACCATGGAAGCTCCGAGGGCTATCAGGATTATGCCCACGTTCTCGACCGTCGAGTAGGCCAACGCGACCTTTATGTCCGTCTCCTTCAAGGCGTACAAGCACCCCGAGCAAGGCAGACAGGCACCCGACCGCGAGCACGAGCAACCCCCACCCCGTCTCCATGACCCCCAGATACTCGAAGAAGGACCGTACCATCATCAGTAGTGCCATCTTGACCATCACCCCGGACATGATGGCCGATATGTTGCTCGGTGCGGCGGGATGGGCCAGGGGGAGCCAGACATGCAAGGGTATGATCCCGGCCTTGGCACCGAAGCCCAGGAACAGGAGGAGGAAGACCACCGTTGCTGTGGTCGAGGGCATGGTGCCGCCGACGCCCAGGTATGATTGGAACGAGTATGACCCAGCGTACTGGGCCATGAGCAGGAACCCCACCATGATCAACGCCGTTCCCAGGTGCGTCATGACCAGATAGGTGTGCCCGGCCTGGACCGTCCCATCCTTGCGGTTCTCATAAACGACCAGCAGATAAGAGGCCACGGACATCGTCTCCCAGACGATGAGGAAAAGGATGGAGTTGTTGGCCGTGATGACCAGTACCAGCGTCAAGAAGAATAGGGCAAGCAGGGCGCCCATCAGACCGACGTTGTACTTGCCTTCATATTGCCGCATGTAAGCGATGGAATAGACCGAGACACTTGCCATGACCAGGCAGACCATGAGGAGAAAGAAGCCCCCCAGCTGGTCCAGGTAGAGGGACCAGTTGCCGAAGTAGGTGTTCAGGGACCAACCCAGCTGCACTGGGCCTGTGGTTATGACCTCGATGGAGAGGATCAGACCGACCGCTGAGGCGACCAGGGAGCACAATGGGCCAATGGCGGTCCATCGTTTACCTAGTCTGCTCAATGCCAACGAGGCGATGGCCCCTATCGACAGAATGACGATGAGCGATTGGAACAGAACATCAGCATTCATTCCATCCACTTCCATCATGGGATGGGCCTCGGTCAGGAAGCCCTCCAGCATGGATGCCCTTTCAGTACATTTATATACTGATGGGATAGGGTGGGGCAAATCGAATCCCAATTTAAAACTTTCGTAGCAACAAGACCTGGAAACCGACTGGTCAAGTAGCTGTGGGCACGACCTAGGTCGTTCAGGGGAACGGACGTCTGGAACATGCCATGCGCATCTCCGGCTAGAGGACGGCCATCATGATTTTGGACCGCGCACCGAGGATGCTATCGCCCCCAGGACGGCTATGCCCGCCGCCACCAGGAAGGCCGCCTGCATGCCGTTGAGGAATTGTTCCTGCACCGCGTCGATGTCGCCCACCGAACCGCCGCCGAATATCAGGTCGGCGATGTCCGACCCTGCCACCGCGGCGATCACCGCCGCCATGATCACCAGGCTGAGCGATTGGCCCACCGTGCGCATGGTGGAGATCGTGCCCGATGCCACGCCGATCTGGTCCTTGGGCACCGACCCCATGACGGCGCTGGTGTTGGGCGACGCGAACATGCCCATGCCCACGCCGAGCACGACCAGGCCGGCAACTACCAGGCCTAGGCCGCTCCCCTCGTTGAGGGTGCTTAGGATGGTCAATCCGATCGCTGAGATCAGCATCCCGGTGGTGCTGAGGACGCGAGAACCGATGCGGTCGGAGACATATCCGCTTATAGGCGCGACGATGGCCATGGTCACGGGCATGGAGAGAAGCACCATGCCGGTCTCCAGCACCGAAAGTCCTAACAGTCGTTGCAAATAGAAGGATATGACGAAGCTGACCCCGAAGAAGGCGGTGTAATTCAGTAAGGCGGAGAGGTTGCCTGCCGCGAACAATCGGTTCTCGGTGAACAGCCGCGGGTTGAGCATGGCCTCGTCACCTCGTCCCCTCTCTATATGGACGAAAAGGACCCCTAGACCGATCGAGACCATGAGGAGGAGGATTATGCCTGGGTCCGTCCACCCTTCCGACTCCCCGAAGGTGAGGGCGAGCAGCAGGCAGACCAGCCCTAGTCCGAACACGGTCGCGCCCGCCAGGTCGAACCTGATATCGGTGCTGACCCCGTCCTCCTTGATATAGGCCCAGGTCAGGAGCATGACGGCGAGACCGATGGGCACGTTGACCCAAAATATGGCCCTCCAGTCAAAAAGGTCGGTCAGCACCCCTCCCAGGACCGGTCCGAGGGACAGGCCGACGTATACGAACATGGCGTTGATGCCCAGAGCCTTGCCCCTCTCCTGCGGTGGGAACACATGGGTGATTATCGCCGCCCCGGTCGCCATGATGCAGGCCGCACCCACCCCTTGGACGACCCTCGAAGCGATGAGGAAGGACCCATCTGGCGCCATGCTGCAAAGGACCGACCCCAGGGTGAAGATGCCGAACCCCCAGAAGTAAATGTTCTTCCGACCCTTCAGGTCTGAGAGTCGGCCAATGGTGAGGAGGAGGGCTGCAATGGTGACCAGGTAGGCCGTGGGAACCCACACCACTGAGGCGTAGTCCATCCCTAGGTCCTCGGAAATGACCGGCAATGACACGCTGACTATGGTGGAGTCCAAAGGGGCCATGAGGCTGCCCATGCAGGCGATGAGCAGGACCGCCCAGCGATATGGCAGGGCACGCATTGGCAGTGGATGGAGCTAGGGCGTTATTAAGCAGGCACCCGGAAAAATCCAATAAAAAGAAATAAGAAAGGTTCCCATGGAAGATGACATGGCAGCGCTCAAGGAACCTTCTGAATCGATCCGGTCTCAGCTTTCCGTCCTTTATGCCGCGGTAGCGATAGAGGAGTTCGGCATCCGCTTCTATAGAGGTCTGGAGGAATGCGTCAAGGACGACGCCGGAAAGGCCTTGATGCGGGGACTGGCCCGCGATGAGCTTGGCCACAAGGAGTTGATAGAGAAGGAGATCGACCGCATCTCCCAAGGATATGACGTCCAGGGAGTGGAGGCCAGTAAGAGGTACATGGGTGTCATCCCGGACAAGGTGTTCCCCTTCATGGAGCGGAACGTCTGTCTGACCGTCAAGGAGGAGATCCAGGCCTTGGAGGTAGGCATAGATGTGGAGAAGCGGTCCATCCAGATGTACGACGAGGCGGCCGAGAGCGCGACCGAGCCGGGTGTCAAGGGCCGATTGAGACAGCTGTCCGGCATCGAGAACGGACATCTCAAGCTGCTGCAGGAGAACGTCCATATGCTCAAGCTCGAAGGAAGTTGGTACGGTTACTCCCCGATATTGGAGGGATGAACGGTAACGATTGTGCAAAAATTAAGCGCATGCTTTTTCACCATCTGGATGGGTTGATTTTCTCGGCCGTTGCATTCCTGCATATAATATTTATATTCGTTTTCCATCCATATCCCACATCCCACCTCCGGGTTCCAGGTTGTTGGTTGATCTCATCGAGGTATTCCAATGGTGAAACTGCCCAAGAGCATCGAAAGGGAAATGGCCGCTTGTCTTCAGTGTGGTTACTGCATCAGGGTCTGCGACACCTGGGCCCAGACGCCCTGGGAATCGATCAGCCCGAGGGGCAAGGTGTACTACCTGAACCAGCTGGCCAAGAGGACCGCCATGGACTCCCTCCTTGGTCGCAAGATCAAGGTGGACGATGAGTTCGTCGACGCCTTGTACAAGTGCACTGGCTGCGCCCGCTGCTGGTCTGTCTGCCATGTCAACATCGAGTTCGCCGAGTTCTGGGAGGTAGTGAGGGAGTGGGTGGTGGAGCAGGGCAAGGGCCCGCTAGCAGGCCCACATCCGCATCAGGGAGCGCCTGGAGGAGGTGCGCAACCCCTACGGCGAGCCGACGCTCCAAACGCGACCAGTACTGGCCCAAGGAGGTCCCGCGCTCTCCCTACCCCGATGTCTGCTTCTTCTCCGGCTGCACCGCCGCCTACCGTATGCAACGCCCCAGCCAAGGCAGGGGTCACCGTGATGCACCGCGCCGGCCTGAAGCTGAACACCCTGGGCGAGGACGAATGGTGCTGCACCTCCCCGGCCCTGAGGACCGGTCAGACCAAGCTTACCGCTGGATTCGCGGAGAACAACATCACCAAGGCGGAGCGCATGGGCGCCAAGTCCATGGTCATGACCTGCGCCGGGTGCTACAAGACCACCTCGCACGACTATGGCAAATACTATGCCAACGCACCGTTCCCGGTGATGCACTTCGCCCAGATCAGCAACCAGCTCATCAAGGACAAGAAGCTCAAGTTCACCAAGGAGATCAAGGCCAAGGTCACCTACCATGACCCATGCCACCTGGGCCGCCATGCCCAGGTCTTCGATGAGCCGCGCGAGGTCATCAAGGCCATACCCGGGCGTGACGTTGGTGGAGATGAAGCACATACGCATGGACTCCAAGTGCTGCGGCGCTGGAGGCGGTTACAAGTCCGCCTTCAACGACTTCGCCGTGAACATCGCGGCCGAACGCGTCAAGGAGGCCGTCGCCACCGGCGCGGAGATCCTCGCCACCGCATGCCCGTTCTGCGTGGTCAACCTGCAGCAGGGCGCCAAGAAGATCAACGCCAACATCAAGGTCATGGACATATCCGAGATGTTGCTCGATGGCCACAGACCCCGCCCCGCCCACCGAGCAGGCCCAGGCCGCCCCGGCGGAGAAGAAGGCGGAGCCGGTCAAGGCCACCGCATAAACCCCTTCCCTTCGACCATTTTTTCCTTTTCGGCCCACCTGACGATAGCTACAAATAGGTTTTTGGGCTCGCTTAGAGCTTGACTAGGTCGCAATCATGGTGTTCGAGCTCTTGGACGAGCAGGATCAGGCAGTTCCTCAAGGACAAGGACATCCATGAGCCGACCGGCCCTCAACGCAATGCCATACCGCGCATCCTGGAGGGCAAGCACGTTCTCCTGGTGGCACCGACTGGCATCGGCAAGACGGAGGCGGCCATGCTGCCGATCCTGCACAGGCTCGTCACCACCGAGGGCAAGGGCATCAGATGCATCTACGTAACGCCGCTTCGGGCCTTGAACCGGGACATGTTGCGACGTTTCGAGGAGTTCGGGGAGGCTCTCGGTCTGAACGTCTCAGTGCGTCATGGGGACACCTCCCAATCAGAGAGGCAGAGGCAGTCGAAGAACGCCCCGGACATCCTCATCACCACCCCCGAGACCTTGCAGATCCTGTTCACCGGAAAGAACCTTAGGGCGCACCTCTCGAACGTGCGCTACCTCATCGTCGACGAGATCCACGAGCTCACGGACGATGAGCGAGGGGCACAGCTGGCGGTGGCCATGGAACGATTGACCCTGTTGGCGGGCGAGTACCAGCGGGTGGGTCTGAGCGCGACGGTGGGCTCGGTGCAGGAGGTGGCCAACTTCCTGGTCGGAACGGGACGGGAGGTCACGGTGATACGTGAGAAGGTGGCCAAGCAGATGGCCTCTCAGCGTCCAGAGCCCTCAGGTGGACGAGGTCGACAAGGACCTGGCCGGAACGCTACAGTCCGACCCGCAGCTGATGTCCTGCATGCGCCGCTGCCGCGAGCTGATAGAGGCGCATCGCTCCACCTTGCTCTTCGTCAACACCAGGGACACCGCGGAGGCGCTGGCCGCCCGCTATCATGTCTGGGATGAGAATTTCCCGGTGGGTGTGCACCATGGCTCTCTCTCCAAGGAGATCCGCATCGAGATGGAGGAGGCCTTCAAATCGGAGCGGCTCAAGGGACTGATATGCACCTCCTCCCTTGAGCTGGGCATAGACGTGGGTTCGGTCGGATTTCACCATCCAGTATAACTCCCCCAGGCAGGTGGCGCGCCTCATCCAGACGCATGGGCCGGGCCGGTCACCAGGTGGGGGCGAGGTCCGAAGGGGCGATCGTTGCCTCCAACCCGGACGAGATCGCAGAGAGCCTGGTCATAGTGCGCAAGGCGCTCCAGGAGGAGCTGGAGCCTTTCACGGTCCGGGACTGCCCGCTGACCGTCCTGGTCAACCAGCTGGTCGCCATGGCCATGGTGGGGAACGTGATCAAGGACGATGCCTACAACATCATCAAGCGCTCCTACCCGTTCCGCAAACTGGAGCGGGAGAGGTTCGACAAGGTGTTGGAGCTGGCCGCTCAGATCGGTCTGCTGTTCCTGAACGAGAGCGATTACAGGAAATCGGCCCGGGGCCGCAAGTACTTCTACGACAACATCTCCATGATCCCGGACGAGCGCACCTACTTGGTGCGTGACCTGGCCACCCGGGCGGTGGTGGGCACCTTGGACGAGAGCTTCGTGGTCTCCTTCGCAGAGCCCTATGCCAGCTTCATCACCCATGGCAGGACCTGGAGGATCGTCGAGGTCCGGGAGGAGGAACTGCTGGTCGAGCAGGTGAAGGAGATAGGCTCCATACCATCCTGGGTGGGGGAGGACATACCGGTGCCATACAGCGTGGCCCAGGAGGTGGGAAGGCTGAGGCGGGAGGAGGACTACTCGCATTACAATGGCGACGCCCGGCCAATTCCTCCCTGGCCGAGTACATCAGGTCGCAGAGGGCCAAAGCGGTCCTGCCCTCGGACACCGTGGTGACGCTGGAGATGGGGAAGCGCCTGGCCATTCTCAACGTCTGTTTCGGCACCAAGGTCAACGAGACCCTGGCCAAGATGCTCTCCACCCTGCTATCGGCCCGTCTGGGGGAGAGCGTGGGCGTGACCACCGACCCTTACCGGATCATCCTCGACCTGCCCCGGGACATCAGGCCCGACGTCATCCTGGAGACCCTGCGGTCCCTGCGCACCGGCACCGTGGAGGGTTTGTTACGCATGGTCATCCGCAACTCCAGTCACCTGCGTTGGCGCTTCGTCTACGTGGCCAAGAAGTTCGGTGCGGTGGACAAGGAGGCGGACTACCGCAACATCAACTTCAATCGATTGGTCGAGGCCTACGAGGACAGCGTGATGTTCGACGAGGCGGTCGATAAGGTGCTGTGGGAGGACCTGGACCTGCCTGCGACGGCGGAGGTGGTGGCCCGATTGGAGTCTGGCGAGATCGAGCTGCACGTTTGTGGTCTCTCCCCGATCGGAGAGGCCGGACTGCAGCACTCCAAGGAGCTGATCACGCCCCAGCGGGCCGACCACTCCATACTGATGGCCCTGAAGCGGCGCCTGGAGGACGAGACGTTGTTCATGTCCTGCCTGAATTGCGCCTCGCAGCACCGGCTCAAGGCGAAGGAGGCCCCGAAGCGCATCCTCTGCCCCAAGTGCGGGGGGTCGATGATGGCCGCCTTGGCCTCGTACAACAAGGACACCATCAAGCTGGTCAAGAAACAGAAGCGCACCGAGGAGGAGGAAAAGGAATTGCGGCGTCTCTTCAAGAACGCCTCCTTGGTCTCCAGCGGGGGCCGGAAGGCCATGGTGGTCCTGGCGGGAAGAGGGGTGGGGCCAGATACCGCCGCCCGAGTGCTCAGCTCCTACCATGAGAACGAGGACGACCTTCTGCGCGACATCCTCACGGCGGAGATCAACTACGCCCGGAACAAGCGGTTCTGGGACTGACCGAACCGAAGGCGGTGATGTCGGGATTTTGATATTGGGTCTATCTCATTTCTAACGCATCCACCACTGGGTTGCGCAGCGTGCCCACGGTCGATATCGATGCCTCCACCACGTCCCCCGGCCGGATCGGGCCCACTCCGCTCGGCGTCCCGGTGGCGATGATGTCCCCGGGCTCCAGCCGCATATATCGGGAGATGAAGGCGATGAGCTCCTCGGGAGGGAATATCATCTGTTCCGTGTTGCCCTTCTGCCTCAGCTCGCCATTGACCCTCAGCTCCAGGTCCAGATGGTGTATGTCCTCCACCCGGTTCAATGGGAGCGGTGGGGACATGGGCGCGAACGAGTCCATGCCCTTGCTCAAGGCCCAGGGCAACCCGGCCTTGCGGTAACGGGACTGCACGTCCCTGGCGGTGACGTCGTTGAAAACGGCCACGGACATCACGTAGTCAAGCGCGGAACTCACCGGTATGTTCTTGCCCTTGCTGCCGATGACCAGTGCCAGTTCCACCTCGTGGTCCACCCTCCCGATCCCTGCGGGGATCTGGATGACCTCGCCGTCGGCGATGAGGGACGAGGAGGGTTTCAGAAATATCACCGGTTCCTCCGGCTCCTCGCCCTTGAGCTCCTTGATGTGCTCCCGATAGTTCTGGCCGACGCAGATGATCTTGCCGCAGCGCATGGGAGGGCTGCAGAACTCCTGGGGTATGCTGTTCAGTCGCATCCGTTATCCTGGTCCGCAACCGTCTCCAGCGTGAAAACGACGCCCATTCCCTTCAGGGTCATCTGCACCTTGTCAGCAAGATATATCGCCTCGTCGAGGGTCGCCTTCTTGTCCCATTTGTATATTCCATCGATAGTTACCGGTGGTCGGCTCGAAGCCCAGGTTCCTTATGGCATCGAACACCAAGGAGGGTCGCTTGCCCTCCGAGCTGAACATGATGCGGATGTAGGTTATCATCGACTCAAAATGATGCAAGTGCATTAAATAAATTGCCCGATTAACTTCGGTCGGAATTTACTGGGGCAGCTTCCGGCCGTGGCGGCGACTCGCCCTTGAAATCGCGGGCGATGATATATATCTCGGAGCTGCTGGAGCGGGATGCCTTCGGCGCGTGCAGCTTGACCTCGCGGAAGCTGGCCCGGATCTGTTTCAATAGGTCCTTCATCATGTCCCCTTCGAACACCTTGAGGACCAGACAGCCCCCTGGGACCAGCGTCTTCCGGGCGAAGGCCAGGGCATGCTCGCAGAGCTCTATGGAACGGGCATGGTCCATGGCATACTGACCCGATATGTTGGGGGACATGTCGCTGAGGACCACATCGACCTTGCCGCCGATCATGTACAACAGGCGGTCCACCGTCTCCTGCTTTCGCACGTCACCGATGATGGTCTCCACCATGGTGCCCTCGATGGGGGCGATGGGCTGAAGGTCCACCCCGATGACGCGGCCCTCGGGACCGACCCTTTCCGCCGCCACCTGCAGCCAACCGCCCGGAGCGGCGCCAAGGTCCACCACCGATCTCCCCTCTTTGAGTATGTCGAACCTATCATCGATCTGGATGAGCTTGAAGGAGGCGCGGCTGCGATAGTCCAGCTGCTTGGCCTTCCGGTAGTAGTAGTCGCGACGATGTTGTTGCACCCAGTTGTTCGACATCTGTCCCTATCGATGCGCTCCTCCCTTAAAACCCTTGTCATGTGGCCTTTCGAGCATTTTTTATGGGGCGAGGGGATATCAGGCCGATAGCATGGAAAGAGAAGGTTGGACCTATGCCAAGGCCGGGGTGGACATCGAGAGGAAATCAAAGGCCATCAGCTCCCTGGTCGACCATCTGCGGTACCGTCGCCAAGGCAAGGGCAGGGTCATCGACATCAAAGGCCAGTTCACGGCGCTCATCGATTTCGAGGGGTGGGTCCTCACGCTCTGCACGGACGGGGTGGGCACCAAGCTGCTCATCGCCGAGGAGCTTGACAAGTGGGACACGGTGGGCATCGATTGCATGGCCATGAACGTCAACGACACCATATGCGTCGGGGCGGAACCGATGGCCTTCGTGGATTACATCGCCATCGACAGACCCGACGAGAGGATCACCAGTGACATCGGGATCGGGCTGGAGAAGGCAGCGGAGATGGCCAACGTGGACATCGTGGGCGGGGAGATCGCCGTGCTGCCTGAGATCGTCAAGGGGGTGGACCTTTCCGGTTCCGCCCTCGGCTTCCTGACCAAGGAACGCCTGGTCACTGGCGCGGACGTCAAGGTCGGGGATGCCATCATCGGGCTGCGCAGCTCTGGTGTGCACTCCAACGGCCTGACCTTGGCCCGGAAGGTGCTGGAAGGGGCCAACGTGGGGCTGGAACAACGGTTCGACCGACTGGGTGGCAGCATAGGGCTGGAGCTGCTCCGGCCCACGACCATCTACGTGAGGGACGTGATGAGGATGCTGGAGAAGGTCAAGCCCACCGGCATGGTCGACATAACTGGCGGCGGCCTGAAGAACTTCGTGCGCCTCAAAAAGAACGTGATGTTCTGTATCGACGACCCCATCAGACCTCAGCCCATCTTCGATGATGGTGCAAGAGCTGGGCGGCGTGAGCGACGCGGAGATGTACCGGACCTTCAACATGGGCATGGGCTTTGCCATTGTCCTGCGCCAGGCCGATGTGGCCGATGCGCTTCGAGCCCTGGGCGATGATGCCAAGGTGGTCGGTCAGGTGACGGAGGGCTCGGGTTGTGGCATCCCCGAGCTTTCGGTGCACTGCGACAGCTATTGAGCGATGTCCGACGGGGGCGATGGGGTCTATGCCCCTCCCTCATTTCTTGCCGAACAACTTGCCGAAAAAGCCCTGGTCCGGTTTGATCGCGCCATTGATCTTGGTCATCAGCTCCGGGGAGATGTCCTTGATGTTGTGGACCTTCAAGGCGTGGTCCTTGATCTGTTTCATCATGTCCTCGTTGCTTTTGGACTTGGTCTCGAACCCGCAGTCCATTCCGATGTCCTTGCATTTGAAGGTCGGCATTCAATCACCTGCATGATAGTTGGAAAAAGGGCCTAATAAAGACAAGGGTCGATCCCTTTGAGCCTCATTTTGCCTGAGGTAGCCCTGACGGACCTTGTGCGCCAACACTGCCACGCAGGCGCCCATGGCGGTGCAGGTCTCCAACGAATACTCGCCGAATGTGATGTCCATGTGGTTCCGTGCGAAATGGTGCACTTCCTTGGGGACGCCTTTGGGACCGGCCCCGAACACCAAGCAGACGCTCTGTCCCCCTGATACCATCTGGACCACCTCATCGACGCTCCTCTTCTTCTCCCTCTCCGGGTTGCAGGTGGTGAGGACCACCTCTCCCAGCTGGGGCAGGAAGCCTTTGGCAGGATAGGGGTGGGTCTGGAACCGGCCGTTCCTGGTCAGCTCCTGCAGGTAGGACCCGTCCTCGCCGATGGAGGTGGTCGTCGCCACCCAGTCGGCGATCTCCTGGGGAGTGGACAGGTCCTGGGGGAAGGGGAACCCGAAGGTGGCCAGGTTGCAATCGAAGGCCAAGCGCCAAAGGTCCCGCCCGTGCCAAGATGCGCCGGTGCGCCTCGCGGAAGTTCTTTGGGTCGTATGAGTTGTAGATGGAGATGGTGATCCGTCCCAACCGCTTGTTCTGTGCCATGAGAGAAAAGGAACGGCCCGTGAGGGGCCGATGGAGTTTACTTCTTGATGCCCAGGGGGACCTGCTTGACCGATTTCAGCATGTCCTCGTCCCATTGGTACTTCAAACGCTTGCGACCCTTCCAGGTCCCGGACTGCAGGATGTAGCCGACCATCAGGCTCAGACCGATGGAGGCCTCGACATAGGCCACCGATTTCTTGGCGTCCCGGTTGATCTTGCCCCAGGACTGCGCCTCCTCGAAGGTGCAGCCGCTCAGACCGCCCCACTGCGGCGTGTCCATGGTGATCTGGATGGCGTAGTGGTGGCCGCCCTTGTCGTAGCCGAGCGTCTCGCAGATGACCTCGGTCTGCTGGATGTAGTTCTTCGGCACGCCGCCGCCGATGTAGATGACGCCGGTCTTGTCCGAATTGATCTTCAGCTGGGTCAGCTCCCAGTTGTCGCGGATGGGGTCGATGCTGCATGAACGGCTTCTTGGCCTTGCGCGCCTTCTAATACAGCCCGGTGAGGCCGATGCCGATGGAGCTGTCGTTGAGCGCCGGAACGAACATGGGAACACCGTACTTGCGGCAGTTGTAGAGGATGGAGTCCTCGTCGCCATTGGTGTGGTCGCCCAAGATCTCCATGAACTCGCGGCTGGAATAGCCCCGGGGCTCAAGCTCGCCGGCGATGTTGCCGATCGACTGCGTCCGTCTCCCGGAACTTGTTCTCGTCCACCATGGTGTCGTAGATGCGGTCCAAGAAGAAGTCCCGCAGCTTCAGGTCGTCGATCCGCGGGCTGCACTTATAATGACTAGTAGCCCTGGGCCTGGTAGAAGTCCTGGTAAGGGATGGCCCCGATGGTGACGATGGCGTCAACGATCCCGAACTTGACCATGTCCGCGATGACCTTCCGCAGGCCGGCCGCGACAAGCGGTCCGGCCAGCCCGAGGATGATGGTGGGCCTTGCCTCGTCCTTCAGCGCGTTCTCGTAGGCCATTGCGCACGTGGCCAGGGCGCGGCTCTGCACGGAGCTGTCCTTGTAGGCGTCCATCAGGTCCTTCACGGTCGAGATGTGGTCGAAGTCGATGGGCTTGACCTTCTCCTGCAAGAAATCGCTCTTCTTGACCAAAGTGTTACCCCGATAGGATGATTACATTGACCTAGTATTTCAAATTATAACTTCGGCCACGCCCCGCCATTTCAATGTTTGGCTGGCATCTTCCGGGGCCGACTGCAAATGGCGTACTCGTCGCCATCGAAGAAAACATCTAGTTCGGGATGCTCGGCTTGCATCTCCTCTATCTTCTTGAGTACCTCCCGGAGCGTGAAATCGGCGTTCCGGTCGAGCTTGATATGAATGGTCTTCTCCATCCGCGCTTCCTGGCCTGGGCCAAAACCTTCTAAAGCGATTGGGCCGATATATATGTTTTGTTACAAGACCGAGAATAAAATTGTGGCCAGCCGTCTTTTTCTATCGCTCCAGGGGGCGGTTCGGTGCCCATTCCTCCATTCCAAATCAAGGCGGGGGCGAGGTGTTATCACCGGTCCGAAAAGGTCACAATACATTTTTATTCAGGACCGCCGATTGAGTAGCAGACCATCATACCTAGAGCCAGCGCGCTAGAGGTAAAAGGTGTGGCCCCTTGAAGAGAGAGAACGAGGTTGGAAGGGTCGGGCGGTTCGGGCTCGGGCGAGGCAGGCGCGATGAGCGCAGCCAAGGACGAGGAGGTCATAGATAGCCTCAAGCGCTGGCTCGAACGCAAGGACGCCAACTTCTTGGATTGGATAGATGAGGCCGAGGACACCGGGGAGGTCTGTCACGATACCAAGGAGGTCAAGGCGCTCCAGGACGCCGTGGCCGAATATGAGGAGGAGATCGCTCATTTAAAGCGCAGCCTCCAGTTCGACCAGCCTGCCAAGGGGGCGGAGCTGGGGACGGCCTTGAGCGAGAAGGTCAGCGCTCTTATCGCCGAACGCGATGCCCTCCAGCTGGAGAAGAACAGACTGGCAAAGCTCAATGAGGAGCAGAAGGTCCAGTTCACGCAAGCCTGGAAGGGGTCTCCGAGAGAAGAGCTCCCTGCTCCTCAAGGAGATGGAGCTGAAGGAACTCGAGGGCAAGCTCGATACCCAGCAAATTGAGCTGGAGTCAAAGGCCGCCGGGGTCAAGGCGAAGACGGCGAAGGACCTGGAGAAGGAGATATCCGAGCGCTACAGCAACGAGATCCGTGACAAGGAGGACAAGTGGCGTGTCCGGGAGGCGGAGCTCAAAGGTCAGATCGACCAACTGGAGCGGGAGCTGACCAAGGTCACGGTCGACCTCAAGATCAAACAGGACCAGGCCAAGTTGGTCAACATGAGCGACCCTGAGGCCAGGGAGGAGATCGAGCGCAAACTTGCGGAGATGCAGGCCAAGGAGAGGGAGAGCCTCATCATCCGATCCTCAATTGGAAAACGTGAAGTCGGAACTCAACGTCAGGGAGGACGAGGTGAACCGGCTGCGCGAGGCCATCAACAAGAAGGAGGAGGAGATGGCCAGGCGCGAAGAGGACCTCCAGTACAAGGACAAGCTGTTGACCGCCGAGAGGACTGAAGTTCGAAGAGTCGAAGAAGGAACTGGTGGGCGTGGAACAGGCCGAGCTCAAGAAGCGCTTGGAGGAGCTGTCCCAGGAGATCAAGTCCAAGGAGGCGGAGGTCAAGAACAAGGAGAAGTACCTCAACTCCAAGTCCGAGGAGCTCCGGATGCGTGAGTCGGGAATCATCGATGACGAGCTCAAGGTCCGTCAGAAGGAGACGCTGCTCGAGCTGCAGGCCCAGAAGGTCAAGATCGGGCAACCCTCGTCTGGACGACCTGCTCTACGGTGGCATCCCGTTCGGGTCCAACATCATGGTCCACGGACCGCCGTTCATCGGCAAGGAAGTGCTGGTCGGACGTGTTCATCGCGGATGGTCTGAAGAAGGGGGTGCCCGCGCTCTGGGTCATCACCGACAAGACGGCCAAGGACATCACGGGAGGAGATGAAGTTCGTCATCTCCGGCTATGAGGAGTTCGAGAAGAAGGGCCTGGTGAAGTACATCGACACCTACTCCCGAAGCATGGGCGACGACTCCAACGACCCGTACTCCATCTACATCGACGAGCCCACCGGACCATGAGAAGTTGGCCGAGGTCATCGAGGTCACCTGCCAAGGAGTTCAAGGAAAAGGCACCAGTACTATCGCATGGCCTTCCGTTCCATCTCCACTTTGATCGCCTACTCGGACCCCAACTCCGCCTTCCGTTTCCTCAGCCCCATGTGCGGCCGGAGGAAGAAGGACGGGGCGGTGGCGATGTACGTCATCGAGAAGGGCGTTCATGGCGACCAGGAGATCCAGATGATCGGGTCCATCATGGACGGGATGTTCGACTTCAAGCTGGACCAGATGAAGACCTTCTTCTCCGTCCAGGGCATCGCCGATGTGCAATCCCGGTCCTATATCCGTTACACCTTCACCAAGCACAGCCTCAACATCGGTTCGTTCGCATTGGACCACATCAGGTGAGCCACCAATTGGATGGCGATATTTTCCTCTCTAAATTAAAAGATCTAAGGAAAGGTCGGTGCCTGACCTGCCGACCACTGGGAAAATGATGGGGATCAGGCCACTTCCATGCCGTCGCTGTGCTTGTGCTCGGGTTTCTTCTGCACATTGACCCGGGGCAACGGGAACGGCGGCGGCAGCTTGATGTCCCTCGCCACCAACAGAGCGGTGGGCAAGCAGTTCGAAACGATCGTGTTGTGCACCACATTGGCATCGTCCGGGCTCATGTTGCCGTCCTTGGACCAATCGGTGATGAGCTGGTCCACCTCGCCGCTCACGATCATCTGACCCTCTATCTTGATGAAGCCCATGCCCACGTAGTTGGCAGTGAAACGGAAGTCGATGGAGGCTAGATCAGGCTGCGTCTTCACTATCTGGATGATGTTGCTGTTCTGATCGATGCGGATGTTGGCCACCCTCTCCCCATGCTTGCCGAAGCGTTTGGCCTCGATGCCGCTGGTCTCGAACGATTTGACCTGCATTGTCTCCCACCTACACCTGAATCGACTTACAGTATTTTCATTTTATGGCTCAGGACATGCAATCTGGAATGGAAAATGGTGCCGCAGACCGGACTTGAACCGGCGACTTCAAGATCTTCAGTCTTGCACTCTCCCAGCTGAGTTACTGCGGCTCAGCCATGGGAAAGCGGGCATGATTAATAAAGATTGCTTCATCGTAGAAATAAAAGAGGTATTTTTATTAAAATAGATATAACAAAGGTTTAGGAGCGAATTTGCAAAACCGATAATTCGTCTTATCCAGCAAGTGATTTTCTTATTTATATAGAAATTTTCAATAAAGATTTTTCACCAACATATGTTTATATATTGACACATATTTATTTTCTAAGTTATCTGGAGAAACCAGCATGTGCCCTCACTCTCGCGTCAAAAAGGTAAGTCCGCCCAAGCGTCGTCGTTTCATGAAGAAGGACCGGTTCAAGAAGGACCAGATGGGCGTGGCCGCAGTGATCGGGACCATCATGGCATTGCTGGTCTTCCTGACCTTCCTCACCGTCCTGGTGACCACCTGGATACCGGTCACGATGAAGGACAACGAGAGGAACCACATGAACGACGTGATAAGCCAGTTCAGCGACATGAAGAGCGGCGTCGACAACATGATGGTCTATACCAGCATAAGCGGGAAGCCCTCATTGCCGACCTACCAAGCGGTGACGCTGGGGGCTCCGGGAGTGCCTGCGTTCGCATCGCCAACGGCAGGCTTCCTTTCGGTGAGCCCGAAAGGGTCGAGCAATTCCATGATCACCACCTCCTTCACCCCGGTATCAGGGTCCCCGGTGACGGTGAACGGTGGCGGATCGGTGCAGATGTACGCCCCGAACCGCTATTACGTACAACAATGGGTGGCGTATGAGAACGGCGGGATGTTGGTCAAGCAGGACGACGGACAGGTGTTCCGTGCCCTGCCGAGCATCACCTTCACCAACGACAGCGGGGCTTTGAACCTCGACCTTACCCAGATAGACCTCATCGGAGCGAACAGCTCAGTAGGTGGCACGGGCATCGAGGGCCTGAACCTGGAGGTCGTATACGTGGACGAGCAGTCCTACACCACTTAGGCCCAGCACCAACATGGCCATGGTCTTCCAGACCAATTATGGAAAGGCCTACTTCGAATACCTGAACTCGACGATGGCAACCATATTCAAGACCGGCCCGTCGTACAATGAGGTGGCCGAAGGCAATTACTATGCGAACGGAACAGCTGACATGGGGACGAGCGACCTCATGTGGAGCGTCCATTACCTAGACCAAGGCCAGGGAATTTTCAAGGTCACACTTCAGATCAGTCTGTCCGCCCTGGGTGGGACGGTGTCTGTGAAGCAGGCCTTCGTTAACGTGGAACTCAGCACCTAAACAACGTGAGCGTGAATGACCATGCAAAGCACAGAGGTCGAGAAAGGGAGCCAAGGCGGGAACGGAGCGCCAGAGGAGGGCAAGAAGGAGAAGAAGCCTCTCTTCGGAAAATCGGCGCGCAGAGTGAAGGTGGCGGCCGGTGCCGCACCCCAGCCAGAACCTGCCCAGGCGGCAGGACCGCCGATGCCAGGGGTCCCGGTGCCCGCTTCCAAGATTACCATCATCCCCCCCATCACCAACCCCGCCATAGAGGTGACCGGACTTCTATCCGGTCATGGAGGAGTACAGCTATATCCGGATCTCATTCAACAACGAGAACAGCGAGTACCTGTACGAAGTGATCGAGCCGGAACTGGACGCCAGAGGAGACAGGACCTGCTGGCCCTGATCAAGGACACCCTGCAGCGCACCCTTGGGTACGAATGGGAGAAGCTTCACCGAGCTGGACAAGGAGGAGTACCTGCGGGCAGAGCGTGGACTCGCTTCATCGAGACCCGGGGCATCAAGGTCTCGGAGCCGATCACCAAGAAGAAGCTCGGCTACTACATCATCCGCGACTTCGTGGAGCACGGTGTCATCGACGTCATGATGAGCGACGACGACATCGAGGACATATCCTGCGATGGGATCAACATACCCATCTTCGTCTCTCACCGGAAGTATGAGAGCATCACGGTCCAACCTCATCTTCAGACAACGAGGACGACCTGAACTACTTCGTGGTCACGCTGTCCCAGAGGAGCGGCAAGCAGATCTCCGTGTCCAGTCCCATCCTCGACGGCACCACCCAGGAAGGCCACCGTGTCCAGGCGACCTACTCCCGTGAGGTGACGACCCGAGGTTCGACCTTCACCATCAGGCGCTTCAAGGACCGGCCCGTTCACCCCGGTCGACCTGCTGAAATACAAGACCGTCAGCCCGGAGATGATGGCCTACCTCTGGCTGGGGGTGGAGCACGGCGAGTCCATGATCCTCTGCGGCGGTACCGCGTCCGGAAAGACCTCCGCGCTGAACTCGCATCGCCCTCTTCATCCCGCCTGGCGCCAAGATCGTCACCATGGAGGACACCAGGGAGATCAACCTCCCCCACGAGAACTGGATCCCGGGCACGACCCGGACCGGCGTGGGAGAGAAGGACGCCGACGGCAAGTCGCCCGGGCGAGATCGACATGTACGACCTGGTGCGGGCCGCGCTGAGGCAGAGGCCGAACTACATCATCGTCGGTGAGGTCCGTGGCAAGGAGACCTACATCATGTTCCAGGCCATGGCCACTGGCCACACGCACCTACTCGCACCATGCACGCCGATTCGGTCAAATCGATGGTCAACCGGCTGGAGAACCCGCCCATCAACTGTCCCAGGATACTGCTCACCGCCCTGCGCAACGTGCTCATCCAGTCCCAGGTCCGGGTCGGCAACGACCTGGTCCGGAGGATGAAGCAGATCATCGAGATCGTCGGTTTCGAGCCGGAGACCAACGAGCTCATCACCAACACCGTCTACGAATGGGACCAGGCCACGGACCGGTTCATCTACAAGGGCCACTCGCTTCCTCTTCGACAAGATCATGGAGATGAAGTCGCTCACGCACGAGGAGATGATGGAGGAGTTCGAGAGGCGCATCGAGATCGTCAATTACATGGTGTCCAAGGACATGACCGACCACCGCAAGATCTGGGCCATCACCAATGCCTATTACAAGGAACCGCGAGAAGACCATTGCAAAGGGTCGAAGGGAGATGCAGGAGATGGACCAGAAGGAGGTGAGCAAGAATGTCGCCTGAGGTCTCGGACATCTTCTCTCGCATGGAGGACTCGAAGAAGGCCTACCTGAAGACCAAGAAGATCGGCGATGAGGCCACGAAGGAGCTACGGACCGCGCTTGGTCAAGATGCGCCGAGGGTGCCGTCCCGGACTACGTCAAGCTCACCAAGTACCAGGAGTTCTGCTGGAGGACGATGGGCAAGGTGGTCAAGAATGCGGGCCAAGCCCAACCCCAAATTGGAGCTGCAGCTGCTGCAGGCCCATATGCGGACTGCGGCCGGAGGAGTTCATCGCCTACGTCTGGATGACGACGCTCCTGTACGCTTCGCGATAACCGCTGACGATCAGCGTCTGCTCTTCGGAGGAGTGCTCATCGCCCTGCTGGGCATCGATACCAGCATGGCACTGATATTCACCATCATGATCATCGCGTTGCCGCCGCTGCTGGTCTATCGGCATCATTGAACTCGACGCCAGGGTCCAAGGCCAAGTCCCGCAAGCGCGACATCGACAAGCGCATCGGCGCCACCATGAGCTTCATATCCGCCATGGCCTCCGCCGACGTCAACATCGACATCATATTCAAGGAGCTGGCCCGCCAGCCGATCTACGGTGAGATCAAGAACGAGGCGGAATGGATCACCAGGGACACCGAGCTCCTTGGCGTCGATATCCTCACCGCCATCAGCAAGGCGGCGCAACGCACCCCCTCGTCCAAGTTCCAGGAGTTCCTGCAGGGAGTGGTGACGACCGCCACCTCCGGAGGTCAGCTCAAACCCTACTTCCTGCAGAAGGCGGAGCAGTTCGAGAAGGAGTCCAAGCTGGACATGAGGGCGCAGCTGGAGACGCTGGGCCTCATGGCCGAGACCTTCGTCACCGTCGTGGTCGCGTTCCCCCTGTTCCTGGTGGTCATCATGGCCATCATGGCCATCGTGCCAGGGAGCTCGAGCGGCACCTCGGACACCACGCTGCTGTTGCTCTGGCTCGTGGTCGTGCTGATGATCCCGCTCTCCCAGTTCGGGTTCATATTCTTCATATGGAACACCACCAAGGAGTCCACGATGTGAGGTGAGTCAAATGGCTGAAAAGAAAAATGGAGATATTGGACATTGAGCAGCTCAATCTGCACAAGCAGGACTACTCGAAGACTGTTGCTCATCATCGGTGTCGTGGGTTTGGTCATTTGCCTGGTGATCGCCTTCGTGGACGCCATCGGCGGAATGGTGACACCGGGCTGGAATGGATCGACTGGGTCATGCTGGGCCTGATGTGCTTGTCCGGACCCTACGGTTTCTACATGAGCTGCAAGTACAAGAAGACCCAGGAGATCGAGACCAGGCTGCCGGACTTCCTCCGTGACGTGGCCGAGGCAGGTCGTTTCGGCATGACCTTGGCCCAAGCCATTCAGGGTCTCCTCGAGAGGGCGCTATGGTCGCCTGACCCCGGAGATCCAGAGGATGGCCGCCCAGATCGACTGGGGCGTGCCAGCCTCAGAGGCGTTGCGTCTGTTCGCGGAACGGGTGAACACCCCGCTGGTGAAGCGCATGGTCTCCATCATCATCAAGGCCAACGACGCGGGCGGCAGCGTCGCCGACGTTCTGACCATGGTGGCGCACGATGCTCGCGAGACGCATCATCAACTTCAACGAGAGGCGCAGTCTCCATGGCCACCTACACCGTGGTCATCTACGTGGCCTTCGGCGTGTTCCTGGCCACCATCTTCATCCTGAACACCACCTTCCTGCCGAACATGGAGGAGGCGGGGCAGCAGGTGAACGAACAGGCCCTCGAGGCGGCCGGTATCACCAACCTGCCGGCCACCATCAAGTCGGAGATCATCCCGACCGTCCAGCTCATATTCATCGTATCTGTGGTCATACACGCCTTCGGCGACGGGATACTGGCCGGGGTGCTGCAGGACGGTACGATAGCCAATGGCCTGCGGCATTCGTTCATCATGCTCCTGATCGGGTTCCTGGGCACGATATTGATCACTGGGTGATGCAAATGGAAGCAGACAAACAGACTGTGGAGGAGATCGGCAAGGAGCTGGAAGCGGAGAAGGCGTCCGGCCCCAAGGCGACCCGCGGCGTGTTCAACCGCAAGCCCATGAAGGTCATGGTGGGGGCGAGCAACCTCACCGCCCCGTCCCGAACGCTCATCACGGAGATACCGAAGATCGCGGAGCCCAACGTGGACGAGGTGGAGATCAACACCGATCATCAAGCCGGCCGCCTATGTGCAGGATCAAGTTCGACAACATCGCCTCGGAGTACATCTACGAGGTCATCGAGCCGAAGCTGACCGACGACGAGCACGAGCTGCTGGACCTGCTCAAGGAATCGCTCACCATGACCTTGAACCTGGCCGACCGGAAGAAGCCGGAGGAGCGCACCGAGATGTTGCGCCAAGGCATGAACGAGCTGCTGAAGAACTTCGACATCGTGCTGAACACCGTGTCCACGGACCGCATCTTCTACTATCTGCACCGCGACTTCGTCGGCTATGGCGTCATCAACGTGATGATGATCGACCCCAACGTGGAGGACTGTTCCTGCGATGGCGTCAGCATCCCGCTGTACATATTCCACCGCAAGTACGGCTCCATCAAGTCCAACATCCAGTTCAACGACGAACTGGAGCTGGACTCCTTCGTGGTCTGGATGGCGCAACGCTGCGGCAAGCACATCTCCGTCGCCGACCCGTTGCTCGATGCCACCATCCCTGACGGCTCGCGTCTGAACGCATCGCTCGGAAAGCACGTGACCAAGCGAGGGTCGTCGTTCACGATCAGGCGCTTCAAGGAGAACCCCTTCACCCCGCTGGACCTGGTCAAGTTCAAGACCATGAACACGGAGATGATGGCCTACCTGTGGATCGCCACGGAGTTCGGCTGCTCCATGCTGGTGTGCGGAGGTACCGCCTCCGGAAAGACCACCACGCTCAACGCCGTGCTTCTGTTCATCCCGCCCCAGAAGAAGATCATCTCCATCGAGGACACCAGGGAGCTGAACCTGCCCCACGAGAACTGGATCCCAGGTGTCACCCGGGAAGGTTTCGGCGGCAAGAAGGCGAACGCCGTGGGCCAGGTGGACATGTACGACCTGCTCACAGCGGCCTTGCGTCAGAGGCCGGACTACCTGATGGTCGGTGAGGTGCGTGGCAAGGAGGCCTATGTGGTGTTCCAGGCCATGGCCACCGGGAAGACCTCGTACTCGACCTTCCACGCCGAGGACGTGCAAGCGATGGTCCATCGTATGGAGAACGACCCCATCAATCTGCCCCGCGCGCTCATCACCGCCCTGGACATAGTGCTGTTGCAGGCCCAGGTCAAGGTCGGGACCAAGATGACCAGGCGGGTCAAGTCGCTCACCGAGATCGTGGGCATGGACCCGGAGACGGGCGAGCTCATCACCAACTCCGTGTTCTCCTGGAACCCGGCCAACGACTCCTTCAACTACTCTGGGCACAGCTACATCTTCGAAAAGGTGCGCAGCATCAAGTCCTGGTCCCCCAGGGACATGGAGAGGGAGATGCAGCGCCGCGTGGAGATACTGGAGTACATGCGCAAGACCGGGGTCAACAACTATAAGCAGGTGGCCAAGATCGTCTCCGCCTACTACCGTAACCCTGAGCGCGTGATGAAGGAGATCCGCGAGAAGTCGCCGAAGTGAGCCTGCTGGTCCACCGATAAACCCCTTCCAGTTCCTACTTTTTCACTTTTCCATTGGACCGGGTGGACCGTTCATAGCAAGCCTTGTGGTTTGGTCTCTGCCTGCCTCTGGCCCATGAGGTGCCCGCCCAACCCGAGGGCCCATAGCAGCACGGGATAGGCCACCCAACGCTCCAGACCGCCCTCGCCCAGCTCCATGAAGGGGCTGTCGTCGCCCATGAAGATGTAGCTGAACAGAACGAAGAGAGATATCGCCCCTAGAGCGACGGTGACGAAACGGAAGGGAGCCTGGACGATGCGGAAGGTCATCACTGCCGCGATGCCCCCGCCGATGAAGGTGGTCATGGCGAACAAGGCATGCACCGTGCCCCAGCTGCCGTTGAAGATCCCCACCCCGAGCACACCGAACCCGAAGGCGGCCATGGGCAGGGTGACGCTCCACTTCCTGTGCCGCCCGTGCAGAAGTAACGTCGCGCCGATCACCAACAGCCCGCACAGGGCCATGGACGCTGAGAATATGTTGGATGATGGCTGGACGATGATGCTGTTCGGCGGCTCGGTCGCACCGAGGTCGCTGATCATGTTATCCGCGGTATTGTACCCTGGGTAGAGCGCCTCGGCGGTGATGATGCCCATGAGCGCCACTGTGCCGGCGAGGAACAACATGGCCCCGGCCCATGCGATGCGATCGAATCCTTTCGCTCCGACGAACATGCTATCTGGGGAACAATCGGACCAAACTATAAAAAAAGTCGATGACGTGGCGATGCCAGTATATTAAAAGAAAAAAAATGTGGAAAGGAATTATTGAAAAGGGGGCGTCTCGCCCCGTTCGCCCTTACTTCTTCTCCTCGGTCTTGGGCTCCTCTTTGGGCGTCTTGTCCGAGCGCTTGACGATGCGCCTGAAGGTGCGGGGCTGTTCCTTCACCTCGGCCTGGGGGGCGTTGGCGAAGACCGTGCCGCACTTGTGGCATACCGTGCTGCCGCGTGGGTTGAGGATCCCGCAGGTCGGGCAAGCGAACGCACCGCTCTTCTTGTCCTCCTCCCTCTTGGCCAACCAGGCCTCGAAGGTCAGGAAGCCAGGCTCGGTCTTGAGCCACTCCTGGAACTTCTCCTCGGAGTACTTGGCGCCCAGGGCCGCCTTGGCCTGGTCGCGGTAGGTGTTGACGTACTCGTCGTACTGCTCCTGCATGGACTTCATGTAGGCGTCGCCCTGCTCCTCCTGGTTCGGCTCGGTGAGGAACTTGGCGTGGCACTCGGGGCACTCCGACACATTGGCCGGGATCCAGGCGCCGCACTCAGAGCACTTTGCCGTCCCTGTCTCGAACACCACGCCGCACTTGGGGCAGCGCTTGGAGTCCTCGGGGATCAGCGAGCCGCACTCGCCACACTCCACCATCTTGCCCAGGCTGTGCCTGTACAGGTACCACACAAAGACGATGATGACGATGGCGATGATGGCGATGATGGCGAGGATCATCCACCAGGGTATGGCCGTTCCATCGTCGCTCTGCAGGTCGATGGACTTGCTGCCGTAGACCGGCTGGCCTCCGTTGTCGATCCTCAGGGTGACGAACAGGTCGCCGGAGGCGTCGTTGGGCACGGTGATGAAGCCAGTGAATGAACCGGTGGGGTCTGTGGTCACAGGGACGTCGGTGCTCACCGGGGTACCGGCCTCATCGGCGAAGTACAGGTGCATGCTGGTGTTGGCCAGCGGGATGCCGTCCGCGCTCATCACGTATCCGGTCACAAGCAAGGTGCTGCCCGGTTTGACGCTGTCGGTGCCGGTGGTGATATAGAACATCGGGTTCACCAGAAGCACCACGTCGAACGTGGTCAGAAGCTCGTTGTTCTCGGAGTTTGCCTCGTCGACCAGTGACGCCATTACGCTCAGGTTGTTCGGAGAGATGCCGACCCCGTTCACGACCCAAGAGATGTTGAAGGACTTCTCATCCCCAGCCATCAGGTCGAAGGTGGTGTTGTAGATCTCGAAGGCCGGGTCCACCATGCTCAAGGTGACCTTGGCCCCGTTGGCGTCGTTCATGCCTAGGTTGGCCACGGTGAAGTTGATGAAGACCTTCTCACCGAGGCTGGCGCTCTCGACCGGCATGTTGCCCTTCCATATCTGCACCTCGGTCACCCTCATGTCCGGCCGGTTGTCCACGATATACAGCGTCTGGGACGCTGGCACGTCGGTCACCTTGGTGAACGCGCTGAAGCTCACGTATATGGTGCGGTTCTGGAACAGGCCCATCGCCGGATCGGATGTGACCTGCCAGAAGCCCGAGACGGTTATGGTCTCGTTCGGGGCCAAGGCGAGCACGAACACCCGGTCGATCTCGGTCCCGGTGACGGGATTGTCGATGCGGTACACCACGTCGAAATTGTGCGCGGTCGACTGACCGATGTTCTTCACGGTGGCGTCCAACAATATCTGGGTCCCGACGAACACCTGGGTCACGGTCTGACCGCCGTCCACCTTATGGAAGACCAGGCTGTTCGAGTACAGCCTCGGCACGTCCAGGACGAGGATCTGCAGAGACGCCAAGTTATTGATCTTGGTGGTCTCGTTGATCAGCCCGGCCGGGTCGACGACGACCATGATGTTGGCATAGCCAGGGTGGTTCGGGGTCCAGGGTATGGACACGTTGGCATACTGCATCACCGGTATCTCGCCTACCATCTGGAATCCGATCAGCACATTGCCGGCGGTGGTGTTCAGGAAGAAGCTGACGTTGATGTTCTGGGCATCCACGTTCCCATAGTTCCAAACCGTGGCGGTTATGGAGCTGGTGGAGTTGGTGACCACCTCGGTCGGATTGACGACCACTCCATCAGGCTCGATCGCCAGGTTGGGCAGGGACAACGGGATGATCAATGCCACCTCGATGTCCTGCATGGCCAACGGCGGGCTGTAGAACGGCAGGCTTATCGCATACCGGCTCAGGTCCTCGGAGGAGAAGCTGAGGGTGGAGTTGAGCCAATAGGTGCCGTTCACCCGGTAGTTGCCATAGTACTTCTGTGGCGCATCCGCGGTGATCTCGTCGCACAGGGCCTTGAACACCATGGAGCCGTTGTCATCGGTCATGCCGGCCGCATAGATGGAGTAGGGCGGGCTGTTGGTCCCAAGTTGGTCCAGCTGCACATATACCCCTTCCAGCTCGTTGACGCCGGTGATATCGTAGGCTACCACGTTGATCCAACGGTAATGACGGATCACCGCTCCCTCGCTCGCCACCAGCTGCGGGTATGGCCACCGATGTCAGGTCGGCCTCGGCGTTGCCACCGAAGTAGGACCAGGACCGGGTGAAGTTGACGCCCACGGCGGTCAGGGTCGCCTCCGAGCTGCTCGGGGCGATGAAGTCATAGCTGATGATCGAGTCGGTTATGTACACCTCGGACTGACCGTCCATGATGATGACGACCGGGTTGCTCGGACTCAAGCCGCCCTGGTCGATGGTCAGATTGCCGCTGTTCGCCAGGTATATGGTCAGGGCCAGGTTGGACTGGACCGTCCCATTGAAGTCCATCAGCACCTGGGCGTTGTCCTGGACGACGAGCCAGTACTGATTGGCGCTCAGGCCCTGATAGATGAACAGACCGGCGTTCAAGATGAGGGTCGCGTTGTCCTTCACCACGACGTTCTTGGAGATGTTGGTGAAGCTGTTTATGGTGAACACCGTGTCTCCGGAGAGGGTCCAGGTGTTACCGCCCACCAGGACGGTTATGTTGTTGTAAGCCTGGTTGTTGTCATAGTTGTACTCGGCCACGCCCCCGACCAAGACATAGATGGAGAACATGCCCGACACTGGATGGGACCCAGGTTATGGAGGCGTTGACCTCCGCACCCGGTCCGACGTTGACGATCTGCGTTCCGATGACCACTCCTGCCTCAGGCTTGCCGAGGTAGAAGACCACGCTGGCGCCGACCGCGCTGGCCTTGCCATCGGAGTTCTTCACATTGGCGCTGATGGTCAGCGGTGACCCGGTGCTGGCCGGGTTGTCGCTGAAGTAGATGTTGTCGTTGGTTATGCTCAGGTCTGGCAACAACGGCAGGATGACGATCGGTTCGGTCTTTATGTTGTTGTCCTCATCCGACTCGGTGATACCGCTTATCGGGTCCACGATCACGGTTATGTCATGGGTCCCTGCCTCGGTGGTGGTGTACCACGGTACAGACACATTGACCGACTGGCCTGGCAACAGGCTGGGCACAGTGACGTTCGCGATGGTCACGGACTGGTCCAACTCCCTGTAATAGTCAAGGAACTGTACCAGGATGTTCTGCGCGGCGGTATTTCCCTTGTTCGCCACTGTCACATTGAGGACCGCGTTGGTCTCATTGTGGTATATCGGGACTCGGCGTGTAACCGATGTTCATCGGGACCAGGTCCGGCTTCTCCAGGACCAATCCTTCCAAGCACTACTGATGCGTCGACCTGCTGGGTAGACAGCTCTGGGAAAGACGGAGAAGGTCGCAGCAGTCTGGTTGGTGAACTCGACCGCGGTGCCATTGACATAGGTCACGATCATGTTGTAACCGTTGATCTTCTCTCCCAAAGGCAAGGTCTTTGCATTCACCATGTCCGTGAGGACGGGGATCATGGCGTTCCCGAAGGGATCGGTGTAATTGAAGTTCCCAGCATCCCTTTCGAGGTAGTCCAGGATGGCTGTTGGGGGAGTTGCCGAGACACCTTCGGGCGTCATGATAATAGGCGGTAGAGTTGCTAGCGGTAAGAACATCGATCTTCGCTCCATCCACCGGTATTCCCTGGCTATCCAACACGGTCATGTTGGCCCAACGATAAACATTGCATGATAGGTTCAGTTTCAATCTCAATCCACATTTTATCAATGCTAAACTGATAGGTACGTCGATTGTTATTCGAATAACGAAATTGTTAAAGTTGATATTTCGTCAAATGTATCACACCTTCAGTCACTAAGATCAAACGAACCGTACTGGGTTTGAACCTGTCTATTTGAAGTTAGAATGTTCGGTATTAGGATAGTTTACCCATTAAGGTCCATGTCACATAATTTGAAGAGGTAAACCCGACATCTGTGATGATATGTCACTTTTAACACAACGTTACTAATATCATCCAGTCAATCCCTCTGTATTGAATTCATCCACACGACATACTTGTCCATTGTTGATATTAGTAAAATACCGTGTTATCAGACACCAAGTTAACTAGGTTTGACCAGTGGTGTATCGGACGACCCCTTTCGAAATTGGAGTTATCTGAATTGTTGATTCTTTTGGAATGTATGGAGATAATCCATCTGGAGCGCCTTGACCATCCTGGGCACAACCGTACAGGTATGCTGCGGACTGATCGTAACAGGTCAGTTTGTTGTAGGTCGTTGTATAATCCAGGTAGTTGAGGTCCATGTTCGTGTTCACGGCCGTGAACGCGGTGTTGCCAGCCAAGCTGATGTTGCCATAGGTGGGCAGCTTGAGGTCGATCTCCACCCAGATCCTGTTGATATAGACCGGGTTCGCCTTAGAGTTGGTGAAGTTGACCTGGGTCAAGGCAAGATCGGTCGAGGACATCTTCGGCAAGAGTGAAGGATTTCGTGGCCTCGTATGATGTACCAAGTGGGTCATAAGCCTGATATGTCTTTGTGGCCGTCAGATGTCGTTATGTTGGTCGTACTAAACGGCTGAGTGTAGTAGAGCTCGTTCGGAGTGCTCCCATCATCAAATGGGATACGGCGCCTTGTAGCTCATCTTCAGGGTGATGCTGTCGATGTTGGCGGGCATGAATGACATGCCAGCGATGTCAAATCCATTCACAGTGAAGTACTCGTTCTGGCCGACGACGAAATACTTCGAGTCCTGCATCGTCAGGTTCACCGCAGCCTCGCCTGGTGCATTCGAGCCCGCAACCAGAGCTGGCGTTCACGTTCCTCTGCAGCGTGTAGGTCACCAAGCTACGAGAGGATGTGTCTGAGGCGAATGGGTAATCGTAGTTGTATAGCTGGGGGTAGCTATCTGTATCGGTCAGTTGGAATGTGTCCATCAGGTCCGAATCATAGATCTGGATGTCGCTGGACATGAAGAGCATGACCGGGGCGTCATCGAAGTAATCGTCGGGGAAGCGATCGTATCGACCCCTGTGGTAGACGCCTTGGTAGCCTTCGACGATCGAGTTCCTCATGATCATCTGAGCATCGTCGATGACGATGTGACCGGGGAACGCCAGGGTGGAATCCTCGACCAGACAGGCTGCCGCCATTCCGGACCATTATGCCGAGACCGGGGAACGCCTGGCTTCGGATAATCTGGTCGGTGGTGACCAGGGAGTTGTCGATGATCAACTTACCACCGTCCTCGACGGTGATGGTATAGATCATGACGGACGGACCATCATAGTTGCTCGTCGGATTGTATGTCTGGACCGCTTTGAAGGTGCAGTCCTTGATCAAGACCGTGCCGCCTGCCTGTACGGTCAGGTTCGATGTGAGCGAACCTGTGCCTGTAAAGGATCAGATAGCTGGTAGGCCAGTCCCTCGCCACGAACACGTCTTCGTGTCCAGGCGCCCCACCAGCGGCGGCGTTTTGGTTCGAGACCCCGATCGTTATCAATCCGAACAACGACGCGGAGAGCATGCAGTATACAATGATCGCACTTACCAGCTTAGTGTGTTTTTCCCCCATAGTCATCGGCCTACCGATAATATCATTTAATGGACAAAAATCGGGTTTTCATTATAAATAAATATGGCTACAGATAATTTTATTTTATAACATAAATAAAACTATCTGAACATAACGATTTTTGGAATGTGCCCTGAAATTATATAAAAATGATAATATGAGGGGTGAGGGGGCCCTCACTTCCTCTTGATGATCTTGCGGATCGAGACCGATTTTTTAGCGTCTCCCGATTCGGCGTGCTCCTCGTGCTTCGGCTCCTCGGCCTTGGGCTCTTGCTTGGGTTCCACCTTAGGCTCTGGCTTCGGCTCCGGCTTAGGCTCTGGCTTCGGTTCTTCCTTGACGGCCACGACCTTGTCCACCCTCTCCCCGCAGGCCCAGCAGGCCTCGGAGTCCGCATCGATGATGGTCTTGCAGTTGGGGCAGTTTATCTCCGCGCGGGGCTTTGACGACCTTGGGCTCAGGGACCGGGACCGGGATCGGCTCGGGTATGGGCTCGGGCTTGTGCATTGAACTCCGGCATCGGCTCCACCTCCACCGGCGCAGGCACTGAATGCAGCTGCGGGGATTCCTTCACCGCGGATTCCAGTGCCGCGGCGTTGACCTCTTCGCGCACCAGCCCGGGGCTGGGAGCGACCGGTTCGTGGGGCATGGCCTCGCCGCCTCGCTCATTGAGTGCCTTCTCCCTCTCCTTGAGGGAGCGCTCCCATTCCACGAAGCGTCTCTGCTGCTCGATCATAAGGCCCTTGTTGGCGGCGATGGCCTCGGACTGCTCGCTAAGCACCTTGGTCTTGGCCAGGAGCTCCTCGCGTCTCGCGCTGGTCTCCTCCAGCGTCCTTCGCATCTCCTGCTCCTCCAACAACAGCTTCTCCTCGTACTCGTTGAGATGGGTCATGGTGACCTTGGCGGCGACCTCGTACTCGGCGGTGGCCTCGGTCAGGCGCAACAGTTCGGATTCCTGGGCGGCAATGTCGCCCTGGCGCTTCTCCATGAAGAGGCGCTCCGACTGCAGCTTGGTCTCCAAGGCCTTCAGCTCCGCCTCCAGGGCATTGAGCGTGGTCTCCTTGGACACCACCTCGTTCTCCCGCCTCGAAACGTCCGTCTCTCGGCCGTTCAGTTCGCCCTCCTTGGCCTCCAGGTGGGAGCGCGCCGTCTGCAATTGCGATTCCTCCTCACGGAGCTTTTTGTCCAAGGATTCCAGCTCATCGCGTCGACGCTTCAGGTCCGCCTCCTGGACCTTGATCTTGTCTTTGAACTCCTCGATGACGTCCCAAATCTGTGCCTGCTCGTTCGCCAAATTCCATCACCCCGTCTTGTCACATCAATGTCATTTACCTCAGGTCAAGGTAGGGCCGAGGACGATGAGCCCCTTGTCTCCCACCTCGACAGTGTGGCGCTCCATGCTATGCTCGCAGGCGCGCATCTTCTCCACCCGCACATAACGGACCAGCTTGCCGCGTGTCCGGTCCAGGCCCAGCTCGATGATGCCGTCCACCAGGAAACCCTCGTTGCCGAGGATCTCGGACGGGCCGCCCTGGGCTCCTCTCCATAACCATGAAAGACATCAGATTGTAATCGCGCAGGGTCTTGAAGAAGTAGAACATCTTCTTGCGCATGCCCTTGGAGTCCTCCATCAGGGAGTACAACGCCCCCAGCGAGTCCAGGGTGAAGACGGTGAACCGGTCCCCGTGCTTCTTCTTGTAGTACTGGATCATCTGGGTGAGGAACTGGACATAATCGGTGGGGTCCTCGATGTCGACGATCTCGTCCAGCTCCCGCAGGTCGGTGAAGTCCGATATCTCCAGCTTGTCGTTCAGCTTCATGTTCAGGCTGCGCATGTTGCGCATATGGCTGTCGGCCGTCTCCTCCAAGGTGACGTAGAGGCCGAACTCGTCCATCTTGTCCAAGTACGAGTTCATCATCGAATAGCAGAAGCTGGTCTTCATCGATCCAGGAGGCCCGGTGATCAACACCACCTTCGGTGCCTCGATGTCCGTCCGGAATACCTTGTCCAATCCTTGTATGGAGTTCCTGAACACTTAAGAACACCGCCATTTTGTCGTTCTATCGTCGTGTCCGTTATAATACTTTTCGCACTAGATATCATATTTCGACACTGAGCTTGAGTCCTTCAGAGAATCAGCATTATCAGTTTTGTTCATCCTCTCCAGGATGGGGGCATATCTTCATTGTTGACAATTGGATCTGCCACCTTCGGGCACCAGGGCGTCGCCCTTGGATTCCGTCTCCACCACCGTCTTCTCGTCCGCCTTGCTCACCAGGCGCGCCACGGCGATGACCTTCTCGTCCTCGGACAGACGCATTATGCGGACCCCCATGGTGGCCCTTCCCACCACGCGGATCTCCGACACCGTGATGCGCTGCACGTTGCTGTTCTTCGAGGCCACCACCAGCTCGTCCTCCTCCTCCACTTCCTGGACATAGACGACCTTGCCGTTCCTCTCGTCGGTACGGATGGTGATGACGCCTTTGCCGCCGCGGTGGGTCTTGCGGTAGACCTCATGCTCCTCCGAGGGGTCCCATTTGCCCACGGGGGTGACCTTGCCATAGCCGTTCTCGGTGACGGTGAGCAGCTTGGACTGGTCCGTGACGATCGCCATGGAGACCACCTTGTCGCCCTCGTCCAGACGGATGCCGATGACGCCGTGCGCCGGCCGGCCCATGGGTCGGACGTCGCTCTCGTCGAACCGGATGGCCTGGCCGTCCTTCGTGGCCAGGATTATCTCCTTCGTGCCGTCGGTGACCTTGGTGTCGACCAGCTCGTCGCCCTCCTCCAGGCCGACGGCGATGATGCCGCTGGAGCGGATGTTGGTGTAGGCCTTCGAGCGGCGTCTTCTTGATGATGCCCTTCTTGGTGGCGAAGACCAGGTAGTCGGTCCTCCGCCAGATTCCTTCACCGGGATGGTCTTCATGACCTTCTCCCCCTCCTCCAGCTGGGGCAGGAGATTGACGATCGGCCTTTCCCTTGGACTGGCGGCTGCCCACCGGGCAGCTTGTAGGCCTTGAGCACGTAGACCCTGCCCCGGTTGGTGAAGAACATGAGATTGTTGTGCGTCAGGGTGACGAACATGTCGGTGACGTAGTCCTCCTCCTTGGTCTCCATGCCCATCAGGCCGATGCCGCCGCGGCGCTGCTGCTTGTAGGTGTCCAGCGGAACCCGCTTGATGTAGCCGTCCTGGGTGACCATGACCACCATGTCCTCGTTGGGGATGAGGTCCTCGTCGTCGAGGTCCAGGGCGTCCTGCACGATCTCGGTCGTGCCGCTCGTCGCCATACTTCTCCTTCAGCTCGAGCACCTCGGCCTTGATGATGCCCATGATCTCGCCATTCGTTGGCCAGGATGTCCTCCAGGTCCTGGATCAGTTGATCTCGAGCTCGGCGAACTCGGCGCGGAGCGACTCGATCTCCAGCCCGGTCAGCTTCTGCAGCCTCATGTCCAGGATGGCCTTGGCCTGCTCCTCGTCGATCTCCAGGCGTGCCATCAGGCCCTGGCGCGCCTCCTCCGGGCTCTGGGACTGGCGGATGATGCGTATGGTCTCGTCCAGCGCGTCCACCGCCTTGATCAGGCCGATGAGGATGTGCTCCCGCTTCCTGGCCTCGCCCAGGTCGAACTGGGTGCGGCGGGTGACGACCTCCTTGCGATAGGTGAGGATAGTGCCTGAGCATCTCCTTCAGCGTGAGCACCTTGGGCTCGTTGTTCACCAGCGCGATGTTGATGACGCCGAACGTCACCTCCATCTGGGTGTGCTTGAACAGCTGGTTGAGCACGATCTCTTCCATGGCGTCCCGGCGCAGCTCGATGACGATGCGCATGCCGTCGCGGTCGATCTCGTCGCGCAGGTCGGTGATG
Organism: Methanomassiliicoccaceae archaeon; assembly: GCA_963806355.1. Classification (GTDB taxonomy): domain Archaea; phylum Thermoplasmatota; class Thermoplasmata; order Methanomassiliicoccales; family UBA472; genus JACXTP01. Next base: position 106,043 of record CAWDXN010000009.1, on the reverse strand, counting down.
CCCTCGATGCGCTTGTCCTTGACCAGCTCGGCGATGGACTCGATCAGGTTGGACTTGTTGACCTGGTAGGGGATCTCGTTGACGATGATGCGCTGCCTGCCCTCGCCTCTCCTCCATGCTGGTCTTGGCCCGCACCTTGACCTTGCCGCGTCCGGTGCTGATATGCCTCGATGATCGCCGCTGATGCCGTAGATGATGCCTCCGGTCGGGAAGTCCGGCCCCTTGATGAACTGCATCAGGTCCGCGACCTCCGCCTCAGGGTGCTCGATGACATGGATGATGGCGTCGACCACCTCGCGCAGGTTGTGCGGCGGGATGTTGGTGGCCATTCCGACCGCGATGCCGGATGATCCCATTGACCAGCAGGTTCGGCAGCTTGGCCGGCAGGACGGATGGTTCCTTCAGGCTGCCATCGAAGTTGTCGACCCAGTCGACGGTGTCCTTGTCGAGGTCGTCCAGCATCTCCTCGGCGATCTTGCTCCATGCGGCATTCGGTGTACCTCATGGCCGCGGCCTCGTCGCCATCGACCGAGCCGAAGTTGCCTTGGCCATCGACCAGCGGATAGCGCAGTGAGAACGTCTGGGCCATGCGGACCATCGAATCGTAGACGGCGGTGTCGCCGTGCGGGTGATATTTGCCCAAGTGCCTCCCGACCACCCTGGCGCTCTTCTTGTGAGGCTTCTTGGGCAGGAGGTGAGAGCTCGTTCATCGAGTAGAGCATGCGGCGGTGCACCGGCTTCAGGCCGTCCCGCACGTCCGGCAGCGCCCTGACCGACGATCACGCTCATGGCGTAATCGATGTAGCACTTCTTCATCTCCGTCTCGATGGGTTTCAGGATGATGTGGCTTGAGGCCTGGTCCGGTTGAGGGGCGGGGACGGTCTCGGTCGGGATCGGTTCGTTGTTGTTGGGTTGCTCGTCTGCCATCTTCTCACCTCCTACACGTCCAGGTTCTCCACTTCCTTGGCATGGGCCATGATGAACTCCCGCCTTGGTTCGACCGCGTCGCCCATCAGGACGGTGAACAGCTCGTCCGCCTTCACCGCATCATCGATGGTGACCTGCTTCAGCATGCGGGTGGTCGGGTCCATGGTGGTCTCCCAGAGCTGGTGCGGGTTCATCTCTCCCAGACCCTTGTAACGCTGAGACGTTGGCGCCCTTGCCCATCTCCTCCATGGCCTTCTGCATCTCCCTGCTCGTTGAAAGCGTAGACTTCCTTGGCGCCCTTGGCGATCTTGTAGAGCGGCGGCTGGCCGCGTAGATGTAGCCGTTGCTCGACGAGCGGTTTCATGTAACGGTAGAACAGGGTCAGGAGCAGCGTGCGGATGTGCGCCCCGTCGACATCGGCATCGGTCATGATGATGACCTGGTGATAGCGCAGCTTGGCGAGATCGAACTCCTGCCCGATCCCAGTGCCCAGTGCGGTGATCAGGTTGCGGATCTCCTGGTTCTTGAGGATCTTGTCCATGCGCGCCTTCTCGACGTTCAGGATCTTGCCGCGGAGGGGCAGGATGGCCTGGAACTCGCGGTTGCGGCCCTGTTTTGCGCACTTCCACCGGCAGAATTTCCCTCCACGATATAGATCTCGCACTTGGCCGGGTCCCTCTCGGAGCAATCGGCCAGCTTGCCCGGCAATGACGCCGTCTCCAGGAATCCTTTCCTCCTGGTCAGGTCGCGAGCCTTTCGCGCCGCCTCCCTGCGCCTGCATGGCCAGCAGGCATCGGTTGACGACCGCCTCGGCGACCTTGGGGTTCTCCTCGAGGAATATGCTCGAGCTTCTCGCTGATCACCGAATCCACGATGCCCTTGACCTCGGAGTTGCCCAGCTTGGTCTTGGTCTGCCCTTCGAACTGCGGTTCCGGCATCTTGATGCTCAGGATGGCGGTCATGCCCTCCCGCACGTCGTCGCCGCTGAGCAGCTCCGCCCCTTCCTTGATGAACTTGTTCTCCAGGGCGTAATCGTTGACGGTCCGGGTCATGGCGGACCGGAACCCGGCCACATGGGTGCCGCCCTCGATGGTGTTGATGTTGTTGACGAAGGAATAGGAGTTCTCCGTGTAGGAGTCGGTGTACTGCATCGCCACCTCGACGATGACGTTCTCCCTCTCCCCGATCAGATAGATCGGCTTCTCGTGCATCACCTGTTTGTTCTTGTTGATCATCTGCACGAACTCGACGATCCCGCCCTCGTAGTGGAACTTCTCCTCCCGGCCGTTCCGCAGGTCCTTGAAAAAGATGGCCATGTTCTTGTTGAGGAATGCCAGGTCGCGCAGCCGGCTCACCAGTATCTCATCGTCGAAGTTGGTGTCCGGGAAGATCTCCGGGTCGGGCTGGAAGGTGATGGATGTGCCGGTGCCTGCCGCCTCCCCGACCACCTCCAGGGGGACGACGACGTGGCCCCGCTCGAAGCGGATGTGGAACTCCTTGCCCTCGTGCCTGACCCTCACGTCCAGCCATGCGGAGAGGCTGTTCACGACCGACAGGCCGACCCCGTGGAGACCGCCGGAGACCTTGTAGCTCTTCCGGTCGAACTTGCCTCCGGCGTGAAGGGTGGTCATCACCATCTCCACGGCGGGCTTGTTGTACTTCGGCATGATGCCGGTCGGTATGCCTCGGCCGTCATCGGTGATGGTCGCCGCTCCCATCCGCGTTTATCGTGACCTCGATGCGGGAGCAGAAGCCGCCCATGGCCTCATCGATGCTGTTGTCGACGACCTCGTACACCAAATGATGCAGGCCGCGGGAGTCGGTGCTCCCGATGTACATGCCCGGCCTCTTGCGGACGGCTTGCAGGCCTTCGAGCACCTGGATGCTCTCGGCCGTTGTAACTGGAATCTTCCATAGGATCAGCTCATGTGTGTGCTTTCTCAGCGATTCGAACCAGGGGAACATACTTCCATTTTCGAGGTATCGAGCTACCTCTGTCCCATCCCTTGCTCTACCTATCAGATATGGCATGGGGATATTAATACCCTTCCACTTCAATCTGGCTTTATATATGGAGCGGGTGTTTTTTCTCGTGCTTTTGGGCCCCGTTACCGAGTGTTTCTTAATGGGTGTGAAGGATGGCTCTGCGAGGGCCGCGCCACCAGACGATGTTCCTTCAAAAAGGCTTTAACGCTGGAGCGATTTAACGAGGCCCTGATGACCCTGATGCGTAGGGCCCAGCATGGCGTGACCGAGGAGATCGAGATCGTCGCCGCCAAGGAGAACGTGTCGATGGACGTGCTGCGGAGGCGCGTGGCCAGCGGACGCGTTGTGATCCCAAGGAACGTCAACCGTGACATCGAACCATGCGGCATCGGCGAAGGCCTCTCGGTGAAGGTCAACGTCAACCTGGGCACCTCCAAGGACCGGGTGGAGGTCGAGGAGGAGCTGGAGAAGCTCCAGGTCTCGCTGCGCTACGGGGCCGACACGATCATGGACCTGAGCACCGGGGGCGACATCGATGCCATCCGGCGGCGATCATCAAGGAATGCCCGATCCCGGTCGGAACCGTGCCCATCTATCAGGCCGGGCTCAGGGCGGCCAGGCAATCGGCGGTGGTGGACATGAGCGAGGACGACATGTTCAACGGCATCGAGAAGCACGCCAAGGACGGCGTGGACTTCATGACCGTGCATTGCGGGATCACCAAGGAGAGCGTGGCCAAGCTGACCCGTTCCGGCCGCATCACCGACGTCGTGTCCAGGGGCGGCTCGTTCCTGGTGGCCTGGATACTTCACAACGAGCAGGGAGAACCCCCTCTACCAGAATTACGATTATCTTCTGGAGATGGCCAAGCGCTACGATTTCACCCTGAGCCTGGGGGATGGCCTGAGACCGGGCTGCCTCCATGACGCATCCGACCGCGCCCAGGTGCAGGAGCTGGTCATCCTGGGGGAATGCGTCCGGCGCGCCAGGGAGGCGCAGGTGCAGAGCATGGTCGAGGGCCCAGGGCACGTGCCGTTGGACCAGATCGAGGCCAACGTGCGCATGGAGAAGACCATCTGCGACGGGGCCCCGTTCTACGTCCTCGGGCCCTTGGTCACGGACATCGCTCCCGGGTTATGACCATATCGTCGGGGCCATCGGAGGGGCCTTGGCCGCCTACCATGGTGCGGACTTCCTTTGTTACGTTACGCCGGCGGAGCACCTGTGCCTTCCCGATGTCGAGCGATGTCAAGGAGGGCTTGATGGCGAGCAAGATCGCCGCGCACGCCGCCGACGTGGCCCGAGGCAACGGGACGGCAGAGGGACGACGCCATGGCCCAGGCCCGCAAGGACCTGGACTGGGAAGGCGATGTACGCCCAGGCCATGGACCCGGAGAAGGCCCGCCGTTACCGCTCCCGCGGCCACACCGAGGACACCCAGGGCTGCTCGATGTGCGGGGATGTGTGCGCCATCAAGATCGTCAAGGAGCACCTGAAGGATAAGGGCTGAGCCTAACTGAGCATGGCTTTGAACTTCTCAAAGAGGTCGGCCGCATAGATGGTGCTGTGGCAGTATTCGCATTTTGTGGTGTTGCCTTCTTGAGGTAGATCGACATTGGCACCACAGGTCGGGCACTTTATGGTTTGGACCACCAGACCACCTTTCCCCAATCTGCTCCTTTAAAAAACTGAAATCAAGTACCAAGTGGACCCGGTCCATCCTCTTCTTTGCCTCGTTCATCTCGCGACATTTTCTTCCCCGAGCCTCCAATTCTTCCTTGAGCTCGATCAGATCCGACTGGTCCTTCGAGCCTGTAGGGTGAGGAGGTCTACGGTGCTAAGGTCCGAAAGCTCTAAACGACTCATCGCCTCCCCCACCTCGAAGAAAAAGATGACCTTCGGGTTCGAGTAGACCCATAGGTTGCCATCCATTGAGGTCGAGATGCCCATTATCTTGTCATATGTTACTGATTCCACTAGTTCATATCCGTCCCTCGATGAATCCCAGATCTTTCGCGAAAAATAACATCCTGGCTTGAGTGCCGATGGCCGTGATGATACTGATCGCCATACCTACCATTTGACGCGATCGACGGAACGTTCGCCCGTGAACATCATCTCCATTCGTTCCTGAGCCTCGAGAATGACCAGATCCTTGTACTTTTTTGGAAGGTCTGAAGGTCATGGTAAGGATGGTACGACGATCGGTGATGTCCTTCGAATTGCCCATGGCCTTGGGCCCATCACATTTTCCACAGTAACTGTGCGTGCCGATGAACTCGGCACCACAATGCTCGCAACGACCCATGTCCTCTTGGTATTGCTCATCGAGGTTATATAAGGAATATCCTGCGGAGTGGAGAAATGGAGCCACTGGAGGGGATCGAACCCCCGACCTACAGTTTACGAAACTGTCGCTCTTTAACGGTCGATCGATGTCGACTGCCGCTGAGCTACAGTGGCAATGGGCTCCCATCAAACCCTGCCCCGATTTAATGTTTTCGTCATGACGGGCGGGCCAAGCAATTGATGGTTTTCAATAAGCAGAAGACAACCGATAAATCCCCCATAACCGAATCATTGCTTCGTGCTAGTCGGAGCGATAGCGGACATGGGCGTCCCTGAGGGGGAGCTCGTCGAGAGGAAAGCGGGCGGACTGTCGTCCTTCCGCGCCTTCATGAACAAGGTGAAGACAGATTCCTTCACCGGGTACATGCAGTCCTCGCTCGCTCTGGAAGGGCACGACTCCAGCGGCATCCTCCTCTTTGAGGAGGGCAAGCCAGTGCTGGCCATCTACTCCTTCCGGCCCTCTGGCAACGACACCGTGGAGATCGTCTACCGGGGCGAGCGCGCCCTGGAGTTCGTGTGCAGCGACTCGTTGAACAACGGCTCGGCCTTGGAGCTGCGCCGCATCGACGACCCCAAACAGACCGAGGGACTGGTCAAGGGAAGGGGGCCGACCAAGGAGTTCGCCAAGGCCTTGGACCGATTCTACCAGACCAGGGTGGCGACGACCCAGGAGAAGGGAGGCAAGGAGAAGCGGGAGAAGCAGCCGCCTGAGAGCGTGGACAGCTTGTCCGAGCATATCCTCGACTTCCACCGACGCACCGCCCTGGAGAAGGCCGCGACGAAGAAGAAGGAGCTGGTCATCGACGTGGAGCTGGTGGAGGGCAGCAGCTACCTGGTGGAGGAGTCCAACCGGGATTACTCCCATGCCGTCTTCGCCATGCTGGTGCAGAAAGGGATGCCAGGGATCGCCATAACCCGTTCCAACCCCAAGGTGCTCCGGGGGAGCATGGAGGGGGGCAACGCCAAGATCCTCTGGCTCACGGACCATGAGGCCAAAGGGGACGAGACCGTGACCCCGTCGTTGGAGAAGATCATGGTGGTCATCGAGGAGTTCCTCGCCAAGGCGGAGGAGTCGGCCATTTTGTTGGACGACCTGCAATATCTCATATCCAGCAACAACTTCGAGGGCGCGGTCCGCTTCATCCGCAGCCTGGTGGACAAGGTCTCGGAGCAGCAGGCCATATTCCTGCTCTCGGTGGACCCGAACAGCCTGAGCAATCAGGAACGGTCCATCGTGGAGAGGGAGCTCAACGTGCTGGTCAGTCGTTGATCGTGGAAAAAATGAATTGTCTTAGAGGCGTCTCAGTTCGCTCTTGAACTCGATGAGGTACTCGAGCGCCTCGTCGTACTGTTCCCGCTTCACTGCCAGCCCCGCGTCCTTGAGCACCTTGACCGGGGTGGTGACGTCCTTCCCATTGGCCTTGGCGTTGATGAGCTGGGACTTGGCCTTCTTCAGTTCCTTGTTCACGACCTCGGGGAGCTGTTCCTGCAAGCACTCCTTGCCCTTACGAGCGAGTATGCCCATCATGGTCCAGTCGCCGTGCTCTCCCGCTTCCTGGGCCTCTTTGAGCAAACGCTTGGCCTCGCGGGTGTCGATGTAGAACCGTTCGGCGTTCTGGATCAGGACGTCAAGCTGATCGCACATCTCGCTGGCCTCCAGGTATTTCCCAGTGACCTTCTCCGAGATCTTGCGCCCGGCCCGCGCCTCCTTCAACGCTCCGGCGTAGTCGCCGATGGCCAGGAACTGCTTGGTCCGCTCCACCGCCTCGTTGATCTCCGTGGGGTCGGTGTTCATGCCCCGGGCGATGTTCGACAAGCGCTCCAAGTACTCGATGTCGTGATTGATGCGGTCCTCGATGGCCTGGCGCACCAGTACGTTGCATTCCTTGACGCACTGCACCGCCGAGGCCCGATCCCCCGCCTTTCCCGCCTTCACGGCATGGTCGATGAGACGGCGGCACTCGCCGGACTCGATATCATACTCCTTGGCCAGTTCCATTAGCGGTTTGACCTCGGCGACGAGGATGGGGAACTGCCTCTTAAGCTCCAGCTGCTCCGGCGACTCTTGGACCGTCGGGCTCACCTCGGCCGCCGGGGTTGGGGGCGGCGTGAGGTCCGTCTCGAAGCGCTTGCCGCAGGCAGGGCATGTCTGGGCGTCGTTGGCGACGTTCTTGCCGCACCTCGGACATTTGGTCTCTTCCACCTCCTCAAATACGAACTCCACTCCGCATTTAGGACATTTTGTAAGATAGCCCAGGATGTGCGTGCCGCAGTCTGGGCATTCAAATTCGAAATTTTCCCTCTCTTCTTCCATGGCTTGCCCTGCCATCTAGTCACCGAACAGATAAAAAGATTTGTTAGGGAATATTTATGGTTGGTTATCTGCGTGGTGGTTTTTGACAATATCGAAAAACCTGCTCAAACGAAGCGTCCTCGCATGATGCCAGCATCCCCTGTCGGATCGGGCGTCTCGCATATCAAAGTGATGTCCTCATTTCGCTTATTGAGAATATTTCGCAACGGAGCGTAATCCGGGGAATTCGATGACAGGGGCAGGTGGTTCCTCTCCCCCGCTTCGGTGAACTCGATGCCGCTGAAATGGCAATGCATGCGGGCGGTGGGTCGGACGTCATAACGGTCGAAGACCGCCTGGAAGTCCTCCTCGCCCCGGAGGGCGCCACCGCTGCGGGCGTGGATGTGGGCGAAGTCCACCACGGGCTGCACCCCCTCCACCCGCCCCATGACCTCCTGTATCTCGCCCAGGGTCCCCCACTGTCCCTTCTTGCCCATGGTCTCCAGGCCGATGACGACCGGGTTCCTCTCCATTTCCAGGACCTCCCGGCACTTGGTCAGCTCCATGACCACCTTGTCCGTGACGGCTGCGCTCGACGACCCCGAGTAGGAGGCGGCGTGCACCACCACGATCCACGCGCCCAGCGCATGGGCCGCCCGAGCGGTCCGCAATATCCACTCTCGGCTCTTGGCGACCGTTTCCCCAGATGGTGAGTTGAGGCTGATGTAGTAGGGGGCATGGGCGCTGAGCCGGACCCCCAGTCGCTCGGCCAGTGTGCGGGCGTCGTGCGCCTTGTCCTCCGCCATCTGCACATTGCGGACGAACTGCACCTCCAATGCGTTCAGGCCCAGACCGTGGGTGCGCCTCACCGCGTCGACCACGTCCGCTGAGCCGGGGGGGTAGCCTGCTGGACCGATGAACAACATCGACCGGGAGAATGCAAAAGACCCCATATAAGCTGAGGGTCGCTCTCGAAAGTGTAAATACGCCCTACTCTCTTAGAGTCCAATGAGGTTGTGTGGATGGAGTTCGTCAAGGTGGAGAGGCCTGCGGACACAAACGTCATCATCGGGCAATCGCACTTCATCAAGACCGCCGAGGACCTCTACGAGGCCATGGTCAACTCCGTGCCCGGGGCCAAGTTCGGGGTGGCCTTCTGCGAGGCGTCCGGACCGCGTCTGGTACGGGTGGAGGGCAACGACCCGGAACTGCGCTCCTGCGCCGCCAAGAACGCCATGCGGATAGGGGCGGGCCACAGCTTCATCATAGTCATGCGCGACTGCTACCCCGTGAACGTCCTGCGCAGCGTGAAGGACGTGCCGGAGGTATGCAACATATTTTGCGCCACCGCCAACGACCTGGAGGTGGTGGTGGCCTCGAACGAGAGGGGCAGGGGCATAGTGGGAGTGATCGACGGCCAGACGCCGTTGGGGGTGGAGACAGATGAGAAGGTCAAGGAAAGAAGGGAGTTCCTCCGCAAGATCGGTTACAAGCGTTGACGACGAGGCGATGGACTTCTACGAGAAGATGTACAAGTATTATGACATCTGGTATGAGGACCGGACCGAGGACGTCAGCTTCTACCAGGAGATAGCGGAGCGAACCGGCGGCCCGATATTGGAATGCATGTGCGGCACCGGCCGCATCCTCATCCCCCTGGCGTTGCAGGGCTACGAGATCTCTGGCTTCGACCGGAGCTACGCCATGTTGGACCAGCTCACCTCCAAGTTGGACAAGCTGGACGAGGCCTTGCAGGAGAACATCCGGGTGGGGCATGGCGACGTGCGCAACTTCACCTGCGGAAAGAAGTACAAGCTGGTCATCATCCCGTTCAATTCCTTCCAGCACCTTTTGGAGACCGAGGAGCAGGAGGCGGCCTTGCGCAACGTGGCGGAGCATCTGCGGGCGGACGGCCAGTTCGTGCTCAGCCTGTTCAACCCCCGCCTGGACCGACCGGAGGGACTGGTGCGCCATGAGGGCACCAGGACCATGCGCAACGGCGAGGTGATATCCCGATTCTCCTCCCAGACGTTCGACCAAGGCAAGCAGCGCACCACGGTGCACTACTTCCTCGATATCTCGAGGCAGGACCGGGAGCTGCGCCGCGTCACCGCTTCGTTCACGCTCCGCTACATGTTCGAACGGGAGGTGCAGGAGCTGATGAGCCGCTGCGGCCTGGAGGTGGTCGAGACCTATGGCGATTACCACTTCGGCCCGTTGCGTCACAACAGCGACCTCATGATATTCGTGGCCAGGAAAACGAGATGAAGGTCGAGCTGCTCCATCTGGACAAGACGCTGTCCTGTGGCCAGGTGTTCCGCTGGCGCAAAGAGGGGGACCGGTGGCGCGGCTTCATATGCAACCGTCCGGTCAGCATGCGGCAGAACGGTTGCGAGCTGGAATGGGAAGGTCAGGTCGACGATGGTGACGTGGGCCGATACCTTCGATGCGATGACGATCTCGACTTCATCTACCAGGACATAATGGTCAGCTGCGGTGACGAGCGGGTGGCGGCGCTGCTCCGCGACCACCGCGGCCTGCGCATCCTGCGCCAAGACCCCTGGGAATGCAGCGCCTCCTACGTTCTCGCCACATATGTGCACATACCTCGCATCGAGCAGATGATCGACAAGGTGTGCCGCACCTTCGGGACCGATCTGGGTGGAGGCCGTTTCACCTTCCCCAGCGCTGAGCAGGTGTTGGAGAGGCCAGAGGAGGCGAGGGGGTGCGGCCTAGGCTTCCGTTGCGAGCGCTTCGTGGAACTGGCAAGGGCGGTGCACCGGGGCGACCTGGACTTCGATGCCCTGAGGGAGGCCCCCTATCATGATTGCGTGAGGGAGTTGAAACGATTCCACGGCATAGGGGACAAGGTGGCGGACTGCATCGCCCTGTTCGCATTGGACCATTTGGAGGCCTTCCCGGTGGACGTGCGCATCGGCAGAGCGATGCAGAGGATGTATAGCGTCAGCGGGAGCTACAAGAAAGTGAGCGAGGCGGGCCGCCTGCTCTTCGGCCCATATGCTGGCGTGGCTCAGGAATATATCTATTTGGCAGCTCAGAGGCGTTCTCAGAGGGGCACGATGGTGGACTGAGCGGAGCACTCCATCTCAGGGCACACGCACTGAGGGGGCTTCATCCCGGTGTGGATCTCATAGACCTTGACCAGCATGCCGTTGCGCTTGACGACCTCGCATATGCGGCACGTCTCCGTGACGATGTCCGAACCGTTCACGATGCGGACGGCGGACTGCTCCACCTCCTTCTTGAACTCCTCGTACTTCCCGCTGTTCTCTATCTCCTTGCTCGTCCCCCGCTTGGCCTTCAGATACTGGGAGATCGCGGCATCGGTGACCCCGAAGCGTCGCGCCACCTCGGCCTGACTTAGGTTGTGATTCTCCACCAGCTCCCTGGCAAGCTCCCTGCGGATAGAGGGGAGGACGTACCAAACGATCAGCTCGCACGGGATCTTCATATGGAACGGTGAAGTGAGTTAACAATATTTAACGGTGTTGAAGGGTTGTTAAGATGGTGAGAGATACTGTGAGGTTCTTGCTGGACCAGTTGGGCATCTGGTGCTGCCCTAAATTTGAATAGGCGGCGCGCTATGATGAGGACCAGTGGGAGCATAGAGCGAGAGTGGAACCGTGGACGTCCATGACTTTTCCGAGGTCTTCGTCGAACTGAGGAGGCGTAGGCCATTAGTGCATCACATCACGAACTATGTCACCGTCAACGACTGTGCCAACATCACCATGTGCTTCGGTGGGGCTCCGGTGATGGCGGACGCCGCAGAGGAGGTGGAGGAGATGGTGGCCATGGCCTCGGCGCTCGTCCTGAACATCGGTACCCTGAACCGCGCCCAGATAGAGTCCATGCTGATGGCCGGGAGAGAGGCCAACCGCATCGATGTGCCGATAGTCCTGGACCCCGTGGGGGTAGGGGCCACCGCCTACCGGACCAAGAGCGCCCAGGCGCTGCTGGACGGCCTGGATGTGGCGGTGCTCAAAGGCAACGCCGGGGAGATCGGGGTACTGGCCGGAACGGGCGGGCAGGTACGCGGCGTGGACTCGGTGGGCATATCGGGGGACAGGCGGCATAGTGGCGGAGCGTTTGGCCGAACGAAGGGGCTGTTGCGTGGTCATGAGCGGGGCCACCGATATCGTCACTGACGGCAGGCGTACCCTCCTCATCGACAATGGGCACGAGATGATGGGGCGCATTTCCGGTACGGGCTGCATGGCCACCTCCATCGTGGGTTCGTTCGTGTCCGTGAGCAAGGACCATGTCGTCGGAGCGGCGGCGGCCATGGCCGCCTTCGGCATCGTGGGGGAACGTGCCGCCCGCGAAGGCATCGGGCCAGGAAGCTTCAGGTGCGCCTTGTTCGACGAAGCGGCGGCCCTCACGCCTATGGATGTCCGCGATCGGGCCAGGTTCAAAGTGGCGAGAGAATGAGCTACGACCTCTACGTGGTGACGGACGAACGCCTTTCCAAGGGCCTGAGCCATCTGCAGATCGCGGTCCAGGCCGCCAAGGGCGGGCGCGGACGTGGTGCAGCTGCGGGACAAGCACATGCCCTCCAAACGTCTCTTTGAGGTCGCCGTCGAGATCAAGGAGGCGCTGGTGGGGACCGGCGCGATGTTGATCGTCAACGACCGGGTGGACGTGGCCATCGCCGCCCGGGCGGACGGGGTCCATCTGGGTCAGGACGACCTTCCCCTCCGGTCCGTGCGGGAGATGGCCCCCTCTGGGTTCATCATCGGAGTCTCGGTGGGGACGGTGGCCGAGGCGATGGCGGCAGAGCGGGACGGTGCCGATTACATCGCGTTGAGCCCGCTCTTCGACACCGATTCCAAACATGACGCCGGGGTCGGGCATGGCCTGGGTCGGCTGAGGGAGATCAGGCAGGCGACCGCACTGCCCTTGGTGGCCATTGGAGGCATAAATGCCAGGAACCTTTGCCAAGCCATCGAGGCGGGGGCGGACGGCGTGGCCGTGGTATCGGCGGTGGTCTCCCAGGACGATGTCGGCGCGGCGGCGCGCTCGCTCAAGGTCGAGGTGCTCCGCTGCAAACGCCTCCGCGCTCAGGCGCCATCATCGACGTCTGGCACATAGGTGCGCTCGTAGAACTCCTGTATCTCCCAATCCCTTTCCTTCTCCTCCCGCAGGTCCTCCCGCAGCGTCATTCCCATGGCGCGTATGTGCTGGTTCATGATGCGACGGGCTTCCCGGGGTCCGATGAACTCGTAGATGGCTATCTCCTTGCCCCGGGTGCTGGTACGGGCCACCGCCACCATCTCCGGACCGTCGAAGACCACGTGGAAGGGCATCTTGATGCCGAACTTGGCGCGTATGGTGGGGGCCAGGTAGTACATCAGGGTGTCATCCGGACTGAGGACGAACTGATGCGTGAAATCGATGTCGCCGATGTTTTCGATGTCCTCCCTCAACGCCCAGTGCAACGCATCGCTCCCCTGGAGCAGGAAGCCTTTGGCCAGGAAACCATCGGCCTCCAGGTCTGCGAGCGCCTCCCGGATCTCCCTCATCCCCATCTCGGAGCGCAGGAAGCGGCTCAGTTCCTCTGCGGTGAACCGTCCGAAGTTGCGGAAGGCCATCCTGACCACCCGCCTGCGTGCCTCCGGGCCGCTGATCTCCATGTCCGGGACCAGGCGCAAGCGCCCTCCCTTGTCAGAGTGGACCTGGGTGGCGTTGAAGAGCTTGCGCAGCGCATCATAGGTGGAGCGCTCCCCCATGGGGGATCGGTCATAGAGCTGGCGTCTCGAGATCGGCCCTTCCTTCTCCAATAGGCGCAGCACCGTGTCGGTCCCTTCGTCCCGGTCCATCCGCTTCGCCTTGCGGTAGAGCCGGGCGTGCTCCATGCTGGTGTAGGTGACGTAATCCGGAATGCCGAACACTCGGACCAGGGTGCCCTGGTCGTAGAGCCGTTTCAACGGAACGTGCACCCGACAGCGTTGCCAGGCATGGGTGTCCGAGCGGAAGCCGCCGGTCTGCTTGATGCCGGTGAGGATGTCCTCGAACCGTTCCTTCGGCTCCAGGCGCTGCCGTCGCAGCAAATAGGACATGAGCTGGGCCTCGGAATACTGGACCGGAACGAAGCCTCCCTTGGCGTACATGCCCTGGAGACGATGGTAGCCGTGCGCCTCCAATGTCGCCCGCACGTCCTCCTCCAGGTCATCGGTCGGCTTGTCCATCACTTCCCGGATGCGCACCACGTCGTAGCCGATGGCGCGGTAGAAGTCCATCAACCGGTCCACCGCGTCCAATGCCTCGCCCAGCTTCTCTGGGCGGTCCAGGTCGAAGGAGCGCAGCTCCACGCAGCCGCTCATCTCCCACTTCTCTGTGGCGCCGATGAGGCGGCCGTTGTCCAGGATGGGGAATATCCACCCCTCGCCGAAGCGGGACGATATCTCCGCCCACATGGGCTGCACCTCCGGGTCGTAGAGGGAGACCACCGCCACCCCCTCGTCCTGGGGGTGATGGGCGTCAAGCCCCTCCAGCTCCTCCCGCATGATGAGCATCTCGGTGCGGGCGTCCCCCACCAGGACGGTGGCCACGTCCATGTCCTCCAATAGGATCTCGATGTCGGCGAGCGGGAAATCGGTGTAGATCTTGGCCGCGTAGAACGGCACTGGACCATAGGCGCGGATGAACCGCTCCAGTATGGACGGCGCGGGTCCTCTGGGCGGACCTTCACGTCATAGGGGATGTAGAAGTTCTCCCGGGACCAGTCCTCGCCCTCCTCGTGGCGCCGGATGACGTAGAGATTGCGGTCCAACCGGTCCAGGGATTCCTTCGCCTCCTCCTTGCCCATGCCGGTGTGGGCGACCAACTGGCGCAGGCTCATTCCCCCCGTCTCCCGCAAGGTGGAGAGCACCTGTTCGTCCAGGAACGTCAGGGGCATGTTGCGGTAGACGGCGGCGTACATCGGACCGTCCGCCGCCAGCACATAGCGCACCCTGCCCCGGGCGAAACGGCCCAGATAGCAGCCGGCCGCCACGACGCAGTCTGGTCCACTCCTCCAGACTGAAAGAGGGCACGCGACGCTGCACATCCACCGGCATCCCCACCTGGCCGAAGAAGCGCACGCACTCCTCGATGCTGGCGAAGGGCCCGTTCTGTTTGGAGCGGCGGTAGGAGTCGACGGTGCGGGAGTCGTAGACGTTGGCGCCGCTGCTGCGCAGGCGGAGCCGGTCCCGCTTCAGCATGTACTGCACGTGCTCCGAGATCACGAAGCGGCCCTCGTCGGCCACTTCCTCCTCCACCAACGCGCGCAGCGTGCGGCGGGCCTCCTCCTCCTCCAGGCCCAGGGCGAAGGAGACCTCCTCCACCGTGGCCGGGGCGAAGCAGTTGAGGAACTTTGTCACCACGTGGTCCAGGGCCTTCTCCCGGTCCGTCTTCGCGATGTTCGTCGCCCGGTAACGCCACTTCCCCCCAGCATATGAGGTGCGCGACACCAGATAGACGGCCTCCAGGTTGCGCAAGGCCCGGGCGGCCTTGGCGCTCTCCACTCCCAGGTGGGCCTCCACCTCCGCGCCGGACCTTTCCTTGTCGAGGTAGGCCAGACGCCTTCGTCTCCAGCTCGCCCAGGTCGCGCTCCCGCCGCAGGGCCGCCGCGTAATACGGGAGTTCCGAGGCCTCCACGAACTGCAGGTCGTCGATCAGGACCGAGGCGATGCGGCCCTCCTCCAGCAGCTCCAACGACCACTGGTCCAGCTGTTCCCGGGTGGCACGGGAGTAGGGGTAGACGCTGCGGCCCTTCTCCTTGAAGAGGTGCAGCGGCCCGGTGCGGCGCAGCATGTCCACCACGTCCTCCTTGCTCTCGACCGTCCCCGATCTTGCGCGCGGAAGTAGGTGGCGACCGCCTCCTCCTCGAACTCGAACCGGTCGCGCCTCGGCGCCGATGCACCTTGGAGAGCACCTTGCGGTGCAGCTGCTCGCAACAGGGAGCTGCGGTCCTCCATCAGGACGATGTCCGATGATGCCCGCCAGGACGACGTTGTGGGCGAACGGCGAGGGCGTGGAGGAGAAGTCCATGGTGCGACAGCGCCATCTCGCCCGACTCGATGTCGGCGAGCACGGCCTTGGCGTTCTGGATGTCCATGACGTCCTCCAGTACCTCGCGGTAGGTCTCCTCGATGACCGGCACTCCCTCCACGTTGCTCAGGTAGTCCAGCAGGTAAGGAGAGCGCACCTGCTGGCGGTTCGACCGACACCTCCCGGCCCTTGTAGTTGCGCAGGATCATGAAGCTGCGCGAGGCGGTGTGCCGGAAGCGCTGCTTGAACAGCTCCGAGTCCTTGACCGCCCGGCGCAGAACGTCGTCCAGCTGGTCCGAGCTGAAGCAGGTCGCGGAACATCTCCAGCTCCACCCGCCTCGGTATGGTCAACATGAAGGCGTCGTCCACCACCGACACGGAGACGTTGCAGCCCAGACGCGCCGTCACCTGGAAGGCGTACGCCCGCGACAACGCGTCGTTCACCCGCCGACCGAAGGGGAAGTGGAAGATGACGTTGCTGTTGTTGTTGCCTGTCCAGGTAGCCTTCGATGCAACAGCATTCCTATCGTCCGGGATCATGCCCGTCGCCGCCTTCTGCTCCACGAAATAGGACAGGATGGAGCGGGCCGACCCGGTATCGATGTCGAAGTCCTTGGACGAGCCAATGCGATGTTCTCCTCCTCCGGGTCGTCCAGCCGCGCCGCCATCTCCCGCCGGAATCGGGCGATCTCCATGGACTGAGGTCGAAGGAGCGGGGCAGCATCTCCCCGGTCCAGGAGGGCACGGTGGGCTTGCGCCCGGAGGCGGAGCTTGACGAAGGCCTTCATGCCCTTGGCCCGGACGAACTCGTACGATCTTGCCGCCGAGGACGAAGACGTCCCTGGTGGCCAGCCGCTCCACGAACTTCTCGCGACAGGTCGCCGACCATGGCCCCCTTCTCGGTGAAGACCTTGTAGTTCGCCTCCTCGGGGATGGTGCCCAGGTTGAGGAAGTAGATCATGCGGCGCGCCCTTCTTCTTGCCGAAGACGCCCTCCGTCCTCGTCGTACCAGATCTTGGAATAGACGCCCTCGAAGGCGTCCTTGCGAGCCCAGGTAGCGGAGCACCTCCAGGAAGGCTGTCGCGGGGAGGTTGCTGGTAGCAGTGCGAGCGCCGGACCGCCTCGTAGGCCTCGTCCACCTCCCAGCGCTTCTCCAGGGACATGCCGACGATGCTCTGCGCCAGCACGTCCAGGCAGTTCTCCGGGATGGTGACCCGGTCGATGTTGCGCACGTGGTGCGCCGCGCGGCAGAGCACGGCGCATTCCACCAGGTCGTCCAGGTCGAAGACCACCATGCGGCCCTTCGGCGTCTTGCCGTGGGAGTGCCCGCTGCGCCCGATGCGCTGCAGGCCCTTGGCCACGCTCTTGGGCGAGCCGATCTGGCACACCAGGTCCACCGAGCCGATGTCGATGCCCAGCTCGAGCGAGGTCGAGGAGACGACGCAGCGCAGCTGGCCGTTCTTCAACCGCTCCTCGACGTCCAAGCCGGGTCTCCTTGGACAGGGAGCCGTGGTGCGCCTCGATGCTCTCCAGGCCCCGCTCCTTGAGCTTGTAGACCACGCTCTCCGTGCCGCTGCGGGTGTTGGTGAAGACGAGCGTGGTGCTGGTGCTCGTCGATCATCTCCTTGAGCATGTCGTACATCTTGGAGTTGACGATCTCGTAGGGCAGCGTGGTGATGTCCTCGGTGGGACAGATGACCTTCAGGTCGAGGTTCCTCTTCGTCTTGACCTCGACGATGTTGACGTCCCGTATCTGCACCGTCCTCATACCCGACCAGGTAGGATGCGATGTCCTCGATGGGGGCGAGCGTGGCCGAGAGCCCGATCCGGGTGAACCTCCTCTTGCACAGCTCCTGCAACCGCTCCAGCGTGAGGGAGAGGTGCACGCCGCGCTTGGAATCGCAGACCTCGTGGATCTCGTCGATGATGACATACTCCACCTCGGCGAACTTCTCCCGGAACTTCGGGGCGGCAAGGACCATCGCCAGCGATTCTGGGGTGGTGATGAAGATGTGGGGGGGCTTGCGCAGCTGCTTCTGCCGCTCGGACTGGGAGGTGTCCCCGGAACGGACGCCCACCCGGATCTTGGGCCAATCATAGCCCTTCTGCTGCGGCCAGCTCATGCATCTCCCGCAGCGGCTCCTCCAGGTTGCGGTTGATGTCGTTGGCCAGGGCCTTGAGCGGGGAGATGTAGACCGCATAGATCTTGTCCTCCAGCTTGCCCTCCTTGGCGTACTTGAAGAGCTCGTTGATGATGGAAAGGAAGGCGGTCAGCGTCTTCCCGGAGCCGGTGGGCGAGGAGACCAGGACGTTCTTCCGCTCGTGGATGACCGGGATGGCATAGGACTGCGGCTCGGTGAGGTCGTCGAACTTGGACTCGAACCACTCCGCTATCAGTGGGTCCATGAGCCCCATCACCTCCTCCTTGGTGGCCCGTTTGGTTATGCGGTGGATCATTTACTGCGACCTCTAAAACCGATTCCTATCCCATCGCTCGCTATTACTATTTTACTGAGGGATGGCCGAATGGCATGGAGAGCTTTATGGGATGGAGGTGACACTATCATGACGAGGTCGCTTAGGATGAGATGGTTCGAGGCCGGCGATAAGGGCATGCAGATGGACATCAAGGAATGGAACGAGGCTTTGAAGGACGTCGAGGACCTGGAGCGCATGATCGCATTGGGCAAGAAGGTCTATGCCAACTGCATGCGCGCCGCCGGGACCAAGGCGGACGGCCGGTTCGACGGGACGATAATGGCCTTCGCCCACATCCTCCACCACATGCTGGACGAGATGGACCAGGAACTGTGGGCGGACCTGCGTTGGAACCTGGAGGAGCAGTGGCGTTTCACTGAGCCAGCCCTATGGGAGTGCCCAGACCCGTTGCTCAAGGCCCACTCGACCTTGGATAAGGTGGAGGGGACCTCGTTGCTGGAATTGCAGCAGATGGGCCACGACCTGCTCCAGGTGGTCCGGCCCAACCTCATGCGCTTGGTGTGGGCCATGACCGTGTCCTCCGGACGGAAGGTGGAGATGCACGGCTTGGAGGGGGCCGACCCAAACGGTGTCTCACTGCTGGTCCCGTTGGCATTGCTGGACCGATTGATGGCCTCCGGGACCCCGGACTTCCTGGACGAGGAGGAGGCGGCAGGCCTTTGGCAGCTCACCATGGCCCTGGAGGTGGCGTCGACCGACGGGATCACGCTGGACGAGCTGTCCCGCTGCATCAACGAGCGCCAATACCGCTTCGAGGGCAACAAGGTGCGCATGGAGCTCTACATGCATTCCTCCGGAGGGGTGGGTGTGACGCCCAAGCAATTGGGACGGTGGCGGTCGAGCATGGTGCCGGTGCTCTCTGTCCTCATCGCCTTCAAGGTGATGTTCCTCGCCTCGGCCACCGGGGAGAACGGTCCGCTCATGGTCGGTCCGATCGGTTAGGGACCGACGGCAAGGCATATGTCGGGGCTCAAGGAATAGTGCTGGAGATGGCCATGGAAAGGAAGTGGATGCTGTTGGTCGTGGCGGCGATCGCCATCGCGGTGGTCCTGGTGCTGGCGTTGATGTTCATGGGCGGCGATGATGGGGACGGGGGCAACGGTCCTGGTCCGAACGAGGTCTGGATCGACGACATGGCCTTCGGGCCGTTCAACCTCACGGTCAGCGTCGGTGCCACCGTTACCTGGACCAACAACGACGCGGTCTCCCACACCGTCACCAGCGACGATGTGGGCCTGTTCGACAGCGATACCATGACGAACGGCGAGACGTTCCAGTTCACCTTCACGGAGGTGGGGCAGTACTTCTACCACTGCGCCCTGCACCCAGAGATGCATGGCGTGATCACAGTGGTGGCCTGAGCTGAGAAAGGCCACCGCAATTATTTAGCGGAAGGAGGGCATGCACTATCGATATGAGACGAGCTGCGGTCCTGCTCCTGGCATTGTGCCTGGTCCTCGCACCGGCATTTCTGATCAGCGACAGTGCTGACGGGGCTGGGCCATTCACGCTCCAGGGCTACGTCATGAACGAGCAGAGGCAGGGTCTCGCTGACGCTGTGGTGATGATAGAGAACGTCAGCTCCGGGACCGTCTACACCACCAGCACCGACTCGCTGGGGCATTACATCCTTGACGTGCCCGTGGAAGGTAACTACAACATATCCGTCTCGTTCACGAACTTCAGCGCGGACCCGTACACCAACGTGGCCGTGCCAGGTTCCCCCGGGTCATTGTTCAACTTCACCCTTGTGGAGGTGCTTGGCGTGGTCAAGGGCTTCGTGACCGATGGCAGCGTCCCGGTCAATGGGGCGACCGTTCATCTGTCCAACGAGCTGTACAATTACACCGCGGTCTCCCAAGCCCCGCTGGGGGAGTATGAGATCCTTGGCATTCAGCCAGGCGTCTATGTGGCCTCGGCGGAGAAGATCGGTTTCGAACGCAACAACTACCCCGCCCCGGTCGTGGTGACGCGCAGCGCCCCCACCGAGGTCAACTTCACCCTGGCCGAGCAGCCCGCGACACTTTTCGGCAAGGTGCTCAACCAGAACAACAACCCGTTGAAGGGGGTGAGGGTGAGCATAAGCTCCTCCGATTACGATTCCATAACCACCACGGACGAGGACGGCAACTACTCCTTCATCGGCCTGGCGGCGGGGGATTATTCCGTTTCTTTTGAGCTCGAGGGCTATCAGACCGATGTGGAGAACGTCGCCCTGGGCCCGTTCGAAGAGCGTCGATTGGACGTGGCGATGGAGCGGGACACCTCCAACCAGACCGCCGTGCTCTTCGGCTTCGACCTGCCCCACTCCATCATGATCGTGGCGCTGATGGTGGGGGTCGCCCTGGTCGCGCTGGGCTCGATAATGACCATAAGGGTGAGGAACAAACCCGAGCGTCTGGCCCAGATCAAGATCGAGGACGAGGAAGAACCGAAGGAATGATCAGAGGGCTCTGCAGCATCCTCTCGCGTTCGGAGCTGACCTTGGCCTCGACCTCTTGGTAAAGGCTGCCGCCATGACAGTCCATCGCCACCACCAGCGGCCCGAACTCCATCATGCGCAGCTCCCAGACCGCCTCGGCCATGCCCAGGTCGGACCAGTGCTCCCGCACGACCTCCTTGACGCTCTTGGCGGCCAGGACCGCCGCTCCGCCGGTGTACGCCAGATAGACGCAACCGTGATGGGCCATGGCCTCCAGCACTGCCGAGGACATGCCGCCCTTGCCGATGATGGCCCGCACCCCGGTCCGTTCTATGACCTCCGCCTGCATACCGTCCATGCGGGCGCTGGTGGTCGGGCCGGCGGCGATGACCTTCCATCCATCTCCCTGCCGTCTCCATGATCGGCCCGCAATGGTAGATGGCCCCTCCCTTAAGGTCGAAGGGCAGCGGTTCGCCCTGGCGCAAAAGTTCGAGCATGCGGGCGTGCGCCTCATCCCTGGCGGTGTGGACCACGCCGCTGAGGGAGACGGTCTGGCCCACCCTGAGCCCTCTGACCACCTCTTCCCTCAGAGGTGAGTTCGATCTTCATTCGAACCCCTCCGTTCTGAACAGCACCCTGCCGTCCGGATAGAGGCGGGCGGAGCAGCGCCGGGCCGCCCAGCACTGCAGATTGATAGCTACTGGTAACGAGGCGGTGTGGCAGTGCGCCAGCTCCACGCTCACGCCGAGGACGGTGGTCCTTCCCCCCAGGCCCATCGGGCCCACGCCGCTGCGGTTAAGCATAGAGCTCCAGGTCCTCCTCCAATCGCGCCGCCTCTGGGTCCAGTGCTCCTTCGCCCCACCGGTCTTAGCACCGCCCTCTTTGCCAGGTAGGCCGCATCATCCGCCGTGCCGCCGACGCCTAGGCCCACGATGGTGGGCGGGCAGGGCCGGCCCCCCGCCCTGGTTATGACCTCCAGGACCGCCCTCTTGATCCCGTTCACTCCCTCGCTGGGGTTGAGCATGCGCAGGGCGCTCATGTTCTCGGAACCGGCCCCCTTGGGCATGTGCACGATCTCGATGAAATCTCCCTTGGGAGGAGAGAAGTGGACCACGGGCATCCCGTCGCCGAGATTGTCGCCGGTGTTGTGCCTGGTGAGCGGATGCACCACGTTGGGGCGGAGGGGCACCTCGCGGGTGGCCCGGGCCACTCCCTGCCTGATGCCTGCCTCCAGCTCCTCGTTCCAGAGGCCGCTCACGTAGAAGATCGGTACCCCGGTGTCCTGGCACATGGGAACCCGGCCTTCCTCGGCCAGACGGATGTTCTCCAGGATGGTGCGCAACTGCGCCTTGGCGATCTCCTCCGTCTCCTCGGCCAACGCTCTTTCCAGCGCGGCCAGGACGTCTACCGGCAGGGTCGTGGTGGCGGTGCGCATGAGCCGCACCACCGTCTCCTCCACCAAGGACGCGTCGTTCACGGGTCGGGAATGGGCGTCTCGGTTCTTAACTTTGGCCGATGTGACCGGAGGGCGACAGACCAAGGGACGGGCTGTGAAATAAAAATTATATAGCGAGACCGGGCTGCCGACTTTTTGGGGATAAACGTGGAGACGCCTATCGTCATTGAAGGTCTGGTCAAGACCTACAAAGGCGGGTTCAAGGCGGTGGACATGCTCGACCTGAAGGTGGAGAAGGGGGCCTTCATGGGCTTCCTGGGACCGAACGGGGCGGGCAAGACCACCACCATCAAGATAATGACCAACCTGCTGAGCAGGACCAACGGTCGCACCCTGTTGAACGGGGTGGACACCGCCCATGACCCGAAACAGGCCCTGGCGGACGTGGGAGCGGTGGTGGAGACCCCCGAGTTCTATCCGTTCCTCACCCCGGTGGAGACCCTGGAGTACCTGGGCAGGTTGAGGGGCATGAGCAAGGAACATCTCAAGGTCCGCATCGACGAGGTGCTGCGCCTGGTGAAGATGGAGGAGAACAAGGACAAGCGCATCGGCGAGTTCTCCAAAGGCATGAAGCAGCGCATCGCCATCGCCCAAGCGGCGTTGCATGAGCCAAGCGTGATCATACTGGACGAGCCGACGTCGGGACTGGACCCGCTCGGGATGTTCGAGGTGCGCGAGGTGCTGCGCGGGTTGAGCAAGGAGGGCTATACCATCTTCATGAGCTCCCACCTTCTGAACGAGGTGCAGGAGGTGTGCACCGACATCGCCTTGATCAACCGCGGCAAGCTGCTGCGCTTCGGCAAGGTGAGCGACCTTCTCCAAGAGGTCCGGGTGAAGAAGATCGAGGTCAAGGTCACCAACCGCCTGGATGGAGGCACCTTGAGCAGGATCGCGGCCGTGAACGGGGTGAAAGAACTGCAGGCGATCAGCGATAGCATGTTCTCCCTGAACCTGGAGGGTGACGACGAGGTGCAGGCGAGGATGCTGCTGGACCTGCAAGCGCTGGGATTGAGGATCGTTTACTTCCGGGAATCGGGATTGGCGCTGGAGTCGCTCTACCGCTCCCTCATCACGGATTCGAGGTGATCGAATGGAGAGCACTGATTTGACCAAACGGTCCCTTCCGTCAGACCTGGCCCAGATGATGACCGTGACCAGGTACGAGATCCTGAAGCATATGCGCAGCAAGCGCATCTATGGCATCGCGGTCATCGTAGTACTGATCTTCGTGGCCTATCTGGCCGTCCCGCCGATACTGGGCGACGATTATCCGGACAACTCCTTTGATATCGTAAGCTTCTTCGTGAGCATGGTCACATTGCTCATCGTCGTGATCGCATCATTGTTCGCCGGGGACGCCGTCGTATCGGAGTACCAGCAACGGACCGGATATCTACTGTTCCCGAACCCGGTGCGAAAGAGCACCCTGTTCGCGGGTAAGTTCCTAGCGGCGATGCTCATGTCCGCTCTGGTCCTGGGCATATACTACGCATGCACGGCGATGGTGAGCTTGGCGCTGACCGGCGAGGTCATCTCGCAGACTGGGGCATCGTTCGGGCTGGCATTGCTCTACACCGCCGCTGCCATCGCCTTCGGGTTCCTGCTCAGCTCGGCGATGAAGAGCGGGACCGGCGCCATCGTGCTCTTGTTCCTCACACTGCTCATACTGATGGACATAGTCACCTTGCTTTTGGTGGTCGGTAATATCGATCCCACCTTCGTGCTCACTGTGGCGGGCGATTCTCTCTATTCTTCCTTGAGGACCCCTACCCCAGCGGAGACATGGTACCCGAGCTCGTACCAGCGATCGCTTGCATGGTCGCCTACCTGGTGGGGTGCTATGTCATAGGGTACATTCTCTTCCGCCGCCGCGAGATGGTGTCCTAAACCCCTTCCCACTTTCGTTTTATTCTTTATTTCTTTGTAACGCATCGTACCGACCAGGCGCTTGCACCTCGGGCACACGGTCTGGTCCGAGGTCATGGGGAAGCGACAATGCGGACAGGCCTGGGAACCAGAATATGAATGTCCTGGATAGCGGACATAGCGCTGCTGGATATAGCCGATGCGCCTCTGGGCCCCCCGCAGATAATAGAAGTAGATGACCAGGATGATCACCGCGACCAGCCCCGCTGCGAGGAGCGCCTCCCACCCGGACACCTCCGTGGCGGCGAGCAGGTCTGTTGGTCTCAGGGACGATGCTAGCGGCATGATTTCAACCACCGGGTGAACAATCCTCTCGGTGGCATATCATTCTTTGCCGTCACTTCGGTAAAAGGAATATCTCCTCGTCGTGGACGAAGACCTTCACCGTGTCCTTCTTGACCTCGAAGCGGGGCGGCTTGCGCAGCTCGATGGGCCTCATGGTGGTGGGGTGCAATATCTGCACCTCCTTGGCGGTCTCGGTCAGAACGACCGCGTCCAGCATCTCGTCCCTCATGCCGATGACCTTGGCGTCCTGCAGGTCGCCATGGCTGAACATGAGGGATTCCCCGGTGCGCATGTCGGTGAGCTTGGCGTTGGATGTCCGCGTCGGCCCCACCTGGTACATGCGCTTGCGGAACATGACCACGTCGCCGTAACGATAGGCGGGCAGCCTGACCAGGTACGTCACGCGATACACGTCCTTCCCCTCACGTTTGGTCAGCAGCTTGGCGGTGTCCTTGACCTCGGCGCCGTACTGGTCGGCCAGGTTGCGGGAGATGACCTTGCCGGCGGAGTTGGAGGATAGGTACACATCGGCGCCGCCCGCGCCGCCGACCACGCGGTCCAGCTTGGATATGAAGACCTCACGGTTCTCCGCCGCCATCTCCTCCACCATCGATTGCACCCGGTCCAGGATGGCGTCCACCTCCTTCTCGGTGAGCTTGCGGTCGCGGGAGCGGATCTGCAAGGTCGACTCGAAGTAGGAACCTTTGATCTTGGAGCAACGGCCGCACACCGAGTTTTTCACGCGGACTATGGTGTCGCGCTCCTCCTCCACCCTCAGCCCCTTGCACTCGACGGCGAGCTGCATGTTGACGCGGAAGTTCAGCTTGTCCGCCTCGATGACCTCGGCCCCGACCTCGACCACCTGGGCACCTTCCATGACCTGGACGGCTGAATGGCGGCCTCCTCCACCGCCGCCTCCACTGACGGTTGGGACACCCACTTCCCTTCCATGCTGTAATCCTTGCAGTGGGCGCATTGCGGCAGGTCCACGTGATCGGCCACCTTGGTGAACTGACGGCTCTCCAGGAAGCAGCTCTCGCACACGCTTTCGTAAACTGGCCCTTCGGCCCCACACTTGACACAGAACGACATCTCACTTACCAACGGAACATCTGGGCGTGCGGAACGCCCTGGATGGTAATCACGCAATCCTCTTCGATGAACTTGTGCCTGGCGGCGATGCGGCAGGTGCGCTCCCCCACCAGGTTGGCCATGGTGCACATGTTCAACCGGTTGACCAGGAGCTCCTCCCCGCCGTCCTCGCCCTCGTAGAACTCCTTGGACACCTCGAGCTTGAGGTCGCCCTCTCGGTAGGTCTGGCCCAGCGTCTCCTTGTCGCAGGCGGCCACCAGTATCTCTCGGCCCTGTTTGATCAGCCTTACCGTTATCACTTGTTCACCGATTCCGGTTTCGACATCACGAGCACCGATGGTATAAATCTTTGCCAAGACCCATCAGTCGCCGCCCACCAGCTTGATGTGCCCGCCGCCGGGGTCGTAGACCTCCCCAGCCTGCTTCATCTTGCGCAGGATGTCCTTGAGCTCGGCCTCGGTGATGCCCTTCTCCTCGGCGCGCTGCGCGACCACGTGCTCCGGGGCGCCCTTGAAGTGGTCCGAGCTGTCCTGGATGAGGCGGCGCACGATGGAGATCTTGTTGCGCTCGCTGCGCGGGGTGCCGGTCATGAGCTTGTCCACGTCCATGCTGCCCGAGTCCTTCGCCATCTTCTCCAAGTAATAGCGCACGATGCGGACGGCGCGCTGCGCGTCCTCCTTTCTCGACGACACGACTGAGGCGGATGCGGGCGCTGGCCTCGGACAACCGGATGAAGGCCTCCAGCTGCCTGGCGGTTATGGGCACTGAGGCGTTTGGCCCCTCCCCCATCTTGCGTATGCTGAGATAGGTGTCCATGATGAGACGTTGGGCCTCCTTGTTCAGGACGGGGGTGGTGCGTTTGGCATATTTCACATACTTTCGCATGAACTCCGGCTCGAAGTAGGGCTTGAGGTCCTCTGTCTCCGCCATGATCTCCTTGTAATCGATGTCCGGGTCCTGAGCGCCCTCGCCCTGTCTGAG
This sequence comes from Methanomassiliicoccaceae archaeon, assembly GCA_963806355.1. Taxonomy (GTDB): domain Archaea; phylum Thermoplasmatota; class Thermoplasmata; order Methanomassiliicoccales; family UBA472; genus JACXTP01. The sequence continues at coordinate 79,775 of CAWDXN010000009.1, read as the reverse complement.
GACCTGCCCCCGGGTGTGGCCTTTGATGATGTGCTCGGCGATCTTGGCGTCCTTCTCCTGATTTGGCTTGTCCAGCAGGGCAAAGATGAGATCGAAGCGCGAGAGCAGGGCCGGCGGCATGTTGATCTGGTTGGCCAAAGGCTCGTTCTCATCGAAACGACCATATTTCGGGTTCGCGGCGCCAAGGACGCTGGTGCGGCATTGGAGCGTGGCTGTGATGCCTGCCTTGGCCACCGACACCGTGTTCCCACACCATACTGGCTTACCGTTTCTCCTAACATATAGGGTGTGATGGGGGACCTCGACGCAGTAAATCATGCCCTTGTAATTCCTGATCTGTAATCTGGTCCTGCCCTGTGCCGGTAGGCATTGACGATCGGTTCGTTCAGTTTCTTAGTGCGCTCCGTCCATGATAGAAACGTTATAGTGCATTTTTGCCGACTTTATTTTCCTACCCTTGATGGTCCCCCAACCGGACAGCTTTGAATAATCTCGGAATTTGAGATTCCCAGATAAACCAAGCTTCAACGCGATCTCCTGTACGTCGTCCGCCAATCTTTTCGATGAGGTACAATATGTCCGATGACCAGACTCCTTTCTTACAAAACCGTCCCCCAACATCAGGGCATCTAACAGGATGCCCAGTTGTCTTGTTGAAAGCTCCAAAAGGTCTCTGGGGATGTACTTCTGGGAGAAGTCGCCAAACTGGTATAGGTAAGTGGCGAGCTGTTTGCTGCACATGCTGAAGTTGTGGGTGTCATAATTATACTCGAAACCAAGCCTGAGGATACAGTCCTCGATCTTGTAGACCTTATCCTCATCCTTGACCTGGGAGATGTGAACCCTGTAGGGTACCCCGTTCTGACATTGAACGCAACCTTCGGAGATAAAGTAACCAAAGAACTCCAGCCAATCATCCATTTTCAGAACCATGGGTGGGGTCTCGGTCCCACTGGGGTCGTTCTGGTTCTTGAACTTACGAACGGGTGGAATCGTGAACGAGTCGATTTCGACCCCGTTCCAATTCGCGTTCTTCTTGAATTTGAAGCGCCTGGTCCTCGGGATCTGATCCATTCTGATCAGTTTGTATCCTTCGAATGAATCGGCCCGCTTGCTGATGTTGACGTACATGTTGTGATTCGGTGTGACTGCCAGATCGACCTGGTTCGATCTAACATAATACATGTCGCCCTCATACTCCCTGGCCACCAAATTGACCGGCCTCACATAATCTAATTCACCAGAGGGTGTCAAGGTGGCAATTTCGTCGACCTCAGAAACGTCCTTAAAGAGCTTCCATCCCTCCCTTGTTAATAGCTCCGTTTGGTCATCATAACACGAGCTTTCCATAGCCTCGTGCATGGAGCTTCGGTCCTGCTCGGTCATCTTGTCCAGTTCGTCGACACAGGCGCACAAGCCCTTGTCCGCGAGCACCAGCGCGCCCGCCTCCAGCGTCCACCTTCCCTCGCCGAACTCGTCCTTGACCGCCGCGGCGGTGTTGTGCACCACGAACCCGTTGGCGAAGAAGCAGTGCGCGTCCTCCACGGTAAGGTCGTAGACGTGGTCGGGCAGATCTCGATACACCAAACGCTTCTTCACGATCTTGGACCACCCGGGCACGCTCCCCTTCGGGGACGTCATCACCTCGTCCTCGACCATGAGGTCCTTCGACCTTACCCAAGCCTCCTTTCCCCCGATCTTGGAATATAACCGGGTCTCGGGGGTGAGCTTGAGTTTTGTTCCCTGGCTTGATAATATTTCCACAAGAAATGAAGGGGTTGTCAAACGGAAGACCGAGGTCACCGGAAGGTATTCGAAACTCCCTGTTTCATTCAGACGTTTTGACACCGTTGACGACGACCTCTTGCGCCATTCCCCGGGCTCGATTTCCACTGGAGAGGTCATCCTGTCCTCGACGAAATCGCCGATACGAACCTCCTCGCCATCGATGTCGATCATCGAGTCCGGGGCGACGCACAGGCCGGCCGCCGAGGAGGACTTGCCGGAGGCGTAGATGCCCCTCGGCGCCAGATGGGACATGTAACGCAGCATCTGGCTGTTGTGGGAGAGGATGCCGTTGGCGACGAAGATGTGGGTCCTCTCCACCTCCAGGTCGTAGACCCACGGCTCCGGCGCATCCACCTTCTCGATCGAGACCACGTTGTCCCAGTCGATGCCGCGTAGCCGACCGATGGTCTCGTCCGGTCCGCAACGACCCTGCCCCTCGGTGACGGCGATGCACTGGCCCACGAATATCTTGCTCGCCGGGCGCATCGCCATCCACGGCCCCTGGTGCACGAACAGCGGGTGGGTCGGCGTGACCGTTATGCTTCTTCCCGGGCGGTGGTGACCTTGATCAGCTTCCGCGGGGCGTCCGCTTCCACACCCTGACCGCCTTCCCGGTCCGACCACTCCCATCTCCGGATAGGTCATGATGTCCACGCGCATCTCCGCGTTGACGCCGTCGTCGACCTCGAGCACCGGCCCCTTGGCCAGATCCTCCTCCACCATGTCTTTGATCTCCCGGCAGGAGCCGTCGGCCAACATCACCATCGCGTCCCCGGTGACGCACTTGGCCACGCCCGGGTCGCCGACCAGCAGGATGTGGATGTCCCCCCGGACCTTGGTGCCGTCGTCCAGCTTCTTCGACGAGCCGCCGAACAGCTGCAGGGCGATCGACTCCTTCTCCTCGTCGTAGCCGTAGATGGTCGGCGATATGGACTTGATGATCTTCTCGAAGACGTCCGGGGAGCGGGCCTCGTTCAGGATCCGAGCCTCGTCCTCCTCGGTGATCTCGACGTCCTCGTACTCGTGCTCCTTCGACTCCACCGCAATGATGTCCAGGTTGATGTCGAACAACGTGGACTTGGCCTGCGCCCCCTTCTGCACCGAGCGCAGGATGCCGTTCAGGATTACCCGGTCGCCTGGCGAGATCGTGCCGGCCAGGTCGTCCTCGAGGTAGCCGGTCAGCCGTTCCGGCTGCGCCCCGCCCCTCAGCCCCTCGGGGCTCTCCTGGATCTCGATCTTCTGGGTGTCGACGTACTGGGACTCCTCGGTCAGCAGCTTGAACTTGGTGCTCCCGGCGGTCCGGCCGCAGCCGTCCTGCTCCTTGTAGCACTCCATCGGCTCCTTGAAGAACAGCCCGTCCTGCGGCTCCTTGATGATCGGCCGGGCAGCGAAAGCACTGGAACAGGCCTTGGTGATCTTCGGCCGCACCTCGGTGGCCTTGCGGACCAGTCCCTCCACGGAGACGAGCTTGCCCAGGTGCTCCGACCGCAACAGCCGTATCTCGATCCGGTTGTCCCGAGGGATGTCCTTGATGCGGATGTGGATGTCCATGTCGGACCGGCTGCCTTGCGCCGCCACCTTCTTGGCCGCCTGCTCCCCCAGCCCCAGGGTGCGGTAGGGGTTGTCGAGGAGGTAGACCGCCATGTCCGGATCGAACTTGTCCAGCTCGTTGTAGCTCATCGCGATGCTGCGCACCTCCGGGTAGCGCCCGGCCACTTCCATCAAGTCGCAGCCGGTTCTCGCTGGTCTCGAACAGCTCCTCCCATCGCGCGAGCAGGTCCTCGTCGGTATAGTCTATAGGCAAAAGTTGCACCCCTTGAAGCGATGTCGTTCGCTTGGTCCTTTATGCGAACCCTCTTCAAATCGCTTCCTGTGGGACATAAGCGAAACTAATCTTTAAGCTTACTGGACCTCCATTTCCACTGGAAACAGGGAGGCCTCGTTCACGCATAGCCAGGTTCCACCGGAAACAAATCGAGGGAGAAGGGGTGGGTACTGTCGTTTTGAGCTCTCTTTCATTGTTCCGGGACGTAGTCCGATTGGATCTCCACCACCTCGGCGCTGCTGCTCGCGCCCGCGTAGCGGTCGAGCGGTTCCTGGTTCAAGTGTGATGAAGTTCATGCCCCAGGTGAACTTGGAGAGGATGGTCTCGGCCTGCTTCCTCTCGCCCAGTATGTAGAGCGATGCCGCCAAGGCCTCCACGCTGCTCAGCTTCATGGGCTTGCCCCAGTTCACCGGGTTGGCCGCTAGCATGTAGGGGAGGGCCCGCTGGGCGGTGTGCTTCGGCATCGTGGGCAGTCTTTCGATGGACGCCCAGGACAGGTCCAGCACCAGTATGCCGTGGTCTTGGCCCCGCTCACGGTCCTCGGGAGACAACGCCTTCTCGGCCATGGGGTTCAGGACGATGCAGCCATAGGGCACCCGCTTCAGTCCTTTTATCTCTTGGACCAGGTTGAAGCGCGCCAGCTTGCGGGCGGTGCACTTCTTCGGGTCGCACTCCGCCTCGTCATACACGAAGAGGGGGATCATCTGCCACCGAAGGTCTTGGAGACCCAGGCCTTGATGTCGTCGCGGGAGCGCCGGTACTCCGGGATGGCCTTCTCGTTCGACCCTCCCGTGTCCGCAGGTTCGGCGAAGCTCTTGTGGATGTAATCCTTGCCCTTGATGAAGAAGGAGCATTCCTCCTCGGCCTCGTCACAGAGCGTCACGACGTAATCGAACTCCTTCCCATAGTAGGTCTCGACGCTCTTGGCCTTCTGCTTGGAGATGTCGATGTTGATCTCCTTCATGACCTTGACCGCGAGCGGGTCGACCTTGGTCGGTTGGGTGCCGGCGCTGAAGGCCTCATAACGGTCCTTGAGGTGATGGTTGACGATACCCCTCGGCCATCTGGGACCGGGTGGCGTTGGATTGACAGATGAACAGTATGGTGCGTTTGGGTCTTGGCATCTTACCTTCCCCATGGTAATCGGTTGTTGTTTGGCAACCGATACGATATTAGCGTTGCGGCGAACGATTGCCGACGGATTAAGGTTTTCATCGACGAGGGCAGGGTTTAATAGAACGAGGGGGAATGGGGAGATGCCACCGTGATGATGAACCCAGCTCTGATATCGATGAGGAGAGACGGGCGAGCTGAGTGGCATTTTTACAATGAAATCTAGGATATGACACAATAGAATTTTATAAGAATGAATAAAAAATAAAAAAGAAAGGAAAAGGGAAGTTGTTTAGAACGAGGTCCAGTCTGCAGAGCCGATGTGACTTTGCTCAGAGCCGTAGAGCACGTTGAACACCATTGCTGCACCGGTTCACTGGAGTTGCTGGTCACTAGGAAATAATCCCCAGCGTTGAACTTTCCCATCGCTTGCGACAGTCGACGAACGTCACAGTGACTGGTAAGTCGGCAGACGCTAGTCCGCAGGTAGGTGCCAGGAGCTCCACCATAGTGATATGCAGTACCCAGCGATGACCAGGGAAATCTTCATGTTGGCGATATCGATTGGGTCGCTAACGTCAGCAATCAGGACCTTCTGCTGGTGTGCGCACCGGTGGTGGTGTCTTGCTCAATGACATCGTCGGGTTGTTGTCAGGGTTCGATCCGAAGCCCATGACCATCACGTACAAAACGGCGGCCAGAACCACGGTGATAGCGACCATCAAGATGGTAGCGATGACCGGGGAAACGGCCTCCTTGCTCTTCTTCATCTTCCATATCTTCTTCATGTTAAGTCCTCCACCAAGGACAAGCCTTGGCTATAATAGAAAAAAGTCTGTAGGGCTATAAAAGTATCTGTTCCTGAATATCATTATCAGTATTGAAATTAAAATCTGGCTCGATAATTAAACAACGATAACACATTAAAATGAATATATATTAATGAACAGCCAGAAAATATCTTACGAACGGTCACTATATAAGCCCCCTTAATTATCATTCTTGAAAATTCAAACGCTCGGACGGGGTCCGAGGGATACCATCTGATCGCTCACCAGGCCGATCATCTCCTTGACCTCGGGGCGCAGCTGGTCGCCCAAGGCGAGCAGCACTGGGTAGGCCTCCCGCCCCTTCAACGCGCTCATCAGTATCTGTATGAACTCGGAGAGCATGCGCGTGTCGTTGTGCATCGCCATGGCGTTCACGGAGTCGATTATCACCAGGGTCTTCCTCTTGTTGGCCTTGCGGAACAGATACTCCACCCGGAGGATGATGTTCTCCAGCATGGCCGGGCCCTCGACATAGGTTATGGCATCGGTGTCGCCAGACAGCTGCATCGTGGCATAGGATATGCAATCGATGAACTTGACGTGCTTGCGGTCGATCTCCAACGAGTCGAGCGCGCTTATCATCGTCGCCGCCGGCACCGAGGCGGTCACGTAGATGCAGGCCAGGTCGTTCTCCCGACAGAAGGTGTCCACCAGGCTGGTGATGACCTCGAAGTAGTTCTCCGGGTTGATCATGAAGGCCACCGCCACCGATGGTCCGGTCTCGGTCAGCTTGTTCCTGGCATCCTCCGCGGCCTCAGGCGTCAATGGAAACCACCTCTCAACATGGGCGTCAGCAGCATGCCTGAGGACGTGACGTCGAACACGTAGCGCGACCGGGAGTGCGCCGCCCCCTGCATCTTCAGGACCTGCAGCACCCTGAGGACGTTGCCCTGGCGCTCGATGTTGCTCAAGCGGACCAGGCCGTCGCAGGGCACGTAGGTCTTCCCCGCGCCCTCCTCGCAATCGGAGACCACCACGGTGGTGCACTTCTTGGCGTAGACGGTCTCGCCCAGCTTCTTGATGAAGTTGCGGGCCGCTCCCGCCTCCATCTCCATCAGGAGAGGGCTTATGGAATCGATGGCGAGGCGTTTCGCTCCTTGCTTGCCGATCATGCCCTCGATCTCGGAAAGAAGCTCCATGGCGCCGTTGCTCTCGATCGGCCTTCCCGGGTGCGACAGGTCCTCGAGCAGGTCCGCCACATCCAGTACGCGAAGGACCTTCTCCTTGACCAGGCGCTCGTCGAAGATCTCCAGGTGCGACATGCCGTCCAGCGTCTTCTGCACCGAGTGCACCGTGGTGATGAGCGCCGCCTTATGGCCTTCCGCCGCCCCGCGGAGCAGGAACTCGTTCGCCAGCGACGATTTGCCGGAACCGCAGCTCCCGGAGATGTGCACCAGACCGCCAAGGGGGAAACCTCCTCCGGTGATCTGGTCCAATCCCTCGATGCCAGTCAGGCATCTTCCTTCCTGAGGCTTTGCCATGGTGACGCTGCTATCATCCTCCCTTCATATATCGTTTTGCCGCTGAATTGCTTCGAGCGTAAATGATAATAACACACCTGGACCTAACTCCCCTTCATGAAACCGGTCCTGCAGGTAGCCCTAGACCTCATGCACCTGAAGCGTGCGTTGGAGATCGCCAAGGAAGCGGTGGACGGGGGTGCCGACTGGATCGAGGCCGGCACGCCGCTGATCAAGAGCGAGGGGGTGGAGGCGCTGCGCGCCCTGAAGAGGGCGTATCCCGGCTACACCATCGTCGCCGACATGAAGACCATGGACGTGGGCGGCTTCGAGGTGGAGATCGCGGCCAAGGCCGGGGCGGACGTCGTCACCGTCCTGGGGCTGGCGGACGATGCCACCATAACGGAGTCGGTCGCCGTGGCGCGCCGGTACGGGGCCAAGGTCATGGTCGACCTCATCAACGTGCCTGACATGACCGGGCGGGCCAAGAGGGTGGAGGAGCTGGGTGCCTCCTACGTCTGCCTGCACGTCGGCATCGACGAGCAGATGAGAGGCGGGAAAGGGCATGAAGGAACTGGTCAAGGAGATGGCGTCCGCCGTCTCCATCCCCATAGCCGTCGCCGGCGGGCTCACCTCCGAGACCGTGTCCGAGATGCTGAAGGCCGGGGCCAGCATCATCATCGTGGGCGGGGGCATCATCAAGACGGAGGACGTCGCCGCGGCCACGAAGCGCATCAAGGAGGCCATGACCCAAGGCAAGTCCCTGCAGGCCAGTTTCGAGAAGAAGTACTCCCAGGACGAGCTCTTCGAGGCCTTCGCCAAGGTCTCCACCCCCAACATCGCCGACGCGCAGCACAAGCTGGGCGTCATGGAAGGCATAGTCATGCGCAGCCCGCACGGCACCAAGATGGTGGGCGGGCGCTCACCGTGCAGACCACCAAGGGCGACTGGGCCAAGCCGGTGGAGGCCATCGACCGTGCCCGCGAGGGCGACGTCATCGTCATCGACGCCGGCGGCAGCGACGTGGCGGTCTGGGGGGAGCTGGCCTCCTGGAGCGCCAAGGTGAGGGGCGTGGCCGGGGTGGTCATCGACGGCGCGGTCCGGGACATGGACGCCATCCTCGACATGGAGTTCCCCATCTTCTCCCGGCACGTCGCGCCCGATGCCGGCGAGCCGAAGGGTTACGGGGGCATCGGCCAGGAGATCATCTGCGGCGAGCAGCTGGTGCGCACCGGCGACTGGATCATCGGGGACGAGAGCGGTGTGGTGGTCGTGCCTCAGGAGCGGGCGGTGGAGATGGCCAACCGCGCGGTGGACGTCGTGGAGCGGGAGAACCGCATCCGGGAGGAGATCAAGCGCGGACGGACGCTGTCCTCGGTGCAGGAGCTGGAGAAATGGGAACAGATCCGCTGATCAACCTGCACACCCACACCAAGTACTCGGATGGCTGGCACACCCCCGAGGAGATCGTGCCAACGCGCCTGGCAGGGCGGGCTCAGGCAGGTGGCCATCACCGACCATCTGATGACGAGCAAGGTGCCCAAGCCCTTGACCTTGGATGGTTTCGAGCGCTATCGCCGCAATTTGCTGGCACTGAAGGAGATGTACGCCGGCAGGATGCAGGTGCTGGCGGGGGTGGAGATCGACTCCAATCCAGAACGGTGCGACCTGGAGTCCCTTCCTTTCGACCTGATCAACCGACTGGACCTGGTGCTCTTCGAGTATGTGCAGGACCGACAGCACGGCGGCGCGAGCATCAAAGAGCTGGCGCCCGATATTCGAACGGATCAAGGTGCCCATCGGCCTGTGCCATTGGGACGTGGACCGCATCTTCAAGGACGACCGCCCGGAGGATGTGGCGGAACTTCTCGCCAGCCATGGGCTGTTCGTCGAGGTGAGCACCTCCGACTTCTACCGCAGGGAGGGCAAGCCCTTCTTCGTGCTGGGCGAGCGCTTCTTCCGGCAGTTCGGTGGCAAGGTCCGCCTCTCCATCGGCACGGACATGCACCGTCGCATCGATGAGGTGGTCAACATCCGTTCCGGACAGGAGTTCGTGCGTCGCCTGGGGCTGCAGGACATGATGCTTTATTGAACGCTTCAGATATCTTTTTTAATAAAAATATGATAATAAGGCAATAATATTTAATTACCGCACCACGGTGTCATCTTCGATATCCGTGGGAGGTTTCACCAAGGACGTCAAGGCGGTCTCGCCCATAATCGCAACGATCTTGTTGGTCGCGATAACCGTGGTGCTCTCCGCCGCAGCCTATGTCATGTTCATAGGGTTCTCCTCGGGAGGGGGGACCCCCTTCGGGACCTTTGTGGAGGTGCGTCAGGACCCGGCCGATCAGAACACCTATGTGGCCGTGCTCGGCCCGACCACCGAGCCAGTTCAGTTCTCCGAGTGCAAGGGGAGGGTGAACGGGCAGCTGACCAATGAGGCGTTGGACCAATATGTGGGCCCAGCCAACGCTTGGACCGGTGCCGGGGTGGAGCTGTTCCTGGTGGACATCGCCGCCAACGGTCGGGTGGACAACGGCGACATGATATACGTCACCTTGACCAATCTGGAAGGGCAGGGGAATATCGACCTGGGGATGGTGTATCTCCCGGCAGGCAGCATGCTGGCCTCGGTCCTGTTCTCCGTGGCCGGGCAGATCGACCCGGGTCTGGACCTGTTCCTGGACTTCTCCCTGGCGGACCCCTTCTCGGACCTGGCGGGGAAGCAGGCGGACGCCACCGCGACCCCGGCCTCTTGGACCGCGCCCCGAGTGGCCATCGGTGGATGGCGTGGACGCCTTGGACCTGGACCCTAACAGTCGTACCATGAAACGTTACGTGCGCGTGGCGAACGGGCCTGGACCTCAACCCCGTGAGCGGCGTGTATGTGGAGGCGCGGGTCAAGATCGTGCAGGCTCCCAACACCATGGAATCGGGTGCCGCCTTGGTGTCCAAGGGCACTGACAACTATCGATTGGCGTTGAGCGGGGGGAGCGGGGCGAGCATGAACCGTTACTTCCAGTTCACCGTGCGCATCGATGGGGTGGGGGCAAGGTCGGTCAATTCCGTGACGACCGTGCAGTCAGGCGAATGGTACACGGTGGCGGGCAGCTATGATGCCGTGACCGGACAGCTCTCCATCTATGTCAACGGCGTCAAGGAGCGCACCGTGGTGGTGTCTGGACAACACGCCCTCACCACCAGTACCTCCACTTTGAACGTAGGGTACTCCTCCGGCAACCGCTACTTCACCGGGTACATAGACTGGGTGAAGGTCTCCGGCACCTGAACTTAAAAATGAGGAATTGGGAAAGGATTTCGCTCAGCGGTACTGGCCCTTCTCGCTCGCCATCTGCTCCAGGCGCCTGATGCGCTCTTGCATGGGCGGGTGGGTGGACAGCATGCTGACGATGGCGCCCCCGCGGAACGGGTTCACGATGAACAGCGAGCTCGTCGAGGGGCTGGCATGACTGTTGTCCATGGGGTATTGCTTCACGCCCGCGTCCAATTTCCGGAGCGCGCTGGCCAGCCAGAGGGGGCGGCCGCACAGCTCGGCGCCCTTGGCGTCCGCCTTGTACTCCCGGCTGCGGGATATCGCCAGCTGGACGAGCAGCGCCGCGATGGGCAGCGTGACCGCCACCAGCAATATGATGATCCAGTTGTCGCTCCGGTTGAACATGGAGCCCCAGAAGGCGATCCGAGCGGCGAAGGCCACCGCCCCGGCCACCGTGGCGGCGACGGTCATCACCAGCACATCGCGGTTCTTGACGTGGGCCAGCTCGTGGGCCAGCACCCCGGTGAGCTCGTTGTCGTCCAGGGTGCGGAGCAGCCCCTCGGTCGCCGCCACCACCGCCTTCTTCGGCGTCCTTCCGGTGGCGAAGGCGTTGGGGTTCTGGGTGGGGACGATGGCCACCCGCGGCATGGGCAACTGCGCCCGCTGCGACAGGTCGCGGACGATGCGGTGCATGCGCGGCGACTCCGCCTCGCTCACGACCTTGGCCCGGTACATCTTCAGGATGATGGTGTCGCTGAAGAAGTAAGAGACCACGTTGATCCCAACGGCGATTATGAAGAAGATGAACATCGTCGCGGTCAACCCCAGACCGGGGAATAATGAACCGATGACCCAGCCGATCGCCACGAAGAGCAGGATCAGGACCGCGAACATCATCAGGACCTTCGCGTTCGCTATGAATGCTCCCATTTATTTCACCGGGCCGTTAATCCCGGCTCTTGCTATATAAGATTTTGACACGGTCGTAACGGAGGCCATGCACCCCGAGGGGTTGGGTCCGATGGTCCGAGTTTGCCCGCCATTGCAACGAATTTATACAGCGGTGTGTTTCCGACAACGGAGGCATGGAAATGAAGGTCGCTTTGACCGGCGCCGCTGGTTTCATCGGAAGCACGCTCGCGGACCGGCTGCTGCAGGAAGGGCACCATGTGGTGGCCATCGACAACTTCGATGATTACTACTCGGGCAAGATGCGGTTCCTGGAGCCGCATCTGGGCAAGGGATCGTTCGAGCTGCACCGCTCCAGCATCCTGGACCAGGCGGAGATGGCCCGCTTGTTCCAAGGTGTGGAGGTCGTCTACCATCTGGCAGCGCAGGCCGGGGTGCGCATCTCCGTCAAGGACCCGATGCGCTCGCACCAGGCCAACGCCACCGGTACGCTCAGCGTGCTGCTGGCGGCCAAGGAGGCGGGGGTGAGGCGGGTGGTCAGCTCCTCATCGTCATCGGTCTATGGCAACGCCCGCAAACTTCCAGTGTCCGAGTCCGACCAGGCCATTCCGGTCTCGCCTTATGCGGCCAGCAAGCTCTCCGCCGAGATGTACTGCCGCCTGTTCTACGAGCTGTACGGCCTGCAGAGCGTCTCCCTCCGTTACTTCACAGTATACGGCCCCAGGCAGCGTCCGGACATGGCCATACGCATTTTCACCGACCGGGCGCTCAAGGGCCTGAGACCGCAGATCTTCGGGGATGGGGAGCAGACCCGCGATTTCACCTACGTCGATGACGTGGTGGACGCGGTCTACCGTTGCGGTTCATGCCCAGACCCGAAGGGGGAGCCCTTGAACATCTGCTCCGGGCGGACCGTCACCGTGAACCATGTGGTGAGCGAGATACTCAAGGCCACCGGCGCACCGACCTGAAGCCCGAATACCTAGGCACCCAGCAGGGCGATGTGGACCACACCTGGGGCGATAATCGCAAGGCCCGGGAGCTTCTGGGATGGCAACCAAGGGTCACCATCGAGGAGGGCATCGCCCGGTTCGTATCGTGGTATGAAGAAAAGCGCGAGCTGCACGCAGAAATGTAAGAAAGGAAAGGAGTTTGTCTGGTGGGGGTTCAGCCCGTCACGTAGACGACGTTGCGGCCCCGTTGCTCCGCCCGGAGTCGGCCGTTGTCCACCATGTCCTTGATCAGGTCGCCCAGCTCGTCCGGGTCCAGGCCTGAGCCTTCGGAAAGGTCGTGGAATGTCACCCCGCCTTCGCGTCCGAACATGGTCGTGATGTTGGCCAGCTTCCGTTCCTCGGCCTCGCGGATCTCGCGTTCCCGCTCTTCTTGGGCGCGCTTCTCCTCGGCCTCGCGGATCTCCTTCTCGCGGACGGCCATCAGCTGCTCCACCTTGTGCTTGAACTGGGAGTTGGCCTCGTGCTTGAACTTGGCCGGGTCGGTCTCCAGCAATGCGCTGAGCTGCTCGACGTTAAGACCTGCCTCCGCCCACCCTTTCATGCCTTCGCTGGCCCTGACCTGCAGGACCCCTTCGGCGTCGGCCGGCGCGCTCAGGCTGGGGATGTAGCGGACCTCCATGCCCTTCAATGAAGAATGGAGCGCCGCCATCTTCTGGTCCAGCTCGCTTTCGTCGAACACTTCGCCCTCGAACAACGGCTGTCCCTTGACCTTGTGGAAGCCTTCTTCCCTCATGATCTTGGTCACATCGGCCGGAGGTCGGCCCTCGCTGGAATAGATGACGCGTATGTAAGCCTTCATCTTGCTCACTACCAATCAAATCCCGGAAGGGGAATTAAAAGGGTGCGAGCAGAATCGGGGATTTGATAATGAGGGCGGAAAAAGAGATTATGGGCCATGCCATATACCGCCCGACATGACGCCAGAACAGGAGTACGCCATGAGGTGGTTCCGGGACTATTACTCCAGGAGCGCCATGCCGGCCCCGTTCGACTTCACTGGTCGGGAGTTCGGCTTCATGTTCTTCGACAAGGACTTCGTGAGGAGGCATGTGGGCTTCAAATCGCCGGAGGACCTGGGCCGCTACCTGGTCTCCCAGGTGCCGATGCATGTCTATTACTCCTCGGCCCATTACGAGAACCCCTCCGCGCCGAAGATGGAGCAGAAGGGCTGGCGCGGCGCCGATCTGGTCTTCGACCTGGACGCGGACCACATCCCGGGCGCGGACAAGATGACCTATGAGGAGATGCTCTATGTGGTGAAGCAGGACATGATCCGCCTTTTGGACGATTTCCTCCTAGGCGACCTGGGGTTCGCCGAGGATGAGGTGCGCATCACCTTCTCCGGGGGCCGGGGGTATCATGCCCATGTGCAGTCGGACCGGGTGCAGCGACTGGGCTCGCATGAGCGCAGCGAGGTGGTGGACTTCGTCTCCGGCACGGACCTGGACTTCGAATGGATCTTCAAGGAGCGCTCCTCCATGAAGAAGGAGTACAAGACCGGGACCAAGGTGGAGATATCGACCCTCATCCCGCCAGAGGGGTCCGGGGGGTGGAAGGGCAAGGTGCGGAGGCGCCTCTCCGAGCTGATGAGCGAGGTGGAGCACCCTCGGTTTCGAGGAGGCCAGGCAGAGATACCCGGCCTTCGCCAAGTTGAACGACAGACAGTACTTCTTCCTGCAGCAGGCGCTGGGGGCGGACCGCTCCGGCAAGAACGGCAGGCAGCTCATCCTGGAGAACAACAGTCTGGAGTACATCACCGACGCCAAAGGCAAGGAGGCCTTGCTGCAATGTGTGAGGGACACGGTCCGCGTCGGAGCGGCGGCCCAGGTGGACGAGCCGGTGACCAGGGACATAAAGCGCCTGATACGTTTGCCCGGGTCGCTGCATGGCAAGACCGGCCTGAGGGTGATCTCCATGAGCAGGGACGACCTGACCGGTTTCGACCCGTTGCGGGACGCCTTCCCTTCGATCTTCCCGGACACGCCCCAGAAGGTGGAGGTACGGTCCCGGGTGGACCTCAAGCTCAAGGGGCAGCGCGTGTTCGGGGAAGGGGTCATCGAGGTCCCCACCTTCGCCGCCATCTTCCTAGCGCTGCGCTACAAGGCGCGAATAATCTGAACGCGCCATTTGAACAGTAAGTTATATTAAACAAAATGTATATTTTTCTCGGGATGGGGTCGGGATGAAAAGGACCAGACAGGAGATGGAAGGAGGTTACCGGCTGGACAGCATACGCCGGGTGAAGAAGTACCTCTACATAGCGCAGGCGGTGATCCTGGTCTTCTTCGCACTGTTCCTGATGTGGAACAATGGGAACATCTCTGCCTTCCCGTTCCTGATCGACCTTCCGCTCCTCTTGTTGTTCATTCTCATCCTATTCCTGATAATCAACATCGAGAGCTTCGTGTTCTTGCGCATGGAGCTGCGCTACATCAAGAGCCACAGCACCAAGTATTTCATGACCAGGAGCTCGATCCGTCGCAGTCTGGTGATAATCATCGTGGCGGGCATCGCCTTCGCGGTGTTCTTCACCCCCTATGCCAACGACGCCGTGAAGGACGCGGTCAGCGTTCGGGGGGATCTGCTGGTGACGTCTGACTCGGTGCCTGCCGGGGTCTCCTTCATGTGCAGCGACCCGACCATGCTGGTCCAGGCCAGCAAGGTCTCGGTGAGCTCGGAGGGGGCGGTCGTGCTGGCGTTCTTGGTGACCGAGGAGAACTATGAGAAATACGCCCCCCAGGGAAGGGAGGCGCTGGCCATGCACCGCATCAACGTGAACGCGGACGATTACACCGCCGATCCCGACCTGTCGTTCACGCTTTCGGGGTTGGAGTATGGGAAGTACTACCTGGTGCTTTATCAGGAAGAGCCGGGCCCGGAGACCACGGCGAACGTTGATGTGGAGATAGGGATAGCACCGAACATGATGGCCTACATGCCGATCCTGGCCGTGGCGTTCATGATCGCCAACTTTGTCTGGCTGATCTATATCCGCCCGCTCAACACCACCCTGCGCCGCCGCGCCATCTACTCGTGAAGGGCGCAACAGAGGCCGGACCGGACCACCTCATAACCTTCCAGCTCCAGCCTTCTCAACGTCTCCGCGGCGGGCGAGGCCAGCCCGGCCACCCCGAGACGGACCGCCTCGATCTCCAGCTCCACGTTGCCTCGCGGCCGCATGCAGCCCAGGAGCACGGGGCGGTCCAACCTCTCGGTGGCATGGCGCACCACCCTCAGGAAACTGTCCGCGGACGCGTTTTTCGTCCTCCTCATCGGAGTATCGGGGGCGGGAAGGCGCCACAGGAGGACGAGCGCGGCGATGGGGAACCCGCTGACGAGATCGATGCTGGCCATCTCCCCCTCGATGTCATCGCCCTCTAAGTCCGACGCAGATGTGGGGCACCACCCTTCCCGCATTGGCAGGAGAATAGGGCGGACAGCGTTTCCCGGTAGGCCTCGGGTCCGACCTTCAGATGCAGGACGTCGCGGATGACGTGTTGGTCCTGGACGATGTCGACCGAATAGCAGTCCGCCCCGGTGCCCGTCAGCCGTTGGGCGTCCTCAGCATCGAGAAGGCCGGTATGGAGGTTGACGCGCAGGCCGAGCTGGCGCACCGACCTGACCTCATCTACCCGTTCCAGGATCGGAAGTCTGCCCTGTCGGTCGCATCCTCCGCTGAGCAAGATGCCGACGGCGCCCGCTTCCTTGAGCGCGGCGGCGACCTCCGGAAGAGAGCCCGGGCGGGAGGCGTCGGTCATGGCGCGAAGGTAGTGGCCACGGCAGTGGTCGCACTGCAGCTCGCACCTCGACCCGGTCATGGATACGGCGGGGAAGGCCTTGCCAGGCTGGTATGCGACGACCCTTTTGCCCATGCTTTGCTGTATATATTGAGGGACCAAAAGATTTATTGCATGAACCGCTTTCCTCGGGCGAGGCGAGACTCATGAAGGCTTACAAGGCCGTTGGCTCATTCACGATCAGCAAGCAGAACTACATGAAGCGCGAGCAGCCCTTCAACATCGAGGTGGCAGCGAAGGACGAGGCCGACGCCGCGCACACGGTCATCTCCACCATCGGTTCCAGGCACAGCGTGACCAGGAAGTACGTCACCATCAAGGAGATAGTGCCGTTGAAGGCCGACGAGATCACCGACCCGGTGGTACAGAGGCTCGTCGGTGGTGCGCAATGAAGGAGCAGGAGCTCAGACAGGCCCTGGGGGCCATGGAGGTCTACAAGGCCCAGCTGGAGGGCATCACCGAGCAGCAACAGCTCATCCAGATGTCCATCGAGGAGCTCACTCGGGCCAAGGTCACCCTTACCGACTTCATCAAGTCCGAGGTGGGCGACGATGTGCTCATCCCCGTAGGCAGCGCCTCCTTCGTCAAGGCCAAGGTCTCTGACAACAAGAACGCGCTCATCGGCGTGGGCACCGGGATCACCATGGAGAAGCCCATCGAGGATGCGATGATGCTCATCGAGAAGCGCCTGCAGGAGATGCTGGACGCCGGGAAGAAGCTGCACGAGAGCCGGCAGATCATCGAGATGAAGGCGTCCCAGCTGAACCAGGTGCTCGAGGCCGAGTACCAGCGCATGGGCGGCGCGCCCGCCCCGTGAGGTCCTTTTAGATGTTCGATTCGCTCAAGCGCATCTTCGGCCGCAAGCCCAAGGAGGCTGAGGCACCGGTCAATCTCGAGGAGGCGGTGGGCGACAGTGGGAAGAAGATCGCGGAGGACGACCTCGACGAACTTTTGTGGAACGTCGAGCTCGGCCTGCTCGAGGCCGACGTGGCGCTGCCGGTCATCGAGGAGATAAAGGCCCAGGTGAGGGCCGACCTTCTGGGCAAGCGCTTTGACAAGAAGTACCGGCTCGAGGACGTGGTCCTTTTGGCGTTGAGGGACGCCGTGTCGAAGACGCTGGCAGGAAGCGCCTTCGACTTCGACGACTACGTGGCCAAGCACGAGAAGCCGGTGGTCGTCATGTTCGTCGGGATCAATGGGACCGGCAAGACCACCGCCATCGCCAAGCTGGCCAACCGACTGCAGAAGAACGGGACCACCACGGTGCTCTCGGCCTCGGACACCTTCCGGGCCGGGGCCATCGAGCAGATATCCATCCACGGCGACAGGCTGGGCACCAAGGTCGTCAAGCACCAGTCGGGCGGGGACCCGGCCGCGGTGGCGTTCGACGCGGTGGACCATGCCAAGGCGCGCAAGCGCGACGTGGTCCTGGTCGACACCGCCGGTCGCATGCAGACCAACGCCAACCTCATGGACGAGATGAAGAAGATCAAGCGCGTGGTCAAGCCGCACCTGATCATCTTCGTGGGCGACTCGCTCGCCGGCAACGACGCCATCGAGCAGGCCCGCGCCTTCGACAAGGAGGTGGGCATCGACGCGGTCATCCTGACCAAGATCGACGCCGACGCCAAGGGCGGGGCGGCGCTGTCCATCGCCTACGCCATCAAGAAGCCGATCGCCTTCCTGTCCACCGGACAGGGCTACGAGGACATCATCAAGTATGAGCCTGGATGGATGGTGGAGCGCCTCTTCGCGGACGTCGAGGCGTGAATAGTCTTGTCCTTAGGTGAACTGGCCCGGATAGCAGAGCGTGGCCATGACCATGGCGAACACCTTGGCATCGGCCAACAGGTTCTCCACCTTGCAATATTCGTTGGGCGAGTGCATGACCTCGTCTATGGTCTACCAGGCATAGGCCTCCATCCCCGCCAGGCGGAAGAAGTTGGCGCAGGTGCCTCCACCCACCCCGCCGGCCTTGGGCTCGAAGCCCCTAAGCTTCTTGACCGACTCCGCCAAGGTCTTGAAGCCTAGGCTGTCGGTGCTTGATGGCTTACCGCTGCGGGTGAGCTGGGCGATCTCGATCTCGATCTTCGCCCCGGTCTTGTCCTCGAACAGGTCCGCGATCCAGCGCATGGTCTTCATGATCTCGTCCGGATCGTAGTCGGGAAGGATCCTGAAGTCCAGGTAGAACACGTCCTCCCCGGGTATGGTGTTGACGTTGGCGACGTTCAGAAGGTGCTTCGTCGGCTCGTAGGTCGACACCGGCGGGTCGTAGAGGGCGTTGTTCTTGCCATACTTCCGGTCCATGTAATCAACGATGAACGCCACCAGCTCCGAACCGACCTTCATGGCGTTCAGGCCCTTGTTGGGCGTGGAGGCGTGGGTCTGCTTGCCGTGCACACTGACCTTGAGCCACATGATGGTCTTCTCGGCCACCTCGATGATCGAGCCGTCCGGCGCCCCGAAGTCTGGGACATAGATGATGTCCCCTTGCTTGAAGACGTTCTCCTGGAGGAGGAACTTGATGCCCTTGTCCGAGCCCATCTCCTCGTCCGCCACGACCACTATGCCCAGGCCTAGCTCCGGCCCGGTGGCGACGTCGTTGATGAGCTTGGCGGCGAAGATGGATGCTATCAGGGCCTGGCCGTTGTCCTCGGTGCCCAGGCCGTAGAGCTTGCCGTCGATGAGGCGCGGCGAGAACGGCGGATAGGTCCAGGCCTTGAGGTCGCCCGGCGGGACGGTGTCCATGTGCACCACGAACCAGACCATCTGATCGGACTTGCCCTTCTTCCTGGCCACGATGTTGGGGCGGGACTTGAGCTTGACCCTCTCGTCCAGGATCTCCATGACCTCGACCTCGTCGAAGCCACAGTGGTCCAGCATGTCCTTTATCATGCGGGAGCGGGCGAACTCGCCGTCCCCTCCGTTCTCAGGGCCGATGGCCGGCACCCTGACGATCTCTCCCAGGGCCTGTACCATCTCTTCCTTGTGAAATTCCAGCGAGGCTAACCGCTCCTCCATGCTTGGCATGATTATCCCTGCGGTCCATTGGGTTTTGGGGTATTAATTCCTTGTTGGCTGAGTATCGTTACAAGGATTGATAAATCGGGTTGCTGGCTCGATTATCGAACGTGAGATAGGGCACCTTTTTATCGAGGAGATGCCGTTCACCGTTCCGGTGAGCTATGGAGATCGAGACCGTCGCCTTGATCCTTTTGACCGTTATGGGTCTGGCCATCGCGGCCGGCCTGGTCTGGATCCTCTTGAAGGGAAAGATAAGGGTTTGAGGCTCACAGCCTTCTCAGCACCATGCTGACGGCGTTCCCTCCGCCCAGGCATAGCGTGGCCAGGCCCGTGCTGCGATTGCGGTCCTGCAGCGCGTATAGCAGGGTCGTGAGGACGCGCGCCCCGCTGCATCCGATCGGATGGCCCAGGGCCACCGCGCCGCCGTTCACGTTGAACCGGTCGTCCAGGACCCCCAGTTCCTTTCGCACCGCCACCGAGGCGGTGGCGAAGGCCTCGTTGTGCTC
Source organism: Methanomassiliicoccaceae archaeon (assembly GCA_963806355.1). Lineage (GTDB taxonomy): Archaea > Thermoplasmatota > Thermoplasmata > Methanomassiliicoccales > UBA472 > JACXTP01. Next base: position 60,233 of record CAWDXN010000009.1, on the reverse strand, counting down.
GAAGAGGTCGATCTGATCGATGGACATGCTCAGCCTTTTGAGCAGCTCCCTGGTCGTGGGGATGGGCGCCTCCATGATCCATTCGGGCCTCGTGCCTCCGGTGTGGTAGCCCACGATCTCGGCCAGGGGGCGATGCCCGTTCTCCTCCGCCCAGCGCCTGGACGCCACCACCATCGCTGAGGCCCCGTCGCTCAGCTGTGAGGCGTTCCCTGCCGTGACCACCCCTTTCTCCTTGAAGGCCGGCTTCAATTTCGCCAGCGTCTCCATGGTCGTATCCGCCCTTATCCCTTCGTCGACCTTGAACACCATGTCGCCCTTCTTGGAACGGATGACATAGGGGACTATCTCCTTCTCGAACTTGCCGTCGATGGTGGCGGCATGGGCCTTCATGTGGCTCTCGAAGGAGAGCTGGTCCGCCTCCTCCCTGGTCACGTGGAAACGCTCCGCCATATCTCCGCGGTGTGCCCCATGTGCATGTCGTTGAAACTGTCCCACAGGCCGTCGTTGACCATGTGGTCTATGATCTTGTTGTCATTGAGGCGGTAGCCGAAGCGGGCCTCCTTCAGCAGATAGGGGGCCTGGTTCATGTTCTCCATGCCGCCGGCCACGACCACCTCGTGCTCGCCCGCCTTGATGGAGTTGGCGGCCAGCATGACCGCCTTCATCCCTGAGCCGCAGACCTTGTTGACGGTCAGGGAGCCCATCTCGTACGGGATGCCGCCGCGGACGGCGGCCTGGCGCGCCGGGTTCTGACCCAGGGAGGCTTGCAGCACATTGCCCATGATGCATTCATGGACCTGGGCCGGGGTTATGCCCGCCCTTTTGATCGCCTCTCCCACCACCAGGCCGCCCAGCTCCTGCGCCGGGACGTCCTTCAAGGTGCCTCCGAACTTGCCGATGGCGGTGCGGACCGCGCTTAGTATGACCACATCGTGCATTGAAACCCACCTCTTCCGAATGCTATGCTCCGAGCAAAATCCTTGGAATATAAATTATTGTCGATGTATGACAACGACTTAAAGCGTAATGGAGCGGCCTTCGAGACCGACGCGCTTCAAAGGTTTGCTCAAATGTCTCCGGGCACAGACCGGCGGCTCATACCAACCTGGCGCGATGGTCCGTGTCTCCACCGCATATGTCGCTTGGTCCTCTCCCGCCCGTTTCCCACATCTGCGACACCTGTAGCCAGCCTGCCGTCCCAAAGATTGCATGCTCTTACCACAGTCAGGACAGAAGGGGTTCGAGGTCTTCTTGCGAGAGGGGGCCAAGGACAGCACCTCGACCTTCTCCACATTGAGGGTCCTGGGCTCGGCCCTGAGCTCCCCCAGCGCCCTGATCTTGTCCCCGGGCCGTAGACCGCGCGCCACCTCGCGGAACGACTTCGAAGGCTCGTAGAACGTCATGTCCAGGGGCTTCTCCCCTCGGATCAGGGTGGGCAGGACCACGTGGCCGCCGACCAGGGTGGTCGCTTCGGACGCCACCGTGGCCTCCACCTCATAGGAGCGGTCCGGTACGAGCTCCCTCCACCTTTTGATGATGTGGTCGTCTGTGCCCTGGTTGCTCAGGAACGTGACCCATCGGTCGATGGGCTCGGAAGAGATCTGGTGCATGGCGGGTGCAAGGTCGTACGGGTCGTCCCCCCTTATCCCGAAGAGGACCGGACAGGGCGTGTGCGGGGCGATGGCGCGGTGATTCACCGTGATGTCGAAGTTGTTGAAGGTCGTGGGGTGGCATCGGTCCATCTCTTGGATCGAGTCGTCGGTGATGGTTCGCGGTTGGCCCCACCTTTCCTTGGCCCGGTAGGTTATCACCTCATAGGTATGGTCCATGGGCCTCCAGGCCATCGCGGCCGTGGCACCGATGACGCCTCGTCCTCCGGACATGGTGAAGGTGTGCGCCCCGATCCGCTGAAGCTCCCTGTCCACCTCGTCCTTGGCGACGATGTCTCTGACCGCCCGCCAATAGAACCTTTGCGAGGGGCGATTGGATGACACGACCAGGCCAGGGCTGGCATCGTCCCGCACCTGGGACCATCTTTCGATCAGGGCGGAGCAGCGCCCCATGATCGTCTGGGGGTCCACCTCGCCTTCCTCTCTGGGGTAACAGAAATAGGGTGTGCCTCGGATCACGCCGACCGAGGTGGCCTGCCCCCGCCCATGGCCGAACCGCAGACATAATGCCGCGTTCCCCCTGGTCTTCCAAGGAACGGCGGGGTTGAGGCGGACCAGTCGGGGCATGCCTATGAGGTCCAGGTCGCGAAGGGCATCTATGATCTCCGTGGCAAGGAACGTGGTGCACATCCATTCCTTGGAATCGGTATCATCGAAGGCGACGAACATCTCAGGTCCTGCTCAGGCTAGGGATGATATATAACCCTACCGAGCCTGGATGTTCAGGATAGAAGCTCTAGCCTCTCGACGAAGATGATGCCGGGGGATCCCTCGGCGGTCCTGCCCCATATCCTGAGGGGGTGAGGATACTCCATCTGACTGGGATAGGTGCCGCGGGGGCAGAACGCCTTCCATGTGGTGTCATCGCTGTCTTTGATCTCCAACATCAACCCTTTGGCGCCCTCGGAACCTTTGGTGGCGGTGCAATAGACCTCGACTTCCTCGCCTGGTTCCAACTGCGAGAATTGAGCGGTGGGCTCGGCCCCGAAATCAGAGACCAGGACCAGAGCGAGCACCGAGAGCACGGCGAGCATGCATAGCGGGCCGAGCGGGACTGGCCTTGACATGGGTGGTGGTTGGCGCAAGGGGTCGATGGTTTTTACCATTGCATTTAGCCTCGATCCCCGCTACTAAAATATTCTATACCAAAAATTCGTTGTGGCAGGACATGAGCAGACCGGTGACAGTTCAGTACGTCGTACCGTTCTCAATCAGTTTTTTGGCGGCGGGGTTGGTCATCACAGGCCTTTCCCTATATGACCTAATCGAGGATGCCGACCTGTTCGGTCTCGGTGGCTGGTGGTTCTACCTGTTGGTCATCGGCATCATAATGGCATTGGTCGGGTTCTTCTACCTCTACGCCTACCTCAACCGCGTCAAAAAGTTCAAGAAATTGATGGCTGTGAAAAGCAAGAAAGAGTTCGTCCCCAACCTGGATGAGCTCGAGTACACTGCATGGAGATTGCCAAAGAGCTACGAGGACAAGGTCGTCGAGAAGAAGAAAGAGTTTGGGTTGAAGTGAGGGGGACCCCTACATTTCCGATGGAGCGTCCTTTTCCGGCGATCCGTCCTTCGTCCCCTTTATCGTCCCTTTGACCTGAACCACCTTCTCGGAAATGATGGTCAGATCCTTCTCATGCAGAAGGATGTCCATCTGGATGGAGTCACCATAGTCGATGGATATCACATCGGCCATCTCGAAGATGTATGAGATTATCGAATGGGAAGGGGCATCGTTCGGTAATGTCACGGTCAACGAAAGCGTCCTTCGGAACTGCTCTCCAATGACCGATATCAATTGCTCCATCCCTTCGCCTGACCTTGCGGAAACGAAAACGATAGGAGAATCAGGAAAGTGACGATGGGCCATTTCCTCTAGAAGGACTTTGGCATTTTTATTTAATAATTTATCTATTTTATTAAAGATTATTATTATGTCGTTAGAAACGACCTGCGGGGTCAGGATGTCCTTGGAAGTGGATAGGCGTTCCTCGATACGTTCCAGATCATCACCGCTATCCACCACCAAGAGTACAAGGTCGGAATTGAATATCTCCTCTATCGTGGTCCTGAACGATTCGATCATGAAATGAGGCAGGTCTCTGAGGAACCCGATGGTATCTGTGATAAGGATCGATTTGGAGCCTTTCATCCTCCTGGTAGTGGTGGATAAGGTCGAGAACATCCTATCCTCGATCAACACGTCCTCACCGGTCAAAGCCCTCATCAAGGACGATTTCCCAGCGTTGGTGTAACCGGCAAGGGAGACCACCGAGAAACCCCCTCGAACACGATGCTTCCTCCTGGTCCCTGAGTCTCTCCTTATCTCCGCCAGCTCATCATCTATGGCCTTGATCCGAGACTTGACCAGATCATAATAGACATCGATGGCGTACTCGCCCCCTCCCATGAAACCGGGGTGCTCTCCGCTCTTCGCGTTATGGATCCACTCTTTCAAAAGGGGTGTTTCGTAGCGCAACCTTGCCTTCTCCACCTGCAGACGCGCCTCCCGACTGTTGGCCCGAGTGGAGAATATGTCCAGGATCAACCTGACCCGATCTATGCAGACCACCTTGAACTGACTCTCTAGATTGTAATGGTGGGATGGTTTCGCCTCTCCATTGAGGACAATGGCCTCCACCGGCCTCTCTTCTTGGAGGCTCTTCAGCTCCCTCACCTTCCCCCTTCCCAAGAACGTGTTCGGGTCCGGCCTCTGTCGCTTCTGGGTCATGACATAGATGATGTCATATCCCGCTGTGTTGGCCAGCTCCTCTATCTCTTCCACATCGTGATTCAAACTGAGCAGGACCGCGTTCTTTCTCGACATAGGGACTAGATCCTCAAGGACACGACCCGGCATGGTCTTTCCTGCTTGATTATACCTCGCGGGATCGAGTGGCGGCAGTTGCAGTGGAAATGGAGGGGTGTGGGTTTGCCATCTAACAATTGCCCACCCCGACGTTTCCTGTCCAATTCGCCATCCAAGATAAAAGTCACTTATTTATTGAGGGATGCCCTACCTTGAAATTCGCACCATTTCTCCACATTAAAATGCCGAATTGGAGCGTCACCGTCACCTTCATCAACCATCCAAGAGGGGGGATACTATGGAAACCAGCGTGTTCGACGCGCACCTAAACCGTAAACAGATATTCAAAAAGAACAATCGAGAGATACTGCGCCCCTCCTACCTACCTGACGTTCTGCCACATCGTAACGACCAGATCCAATCCCTGGCTTCGATCCTAGTGCCGGCCTTGAAGGGGGAGCGACCATCCAACATCCTCATATTCGGGAAGACCGGGACCGGGAAGACCGCCTGTGTCAAGTACATCGGCAACGAGGTGAAGAAGGCCGATGGGGATAGGAACCGGGTCACGTTCATCTACATGAACTGCGAGGTGGTCGACACATCATACGGTGTTCTCCAGAACATAGGCAACCAGTTCGTCCAGGATTTCGAACAGCGCATACCCTTCACAGGATTGAGCATCACCCAGGTCTATACATTGCTCCGCGACAAGCTGGATGAGCAGAACCGCATCATACTCATCGCTCTGGACGAGATAGACAAGCTGGTCTACAAATCTGGGGACGACGTCCTATATCATCTTTCCAAGATCAACGACGACCTCAAGAATGCCCGGGTGTCGGTCATCGGAATATCCAACGACCTCCTTTTCACCGATCTCCTTGACCCACGGGTGAAGTCCCGGTTGGAGGGAGAGAAGATGGTGTTCCCACCCTATAACGCCGACCAGCTTCAGGACATCTTGAAGCAGAGGGCGACCTTGGCCTTTGATGAGCATGTGCTCGAGCCAGGTGTTATCCCGCTGTGCGCTGCGTTAGCGGCTCAGGAACATGGGGATGCCCGCAAGGCGCTGGACCTGTTGCGGATATCCGGTGAGATCGCAGAGCGGGAGAACTCCGACAAGGTGGCCGACGTACATGTGTACAAGGCCAAGAACAAGATGGAGTTGGATTGCGTCTCCGAGGCGGTGCGCACCCTGCCCACCCAGTCCAAGATGGTGTTGATGTGCATCATCCTCAACGAGGAGAAGGGCGAGGAGAGGTTGACCACGGGCGAGGTCTACGAGACCTACCGCGCCATGGCCCGTCAGCTAGGCATGTCCCCCCTCACCCAGCGCCGGATCACCGACCTCATCTCCGAGCTGGACATGATGGGCATCATCCATGCCAAGGTAAAGTCCTTTGGCAGGGGAGGTCGCACCAAGGAGATCGACCTCAGCGTGCCCTTGGACGAGACGAAGAAGGTCCTGGAGGAGGACGAGGTCTTCCAGGAGCTGAAGAACTTCAAGCCGAAGAACCAGACGACGCTCATCTGAGCCAAAGGCTCATTTCTTTTCCTCTTCCCCGTCCATGGGCTTCTTCTCTTCCCTTTCCACCACCACTTCCTTGGGCGGGGGGCTGCGGTTCCCCTTGCGTAATGGTGCGAAGGGGTCCTTGCCCTTACGACGGAAGTAGATCTCCAGCAAATCGACCGAGATCGGTATGATGATTATCAGGGCGATGCAGACGAAGAGATTGGTCCAGCTGTTGGCCGGAACGCCGGGGCCATAAGGAGTGTACTGGCCGCCCACCCAGAGCTTGAGGAGCCCGAACCAGGGGATCTCGACCTTGGCCACCCCTACCACCCAGTCGCTCTCTATCGGCTCCCGGCAGATGGGCACCTGGGGGTTCTGGTCGATGAGGTCGTTGTGGTCCCCCTTGGTGATGAACCCTCCATGCTCATAGACCAGGAGGGCGCCCAGGTCGACCCTGATGAACTGGGAGCGATAACCGACGTCGTAGAGCTCGAGCACGCCGCCCAGCCCCCACCATTGGCCATCCTGGATCCCATTATGGGACCAGAGCGATTGAGGATAGTCTGCCAGGGACGGTACGTCGAACGTACTGGTGCTTGTATTATAGACAACTTCCACGATAGCTCGATGGATGACCGGGGTGGAGTCCTCCTGGCCATATCTAAGGTACACCACCACGTCTCCATAGTCGCCGAACTTGCGATAGTGATCATCGTAACCTTCCACATAGGTGACCACCGAACTTTGGTCCCTGACGATGACCAGGTCCCCAGTGTCGATCACGCCGATGAAGCTCCGCTCGCTGGAGTGGGCCATGCTGCCCGACTCCACTACAACCATCGGGGGCCAGACCCCGCTGTAGAGGTATAGCCCAGCAAAGATGGCCAAAAGCACGATGATGGCCGCAAGGAAGGCGAGGACCTCTTTCTTCCACCCCTTCCCCTTGTCCTCTCCACCACTCACATTCGATGGAACCGAAGAGATACTATATATTATTGCGGTGGAGGCAACCCTAAAGGATTATTATCCCTGAGGGCATAGGTTGCCCGAGCCCATGGAACGCCCTGACAACGACACCTACTTCATGAGGATGGCCGAGCTGGTGGCAACGAGGTCTACCTGTCTGCGTCGGAAGGTCGGCGCGGTCGTCGTCAAGGAGAAGCGGGTGCTTACGACCGGATACAACGGCGCTCCCCGCGGCCTTAGGCACTGCGAGGAGGTGGGCTGCGTAAGATTGACGAACAACGTCGAGTCCGGTACGCGCCACGAACTATGCCGCGGGGTGCATGCTGAGCAGAACGCGGTCATTCAGGCGGCCTATTTCGGTGTCAGCATCAAGGACGCGTCGATATACACGACCAACTTCCCGTGCGTACTCTGCACGAAGATCCTTCTGAACGCCGGCATTTCTGAGATAATCTACAAGGACGAGTACGAGGACGAACTTTCCAAGAGCATTTTGCAAGAGACCGATGTCTTGATACGACAATATGGTCAAAAATAAAAATATTTTTTTACAATAAAAATGCCTAGACGCCGTGAACTTTACATGCCCCGATTCCAAAACGATAGGAGCGCGATTTACCATCTGGGCAGAGAAATATTATTCCTATAGGAATTCTGAATAATCGAGCTCACCGATTGTTTATTCGGCCCTGGCGTGTCATATCGTGGCAAATAGTTAAATAGAGAAATGAGATTCCGTGGACATCATCCGGGGAGAGGCCTGTGACTAGGGCTGATACACTTCTTAAGGTCAAAGAGGCTGAGGCAAAGGCTGCCCAGATCGTGAAGGACGCTCAGGAGAGACAGAAGGTCATCGTCGCCAATGCCAGAAGGGACGCCCTGGCTCGTATGCGTGACAGCGAGGCGAGGATGAAAGAGGAGCGGGAGAAGACGATCATGGCAGAGAAGATTAAGCTAGACGCCGCCCGCAAGGAGCAGATGGCCAAGGGCAACGCCGAGGCCAACAAGGCCTTGACAGTCTCCGATTCCAAGATATTCGCGATCAAATCCTATCTTAAGGAATCCTTTGAGAAATCCCTCTGAGGTTTTTACATGCTGATGCCGGAGCAGATGAACCGAATCCTCCTAGTGGGATCGAAGGCGGACCTCAAGGCCACCATCGATATGCTCTACAAGGTGGAGGCCGTCGACATCGTTGACTTCTCGGCCGAGGAGGAAGGATTCAGCTTCGGGATCGCCCCTGCCAGAGTCATCCGTGGCCTCCCAGAAGCTCCTCAAGCTCCGTTCCATCGAAAAGGACATGCAGCTTGACATCGATGTCGAACCGACAGAGACCATAGCGCCGGCCAGGATCAAGAACGACCTGGATAAGACGCTCTCCGAGTTGGACCACTCCCTCGGCGCCGTCCTTAAAGAGAAGGTCGAGGCACAGGCGGAATTCGCCGAGCTGCAGAACGAGAAGCGGTCCATCGAGCCCTTCGTGAACATGGACATACCGCTGGACCTCTACAAAGGATATTCCAACCTAGCGGTCCTGACAGGCAACGTCAAGTCGGACCCGTCACCCGAGTTCTCCTCCAAGATCCCTCAGAGCGAGGTCTTACTTTCCAGTGACAAGAAATTCGTGGCGGTCTTCGTACCCAAGAAGGACCTGGGGGACGCACAGAAGATCCTGCTGCAGAACGGTTTCTCCGAGGTGCCCGCACCCATGGGCAGCGGGGACGCCAAAAAGAGGCTGGTCGACATTGAGACCGAATCAGCCCAAAAGGAGGCCGCGATCGAGGAGTGCAACAAGAACCTCGAAGACCTCCGCACCAAGTACGGCGCTATCATCTGCGCCGCCGATGAGGATCTCAGCATCGAGGTTCAGGTCGCCGAGACGCCACTGCGCCTAGGCACCACCAAGTACTCCTTCGTCCTGGACGGATGGGTACCAAGCGCGAAGTTGGAACCTTTAAAGGGGGCCATCGAGAAGGACCTGAAGGGCAACGTTTACCTTGATGTCCTGGAGACGGCCGAACGCCATGAGGGCCACGAGCACGACACGGAGCACCTCGCCAACGTCGATTACACCTCAACCAAGTCTGAGGTACCCACCAAGACCAATCCGAACAAGTATGTGGGTCTTTACGAGTACCTAACCGGCCTGATCTCCACCCCAAAGTACAGAGAGATCGACCCATCCTTCATGATAAGCATCACCTTCCCGATATTCTTCGGCCTGATGGTAGGCGACATTGGATATGGGATCGGTTTCACCATCCTAGGGTTCATTGGCCTCATGAAGGTCAAGACCCCCGAGTGGAAGACGATCGCCACCATGTTGTTCTTTGGCGGTATCTGGGCCACAATATTCGGTTTCTTCCTGTTCGGCGAAGCGTTAGGAATGCACTTCCAACCGATATGGGTCGAAGGGGCCACGCCCGCGGAGTACCAGTACGGCAACGAGGTCACATGGTCCTATCTGCTGCAGATGGAGCTTCCCGAATTGGGTGTTTTAAGCAAACTCAAGGACGTCAAGATATTCCTGTTCGCTGCCCTGGTGATAGGATTCGTTCATCTTGGTATCGGTTACTGCATCGGCGTGTATAACAAGACCATCCGGTACGGGTTCAAGCACGCCTTCATGGAGAAGATAAGCTGGCTGATGATTCTGATCGGAGGTTTCTTCCTACTCCTATGGTTCATCAATGAGATGATCGTGCCTATCGGTTCCTGGTGGGGGCTGCCGATGGTGGATAGCTACCTCTATATCGGGCTAGGCTTGGTCATCGTCGGGGCGATATTGGCCTTCATCGGCGAGGGTCCAGGGGCGATCCTGGAACTTCCTGGGTTGATGTCGAACGTCCTGTCATATTCACGTCTGGCCGCGATCGCGATGTCTAAAGCCGGCCTGGCGTTGGCGTTCAATACCATGGCCTTCATCACAATAGGCACAGACGGCATCGCCGTGATCTTCGCGATAATCGTGTTCGTACTTGGTGTATTGATGGTGTTCATACTCGCGATCATATCAGCGGGCATGCACAGCATCAGGTTGCACTATGTCGAGCTGTTCGGCAAATTCTTCGAGGGCGGTGGCCTCCGGTTCAACCCCCTCAAGATCGTTCGTAAGTGGACAAATGAGAAAGTAGGTGAGTAAAATGGCAGAAGGAGAATTCGTAGCTATTGGAGCTGGTATTGCAGTCGGACTGGCCGGAATAGGTTCCGGTTGGGCTGAGGCTAGCATCGGTGCGGCCGCTGTTGGCGCCATGGCCGAGAACGAGAAGTTGTTCGGTAAGGGACTGGTCTTGACCGTCATTCCCGAGACCATCGTCATCTTCGGTCTGGTCGTGGCTGTACTGCTCCTGTTCGTATAAGGGAACATGGATAGAGTATGATCAAGGGGCCGTTCTATGGCATTGGATAACGTAGTTGGTCAGATCCTGGAGAGCGCGAACAGCGAAGCAGACGCGCTGATCCAGGAGGCGGAGAAGGAAAAAGCTTCGATCCTGAAGCAGGCCGACGAGCAGGTCGCCGTCAAACAGAAGGCCGAGCAGAAGGACCTGGAGCAGACCCTGGTCCGCATGAGGCAACAGGAGCTATCCAGTGCCGAGCTGGAAGCGAAGAGGGTCACCCTCAACGCCCGGAAGCAGGTCCTGGACAACACATTCCAAAGCACCCTCAAGGAGCTAGGCGCGCTCGGACCAGAGGAAAAGGCCAGACTGTACAAGAGGATCCTGGTGAAGGGGGTGGCGACCATCCCCAACGCTAAGGTGTACTGCCCGAAAGGCGACTCCAAGTACATCGCTGGAACCGCGGGCGTCAAGTCCATCGAGGAGAAGGACATGGAGCCCGGTCTGGTGCTAGAGAGTGCCGACGGGAGCGTCAGCCTGGACTATCGGTTCAAGACCGTCCTGGAAGGTGTTTGGGAAAAAGAGCTCAAGAACGTTTCGAACATTTTGTTCGGGTGAATCAATGGCGTTCATGTGGGGTAGCAGGCGTAGTTTGGCGAAAAAGGGCAAGGGCAACTATGCATATGCGGTGGCAAGGGTAAAGTCGAAGAAGTCCCTGTTGCTCACCAAAGACAACTACCCCAAGCTCTTGATGATGGACCTAAATGAGATAGCGCGCTTCCTCGGAGAGACGCAATACAAGGTGGAGATGGCCGAATTGGCCTCACGATACGAAGGCGTCAACCTCATCGAGCTCGGCACCTGCGATGAACCAGGCAAGGGTCTACTCACAGATCCTCGGATTTTGCACAGGGGACCTCAAGATAACCCTGGAGAAATACCTGGCCCGTTGGGACTTCATGAACGTCAAGACGTTGCTGCGAGCCAAGATGGCCGGGGCAACGGTCGAAGAGCTACAGGAGGACATCGTGGCGGCCGGCAAGCTGACCGACGAGCAGATCCTCCAGCTGTTCTCCATGGACAACATCAAGGACATCCTCGAGGAGATAGGCAGGAAGTACGGGATGAACGTACCCGAGGATCTCAAGAACGGATTGGAGAGCACCAAAGACCTTGGTCCGGTCGAGGACTATCTCGACAAATTGTACTATCAGAGGTTCTTCGAGCAGCTGACCCAGCCGACCCGACCGGAGAAGGTGTTGGTCAACTGGATGCGCATCGAGGTGGACGCTAAGAACATCATCACCCTGCTCAAATTGAAGCGTTACAATGTGCAATCGGAGAAGATCAGTTCATATTTCATAGAGGGTGGCGCGGAGCTCTCCGTCAAGGAGCTGGTCCGCATCTCGGCCACAGATTCGCTCGATTCCGCCATCGGGGAATTGAACAAACTTACCTATTACGAGCAGATCAAGGATGCCTTGGAAGCGGCAAGGACGACCGGCTCCCTGAGCGAGGTGGAGATCGCGTTGAACAAGCGATTGGCAAGGCAGGCGGAGAAGTTGTCCCGTGCCTATGTCTCATCGGTGCTCCCCATCGTGGACTACATCGTGAGGAAGAAGATCGAGGTGGACAACATCCGCATCATCGCCCGCGGCAAGCAGAGCGGGCTCAATCCAGACAGATAAAGAAACTGTTGGTGATCTGATGGACGTGGCAGTGCTAGGCAACGATAGTTTCGTCACCGGTTTCAAGCTCGGTGGCGTCAAGCGTTCATTCATTGTCCAAGCCAGAGAACTATGAGGACAAGATATTGGAGCTGATCTCGGACCCGACCATCGGCGTCTTGGCCGTCAGCTCGGATGACGTTGAGAAATTGACCCCGACGACAAGGCGCAAGGTGTTGTCAAGCATCGCTCCCGTGGTCGTCGTGGTGGGAAAGTCGGAAGGTGACCTGCGCGAGAAGGTCAAGAGAGCTATTGGCGTTGATCTATACAAAACATAGAGGGGTTATCAAATGTCTAAGGAAGGCAAGATCTATAGGGTGGCTGGACCGGTCGTGACGGCCGTCGGTATCTCCCCCAGGATGTACGATGTGGTCCTGGTCGGCAAGGAGCAACTGATGGGCGAGGTCATCAAGATCGTCGGTGACAAGACCGTCATCCAGGTGTACGAGGATACCTCGGGCATTGCCCCGGGAGAGAAGGTCATCAGTACCGGACAGCCCCTTGTGGCCGAGCTAGGCCCCGGGCTCCTGGGAAGCGTGTACGATGGTATCCAGAGGCCGCTGCCTGTGCTCATGAGCGTCATGGGCGACTTCATCAAGCGCGGTGTGACCGCCTCCGGCCTGGACCACAAGGTCAAGTGGGCCTTCACCCCGATCGTCAAGAAGGGCGATAAGGTCGTCTCCGGACAGATCATCGGTACTGTACCAGAGCGGTCCATCGTCCACAAGATCATGGTGCCCGTGGGTATCTCCGGCACCGTCGACGACATCAAGCAGGGCGAGTTCACCGTCGACGACACCATCGCCGTCATAGGTGGCAAGACCGTGCAGATGATGCAGAAGTGGCCCGTCCGTATGGGCCGGCCCTTCACCCAGAAGTTGGCCCCCGACCTGCCCTTGGTCACCGGCCAGAGGATCCTGGACACGCTGTTCCCAATCGCCAAGGGCGGCACGGCCGCCATCCCTGGCGGTTTCGGGACCGGCAAGACCGTCACCCAGCAGCAGCTGGCCAAGTGGTCCGATGCCGAGATCGTCGTCTACATCGGATGTGGCGAACGTGGTAACGAGATGACCGAGGTGCTTACGACCTTCCCCGAGCTGGAGGACCCGAAGACTGGCAAACCCCTCATGGACCGGACAGTGCTCATTGCCAACACCTCCAACATGCCCGTGGCGGCGCGTGAGGCCTCCGTATACACCGGCATGACCGTCGCCGAGTACTACCGCGACATGGGCTACAACGTCTCCCTGATGGCCGACTCCACCTCCCGGTGGGCCGAGGCCATGCGTGAGATATCCTCCCGTCTGGAAGAGATGCCAGGTGAGGAAGGCTACCCTGCCTACCTGTCCGCCAGGCTCTCCGAGTTCTACGAGCGGGCCGGGCGCATCAACCTGAGCAACAACAGTACCGGGTCGGTCTCCGTCGTCGGGGCCGTCTCCCCGCCAGGCGGGGACCTGTCCGAGCCGGTCACACAGAACACCCTCCGTATCGTCCGGGTCTTCTGGGCCTTGGACTCCAAGCTCCGTGAGAGGAGACACTTCCCAGCCATCAACTGGCTCACCTCCTACTCCCTGTACACCGGGGCCTTGGACGGATGGTACCGCCAGAACGTGTCACCGGACTTCCCGGACGTAAGGGACTGGGCCATGCAGTTGTTGCAGAAGGAGGCCGAGCTGCAGGAGATCGTGCAGTTGGTCGGTTCCGATGCATTGCCCGAGGAGCAGAAGTTGACCTTGGAGGTGGCCAGGATGATCCGTGAGATCTTCCTGCAACAGAACGCCTACCACCCGGTGGACACCTACTCCCCGCTCAGCAGGCAGTACATGTACATGAAGATCATCAAGAACTTCTCCGACCTGGCCCAGAAGGCGGTCGAGTCCGAGGTCAGCGTCGAGGCGATAACCAACATGCCCGTGCGTGTCAGGCTGCAGAAGGCCAAACTGGACCCGAAGGTGGATGAGGAACTGGAAGCCATCCTGAACGGTCTTGGCAAAGAGTTCGAGGCATTGGGGGCGAAGTAAATGACCACCAAGGAATATCAGGACAATCACACAGATCGCTGGACCATTGGTGTTCGTCGAGAAGACCGAGCCCATCGGTTTCAACGAGATAGCCATCGTCCGTCAGCCGGACGGCACTGAGAAGAAGGGACAGGTGTTGGACACATCCGACGACATCGTGGTCATCCAGGTGTTCGAAGGGACCTCCGGTATCGAGAAGGGCTCCGGCGCTCGCTTCCTGGGCGAGACCATGAAGATGCCGGTGTCCCAGGACATGCTGGGCCGCATCCTCTCCGGTTCCGGTGAGCCGCTGGACGGAGGCCCGACCGATCATACCCGAGCAGAGGCTCGACATCATCGGCGCGGCCATCAACCCTTGGGCCCGCGACTACCCCATCGGAGTTCATCCAGACCGGCATATCCACCATCGACGGCATGAACACGCTGGTGCGTGGTCAGAAGCTGCCCATCTTCTCCGGCTCCGGTCTGCCCCACAACGAGATGGCGCTGCAGATCGCCCGCCAGGCCAAGGTGCTGGGCGGCCAACGAGGAGTTCGCCGTGGTCTTCGCCGCCATGGGCATCACCAACGAGGAGGCGCAGTACTTCATGAAGGACTTCGAACGGACCGGCGCCCTGAAGCGCGCCGTGGTGTTCCTCAACCTGGCCGACGACCCGGCCATCGAGCGCATCATCACGCCCCGTCTGGCCCTGACCACCGCCGAGTACCTGGCCTATGAGCTGGGCTACCACGTGCTGGTCATCTTCACCGACGTCACGAACTATTGCGAGGCGCTGCGCCAGATCGGCGCCGCCCGTGAGGAGGTGCCCGGTCGCCGTGGCTATCCTGGGTACATGTACACCGACCTCGCCACCCTGTACGAGCGCGCGGGGAGGATCAAGGGAAAGAAGGGCTCCATCACCCAGATCCCCATCCTTTCCATGCCTGGGGAGGACATCACCCACCCCATCGCCGACCTTACCGGTTACATCACCGAGGGTCAGCTCGTGGCCAAGCGTGAACTGGTCCGTGCCGGTATCTACCCGCCCATCGATGTCTCGACCTCACTGTCAAGGCTGATGAACGAGGGCATCGGTCCGAAGAAGACCCGTGAGGACCACAAGACCGTATCCGACCAATGCTACGCCGCCTATGCCGAGGGCAAGGACCTGAGGTCACTGGTGGCCATCGTCGGAAAGGACGCGCTCTCCGAACGTGACAGGAAGTTCCTGGAGTTCGCTGACCTGTTCGAGAAGCGCATCGTGCGCCAGGCCAGGGACGAGGACCGCAGCATCGAGACCACGCTCGACTACATGTGGGAAGTGCTCGCAACCCTGGACGTCCGGTCGCTCACCAGGATCGACCAGAAGTACATCGACAAGTACCACCCGAACTTCAAGAACAAGGCCGCGTAAGGGGGTCCATCCATGCCGCAGAGGGAAATAAAGCCGACCCGGTCAGAGCTCCTCGAGACCAAGAGGAAGATCAAGATGACCAAGGGCGGCTACAAGATCCTCAAGATGAAGCGGGACGGCCTCATCCTGGAGTTCTTCAAGATACTGGAGGAGGCGAAGCAGGTCCGGGAGCAGGTCACCAAGCAGTACGAGGTGGCCATGCAGAAGATCGCCATCGCCGCCGCGGTGGACGGGGAGATCGCCGTGAAATCGGCCGCCTTCGCGCTCACGGACCGACCGGAGATCAAGCTGCGCAGCAAGAACGTCATGGGCTTGGTGGTTCCGGAGATAGACGCCACCAGCATCAGGAAACCAATGGAGAAGCGGGGCTATGGCGTCATCGGCGTCTCGATCCCACATCGATGAGGCCACCAGCGCCTTCGAGGACCTGGTGGAGACCATAATCAAGGCCGCCGAGATCGAGACCACCATGAAGAAGCTTCTGGACGAGATCGAGAAGACCAAGCGCCGCGTCAATGCCTTGGAGTTCAAGGTCATACCTGAGCTGCAGCAGGCAGAGGCTTTCATCCGCCTCCGGTTGGAGGAGATGGAGCGCGAGAACATCTTCCGCCTGAAGCGCATCAAGCAGAAGGCCGCGAAAGCAGTATGACCTTCGTGGAGAAACTCTTTGATCGGTTCTTCGGCACGCCGGAAAGGCGCGCCAAGACCTTCCGTATTTTCTGGTTCATATCCTACGCCATGTTCGTCTTCGGTCTGTTGATGATCGTCCTGTTCTGGAATGGGGCCCCCTAGGAATTGAAGTCCTCCATGTGGGTGGAGCCGTTCCCTAGGTGCACCAAAATCAGCTTGGCCGGTTCCGGGTTGAAGTTGTGCATCTTCTGGAACGGGGTCTGCGATTGCCAGGTGGAGGCGTTGATGAGCCTGACGCCATTGTAATGGTCCAGGCCGGCGCCGTGCACGTGCCCGGTGACGAAGATGTCTGGCACCTTGTCGATGACCAGGAAGTCCTTGCGCTCCGGGGCGATAGGGGTGCGTCCCCCATATATCGGGACCAGATGCCGCCTCTTCAACATCTCCTTCATGGCCTGGATGGGGTTCGAGTAGGACAACCCCTTGACGCTGGCCATCAGGTCGTCGAAGCTCTTGCCATGATAGGACAGGATGGTGCGCCCCTCCACCTCGAAATAGGCGGGATTGCCGATGAGGATGGTGGAGGAATCGAAAAGCTTCCCGATATCGCCCGAGAACGCGGGTTGGGGCTCTGCCGGCCTCACGGCGTCATGGTTTCCTGGCTGGACGATCACCTGGATATGGTCCGGCACATCCTTCAAAAGCTCGGCGAGGACGCGGTACTGCTCGAAGATGTCCTCGATGTCCAACTCCTCCTCCTGGTTGGGATAGATGCCGATGCCGTCGACGCAGTCCCCGGGCACCACCAGATATTGCAGACCGATCTCCGGGCCCTCGGTGCGGACCCATTCGATCATGTCCTCCCAAGGCCGCTTCAGGAAGGTGTTGCTGCCGACGTGCACATCGGACATGAAACCGATGACGGAACTGAGGTCCCTCCGTTCCATCTGGCTGCCGTGGGGCACGTCTGGCCTGATTATGGCGTTGGCAACGATCTTCT
Source organism: Methanomassiliicoccaceae archaeon (assembly GCA_963806355.1). Taxonomy (GTDB): domain Archaea; phylum Thermoplasmatota; class Thermoplasmata; order Methanomassiliicoccales; family UBA472; genus JACXTP01. Next base: position 43,166 of record CAWDXN010000009.1, on the reverse strand, counting down.
TGTCCCGGGCGGTGGGTTTGCCGATTATGCCTAGGACCTCATCGTACAGGATGGATTCGTTGGCCAGGCGGTGGTCCTTGGGTATCATGACCGCGACCTTTCCGGTCTCATCCTCCAGTTCGACCAACCGGTCGCCGCTGCGGAACTCCTTGACGTCATTGACCATGCCGATGAGCTTCACCTCCCGGTCCACCATGAGCCTATTGGCGTCCAGCACCCGGTCGATGGTGCTCGCCCCTACCAGGTCCCGGCGTTTTTGCAGCAGCCCGCGCAGGGTCTCGAAACGGTCCATGAAATAGTTGGCGAAACCGGCCACGCTGGCATCGCAATCGCTGGCGTTGGTGATGTCCTTGGTGATTACGATATCGCCGTGGCCTCTGGCCTCCACCTTCACATTGCGGCGGCGCGGCACCTCCTGCAGCGTGGCCACCTTTTCCGATGGCACCAGGCAGGTCTTCCTCAGGTCGCGCATGGTGATGATCAATGGCCGCTCCTGCATGGAGCTCAAGGCCCGGTGAGCGAACTGCAAAGGGTCGGACTGGGCCAGGATATAGTCCTCGGCCTCCTGGTCCATGAGATAACCTTCGCTCGCCAGAGCGTCCACGACCCGTTCGCGCATGTCGTCTTTCGCATGGGGAACGCCATTTTAATAGTTATTCTCCCTATCCTGGCGCATGGCGTCGGTCATGGCCACGGCCAAGGTCTTCCCCACCGAGGACCCGGGCAAGGTACGGCAGGCCCTGCTCAATCTTTTCCCGGGGGCGGATCTGGCGGAGGAGGAACATGGCATGACCGCCAGCACCGCGGACCTGAGCCATTTCATGGAACAGGTACGTCGTCAACGCATCCTCGATGCCATGCGTGCCACTTTGTTGCGGGGGGCCGAGGCCGACCGGATCACATTCTGTTTGAACAAGCAGGCGGCCTTCGTCGGTAAGATCTCCATGGTCGAAGGCAATGTCCCCCTGGGGGCGATCGTGGTCACCATCCAAGACGAAGACCTGAGCTCCCTCATCGACCGCGTCGCCCCAACGACCGTGGACGGGGAGGAGGTGCGATGATCGCGATTTCATCACCATCGCTCAGCCTTCTATCGCTGCGGGAGGCCTTGGCGGCGGTCCAATCCGGCTTCGATGCCTGGGAGATAGTGGCGGAGGGCAAACATTACCTGCCTAGCATCGCCAGGGAATTGGAGGAGCATCTGGCCTCCCACGACCTGGACTGCTCGGTGCATGCCCCGCTGAGCGACGTCAACATCGGCTCCCTGAACCCCCGGATGCGCGAGGTCGCATTGAACGAGGTCATGGTCACCATCGAGCAGGCCGGGGCCCTCGGCCTGAACCCGGTGACCGTCCATCCCGGCTTCTATACCCCGCTCGGTCAGCTGGACAAAGAAGGGGTGAGGCGGAACACCAAGGCCGCATTGCGTGCCATAGACCGGGCCTCAAAGGACTGCGGGGTGAAGGTGGCGTTGGAGAACATGCCGGCCATGCCCATCACCATGGTCACCGACCCGAAGGGGCTGCTCGATCTGTTGGAAGGGACGGAGCTAGGCATATGCTTCGACATCGGTCATGCTAACACCACCCGTAACATCGATGACTACCTTGCTCTGACCACAAGGTTCCATAACGTGCATTTCCATGACAACCATGGGCAATTCGATCAGCATCTGGTGATAGGGGAAGGCACCGTGCCTTTCGCCTCCGCCTTGGCCCAGATGGGCGGTTACAAGGGGCGTTTCGTCATCGAGGCCAGAGCGATGGAGGGGGCCCTCACCTCCAGGGACCGCCTTCAAGCCCTATTGCGGGCAGCTCACTTCCTCTGACCGCACCGGGTGCAATACAAAGCCCCATCCTGATAGCGCGCTTCGCCGTTCCCGCAACGCTGGCAACGGAAGGCGAATTGATTTTGGGGCGGCGGAGCGGGGTTGGGGCGGCATCGTTGCCGCGGTCTGCACTGGCGGATATGCACCCATCGGCGCGGGCTTGGCCTTACGTTTTATCACCGGACCGCCGTTCACGAAGTCCAGGACCTTCAGGACATAGTACACGAAGTAGGCCGCCCCAGCGATAAGGATGCCCCAGGTGAGCAGGCCGACCGCGATCAATGCCAGATCGCCGCTGGGCCAAACCTCCAATGGCATGCCTAGATAGTCGATGAAGAAGTGCAACATGATCGAGGCATATACACCATATCGAAGGAACAGATACCCCAAGGCCAGCCCGCTCACGAAGGTCGGGATCAATTTCCAGAAGTCCCAGATGAAGAGATGGGCGGCGGCGAACATGGCCGAGGAGAAGATGAGCAGCAGCAACGCCGGCCGGTCGATGGCGATGTCCCCTCCCAGGACGTACCGCTTGTGGTCCCGGTCCTGCCTGGTGATGACGTGGTACGCGAACAACGGCACCCCGATCAAGAGTATGCGGCACACCACCTCCTCATAGACCGACGCCCCGGCCATTGAGAATATCTGCTTCCAAAGGGGGAGTTCGGCGAACTCGGGCACGGTGGGGTCGACATCGAACAGAGCCAGCAACCCGTATACTAGGAAGCTGCAGAACACCGTGGCGCAGAAGAGCGTCCCGATGCGGTAGAGGGGCGTGTGCTCCTTGACCTCCTCGCCCTTCAGTTCCCTGGGCAGTTGGGGCAGGCTTCGGAAGAGCATGTAGGCGTAAGAGATGACAATGGCGAACATCAGGAAGAAGAAGTAGCCAGACAGCGTGTAGCCTTCCAACTTGTAGATGTCCACGATCCAAGGGGTGATTATGTAGAGCAGCTTGGAGTAGCCCGGTATGTTGGGCATGACCAAGGTCGAGCCCCAGATCAGGATCCCGACGTTCACCGTGACCTCGATCAGGATGAGGAAGACCAACCACGTGGTGGCGGTCCGGATCGCCTCCTTGATCGACTGCCAGGTCGACTTGCTGCGGCGTCGGGTACCACCCCGGCACATATGCTTGGGGCGGTGGAGCGGCCGTAGGGGCTCCGCAGAAAGGGCAGAACTTGGAATCCGAGGCAAGGCTCCGCCCGCATCGTTGACAGGGGCGATCCATGGTCCCGCCACCACCACCGGGCTCCATGCCCCTTTCATATGGAGTTCGATATAATTACCTGTCGGTCCTTTTCACCTCCAATAATGACAAGCATTGTCATACTGGCCATGCACCACTTTTAAAGCGATTATCAAATGTAGACGGCATGAGCAAACATTTAATAACGAACTTGGGGCTCCTATTTTGAGGCCCTGCAATGAACAACGATGGCAAGGAGAAGGAAGTCGAGTTCATAACGATCAGCGCTGAGAAGATTGACTTCGGACGCAACAACTTCATCGAGGTGGCCCGTAAGAGGGCCAAGACGAACTCGGGGGAGGAGAACGAGTTCATCTCCTTATCGCGGGGCTATTACGTCGTGGATGGCAACGATGGGGCCCAGGAGAAAAGGGCCAAGTTCAAGAAGTCAGTGACGATCCCGGACGACCCGAAGATCAAGGAGTTCGTCATCGAGAAGATAAAGTCCCTCTGAGACCCAACGGTCACTTCCCTTCCTTTTCCACGATGAGCTCCAGATAGGACCGGGTCTCGTTCCCCTGGACTCCCAACTTCGATTTCAGGTCCAGGATGCGCTCCAGACCCCTCTCGCGATCTTCGTCCTCCACCTCCAGCTCGACGAAGTCCCCCAATCCCTCCACCCGGTCCAGACTGATGACGATGCCCTCCCACGAATAGTCGGTGCGCATCTTCTCCACTCGTAGGAAATCCTTGAAGCCCAATCGCCTCAAGGTAGTGGCCATGCTTTCGAACTCGACAGGTTGCTCGATCTCCTCCCTGGTCTTGGAACGGGCATCCAATTTCGGTCCCTTGTAGGTCATCACCTGCCTGTCTCCATCCAACCGAAGGCGCAAAGCCTCGTCCGTCGCCCCGAAGTCCCGGCACGGATGGGCGAAATAGAGATCGACCTGACGCCGCTCCCCCTCGGCCTTGGCCCCTAGGCGTCTCAATCTGGCCTCGACCTGTCTGCGGTCCTTCAGTGCCGCCTTGACCTCTATCTCGAGCATGCCATATCATCGCCAGGGACTTAGATAAACTGTTCCCAGGAAGCATATATCAGGTCCGAGCCCCATCCACTTGGTGATTAATCCCATGTCAGAGCTCGGCCTGATGCAGGTCTATACCGGGGAAGGGAAAGGCAAGACGACCGCCGCCTTAGGCCTGGCCTTGAGGGCATGGGGGCATGGGATGCGGGTGTGCATCATCCAGTTCATGAAGAAAGGCGATGAGTATGGGGAGGTGGAGGCATTGCGGCGGTTGGACGGCATCGAGCTCTACCAGTTCGGTGCGGACCGCCTCATCTTCAAAGGGGAGCATTGCCAGGAGGACGTGGACCTGGCAGAGAGGGGGCTACAGATGGCCCAGGACGCCCTGGGCTCCAACGATTATGACCTGGTCATCCTGGACGAGATCAATGTGGTGATGGACTTTGGCATCCTGCCCGTCGACAAGGTGCTCCGCATCGTGCGCGGGCGCGACCCAGGGGTGGAGGTGGTGCTCACCGGTAGGAACGCGCCCAAAGCGGTGGTGGAGGAGGCGGACCTGGTAACGATAATGAAGATGGAGAAGCACCCATACGAATCAGGGGTTATGGCGAGGAAAGGGGTGGAGTTCTGATCATCGCCCGACGCCATCCCCATCGATAAACCACAGCCTCAAAATCGCAAAAATGATAATCACGGCCAGACTCAATCCTACTGTTGCCAGGGATATTTATGGCATAATGTTTAAATAAACACCTCCAGGATATATAGAGAGCTTAAGCGTAAGCACTCTCAGCCGGGGTCAAACATGGGAATCAAGAGGAAATCACATTTCAAGGGATCGCAGGAGGCAGTTTCAGAGATAATCGGCACTCTGTTGATCCTTGCCATTACAGTGATACTGTTCTCCACCGTGTTGTTCTATGTGGCGCAGATCCCACCACCCCATCAGAACACCAACGTCGACTTCGGCACGGAACCGATCATCCAGCACAGCAACGGGACCAATATGGACACATGGGTCAACGTGACCATGGGAGGGGGCCAGACCCTTAACGATGGGACCACAAGCATCGCGGTGTTCGTGAACGAGGCGATCTATCAGAACAAGGTCTTCAAGATCACCGACAGCGACCCCAGCATCGGAACGGATTGGAAGATAGGTGAGACGTGGAGCCTAAGATCTGAACAACATCCCCCTCAACTCCTCCATCCGGGTGATGGTCCTGGATTCCTCATCCAACTCAGTGGTGTGGGAATCGAAGCTGCCCCTGCCCATCAAGTCCATACCGGTCATAGGTGACAGGGGAATGACCCCTTCCATGCCCATCATCGACAACAAATCCTTCCTCTGGGCGTATGTCTATGACTACGACGGCGCGATCCTTTCCGTCAAGGCGGACATGTCCGGACTAGGCCAGGCGGAGGGCAACATCATCAACTTCATCGACCGCGGCAACGACCTGTGGGAATCGCCTCAGCTGACGGTCAACGCCAACTGGACCAACGCCAACATACTCTTGACCGCAATGGACAACGATGTGCAGAGTGCGACCGCAAGGATGGACCTGGACGCCACGACCTCTGGAGGAAGCGGAGGCAGCGACGACTCAGGCTACGAACCGCAGAACATCATCTATTCCAAGAGCAACGGTTTCAACATCTTCGAGAAGGACGACTGGGACGCCAACGCCTTCAACGCCACCCCGACCTATTCCTTCACGCTCAACGCGGAGGACGCAGCCGTGGTGGTGGTGTCCAAATCGCTCTTGAACACGGACTCTAAGAACTACATATCCGTGATCAAGGCCGACGACAAGCAGGTGGTGTACGAGAAGACCTCCAACGCCTTCACCCGTTACCGCTACACCAGCGGCTATTACTCATACAAGGCCTACCTGGACATAGATTCCATCAACGGATTCACTGACGATTCCAAGTACATCGTCCAGATACGTTTGGAGGACAACTCCAACCCCACGAACAAGATCTTCATCAACCACAACATCAGCACCGGTACCGGAGGAACATCCCCCACCATCAAGCTGTACAACGACACCGCCTACACGAAGCTGGACAGCAACTACTACAACAACGAGATCTTCTATGTGGAGATCAAAGGCTCCAGCCTACCGGCGGGTTGGTCATTCTACCCATCGGGCGGTGAGGTGATCATCCGTGACTTCGTCGGTGGTACGCAGGTAAAGATGGCCCCTCCATCCAGTTCCACGGCATGGAACGGCCCCATCTCGGGTGTCAGTCACCCGTCCGCGGACACCTATCGTTTCGCGGTGAACCTCACGGCGGCCAAGCTGGGCGACCCCTGGATCCCCGGTAAGAACCAAGGATATGTCATTTCCTTCGACATGTTCACCATCCAGATCCCGAACGGAACCGGGTATGACTACAAGACGTTCTATCTGAACGCCGTGGTGTACATCACATCCCCGGTCTTCAGCGGCGGCATCGCCGCCGGCATCGTCCAGGGATGCACACCAGTGTTCGGCACCACTCAGGGTTTGAGCGCATGGACACAGTCCAGTTCCATGCTTTATTACGTCAACGACAACACCTGGACCCCCCCGGAATACATGGAGCCGTTCAACCAATGGTCCGATTACCGGCCCCAAGGCCTCTTGGTCACCTCCGGTGACATGAACGGGGACGGGGAGAACAACGAGGTGGTGTCCTACCTCACCCTTTGCGTCCCGCAATCAAGCGCTAGTAGCCCGAACACCAACACACCCATCTACCAAAGCTATTGGGTGCCAAAGCTAGCACTTTATGAGCGCTCGGACACTGGTGGGTGGAGCAGCAAGGTCATCCGCACCATGACCGAAACTGGTGCCAGTGGGACCACTTTCACCCAAATAAAGAGCTTGGCGGTCGGCAACGTCGACATGGATGACGACAAGGACGTCATCTTCGGAATGGCCAACGGTTCCTTGGGCATATGCAAGAACGACGGGTTCTGGTCCTATCGTCAGATCACCAAGGTTTCCTCAAGCATAATAGCGGTCGGTCTGGCCGACCTCGATGGCAACATCGCCGGTCACGACCGGGCCCGCTCTCTGGACATAGTGTTCGCCTGCCGGGACGGAAGCGTGTACATCATGAAGAACACCGATGGCATGGGCACCTTCTCGACACCGAGGAAGGCCGTGACCGCCTCAAGCAGTCTGACCTATGCCACATCGTTATGCCTAGGGGACATGACCAATGATGGTCTGACCGACCTCATCGTGATCGGTGGGACCGCATCGGGCGGCATGGTCTATCTGGCCGACAATGCACAGTTGAACTCCGGTTCGCCGGCGTTCGCCAACGTATTCGGCGGATGGATACCCTCCTTCAGCCTGGCCAACGCACCGAAGACCAACGTCACCATCGGCAATTACCTCAGCAAGGACGTCTGGCCGGACATCGCGGTAGCAGTAGGGGGCGTTGGGGTCTCTGCGGGCGGCGGGGTGTATCTGATAAAGCATACCGCCCTGAACGCATAGGTCGCTCCAGTAAGGACGATAACCAATATCGCCACCGAGGCCGACGGTACCTGTGTCGCTAAGATCCAGTGCATGATATCGGTGGACATCGACAGCGATGGTCTGTTGGACCTGGTGGTATCGACCGGTGATTCGACGCCTACCAGCACAAGGGTGGTATGGCGCGGCAACGTCCTAGTGTTCCTGAACACTGATGGAACGGGCACCTTCGCCCGTTACGAGATTGACAGCACCGGAGTCCCGGTCCGTTCGGTGACGGTGCTTATCTGAGGGAGCTGATGACATGAAATTGAGGAAGTTCGGCGGGGCAAAGAGACTGAGGCGCTCCAAGGAAGGGGTCCATAGCCTTATCGGCGATTTCCTCGTCCTTGCCATCACCATTCTCCTCCTCTCAGGGATCTTCATGTATGTCATGGCCCTGCCTCCCCCCGAAGACACCACTTACGTGGACTTCGACCCAGCCATACCGGTGGTGGTGCAGACCCATTCCAACAACACCTGCGACCGCTACATCAACGTAACCAACTCGGGCGGCCAGGACCTCTACGACCACGCCACTGGCATTTACATCTTCATCAATGAGACCATGTACCCGTCCGGGGAGTTGTATATCCACGATAGCGAGACACCTTTAGGCACGGTTTGGATGGTCGGTACCACCTGGAGCTATACGCTTCATTACGTCGACCCCAATGCCAGCGTCCGCATGCTGATCGTGGACAAGAGCACCAACTCCATCGTCTATGACAAATTCCTCACAGGCATACCCAACTCCGCCCCGGTGATCGGTGCCAGGGGCACGACCCCGACCGTGGGCGTCATCACCGAGTTGGCTACCTTCTATGCGTACATAGTCGATTCTAACAACGATCTTCAGAGCGCCTATATCGACATGACCGGAATAAGCGACCGCCTAGCTGGTGATGATTACATCGAGCTCAAGCACGTGTCAGGTGTGCTTTACGAGAGCGAGAGCATCACGGTGACACCCGGATGGAGGGGCGGCATCGTGACGATCGTGGCGATCGACCGCATCGGGAACATGGCCACGGCCAAGCTCACCCTGCAGGCGACCGACCCGGAGAGTGGCGAGGAGACCGGTTACGAGCCGCCGAACATCATATATTCCAAGAACAACGGGTTCAACTTCTTCCAGAAGGAGGATTGGCTGAACCACAACTTCGATGCCACCCCTCAGTACAGTTTCGTCCTTGACTCCGAGGATGTCGCGGTGGTGGTGGTGAGCAAGAACCTTCTCAACACCGAGGCGGTCAACCATTTGGAGGTAGTCAACATAACCACCAAGAAGGTGGTGTACTCCACCGACGTGGCCTTCGCCAGGTACAAGTTCACCAGCGGGTTCTATTGTTACCAGGCCTTCATCGATATCGACTCCCCCACGTTCTCAGCGAACGAGAGGTACATGGTCAATGTGCTGCTGGAGGACAACGCGGTCCCGTCCCATCGCATCCCCGTCTCCCACGAGATGTCCACCAGGAACGGTGGGTCGCTACCCCGTCGATGCAGACCTACCAGAACCGCACCGACGCCAAGGTCACCACCAGCTTCTGGAACAACGACATCGTCGAGGTCAAGATCACATCCGACGCCTTCCCGGCCAACTCGGTACTGGTACGGAGGTGCGGGCGACATCATAATCAGGGACTTCTCCGGACAGTCCCCATTGCATTGGGCGCCGGCAGTGCCGACCTCAGGCACACCACAGTACTTTTGGAAGGGGGGCCCAGTATCGAACGTGGTAAAGATCGATGCGACGACCTACGCCTTCGCCATCAACCTCACCGCTGCGAAGTCCGGTGACCCATGGTCGCCAGGGAGGAACCAGGCATACATCCTCGACTATGACATGTTCACACTGAAGGACACCATAATACCGAACAAGTACTATCAGTACCAGCTTTCCTCCATCATCATGATCTCCTCGCCTACCTTCAGCGGAGGTATCGCCGCAGGGTTCGTGGAGGGCGTATCGCCCAACAACGGTGGCGCAGGGCAATATTACGAGGGCAACGAGGACTGGATCCAATCCAGCTCCATGCAGTACTATGTTAACGACAACAGCTGGATACCGCCCATCCCCATCGACCAGGACTTCTGGAACGACCACCGGCCCCAGACCCTGGCCTGTGCTGGCGGCGACATGAACGGGGACGGGCAGAGCAAGGAGGTGGTCTCCTTCTATGCCAGTACCAACCCGCATAACTATCAGACCGCGAACAACTTCGCCAACACCAACACCCCCAGCTCCCATGCCAGGATCAACATGAACGTGTTCAACGGGCAGACCTGGGCGGTCACCGAGCTGCGCGCCACCGGCAACACCGACGTCAAATCCCTGATCCTTGGCGAACATAGACCAGGACAACGATCTGGACGTCATCTACGGCATGCGCAACGGCTCGGTGATGATCGGCCGGAACAACGGCGACAACCCGTCCAGCTGGCAATGGACCTGCGTGCACATGGGCAGCGACTCTGACAACACCGCCAAATCGGTGGTCGCCCTGTCGGCCGCCAACCTCCGCTCTGGGGCCATCGCTGACAACTCCAGCCGCGGGGCCAGCATCATCGTCGGGTGCAACGACGGCACCGTCTATATCTTGAACAACACCAACGGCTTCGGCCAGTGGAACTACAAATGGTCCCCGCTCAACTCCTTGAACAAGGTGAAGCAGGTGACCATACCGAACTCGCCGGTGCGTCGCGTCAGCTCGATGGCGATCGGGGACCTGGACCATGACGGCTCCTGGGACCTGGCGGTGATGACCGCCTCATCCTCGAACGGCGGTCAATTGGCGATATGTTACAATTCGGACCTGAGTAGGGCTGCCCCGACCTACAGCGCCCTACTGCTCACGGGCAACATGAACTTCCCGGACAAGACCAACATGACCATCGGGAAGTACCTTGGCGCAGATTCCGCCCTGGACATCGCCATAATGTCCCAGGACGTGGGGATATTCTTCCTCAACCACACGTACGCCCTGGGCGTCCATAGCTACACGCTGGTCGCCCCGTCCGGCATGACCGTGGACAAGTTCAACACGCCAGCCACCACCACCAGGATGGCCCAGCTCTCCTGCATGATATCCGGTGACATCGACGGAGACGGCCTGGACGACCTGATCGTGGGCACGATGCGCAACCCGTTCGGGGAGACCATCAACGGCACCACGTACTACAATCGCATGTCCAAGGGTGCGATATTCGTGGTGGTCAACGGCAACGCCTCACCAACTGGCTGGCAGAGATATCTGGTCGACGACCCAGGCACGCCGATACGATGCTTGGCCCTGATGCAGTGATCACTGTTCCAAGGCCTTGATCACGCCATCGGCGCGTTCCAGCTCGATGATGGCCAGGATGTCGCGGTAGCGGCGCCTCATGCCCAGGAGCGTACGCGCCATGTGCTCTTCACGGAGCTGCATCAGTTTGCGATAGCCTGAGCCATTGTTGACCTTTCGGTCATAATCGCGCACGAAGGCCTCAGGGGAGTTGAGGTCGAACTGCTTCTTGTACAAGCGGCGGTCGCCCATGCCCCCGAAGACCATCTCCATACCGCCCACCAGCAGACAGTACTGCTCGGTGAAGGTCTCCTCGTTCATGTCCACAGGCAACAGGGGTATCTTCGCCAGGTCCGCCGCCTCGATGGCCTTGGTATAGCAAGGGAACGGCAGTTGCACCGGTCCGAACAACTCCAGGCCGGACTTGTAGGCCTGCTCCGGGATGGTGAGCTCGAAATCCTCATAGCTCTGCCTTTCCCTCAGTCCCCCCAGCTCCTCCTTCGACAACGACACGCCGATGGCGGTCGGCGCGAACGAGGCAATGGCCTCGGCCACCTTCTCGCCCTCGGAGACCAGCCCCTTTATGACCGGCAGCACCGCCAGCCTGGAGCCGTTGCTCTCAATGACCTTCATCGCATTCACTTCTCTCGACCACCAGGCGTCTGAGCTTTTTGCTCTCGTCTATGCCCTTGAGCTCGTTGCGCCCTATCAACGCGGTACCTTCCACGCTCTGTTTGGAACGTACCCGCTCCACGAAGATGACGGACTCCTTGCCGGTGACAGTGGATATGTCGTGCACCACCCGCGCCTTGTCCTTGACCTTGCTGTCGTCCAGACCCACCCCGGTCAGGATGAGGACATCCCCGCCCATGGTCAAGGCCTCGAAGGGGCACTTGTGGGTGGGACGGATGGAGTAGCCTACCCGGGTCAGCACGCGGAACACCTCCTGGGTGAAGGGATCGCACTTTCCCAGGTCGAGCTCTTTCGGTTCGATGCCCTCCGGTTTGTAGGAGAGCGGGTCCATGGGCATCACGATGGGGCTGTCCAGGAACTCCTCCAGGCGCAGGGCGGCCTCGATCATGGCCCCCATGCCCTGTTCGTACATCTGGATGGTGCGCCTCGAAACCCCCGCCACCTCGGCAAGGGTGCCCAAGCTTATGTTCTTCGACTCGCGCAGGTGACGCAGCATCTCATGGTCCAACTTGACATAGAGGCCGCCAGGCGCGGCGAAGATGAGCGGGGGCACGTTCTCCGTGAGCAGGTCGGAGAGGGTCTTGTAGCAGACGATGGGGACGTTGAAGCGGGAGTAGACGATGCCCTCCTCGATCTCGCCAGCGCCGGAACGTTCGCCCACCAGGAGCATCGACGCGCCGATCGCATCGGCCAAGGTCTTGAGCTCGTCCGCATTGTCCTTGGAGAAGGCATCGACATTGGTGAGTATCTTGACCAAAAGAATGGAACGGTCCCGACGCGCCACCACGTCGAAGCTTATGCTCCTCATGTTCAATGGCTTGGAGACGGTGAAGCCTGAACGGGCCAAGGTGTCCCTCACACCGTTGATCAGGTCCTCACGTTGCATGCCCCTCCGATTCGTCCATGCCTCTATATAACGATTCCCTTGGAGGAACCAGGGCGGCCGTTCCACCCAGTCTCACTCGGCCTTAATGGGCCTTTCTCTTCCTTCGCCGATCGGTCTGCTTCGGCAGACATACCTCGAGCACGCCGTTGTGGCACTCCGCCACGACCGAGGAGGACACTACCGCGCAGGGCAAGGGCACCTCCCGTACCATGGGGCGGGAGGCGTTCTCCACCTTGACCAGCATGGAACCGTCCTTGAACGCCAGGTCAATATCCTCCTTGGACGCACCGGGAAGTTGCATTATGACCCTCACTTTGTCATCTTGGTCCAGAACGTCGACCAACGGCTCGTCGTCATCGGTGGCCACCTTGTTCCGGACCGTTCGGTCATCGTAGCGTTCGGTCACCTTGCGCTGACCGTCCTGGTCGATCACCACCCGATAGGAGTAGCTCAAAGGCATGGACTCCGGGGTCAGTCCGCTCTGCGCCCGCATCAGGTCCATACGATGGCGGATGTCCTCGAAGAGCCGCTCGAACTCGGCGAAAATGTCATCGTCCACATCTGGCGTCTTCCTTCTGGTCATCTCGCTCACCGCACGTACTCGAAGTCCTTCACCAACTTCTCGTACTTCTTGGCCTCGCTCTTCAACCGAGGCTTGTAGTTGGCCAGGGCGATGTCGAAGTGCTTCTTGGTCAAACTCATGCCTTTGATGCGCTCAGGCGTCACCACCTCGTCCATGGCCACCACCTGGCGGATGGACAGCATCACCGCCTCGTTGACCACCGCGGCCAGGTCCGCGCCGGTGTAACCGTCGGTGCGCTTGGCGATCTCGTCCAGGTCCACGTCCGCGGCCAGCGGCTTGCCTTGGCGTGTGCACCTGAAGGATCTCCTTCCTCGCCTCCAGGTCCGGCGCGCCGATCGTCACCAGCCGGTCGAAGCGGCCGGGGCGCAGCAGCGCCGGGTCCATCATGTCCGGGCGGTTGGTGGCGGCGATGACCACCACGTTGTGCAGGCTCTCCAGCCCGTCCATCTCGGTGAGCATCTGGGATATCACCCGCTCGGTGACGTGGAATCGCCTCCCCGCCCCGCACCGGGGCGATGGAGTCGATCTCGTCCATGAAGATGATGCAGGGCGCGGCCTGCCTGGCCTTGCGGAACGTCTCCCGGACCGCCTTCTCGGACTCGCCGACCCACTTGCTCAGGAACTCCGGTCCCTTGACGTTGATGAAGTTCGCCTCGGACTCCGTGGCCACCGCCTTGGCCAGCATGGTCTTGCCCGTGCCTGGCGGGCCGTAGAGCAGCACGCCCTTGGGCGGGGTGGCGTCCATCTGCTCGAACAGCGGCCGCGTACTTCAGCGGCCATTCCACCGCCTCCTGCAGCTCCCGCTTGGCCTCCTCCAGGCCGCCGATCTCGTCCCAGTGGACGTTGGGGGACTCCACGAGCACCTCCCGCAGGCTGGAGGGCTGCATCTCCCTCAGCGCGGAGAAGAAGTCGTCCTTGGTGACGATGATCTTGTTCAGCACCTCCGACGGGGATGGCCTCCATCTCCAGGTCCAGGTCCGGCAGTGATCCGGCGCAGCGAGTGCATGGCCGCCTCCTTGGTCAGGGCGCTGCAGGTCCGCGCCCGCGTAGCCATGGGTCAGGTCGGCCAGCCGCTCCAGGTCCACGTCCTCGTCCAGGGCATGCCCCGGGTGTGGATCTGCAGGATCTCCAGCCGGCCCTCGCGGTTGGGGATGCTGATCTCGATCTCCCGGTCGAACCGGCCGGGCCGGCGTATGGCCGGGTCCAGGGCGTTGGGGCGGTTGGTCGCGCCGATGACCACGACCTTGCCCCGGGCCTCCAGGCCGTCCATGAGGGCCAGCAGCTGGGCCACGACCCGCCTCTCCGTCTCGCCGGTGACCTCGTCCCGCTTCGGGGCGATGGAGTCGATCTCGTCGATGAATATGATGGTGGGGGCGTTCTCCTCGGCCTGCTTGAATATCTCGCGCAGCCGCTCCTCGCGACTCGCCGTAGAACTTGCTCATGATCTCCGGTCCGCCGATGGAGACGAAGTTGGCGTTGGTCTCGCCGGCCACCGCCTTGGCCAGCAGGGTCTTTCCCGTGCCTGGAGGGCCGTGCAGCAGCACGCCCTTGGGCGCCTCCACGCCCAGGCGCTCGAAGAGCTCGGGGTGGCGGAGCGGCAGCTCGATCATCTCCCTGACCTTCTTCACCTCGTCGCCCAGGCCGCCGATGTCCTCGTAGGTGACCTTGGGGATCGTGGTCGACGGCTTCCTTGACCGGCTTCTCGCTGATCTTGACCTCGGTAGTCGCGGTGCACCAGCACCGCATCCGCGGTGGGGCTGGAAGAGCGACCACGCAGGTCGATGCGTCCGGCCCATGACGTTGATCTCGACGATGTCCCCGCGGGTGACCGACCCGGCCTTCCAAGGCCTGGCTGAGGTACTCCTCCCCGCCCATGATCCGCAGCTGCTCGGTGGGGGCGAAGGTCATCTTCTGGGCGTTCCTTGGCCAGTGACCTTGCGGATGGCCACCTTCTCGTCGATGCCGACCTGGGCGTTGCGCCGCATCGTGCCATCGATGCGGATCAGGCCCCGGTTGGCGTCCTCGGCGTAGCCGGGCCAGACGATCGCCACCGTCCTCTTCTTGCCCTCGATCTGTACCACATCGCCGGCCGTCAGGCCGAGGACGTCCATGACCGCTGGGTCGACCCGGGCGATGCCGCGTCCCGGCGTCCTTTGACTTCGCCTCCGCCACTTTAAGGACCTTGTCGCTCGCTACCATTTGCTCTACCTTGTCCTAAGATCTGATGTTCCTTTGTTCTTTTTGAATGGAATGAAACGGTTTGGGTGGCCCTACTGGACCTCCACCTTCTTCTTCTCGCTACCCTTATCGACCTTGGGCAGTCGGACCTCCAGCACCCCGTCGGCCAGTTTGGCCTCGATGGTCTGGGCGTCCACGTCCTCCGGGAGCATCAGGCGCCGATGGAAGTACATGGCCCCACGCTCGCGGCGCAGGTAGCCCTCTCCCTTCTCCTCCATCTCCCGGTCCTTCTTCGCAGTGATATCGAGCGCTCCGTCACCGACCTCGATGGACACGTCCTCCTTGGTCATACCAGGAAGCTCTGCGCTGACCACATAGCGGTCCTCCTCCTCCCTAACGTCCACCACTGGCACGCGATGGGTGGGGCGCATCATGCCAGGGAACCAGAGGCGGTCCCGTCCCCTGTCGTTGAGGAACCTCTCCATCTCCTCGAACATGACGGATGGGCCCCAATAGTACGCTGGCGTTAGTTCTCTGTTCTCCTTGCTCTTTGTCATCTCTCACCCTCCGGCTTAGATATCAACCATAGGTTGTATACTTACAGATTCGTATTAGTTTGTACTTCTATAAATAACTTACTTTATTGACTTCTCCAACTCCTTACGAATGTCGTCCAACTGCTTCTCGACGCGACGTTCCCATCGCTTGACCTCCTCGACCATCTTGGGCATCTCGCGGTTGAAGTCCTGGATCATGCGGTCGCTCACGTTGTTCAGTTTGCTCCCTGAGTCCTGCATTCCGTCCCTGATGTCGTCATACATCCTCCGACCCAATCGGTCCGCATCGTTCATGGACCGCTCGAAGGTCTTCGCCGCCTCTTCGGTCATCTTTTTGATCTCGCGCATATAGCGCTCCGCCTTGTCGTCGATGCTCTCTGCCATCTCATTCCCCTCCTCTCAAGTAGTCCTCTAAGACGTCGTTGACCATCTCGTCCCTCAAACCCAGCTCCTTCGCTATCTGGCCCGGGGACAGCTCTGGTCGTTGCATGTACACATAGAGGACCCTTCGGGTGTGGTAGTCATCTATGTTCGATTCTACGATGCCGCAAGCCTCGTCCAACGCCGCTTCCTTGGCCCTCATCAGCTCGGCCCTGCGACGGGATATGCCGCGAAGCTCCGCGTCGATCTCCTTGATCCGGTCGCGGACCTCCCCCACCCGCCCTGTGATCATCACCTGGCCCTCCTGGGGGTGGCCCTCCTTGACGCAGCTGCGGCCATCCATCTCCCTGGTGACGATCTGGGCGGTGAATAGACCTGGGCCCATGTCCACCACGATGTTGAAACCGGTGATGGGCACGTAGATCTTGCGATTAGGACCACCTTGGTCGCTCTCCTCGTCATAGGAACGGACCATGCGGTACTCCTCCAAGACCTTCAGGTGCTTCATTATCCCTTGCTGGCTGAGGCCAAGCTCCTTGGAGAGCTGCAGAGGGTAGTGCGGTTCCCTGACCAACGCCTCCAGTATCCTCCGTCGGGTCGGGTTCTCGATCACGGACAACAGAACGTCCAACTCATCCATGGGCACACCTGATTACAACTACTAGTTGTATACATGATGATATGTGAAGACCGAGGTATAAAAAACCTGTGAACAACGCCACGACCCTTTGCCCCCTCCCCTGGGCCATAATATATAACCCCCCCGGAAGGTTCAGGTCCGATGCCAGGAGAGCTGCGGGGCGACTCGGTGGAGGTCAAGGACCCGGTCGAGGCCAGTCAGATCTACAACAAGGGCTATTATGGCTACCCGCGCAAGGGAGGCGGCCTGGACCTGGACATCCTTGAAGCGGTCTTCCTGTTCGAGGCGGAGCGCTTGGTCGTGCAGATGGGCGGTCCCCCACTACAGCTGGAGGAACTGGTGCATCTGGCGGTCAAGGAAAGGCCCGACTTCGAGACCCAGTACCTGGTATACCGCGACCTGAGGCAAAGGGGGTACGTGGTAAAGCTGGACGGGGGGGATTTCCACTTCCGGGTATTCCCTCGAGGGGGAAGCCCGACCAGCAGCCAGACCAAAGCCTGGGTCCTCGTCGCCTCAGAGCGCTCCTCCTTCCGCATGGAGCAGATGGTGGAGCAGGCGGAGATGTCCGAACGGACCCGCAAGGAGCTGCTCTTGGCGGTGGTGGACGAGGAGGGGGACATCACGTTCTACCAGGCCGAGCGCCTGGAGCCCAAGGGTGAGATAATGGGCGAGCCGCAATTCGATGCCGCCGAAGGCCTGCTCCTCGACGAGTGCGTGTTGGTCTTCGGTGATGCCCAGGTGGAGGCCATGTCCAAGAAGGGACACTACGGCAAGAAGGTGGGCAAGTACCTGCAGCTATCCTTCATCGAGGCGGCCTTCCTGATGGATTCCGGTCATCTCCGTCTGCGCTCTGGAAGCACCGGGCGGCCCATAGGTCAGGACACCTTCACCAAGCGCGCCAAGGCGGTGCAGCCCGACTTCCGCTTGCGATTCGCCGCCTTCAAGGACCTCAAGGCCCGGGGACTGGTGGTCAAGACCGGTTTCAAGTATGGCACACACTTCCGAGTGTATGAGGGAGACCCAGCCAAACATCACGCCAAGTACCTGGTGCACGCGGTTCCGGAGAACTACATCACAATATGGGCGGAGATCTCCCGCGCCATTAGGCTGGCGCACGGCGTGAAGAAGGAGGTCCTGTTCTGCAGGGTGCAATCCCCCAACGTTTGCTACATCATGCTGAAGCGTGTCAGGCCTTGACCGGTGCGGTACCCGACCGACGGCGGTGGCGCCGGCACGGCCAATATCTGGTCCTTTAGCTGCTTGGCCCCGGCCCAGTCCTGGGGGTCCAGCTCCAAGGAGGCATCGCAGAGGTCCAGCGCCTGCTTGTCCCGTCCCGTGTTGTGGTAGACCGTGGCCATCTTCACCATGAAGTTGGTCTGCTTGCGATAGAATTGGGTATAATGGATGGCCGTGCGGTAGGCCTCGATCGCCTCGTCCGTGCGACCTCCTTTGATGAGCGCCTCGGCATACTTCTCGTAACGGACCGACTTGGTCTCTGGGGAGGCCGGCAGCTCCGCGGTCTGGCGCAAGGTCTCGATCAGGTTGGCGATGGCCACGGAAGCCCGGATCTCGGTGCCGCACTTGGGGCATTGCTTGATATTCTCGTCCACTGGCGTCCCGCAATTGACGCAGAACTTCGGCAGCACGGTCCCGCAGCTCGGGCATGAGTGCCAGTCTGCCTCGACCAAGCTTTTACAGTTCGGACAATCCGAAACGGTCTTCACGCCGGTCACCTTGAGGCGTTTCATGGAGGATTCTATATCCTCCTGGCGGCGGACGAAATAGTCCTTCTTCCAATAGATGAAGACGAAGGTAATCACCTCGACGATCAAGACTGACAACGTTGCAGGATGAACAAGATCACGGCAATCTGGTCTTGTCGAGGCCTGCTGTGAAAGATCGCGTTGGACGGCCCATAGAACAGATAGATCAGGATCAGACGGAAGGGGAGATCGATCGCATGATGCCGCGCAGTATCCCCTGCCCACTCTCCCACCTGAGCGCCCCACACCGGTCTGGCGGTCCCGATCAGGAATAGCGGAAACGAAGACCGAGCATCAGGCCTAACAGGAACCCGATGGTGGAACCTACGACTCCAAGATAGAACAGCCCGAAGATGCTCATCAAGCTGAGTATGCCCGCGAAAACAACCAGATGGCCATCGGTCTTTAGGACCAGTATTTGTCTCATGCTCATCCTTCTGCCAATTGCTCACCTCGAACGTTGTCTTAACGAACGCCATTGGGATTTAATATGTTTGCTGGCAGACTGCCAGCGTAAAAGTTTTTCGCCTCAGAGCTGGATCTCGATGCCCAGCTTCTCGGTCAGCTCCTTGTAGCGGTTCCGGATGGTGACCTCTGTCACCCCTGCGATGTCCGCCACCTCCCGCTGCGTCCTGCGCTCGTTGCACAGGATGGAGGCGATGTAGATGGCCGCCGCGGCCACGCCGGTCGGCCCGCGACCGGAGGTCAGCTCCTTCTTGGCCGCGTCCTTGAGGATCTCCGCGGCCTTGGACTGGACCTCGCCGCTGAGCTTGAGCTCGGAGCAGAACCTCTGCACATAGTCCTGGGGCCGGGTCGGCATCAGCTTCAGCTTCAGCTCCCGGGTCATGAACCGGTAGGTCCGGCCGATCTCCTTCCGCCCGACGCGGGAGGAGTTGGCCACCTCGTCCAGGGTCCGGGGGACGTTGCACTGCCGGCAGGCCGCGTACAGCGAAGCGGCGACGACGCCCTCGATGCTCCGGCCGCGGATGAGGTTCTTGTTGACCGCCTTCCTGTAGACCATGGCCGCGGTCTCGCGCACGTTCCGGGGCAGACCCATGGCCGAGGCCATGCGGTCCAGCTCGCTCAGGGCGAACGCCAGGTTGCGCTCGGTGGCGTTGGACACCCGGATCCGGCGCTGCCACTTCCGCAAGCGGTACAGCTGCGCCCGGTTCCTGGTCGGGATGCTCTTGCCGTAGGAGTCCTTGTTCTTCCAGGAGATCTCGGTGGAAAGTCCCTTGTCGTGGATGGTATAGGTCATGGGGGCGCCGGTCCTGGCCCTCTTCTCGCCTTGCTCCACGTCGAAGGCCCTCCACTCCGGTCCCTGATCGATGAACTGGTCGTCGATGACCAGGCCGCACTCCTCGCAGATGAGCTCCCCGCGCTCATAGTCCCTGACCAGGTGCCCACTGTTGCATTCGGGGCATCTTTCGATCTCGTCGGTCCCTTCCCTTGGCCTTTGGCATTTGCTTCGACCTCCTCGACATAGACCTGCTTCCCCACCGCTGAGAGCAGGGCTCTGACCCCGCATCGGCTCGACGGTGACGTAAGGCGAAGCCACCGGACCGAACACTCTGGCCACTCGACCCAACGGTTCGCTCCGGTTGTCCGTGACCGTCGCCGCGATAGGCGGGGCGAAGGATCCGCGAACGATGAAGCTGCCCTCAAAAGTCACTTCCTGGACACTACCCAGAAGTTTCATTATTCACCAGAGTCTCACCGAGCTACTGCGGTGCTTATAAGGGAGAATATCTCATCGCTATATAATCTTATTGCAAACGTATATTAATTTATCCTTCGTCTCGTATTTAATTCTTTATGGACTCCAACCCACTGCCCATAGGCAGCAATCGGTTATGAGCAGGCATCTCCCTCCTGGAGAGTCGTGGAGATCTCCAAGGACCATCCCCGCTACAGATCCCTGGTGACCAGAGAGCACATGGCCGAGATGGTCCGGGAGGGCATCGTCGCGCCGACCGGTCTCATCGCCCATGGTCGGGGGGAGGCGTTCGACTATCTGATGGGGGAGAGGACCACGACGGAGGCGCGAGGGGCCGAGAGGGCGGCCGTGGCGCTTGTTGCTGGAGGCGAAGAGGCCGGTCATCACCGTCAACGGGAACGCCGCTGCGTCTGGCCGCCAAAGGCCTGGCGGACCTGGCCCGGCCTGACCTCATCCAAGGTCGAGGTCAACCTCTTCCATCGCAGCGAGGAGCGCGTGGAGAAGGTCTGCTGATTACCTGGAGGGGCAGGGAGGCATCGCGCGTGCTCGGGCGGGTCCCGGACGCGATGCTCCCGGACATCGCCTCGGACCGGGCGATGTGCACGCTGGAGGGCATATACAGCGCCGACGTCGTGCTCATCCCGCTGGAGGACGGGGACCGGGCCATGGCCTTGAAGAAGATGGGCAAGAAGGTCATCGCCATCGACCTCAACCCCCTGTCCCGCACCTCGCTGGCGGCGGACATAGCCATCGTGGACGAGCTGACCCGGGCGGTGAGCGACATGATCGGCATGTCGCGAAGGAGCTGAGGTTAGACCCCAAGGAGAGGGAGAGGGCATTGGCCTCTTTCAACAACCACGAGAACCTGGCGATCACCTTGGAGGTCATATGCCAGAACTTCTGAGGCGGCAGGCAAGAATCGATCTAAGGACGTTCAGCTCAGGAGTGATGGAATGGACGACGAACTCGTTGTGAAGGGGAGTGAGACGCTTGGAATGGGCCGAGGCCCACATGAAGGTGCTGGCCGAGGTCCGAGACGCGCCTGGTGGAGGAGAGGACGCTGAAGGGGGCGAAGGTCGGCATGGCCCTGCACGTGGAGGCCAAGACCGGCATGCTGGCCATCACCCTCGCTCGAGGCGGGGGCGAAGGTCCGTCTGGCCTCCTGCAATCCCTTGTCCACCGACGATTCCGTGGCCGCTGGCCCTGAAGGAGCAGTACGGCATCGAGATCTATGCCAAGAAATGGGAGAGCACCGAGGAATACTACGAGAACCTGAACCCGGTGCTGGACATGGGGCCGGACTTCGTCATCGACGACGGAGCGGACCTCATCACCATGGTGCACACCGAGCGCAAGGACCAGCTGAACCAGGTGCAAGGGCGCCAACGAGGAGACCACCACCGGGGTCATCCGCCTGCGGTCCATGGCCAAGGAGGGAAGGCTGAGATTCCCGGTCATCTCGGTGAACGACGCTCAGATGAAGTTCCTGTTCGACAACCGATACGGCACCGGACAGTCCACCTTCGATGGCTTCATGAACGCCACCAACCTGCTGGTCGCCGGTAAGACCCTGGTCGTGGCCGGCTATGGTTGGTGCGGCAGGGGCATCGCCATGCGAGCGAAGGGGCTGGGCGCGAACGTGGTCGTCACCGAGGTCGACCCGATCACGGCCATCGAGGCCAAGATGGACGGGTACGAGGTCATGCCCATGGCACAGGCGGCGCCACAGGCGGACATCATCATCTCCGCCACCGGATGCAAGGACATCGTGCGCCGGGAGCACCTCGAGGTCCTGAAGGACGGCTGCGTCCTGGGCAACTCCGGTCATTTCGACAACGAGATCTCCAAGAAGGCACTGGAGGAACTGGCCGGAACCCCGAAGCGGGTCCGGGAATTCGTGGACGAGTATCGCTTTCCAGGACGGAAGGAGGGCCTATCTGATCGCGGAGGGCCGTCTGATGAACCTGGGCGCAGGTCAGGGGCACCCGGTGGAGATAATGGACATGAGCTTCTCCATCCAGGCCCTGGCCCTGGAGCACCTGGTAAAGAACTCAAGAAGCATGAGGCCCGAGGTCTACAACATCCCGAAGGAGATGGACGAGAGGTGGCGCGATTGGCCCTCAGGTCGATGGGAGTGACCATCGACACCCTGACCCAGGACCAGATGGAATACCTCCAGAGCTGGCAAGAGGGCACATGACGTCAGGACCGTTCCTCTGCGTCTACGGGCACACCAACCTGGACTACATCATGTCGCTGGAGCGATTCCCTCCCAAGAACACCTCGGTCGATGTCCTGGAAAAGGAACTCTACTTCGGTGGCACCGCGGCCAACGTGGCCACGATCGCCGCAGGACTGGGGGTCCCCACCGCGCTAGTATCTTTCGTCGGGAGCGACCTACCCGCGGAGTTCCGTGCCCTGATGCTGAACAAAGGCGTTGACCTCACCGACCTGGTGGAGGTCCCCGGTTCCGATACCCCCACGGTGTGGGTGATGTCGGACCGAGAGCATGACCAGATCGCCTTCGTGTACCAGGGCGCCATGGGGCGCATGGAGGAACAGGAGCCAAGGCTGGGACGGGCAAGACTGGCCAGTTATGTGCACATAATGACCGGTCGCCCAGAGCATTACCTTCGAATGGTGGAAGGGTTGCAAGGAACGGGCGCGTCATTGGCCTTCGACCCGGCCCAAGAGGTCCATCACGTTTGGCGTCCTGAACCGTTCCGGAGGATGATGGGACAGGCCGAGGCCTTCTTCGGCAACGAGAACGAGCTGCGGACCGCCCTGAGCTACATGGGGATGGAACGGCCGGAGCAGCTGCTGGAATTCGTGAAGTTGGTGGTGGTGACACAGGGTGCGAGAGGGTGCCTTCTCTTCACGCCAGAGGAGAGTCTTCACATACCCTCGGTGAAGGCGAGGCAGGTCGTTGACACCACCGGTGCGGGCGACGCCTTCCGGGCAGGCTTCTACGCGGGACGGTTCCGCGGTATGGGCCTAAGGGAGTGCGCTGGTCATTGGGGCGGCGACCTCCTCCTTTGTCGTGGAAGAGAGGGGGGCCTTGACGAACATCCCCGGATTGGCAACAGGTCGAGGAGGCACGGGCCGAGCCGTATCTGCAGTGATTTTCAAACTAGTAAAAAAATAATTATCTGGATCAGAATGAAAATCTGTCCAAGCCTACATTTGGCTAGGTAGAAACGTTTAAGAATTATGACAACCTAACGGGCCGCAAGCGAAAGGGTGGCAACGGGACATTACTGGCTATCGCCAGGACCACAGCGCGATGGGCGCAAAGGGTGCCGTTGGTCAAATCCTTCCTGATCAATAAATGGAAAGGTGAAAACAATGGATCTGTGGGAGTTCCTGACAGTGCTGGTCCTTGTCTTCTCTCTGATGATGTTACTGGCCGGTATATTCACAGCCTACTTCGGAAGCGGCAAGAGCAGAACCATCGGCGTCGTGCTGCTGGTGGTCGGCCTGGTCGTCGGCATCGTCTGGGTATATCTATGCTATTGGGGTGGCCCGAGGGTCATCGATATACCCCAGCCGCTCGCAGAGGTCATCTGGGACGCCTTCCTGTACATCCTCGCCGCCCTTATCGGCGCGCTGATCGCCATCGGTGTGTTCCTGCTGGCGATCATGAAGAGCTGAACAACCCTTTCCCGTACCTTCATTTTTCACCTGTCTCTTTGGGCAAATATTTTTTTATTAGCATAGGGTCAGTGGCCACGATGCCGCAAGTCCTCATCGTCCTGGGCAGCAAGAGCGATGCCGAGGTAGGCCAAGAAGGCCCCGGCCATCCTGCAAGAAGTTCGATGTGAGCTCGCAGATCGTGGTCGCCTCGGCCCACCGCACCCCGGAACGGGTCAAGAACATCGTGTCACGGAAAGCGACGCCGACGTCTTCATCGCCATCGCCGGCCTCTCCGCCGCCCTGCCAGGTGCGGTGGCTCCTCACCATCAAGCCGGTCATCGGCGTGCCGGTCAGCGGGAAGGTGAACCTCGACTCCATACTGTCCATCGTGCAGATGCCCCCGGGCATCCCGGTGGCCGCGGTCGGGCTGGACCGGGGCGACAACGCCGCCCTTGCTGGCGGTGCAGATCCTCGGCCATCAAGGAACCACGGCATCGCACAGGGAGCTGCGAGCACCGGAAGGAGATGGCGGACAAGGTCGAGAAGGATTCCGAGGAGATGAGCAGCTGATGTTCGAGCCAAAGAGTTCGTGGAAGAGAAGATCGAGGAGATCAAGACCCCAGATCAAGGGAAAGGCCATCATCGCCTGCTCCGGAGGGGTGGACAGCACCGTGGCCGCGGTGCTGGTCAGCAGAGGCGATCGGCGACCGGCTCCTGACCGTCTACGTCGACACCGGCTTCATGAGGAAGGGCGAGACCGAGACGGTGGACAAGATGTTCTCGACCGGCTGGGCGTCAACTATCAAGATAATCGACGCCTGCGACGAGTTCTTCGACGCCCTCAAGGGGCGTCATCGAGCCGGAGAGGAAGCGCAAGATCATCGGGGAGCGGTTCATCCGGGTCTTCGAGCGCGAGGCCAAGGAGTTCGACGCCGAGTACCTGGTCCAGGGGACCATCGCCCCCGACTGGATCGAGAGCGGGGACGAGCGTCCGGGACACCATCAAGAGCCATCACAACGTCGGCGGCCTGCCCGAGGACATGCAGCTGAAGCTGGTCGAGCCGCTGCGGGACCTCTACAAGGACGAGGTGCGGAAGGTGGCCCGCTACCTCGGCGTCGAGGTCTCGGAGCGGCAGCCGTTCCCCGGCCCGGCGCTGGCCATCACGGGTCATCGGAGAGGCCGACCCCGGAGGCGGTCGAGATCGTCCGGGAGGCCTGCGCCATCGTCGAGGAGGAGCTCGAGAAGGCCTCGGAGCAAGGCAAGATGGAGCGGCCCTGGCAGTACTTCGCCGTCCTGCTGCCCTGCCAATCGGTGGGCGTCCAGGGCGACACCGCGCGTACGGGAAGACCATCGCCATGCGCGCGGTCCATCCATCGACGGCATGAGCGCCGCCTACTCCAAGCATTCCCCACGAGGTCCTGGAGCAGATCTCCATCCGCATCACCAACGAGATGAAGGCGAACGTGAACCGGGTGGTCTACGACATCACCAACAAGCCACCGGCCACCATCGAATGGGAGTGAGACTCAGACCAAGAACTGCTCCAGATCATCCCAGGTCGATATCTTGCCAGTGGGGACTATGGAGTCATCGTGCTCATAGTAACACGAATCCTTCAAAATGGCCTTAAGGCCCACATTGAGCGCTCCTCTGATGTCCGCCTGCAGCGAATTGCCCACGAAGATGGACTCGTCCGACATCCGCTCCCAGGTTATAGACGGCCAGCTTGAAGAGCCGGGGGTGGGGCTTCCTCAGTCCCACGTCGGTCGAGAAGACCATGTCGTCGAAGAAGATGTCGATGCCGAAATGGCTCATGTCCTTCTGGGGGTACTCGGAGGGCAGCCCCCAGGCGACATCCGAGACCAGACCGATGGCGTATCCCCGGTCCTTCAACCCCTCCAGCATCTCCACCGTGCCAGGGAAGGGCCTCCTGTGCTCGACCAGCACGCTCGTAGAAGATGTCGAACCCATCCACCATGAGGTCCTCGTCCCCATCGCACCCATATCGTTCATAGATGCGGTGCAGAACTTCCCGCAATGGTATCTCCACCATATCTTCTGCCTTCTTCCTCCTACCTAGGTCCAGGACCGAGGAGAGGTCCTTGGCGAACGCGACCTCCTCAGCCACCACCCCGTAGTCGCGTAAGGTGGCGATACAGCTGATGGATGGCCTTTTGCTCCGGGGTGCGCCATTCGTGATAGTAGTCGATAAGGGTATGGCCTAGGTCGAAGATGACCGCTTTCATCATCCAGAACCAAGTCAGCCTGTGATATAACACTTTTTATTATTCGTCCGCGGCACCGCTCCTTGGTCGGGCTCAAATCGATTTAATATCCCATCCCGCCTTCACTCTCCCGATGAAGGTCCTCGTGGTCGATAACGGTGGGCAATGGACCCATCGCGAATGGCGGGTCCTGAAATACCTGAAGGTCGACACGAAGATCGTTCCCAACAGCACCCCCTTCGAAGAAGTGGAGGGGGCCGATGCCCTGGTGCTCTCCGGAGGATCGCCGAGCGTGGCCTGCGAGGCCGGGCGCATGGGGAACAACGGCGATTATCTGGACCGGTTCCCCGGTCCCGATCCTGGGCATCTGTGCCGGTCACCAGTTCATGTGCACCCATTTCGGTGGCAGCATCGGACCGGCCCTGAAGCCCGAGTTCGGAAAGGCCGCGCTCCATGTTCTAGAGGAGGATGAGATATTCTCCGGTCTTCCCAAGCAGTTCCAGGTCTGGGAGTCCCACAACGACGAGGTCAAGTCACTGCCAGATGACTTTGAGGTCCTGGCCCGCACCGACGATTGCCCCATCGAGGCGGTCCGTCAACGTTCCCGTCCGCTATTCGGCCTTCAGTTCCATCCCGAGGTGGAGAACACCGAGCATGGCTATGAGATCTTCCAGAACTTCCTCAAGGTGGTCGAGAGCTGGAAACGCTGACACCGATGGAGAGGGAGTGTCTGGCCGAGGCGGTCGAGAAGCGCCGTAAGGAGGACGATTTCGAGCAGTCGCTCAGTCGGGCCTTGCGTCGCCGTGACCAGCCATATGAGATCTACATCCATCTGATCGGCATGGTCAGGGAAGCGGCGGGCAAGGACCGCAAGGATCTCTTCAAGGTCGCCGAGCAATTGCTGGAATCAACCTAGGACCAGCAAGAGTACGATGGCCAGGATGATTATGGCCACGGCGGCGGCCATCAGAGCGGTCCGGGGGTTTGACCCGAAGATGATGGGAATAGGGCCGATGAGCACCACTCCTCCGAACTCTGTGTTTCCCTTCGTCCTTTCAGTCTCTGCCCCCTGACCCTCCTCTTCTGGAACACGTCCGTCCAAGAATCGGTCGAACACCAACGCCATGACGCCCAGGGCGAGGAGGATGATCCCTAACGCGCCGATCCCCCCGGTGGAGACCAGCACAGGGAAGATGAGAACGAGGGCAACCACCACATCGCCCTGGTATATCCCCACCGCGATCAGCGCTGCCCCAGCCACCAGCGCCCCCACCCCGACCAAGCGCAAAAAACGCATATCGTCCTCAATGGATCTGACGTCGCATCAACCTATCTGCAGGGTAAAAATGCTTAGGACAGGGCATACCACTTGCTTAGGCATGGAGTCTCGACAGTTCCCTCGTCCTCGAATAGTGATCAGCAAGTGCATCGAGTTCGATCGCTGCCGCTACAATGGCGAGATGATCCCCAGCGAGTTCGTGAGGCGTCTGATGACCTATGCGGACTTCATCCCAGTATGCATGGAGGTGGAGATCGGCCTGGGCGTACCACGGGACCCGATCCGGGTGGTTCAGGTGGAGGACGCCCTTCGATTGGTACAACCCAGCACAGGCAAGGACGTGACCGAACTGGCCTCATCCTTCTGTTCCTCATACTTGGACGCTCTTCCAGAGGTCGATGGGTTCCTCCTCAAGTCCCGTTCGCCCTCATGCGGCATAAAGGATGTCAAGGTCTATCCGATGGGGGAGAAGGTGGCCTCCCTCACGGCCAAGGAGAGCGGCTTCTTTGGGCGCGAGGTCATGCTACGCTTCAAGGACCTGGCCATCGAGGACGAGGCTAGATTGACCAACCTCCGGATCGGGGAGCACTTCCTCACCAAGTTGTTCACCCTCGCCGAATACCGTCAGATCGACGGAGAGGGAGGGATGGGCGCCTTGGTCGATTTCCACGCCCGTAACAAATTGCTCATGATGTACTATAGTCAGAAGGAGTTGAAAGCGATGGGGCGGCTGGTGGCCAATCACGAGGGGCTGGAGGTGGGCGTGGTGATGGAACGGTATCGAACCCATCTGCGCGCCGCAATGGCCCGGCCCCCGCGCTGCGGTTCGGGGGTCAACGTTCTGTTGCATGCATTCGGGTATGTTTCCTCAGATCTCAACCCGGAGGAGAAGGCGGAGTTCCTGGATGCGTTGCAGAAGTACCGTGAGGGAAAGTTACCCATCACCGTGGCGGTGGGCATGATTCGGGCTTGGATAGCTCGGTTCGATCAAGGATATCTGCGTCAGCAGACATTCCTACAACCATATCCTAGAGAGTTCCTCGACGTCATGTCCAACGACGCCTGTGTCGGTCGAGACCTATGGACCAACATCCGACCATGACCGTCGGTCCCGGGGTTCGAAAAACGATATATGCTCGGGCATGGTTCCGCCCACGGTGAGACCACGTCCTCCCTGCGCGCCGTGATCGAGGATATCCTCCGTTCCCGTGATTTTGAGACGTTCGAGCGGGACGGCATCATGGTAGGAAGGAAAGGCACGATCGAGGTGTTCTTCCTGTTGCTCAGGCAACCGGACGAGACAAGGCTACAACACTTCTTGGAGAAGACCAAAGGCCAGTCGGGCCGGAGGGTAGTGGTCAGCCTGACCCCCCTGGGTGAGAAGGCCAGGAAGGAGCTGTCGGACGAGGTCACGGTCTGGACCCGGGAGGACATAGAGCATGAGCTGGGCAGGGTGCACCTAGAAAGGCTGCTGGGGCATCGTGACCAAGGCCTGGTCGACGAGTTCGAGGCGGACGATTATCCCCGTACCGTCCCTTCCGCATACCTGGAGCCATCATCCCCGGAGCTGGGCGAGAAGATAGTAAAGCCCCACATGGACATGGATTCGGTCAAGACGATAGGGGCCCAGAGGGTGGGCGGCTTCCGTTATCGTTTGGAGCTGGTCCCACATTATGTCCATAGGTACAGCTGCTCCCTTTTCATCGACGAGCATCGCCTCGGGACCAAGACGGGCACGGTAGCGATCAACGCCCTCACCGGCAAGAGCACGGACTGGCAGGACGGGGTGGAGCTGACCGCCGCGCTGCACCAGAGCCACCAGCGCTTGGAGCCGAACCTGGACCCGGAGGACGCTCAACGTTTGGCCATCGAGGAGGTCATAAGGAGGCACACCTCGGAGCAGGACTTCGTCAGGGAGTCAGGGTCAGCGGTGGTAACAGAAAGGAAGACGGTGGGACCGAAGAGGGAACAGATATCCTTGGAGGGCCTGGGCATATACTATCTTCCGCTCTGGTGCGTCGAAGGGGTTCGAGGCGTGATGATAATCGACGCAGGCACCGGCCAGACTCTGAGCGAGGACCTCTACGCGCAGGAGCTTCCCTAGAGCCCGAAGGCCCTGATCCTCTCCTTGATGTTGTTCCAGTGCGTGCCCTCCCAATATACCCTGGAGCAACCTTGGCAGCGGTAGAAACGGTCGGTCATGCCAAGGGAGCGGTCCGGGACCTCGTTGCGCGCTTCCTCTCGCGTGATGGGTTTCAATGCGCCATTGCACAACGCGCACCTGGTGCAGGAAGCATCGAAGCTTAGGTCATAGGCGGCTGCCACTTGGGCCACCTGCTCCTCGATGACATCACTGATTATGTAGAGACCAGTGCCTGCCATCGTTCTTGCCAGGGCCTTGTCCCGAGTGAGCAAGGTCCTGCCCTCGCCTCTTGCCATGGCGGCGATCTCCCCGTCCTTCTTGTCCTTGGCGTATAGGGTGTCATAGCCCATGATGCGCAACCATTTGACCAGGGTCCCCAGCATCTCATCGGCTAGGAAGCGATGTCGCTCATCCATCCCGCTCCGCCTCATAGCTAAGCAGCACGCCCGCACCGCATCTTTGACAGGACACCAAGCGTAGGCGGTACGCCATCCTCGAAGCGGAAGCCGTCCCCGTCCACTGGGCTGGGGGCCTCCCGCCCGCCGAAGACGCGGTCCCCGATGTAGATGAAGTATCGGTCTACCAGCCCCGCCTTGAAGAATCGCCAAATGGTCTCCCCACCGCCTTCCACCATCAACCTCTCGACACCCCTGCGCTCAAGCTCCCCCATCAACCTGTCCAGGTCGATCGTGTCCCGTCCGCAACGGAAGGTCTCCGCACCGTTCCAGACCTTGTCGGTCGCCTCCAGGGTGACGATGAGCGTTCGGGCTCGGTCGTCCAGCACCATCGCCGTGTCCGGTGTCCTGCCTCTAGGGTCAAGCACCACCCGTAAGGGGTTCCGTTCCCTCTTCACGCCCTTTACCGTGAGATGGGGGTCGTCCGCCAGGATGGTGCCCACCCCGACCAGGATGGCCCCGCAAGAGGAACGGAGCCTCCTCACCCTTTCCCGGTCCTCCTCGGAGGATATGCGGACCTGCCTCCTTTCCTTGGTGGCGATCTTGCCGTCCGGCGACATGGCGCAGTTGACCAGGACCTCGGGCCTCATAATGGGCGATTCAGCTAGCTGGTGCATAATCCTTTTCACCGGACCCCCACCAACTTCTAAATAAATGCGGTCCTGATATGTCGCCCGATGAACGATTTCGACATCATCGAGATCAGGCCCAACAATCTCAAGGGGGCCTATGTTATCGAGGGCTTCTCCAGCACCGGCCTGGTGGGCTCCATCGCTGCCAATTACATCGTCACCTTGCTCGGCCTGGAACAGGTGGCCGTGCTCGATTCCCCTTACATGCCATCCGTATCAATAGTCCGTGACGGCATCCCCCACAGCCCGGTGCGGATCTACGCTGGCAAGGCCAAGGGGGACCATCAGGACAAGATCGTGGTCATGGTATCGGAGTTCGAACCTCCCCAGGAGATCCTCAAGTCCCTCGCCATCACCTTCATGGACTGGGTGGAGGAAAAGAAATGCAAGATGGTCATCTCCCCGGAAGGCGTCGCCAGCAACGCCGAGGGCCTGCCCCTGGTGGAGATGGACGAGGAGGAGACCAAGAGGAGGGAGAAGGAGGAGATACTGGTCTATGGTGTGGGCTCGACCCCCAAGGCCAGGGAGCTCCTGGCCGCCCACAACATTCCGACCTTCAACAACGGAGTGGTCCTCGGTCTGGCCGGGGTATTGCTCAACGAGGGGGTGAACCGCGACTTCGATGTCATATCCATACTTTCCGAGGCCCATTCGGAGTATCCGGACGCCCGTGCGGCCGCGGCGGCGGTAGAGGTCATAGACCGCATCCTTCTGCACACCAAACTGGACACGAAGCCCCTCCTGGAGGAGGCGGGTCTGATCGAGCAGGCGCTCAAGGACATCAACAAGAAGACCTCCTCATCCGAGGAGATGGCCAAGCGGCGCTCCCGCGAGATCATGTTCGGTTAGGCAGCACGCTCACGGAAACAGGACCGGGGCCTCTCTCCTCAAAGCTCACAGGCAAGAAACCGGCCACAGTGGACATCTGGGTGCGCAGATGGTCGCTGACCGTACGTACGGTGAAGTGGGAAGGTCCTGATGCCAATGCCATGAAGGGCAGCAGTTGATCGGCCGCATGGACGTCCAGCGATGCGGCGAGCTCGGCCCTCAACCCTTGGACGGCAAGCTCAGCCACCTTCTCGGCGCTGACGCCTCTCTCGCCCAGGCAGGAGGCACCGACCAATCCATTCTCGGACCGGGCGGCCAGCACCACCCCTGCCCCGGTCGACGGCCCGTTGCCTTGGTCCAAATCGATCCTAACGGCCGGCACATCGACCAACCGATGGCGGCACTCGCTCGCCATGCGTCTCGCCACGTGCTCAGGGAGGTTTCGGGAGAAGGCGACCCCGCCCACCTCTAGAAGCGATCCTCGGGCCCTCAGGTCCAAAGGGTCGACCGACGACGGGGCGGAGACCGTCGCCACGACCACACCACCCCCTTCTGGATAGAACCCTCTCTGTACCAGGTCCATCTTCACATTCAGACCCATTCGGCACAACAACGGGATGAGCACCAAGCGATAGTACGATGCCGGGGGCGACAACGGTACGTCGGTACCTCCGTGCACCTCCAATCGGACTTGGCCCTCCGCCCTTGCAGAGGCTAGAATGCCGGCCTGCAATACCAGAGTGACGCTGCCTGCAGTGCCCACATGCACCACATGGTCACCCGATGGGGCCTTACTGGGCTCAAAGACGAGGGTCTGACTGCCCAGAGTGGCACCCTCCATCCTCGCATCGCACAGTTTCCCGGCGCATTGGACCGCCGCAAGGTGCTGGGCGGCCAGGCCCGGCCTCGAGCGGTTGGCCCTTATGCCCTACGATGCGGAAGGCCTGGCCAGTAGACGCTGCCAGCCCTAGGGCGGTGCGAAGGATCTGTCCACCCCCCTCGCCCTCGCTTCCGTCCAGCTCGATCATGGTCTCCGTCCCTTCCTCTGGTCCTTTTCTCAGGCCTGAGGATGACGAACCCCCATATGCACCCTTCAGGATAAATTATTATATCGACCTTGGAATAACAGTGGCGGGATGCACTTAGGTCAACATTCGACGAGAGACAGCTATGCACTGGTCTCGCTAGGGCAAGCGGCACCTGGCGCAGTATTTGCATCCATGTGACGTGCCACGTCTCTAGGTGGAAGAGATTGGCCTTGAACATGATGAAGGAACATCTGGTGCTCGAGTTGGTATCATCATGATGGTGTGGCCTTCATCGGCGCGGTCATTGCCAGGTGGTGGAGCAGAGCATCATCTTCGGCTACATTCTGGCCGGTTTGCTCATTGGCCCATACATCAACTTCACCCTCTTCGGCAGCCGTTATAGTGCCAAGCACCTAAAGGGACGGGGAGCGAGAGGAAACCTCGTGGGGTACGCTGGAGACCGAACGACGGAAAAGGCTCTGCAGAGGTTCTGGAATAAACCTTATAAATCAAGGGGGCCCTCTAATCGCCGGTGGTCAGGATAAGGATAGGCGTTGTGGCGTGCGAGATCCTCAAGAGAGAGATCGATAAGGTCATCGAGAACGACCCCGACATCGTCCACAAGGAGTACCTGGACTTTGGGCTTCATACCGAGCCGGAAAAGATGAAGTATACCATCATCGAGAAGCTGAACGCGCTGGAGGGAAAGGTGGACGCCGTCCTTCTAGGATATGCCATCTGCCAATCCCTCAAGGGGGTCACCAAGGAGGTAAAGGTGCCCACGGTCATGTTGGAGGGCGACGATTGCATCGCCACGCTTCTGACCCCGGTCGGTTACGAAGAGGAGAAACGTATCGCCACTGGCACATGGTTCAACTCTCCGGGGTGGGCCGAGCTCGGCATCAAGGGCGCCATCCGCGAGCTTCACCTGGATTCGATGGTAGACCAGGGCTATGATCCGATGTACTTCCTTCGCATACTCTTCGAAGGCTATAGCCGATGTCTTTTCATCGACACTGGGGTGGGCGAGGTCGAGCGCTTCGAAGGGTTGTCCAAGGACTTCGCCAACGAGCTAAACCTGGTTCACCACAGTCGCACCTGCTCCCTAGCGTTAATAGAGGACGCATTGCGTGACGCCAAGAAGCTAGGGGCTCAAGAGATGGTCCGACGGGGGGAGGGAGTCGCCGTCCCCAATGGCGTGACCACATGAGGCAGTCGCCCCTGATGGGGCCCCGGTCGATTTTATCTATTGGCTCGTTATTGGGCCTCGGCATGCATGAAGGAAGGACCGACCCCCGGCCTTCATGGGGACTTTGGGCCCTCATCGCCATGATGGCCTTATTCTTCGTCTCCATGAAAGAGCTTGTGTGGGCCTTCCTGGCATTGTGGTCGACCTTTGCGATGGCCGCCCCAGCGCTGGCGCACCGCTCCAAGGACAGGATCGTCCCCGCAGGCGCGGCCCTCCTCGTGGCCATACCCATGCTCCTTTTCGCATTCGCCCTTCTGATCGGGGCCGACCCCGCGTCAGACGGAGCCTGGGAGAACCTGTTGGCCACCACTGCTTATTATTCCGTCTCGTTCCTGACCTTCCTCAGCATATGCGTCGGTACACCCATACGCCTCAACTGGGCCCTGCTCACCTGGGGCCTGGTCTTCCTTGCCTTCACGTTGTGCGCAACCGCGATCATCCTTCAGTTCATCTCAGATTATTACCTAGGCACCGCATATCTAAATGACGACAACCGGGTGGCTATGGTCCAGCTCACTTGGGCCTATTTCGGATGCATCGGCATCGGTTGGGCGGTGAAACGGTACGGCAGAGGGGCGCTGTCCATCTATCAACCGTACTGGAAGAAACCTTTGGAGGGGAAGGCATGAAGAGGGAAGGGCTCTGCGAGTTCATCGCCTTCCTGGTGACGGTCTTCTTTCTCGTCCTCGTGGCCTTCGAGGCCTTCGACCGAGGGTTCTACTATTCCGCCGGCTCGGCCATCGCCTGCATGTTCCTGGCTTCCATTCCCATAATATTCCGACAATACCGTCTCATCACCTTCCCTTTATGGATGGCCTTATGGTACTTCTTCCTGCTCTGGCTGCATAGCTTCGGCATCCTTCACGACTATTATGGGCGCATATACTGGTTCGATGAGCTGACCCATACCATGGCCATCGGACTGTCCGCTTGCGTGATCTTCCTATTGCTCATCCTCATTAACCACCACGCCCGGTCGGTCAGACTGCCCCCCCTGACCTACCCTCTTTTCATGATCATCTTCGCGATGGGCCTAGGCGTAACTTGGGAGGTGTTGGAGTTCGTACTAGACGTCACCATCAACACGCCGATGCAATATTCCCTGGCCGATTCCGTCTCGGACATGATGACGGACCTGGGAGGAGGTCTCCTGGCCGCCTCAGCATGTCTGATCTATCTCCTCTTCCTTGATCCTGACCAGATATCCGATGCCCTTCAGGCGGACCGTCTCATCAAACGGTACCAGCGGAAGTATCATCGCGGAACCTGAAGGGCCAAAGGGATTTGTAGGGGGAGTATCGATGGATGGGATGCCCATGAAGCTGATGAACTTCGATATCGAATCCCATGTTGAGGGGCATCCCTTTCGTCGACTCATTTATAAGAACCCAATAAGCAAGTTCCTCACATCCCACCTGTCCATCGGTGACATCCTCAGCGAGGCGTTCAGCGGGGTGTGGATGGCCTCGGTCTCCACCGGGTTGATGTTTAGCTTCTCCGACCCCAACAGCTCCTATGCCCTGCTATTCACGGTGATCATCGCCCTATCCGTCAACGCCACTTGGGGGCTGATCGATGGGTGGACCTCCATCTATGGTTCGAAGGTCAACGAGGCGGAGGGCGATCGCATCCTGAGACGGCTCTGGAGCCACCCATCAGATGCGAAGGCGAGAGAGAGCATCGATGACGACATCGCCACTGGCACTGGACGCAATCTTGATCAACCTAGAAGACAGAAGGTGATGGGGACCTACCTTGAGGCGGAGCCACAGGTCCCCGAAGATAAGGAGTATAGAGCAGATCGGAACGATCTCCTCACCATCCTCTCCCTTGTCATCGTTGAGGTGCTGATGGCCGTCTTGATAGTGTTCCCCTACATTCTCTTCCCAGGGGAAGTATATGCCTTAATGCTTTCCCGGGCCATCGCGATAACCATCGCAGGGGCCATCGCCTACTGGTTCGCTCGCCGGCTGAACCGCCGCCACCCCATCATCTGGGTGTTGGTATTTGCGCTGCTCATGTTCGTCGTCATGACCCTCAGCTGGGCGTTTGGATGGTGACCCGGTCCGCCCGTCCCCAATTCCATCGGGGGAGGATGATGGCACCAATGGGTCTAGCCCACAGGGTCAATCCATATGTTCGTAGCCATCGATCGCCGCAGGCAAGGAATCGAGGACCGTGGCCAGTCCGCTCAGGTGGAGGTTCATGGAAACCGCTCCCACCACCTTCTCCCTTCTCGCCCCGAACTTCCTGGCCATCATGGCGTGGAAGAATACGCCACGGGGGTTCCGGTTTGCGGTCTGTATCGCTATGTTGATCAACTGCTTCATCTTCGGATCGAGACCAGGCATCGCCTTCTGGGCATCAACCAACTCATCGAACCGCCGTGCCAGCTCTGGGCATTCCTTTAGGAACAGGTCATAAGGATTGTTGTCCATGAGAAACATGAGGGGCTCTGTCAATAATTACTTTCCCCGAAATGATATGATGTGAGTGCGGGTACCGGGATTCGAACCCGGGCTCGAAGCTTGGGAAGCTTCTGTCCTAACCACTAGACTATACCCGCGATGTGCCGCCCATGGCGCTATCCAGATAAAAATTTTTGTGGGGCCAGTGCCAGTAATTGCAATGGCTCACTTATTGACGACCTTCAGGACGTTCTCCAGTTCGGAGATTATCCTATAGATCACGGTACGACCGTGCATCGGTATGTTGGGGTCGTTGGCCAGGTCATCCAGCTTTCCGATGGCCCCTGCGACCTTGACGTCCATGGGCTCGTTCTTCTCCAAACGGTTTTTCGCCTCGGTGGCGCCCCTTCTGATGTTACGTGGCACCGAGGTGTCCTCTGCCAGTTGGTCCAACACCTCGATGATCTGATTCAACTTAACCTTCGGGTCGATCTCTGCCATAAGCAAATTACCTCCTTGAACGTGATACCGCCTTGACCTATACGTCGTCGGCGTCGAACTTCTTCTCCCCTCTTTCCTTGAAGGTGGTGACCACCATCAGGGTCTTCGTGTCCTTGACCCCGGAGATCGCTGAGATCTCCTCGACCAGGAACCTTTTCAGCTGGTTATAGTTCTTGAACTTGGTCTTCACCACGATGTCCGTGTCACCAGTGACAAGGAAGACATCCTCGACGATATCATAGCCAGAAACCCTCTCGGCTATGGCGTCGGCTTCTTTGGTATCGACCTTCAGGTTGATGATGGCGGTGACCTGGTCATCGCCATAATAAGAGGACATGACGGTATCATAGCCTTCCCGCTCTCCATTGGCCATATCAACATCCTCTCCGACCCCAACCTGATCCCCTTTTCATCCTCAGATATCGCCCGAAGGCGCTCACATCGAGGTCTCGAACTCCTCTTGCAGGTCGATGATCACCTGCTCAAGGACCTCTTCCAGACTAGGGCTCTGATATTCCCTAAGTCCACCAAGTTCGCTCTGCACTCGGGCGATGTAAGTGTTGTTGTTCTTAAGGAACTCGACGTTGCACAGTGACTCTTCCATTATGACCAACCCCGGGACTATGTCCAAAGAGCGTTTCGATATTTGCCCGAATACTAAGTTATATATAAAGTGTTTTCTGAACGCTCCCAATCCCAGAGATATCTGGGTGACGGTCATTGTCAAAAAACGACCGAAGTATCACTCAAAGCAACGCCCTTTCCATGTACCAGGCGTCCTCTCCCCTGCCAAAGAAGTCAGGGATGCGGTCGCCTATGCGATATCCCCGGCCTAGGTAAAGGTTGATGGCCGCCTCGTTCTCCACCCTCACCTCCAGGAAGATGATCAACGAACCACGTTGCTTTGCCAGCTCCTCTATGTGGGTCAGGAGGGGCTTGCTGCGCCCATGCCCTTGCTCCCCAGGTATGATGGCGAGAGACAATATGCGTGACCGGATGGCAGAAGGATCATGAAGCACCATCGCAGAGGCCACCACTTCGCCTTCCACCATGCCGATGAGCACGTCCACTTCCTGGTCCTCCAGCAAAGAGATTAAAAACCGACGGGAGAAACGCTCTCTGCCAAAGCATTCGCGCTCAATACGCATCAGATCCGGGAAGGTCCTCTATGGCTCGCGGGCCGTACGAGCACGGCCAACAATCCCGACCCGAATAGATAAGAGTTGTTCGCCAGCTAAGTCATTTGACAAACCGAAAGGAAAAGATATCCGGACGATGATGTTCAGGCAGGTCGTTCGTTAAAATGGCAGGCTTCTCCCATATCCGAGATCTCCTGGAAAACCCACCAGGCGAAGAGGAGGTGCAGGTTCGGGGTTGGGTGTATCGAACCCGCAGCAGCGGCAAGATAGTATTCGCGGTGCTCAGGGACAGCACAGGCATAGTCCAGGTCACCATCAAGAAGGGCAATCTCCCCGACCCCGAGTTCGAGCAAGCGGTGGGGGCCACCATCGAGTCCTCGGTGGAGGTGCGCGGCACCGTGCACAAGGACGACCGTGCCCCCGGGGGCCACGAGCTCAGGGCCAAGAGGCTTCCGCCTCATCGGGCCTGCCCCGCCATTTCCCATCACCGAATATCAGAGCGAGGAGCTGTTGCTTGACAACCGCCACCTCTGGATACGGTCTAGGGAGCAGACGGCGGTCATGAAGGTCAAGGCCAGCCTGCTCATGGGAGCGAGGAACTGGTTGGACGAGAACGGTTTCTTCGAGGTCACTCCCCCCATCTTCACTCAGAACGCCTGCGAGGGCGGCGTCACCCTTTTCAAGCTCAAGTACTTCGATCGAGAGGCCTATCTAAGCCAGAGCGCCCAGATGTACCTTGAGGCCATCATGTTCTCCCTGGAGCGGGTCTATGCCCTCACGCCCTCCTTCCGGGCGGAGAAATCACGCACGACCAGGCATCTCACGGAGTTCTGGCACCTGGAGCTGGAGGAGGCCTGGGTGGACAACATCGGGAACATGAAGATCCAGGAGGAGCTCGTATCCGCCATGGTCCAGGAGGTGGTAAGGGAAAGGAAGGAGGAGCTCGCCTTGCTAGGCCGCGACATCGAACAGCTCAAGGCCATCGTGCCCCCCTTCAAACGTGTTACCTACACCCACATGATCGAAAGGTTGCAGGGAAAGGGCATCGAAATCGCGTGGGGTTGTGACCTGGGCGCAGCGGAGGAACGGGCGGTGACCCAAGAGGAGACCATCCCGACCTTCGTCACCAACTTCCCCATAGGGTGCAAGGCCTTCTACATGAAACAGGACCAGGATGACCCCCGCACCATGAAGTGCGCCGACCTGTTGGCGCCAGAGGGATATGGCGAGATAATCGGCGGAAGCGAGCGCGAAACGGACATAGACATAATCATGGCCCGCTTGGCGGAGCAACAGGTGCCGGTCGACGCCTACCAATGGTATCTTGATCTGCGTCGCTATGGTTCGGTGCCGCATTCCGGTTTCGGGTTGGGGGTGGAGCGGGTTTTGCGTTGGGTGTGCAAATTGGAGCACATCAGGGACGCGGTGCCGTTCCCGCGCACCGTGGCCAGGGCCTATCCCTGAGCCACCTGCTTCGCAAGCTCCACGTACAATGATATGGACCGTTCCAACTTGTCCTTCTCCACATATTCGTCGGGTGCATGGGCCATCTCCGGTCTTCCCGGTCCGCATATGACTATGTCCTTGACCTCGGCACTGTAGACGGCAGCCTCCGTCGCGTAAGGCACGACGATGGCCTCCGTGCCCAGGAAGCTCAGGGCGGACCGCACCAATGGGGTGTCAGGACTGGTCTCGAAGGCCGGTTGCTCGTAAGGGACCCGGAGCTCGTATTCGTAGCCTTCCAACTTTCGCCTCAATCCTACCTCCACGTCCTTGGCCTGCAAAGGGAAAGGGAACCGGACATCCAGTTCGACCCTGCACCGGTCTGGTATGACGTTGCTCTTCTCTCCGCCCTGGACCACCGTCGCGCCCACTGTGACGTCCCTTCCCTCCGCTCGCACCTCTTGGGAATATTCATCGATCTTGCCTAGCAGCTTGCCCATGCGGATGATGGCGTTATCCCCGAGCCAAGGCATGCTTGCATGCGCCGTTCTACCTTTGGTGTAGAGCTCAAAGGTGGAGACGCCCTTCTCCCTATAGGCGACCCGAAGGTCCGTCGGCTCACCGATGACGATGGCGCTGGCGTTCTTCACTGCGTGCGTCCTCAGCAATGAGCGCGCCCCGTTCATGCGCACCTCCTCATCGGTCGTGAAGAGCACATAGAAGTCGATGTCCTGGTCCATCAGCGCCTTGGCGGCATGGAGCATGCCAGCGCAGGCCCCCTTCATGTCCGCAGCTCCCCTTCCATACACGCGCCCGGACTCCACCTCGCCCTGTTCCATGGTCCAGTTCGAACCCACGGGGACGGTGTCCAGATGACCCGACAGGGCCAGGCCGTTCACCCCGTTGTAGGCGATGATGGCCGGGCTCTCCCGGTCCCCCACAACGTCCACCTCCGCCCCCAGGTCCTTGAGCCAACCGGTGACGTAGTCCACCATCTCCTTCTTGTCGTCATTGTGGTCGCTGCGGATGAGCAGCAGATCGATGAGGGTCTCTGTGACTGTCCTGTCCATGCTATCCCTTCCGGTAGAACGGGGCCCGCACCACTCGCGCCGGCACGGCCTTGTCCCTGATCATCACATCCAATAAGGTCCCCTCCTTGGCCAGGGACGGTGGCACGTAGCCCATGGCGATGCCCTTGTGCAGGCAGGGCGAGAAGGTGCCGCCTGTGACCGTCCCCACATCCTTGTCATCGAACCCGATCCTGTAACCGTGGCGGGGGATCCCTTTTTCCAGCAATTCCAGGCACACCAGTCTGGGGAGGTCGTCCCGTTTCTTTTGCTCGAGCAAAGCCCTCTTCCCGACGAAGTGATGCTCCCACTTCACCACCCATTCAGGCCCGGTCTGGAGCGAGCTCTGGCGCCCATCGAAGTCGGTGCCTGACAGCAGGTAGCCCATCTCCAGGCGCAGCGTGTCCCTGGCGCCCAGCCCGACCGGTACCAATCCGTCTTTCATGCCCTCCGCGAGGACGCGGTCCCAGAGCCAAACCGCTCGCTTGGAGTCTATCAACAGTTCCATGCCGTCCTCACCGGTGTAACCGGTCCTGGCGGCCATTATCTTACCGTTCCAAAGTAGTCCATCCGGGGCGGGGGCGTCGGCATCGACCAGACCGAAATGGAATCGTTTGATGTTGTCGATAGGCACACGGCTGACCCGCCGCACGATGTCGATGGCCTTAGGGCCCTGAACGGCCAGGCAGGCCACCCGGTCGGAGATGTCCACCACATGGTCGGCAGGGTCGTGGGAGCGGAACCACTGCAGGACGTCCTTCACCTTGGAGGCGTTCGGCACCAGAAGATATTCCTCCAGGTCGGTGCGGTAGACTATGGTGTCATCGATGATCATACCCTCATCATTAAGGATGTGCGAGTAGACCCCCTTGCCCACTGGGATGTCCTCGACGCTGTTCGTAATGAGCTTCTGGAGCAGTTCCTTGCTTCCTTTACCGCGCAGCACCATGTCGCCCATATGGGACACGTCGAACAGTCCAGCGGCCTTACGGACGGCCCTGATGTTCCTCGTTGATGCCGCTGTAAAAGACCGGCATCTCCCAACCGGCGAACTCGATCATCCTTGCCCCGAGGGCAACATGCGAGTCGTGCAGAGGAGTCTCGAGCATCCTTTTCCCCATTTTAGCCATTGTTGCACGTCGTATATGCTTTTGACCATGTCTCAAAGGCTGAGCATGTCCTCTAGGCGTTCGCGGAGCACCTTGGCCGGTATATCTGGCAATGAGATATAGGTCGTCCTACCGCCCGAAGGGTCCCCGCTCACCTTGGTGGTGATGAGGCCGGCGTTGGACAGCTCTTGGACGTACTCCCAGAACTGGGTGTGGGCGCGGGGCTTCTCCTTGTGCTCCTCGGCGGCGATACGGTAGGCCTTCTCCGCCTCGCCCGTGGTGACGAAGGCGTGGTCCCGCATGGCGCGGGCGATGGCCAGCAGGACGAGCTTGCGCTGGCGGTCCAGCTCCTCTATCTTCGATTCCGTTACCACGGAGTAGGTCAAGGCCTTGGCGGCGCGGACGTGCTCGGGGACGATCCTTTCCGCCCTCTCCTCCTCCGCAAGCATCCCAGCGCGATCCAGGAGCTCGATGGCGAACCTGGCGTCGCCGAACTCGGCGGCGATGTCGGCGATGAGCTGCACCGAGCCATCGTCTATGACGTTGTGGAACAGCGCCAGGTCGACACGGGCGGCGACGATGTCCCCCAGCTCTTCCACGGTGTAACGGTCGAAGCGGATGGCGTTGGCCCGACGGAAGGTGGACATGGCGGCAGGGTCCAGCATGTCCAGCACATATTTCTGCGAGACCAGGATCAACGAGATGGAAGGTCGGGGCGATATCTTCTCCTCATCGAATCGGGAGAGCTGGTAGATCAGATCGGAAGCGCCTCGTTTGATGAGCACATCGGCCTCGTCCAAGACGACGACCAGGTGCATATGCCGCTTCTCGATGTGCTTGGTGATGGAGCGCAGCATCTCCGCCGTGGAGAACCCCCGGTCGGGGTAGCGCTCGTCGAAGTGAGCGATGATGCGCTGCAGGACAGCGTTCTCGGAGCTGCGCTGCCTACAGTTCACGATCACGAAGTCCAGGACCTTCCCTTGACCCTGGGCCTCCTTCACCAGGTCCAGACAGAAACGCTTGGTGGTGGCGGTCTTGCCGGTACCGACGTTCCCGACCAGCAGGGCGGTCTGGGACATGGAGCTCTCCACCACCGGGCGGAACAGGCTCCAAAGCCTCGCCATCTGCGCCTCACGGTGAACCAGCTTGTCTGGAACATAATCGAAGGAGAGCTTGGCCTGGTCCTTGAATATTCGTGGCCCTGAGCCTCGGGCGGTCAAGGTCGCCTCACCCTTATGAAGCCAGAACAGGGAACGATATCCACGCCCAATGCCTCCACACGGTCCGCCAGGAGGTTGACGCCGAGCGAATCGGAGGGCATGTGGCCAGAGATGACGATGTTAACATGGCTCTTCCGAGCCTCCTCTATGTGATTCTCCGGTACGTGCATGCACACGACGGTGCCGACCCCGGCCTTGGCCAGGTTCTCGTAGGCGTCCTTGGGCATGGAGGTGCCCCCGGTCATCTTGACCATGACCTTGCCGGCCCGCCGTCCCCTGTCACCCACCAGCACCTCTGGGTAGCTGTTGTTGCGGGCGGCGCGGTCGTACTCGGGAAGTTCGAGAAGCGCGGCGAGTATGTCTGAGACTCGCTCCGGCCTCTTTCCTCTCAAGTAATCTTCAAGGAAGCGTTGCACAAGGTTATCGGTGCAGGAATGAAGGCACATGACCGGTACGCCGAGCAGTCGGGCCGCGTCCACCGCCTGGTCGATGTTGTTCGGGGAGATGCCTCTCGCCACCTCCTTGATGCGCGGTCCGAGTATGTCCTCGGCCACGGTGATCGGG
>CAWDXN010000008.1:0-70424 GCA_963806355.1 Methanomassiliicoccaceae archaeon | reverse complement strand
TCTCCGCACCGGTCGGCCTTGGAACATTTTCCCTATCGATGCCAATCCTTACCTTTTCTGTTTTCCGACAGTGTATCGTGTGTCTCTGAGGGATAATTCATTTTTCCCCTTTCAATGGAGACCAGCTCGAATTACTAGCATCTTGCGATTTCGTCATTGTAGGGCCAGAGTGACCCTGAACCGTTCCTCCGGGGTGATCAAGTGGTCGGCATCTTCAGCATCCTTCCCAAGATCGATTTGAATCCAGTCGATCCGGCCATTGAACCTTGATTCGTCGGAGTTATAGTCGTTGCTTACGGGCGTGCCGTTGTCGCTACCAACATCGGTCTTGTCGTCCAAGGAGAAGAGCATCGGTGTACTCCTCTCGACGCGCCCCTCGCCAATCTTCTCACCATCGATGTAGAGAGAGACGTTGCCTCCCTTGCCCAAGCCGCCTCCGTCGTAGGAGAATTCCATCCGCACCTGGTGCTCACCTGATGGAATCGTTTTCCTACCTTCGATCTTGAAATACTGCAGACCGAGAAGGTTATAACAATAGGTCGGGCGACCATCCTTTGCATAGATGCTCCACCCCCCGAATAGGCCTCCTTGTGCAATGATGACACCTTTGGCGCCGACTTTGGGAACGACGATCTGGGCGGTAACAGCATGCGATTTGTTCTTGACATTGAGGACGATATTCTCTGGGAGGCCTCGCATGCCAGAG
The DNA here is from genome assembly GCA_963806355.1 of Methanomassiliicoccaceae archaeon. GTDB lineage: Archaea > Thermoplasmatota > Thermoplasmata > Methanomassiliicoccales > UBA472 > JACXTP01. The sequence continues at coordinate 69,718 of CAWDXN010000008.1, read as the reverse complement.
AATAGCATCTGAGTGTTGCCGCGGATTAGCTCTGGACGACCCGCAAGATCGGGATTGAATTTGACCACCTTCCGGTCGTCGATCGGAAGCACGTTGTAACGGACTGCCTCAATCAGGAACAGGCGCTGTAGCTCCAGCAATTTCTCAGGCATTTCTTTCGCCAAGTTGTGGGCTTGAGTCCAGTCATCGGGGGCATATAACTCCCACACATCGTCGTCAAGTAGTGGAAGCTCCGCCCACGCCATCCACGGGTTGCCGTGCTTCGTGCAAGCAGTCCAGCCCTCGTGATAGATGCCGCGATTGCCAAACATCTCAAAGTATTGCGTCGCGCGGAACTCGGGCACGCTCGCGTCTCGGAAGGATGGGACGAGGCTCTGCCCCTGCAGCGGCATCTGCTGGGCACCATTCACGAACCCAGGCTCGGGAATCCCAGCCGCGTCGAGCACGGTCGCCGCAATGTCGATCACATGGCTGAAATGGGTGCGGATTTCTCCCCGCCCCTTGAAACCCTTTGGCCAGTGCACGATCGTTCCGTTTCGAGTACCACCCCAATGCGAAGCGACCTGCTTCACCCATTGGTAAGGCGTGTCCATGGCGTGAGCCCAACCGACCGCGTAGTGGTTGAGGGCCTCCGGCGTGCCGAACTTGTCAATGCGAGCCGACATGAACTCGGGCGTCTCAATATCTGATGCCCCATTGATCGTAATCATCCAGTTGAACGTGCCATACTGCCCACCCCCGACACAAGCACCGTTGTCGCCTGTGATATAGATCACCAGCGTGTCGTCCAGGATATCCATGTCCTCGAGTGCATCGACCACACGTCCGACCTGATGGTCAGTGTGCTCCATGTAACCAGCATAGACCTCCATCTGGCGCGCCAGCACAGGCTTCAAAGTGTCCGGAACCTCTTCCCAGGCTTGGATCTCCTTCGGTCGTTCGGTGAGCTCGGCCTCGGCGGGAATGACGCCTAGCTGCTTCTGGCGGGCGAAGATCTCCTCGCGCAGCTTGTCCCAACCCTGGTCGAACATACCTTTGTACTTGTCGGACCATTCCACGGGCACAGCGTGCGGGGCGTGCGTGCCACCGGGTGCAAAGTAGAGGAAGAACGGCTTGTCCGGCATGAGCGCCTTTTGCTGGCGCACCCATTCGATCGCGTGGGTGGCGATGTCATCGTCGAAGTGATAACCCTGCTCCGGCTTCTTTGGCGGCTCGACTGGCGTGGTGCCCTGGTACAGGTCCGGTCGGTAATAGTCTGTCTCCGCCCCAAAGAAACCATAGAAGTGCTCAAAGCCGCCTCCACCAGTAGGCCAAGCATCAAAAGGCCCCATCTGGCTTGTCTCCCAAACTGGCACCTCGTGGCACTTGCCGATATGAGCGGTCGCGTAGCCGTTGAGTTTCAGGATCTCCGCTAAAGGAGCGGCAGACTTTGGCCGGATGGAGCTATACCCCGGCGCTGAAGTCGCCACTTCAGGGATAGTCCCCATCCCGACCGCATGATGATTTCGGCCGGTGAGCAATGCCTGTCGAGTCGGCGCGCATAGAGCACAGACATGAAAACGGTTGTAGGTGAGGCCGCCAGCGGCCAGGCGATCAGCAGTCGGCGTCGTGCACGGACCTCCGAAAGTGTTCATCGCCGCGAAACCCGCGTCATCCAGCAAGATTAAAAGCACGTTGGGAGCGCCCTTTGGCGGCCGCAACGGTTCGATCGGTGGAAACTTCGAGCTAGGGTCCTTGGCGTCGAACATGACCGGTCCAATGAACGGACGCTCAGGGATTGGTAGGACTGTGCGGCTAATAATTTCAGGATTGTTTTTCATGATTATCCACCGTTTCCTTGTCTTTTTGGAGATTGGTAACCTCTAATGAGCACAATTCGTGAGACGAACCTACATATTTCTTTGCTTTTTGAGTGAAATTATCTATTCTTTGGATGATTTTTAATTTTTATTATAATGCAGCTCTTCGAGGCTGATTGAAGGTTAGAAAATTCCCTATTCCAGGTAAAAAAAATTTGCTACTTGGAACAGAGGAATCACCAAAATAAGAACCCCTCCGTGAAGTTTCCAAATACGCTCTTCACCTTAGGGTACAGCAACACTCTTACGACGATCCCCTATCTCGAGCTTGATTACGAGGATCAGAGCAGAGTGATGTCCCAATAGGCTCGGTTCCAAAAAGACCTCGTTACCAAAAATGGGCAATTTATGAAAAAGCAGTGTGAGTGGTAGACAGCGCGGAAATGCTATCTAAGAAATTGAAGGGCGAGAGTATCGAAATTTCCTATGATAGGAAAAACAAACGAATCTTTTCGCAGGGGTTATGAGATAAGCTATACGGTTTCCTGTTTTCATTTATTCTAATTCTCGGGATATTTAGAGGTACAAGACCAATTTGATGTTTCTCCATCGAGTCGCCAAAGAGAATATATTATTGATTGTTCAATTGAATTTTACCCAAAGGGGGGAGCTGTTTGGAAGGTCTGAGAAAGTATTTGTCTGAGATGTTAGGAACGTTCGTGCTTGTCTTCATTGGGACTGGTACAGTGGTTTTTGCGGCAACCTGGTTTTTTCAGGGCACTTTCATTGGCAATTCAGGAATTGCATTCGCATTCGGATTGGCTGTCTTGATGATGGTGTATACGATTGGGACCATCTCAGGATGTCACATCAACCCAGCAGTCACTATCGCGATGTTCGTTGCTGGCAAGATGGGTGTGAAAGATACGGTTCTCTATATCATAATGCAATGCATCGGTGCGGTCATTGCCTCCGCCATGGTATGGGCGATCGCCTCGGGAATGCCCGATTTCGATATATCGGTGAACGGGCTTGGACAGAATGGCTATGGTGACCAATCTCCCGGAGGGTTTACACTTGCAGCTTGCTTTGTTGCCGAAGTTGTTTTGACCATGCTGTTCCTCCTTGTGATCTTTGGATCGACCAGCAAGAAGGCTCCGTCGGGGTTCGCTGGGATAGCTATTGGCTTTTCCCTAATAGCGATACATCTTGTGGGCATACCGATAACTGGGACATCGGTCAATCCTGCAAGGAGCCTTGGACCAGCGGTGATGGTAGGGGGGGTGGCCCTGGATCAGCTCTGGCTATTCTGGGTCGCTCCGATCATCGGATGCATCATCGCGGCGTTGATATGGCGGTTCGTTCTTGAGGAGAATGATCAACCATCAAAAGCCATTGGGGGAAAATGATTCCGCAAACGATGGAGCTGAAGAGATAGGAAACCTTTTCCGGAAATAATCGCGGTTAGCTAGGAAAATGGTGGACAGCGCGGGATTTGAACCCGCGGCCTCCGCCTTGCGAAGGCGGCGATCTTCCAGCTGATCTAGCTGCCCGTTGGAACCCTCGTATAATCCACAGGGATATAATGTTTTGCGAATGGTCCAGCCAGACCGATCACTTATTCTTCTTCTTAGGGAGAAGTGCCCTGGCCTTCTTCACCACGCGATCAGTGAGCACCGGTGCGACCCCGAGATAGTTGTTCGGGTCCATGATGGAATCTAACTCTTTGGAGTCCATGCAAGAACGGACGGCCTTGTCCTTGAGCAGCACGTCGCGGAACAACACGTCCTCCGCATCGGCCTTGATGCTAGCCTTGCGGACGACCTCATGCGCCTCCTGACGGCCCAAGCCCTTCGTGGCCAGAGCGATCATCACCGGCTCGGCCATGATGATACCTTTGGCGCTCTCCAAGTTCGAACGCATCTTGTCTGGATAGACGACCAAGCCATCGAACACCATCTCCATCTTGATCAATATCTCATCCGTGAGCACGAAGATGTGGGGCAGGATGAAGCGCTCGGCGCTGCTGTTGGTCAGGTCCCTCTCGTGCCAAAGCACCATGTTCTCCATGGTTGGGATGCTGAACGAGCGCGCCACCCGGGCCAGCCCGCAGAGGTTCTCCGAAATGACCGGGTTCCTCTTCTGGGCCATGGTACTGGAACCGACCTGCTTCTTGACGTCGAAGGCCTCGGCCACCTCGCCGATCTCGGTGCGCTGCAGGTTCCGGACCTCTGTGGCATATCGCTCGCAGGATGTGCAGAATATCGAAAGGGTGGAGACCAGCTCGGCGTACCGGTCCCGGCAGACGATCTGGGTCGCCGCCTCCTCTGCTCCTAGACCCAGTCCGGACATGACCTTGTCCTGAAGCTCGATTACGTTAGTGCCGAGCGCTGCGCCAGTGCCGATCGCCCCTGACATCTTGCCCACGCAGACCCTCTCTCGCATCTGCCTCAGGCGCTCCAGGTGTCGGATGACCTCGCTGAGGAAGCCAGCGACCTTGAAGCCGAAAGTGGTCGGGATGGCGAACTGCCCGTGCGTGCGACCGATCATCATCGTATCGCGATGCCTCTCGGCGAGGTCCGCCATGGTCTTGATGAGCCTCAGCAGGTCCTGCTCCAGCAGGTCCAACCCTTGCTTGATCTGTATCGCAGTGGCGGTGTCGATGATATCATTCGACGTCGCCCCCAAATGAACGTATTTGCCAGCGTCCCCACATTGCTCCGACAGGGCCTTGACCATGGCCATGACATCGTGTTTGGTCTCAGCCTCTATCTCCTTGACGCGGTCATTGGAGACGTACCTGAGGTCGGCCTTGCGGTCGATCTCCTTGGCCGCTGCCTTCGGGACGGTCCCCAGGTCGGCGTGGGCCTTTGCCAATGCGGCCTCCACCCGAAGCTGGGTCTGGAGCCTGTTCTCCTCTGAGAATATCTCCTTTATCTCTTTACGCCCGTAACGGTAGTCCAATGGGCAAAGAAGCATGCGCGTACACTCCGGTGTAAGGTAAGGGCCATAGGCCTGCCTCATATAATAGCTTGCGTCCCCTTTCGCATCGTTTTTCTATTTTCCGAACCTAGCGGCCAGCATGCCTGTCGAGGACGGGGTGCGAGGGACGATTGAGAACCATCCAGAAATTAATTTATATAATGTTTCTGCTTCGATGGTTCGATCAATTTGGCAGACAAGGTCAGCACTGGCAGGATACCCCGCGAGATTTTGGATTTCTTCCGTTCCCCCGGGGGCCATTCCCTCATCATCAAAGGGGATGCAGGCACAGGAAAGACCACCTTGGCCTTGCAGTTGATCGAGGAGCTTGCCACCGAGCAGCCCGAATATTACCTTTCCATGCGCGTCTCGGACGAAGCGCTGTTCAGGCAGTTCCCCTGGCTGAGGGAAAAGGCCAGAAGGAACGAGATACTCAAGGCGGGGAAGGCCTTCCTGCGTCGCACCGTCCCACCGGAGCGCGATGAGTTGGATGCCAAGCGTCGGGAGGAGATGAGGGTCACCAAGGACCTGCTCCAGGCCCTGACGGACGAACCGGCATCTCCCACCGTGGTCCGCACCGAACTTCGCAAGCTGGAGGGACAGATCGAAGCGGGGGAGATAACCTCCGATGATGACGATCTTGAGCTTTGCACCGAGGACGGCTCGATCGTCCTGGAGATGGGCACCATGCTGCCCGAGCTGGAACTGGCCTACGACATCGTGGAGAACAACCTCCCCACCAAGTCGCTCATAGTGCTGGACAGCATCGAGGCGTTGTCGGAGAACTATGGCATCCCGGCGCAGCGCATCGTCACGACGTTGCAAAGGGACCTGGTGGAACACTCCAACACCAACATCGCCTACGTCCTGGAGACCTCCGGGAAGTCCCTGTTGGACTACCTGGGCGACGGCATAATATCCATGGTCAACGAGGCCCGTTCCGGTCGCCGCGTGCGCATGCTCGTCATCGAGAAGATGCGCGGCGCAAGCGTGCAGCGCTGGAAATATCTCTTCACTTTGCAGGACGGCAGGTTGCGCGTGTTCGAGCACGACTCCTACGATGACATCGCACTGCCAACCAAGCACGAGCCGGTGCCGGAGAGCGGACCGGGGCACATCTCCCTGGGCTTTGCGGCGTTGGACAAGGTCATGGGCGGGGCGCCGCGCGGTGGTCTGCTCCTCCTCGAGATCGGCGACAACGTCCCGCAGGACATGGTGCGCTGGTTCGAGACCAACCTGGTGCTCGATCAGCTCTCCAAGCACCGGGGCGCGGTCTGGTTCCCGCAGCACTCCCTCGATTACGCTCACCTCGACAAACAGATCCGCGGAATGGTGGGTCTGGACCGTCCTTCCGATTACCTTAGCGTCCTGGACACCGGAAAGCAGAGCGGACAGGAGGCGGCCTTCGTCCGCGTCGTCGAGGGCGAGGACGCCATGCATGACCTGCGTTGGGACCAGATGCGCTACCAGCTGAGCGGTGCGAAGGGACCGTACGTCGGCATCCTGGGTTTCGATGCCATAGAGGACACCTATGGGCGCAACGCCATGCCCCGGGTCATGCCTTTCATCGACTCCATGCGCCGCGGGCAGAACGTCATCGTGGCGGAGGCGACGTCCATATCCGCCTCGCTGTCGCAGCTGTCCCACCAGGCCAAGATGCACCTGAAACTGGAGAGCATCGACGGAACGGTGCTCATCTGCGGACAGAAACCGTTCACCGCCTACTACCACATGGAGAGGCGTTTGGACGGCGGCGTGCTAAAGCCCGTCCTGGTGCCGCTCCTTTGAGGCACCAGACGGTCTGATTTTATCTTTTATTATTATCAAGGCTGATTCTCAGCCAGGTAGCTTTATTTTAATATGTTCCGCTCACCAATTATGGAAATGATTACCAGGGATCAGGTCATCTCCAAGTTACTTGCCGACGAATACGGCGGGAAGATACTAAGCGTTACCTTCAACAACGCACTTCCCGTCCAGGAGATAAGCAAGGCTTGTGACATCCCCATCGCCGTCGCCTACCGGCGCGTGCTGATGATGGAGGAGGTCGGACTATTGAACGCCGTCTTCGTCGACGAGAAGAAGAGGGGCCGAAAGGTGAAGTACTACAAATGCAACGTCAGCACCATACGGTTCTCATTCAACGAGGGAAAGTTCTCCATCGAAGTGGATTGGCTGCTCAGTGGCACGCCACCGGAAATGAGCATACCTTGATCCCTAAAGTGCCCGTCGGCACAATGGCCGGTTAAATCGATTTAATATTGAAAGGCCATTCGGTCCTGTCGAGGTGGAACCCATACCGGACATGCTAGCGGTCTCACAGCTGCTCACGGACCCCTATGCCGTCAAGATCCTGGTGGCGACGGTAAGAGTGCCCGAAGTGCGCTCAGGACATCTCCGACCAGTATCGGCATCCCCATCGCCGCCTGTTATCGCCGCATCCGGGACCTGGAACAGTTCGGCCTGATCGCCTGCACGGAACGCAAGCTCTCCCGGCAGGGCAAGCGGGTCAACTATTACGTCTCCTTGGTCAAGACCGCCCACGTCTACTACGAGGAGGGCAAGCTCAAGGTCAAGTTCGAGATGAAGGACGGTTCGCTACAACACCAGGAACGACGACTGGCACGACATCGAGCTGCGCAAGGACCAGCAGCCTCAGCCGGAAAAGGACGATGGGCTCGAGACAAGGAAGACGATGGCCTGTTAGTTCCTGGCAATGGCCCGTTCTTCGAATTCAAGCTATCGATAATCTTATAAACGGGATGTATTATGTCGAAGCCGCTTTAATTGTCGAGCCTGCTGAGTGTGAATGTTATGACCGAACTTTTAGAGGACCTCGAACAGAAGCGTGCAACTGAACAACGCCGAGGCGGAGAAGCACAAGCGTCTCCGTGACGAACTAAACGAAAAGACCAAGGAATGGGTTCAAAAGAGAGATGAGCTGAACGCGAAGGTCCGTGAAGCTGGTCGAAGAGGCCGCGAAGCACCGCGAGGAGCGGGACACAGTTGAACGTCGAGGTCCGGGCTGCCAAGGACAGCCCGCGACCAGATGGAACAAGAAGGTCAACGAGCTGTCAACGAGAAGGTTACCAAGCTCAAGAAGGTAACCAGTCCCAAGAAGGGACCAGCGGTCCCAGTGTCAAGCTGAAGCAAGGACCTGAAGCAACTCGAGTTCAAGCAGATGACCTCTGTCCTCACCAAGGACAAGGAGAAGGAACTGGTCGAGAAGATGAAGTCAGCTGGACAAGGCAGATCAAGGAGCGGGAGAAGAGCCTGGAGCAGAACGCCGAGGTCAAGAATGCCATACGCGATCTGCGCGAGGCCAAGGACGCAGGCCGAGGCGCAGCACAGGCGCGTCTCGCGAGCTGGCCGAGAAGGCCCAGACCGAGCACGACGCCATGATCCAGCTCTACGAGAAGGCCGACACCCTGCGGAAGGAAGCCGACGAGGCCCAGGAGAAGTTCATCGAGAACAAGGTCAAGGCCGACGATGAGCACAAGAAGCACATCGAGAACATCCGCCAGGTGCACGACTACGACAAGATCATCACCGGCCTGAGGCAGAAGGCCCGCAAGGCCAGGAAGAAGAAGGACGAGTCACTCCGCCATGAAGGAGGCGGAAGAGATCTTCGACAAGTTCAAGAAGGGCGAGAAGCTCAGCACCGAAGACCTGATGGCCCTTCAGAAGTCCGGCTACCTATAAGCCGGAACCTTCACCGTCCAGCTCTTATTTTCTTTTTATCCATAATATCAGTGCAACCTCACTTTTTCATCGTATCATGACGGAATTAAATTGAGAGAAAGCTATAAATATTCTTTAAAAGATAGTAGATATCGGGAAGGTCTGGGCTAGTTTTCAGAGTGCATCCCATCCCTTCTGACAAGGCTAGCCCTTCCCAAACCTTTTTATTCTATCAAATTTAATGCCATCATTGCATTTTATCGCCGAAAGAAGGTTATTATAGTCCTGACGAGCTTACCGCGAGCAGAGGACTCTGACATATGGTGCTAGAGGACCTTGGCCAATCGCTGACGGACGTGCTCAAGAAGATAGCCAAGCCAGCACATCGACGAGAAGTTGGTCAAGGAGATCACCAAGGACATCCAGCGGGCGCTGCTCCAAGCCGATGTCAACGTCAAGCTGGTCCTGGAGATCACCAAGGAGGTGGAGCGGCGGGCGCTCAACGAGAAGCCGCCGGCCGGCAAGAGCCGCCAAGGAGCACGTCGTCCGCATCATCTACGAGGAGCTGGTGAAGATCCTCGGCGAGCAGCAAGGACGATCCCGCTCACCAAGCAGACCATCATGATGGTCGGCCTCTATGGTCAAGGGAAGACCACCACCACCGGCAAGCTGGGCCGCTACTTCCACAAGAAGGGCCTGAAGGTCGGGCGTCATCGCCGCCGACGTGCACCGGCCGGCCGCCTACGATCAGCTGAAGCAGATCGCCGACAAGGTCGGCGTATCAGTTCTTCGGCATGCCCGGGGAGAAGAACGCCGTGCAAGATCGTCGCGGAGGGCATGAAGGCCCATTCCGAGCATGGACATCATCATCATCGACACCTCCGGGCGGCACGCCCTGGAGGAGGACCTCATCCAGGAGATCAAGGACGTGGCCGACGTGGCCAAGCCGATCCGAGCGCATCCTGGTGCTCGACGCCTCGGTCGGCCAGCAGGCCGGTCCGCAGGCCCAGGCGTTCCACGACGCGGTCGGGGTCACGAGCGTCATCATCACCAAGATGGACGGCACGGCCAAGGGCGGCGGCGCCCTGACCGCCGTCGCCCGGACCCAAGGCCCCCATCGTCTTCATCGGCGTGGGCGAGCACCTGGAGGACCTGGACCCGTTCGTACCCGACCCGCTTCATATCCCGGCTCCTGGGCATGGGCGACATCGCAGACCCTGCTGGAGACGGCCAAGGAGAACATCAGCGAGGAGGAGGCCGTAGAGACCACCAAGAAGATCATGTCCGGGCGCTTCACCCTGAGGGAGATGTACGACCAGATGGAGATGCTCACCAACATGGGTCCGCTGAAGAAGCTGATGTCCATGCTGCCCGGGCATGCCGGCAACGTGCAGGACAAGATCAACGTGGAGGAGATCGCAGGAGCGCCTCGACAAGTACCGCATCATCATGGACTCCATGACCGACGCGGAGATGGAGGAACCGAAGCTCATCAAGTCCTCCCGCATCAACCGCATCGCCAAGGGTTCGGGCGTCGAGGCGAAGGACGTGAGGCGAGCTGCTGCAACAGTACAACAACTCCAAGAAGGCGGTCAAGGGCTTCATGGGCAACCGCAAGCTGCGCAAGCAACTGATGAAGCAGACTGGGCGGCCAAGGCTTGGAGGGTCAGATGTGAGGCGCTTCATCATCGTCGGGCACAAGGCCATCACCACCGGTGATTTCAAGCTGGACGACATGGCCGGGGGCGCGGGACGCCTGGACGTCCTGCTCCGCTGCATCAACTCCGCCTTCTTCCTGTCGCACGGCATCCGCACGCGACGTCGAGGTGTTCCTCGTCCTGCAGGGACCGGGCGACCCGCCCAAGACCGTGCGCCTCGTGGGCAGCGAGCTTCGCTACCTGAACCCGGACGAGAGGAGCACGGCGCCCTGGTGCGCAACGCACTGATGAAGAAGGCCAAGGACGAGGTGCGCTCCTCGCCGGGCATCTACGTGTCCGTCCATGTCCTTCAAGGACGTGCTCGACCGATTTGGACGGTAAGTGCCAGATCATCTACCTGAAGGAGGACGGCTCCTCGCTCCGGGAAATGCCGTTCGAGGGGGAGGTGGCCTTCGTTCTCAGCGACCACCGGGACCTCGACCCGGAGGAGGAGGCGGAGCTGCGCCTGCGCACCGGTTCAGTGATCTCGCTCGGGCCGATATCCTACCACGCCGATCATTGCATCACCATCATGAACCACGAGTTGGACCTGAGAACGCCGCCCGTTTGTCCAAATCCATCTTAATAAGGTTTATTTAATTAAAATGCACTTATCATCCCCTGGATGCACGTTTTCGGGGGGATGGGGTGGTAATTCAAGCACTGTACGTGGACGACGATCCACTGCTTTTAGACCTGGCCAAGGAGTTCTTGGAGGGAGAGAACGAGGACCTGAGCGTCACCACCTGCACCTCGGCAAGGGAGGTCCTGAACATGCTCCGGGCCAAACCTTTCGACGTCATCATCTCCGACTACCAGATGCCTGCCATGAGCGGCATCGACCTGCTCAAGGAGCTGCGCTCGCATGGCATAGACATACCTTTCATATTGTTCACCGGCAAGGGCCGCGAGGAGGTGGTCATCGATGCCTTGAACAACGGCGCCGACTTCTATCTCAACAAGGGCGGCAACCCCCGGGTCCAGTTCACCGAGCTGGAGAACCTGGTGCGCCACATGGTGCTGAAGCGGCAGGCCATAGATGCGGTGAAGCACAACGCCGAGCGTTTCCGCGCCATGATCGAGAACTCCCTCGACATCATCTGCATCACCAACCTGGAGACCACCATGCGCTACGTCAGCCCCTCGGCCCGCAAGGTCCTGGGCTATGCCCCGGAGACCTTGGTAGGGGTGCGCATGGACGAACTGGTCTTCCCGGCGGACAAGAACATGTTCCAGACCATCCTGCGCGAGGGCGCGGTGGGCATCTCGGACATGGCCGAGTTCCGGGTGAGGCGAGCGGATGGCACCTATACCCATTTCGAAGGCTCCTTCTCAAAGATGAGGGATGACGAGGGAAAGGCATACGTGGTCTTTAACGGCCGAGAGATCGCCCAGCGCCTCCGAGCGGAGGAACGCATGAAGGTGTCGGACGAGAGGTACCGCCTGCTCTTCGAGAACGTGCCCGCTGGCATAGCGCTGATCAGCGACCGCATCGTCGATTGCAACAACCATGTCGCTGAGATGTTGGGGCGCAGCACGAAAGAGGTCATCGGCAAGTGGCCTTGGGAACTGGCCCCGGAGTTCCAAAGGGACGGCGTCCGGTCCGAGGACATGTTCCGTACCCTGACCTCCAAGGGAAGGGTCGGGCAGAGCACATGCATCGAGTGCGTGCTCTCCCGCAAGGATGGCACGCCGATCGATGTGAGGATCACCCTCAAGCCCGCCACCATCCAAGGTGAACAGATGATCCTGGCCACCTTCACGGAGCTGAGCTGCCAGGACGAGCCCCCGATGGACATGACCGAGGAGACCTGCAACGCCCTGCTCAGCCTCACCCCCGATGCCATCATCGTCTGTGATGCCGATGCCAAGGTGACGTTCGCCTCACCCCATGGCTCGAACGTCCTCACGGGAGACCCGTCCACGAAACTGGTGGGAAGGCCTTTGGAGGAGATGTTCCCCTTGGTCGAGCGACCCCACTTCGCTCGGGACCTCGAGGCCTTGAGGAACGGGCTGGTCCCCACCAACATGCGCTATTCCGTCGCCACGGTGAACGGGCAACGGTTCGTCGAGGCCAGCGCATCGCCGATCCTGGACCAGAGGCGCCGCCCTCAGGGGTTCGTCTGCCTGTTCCGCGACGTCACCGAGGGCGTCATGTCCGATTCCGCCGTCATCGCCGCCAATGACAAGGTGGAGGAGATGTCCGGTCTGATGAGCGACGAGCTCTCCAAGCGGCTGGCCGCATTGGTCGGGGACCTGCAGCTGCTCTCCTTCCGCTCCCGCGACCCTGACGTGAAGCAACATGTCGAGAGGGCCATGGGACACGCGGCGGAGATCGACCATTATCTCAATGTGGCAAGGACCTATCGCGGCGTGGGCACAAGGCCTGCGACCTGGTTCTCCCTGTCGGTGGTCTGCCAGGCCGCCCTCTCCAAGGTGGACCTGAAGGGCGCTTCGTTCGACGCGGAGATGGACGACATCGAGGTTTTGGCGGACCCGGCCTTCGGGAACGCCCTCGAACAACTGTTCCAATCGCAGATCGAGCGCACTCCCCGCACCAAGCACATCCGGGTCAGGACCCAGGACCTCGGGGAGACCACGGCCATAATGGTCGAGGACGATGGGAAGGGCTATGAGGCGATGGACCGGCAGCGCATCTTCGATTCCGACAACGGCGGGTTCGGACTGCGCTTCGTCAAGGAGGTGGTGCATGCCTCGCACATGCGCATCGAGGAGAAAGGCGAGGCGGATCTGGGCGCGCGCTTCGTCATCACCGTTCCAGCCGGTCAGGTCAGGACGGTGCATTGATGGGTAAAATTAATCTAGCGTGGCGCGATTAGGGGCTTGATGGCCACCTCCAAGATCGCCCAGCATCACCATTGCCGCAGCTGCGGCAAGGCATTCATCGGCGATGACGCCTTCTGCTCCACCGAATGCGGAGATACCAACCAGGCGGTCATAAAGCGCAAGAAGAAGCAGTTGCTTTTCCTATATGCCATAAGCTTCATCGTGCTCATCGTCGCTATCCTGTTCATGGGACTATGAGCACGGTGGTGGTGGGCGGTACCTTCGACGCGATGCACAAAGGGCATCGTGCCTTGTTGGACCGGGCCTTCGAGATCGGGGACTTTGTGCACATAGCCTTGACCACGGACGCGTACATCGCCGCTCACAAGGGGAGTTCCAGGCCATATGCCGAAAGGGAGGCGGCGGTCAGAGCATACGTCGAGGTGCTGGGCAAGCCCTTCATCATCGCTCCGTTGCACGACGCGTTCGGGAACGCCACCACGTCCCTGGATTACCAGATCATCGTGGTCTCACCGGAATCGATGGCCAACGCGGAGCGCATCAACGAAGTGCGCTCCAGATCGGGTCTGGCGTCATTGCAGATATCGTGCATACCTTACATCCTGGCCCGGGACTTCCGACCCATCAGTTCCACTCGCATCGCCAAGGGTGAGATCGATGGGGAGGGCGGGCTGCTCCGGCCTCTCAAGGTCGGGGTGGGCTCCACCAACCCGGTCAAGTTGGAGGCGGTCCGTTCCGTCCTTTCGCGATTCTACCATATGGTCGAGGTGGAAGCGGTCGAGGTGGATTCTGGCGTAGGCAAACAACCTTTCGGGGACGAGGTCCTGGAAGGGGCCAAGAACCGGTCCAGGGCCGCCTTAGGCCATAACGACCTTGGCATCGGCATCGAAGCGGGCGTGCACCCGGAGGACGATGGGCTGTATGACGTTCAGCACTGCGCCATGGTGGATCAGATGGGCTGGCTCACCCACGGTCACGGGTCTGGGTTCAGGTATCCCGAGATCATCGCGCAGGAAGTGAGGGCAGGCAGGAGCGTCGGTGAGGCGTGCGACGCCATCTTCAAGCTGGAGAGGAACGGTCACAAAGGGGGGGCCATCGGGCTTCTGACCAACGGCGTCCTGAGACGGAAGGAGCTGACCGAGCAATCGGTTCTGGCGGCGATGGTGCCGCGCATCCGTTTGGATGTCTATCGGGATCAGGCCTGAGCCTTGTCGCGGCGGGCACGGATGAAGTTCAGGTAGTCGTCCAAAGTGCCGCAGTTCTCCGCGCCGATGCACTCGAAACGATGGAACTTGGTGCAGTAATGACCACCTTCCAGGCTGTGCACGCAGTGCTGCTTGACATCGGCCCGGCACTTGTCCTTGATGCAGGCGAATCCGTGGTACTTTCCGTGACAAAGGCCTTCCGTGTCCATCTGTGGGCATGACATGTGCTTCGATCCCCTGTGATCGATGCGGACCGCTCGCAAAGTCATGAGGGAGCATCCCGCACCCCTCTCGGACCGCATCCATCCCTTGTTCTGTCATATGAACGTCAGACGATATAAAACTGTCCATCACACATGCCAGATGATAATATATCATTCACTGATGTGTATGACACTTCGTACGACAGCGTATCGTTTGTTAGGGTAAGCATAAGGTCAAGAATACCCATCACCTCCAAAGAATGACCGAACTTACCTATAACCAGCTGGTCAACCGGGCGTTGAAGCTCTATCATCAGGGCAAGTTCCTGGAAGCTTACGAACTGGTCACGGTCAACGCCGGAAAGGTCGAGGGCAACCAGGCCCAGATCTTCAACTTCCGTTTCTGTCTCGCCTGCCGCGCTGGACGTGATGGGCTGGCATTGAACATCATGAAGGAGGCGGTGATCGACCAGGGCTATTGGTATGCCTATGATAACCTGATCACGGACGATGACCTGGCACCTCTGCGCGACATTCCCGAGTTCAAGAGGATGGCCGAGATATGCAAGGGACGAGAGGCGGAGGCGAGGTCCACCAGCAGACCTGAGATGGATATCGCCGTATCTCAGGTCGAGGGACCTACCACTCTTCTCATGGTGTTGCACGGGAACGAGGAGGACGACCGGATCGCCCGTTCCCAATGGATCGGCGCTGAAGGCCCTTGCTGCCTCATGGCCTTCCCCCGCTCCTCGCAGATAGGTTTCTCAGGCGCGTATTACTGGAACGATGTGGAGCTAGGCGTCAGCGAGGTCCGGTCGCACCTGCGGGACCTGAGGCAGTACTTCCCCGTCCAAAGCGTGGTCCTCGCCGGCTTCTCGGCAGGGGCCAGGGTGGCGCTTCATCTTGCCCTCGATGCGGAAAGCGATGTGCAAGGGCTGATCCTCGTCGCCCCCTGGCTTCCCGACCTGGATGAGGTCTCCTCCAAGATCAGAGGGTTGCGCTCGAGGGATGTGCGCAGCTATGTCATATGGGGCGACCAGGACGAGGACTGCCGGGAGCACGCCCAAGCCTTGAACGAGCTGTTCGAGATCGAGGGAGTGAGGCACAGGAAGGTCGTGGTACCTTCGATGGAGCACGATGTCCCATCTGACCTGCGGGCCCTGGTCCCTTCGATGCTGGCCTTCATCAAGGAAAAATGAGAACGTGGAAGGGTGTGGCGCCGAGGGGGAGATTCGAACTCCCGTGGTACAGGGTACCACCAGCTCTCAAGGCTGGCGCCGTAATCCGGACTTAGCTACCTCGGCCTGTGATCGCGGGAGTAGCCCTCCCGCCTAAAAAAGGTTACACTCAAAGTATCTGGGACCTGACGGTCACCGGATGACCGCTCCAGGTCGAGCTCGAAACCGACGATCGGGTTGCCCAGGTCGAAGTTGGTGATGACCTCGGGATGCAGCTCGCCGAAGGAGCCGACCGTCTCGTCCTCGAAGACGATCTGCGCCCCTCGACCGGGGATGTAAGCGCCGACTGTCGCTCGCCACCACGTAGAACTTGGCCGACAGGTCTCGCATCACGCCCTCCACCAGCGACTTGACCTCGGTGAAGCGAGGCCTTGGGATGGATGCTCAGGGCGGCCAGGTGCTTGCGCCTCTTTGCGTTCAGCAACGACATCGCCCACCTCGAAGATGCGCTGGGGCAGGTCCCGGTGCTTGCTCTTCCTCAGGACGGCCAGCAGGGAGGGCGTGAGCCAGGCCCGCAGGCAGGTATGGTCCTCGCGGACCGGGTTGAGCACCTCCACCACCTCCTGCTCCGGCACGCGCATCATGGCGGAACTGGTCCTCGGATTGCTGAGCGTGAGGGTGGTGACCTCCCAGATAGCCGTATCCGACCATGAGCTGGCGGACCAGGTCCGCGGCGCGCTCGATGCTCCTCTCCCCGCCGATGGTCTGGGATCGGGGCGGCGTGGTGCCGAAGTGCTCGTAACCGTAACCGATGGCCAGGTCCTCGACCAGGTCGGCCATGTGCATCAGGTCCATGCGCCACGGCGGGACCATGGACGTCTATGCTTCGCGCCGTTCGGGTCGGCGTCATAGCCCATGCGCCCCAGGCGTTGGCATATCTCCCGGTCGGACAGCTTCAGGCCGAGCCAGGAGTTGGCCCAGGCGGGGTCGAGCTGCCACATCTTCGGGTGCAGGTCCGGGGTGACCATGGATTCTGGGGCCCTTCACATGCACCGTCTCGATGTCGCCCGCCCCTCTCGGCCATGGAGGTGGAGACGATGTTGAGGACGCCGGAGATGGCGAAAAGGTCCATGCCGGTGACGTCGATGAAGATGTTCTTGGTCTCGGGCGTCACCGTGGTCAGCGTCCCGTTGATGATGGGCGGGAAGGACAGCACGTCATCGTTGCTGTCGAAGATGACCGGATACACGGTCCTTGCCCTCCAGGATGTGGCGGTAGTCGACGCCCTTCTCGTGCTTCTGCAGGACCTCGCGCATGGTCATCGGCTCGCTCTTGGCCAGGGGCACGAAGGAGATGGAGTCCGGGTCGGCGGCCAGGTAACGGAAGGGCGGCCTGACCTTGTCCAGGTCGTGGACGCCGATGGCCACCTTGACCCGCTTGCGGCCGACGGTGAGGTGCAGCTTCTCCTGCAGCTCCATCAGCGAGCGGATCATCGGGTCGGTCATGGAGACGTTCCGGACCACCCCGGCGACGCAGTGCGGACGGACGTCCAGCACGCTCTCCTCCCAGGTCATGGTGATGCCGGAGGGCTCGGTGCGGGTACTTCTTCATGCCAGACTCGATGTCGAAGAAGGTGCGCAAGGCCCGGGACACCCCCTCCACCGAGTACAGGTCCGGCCGGTTGGGGAAGAACTCCACCGCGGTCTCGCCCGTGGAGGGCTCGTAACGGTCCACGCTGGCCCCGATCAAGGGCACGCGCTCCAGGACCTTCTCGGCGCTCGACGCCCCCGCCAACCAGGTCGAGCAGGTCGCCCATATTGAAAGTGATGACTGGCATGCACGCCTGCCATAAGGTTGTGGCTATTTTACCTTTTTCAGCGCCCCAGCTCCCGATGCGCCTTGCCCAGCTCCCCGGCGGACTGTGCGGCCAGGGTGGACAGCTCACCGGCGAGGGCGGCCGCCGGCCACGATCTCGGCGAACTTCTTGGCCTTGCCGGCACCGACGCAGTCCATCAGCGAGAGGGCCTCCTTCTGGCAGGGCAACCTCGTCCCGCCGCCGACCGTCCCGACCTCGAGGCTGGGCAGCCGAACGGAAAGGTAGAGGTCCTCGCCGGAGCGCTCGCAGGTGGTCATGCCCATCGAGCCCTCCACCACCTGGGCGGGGTCCTGACCGGTGGCGATGAAGACCGCCGCCAACATATTGGCGATGTGGGCGTTGTGACCGAACGACATGGCCATGGCGCTGCCGACCAGGTTCTTGCGGTAACAGGTCTCCACCGCGCTGTCCACCGTGGTCCTCAGACGGCCTTCCACCACATCCTTAGGTATGGTGACGTCGGCCAGTACGATCTTCCCTCGGCCGTCGATGAAGTTCATGGCGGAGGGCTTCTTGTCCACGCAAAGGTTGCCTGAGACGGAGACCATGGCTGATGCCCGTCTCCCTCTCGATGTAACGGGACGCGGCCTCGGTGGCGATGGTGGCCATGTTCATGCCCATGGCGTCTCCGGTGTCGTAGCTGAAGCGTAGGAAAAGGCTGCGTCCGGTGGCGAAGGCTCTCACCTTGATCAATTTGCCATGGCGGGTGGTCGTCTCCGCCTCGGCCTTGATCTCTTGGAAATGGGAATTGACGAAGTCCACCACCCTCTTGCTGTCCCGCACGCCCTTGGTGCGGAACACCGGTGCCCGGGTCATCTCGTCCTTGATGATGAGGACGTCCGCCCCTCCGGCGGCGCTGATGGCGGAACAGCCCCGGTTCACCGAGGCGATCAGCGCCCCTTCGGTGGTGGCCATGGGCACGAAGAACTCACCTTTGGCGTGGTCGCCGTTGATGAGCAATGGTCCGACGAAGCCCAGGGGCACCTGCACGCAGCCCACCATGTTCTCCACGTTCTTCTCGGCCATGATCGGGTCGAAGCTGGTGTGTGCGATGTGCTCCAGAAAGGTGCCAGTGACCTCTTCCAGACCCTTCCTGCGCTCCTCCACGTCCTCTTTGGTCCTTCCACGGTTCTTTAGGCCACCGGTCATGGCGATCGGACCTGGTAAGGCTTCGCTGCTCTTAATCCTAGTCCCCCGCCTCCGGACCGGCCTTGCCGACCGAGCAGCTCGATTTGGCGGTCCCTTCGATGCGCATGACGCTGGGCACGAAGAAGGCGGCCATGCCCAAGACCGCGGTGACCACTCCCGCGAGGATGAACCAGGGCTGGACCCCCACGACGTCGGCCAACGGACCGGCGAAGGCCAGACCTATCGGCATCATGGACATGGCCAGGCTGGAGATGAGGGCCAGTATCCTCCCCTGCATGCCAGGCTCGACGCAGCCCTGGATGATGGCGATGATGGCGCCATTGAGCAAGGAGAACATGGCGCCGATGAACAAAGCTAAAACGAGCAGGAGCAACAGCGCGTCACTGGGGACCAATCCGATCAAGGTCGCCCCGATGCCGGCCAGGAAGGTGGCGGCCATCACGGTCACGATGCGACGCTTCGTCCCACCCCAAACCCCTAGGACCAGACCGCCAGCGATGGCACCACCCCCGAAGCAGGCCTCCACCCAGGCCAGGTCCAGGGCGTCCCCTTGGAAGTAGTCCACCACCAGCAAAGGCATCAAAGTGAATGCGGGGGAGAGCAATAGATTGGCGACGAGGAATATCCCAACGACCTTCAAGGCGCCAGACCAGTTGCGCAGTAGCGTCCAGGCGGCCTTCATCTCCTTGAAGACATGTCGCTCCTCCAGGCTGGGCTTGGGCTCAGGGATGCGTATCAGCGCCAGTGGGATGATGGCGAGGAGCGCTGTGAGGATATCGATGGAGAGGATGTATTGGATCGGCACGATGGCGAAAAGCGCGGCGGCGATGGGCGGGGCCAGCACCGAGGAGAGCCCAAAGATGGTCTGATTGAGCCCGGCCACCCTGGCCAAGTTCCTTTCCGGCACAAGCAGGGCGGTGGCGGCCTGACTGGCAGGCCAATGGAAGGCGGCGAGGCAGGAGCGCGCGAACAGGACGATGTATATCTGCCATATCTGCACCGCGTCCAGGGCGAAGAGGGCCACCAACACCAAGGTGGAGAGGGCCATCAGACCGTCCGCCCCGATCATTGTGAAACGGCGCTTCCATCGGTCCACATAGACGCCTGCGAATGGCGTCAAGAGTATCTGCGGCACGATGCCCATGATGGCGGCGATGGCCAGCACGATGGCCGAGCCGGTGGTGATGGTGAGGTACCAGATCAGGGCGAACTGCACCAAGGCGCTGCCGATGACCGAGACGGCCTGCCCGCTCCAGATGGCAAGGAACCTGCCCAGCCATTTCTGTTCCTTCCCCTCATCACCAGCAGCGGCATCCCCGCCCTTTTCCACCATATGCACTGGCTATGAATGCGCACAGCGTATAAACCACTTGGTCAGAAGTGGCCATCAGGGGCATGAAAATAGGTATGAACGAGAAATGCGCACAAGCCATTAATACCCGAGGCTCCGAGGGGGTTGGAGGTGGTTGACGTGAGCTATCCCGTAGAGAGGAGCGATGACGAATGGCGCAAGACATTGACGACGGACCAATACCGCATCCTTAGGAAGAAGGGAACGGAGTTCGCTTTCCGGAACGCCTACTGGGACAACCACCGCAAAGGGACCTATGTCTGCGCCGGTTGCGGCAACGAGCTGTTCACCTCGGATAAGAAGTTCGATTCTGGAACGGGATGGCCCAGCTTTTGGCAGCCGGTCAAGGAGGAGGCGGTGGAGTCGGAGACCGACAGAAGCCATGGCATGGTCCGCGTGGAGGTGAGATGCGCGCGATGCGGAGGGCATCTAGGACATCTATTCGATGATGGGCCCGCCCCGACCGGAAGGAGATATTGCATGAACTCCGGTTCCCTGCATTTCATTGAGAAATGAACCTGTGTGCATCATCGCCTGACCGATGAGTTGGGAATGCTTGGCGAGAAGAGAAAATCGTGTCATGCTATAGCACGAAAATAGGACCTCTGGTTCCGATTCCTGCCCCTTCGCGGTATTAAATTAAAATACTTGAATCGTTCTTGCGTTTAGTTCAAGGGTGAACTACAACACCCAGAGGGCGATAACCGAACATGTATAGTATGAGTCCGAATACGGGTAAATTGCTTACTGATGAAGAGACGATCGAACGCTTCAGAACCAGCAAAGAGTGGGGCCTGCTCACCTCCGTGGATCTGCGCCAATGCGACCCAGAGAAGATCCGCAGCAAGGAGACCATAGCACAGTTCTCCATCGACCTTTGCGAGTATATCGATATGAAGAGGTTCGGGGAACCGATCGTCGTCAGATTCGGTGCCGACCCGCGGGTACAGGGATATTCCTTGGCCCAATTGATCGAGACCTCCATGATCTCCGGCCATTTCGCCGAAGACACGGACCGCGCATTCATCGACGTCTTCAGCTGCAAGGAATACCCACCGAAGAAGGTGGCAGAGTACTGTGCAAAGTACTTTGGCGCAAAGGATGTCGAGTACTCGGTCTCGTTCAGGACCTAACGAAACATTTTTGGACCGACCTTATGTCGGTCCCATGAAACCTTATTTTATGAAATCATAGATTGTTTGCCGCCTTTGCATTTTAAAATTCATCAAATCACTGGTAGGTCCATTCCCATCGGCTCGAAGGGCTTTTCAGGCCCGCCAGGATAGAAAGGTTTAAAATGGAATGCGCCATTCGGCAGAACACACGGGCCCATAGCTTAGCCTGGCTGGAGCGCCCGGCTGATAACCGGGAGGTCAAGAGTCCAAATCTCTTTGGGCCCACCACTCTTGCTGGATAACCGCGTCAGGTCCCTTTTCGGGGCCTTTCGTTATTTTCTTATCCAGTCATCTTGTCTCGCCATAGGCCCGATCTGGTCGTCTAAGCAAAGTCCAATACTTTCGCGTCATGTTGATGCCTTCGTGAGGTTAATTAGTAAATGTATGGGATGAGCTTCTTGCTATGCTCCATATACTCCTAGTGTTCGGTCCGAATCGTTCAATCATCATCCTTTCCTCGAACCTAATCCTGTGAAGGAGGAGTGGTACGATAATCAACTTGACCAGGTAGCCAAACACACTCGTTGTTCTTATGGCTACCAATTTCCTAAAATCCTTCAATGAATATTTTTGGGTCATTATTTTACTAAAAGACCGTTTTCCAATCATCCTTCATGCTAACGACGGTCCAACCATTCTTTGACGCCTGTTGCAGCGCCATTTCCGAGCCGCCATCATAGGCGTACTCACGTTCAGGATCGTCATGGTGGACCAGCAATGCCAACGTAAGGCCAGCGTGTCCGGCTGCATACTTCAACATGTGGATATCGCCATCGGAATTTCCAGCCGCCATGATGGGTCTGCGTCCTATGGCTCGATGGATATGCGATGGCTTGCCAGGGCCATCATCGATGGGTTGCTCAAGGTCCTTTGTGCGCAGGACCTGAGCGACACCATTGTCATCCTCATTGTATTGGAAGGTCACGCTGCTCCCTATGGTCATATCACGTGGTATACCATAGATCTCCTCACAGACCGCGCGCATGAAATCTCGCCCACCACCTGATGTGAGATAGACCTTGAACCCGTTGTCCTGTAAATAATGGACCAACTCCACCATAGGTTTGTAGATTAAATGCTTGTATGGTCTTTTAAATCGGGCATCCTGCATGTTGGAAAGAAACTCTAGAGCGTCAGCCTCGAATGCTTCGACTGTTTCTCCTTCAAATACCTCGGCTAAACCCGACACAAGGATTAGGACACCAGTTAGGTCACCTTTAACATAATCCGCGGCGACCTTCCCGAGCCACGCCATATCCTTCTCATAAACGGCCTTGAAAGGCTGACGACCGCGCAATTCTGGTCTTTCGGCAGCCATCTTACCGATGGCATGCAACCCATGTTGGAACTGGATATATAGGGGCTTTTCCACCCATAGAGTTCCATCGTTGTCGAATGTGGCGATTCTATCGACAGGTGGCACATAATTCGTACCATCTATTGTTGTTACTCTCGTAACAAAGTCGATGATGGCTCGTCTTGCGGCACACTCATTCCATGAATTCAGTTGATCTGGCGTTGCATCGACCTCTTATCCATATTTGTGTTAGCACTCTAATAATGGGTTCGCCTCGATATCGATAAAATATGATCATGACCACCATTTCGAAGTTACGCAATCCATTATTAGCGATTGATTATCAATTTCTTAATTTAAATATTCCCTAAAATTTATTTTACCCGAAGCTTACTTTACAATTCAGATCTCTTCAGGCCCGCCATTTCCATCTGACACAACTCATTTGGTTCCGGTCGCCAAACTAATGCGGGTTGAACAACATCTGCTTAATCATATGCAACCATGTTTCATGGTTATTTGAAAATCGTCAACCGTTAAAAAGAATTAATACTATTTTGAACGCATTCACCATTTGGCCAAGGCGGAAATTATGGATTTTACCGGGGACCTAATTGAGTTAATAATCGAAGTCTTAGTTATCATTTTTATAGGATTTGTCGTTGCTCGGTTGGTATATTGGGGGGTCAAGAAGAAGGCCACGAAGTACGCTGGGGCGAGCACCGCCAAGACCATGGCCAATTTCATTCAATACCTCATATTGATCGTGTTCTTTACCCTGGCATTGCTCATCCTCTTCGGGGTGAACAGCACAACCATCGCTTTCATTGTCGGGGCCATCTCTTTCGCCATCACCTTCGGCTTCCAGAACTTGATACAGAACGTTGTGGGCGGTGTGATAATAGCCATCGATGGGCGTGTCCAGCTTGGGGATTGGGTCGAGGTGGGGGACACACCTTATCAGACTGGGCCAGCCGAAGTCCTTAACATTGGACTGACCTCGATCACGGTCCGTGAGCAATATGGAAGGTTGTATGTCATACCCAGCTCCTACCTCATTATCCACAAGGCCTTGAACTACTCGGATATCGGATGTTTTAACATCAATGTCCCAGTAACGCTGCCTTGGACCGATGATCCCGATCGGATGTGTGAACTTTTCCTGGAGGAGGCAAAGAGCAACCCAATGGTGTACCCCAATGTCCGTCCCATCAGGAAAGAGAGCAGGTTGAAGCACAGGTCGAGGCATAGGACAAAACTGGCGGAGAAGGAAGAGGTAATACTGGACTTCGACGAGGACCGGTTCTTGCCCTCTGCGCACATCATGCGCACCGAGCAGGACAAGCTCATCTATAACGTCAGTCTTTGGACGGATACCCCTATCAATTCAAGCAAGGTCACATCCTCCTACCTCCTTCAGATCACGAATCGCATGCGTGAGGAAGGGGTGAAGGAGACCCCGATCTTCAAGAAATGACGTCATCTTCTAAAATGATCAGAGTGGTGGGCGAGATATCTTTGGCCGCACCATATCCTATGCTGCAGGAAATAACGCCTCTGCGATGGTCGATCTCTCCTTTCATTCCCAAATTAGAAAAAATGATATATCGGCGAGGACCAGTCCTCGGTTGTAGGGAGTGATTTCCCTGAACAGAAAATCGAGATACTTAGTTGTCGTGGTCATTATTGCCGTCATTGCCATGCTGATCTTGGGCTCGACGATGCTTGGGCATTCTCCGTCAGGATCGGACGAGGGTAAAGATGAACCCATAGATCAAGATCCCATCTCGACCTCGACCTCAGACCTAATACTCCCATTAGGTGCTTTGACCTCGATTTGGATCGCGGGGTCGGACCCAGGCTCTGTGAGCACGACACCTGCATCCGTCGAAGCGAGTTCGGTCAGTTACGAGACCCGGGATGCCCATTACACCCAGATTTTGTCTATATTTGTCATGAAGTTCGATTCAATAGAGAATGCCAGCGATGCCTATTGGGATCAATTCCATCAGAAAGAGGACAAGTACTCGGTATCATCGATCAAGATCGATAGCGGCGGTTTCGAATATGACCTGCTGGATAGGGTGTTTTACCTGACGTTTCACAAGGCCAACGTCCTGGTCGTTATGAAGGTGACCTATTCGAGCATGGACGCCTTGGAGACCTATGCTGATCTGCAATCGGAACGGTTAAAATAATTATCAATAAATATATATTGATAAATAATCATAAAAAAGAATGCTTTAAGGGCATTATTCGATCCGTCTACTTTACAGATATCTTTTCCACTATGATACCGAGGGCCAGCATGAAAAGACCGGTGAGAACCACCAACAGCTCTGTTCCCGCGCCCGAGAAGAAGGTGAACACCAAAAGTAGGGAGGACATGAAGTTCCTCAAAGATGTGTTCAGTGCCAAGGTCCTCCTTTCCTCTTTTCTTGGCCCACCCACGACCCACCCCAAGAAGACCCCCAATAAGACCAATGATATCGCAGCCAACAAGGCATGGGTACCTCCCATCTGTCCGATGTCCTTGTATCTGCTCACGATGACGTAAAGGACGATCAAGGACGTACTAATGAAGACCAGGAACGTCAAGATGTCCTCAAAGTGTTCGTACAATTCGGGTTTGATCCTTCCCAATGAATATCCGATAACCAACGGCAACAACTGGAACAGGAACAGGGTGAACGTCATCTCTGTGAGACCAGCGTCCAATCCCTCCACTGGGGACGACCAAATGATCAATGGTGCGGATATCACGCTTATGCTTAGCATCACGAAAGTCAGTTCCAGACCGTTAGTGTCGATGGCCCTCCCACGCATGATGCTCAGGATCAATGGAAAAGCGGGTAGGGCAGAGAGCAGAACGAGGCTGGCCGCCAATCCCGCCTCCAGGTCGAAGGTCCAGATCAGACCGAGCGCCAGGAGGGGCATGAGAACGATATTGAGCACGATCGCTCTGACCAGCCAACCGATGTTGGCCCTATCGATCCTAAGCTTCTCCCGGCCCATGACCAATCCGACATTGAAACAGCTGCAGATGACCGCCAGACAGGTAATGGCCAGAGAGGACACCGCTACCCAGTTGGTCATGGACCTTTCCTCCGACCAATGGAAGCAATGGTCGCAATGGTCGTCACCTTGCATGATGGTCTTGGTTCGATGGAGCGTGAGCCTGGGATTGTAGGCTGCCAACATGCTGTGATCGGCGTTGCAGCAGACCAGGTATCCCATCTCCATATCGCCGATTCTCAGGAAATGCTCCGCCCAAAGGCATCTATCCACCCTCATGCTGAGGTGCTCAGGCCCCTCCTCCAAGATCGTCACTTGCTGGGTGGCTGAGAAAATGGGCGAGGACATCAATTCTTTCCAAAACGTTCTGAACTCCTCAAAGTCATTGAGATGACGGTCACCTAGCTGGTTTCGCGCCATCTCCCTTCCAAGAACCTCTCCTGTCGATCTGGCCAGGCGCAATGCCTCATCACGTCCATGCTCGATCTCCACCTGCTTGAAGAGGAGGATGAAAAGTCGATGCACGTCCTCTAGATATTCCTCGATGGACATGTTGACCTTAGTAGGTGATGCCGCCCTCTCGATCAATTGGGACCCCACTCGATATCGTCTAGGTTGGATGTATAGGTTGCATTGAAAAATCAACTTGGGGAAGGTAGACAGGCCGAGAAATGGAAAATTTGTAATTATCTCCTATCGTTATTTCCCTGGGGCATCCATTGAGAGTCTGCGAACTGGAAGGCGGGAACGAGGCATGGTTCCTCCGTTCGGTCGAGGAGCGATGGCCGGAGTATTTCTGGTTCCTGGTCGACTGGATGTTCGAAAGGGACCGGACAATGATCAGGGTGGCCGAGGATGGGGGCACTCTCCTTGGGGCATCCCTGGTCTACGACCACAAGATCGTCCATTTGCGCGGCGAGCTAAGGGCGTGCAGGGCTCTCACGGAATTGCTGGAAGAGCAGAAGGTCGAGATAAATGCCCCTCTGGAGATGAAGGACGAATTGTTGAGGAGGTTCCACCCGAAGGTCCATTTCAACATCGTGCTCATGACCGTTGGGCGGGGCGAGCTCATATCGAGGAGCACGGTCGCATTTGAGACCTTGGTCCCAGAGGATGCGCCGGATATCGCTCGACTCTTAAGGGATGCCGATCCGAAATGGTGGGGGGAAATGAGCGAAGAGAGGGTGAGCGCGATGTTCAACAAGTCCTACTGGATCGGCATCAGGGATGGGGGATCCCTCAGGGCCGTAGGGAGCGCACTGACCCAAGGCCCAGGCTTTAACATATCCATCATCGCCACGGAAAAGGGCTCGAGGGGAAAGGGGTACGCCACCACCATAGTATCAGCATTGGCGGAGCGGATCCTAATGGAGGTTCCCTATGCCCTCATCCATGTGCGGGAGGACAACCATGTAGCCAGGTCGGTCTATGAGAAAGTGGGCTTCAAGCCCTACATGACCTTCTATATCTTGAGGGGCGAAAGGACTATCTGAATTCGATACCTAAGAAGTGGAATCAGAAGAACCCTTCCAGGTTCACCTTATCGTTTAGCTCCCAGCACTTCAGCTTTCTCTCCACGTCATCGAGCAGGTCGAAAGATGCCTGCAGAAAGACCACCGTGCCGTTCTGCACCTTGCCGCGAAGGATGAGATGAAGCTGCTCGTTGATGTCGGAACGGTCCAACACAGCGAATCCGAAGAACTTCTTGCCATCACGCCGGAAGGCCTCGATGTGAGGTATCGGACAATGGACGGTCCTGACCTCGCGGAAACCTTTGACCTGCAGGTCGCCAGACCATGTGCTCAAGAAATCGCCTGATGCCTCCATCCGATCACTTTCTCGCATCATATCCAACTCCAACCTTTATATAATGCAATTATCTGATTCTCGTGGTGGATAACCACGAACCTCTGGTTATCTAAACTTTAGGTCGTGACAATGATGAGTTTCAACATCGCCTCGACGGTGGAACTGAACAACGGCGTCAAGATGCCCAGGTTCGGTCTGGGCACGTACAGGTTGTCGCCTGGCAAGGAGACCTATGACGCCGTCCGCACCGCCTTGGATGTGGGTTACCGCCTCATAGACACCGCCAGCTACTATGCCAACGAGAAAGATGTTGGCCGGGCGATAAGGGACAGCGGTCTGGACCGCGACGAGGTGTTCGTCACCACCAAGCTGTACAACCACGACCAAGGCTACTCCGAGGCGCTGAAGGCTTTCGAGGCCAGCCAGAGACGGATCGATGTGGGCACCATCGACCTCTTCCTGATCCATTGGCCTGTCCTCGCCCTGCGCCAACGCTCCTGGAAGGCTTTGGAGACGTTGCTTCGGGAAGGTAGATGCCGCAGCATCGGGGTCAGCAACTACACTGTGGCCCACTTAATGGAGCTAGGAAGCTATGCGGAATATGTTCCCGCGGTGAACCAAGTGGAGCTGTCTCCCTATCTCCAGCAGACCGAGCTGGTGGATGCCTGCCGGTCCATGGGGGTGCAGGTGGAATCATACAGTCCATTGGCCCGTGGGAAAAGGTTCGGTCATCAGGGCTTGAGGGACATAGCAGAGGCGCATGGTCGTTCCCCCGCGCAGGTAATGCTTCGATGGGGTCTGCAGAGGGGACACGTCATCATACCCAAGGCGGCCTCCAGCGAACACATCGTCGAGAACGCCGGCATCTTCGATTTTACTCTCAGCGACGAGGAGATGGAGGAGATGAACGGTTTCGAAAGCGGGCTTCGAGTTTCCTGGGACCCGACCGGTGTTCCTTGATTTGGGGTGTTCAATTTATTTGGGCCTTTAACGCCAATAATATAAACTCCACCGGTCAATGGTTTAACATTCGTGGGGGGAGAGGTTGAGTCATAGCGGGGGTCGATGGCGAGAACAACGTCAAGATGCAGATACTGAGGAGCCTGAGGGAGTTCTATCCCATCAAGGTCGACGAGATCGTGCTCATCTCCTCGGTACAGAAGGCGCTGAAGGACGTCACCATAGACCGAGTGTCCCAAGAGATCAAGGAGCTGAAGTCCAAAGGCTTGATCGAGGAGTCGGTCATCAAGGCCCCCTTCGGCAAGACCGAGACCTATCGCTACAAGATCACCTCTGACGGCATTGACTACCTGCAGTCACTTGAGGAACGGGGGGCGAAGCGAGAGGGCGTCTCCGCCCGCGAGATCGAGACCCGACTCATCGAGACGTACGACCGCATCCAATCAGATATGGAGGAGATGAAACAGGGGATCGAGTCCAGCCAGAAGTCCTTGGATGCGGAGATGAAGGAGATGCGGCAACGCATCATGGACCATGACCAGGTGATCAGGACCTATTTCCTTCGCGTCATCGAGACCTTCGGGGTGTTCGTGAGCATATTCGCCATCGTGGTGGTGCTCATCCTCACCATCGGGCTCAGCCTGCAGCATGATGCCAGCGTGGAAGATTACTGGATCATCATATTGAGCGTGCCCTTGTCCATCATGGTCTATGTCCTGGTCATGATCTGGGGCATCAAGCGCTTCATCCTGGTGGACCCTTGCAAGGAGGACGGCGAACGTGAGCGATGATATCGACCATGGCCTGGCGATCCTGAGGCAGCTCAGGCAAAGCTATCCCGCCAGGGTGGCGGAGGCAGACCTCCTCAGGACGGTCGCTCAGAGCGAGAAGGTGGGGCAGGAATCCCTTAGACCGACCCTGACCAGATTGGTGGAGGAGGGTCTTGTTCAATCCAGCAAGGATGGGGCGGGAGTGACGAGACTGGTGGTCTCAGCGAAAGGCATCTCCATGCTGGAAGGCCTGGAGCCACAGACCGAAGGGTCCGGGACGATATCGCCTTGGGAGATGGAGTCCAAGCTCATCGCCACCTATGACAGCATGAAGACCGACATGGAGGCCCTGAAGAAGAACCTGGAGCGAAGCCAGAAAGAGTTCGAGAAGGACGTGTCCGAGCTACGCAAATCCATCGCGGACCATGATCAGTTCCTACGCACCTATTTCGTGCGCATCATCGAGTCCATCTCCGTCTTCATCGGCGTGTTCGGTATCGTGGTGGTGATGATGGTAAGCACTCTCAAGGATTCTCTGGGGGGGAGACGGCGCGAGCATCGATGATCTACAGATCTTCGTGATCATGCTCCCGCTCCTCCTTGTGCTCACCATCATCCCTACCCTTTACCTCATAAAGAAGGTCATACTGCAACCAAATCGTCCTCCCATCAAGTGAATTGGTGCGATATCTACCGACAGAAGAACCAATATGGGGCTCCCCCATCACCTCCCGTCAAGGCGTGGGAAATGATCGAGACGGTTGACCTTACCAGGAGGTTCGATGGGTTGGTGGCGGTGGAAGGCCTCAACCTGCGTATCGCGGATGGGGAGGTATTCGGGCTGCTCGGACCGAACGGTGCGGGCAAGACCACCACCATCCGCATGCTGTCCGCCCTCATATCGCCGACATCCGGGTCGGCCTTCATCGATGGCCTGGACGTCTCCCATCGTCAGGACCAGCTGCGCATAAGGTCCATGGTCGGGCTTTTACCAGAATCCCCCGGCCTCTACGAGTCCCTGAGCGCCTGGCAGAACCTTGAGTTCTATGGCAAGATGTATGGAGTGCCGACCAGCGAAAGGCAGGGCCGCATAAAGCAGCTCCTCACCACTTTGGAACTATGGGATAGGAGGGACGATGCGGTCTCCGGCTTCTCCAAGGGCATGAAGCAGAAGATCTCCATCGCCAGGGCGCTGGTGCACGAGCCCCGTTACCTATTCTTGGACGAGCCTACCTCCGGACTCGACCCGCAGGCCGCCCTCACCGTTCGCCAGTACATCATGGAGCTGAGGAAGGAGGGCCGGACCATCCTTCTGAACACGCACAACCTTGACGACGCCCATCGTCTTTGCGACCGCATCGGCGTCCTACGCAGCCGTCTTCTCGCCATCGGGTCCCCGGACGAGCTGGCGGACCGTTTCTTCGGACGAACCACGGTGATCCGCATGGTCTCGATCCCGAAGGGCGTCCCCGAGGCCGTCCTCAAGGTCCCTGGCGTCCTCTCCTCCGAGCTTAACGGCAACGAGCTGACGCTCCGCCTGGAGGACCCTTCGGTCCAGAACCCCCTCATCGTGGACCTCATCATCTCCATGGGGGGCAAGGTGGAATACGTGGAACAGGGCAGGCGCGGCCTGGAGGATGTATACCTCAAGATAATCGAAGGGGGAGGATGATCCTGCGCTGGGACCGTGTGGGCATCATCGTGCGGAAGGAGTTCTCCGAGTTCCGACGCAACAAGTACATCCTCTATTCCTTGGTGCTGATGCCCATCATCTTCGCCACGGTCCTGCCGGCGATATATCTGATACCGGTCTCCTCCATGTCCGAAGGCCCGGCCGACGGACCGCTCGACCTGGGGTTGAACCTCTCATCGAGCAAGGAGGGCGAATACCTGTCCGATGTCGTGCTGAGCAACATCTCATTGGTCGATTGCACGGTCCAAAATGCGGTCATCAGCGACTGCCGCTTGGAGAACTGCACCGTGGAAGGTTCCCTGGTGGAGGGGAGCGATATCGTCGGAGGAGGGCTCACTGATTCGTTCGTCCAGCAAAGCAACCTCGATGGAACGGACCTGGTGGGCACCACCGTTCAGGACAGTTACGTCGCTGGTCAGCCGAGCGATACCGAGACCGCCATATTGCTCCTGCTGAACATTCTGCTCATCTTCTTCATCCTCATCCCCACGGTGATCCCCACCGTGGTGGCGTCGTACACCATCGTGGGTGAGAAGATAAATCGCAGCCTCGAACCATTGCTGGCCACGCCCACCACCGACCTGGAACTGCTGGTGGGCAAGGCCGCCTCCATCTTCATCCCATGCGTGCTCGTCACCTGGGCGGTGTTCCTGCCTTTCGTCATCATAGTCAACACGATCACCGAACCGGCCCTGGGCTACAGTCCGATGCCTGATGCCATATGGATGGCCGGGGTCTTCCTCCTGTCGCCGATGGTGTGCGGCATGAGCATTCTGAGCAATGTCATAATATCCTCCCGGGTCACCGACGTCCGCTCCGCCCAGCAGCTCGGCTCTCTGGTGGTGCTGCCCATAGTGGCCTTGTTCCTCGTCATGGCCCTGGGGCTCATCCCGCTGACCGCCCTGAACATCGTGGTCTTGGCGCTGGTGGTGCTCATCATCGACCTGGCCATGCTCAACCTGGCCCGGAGGACCTTCCGCCGCGAGGAGATCCTGGTCAATTGGAAATAGGCCTCAATCCCGCCGCATCTCGACGGACCGGGCATGGGCGTCCAGCCCTTCCGCTCGGGCCAAACGCTCCACCGTGGCACCGATCCGTTCCAGTCCGTTGCGGTCTATCATCTGGATCGAGCTGCGCTTGCAGAAATGGTGCACGTCCAGGCCAGAATAGACCCGGGCATAGCCAGCGGTCGGAAGCACGTGGTTGGTGCCCGAGGCGTAGTCCCCGCAGGCGACCGCGGCGTACTTGCCGATGAAGATCGAACCGGCGTTGTGAACGGAGTTCAATGCCAGCAGCTCATTGGTCATCTGGATGGAAAGGTGCTCGGGGGCGACCCGGTCGATCACCGCCGCCGCCTCGGCCAGGTCCGAGACGATGACGTACCCCGCGTTGCCCAGTGAGCGTTCCAGTATGGCCCCGCGCTGCGATGACCCCAGTTGCCGCTCGATCTGCGCCCCCACCTTGGACGGGAGCGAAGGGTCGGTGCTGACCAGCAGGCAGGCGGCGTTGGGGTCGTGCTCCGCCTGGGCGATGATGTCGGCGGCGATGAAGGAGGCGTCAGCGCTGGAATCGGCCATTATGGCGATCTCGCTCGGTCCGGCCGGGAAATCGATGTCCACCACGTCGCGCAACATCATCTTGGCCGCCGTGACATAGACGTTGCCTGGGCCGACGATCTTGTCCACCTTCCCCACCGTCTCCGTGCCGAGGGCCATGGCCGCTATGGCCTGTGCCCCCCCGATCTGATAGACCTCGTCCACCCCGGCCACCTGCATGGCCACCAGGGTGAGCGCGTTGACCGGGGGCGGGGTACAGCAGATGACCTTCCTCACCCCGGCCACCTTCGCCGGTATGGCGCACATCAGCACGGTGGATGGATAGGCCGCCCGACCACCGGGGACATAGGCCCCGATGCTCGCCAATGGCGTCGTCTTGACCCCCAGGATTATGCCTGGCTCCACCTCCTGGAACCACAGGCCATAGGACTGCTGCATGCGGTGGAAGCGGCGGATGTTCTCGGCCGCCCGTTCCAGCTCGCGGACCAGCTCCTCCGGCACGCTCTCCCGCGCCAACTGGAACTGTCCCTCGCTGACCCGGAGCGTGTCCAGCTTGACCTTGTCGAAACGCTCGGTCAGCTCGAAGAGTGCCTTGTCGCCGTCATGGCGGACACGATCCACGATATCCTGCACCGCGCCCTGAACGTTGGCCAAGCTGGCCTGGCGTCCCTTCATCCACTTCTCGAGGTCGACCGGTCCGAACATGCCCAGGTCATTGGCCAGGCCGTTAATCTAGATTTTCCTAGCCGTAGCCGTCCATGTCGTAGGAGGGCCTCTTCTTCCGAGGGCAGGCGGTGTTGTACTTGATGGAATCACGGATGGTGTTGCGCAACAGCGTGGCGGAGGTAAGGCCCACCACCTCGCCCACCTTGCCCTGGCGGCAGAAGAACATGAAGGTGGGTGTGCCCGTGACCCCCAGCCTCTGCGCCATCTGGACGTTCCCATCGGTGTTGATGCGGACGAACGTCGCCTCTTGCTCCATCTCTTGGGCCACCTGCTCGTACGCCGGTGCGACGTCCTTGCAGATCGAGCAACTGGGCGACCAGAACTCGACCACCACCACCTTGTCGGTGCGTTTCATCAGATCGTTGAAGAGCGCCTCGTTGATGTCCTTGATCATGCTCAAACCTCAACCGAAATGGATGGCGACATGATGCTCCAGCTCCGTCTGCGACATCTCGCCTTCCACCGATGCCACCTTGGCTCCGTCTTTGAAGAAGAGGAAGGTCGGGGCGGAGGAGACCTCATAACGCCGTGCGGTCTCCGGCTGCGTCCTGCCCTCGATCCGGGCGAAGGCCGCCTTCTTCGAAGAGGCCTCGGCCACCCGTTCGTATATTGGCGCCATGCGCATGCAATGGGGGCAGGTGCCCAGATAGACCTCGACCACCGCCCTCTCGTTCTCTGCCAGGAAAGCATCGAACCCCTCATCGGTCAGTTCCTTGACCGAGCCCTCGTGCTTCTCCTTCCTGAACCTCTTCCAGATGGACACCGTTATCCGATGTCATAAGTCAAGTCGACCGGATAAATAGGTTGCTCAGCCCGGCAGTGAAAATATGCGCTGCAAGACCGCCTCGACCTGGTCCCAGTCCCCGCACTCCAACGTGTCCGTTCCCAGCGCTGACCGGGTTGTCGGAGGTGACCTCCCAACAATGCTCCGGAGCGGGGGATTCGAAATGGAGGACGAACATGCGGTATTGGCCCACCCTTCCGTTCTCCTTCCGGCCAGAAACCACCGAGGCGCCATAGTCGTTGGGGAAGCGGTAGATCTTGTGCACCCGGTCCCCCTCCATGCACCCGCAGACGCATTTGGCGTTGAGGTCTATCTCGTAGCGAGCGAACTTACCGGTCATCGTCCCGCCTCAGAAGTTCCTCTGGGTCTTGGGGATGGGCACCTTGGCCCAGAGCTTGACGTTGCCGCAACCCTCGGCCCGGAAGGACTTGAGCTTGAATTCCAGGTCCAGCTCCCTGGCCCGGGCCCATTCGTAGATGAACTCCCTGGCGCTCTCGGCGTTGATGACCACCGCATCGAAGAACATGTCCATGACCTCCTTGGATGGCACCTGGCCCAGGTGGTCGCTGCGCATCCTCACGTCATAGAAGGTGAGGTTGTGGATCTGGGAATCAAGGCCCTTGCTGCCCTGCCCGAACTCCTTCTTGAACATATCGAAGTCCAGGTTGGAGGGGGGATGCCCCATCACCTTCTTGAAGAGCATGAACATGGCCTCGGACTTGCTCAGCTCGGTCATTATGTTGCCCAACGCCTTCTCGCTCCTCGCCTTCCCATAGAAACCAGGCACGGTCACGAACGGGTCCTTGTGGGTCACGGCCCGCTCGCAATCCTTCATGACCTCCATGAGCTTGGCCATCTCGTCGAACATCACCATCAGGGTCAGGTAGCGCAACCTCTCCTTGCCCAGGTAATCGCCTTGCGATGACAGCAAGCGATAGGAGTTGGCGTACTCCAAGATGTGGGTGGTCAGTTCCAACGACATCAGGTGGGCGTCGTCCACGCCCATGACCAGGTCTTCGTCGTTCATCGGGGTTTGATGGTGGGTCATCCTCTAAAAAGCTTTCTTGATGACCCTAGAAGGGAATGGAGGAAAAATTGGAGCGGGTCATCGTCAGATGCGTTCTTTGTACTCTTCCAACAATGCGCGCGAATACTCCTTCTCCACGCTCGCCGGCACGAAGTCCCGGTCCTTGACGCGCTGCAACAGCTCCCTGCTGATCTCGGCGTCGTCGCTCAGATTGAGGGCGATGACCTCGTTCATGATGTTGTCGAGCTCGGCGATGCCCACCTCCCTTCCGTTGATCTTCAACTTCGGGGTCTCGTCGATGACCAGCTCGTCCCCGCACTTCCTGCACTCCTTTTTCTTCTTCTCCTCTGCCATGCCTCGTTCACCTAGCGATCGAGGACGATACTCGTAGCTGGCGATTTATAGCATTTTCGCTGCTCGTCCTCAGTTCGATGAAGGATGACCTAACCGAGCAGCAGCTGGATGAGCGCCGTCATGTTCTGCTCGATGTAGTTGCATCGAACCGCTGAGGATGTACTCCACTGCCAGGGCGGCGATCAACAGACCGATGATGCGGGAGAAGATCTCGATGGTGTTCCTGCCCAGCTTCTTGACGATGTAGACGGAGTTGTGCAAGGCCAGCCAGGTGACCAAGAGGGCGAACCCGCCGGCGAGCAGCACGGTGACCACATCGTACTGGTCGACCAGCAAGATGGCGGTGGCGATCACGCCTGGCCCGGTGAGTATGGGCGTGGCGATGACCACCCAGGCCACCTCCTCGTTCTTGTGCTTGCTCAGCTCGATGCCGAAGATGACCTCGACGGCCATCATCATCAGCACCAGGCCACCGGCCACCTTGAAGCTGGAGATGGAGATGCCGAAAAGGTCTAGGATCTGCTGCCCGAAGATGGCGAAGATGACGAAGAGCAAGGCGGCCACGAAGCAGGCGCGGTTGGCGCTCTTGATCATCTGCGCCTTGTCCTGGTCCTTGGTCAGGCCGATGAAGATGGGCAGGCTGGCGAAGGGGTCGAAGATGAAGAACAGCACGACCGCTGATGCCACCAAGCCTTCCAACATGATGTGGGGAACCGCCCACCGGGATATAACCGTTTTCGAGGCCTGTCAGTGGTGCGATGGACCTATGGAGGAAATGAGAGGAGGTTGGACCGGTCCCTGCCCCGGCCTGGCCTTTGAAGCTGAAAAATGGTTCAGAGATCGGTCTTCGCCAAGAAGTAGGAGGACGCGTTGCCCTTGGTCTTCTTCTTGACGATGCCCTTCTTCTCCAGGTCCTGCAGTGCGTTCATGCACTGGGCCTTGGGTAGGGTGGAGAGGGATGTGGCCTTCTCAGCGGTGATGGACTTGTCCTCGCTGATGGCGCCAGCCTTCTTCATGGCCTTGAACAGCTTTTCAGCCTGAGCTGATATCTCTGGCATAGATTAAGCGGATAAATCGATATAAGATATATTTATCGGTCCGAACGGCGCATCTGGCCGTGACACAGCTTGACATTCCTGGGCGCTCTCAGCGCCATGCGACCTTCACTTAAATCTATATCGTGGCGGTTATCATTTAGACCAACAAGGTGACCATGAATGGGAAAGAGACTTTGGCGCTGCCACGTGTGCAACGACCTCCATTATGGCATAAACCCTCCTGAGGTGTGCCCCACCTGCGGAGCGAAGCGAGCCTTCATGCTGATCGACCATGACGAAGCGCTGCGCATCATCGGTCCTGAAGGGGGCGAGATCGCCACCCAGGAGGCGGTGATCGACGTCTGGAGGAGATTCGGGGAGCAGAGCCCCGAGTTCAAGTTGACGGACAAGGGGGAGGAGGTGGAGCTGCTCTCCAAGGGCGTCCTGGAGAACCGCGCCAACAAAGGTCTAAAGTACTGCCCCTGCCGCATACCCACTGGCGATTTCCAGAAGGACCTGAACCTGATCTGCCCATGCAATTTCCTGAGGCAGAACGCCTACAAGGAGACGGGGGAATGCTGGTGCGGTCTCTTCGTCAAACGCCATAAGGAGGTGCCGTGATGGCAGAGGTAGGACAGAGGATTGATCTGGTTCCACGGAAGGGAATGCCCGCATTGCAGACAGCTCAAGCCAGTGGTCGATCAGTTCGAGGCTGAGACCGGCATCGTCTTGGACAGGCTTGAGGTATGGCACGACCAGGAGAACCAGAAGCTGATGCAGAAGTACGGCGATGTCATCTCCGATGCCTGCGGCGGGGACCTGGGCGTTCCGGCCTTCTACAACGAAAGGACGGGAAAGGCCATCTGCGGCGCCCGCATCAACATGGACAAGCTCAAGGCCTGGGCCGAGGTCAAGTAGATGGAACGCTCCCCCTATCACATGGCCGAGCGCAAGGTGAAGGGCGGCAAGCTCGTGCGCGTCAAGGCGGCTGTGCAAGGGGGGAGGTTGGCAGAGGTCCGCATCGAAGGTGACTTCTTCGTGCACCCGGAGGAGGGACTGGCTAAGATGGAGGTCGCCCTGACGGGATTGAACACCTCGGGCATTCTTCAGAGCGCCGAGGTCGCCCTGATCGAGACCATGGCGAAGGAGGGGTTGACGGTCATCGGCTTCGCCCCCAGGGACGTGGCCGAACTTTTGGAGGAGATATGCTCCGGGACAGATGGCGCCTGATACCTTTCCAATACCACAACGCCGCCGTCAACATGGCCATCGATGAGGCGATGGCGGAGGCCATATCCTTCAACGAGGCCTCGCCCACCGTCCGGATCTACGGCTGGAGACCTTCCGCCATCAGCATCGGTCGCTTCCAGAGCGCCGAGGACGAGGTGGAGCTGGAGGAATGCCGGAGGAGGGGCATCGACCTGGTGCGGAGGCGCACCGGCGGAGGCGCCGTGTACCATGATGAGGAGGGGGAGATCACCTACAGCGTCATCTGCCCGGAGCGGTTGGTGAGCAAGGACATCAACGCCTCCTATCGCGACGATATGCGATCTCATCGTCGCCGGCCTGGCGGCCATAGGGATCGAGGCGGAGTTCAAGCCCATCAACGACATCACTGGTGGGCGGCCGGAAGATCTCCGGCAGCGCGCAGACCCGCCGGCAGGGCGTCTTCACCATGCACGGAACGGTCCTGTTCGACGTCGACCCTGAGACCATGTTCTCGGTGCTCAAGGTCGGACGCACCAAGATCTCCGACAAGGACCTGGTCTCGTTCCAGGACCGGGTCACCAGCGTCAGGGACGTCTCCGAGGCCACCCTGGAAGAGCTGCTGCTCGCCATGTTCAACGCCTTCGTCGAGGGCAAGGAGTGGTTCCTCGACGACCTGAGCCGGGACGAGTGGGCCCGGGTGGAGGTCATAGCCCGCGACCGTTACTCCAACGACGAATGGAACCTCAGCCGCTAGACGCCTGCAATATGAGCAGCTCCGGGTTCTCCAGATACCTCTTCAGGTCGTTGACGAACTTCGCCGCCTCCGCCCCGTCCAAGGCCCGGTGGTCGAACGTGAGCGACAGTGGCAGCACCTTGCGCGCCTTGATCTCCACCGTTGACACCAGGGGCATGTCCATGATCCTTCCCACGCCCAGGATGGCCGCCTCGGGGTAGTTGATGATCGGCGTGCCGTACGTGCTCCCGAACACCCCGTAGTTGGTGATGGTGAACGTCCCGCCCTTGAGGTCGGCCAGGTCGAGCTTGCGAGCGCTCGCCATCTCGGCCAGCTCGTGGATCTCCTCCGCCAGGTCCACCATGCTCTTCTGGTCCGCCCCCTTGACCACCGGCACGATCAGACCGTCGTCGATGGCGACCGCGACGCCGATGTTGTAGTACTTCTTCATGACGATCTCCTCCGCCTCGTCATCGACCACGGAGTTGAGCAATGGGTGGTCCTTCAGGAGGCCACCACCGCCTTGATGATGAAGGGCATGTAGGTCAGCTTCACCCCCTCCTTCTCCACCGCCACCTTCACCTTCTCCCTCATGGCCACCAGGTCGGTGACGTCGGCCTGGTCCATCGTGGTCACCGCGGCCACCTTGGCCTGGGACTCCATCATGTGCTTGGCGGTGGTACGCCTCACGCCCTTGACCGGCACCCGGTCCACCCAACCATAGATGTCGAACTTGGGCGGGATGCCAGCTTCGGCTTGGCCGGGAGCGCGGCGGCATCGATGTCCCCTTCGATGACCCGTCCTTCCGGACCGGAGCCACGCACCTTGGCGATGTCCACGCCCTTGTCCTTGGCCAGCTTTCGCACTGCGGGCGTGGCGAGCACCTCTGCCGTCTTGGCCTCCGCGACCTTGGTGGCGGTGGACGATACGGTTATCTCCTCGGTGGGCAGCTCCCCGACCACCGATATCGACTCCGCTTCCCCTCCACCTTCTTGGTGACGGGCAGAGGTGCCTCGTCCTCCTCGCCGATGACCGCCAGGATCTCACCGACCTTGACCATGTCGCCCTCCTTGAAGTTCAATCGCAGGACCTTGCCGGCGGCGGGCGAGGGCATCTCCACCACCGCCTTGTCCGTCTCCACCTCCGCCATGGACTGGTCCTGCTTCACCGTGTCGCCCTCCTTCACCAGCCATTTCTTTATCTCGCCCTCGGTCACGCCCTCTCCCAGGTCCGGAAACTTGAAGTTGGTCGCCATTTGTCCACCTCAGAAGCTCATGGTCCTTTTGATCGCGCTTTTAATTCTCTCTGGTCCTATGTAATAGTAGTCCTCGCCCTTGGGCAAGGGGATGGTGATGTCCGGGGCGGTCACCCTCTCCACCGGTGCCTCCAGCGACAGCAACGCCTTCTCATTGATGCGGGCGGCTATCTCCGCTCCGACGCCGAAGCTCTTGGGCGCCTCCTGCACCACCACGCACGTCCGGTCTTCTTGACCGAACGGATGATGGCGTTCGAGTCCATGGGAGAGAGCGTCCGCAGGTCGAGCACCTCGCAACTGAACTTGCCAGCCAGCGGTCCAGCGCCTTCTGGATCTGCGGGATCATGGCACCCCAGCCGATGACGGTGA
The DNA here is from genome assembly GCA_963806355.1 of Methanomassiliicoccaceae archaeon. Classification (GTDB taxonomy): domain Archaea; phylum Thermoplasmatota; class Thermoplasmata; order Methanomassiliicoccales; family UBA472; genus JACXTP01. The sequence continues at coordinate 30,020 of CAWDXN010000008.1, read as the reverse complement.
CGTCGATGCCCTCCTGGACCACCCGAGCCTGTGACAAGGGCACGGTGTACTCCCCGCTGGGCACCTCCTCCTTGAGCATGCGATAGCTGCGCGTCGGCTCCAGGAATATGACCGGGTCGGGGTCGCGGATGGAAGAGGTCAGCAGGCCCTTGGCCTCCAACGGCGTGGACGGCACCACCACCTTGAGCCCGGGGATCTGGGCGAACAGGGCCTCCGTGCTCTCGGAATGATGCTCCAATGCCTTCACGCCCGCCCCGTAGGGCGTGCGCATGACCATGGGGACGGTGAGCCGGCCCCGGGTGCGGTTGCGCATCCGGGCCGCATGGGAGATCATCTGGTTCAAGGTCAGATAGGCGAACCCCATGAACTGGATCTCGGCCACCGGGCGCAGGCCGTTCATGGCCATGCCGATGGCCACCCCGGCGATGCCGGCCTCGGCCAGCGGGGTGTCGATGACCCTCTCCGGCCCGAATCGGTCGAGCAGACCGTCGGTGACCCGGAACACGCCGCCGTCCACCCCCACGTCCTCGCCCAACAGCACGACGCTGGGATCCCGCTCCATCTCCTCGCGGAGCGCGAGGTTGATGGACTGCACCATGTTCATCATGACCATGTTCACTCCCTCCCGGTGGGCAGTTCCCTACGGAGCGCTTCCATCTGCTCCCTCAGGTCCTCTGGCATGGTGGCGTAGGTGTGGCGGAAGCAGTCCTCGAAGGTCGGTCTCGGGAACGACTCGGCCTTCTTGACCTCCTCCTCCACCGTGGCGGAGACCTCCTCCAGCAACGCCTTCTCCTTCTCCTCGTCCCACAGGCCCTTTGTTGGTCAGGTAGGCCCTGAACCTGGCGATGGGGTCGCGGTCCGCCCACTCCTTCAGTTCCTTGTCCATGACGGTATCGGGTGGCGTCGTCGGAGGTGGTGTGGTCCCCCATGCGGTAGGTGTACGACTCGATCAGCGTCGGTCCCTCGCCCTTCCTGGCCCGCTCCACCGCCTCCTTGGTCGCGGTGTACAGGGCCAGGACGTCGTTGCCATCGACCTGTATCCCGGGGAAGCCGTAGGCCACCGCCTTCTGGGCGATGGTCTTCGAGGCGGTCTGTCGTCTCCCTCGGGACGGAGATGGCCCACTGGTTGTTCTGGCAGACGAAGACGGTCGGCGTCCTGCATCACCCCGGCGAAGTTCAGCCCCTCGTGGAAATCCCCTTCCGACGTGCCCCGTCGCCGAAGAAGCACACCACGGCGGTGTCCTCCTTCCTCATCTTGGCGGCGTAGGCGATGCCGACGGCGTGCGGGACCTGCGAGCCGACCGGGACGACGGATGGCGTGGCGTTCACCCCTCGGGATAGCGGCTCCCCTCCTCGTTGCCCATCCAATAGAGGTAGAGACGCCAGAGCGGGACGCCCCTGTAGATCAGCGCCTCCCAGCTCGCGGAAGGCCCAGACCAGCCAATCGTTCGGTCCCATGGCCATGGCCGGACCGATCTGGCTGGCCTCCTGCCCCTTGGTGGGCGGATAGGCTCCGAGACGGCCTTGCCGCTGCAGCTTCACCGCCTTCTCGTCGGCGACCCGGGTCAGCACCATGGTGCGGTAGGCCTTGAGCAAGGTATCGTCGTCTATCTTCGGCTCCAGTTCCTTATTGACGCTGCCGTCCTTCCTCAGGATCTCCAATCTCTTGCCTTTCAAGGGGTCGAAATCATCCACTAGCAAACACTCACTCTCCTTTAGCCAATTGGTAGGCCTCCTTGGCCTGATAAGATGAACGGACGAACGGTCCGGCCAGAACGGCCTTGAAGCCCATGCCCAAGGCCCGTTCCCCTATCGATCTGAACTCCTCTGGCGGGGATATCGTTCCACCGGCAAATGGTCTGGCCCTGGTCGCAGATACTGGCCCACGGTAAGGATGTCCACCTTGGCGTGGACCAGGTCCTGTAGGCATTGGTGCACCTCTTCCTCGGTCTCTCCCAGACCCAGCATCAACGAGGACTTGGTCATGACCTCAGGTCTGACCATCTTCGCTTCTTGGAGCAATGCCAACGACCTTTCGTAGGACGCCATCCGATCCCGCACTTTGGCCTGAAGGCGCCTCACCACCTCGATGTTGTGGCCGAGGACGTCTGGTGCGGCCTGGAGAATACCCTGCAAGGCCTTCATGTCCCCCTCGAAGGTCCGGAATGAGGAGCTCGACCAGACATCCTCGGGTCGCCTCTTTATGGCTGACATCGTTTCGGCGAAATGAGAGGCACCCCCGTCCAACAGGTCGTCCCTGGTGACCGACGTTATGACGACGTATTCCAAGGACCGGTCCGCGACACCGCCTCCGCCACCCTCCTCGGTTCGTCTGGGTCGATATCGCTGTCTGGGGGTCCATGGGCGACCGCGCAGAAACGACAATGCCTTGTACATTGTTTCCCAAGATCATATAGGTGGCGCTCTTCTCCTCCAGCACTCACCAATGTTAGGGCAATGAGCGGAATCGCAAACGGTATTTAGGCCCAACTGCCTGTTCGATCGCGTATCCTGCCCATTTCCTTGGATGGAACGTGTCTGACCTTAAGCCAGTCCGGCCTTCCTACTTCACTCAACATTTACCCTTCCAGCGACGATTGGAGGCACTTCCTAATCATCTTTTTGGACAGGGGTTCCCTAGCCATGGATCATCGGGGTGGTTCTTGACTACTAAGAGCCGTTCAGCGATGATGGGGTTGACAGGTTTTAGGATTGGAAAGCCCGAACCCGTAGTCCATTGGACCAAGGGCGGCGCTGACGATGATGTAAAACGTTTGATAATGGCGATACTTCAAGAGACTGATAGGCCAGTCTCCGACATTTCCTTTAGGTTCAAACAGATCAGCTTTCCTTGGTGATGCCTTCCATCCCGGCTCACGTATTCCGGGAAATATAGGCTAACGGACCAATCATCTACTGGGTGGGGGCATCTGGGACCAGGGTCATCGGGTCCACGGTTTGATCATTTCATTCTTACATTCTTTGATTCACCAACCGCCCCCGAAAGTTGCCTCATCAGTGATGTATCTGAAGGCGGTATAGGATCTTCTGACCAGCATATTCGCTGAATATCGAATGAAATGGTTATCCAGCCGTCCCCGCCACTGCCAGATGTCAGGACAGGCATGTTCTCCAATACATCTGTCTTTATGTCCTGACCATCATAGACCGACGTGTATTCGTTTGAAATGGATTTCCATGATTGCCCTTCATCGGTTGAAATTTGCACACAGCCAGCATCATATGGCTGCTCCATCCCCCAATATGTGTCCAAGCTTATGGTGGCCTTTACCATTTCAGTAAGATCAAGCCTCTCCGACCAAAGAACAATCCATATTATCCGTCGAATCCGACCACCAATGGTCGATTACATAGTGATCGAAATCCTCTGAGAACACGGCCCTCTCCTTTTCATCAGTTAGAACGACATTGTTTATGTACAACCATGTGCCGGATCCGGGAGCGTCCGCCGTGTCGATACATCTGATGGCAAGGCGCACATCCCGGCAGTTGGAAGCCCAATCAATTGGAACTTCAATTCTGTCCATTGTCCTGCCCGATTCTGTTATATTGTATGCCTCAATGTAATTATCCCCACCATCGATTGATATAAAGACGCCACATGTCGGAGGAGGCCAACCATAGTACAATTGATATTCGAACGAAAGATTCAGTCCTTCCACTCCCATTGTGTCGAAACCGGTTTCCATGATTAGCCATTCATCTGCGACTAATGGAGGGGAGCTTGGTTCTTTGTAATAAGTGTTCAACATGGCATAGAAGTCATTGGTTCGCTTGAAGTCTGGTCCATAAAATGGAATGTCTCCTGTGCTGACTCGCCAAGGAACACTTGTCTCCCCTTCACTTGCCACAGCCCAACCGGATGGTAGGATGCCCGTACCAGACCTTTGCCACCCTCGATTGATCTGGTCCCCATCGAAGTACAGCCTCAATTGCTCACTTCTAAGACCAGATGACCACGATCTTCCACCATTTGTCACTTGGATGTAATCGGTGGAGTAGGGGCCAAGCAACGAGACTCGAGTTTCGTAGCCATCTGATAAAATGGAGTTCCCATATCTAGATGCTGACGAGGCCACCCAGCCATCTTTCGAATTGTAATTCAGTGTGCGAAGTGACCCGATCATAGGATCATTCAGATCGATCGATTTGTAATTATACCAGCCTTTACCCGGATCATCAGAATGAATCAGGTTCGCTAGGCTCCAGTATCGGAAGGCCTTGTCGAAGGTCCAATCGTTGAAACCTAAGGCCTTAAAAGCGGCGTTCACAGCATCTGGACCATAATGATCGGTAACGACCAGGTGCCTAACGATCTCCGGACCGAAATGGTCGGCCAGGTAAGTGACGTAACAGCCTGCGGCCCCATAATCTGCTAAGACAGGCCAGTCCGTCTGATCGTACCACATCGTCAAGGAATTGTCTGGCATGTTAAGAAACGCACTGATCTTGGCCTTGTTCATCCCATATCCTAACAAGATACCACAGTATTCTGCACATCCCTCATTGAGGAAGAGCTCCTGGAATGGCTTTTGCTTGTGATTCAACAGATGTTCATACTCATGGACCGCGAGTATTTCGTATGTGTGGGAAAATATTCCCTTGTCTGGCCCAGTACGACCCGCCCAATCATAACAGCTCAGATGGATCACGTTCCTGCCATAATCGACCATGTGTTCGGGGCTCGAAAAAACCCTGGCCATAGTATTCAACGGATGGGTCCCAGAAGAAATCGTCAGCGATATTGAACACCATTATCATTACCTTGCCAGGTGATGATGTTGGGAAAGAATCCCATCCCATATCAGCAGCGGGCGATCCGGTCCCATCCAGAGGATCGGGTAGACCGATCAGGTCTGTCATTTCAGGGAATATGTTAGTCTCCCATTCTGAAAGCATATAGTTTACTTGTTCATTGGTGATGGTTATCTTCGACACATCTGAGTTCCTTTCATCCCATGACATGTATGTGAGGTCATCTGCGACCCAGATCTCACAATTAGCAGACTCCCCCCGTTTCGAAAAGGTCATGAACTCAGAGGGGTCGGTCTCGTTATACGCCCATTTCCCCCAATATGAGACATAATAGCTAGCCTTATCGCCTATCTGGTGGTCCATCCCGCGTGATTTGCTTTCAGCATTGGGATCTAGATTAATTTCATTGGATAGTCCGTTCATTGATGAAAAAAATGTTTTTGCTTGGCTGTCCAGATCCATTGGTATAGGTTCCAACGTTCTTAGGGTCATGTTAGAAGCGTCGGGATCAGCAGATGAGCCATCAGAAAATATAGCCAAAGGGCCGAGTGTAATCAGAAAAGCCACTATCAGGAGGGATATTGGCCCTTCGAGCTTGTTCTCCATCTTGAACACCCTCTGGATATGTATTCACAAAGCTTCTCTACATTTTTGACAGGTCGTACATCTACACTTACCTACGCCCACACCCGGGACAAGTTGGATCGGGGCTGAAGCTATTCGGGACGTCTTGCCCTCTCCACCCACATCCGGTACCATTAGGTCCCGTGCAATACCACTTAGGTTGAGATGCGTGTGCGTCACAAATCCTATTGCCGTTCTTTGCCGTTCTCAGAGTATGGGATGGCACTGAGTTGCATCTTGTGGGAAATCCTAATGGTACGGTTTGTGTACCGACGGATGCTGCATTCGAATTATATTCATTGCACATCACCTTAGGTTCCTTGGTAATGAGATGGTGAAGCTTCATCCGAACATCATAGAATAGGAAATCTATTCCACCGATGTTAATGAAAAGAAAAAATGGTTCAGCCCCGGAATAATGAAGCTGATCCAATGATTCGATCAGGTCGTGAAGAATATCTACATCTTGGTCGTTGAAATTATGAATTTTTGCTCTGATTTGTTCTTTCAATTCGTTTTTTTCGGCAATTTCTAGAAGTTTGATTTTCTTATCCATTCCTCAACCTCCCCTCGTTGATAGTAATTATTTGTTTTCATTCTTTTAATTTCTATAATATATTTTGCTTGATTTGAAAATAATTACTACCTTTTTTCGATTTTTGTCGAACTGTTCGTCCCACATTTCATATGAACGAAAAAGTGACCAACATCATTAAATCAATAACCACCAACTATTCCATGATGGCGATGGTGGGGGTAGTTGGTAGGGGGCAATTTATTGGCAGAGACAAGGAGAGGGAAACTTTATTCTCCATCCTTAGCCGCACTATGATGCAAGACGGCAGGTTGGTCCTCATCTCAGGGGAGGCCGGGATCGGGAAATCGCGCCTTGCAGAGGAATTCACCAGGATAGCTGGGAATCTGAATTGCCTTTGCCTTACAGGGAACTGTCTTCCTGGCATCCCCTATCCATACCTTCCATTCGTGGAAGCCCTCAATAAAAGTAAGAAATCTATTCTGGACCCAACCCTAATCCCAGCCAAAAATGGACTGGGACGATTGTTGGGTTCTCAGGTCAATGTGTGCATCGATGATGAAAGATCAACAGTGATCGACACCACTTGGACTCCAGATAGGATCATGTTCTCTGTCCTAGAGTTCATAGAAAACCGCACAAAGATCCAACCGTTGATAATTAGGATAGAGGACCTCCAATGGGCTGATTCACAGTCCATTCAACTTCTACATTTCCTAGCACGGAATGCGAAGAGCATGAAATTGATGTTGCTTGGGACCTATAGGAGCGAGGAATTGGTCACCGAATCAGGTGAATCGCGAGGGGCTCTTTTCGATGCGCTTCGATTGATGAGGAGAGAGGGTCTGGTCGAAGAGATCGAATTAAAAGGGTTGAGTCCCGAGAATGTCGGCTCTCTCGTCGAAGGGACCCTTGGAGATAGGGTGGACCAAAATGTAACGAAGAGAGTCGTAGAGGAGAGCGAGGGGAATCCACTATATGCCATCGAGACCACAAGGATGCTGGCCTCATCAGAACAGATAATAAGACAAAATGGTCTGTGGAAACTTATCCCTGGAACGGTCTTGATGGTCCCAGACACGATCAGGGAAATACTGTCCTAAGGAGGATGGACCGACTTACAGTTCGGGAAAAGGGCAGCTTGGAATTGGCAGCTGTTATTGGATTTAGATTCGATGTCGAGCTACTATCTAAAGTGGCGCAGATGGACAGGCTGTCGCTCTTTGGGGACCTGGATAAGATGAGTTCGGTCCATCAAATGATAATGGAAATACCTCAAGGATATCAATTCAGCCATCATGTCATCAAGGAGGTCGTCTATGAAACTATCTCTCCTGTTAAAAGGTCAGAGTATCACCGCCTCGTCGGATTAGCCATGGAGGATATAGATGCTAACAGAAACATCGCAGAATTGGCTTTCCATTTCAATCGGACAAATGATCGCAAGAGGGATGTGAAGTACTCTGTATGTTTCGCAGACCAATGTGTCATGAGAGGCGCGATGACAGAATCCATCCCATACCTGGAAAGAGTCCTGCGTTATATCGAGTCCGATCGTGAACTCTCGTCATATCTGGGAAAAAGTGAACATGAACCTCGCCTATGCCAATCTATACATCGGTAATCTTGAAAAATCAGTTAGCTACCTTGACAAGATAGTGGAAAAGAAGGGGCTCATGAACGCGGACCCTAGATTACTCAGATATCTGGCAGAGTGCTGGTGCGGGGTAGCCCTTGGAGAGGGTGCTCTCGATAAGACGTTCGGCTATCTTGATCTAGCAGAGGAGAGAGCGAATGAGAGCGGGGATAAACATGAGCTCTCCGAGATATTGGCGGATCGAGGGACGTTGCTCTGTGGAAGGGGGATTTTGAGATAGCCGAGATCAGCTTCCTACGGTCGATTCAAACTCTTCGAGATGGGAACGACCCAGATCAGATGGTTCGCTTCATGAGCTACCTGGCCGATGTCTACGTAACGTTGGGGCAAGATCGAGAAGGCTTTGGAAACAGTCGAGGACGCTGTGAAGATCGCGAATGACATCCCAGGATTCAGTGGCCAGATGGAAGCCTGTTACTATACTGGTATGGTTCATTTCCATTTGGGAAATTGGCGTCGAAGCGAGAAAATATTTGGAATGGAGCGCAGAGATAGCCATTAAAATCGGTCAGACGGCCCTCCTGTGTTGGACTGATACCAACCTGTCTCTGTTACATGAAAGCATAGGGGACGTCAGTTCATCAATGAGCAAGGCGCAAAATGGCCTGGAACGGGCAAAGGAGGTTGAATCGAAATTTGTCCTCCTGCGATCTCTACTCCACGATGGTCCATGCGTGTCTAAGGGCCGATATGCATGAACAAGCTGAGGAATATTGCCATCTTGCGGAGGACCTTGAGAAGGAATTCAATTGGGGCATGCATTCGACCACCCGTTGTCTCTACGAGGCCTCGAGAGCCGAATATTTGGCTTCGAAAGGAAGATGGGATGAAAGTCAACGTGTGTTCGAACGGTCTTTCGAATTGATGAAAGGGACCCCCAATGGACTATTATTGGAGGCCATGTCAAGGGTTTGGTTCGGGGAGATCTTCATGAAGAAGGGAGACCGCGCGGATGCGATGTGTCAGTTCGACCTAGCCCATGAGGTTCTACAGGTCACTCTATAACTACCCCCAGATGGAAAAGGTTCGTTGGTTGAAGGAGACATTTAATTAGTCTGTTTGACCAAAATCGCTTAAGTCGATTTGAAGGGAACATGAAATTATATGATGATCGAATCGGGCCAGTCCGAACAATCACAATGAGTTTTCGTCTGATTCATTCGGAAAACATTTTAATAGCATCATCCTGTATGCGACAGCGCTAGGCTAGACCGGGACGCTCGGCGTGCCCTTATACACCGAAATCGTCGATAGCGGGGGTGACAGCGGGGGACGTCGTATCCGGAGAACCTAAGGCCCAGTCATCGATGTTGAGGTCTCGTCCTACGGGGTCGGTGGCGGTCTCGCGGCGCAGCTGGAGGGTTGCGCCCCTGGCCCTGATCACGGGGAACGGGTCAGGCCCTGACGGGAGCAGCCTAACCGTGGACTACCTACGCTCGAAGGGGAGCGGGGCTGAGTTAAGTGGTTGGATCACCTTGAGTGATCCGAGCGGCAACCTTTGTGGCCTAGCACTCATTTTCCATCGTTCAGCTCTATCGATTCCCAACCGACCGTGTTGGTGGGCTTGCAACCGGTGATCATGCTCCGATGCTGAAGTCGAAGAGCACCTCTCATCCGGTCGCCCTTCGGTCAGACCAGTACACGTAGGAATCGTCCACCTTCGCCGACCACTGCGCCGGTGACCCCGACGGTTCGAACATGTCGATGACCTTGTCGGAATTCTCGGGGTCGCAGGTGAGCGTGAACCCGCATCCCTGATAGGATCTTCAGCCATTGAGCGAAATCCACGCCCTGGGGTCGGGGGATCTTGTCCACATCGACGATCGCCCCCTTGCCGCTGGTCTCCAGCAGCATGCCCAGGGTCCCGAGCGTCCCCGGGTTGCTGATGTCCTTTCCTGAGCGGACCAGGAGGCCTCTTGCGCGATCTCGTTCATGATCGAGCATCTGCTTCCGGCACGATGTCGGCGTCCTTGCTTGATGGTGGTGTCCCAGGCATAGATCAGCCCTTCCGGGATAGAACCCGTCCAGGTCCATGGCGAAGATGATGTCGTCCCCGGCCTTCGCGGTGTGGCTGTAGATCACCTGCTCCTTGTCCTCGCGATACCCGACGATGGCCACATCGATGGCGTTGTAGGTGCAATCCGGATGGGTATGGCCGCCCACGATCGGCACGCCGAACTTGCGCACCGCGGTCTCCATCCCCCTCATGACCTGGCCGCAGACCTTCTCGTCCTTGACGGACAGCACGTCGACCATGGCTATCGGCATCCCGCCCATGGCGGAGATGTCATTGATATTGACCAGTACTGAGTAATAACCAGCATAGAAGGGATTGGCGTTCATCAAGGACTGCATGATCCCATCCGCGGCCAGCAGGAGCACCCGGTCGTCCCATTCCACCACCGCGGCATCCTCACCATATGAGGCGAGCACCTTGGCGGAGGAGAACTTCGGGAAGAAGTTGATGACCTCAGATATGGTCTTCTTTCTGGTGATGCCAGGAAAGCTCTTGATGTCGTTCACCAGGGCCATTAGGTCCATGATATCGTTAATGGTCCGGACCGTTATAATCTTTGTCCGTGGAGTATATAAACCTCGACTTCAAAGCGTGAGCTTGGTCTGCTTCGTCTCCTTGACCAGATAGAAGGCGTCATGCGATACCAAAGTGATCGATTCCAAGAGCAGGACATAGTCCTTCTCGAAACTCAGGTTCCTCAAGGACGTACGCCCGGGAGGTGTCGGGGACCTTGAAGCCATTTCGCACCAGGACCTTCTTCGCCTCCATCCTTTGCTCTGGGTTAGCCTGCGTCCCGGGGATGTTCCCTTCGATGCCGCAACGGGCAAGCTCCTCGACGAAAACGGCCCTGCGGAACAGTCGGTTCATGGAATAGAGGATCACGTGCTCGACCCTTTCTCCGGGGAAAAGCTCGCGCGCCCTCTCCCCGATCATCTGATAGAAATCCTGCTCCCTTCCCTTGATCGGGATGTATATCTTGGCAGGTGGGACTATCTTCTCCCTGACGATCTTAAGGTCCGTTAATGCCCTGAGGTAACCTGTTAGTAGCAGGCGATTTATTTTCAACCCCTTCTTGTTGAGGTCCTTTGACAAGGAGCTGATCGATTTACCCTCTTCGGTCAATGTGTCGAGGACAATCAGCCTGAAATCCTTGTCTGGGTGAAACATATGATAACAGATATGGTAACAGATATGGTAACTAATAAAAGTTCGCTCAAATACCTTTGTTACCAGACCGAGTTCAAAAATCTGTATAAATGGGCTGGACCAATCTGTTATGTCGCAGGAAATACGAGGATGGGATTGTACTCTCGTTTGGGGATGAGAGAGCGATCCATTTCGATTTGATGCTTAGGTGATGTAATGAAGGGAAGCGTATCTGCTCGAGAATCAGGGGACTCGTTCGAACCGGGTATAGTATCGCATGACGATAAGGAATCGACCGAACTATCGCTGTTCGTAAGGACCTCTGATGAAGAGATAAAGAAGTGGGACCGGGGCAAGATCTACGAGGCCCTGATGAGCGAGACGACCATCAGCGAGGACGCCGCGTCGATAGTGTCGAGGGAGGTCGAGAAGATGATCTCCGAGCTCGAGATCGACGTGATCACCGCTCCGCTGATCCGTGAGCTCACGAACGCCAAGCTCGTCGAGTACGGGCTATCGAAGATCCGCAGACAGCACACCCGCCTCGGCGTGCCGCTCTACGACGCTCGGCAGATCATCATGAACCCGAACAAGGAGAACGCCAACGTCCCCCACGGCCCGGAGGCGACGAACCTGACCCTGGCGGAGAGCATCAAGAAGGAGTTCGCCCTGCTCGAGGTCTTCACGCAGGACCTTGCCGACGCGCACATGCGCGGCGACATCCACCTGCACGACCTCGGCATGATCGACCGCCCCTACTGCTGCGGTCAGTCCATCGAGTACGTCAAGAAGTTCGGCCTGAACCTTCCCAACGCCATATCCATCGCCAAGCCGGCCAAGCACCCGGAGGTGCTCATCGAGCAGATGGTCAAGTTCTCCGCCGCCCTGCAGGGCAACTTCGCCGGCGCCATCGGCTGGGACGCGTTCAACCTGTTCCTCGCGCCCTACCTGGTGGGCGTGGACGACGAGCGCATGAAGCAGCTCGCCCAGATCCTGATCTTCGAGTTCGCCCAGCAGGCGGTGGCCCGCGGCGGTCAGTCGATCTTCAGCGACCTGAACCTGTACTGGGAGTGCCCGAAGCACTTCGAGGATGTCCCGGCCATCGGCCCGGGGGGCGAGTTCACCGGCAAGACCTACGAGGACTACCTGCCGGAGGCGCAGCGCTTCGTCAACGCGCTCTTCGACGTGTACATGGAAGGCGACGCCATGGGCCGGCCGTTCTTCTTCCCCAAGCCGAACGTGCACATGACCGAGAAGTTCTTCCAGACCGAAGGTCACGAGGAGTTCCTCAACAAGATCTCGCAGGTCGCGCCGCGAGAAGGGCAACACCTACTTCGTGTTCGACCGGGGCAACACCGCCAAGATATCCGAGTGCTGCCGCCTCACCTTCAAGCTGGAGCAGAGCGACCTCGATGACGCCAAGACCCCGTGGAAGATGCGCTACTCGGCCATGCAGAACGTCACCATCAACCTGCCCCGGATCGCCTATCGAGGCCCACCAGGACGACAACAAGCTGTTCGAGATCATCCGACAGAGGATCGACCTGGTGGCGCAGGCGCACCTGCAGAAGAAGGAGTTCATCGGCAAGCTGCTCGACATGGGCAAGCACGGACCGCTGGCCCTGCTGACCATGAACATGGACGGCGAGCCCTACTACCGGATCAAGAAGGCCTCGTTCCTGATCGGCATGGTCGGCCTGAACGAGCTGGTGCAGTACCACACCGGGCAGCAGCTGCATGAGTCCAAGGAAGCCATCAAGTTCGGCCTCAAGGTCATCGCCTACATGAAGAAGGAGTCCGAGGAGCATCGGCGAGAAGTACGGCATCAAGATGCCGCTGGAGCAGACCCCGGCGGAGATCACCGCCTACCGGTTCGCCAAGCTCGACATGAAGTACTACCCGCTGCAGGCGGCCACCGTCGATCCGGGGCAACAAGTCGACCGGAGAGGTCTACTACACCAACTCCACCTACCTGAACGTAGGAGCGCCAGATCAGCGCCATCGAGCGGGTCAAGGCAGGAGGGCATGTTCCATCCCCTCATCGACGCCGGCTCCCTGACCCATGTCTGGCTCGGCGAGCACAAGCCCCCGGCGGAGATCCATCGCCGCCTTCGTGATCAAGACCTTCGAGAACACCCAGAACGCCCAGATAGCGTTCAGCCCGGAGTTCACCTCCTGCCTCGACTGCGGCAAGACCGCCCGCGGCCTGAAGGAGACGCTGCCCCTACTGCGGTCGGTGAACATCGAGGGCATCACCCGGGTGACGGGCTTCTTCTCCAAGACCAACAGCTGGAACAAGGGAAAGATCGGGGAGCTGCAGGACCGGGTACGCAACCAGATCTGATCGATATCATCAACGCCTTTGGGACCGGGCTACCCCTGCCCGGCCCTCCTTTTTTTTATTTTCAACCCTAAGAATTCGTTCCGCATTTTGTGAATTCAACGACAAAACATTAAATATCGCAAGGACCCAGTCAAAAACGAAAGGTGATCTCTAGGTGACCATGGTCAAGGTTGGTGAGCACCGATATGTGAACGTGAGGAGGCGCAGCCTTTGTGACAATTGTGTCGCTGAAGTGTGCTTCCGTCGCGACGAGCGCAAGAACCTGCGTGTCGTGGAGTGCGACCTTTTCAAACCACAGTTCGTGGCGTTCAAGCAGTGCCGCCAATGTTCCTCGGTCTACGAGGTGTTCTCTAACTTCAACGCCTTGGACTTCGAGCTGTGCCCGGAGTGCAACGAAAGGATGAAAAGAGGCGCCCCCTGAGGGGCATGGTTTTTCAGATCTAGTTGAACCGCGGCCCGATGACCTGCCATAGGATCAGGAAGAGTATCAGGAAGGAAAGCGCCAGTGAGATCTGGTCCACGATCCGGTTCCTTGCCTCCTCGCTCAGTCCCTTGCGGAGCTTCGCCACAACGGAACCCATGGCGTCCTTGAACAGATAGCCGCCATCGAGCGGCACCGCTGGCAGGGCGTTGGTCAGACCGACCATCAGGTTCAGCCAGAATATCCAGTAGAGACAGTTGGCGATGATCCAGAACAGTGCCTATCGACATCCAGGCCAGGTAACCGGTGGTCTCGAACAGGTCGGCCAGGGGCGATTGTATCGGGGACAGGCCGATGAAGGGGAAGGCTATGTAACGCAGGCTGGCAGTGACGAAGTCCCCCGCACTTTCGACGTTTCGATAGGGGTTGGTCATGGCCAGAAGGATGGTCTCCGGCTCAAGCACTCCCGCGCCCAGATATGCGGAGTTGATGCCAAGGAAACCTACGTCCTGGTAGTCGGAGGGGACGTCAAAACCGTTGTCCTCCAGATATGCCTTCCGACTGTCCAACGTCACTTGGGTCAGCCCGGCCAACACCAGGTAGTCCTCGGACCCCGCGTCCCATTGCAGGACGGTGACGTTGACGGTCTGGAAGGGCAGTGTGAGCCCCAACGCCTCCTTCAGGTCGTTCTCGTTCGTGATGAGCGTGTCGTTCAGAGAGGCCATGAGCATGCCGGAGCGCATCCCTGAATCATATGCTGGTAAACCATTGGACACTGAGATCAACGCTACTCCTGAGAAGACCTCTTTGCTTCGGACCTCGCCTTCGAGGAAATAGGTCACATTGACAAGAGAGCCGGCAGCGGGCGCGGTGACGTTCGCCCAGGAATCCAGATCGGTGACGTTGACGCCATCGATGGAGAGTATCTGACAACCGTATCCTAGATCGGCCAGCTGGGCCGGGCCATCATCCACGTTGTTCATGATGACCAGGCCCATCGTGGATAGGCGCCGCCTGGGTCACCATGGCCTGGGAGAAGAGGAGGACGAAAAGAAAGGCCACCATGATGTTGGTGGCCGGTCCGACCGCGTACACCCGCATGCGGTTCTTCTTAGAGGTGGTGCGCAGGGCGTCCTCGTCCGGTTCCACGAACGCGCCCATGGGCACCACGGCGAAGATCAGGCCCAACGCCTTGATCGCCATTTTCCCCACGCGGGTCAGTATGCCGTGGGCGAACTCATGCACCACTATGGCCACTATGAGGCCCAATATCCCATACCAGATGGGGATGAGCGGATTGATCCCCGGTATGCCTAGCAACATCACGGGGGATGGCGCCGACTCCGCCGGGATGTTCGGGACCAAGGTCACTTCCCAGACCAGCAGGGCGAACATGGAGAACATGGCCACGAAAACGATGACCAGGCTGATCGCCAGCATAGACGCGCCAGAAACGGGCCGGGCGGGAGAGCCATTCGATGATGTCCTTCCCCCCCTGGGTGCGCCACATGAGGAACGGGCCGTAAACTGTGATGTTGTAACGCTCTAGTAGCTTCTTCCTCTTGACGATGATGATGAAAGCGAACCAGGCGATGATGATGGCGGCGGCGATGACTAGACCGTTGACCATTTTGGGACCTGACGCAAAAAGGTACACGTGCTATATCAATCATTCTGGATGGGGGCTGGGATCACTTGGCGTCCTTGTCGTGATGGTCCTTCCAGACGTCATCTCCCATCTGATCGTACACCGCGGACATCTCATCGGCTCCCTTCAGCTCCGCGCTCCCCTGGTGCGCCAAGCGGATGATCTGGTCCTTCTTCAGGATCCAGTAATGTATGCGCCAGAGCTTGCCCTTCTTCAGGTGCACCTCCTCCTGGGTGGTGGTGAGGAAGCCTTCCTCCTCCAGCATGTAGAAGACGTCCCGGTCCTCGGAGGTGAGCCGGTTATCGATGACCTCGCCCTCGAAACCGAAGAAGCTCATCATATACTCTGCCAACTTCTCGATGTCATCATCGGACATGCCCTTCTTGCCCAAAGTGTTCTTAAGGGCTGAAATGACATCCTTCATGCTGACAACTGTCAAATTGACTCCCCCCCTCGCATAATGTTCCTGACATATAATGATTCTCGATTTGCTTTAGATTGAGCAAATGGTGACTGGGTCTCTCAATCCTCCAGCGGCGCCCAGCGCCCCTGTGCCCCCCACGCCTTAAGGTAGATGTAGACCTGCACGGCGACCAAAGCCACTAGGACCACCATCACCAAAATGATCGCGGTCAAGCCAGAGAAGCGGCCGTATATCTCCAACCCCACCACGACGTCAACGAACATGCAGAACAGGACGTACCAATATCGGGCGTAGGTGCCCTTGAGCCAGGTGGACCAGCTCTCTTCCAGCTCCGACTGCGGTTCTGTCTTTGGAGCGGTGTTTTGCAGGACCCGCTTCGTGGCCATATACCCCTCAGCGGAAGTGGCAGGCCACCA
This sequence comes from Methanomassiliicoccaceae archaeon, assembly GCA_963806355.1. Taxonomy (GTDB): domain Archaea; phylum Thermoplasmatota; class Thermoplasmata; order Methanomassiliicoccales; family UBA472; genus JACXTP01. The sequence continues at coordinate 14,012 of CAWDXN010000008.1, read as the reverse complement.
GGTGGCCGTCCCCTTTGTCCTCCAGGGGCGGAGGGTCCAGCTCGCAGATCTCCTGCCGGTAGCGGCACCGGGTATGGAAACGGCATCCAGAGGGCGGGTTGGCCGGACTGGGCACATCGCCGGCGAGCACCAGCTTGTCCCGCTTGTGCTCCGGGTCAGGCACTGGGATGACCGATAGGAGCGCCTCAGTGTACGGGTGCAATGGGTTCTTGAAAATGTGGTCCTTGGAACCAGACTCCACTATCTTGCCCAGATACATCACGTTGACCCGGTCGCACATGTAGCGGATGGTGGACAGGTCGTGCGAGATGAACATGTAGGTCAGGTTGAGGTCGCGCTGCAGGTCGTTGAGCAGGTTGAGGATCTGCGCCTGCACCGAGACGTCCAAGGCGGAGGTCGGCTCGTCAAGGACGATGAGGTCCGGGTTGAGCGCCAACGCACGGGCCACCCCGATCCTCTGCCTCTGCCCCCCGCTGAACTCATGTGGGTAACGATAGAGGTGGTCCGGGTTCAGGCCCACACGCTCCATGAGCATCTGCACGCGGTCGATGACCTCCGAGCCTCGGGCCACGCCGTGGACCATCAGCGGTTCCCCGATGATATCTTTGATCAGGAAGCGGGGATTGAGCGAGGAGAACGGGTCCTGGAAGACTATCTGCATCTCCCGTCTCATGAGACGGAGGTCCTCATCCTTCTTGCGGTTCAAGGCGTAACGCTCACGCAGCTCCCATAGTTCCCGCATGCTCGGGTCGGAGGGTCGTGGCACCTTCTTCTTTTTCTTACCACTTGCCTTCTGCTTCACCTTGCCGAAGGTCTCCGCTTCCAGTGCCTCCAGCTCCTTCATCCTGGCCCGGTCCTTGCCGGGCATCTTGTAGTAGATGTTGCCGCTGGTGGGCGTGGTGAGCTGGAGCGTGCACCTGCCAGTGGTCGTCTTGCCACAGCCGCTCTCGCCGACCAGACCGAGGGTCTCGCCACGTTTGATGTGGAAATCGATCTCGTCGATGGCCCTGACCGCCGCCAGTTCCTTTTTGAGGAAACCCCCGCGGATGGGGAAGTACTTCTTCAGGTTGCTAGCCTCGATGAGATATTCCTCGCTCAAAAGGTCACCCCCGTGTAAAGGTGACATGCGGCAAGGTGGTTGGGCCTGATCTCCATCATGGGCGGCTTCTCCTTGCGACAGATGTCCATGGCATAGGGGCAACGGGGATGGAAGCGGCAGCCACCAGGCGGCTTGATCAGATTGGGCACGTTGCCCTCGATGGTCTCCAGACGGGGCAGGTCGATGTTGACCTTGGGGATGGAGTTCATCAGTCCCTGGGTATATGGGTGCAGTGGCTCCTTGAACACCGGGCCGGTCGGGCCTACCTCAGCGATCACACCGGCATACATGACGCCGACCCGGTCGCATATCTCCGCCACCACACCGAGGTTGTGGGTGATCATGCAGGATGGATGTGCCGGTCTCCTCCTGCAGCTCCCGCATCAGCTTCAGGATCTGGGCCTGGATGGTCACGTCCAACGCGGTGGTCGGCTCGTCGGCGATGAGCATCTGCGGCTTGCAGGCCAGGGCCATGGCGATCATCACCCGCTGCTGCATCCCTCCGCTCAGCTCATGCGGGTAGGAGTTGACGACCTTCTGTGGGTCGGGTATGCGCACCAGGCGAAGCATGCGCTCGGCCCTTTCCATTGACTCCAGCTTGATGCGGCGTCCAGCCAGGCGTTTGTTGATGAACGTATAGGGGTTCTTCTTGACGCGCTTCAGCTTGGAGGCGGTGTAGCTGAGCGACATGGTCTTGAGAGGCTTGAGCGGTATCGCCTTGAAGTAATTGTCACAGTTAGGGCAGCGTTCCATCTCGTCCTGGACGGCGGAGCTGCAAATGCTGCATTTGTTCTCTCCCTTGACGTCCTTGATCTTCTTGGCCAGCTTGTGGGTCTTGAGGTATTTCTTTTCCTCCTCCACGGACTTGAGCGCCGAGTTGGCCAGCTCCCTGCGCTCGTGCAACAGAAGCACCTCGGATATCTGGTACCCGGCGGTGAACACCGGGTTCAGCGCCGCCATGGGCTCCTGGAAGATCATGGAGATGTACTTGCCTCGGATCTTCTGCATGTACTTCTTGGTCCGGGGGATGAGGTCGTACTTGTTGAGAATGGCATAGAGCTCTTTGTCCAGATCGGATATCTTGGCATCGCGCTCAGGTGAGGCGGGTTGTTTCCAGAGCACGTTCCAGCGCGCGATGATGTCGGCCACCGCCTTCTGCTCCGCCATATCCTTCTCCAGCTTCTTCGATCTGGGGGTCATCCTTGGGCAGGTCGGGCTTGGACCTGAGCTCGTTAATCTGCTCCTGGATCCTCTGCATCTCCTCTTCTGTCCCACCCGGGGGCATGAAGAAGATCCTACCTTTCTCGATCTTTCCCGGGGGTTGTGGGATCAGCTTCATGACGCTGTTCGCGGTGACGCTCTTCCCGCAGCCGGTCTCGCCCACCAGGCCAAAGGTCTCGCCCTTGTACAGGATGAGGTTGACCCCGTCTATGGCCTTGACCACCCCGGATTGGGTATAGAAATTCACGTACAAGTTCTGTATCTCGACCATTTTCTCTTGGCTCATGGGGTCACCTCCGTGCCCTCGGGTCCATTATATCGCGGAGAGCATCACCCAACAGTGCGAAGCCCATGACGAACAATAATATGGCTATACCAGGGATCGTCACCATCCACCAAGGATTGACCATCTCCCCGTTGTATTCCACGGTGCTCATGAAATACTCCTGGCCATCGGAGACCATCTTGCCCCACTCCGCCGTTCCCGGCGGCACTCCGAAACCTATGTAGCTCAGAGCCGCGGCGACCAGCACAACCGCCCCCAGGTCCATGGTTATGGACACGATCATCGGGGCCATGGAATTAGGGATTATGTGCCGGAACAATATGCGCGACTTCTTCACGCCTACCGCCCGGGCCGCCTCCACATAGGTGCTCTCCTTGACCGAGAGCACCTGCCCTCTGACCAGTCGAGCATAAGGCGGCCACCATACTATGATCAATGAAAGCATGATATTTTCCAAATTACGCGATAGTACCGCCACTATCGCCATCGACAGTATCAGTCCTGGTATCGAGAGGAAGATGTCGGTGATGCGCATCACGATCTCGTCGAACCAGCCGCCCACATAGCCTGACAACGCCCCGACCAATATTCCGATGATGGCGGCGCAGAACACCACATAGACCGCTACCAAGATGGAGAGCCTCGCCCCCCAGACGATGCCGTAATAGATGTCCGAACCCCATTTGCCAGTGCCGAAGGGATGCCCATCTGCGCCTGGGGGTTTGGGCGGTTCGTAGTCCTTGGGCATCTGGTACTCGTCCTGGTAGACTGGAGGGGCCAGGACGGGCGCCATCAGTGCCATGGCCAATATGGCTATCAGGATCAAAAGGCCAGTGACCGCCAGGGGGTTCCTCAGGATCAGCTTCATCGAGGTCTTGAAGGAGTTGATCCGTGGCCTCATGGTCTTCCGCATGGTGGCCATTGCCCCGGTGCTGCTGGACTCCTTCTTGGGTTTCTTGACCTTGGCCGGCTTCGGTGTCGCCTCTTTCTTGACCTTGGGTTCCTTCGCCATTATTTCACTCCAGTTTGACCCTTGGGTCCAGGTAGGCGTACATTATGTCCACGATCAGGTTCCCCAGGACGTAGATGATGGCAACCAGCAGGGTGAACCCCATGATGGAGTTCCAATCCAGGCTGAGGATGGCCTGCGCGGACCAGGAACCAAGCCCAGGCCATTTGTAGATCGATTCGGTCAGGACCGCGCCGGCCAGCAGACCACCGAAGGCCAAGGCGGCGACCGTCACAGTTGGGATCATAGCGTTGCGCCGGGCATGGCGCTTGATGACCGTCGATTCCGGCAGACCTTTGGCACGGGCGGCCTTTACATAGTCCTGGTTCAGAACCTCGAGCATGCTGGAACGCATGATCCTGATGATGAGGGCGATGGTGCCGAACGCCAGGGTGATGGCGGGAAGGGCGATGTGCCAGAGAAGGTCGGAAAGGAAAGCGTAATCGAGGGCGATTATCGCATCCAAGATCAGAAAACCAGTGTATTCCTGGTAACCGTTGATCAGATAATAATCGCTATACTGGCCTCCCGAAGGGAAGAGGTCCAACCTGAGGTAGAATACGTTTAATAGCAGTAGACCGAGCCAGAAAATTGGGATGGAAACCCCCAGTAATGAAATGGCGCGAGTGGCGTGGTCGGACAACTTGTCCTTCCGTACTGCAATGGCAGTACCCACGAAAATACCGATCACTATACCGATGACCATTGCAAAGAATGTCAGTTCGAAAGTAGCAGGGAAATAATCTGATATGGATTCGGTCACGGGCCGGTCACCGTCCACCTTGGAAAGCCCCCAATCCCCATGGATTATTCCGTTGAGCCAATACAGATATTGCACATATATTGGATCGTTGAGGTGGTACTCCTCATAGATCTGCGCGATCTGGAAATCGTTCATGCGCTCGGTGATGTAGGCTGCTCCAGGGTCCCCGGTGATCCTTGTCAGGGTGAAGACCAGGATGGTGACACCAAGGAGCACAGGTATGAGCAACAGCAATCGTCGAATGATGTAAGAGGCCAATCTCATCGACACATCACCTTTCTTCGGAGAACCACGATGCTATAAATATATTTTCCATATCCAGCACGATTTTTCCATGAATGCCAGTGTTTATAAATCCCACGATGGTGAGATGAGGTTGTTGACACAATAAACGATTGACGGTCATATTGTCACCTTAACAACGATTTGCTTGGCTAATTTCTAAAAAAAATAGAAAATTGGTAAAGGGTTTGCTTCCTTGCCGCTACACCATCATCACTTGCTGTAGGTGTAGAAGTACAGGCCGGGGTACATTGGGTTGAAATAGTACCCACTGACCCAGGTCCGTTCGACGTGGAAGTTGGTCGCCTGCGCGGTCCAGATGTAATAGCAGTTGTCGTACACCGCCATCGAGATGTCGTAGTACATCTCTGCCCTTACATCAGGGTTCAGCTCACTGGCCGCTTCTGTGCACATCGTTGTCAACGTATCGTTGACGATGCTGCACCTCTTGGCATAGGTACCAGAACCGTGGATGAACGGGTTGATGTAGTCATCCGGGTCAGCATAGTCTGGGGCCCATCCAAGGAAGAATGCCGGGAGACCTTTTCCCTGCAAGGTGTCCAGATAGACTGGCCAGTCCAATGCTTGGGTGTTAATCTCGAGGTTACCATCGATGAGTCCGAGCGGCTGCAACTGTTCCAGACCTTCCTTCAGCAGCTGGCACTCCAGGGACCTCCACTCGTTACCCGCATTGTACATGAGGGTGAGCGTGAAGCCCCTCTCGCCCCAGGTGTCACCGTCTCCGGTCTGAGCCTGGTTCAGGAAATCAGCTGCCATGGTCAGGTTGAACTCGTAAACCGGGACCGTGGCGTTGTAACCGAACATACCGGCCGGAATGATACCATTCGGCTGAACCGCCCCACCTAGGAAGTAGGTGTCTATCGCGGTCTGGTAGTCGAAGGCATGCGCAAATGCACGCCTTACCTTGAGATCAGCGAAGAAATTAGACGGGATAGTGTCCGTTCCGGCCGCTGGGTTCTTGGCCATGTTGATGTTCTGGTTCAGACCCATGAAGTCCAGGTTGAAGGTCGGCAGGTCCTTGACGATCCTCATGTTGTCGTTCGAGGACACGTCGGACTCGTGGATCCTGGGCACAAATGCACTGTCCGCATCTCCAGCCTGGAGCATCATCAAGCGGGTACCATAGTCATTGGCCTTCTTGATGATGACATATTGGAGCTGAGCGGGGGTGCTCCAGTAAGCATCGTTGCGCTTCAACAAGATCTGTTGGTTCCTGACCCACTTGTCCATGGTGAACGGTCCAGTACCGCAGCAGTTCTCGTTCATGAACTGGCTCTGCTCGCCGAGGGTGATACCGCCGTTGTCTTCCACGAACTTCATGGAGACGACGGAACCGACGGTGTAGGCCATGATGTAAATGAACGCTGGGTAGGGCATCGTCAGGTTGAACTGAACGGTGTCGCTGTCAACGGCCCAGATGGCCTTGGAACAGTTGGCCTCAGGGACAGCTGCCAGGTCATAGTAGTCTGGAATCAGAACCTGACCGAGCATCCAAGCCGGTCCATCCGGATCGTCGATCATCAAGACGCGCTTGATGGAGTAAACCACATCCGCAGAGGTCATGGTCTCCCCGTTGTGGAACTTCACACCGGACCTAAGGTTGAAGGTGTAGGTCAAACCATCGGCACTGATGCCGCCGTTCTCAGCGGTTGGGACTGCGGTAGCCAGCATCGGGATGAGGTTAGCTGCGCTCGACCCATCGTACCAAACCAAGGTCTCGTAGCAGTTCTGGATAACCTCTCCGCCGGCGGTCTCGTAGTCGACCGCGGGATCGAGGTTGTCCGGCTCACCGATCGTGACCAGTGTAAATGTGTCGGGGTTCTTGACCGCTCCGACCTCTCCGCCGACCTTGATGCAGATGTAGTATCTCTGCTCGATTCCGGCGGCATTCTTGACTTTCAGATAGGCATTGTTGACCGTCTTGTCAGCGGTGTATGTGTGATTCACCGGTGAACCGTAGGCCAATGCCGAGCCATCACCGAAGCTCCAGGTGTAGTTGGTGATGTAGGTGTTGTCGAAAAGCCCGTCACTGTCGTAAGCTCCAGAGGAGTTACCGTCGAAGGATACTAGATCCCCAGAGGCGATGATGTCCCCGGATGCCACCGCTAGCGCGTAGGGTGTTGTGTTCTGATCGGGTGAAGCTGGGGGAACCGGGTTGAGAACCTCGATCTCGACAAGCTCGTTGAAGTTATCGGCCTTCTGACCGTTACTGCTCTTCACCTGCACCCAGACCATGTACATGCCTGGGAATGAGTAGGTGTGGTCAACGGTCTTGGCAGTTGTCGTGGTCTCCAGTCCGTCACCGAACTTCCACAAGTATTCCAAGTCCTGCCCGAACACGTTGGTATTGTCATCCGCGGTAGCCGTTAAGGTCACGGCCTCTCCAGCGTTCACGACCTCCGTGTCCGTCGATACCGATATGCTCGGTGATGCATTTGAATCCATCCAATAAAGCGCTCCCAATATGGCGGCAGCGATCAAGATGATGACAACGATAATGACCAACATCTTGTTCATTCCGCTCTTCTGTTTGGGGGCAGCTTCCGTTGGTGGCTTTTCTCCTTGGCCTTCCATTAGCTTTTCCTCCTTTCTCCCCTCCGCAAAACCAGCGGGAAGATTACAATTGGAACAACTTCTTCGCTATAAATACGTTACTAGTTTTCAGAAATAAAAATGTACTATCCAGTATGTAAAAAAGCATTCAAAGACGCTTTGATAGAGGCATATTAACAACTTATTCTAGTTATTGCAGGAAATGCATCGAAATTGCTGAGAAAATAGGTGTATTGTTGACATAAAGCCTAATCAATAAGGCATAATGATAGTTCTAGGGAATTACGAAATTCGTTGCCATGTTGCGATTGAGCAGATCTTGATATGTGAGTGGTATTAAGTAATCGAGCGAATCCGTCACTTATCATGGTCACGACAGGGCTCTCAACGGTATTGGTCACCTTCCCGGACCGAACGGTGGCCGACTCCATCATCTCGGATCTGATGGAGGGCCATCTCATCGCCTGCGCGAACATCTTCCCGGTGGAATCAAGCTACAGATGGAAGGACCGGGTCGAGCATGCCTCGGAATGGATCGCCTTGCTCAAGATACAGGACAAGGATTTTCATGAGGTGAAGGAGAGGATGCTCGAGGTCCATCCTTACCATGTGCCCTGCATCGTGCGCTATGAGATCGCCGATGGGCATCTTCCCTACCTGGAATGGATCAGAGCGTCGACAGCTCCACCTCAGGGGGATTGAGGTCGAAGATGATCCTCCGCGCCCAGGCGAGCTTCCTCAATTTGGTGCCCCGGTCCTGGCCCGGTTTCAACCTGGGCTCATCGAAATCGAACCCGAGGAGATGGACCTTCTTAGCGCCGAAATGACGAGCCAGGCATACCGCCCTATCGCCATCGGTGAATCCGCCGAAGTCGAATATGTTCTGGGATGGCGCGGCCTGCGTGGTCGGGACGATCGGACCGTGGAATCGGGGTACCAGCTCCACCAGCCTGTCCAAGTTGTCCCCATGGGCATGGATGACGGCGATGCTGCCTTCCTGGTTGCACCGCAGGTCCGCCTCGATCGGCCCATCCAGGTCGGTCACGAAAATATCCGGTCTGGATGCCGTTCTCATAGAGGACCGTGGTGGCCGGTCCGGCCGAGATTATGGTGCTCCTCCTGTCGATGAGACACAACCTTCCGTCCAAGGAAGGTCCGTTGGCGCAAATGGTCACCTCGTTCCTTATCTTGGCGCGAAGGCGGTCCGGACGGCATAACTGTCCCAGAGGCACCATCGCGGCCAGGCTACGGGCGGACCCCTCGTCCTTCTCCCTGATCGAAGCCGAAGTCCTCCAGGATGGCCTCGTACCACGGAGACCAGGCCTGGAAATCCATGTCGGTTCACGCTTCCGGGTACTCGACCATTTCCTTCTGCTCGGTGACCACATGCGCTGTCTGCGACAGGTTGCGCAACGTGACGTTCATGATGGCGCTGAAGGCCAGGAACAGGAAGCCCACTAGGAACTCCAGGACCACCACTGTCGTGGATACGCGGTACTCCTTGAGGAAGAGGAGAATCGAGTCCACCGCCCCCTGGATTATGAACCCGCTGGCCAGGACGGTAAGACCGACCACCACGTGGGGCCAATAGTACTCTGCCATTGGCCAGATAGTAGCTGACGAACCGTCCGGTCTCATAGGTCAAAATGGAGAAAACCCAAAGCCAGAGCACCCCTGCCACGAAGAGCAAGGAGCGCACCGTCAGGTCCAGGTTGGGGTCCTCATTGGCGTAGCTGTAGCCGAGGAACAACCCGATGATCAACAGTATCGAGGAAACGATGATGAAAGGGATCATCTGGCTTCCAGAACGCACCGCGCGCACCATGCGACCCACTCCCGATCGTGTCCGCTCCCCCACCTTGTAAGCATATGCCAACAGGTACAGACCGATGACGAGCGAGAGCATGCCCCAGGTAAGGCTGGCGATCACATCCAGATCGTCCGGCTGGCTGGCCAGCGCCAAGAACTTGGGGATGAGCGAGAATACCCCGATGACCAAGAAAATGAGGCCGATGGGGGTGAGTATCCGCTTGCGGATCTTGTCATCCTTCATCATCTTGACCATGGTGTAGTAGGTGCTCTCCACGGTCGGTGCCTGCTTGATGTAGACGCGGCGCACCGAGTCCACCTTGACCCGGGAGAAGATCATTGGATAGATGAACTCGTCCTCCGCCCCGTCCGAGACGAGCACCGCCCGGTCCGGCTTGACCTGCTCGATGACCGCCTCCAGCTGATTTACCAGAACCAGGTCGGACTCGTATCCTACCTTCACGTCGCCCAGAATGCAGGCGATCTCGGCGTCTATGCCCTTCTTTAGCATCTCCTCATATATGCCGATGGCCGCCAGGAGGGTGTTCACGTCCGAGTCCTCCGGGTCCTTCAGGCCGAGGGCCAGGGCTGCCTCTATGTTCTTCTGTCTGCCCACGAATGGGCCCTTGAGACCGGTCTTCGACCCGAAGTCGTCATCCCGGTCCACACAAAGAACGAGCACTTTCACGGCAGCCACGTTCCAGTCCGTCGACGGCCCACCATATACAGCTGAGCGTTCATATCAGTTATGTTCAGATTCCATCGGGGAATAATCATCCCTCGCCGCGGCGGTTAAAAGGCCGTTTGCAGCTGGACGCTCATTTCCATTTCCCGCAACCACCTCCAAACCATTATAATTCAGAAGTATGTTTTCAATTTTGATAAAGGATGGAGAAAAAAGGCGGCTTCAAGGAATGCTCCCGTTGCGGCCTGAGGAACAAGCCCACGGCGAGGCAGTGCGACTTCTGCGGTCAACGTTTCGAGGAGGAGGACAAATGGGACCAGCAGATCGACGCCTTGGAAAGCCTGAACAAGGTCGACACCAAAGCGGATGTGTCAGATGACGTCTCCAAGCGCATCGAGTCCACCATCGTGAAGAAGGATGCGACCGAGCGCAGGGACAGGGAGCTGGCTGCGGCCGCGGTGGTCGCGGGCGCCGCGGTGGCGAAGCAGGCACAGCCCGAGCCGGTGCCGATCGAGGCAAGACCGGAACCAAAGGTCGAGGCCAAACCGGAGCCGCAGGCACCTTCCCCCACCGATGCGAAGTCAGAGCTAGCCGCGGTGGCAGTACTGGCCACGCAACCGGAAGAGACCGTCCCGGCCTCAGAGGTCACGGAAGTGATGGAGGTGGAGGACCTCGAGCCTCTCGAGGAAGATGTGCAGCTGCCTGTCGAGGAGTCTGTGGTCCTGGAGACCAACCAACCGTTCACGACGAAGCGTCCGCGCTTCTTCACCTGGAACTTCAATCTGCGCTCCCGCAAGGACGTGGCCTTCCTGCTGGTCCTGCAAGGGGGCATCATCATCTATCTGGCCACCCTGCTGGTGGCAGGTGACTCCATGGAAGCGATGGGCCAATGGGGCTTGAGCATTAGTGGCGGCGGTGATGTTGACCGCCGGCCTGGGCAAGCTCACCATAAACTGGGACATCGAAGCCATGGGCGAAGAGGATGTGGTGGTGAAGGAGGTGGTGGTGGAGGTCTGTCCCCGCTGCCATGAGCGCGTCGGTTTCCAGGACAGCAAATGCCCGGCCTGCGGTACGGAGTTTGAGCCATCGGAGATCAGGGGAACGGCATGAGGATCATCTGGCATGGGCACTCCTGCTTCGAGGTCAGGGACGGTGCCGTGGTCATCACCGACCCGCACGATGGCAAGTCCATCGGCATCAAGCCGCCGATCTTGAAGGCGGACCTGGTGCTGGTGAGCCACGACCATTTCGATCACAACTGCACCCGGATGGTGAAGGGCGATTACACCACCGTTCGAGACCCTGGCGACAGGATCGAGAGGGGTGTGCCGATCAAAGGCATATCCGCCTTCCATGATCAGGAACAGGGCGCCAAGCGGGGCAAGATCGTGGTCTTCAAGTTCATATTGGATGGGGTAAGTTTCTGCCACTGCGGCGACCTGGGCCATGTGCTCACGGACGAGATGGTGGAGAGGTTGGGCGAGGTCGACGTCCTGTTCGTACCGGTGGGCGGGGTGTTCACGCTGGACGCCGAGGGCGCCAAACGTCTGATCGATAAGGTCAAGCCACGCATCGCCGTGCCCATGCACTTCCGCATCGGAGGCCTCTCGCTCTCCATCCAAGGGGTGGAGCCGTTCCTGAAGGGTCTGCCTGAGGACCGGGTGATCCGCGTCGGCAACGAAGTGGAGTTCCACCGGGACGAGCTCCCGGAGAAGATGGAATACTGGGTCTTCTCCCCTTAGTTCTAGAACAGTTCCAGCGCGTCCTCGGTCCTTCCGAGCTCGATGGGCGTGGAACGGTAACCGACCACGCCTCCCTTGGAATTGGCCAATATGCCCGCGCCGACCATGGGCGACCCATAGTTCAGGGTACCGATGGCGCAAGGCACCTTGAAGATGGAGCGCAGCGTCTCCACATCGTCCCGTTTGGTCTCGGGATGACAGAGCACTCCCTTGTTGGTGGCGACGCAGACCGAACCCACGGTCTTGTGGCCGGCCACCGACATCTGGACCGCCTCGACCTGAAGGACCTCCTCGATGAGGCGGAACGAATCGGGATGCATCTCTGGATTGATGACGACGCCCTTGTCGTTGACGAGGATGTTGTTGCCTGCAGCGTTCAGACGGTCGTCCAGGCGGGCGACCGTGATGTGCTTGGAAAGGCGTTCCACCTCGGCATTGGTGGCCATCGAGGTGACCACGGCCCCGTAGGAGTTCATGGCCAGCAACGCCCCGTTCAGGTTGGTGCCGGCGATGGTGGAATGCTCCACCTCCACGCCCAAGGCCTCCTTGAGGTCCTCGATCAGGTCGATGGAGGCATCGTTGGGGACGAGGGCGAACTCCTCGTTCGCACGACAATAGACCCCAAGGAACTCCACGCCGTTGTAGGAAGATAGTTTAAGCATGCCGGTAGCACCGATCATTGCTCTTCCGGAAGGGAGACCTCGACCAGGCCATCCTCGAACTTGACCACCTTGAGCTTGATGGAGGTGGGGGGTTTCTGGATGCTGCGGGACCATAGGGCCTCGTTGACCTTGGTGTCGATCCAGACCTTGTCCTCAGTGGACTTCGTGTGCCTCATGACGTACTCACGGACCACCTTGACGGCCTTCTCGGCCCTATGCGTATAGGCTACGGTCTTGGCCTTGCGGAGCGGCACGTTGTAGATGACCATTGTTTCCTTCTCTTCAGCCATTTCTGCTCACTCCTTCAGGTTGCTGGATCTCCAGTTGCGGCGGTGCGGGTGGCGCACGAAGGTGCGGTTGGTCCGCATCATGACCCAGGCTGGGACACGGCGGTTCTGGTTGACCTTCTTCATCAAACGTCTCTTCATCGCTGTCGGCTTGTTGCGTGACATAATAATCATACCCTCTCAATGCTGATCTCCCGCTTCTGCGGGGCGACCTTCCTAAGGATCTGCTTCAGGGTCGGCTCGTCCAGGGGCTTGGTGATCTGCCCCGCCTGCGCGAGCCGTATGAGCTGGTCCTCTACCATGCGCGCCACGTCCGGGTAGGCCATCTTCACGTTGGCCAGACGGTCGCGCGCCTCGGGGGTGAGGATCTGTCGGAGGATGGCTTGCTTCTGTGCCTCGTACTGGCGCTCCTGTTCCTGCGCCATCACGGCCTGGCCTTGCTGCTGCTGAAGGTCCTGCATCTTCCTGCGGCGAAGCATCTCCAGTTCGTCGTCCTCCACGATCCATCCCTCCTTTACTTGCTCTCGTCCATCACTTCTTTGGCGGCGTCGTCCAGCAGGGCCTGGCCCTTGGCGGTGACGATGCGGCCGTTGTTCTTGTCCTTGGCCACCAGGCCGGAGGACTCGAGCTGCATCAGGCATTTGCGCGCGATGGAGCGGCTTCCCTTGACGGCGTGGTTCGGACGGGAACCGCGGTCAGCGAAACCACCGTACTCGGCGGCCAGCCTGGAGGTCCCGATGGGACCCTTGGTGTAGACCTTCCTGAGCACGGAGGCGGCCCTGGTGTACCACCAGTCAACCTGGGTGGGGGCCTTCTCAGTGTGCCTTCCGGTCTTTACGAAGTCCGCCCATTCGGGCGGGGTGATGCCATTTATCTCCTTCAGCTTTCCCGCTGCCTTTGCGATCAGCTTCTCAGAGGGCACGTCATAGACTGTAACCATATCGATCAATCCTCTTCCAGCATTACCACTTTTATATTGTCCAATGGCACGCTGTCGCCCTCTAATATGGTGCTCATATATAACGGTTTCCCATGACGCTGGCCCATGTGGCTCGGCCATAGCGTTCATATACCGGCGCCTGTCTTCGCAGGCCGATGAGATGCGTCGTCGCCATGACCGGTTCCTCCGGGATGCCTTACGGGTTGCGCCTGTTGGAGGCCCTGCCGTCGGAGAAGGTGTTGGTCATGTCGGACATGGCCAAGCGACTTCTGGCCCACGAGACCGGCGCCTCGCTGCAGGCGGTGGAGGCCATGGCGGACGCGGTGTACCAGGACGGCGACCTCTTCGCACCGATAGCATCGGGCAGTTATAAGTTCGACGCCATGGTCATCTGCCCCTGCTCCGAGTCGACGTTGGGAAAGATCGCCTCCGGCGTGGCGGACACCTTGATCACCAGGGCGGCGGCGGTGTGCATGAAGGAGGGGCAGAAAGCTCATCATCGTGCCCCGGGAGACGCCGCTGAGCGCCATAATGATCGAGAACGAGCTGCGTTTGAGCCGAGCGGGGGCGACCATCCTGCCGGCGAGCCCGGGGTTCTATCATCAGCCTCAGACGGTGCAGGACATGGTGGACTTCGTGGTCGGGAAGATATT
>CAWDXN010000007.1:0-246622 GCA_963806355.1 Methanomassiliicoccaceae archaeon | reverse complement strand
ACGTGAAAATGTCATCCCCTGCAGATGGCGGTAATGCGGTTCATCTCCTTCAGGCTCTTGCCCCTCCAGGGGTCTCGGACCTTGCGGGCCTGGGCTTGGTCCGCATCTTCGGCTTTGGGGAGGGTTTCTGCAGCTTGGGTCGATTCGACTTCCTCCTGCTTTCCAACACCTGGCCTGGTGCCTCTCGGGGCGTGAGGTGGAAACCGGGTTTCGGCGCGGGTTGGGCGGCGATAGGGGTGTTCTTGTAGCGGACGAGCAGGCGCCCATCCAGGAGTTCGAGGACGTCGACGCGACACCCGGCGTAGGAGCGCTTGCAGGGACCCGCCGGGATCTGGATCCAGCGGACGGGGAGGATCGGTTGTCCTCGATCGTCCTTGTTGAAACTGGGCCGTAAGGTGACGGTGTTGTCATTCGCCACGACTCTCGAGTATCGGCAGCTCATCCGTACGGCCAAGTCTCTCGGGGCAGGCCTCCAGGCGGAGGATGTTTCCCTGGGTGATCGAGCGAATCGCCGGTTGTAGTCGATCATGTACTCGGGGGTGTAGGCGTTTGCGCCATCGATCGTATCGATCCCGCGCCGCAACCGCAGTTGACTGACGAGGCGGTCTTGATGCGTACCCCATTGATTCTCGATCCTGCCCTTTGCCTGCGGCGAGTGGGCTCGTATGTAGGCGACACCCAGATCTTGGAGCATGAATCCCAAATGGGTCGGATTCTGGGCTCCTTGGAGTTCCTCTTCGAGCGTCCAGTGGGGATCGTTCCGGACCAAGGCAACGGCGCCATCCCCATAGATGGCGGCTGGTAGGCCGTCCGAGTGAATACGCTGGTCAGGATGGTCGCGAATCCATGCAGATCTTCTGTTGCACGGAAGTGGAGTGCCAGCAGAGCGCCGGTCGCATCGTCGACAGCTCCATGCAGACACATCCTGGGTCCCCGTCCCTCGAGCCAATCGTGGAGACTTCCGTCAACCTGGACCAACGTGCCCTCTCTGGCTTCTCTGAGCCGCCGCGAGCGATGTTGACGAGGTCGACGACGGCGACTGGCGGGCAGTCCGATCTCCGTCCTGATCTGACGTACCGATTCCCGGCCGATAGCGATCTTCTCGACCTCGCGCAGTTTCTCGGTCAAGTGGGTGTCGTTGAACCCTGCGTAGGTGACTTCGCCAGCCGAACGACCTTCCGGTGTGTGGCGGCGGACAGCCCTCGACCCGATGGTTGCCCCCGACTGCGGTGGACCAATCCGGCGGCACCCTCCTCCCGGAAACGCACCTTGAGGCGCTGGAACTGGCGGACCGTAAGACGCAAAGCCTGAGTTCCCTCTCGATTCGTGATCTTGCCTGCCAAGGCTGCCTTCAGCAGGCCGGCCCTGGGGATCTCCTTCTGGCTCATGTGAATCGTCTCCATGGGGTGACATTTTCACAGAGCAGCTAGGGGGTGACATTTTCATACGGCAACCACAACCCCCAGGATGACCCGTTGCGGGCTCCGCGCCGTCCCTCTAGACTTGGCTTTCCGTATGAAGAAGATATCCTCCCGCCTGGTTTGGATCGCCCTTGCCCTCTGTCTCGCGGGCGCGGCGCACGCTGCGGATGGCCCGTCGCGCGGTTCCGAGTACGACTTCCTCTTCCCGCGGTCGACCTCGGGACAATCCCTGAACGGCGCGGCCTTGCCGCCCGAGATCGCTCCGCCGCTGGAGCGGCCGATCGATCCGCAGAGCTACCGGATGATCCCCGGGGATCTCCTGGAGCTCGCGGTCGGAGGCGAGGCGGACCGGACCTGGCGCCTCTCGGTGAGCGCGGAGGGGATGCTGCTGGTGCCCGGCTCGAGCGCGATCGACGCGACCGGAAAGAGCCTCGCCGAGCTGGTCGAGACGGTACGCTCCGGCTTGGCGCCCCGCTTTCCCGGCAAGCCGATCTCGCTGCACCTCCTGCAGCCGGGGGCGTTCCGGGTGCCGGTGACCGGACAGGTGCAGACCCCGGAATCCACCCGCTGCACGCCTATGACCGCGTCTCCGCGGCGATCGCGCTTGCCGGCGGTCCGAACGATGGAGCGAGCATCCGGCAGATCGTCCTGACGTCTCCGGACGGGACGAGCCGGAGCGTGGACCTCGTTCGGTTCGCCGTGATGGGCGAGCTCGACCAGGATCCGCTCCTGGAGCCCGGCGTGTCGATCCAGGTTCCCGCCGCGCGCGACTTCGTCCTGGTGACCGGAGCCGTCCACGGGCTGCGAGGGGACACTCCGATCGTCCCGGCCACAGGCTCGCGGATCCCGGAGCTGCCCACGGAGCAGCTCGAATGGAGAGAGGGCGATACCGCGCGGCTGGCCATCACGCGCGCCGGCGGCCTCTCGCAGGACGCGGACGGCACGATCCTGCTCCAGCGAGGATCGGAGCGGACGAGCTTCGATATCGCCGCCACCGACACCGTGCGCCTGCGTTCGGGCGACGTCCTCGAGGCGTCGGTTCGGGTGCGATGGGTATACGTGAGCGGCGCCGTTCACTACCCCGGCCCCTATCCTCACCTGCCGTCCTACAAAGCGGCCGACTACGTGCGTCTTGCCGGCGGTCCGACGGAGATCGGGCGGGGCAAGGGCTGGTCGTTGCGTTTGGCGGGAAGCGAGGAGAAGCGGGAGGTAGGGAAGGAGCGTACGTCTCCGCCCGGCTCGACGATCAACGTCCCCGAGCGGTGGACCTATCGAACCTCGACCGTGCTCGCCTCGATCAGCGGGGTAACGGCCCTCATAATCTCCCTCGTCGCCCTGACGAAGTAATCGCGGCCCGCAGGATCTCTGCTCGATCCTTTCGCCGCCGCCGATGTCCCACGTGCGCCCCCGCTCGACGAAGGCCGCCCGGGCCCGGTCGCGCCCACGGCCAGTCCCGGATCGGACGGCCGGCGTCGATCCAGCGCGTGCGCCACGGCGGCGATCCGTTCCGCGAGGGCGGCCGCGTCGCCCGAAGGGAAGCACTCCCCCGCCCCGATCTCTTCGATCCAGCGGTAGTACGGCAAATCGCTGATCGAGTACCGGCCGGTCGCATCGCGAGGTAGGTGAGGACCTTCGTCGAGATCGCGTCCCCGGCGGTCCGGTCGTATGCGTCGCGCTGGTAAGGGGCGACGAGGATCTGCGCACAGGCGAGCAAGCGGTCCGCTTCCTCGCGCACGACGCCCCCGAAGAAGCGGATCCTCCCCGAGCCGGCGCGCTCGCGCAGCTTCCGCTCGATCGCTCCCGTGCCCACGATCCAGAACTCGATCTCACCGGGGCCCCGCGATGGCGCGACAGCCGCCGGCGCTCGATCAGCGTCTCGACCCCTTGGACCGGACGCAGTTTCCCGGCGAAGGCGACGATGAAACGGTCGGGTGGCGCCCGCGCGGCGCGCTCGCGTTTGGGGATCGACCGGCGCGGGCAGATGGGTCGCGATCGGAACGACGTGGAAACGATCGCGGACGCCCGTACGCGCGGCCAGGATGTCGGCGAGCCCTCCGCCAGTGTCACCATCGCCCGCCGCGCCCGGCGGAGCATGAAGCGCTCCGAGCGCCGGGCGAGCTACCGCGACGGAGGCTCGTCCCAGAGGGCCATCTCGTCCGGGATCGACGCGTTCACCTCGACGATCAGCGGCGTTCGCAGCAGTCCGGCCACGATCGCGGGAGCCCACGTGTACAGATCCTTGCCTCGCATAGATAGCGTCCGCACGCAGCCCATGCACGGCCGCAAGGAGACGCAGGCCGCCGCAGCAGCTCGAACCTCCACGGACCGAGCACGCGCCACCGGAACGAGACCGGCAGGATGCGAAAACGCGTCGCCGGCATCGGGCCGGACGGGCGGGGTATGACGAGGACGACCTCGTGCCCCCGCGCGACCAGAGCGTCCAGCAGACCGCGAAGGTGCAGCGCATGCCCTTGCGGCAAGGAGATGTCGACCGCGGAGAATGCGGCGATCCAGAGGCTCATCCGCGAAAAGGCCTGGGCGGGAGACAAGGTCTACAGATTCCTGCATTTACCCGTCCAGAGCGGGAGCGACAGCATCCTGAGGACGATGAAACGAGGCTATACCGCCAGGACCTTCGAGGCCCAGGTCATCTCCTTCCGATCATATCACCCAAGGATGTCGCTGTCGACCGACATAATAACAGGATTCCCGGGGGAGACGGACGATGACCACAGGGCATCGGTCGACCTCGTTGAAAGGGTGCGGCCCAGCATAGTCAACGTCACCAGGTTCTCCCCCCGACCGGGAACGCCGGCCGCCAAGGCCAAGGGTCAAGTGGCCGGATGGGTCTCCAAGGAGCGGTCAAGGGAGATGACGGAGGTCCGTTTCAAATTATCCAGTGAGTTCTATCAACAATTCCTCGGTGAGGAAACCTCCATCCTCCTGACCGAAAAGGGGAAGGGGGATTCGTTGGTGGGACGAAGCGTCGAGTATGCCCCGATCGCGATCAACGCTCCCCCAAGCAAACTCGGGGAGTGGGTACAGGTCAAGGTCACTGGTGCGGCCTCCACTCACCTTTTGGGGCGTCTGCTTCATTAATCGTCCACTAATGGTAATAAATAGACGAATTGGCATTGGCTTTCCCGCTAGCCCCGTAGTGTAGTGGTCAATCATGCTGGCCTTTGGAGCCGGTGACGGCAGTTCGAATCTGCCCGGGGCTACCTCCCTGTTCAGGAAGAATAGCGATGACGGTGACATGCCATATAGAGATCGAGACGAAAGGTCATGAGCAGGCCGAGGCCATGGTCCGCTCCATCGAGCTCGACAACGGCCCCTACGCCATCACCAAGGCCGAGGGGAAGAACATCATCGTCGATGCCGAGGCGAAGAGCATGAGGTCCATGCTGCACACTTTGGACGACCTTCTGGCCTGCCTGCGCGTGGCCGAGGGCGCAAGTGACCTTAAGTGATCACTTAACCCCTTCGCGGACCTTTACCGCCAGCCCCTTCTTCAATGCCATCATCTCGTCCCGCACCAGGAGCGCTCTGCCGATGGCGATCAGCTCATCCTTACTGTCGACCACCATCACCTCGTCCATCGGTCTGAGCTCAGGGTCGCAATCCGATGACGAACTGGCACATAACGTTCTTGCCCTCCCGGTTGAAAGGGACGGAATCGTCCTGCACGACCACCCGGAGCTTTGGGGCCTCCATTCCGGCCAGCAACCTTTTTGCCCCGGGGGGGCGCAGTGTGAAGAAACCGTCATCGGCACGCATCGAGACCACATGCTCACCGTCCACGATGACGTTCCTGATCTTGTCGGTGTTCCGCGACTTGACCAGCTCCACCTTGCCATTGAAAAGCGCCTCGGCCGCTCCGGTCCCGAACTGGTAATCTGCCACAGCCGCTATCCTGGCCTGGTCCAGGTCGAACCCGCTGCCTGGTCTGGACAGCGCGGAGAGCATGTCCACCGTGCTCTCCTCGTCGTACATGCAGGACATGCCGTACTCCTGCCGGTGGGCCAGGTCCTCCATCGACTCCCTGATGTGCTCCACCGTGTCCCGGTCGCGGTTCTGCTGGGAAGAGCGATTGGGCGATCGGATAGATCTCATCCAGTTCGATGGGGACCGGGCCGAACTCGCTCATCACGAAGAAATGCGAGTCAGCCACCGCGGACACCCTGCGCATATGCTCGGCCCAATGCCTGGAATAGGGTTTCTCACCATGCTCGAAGACCACCATCACCTCGGTCTTGGGCATGCGATAGCGCTCCTTGGTGCGCATCATGTAACGATGCACGGACGGTCGGTCCAGCGATTCAGGTCCGGTGTAGAAGAACGCATGGTCCCGGCTGAGCGGTTCGAACCTCTCCAGGAAGTCCTTGTGCGCCTTCAATCGGCGCAGGCCGTCCAGCAGCATCGGGTGCGAGCGGCATCTTCTCTCCGTCAGTTCCCAGATGTCGCCCTCGACGATGGCCCGCTTCACGCGGTCCATCTCCCTCTTGGAGACGTACAGGTTGTGGCGGGCCAACAAGGGCCACCTTTCGCCAGGTTTCAAGGCCTTCAAGTGACTCGATGTCGGTGGCGGAGCAGATCGGGCACTCGCAATCCAGGACCTTCATGTCCGCCAGGTGCAGTGTGCCGTCCGTGGAGATGTACCGATCATCTCGGGCGAACTTGGCATAGAGGGCGGAATCGAACATGTCGCAGCCCAAGAGGACGGCCAGCGAGAACAGCATCGGATGTCCCGCACCGAACAGATGGACCGGCCGGTCAGGTGCCAGCCCTTTCTTGGCAGCGACGATGATGTCCACCAGGTCAGCGTAGCGGTAGCTCTCCATCAATGGCACCACCCCCCCGATGGGATGCACATCCACCGCTATGTCGCGCATCTCCGCCGCACACCTCTCCCGCAGATCTGGGAAGACGGACCCTTGGACCACGCCGGCGAGCATCATCTCACCCTTGAGGTTCGCGGCCTCCCTGGTCCTTTCCAATGTGACATCGACCGCCTCAGCGGTGCGCTGATAGCCCCATTCCGGTTCTGTGAAAATGTCCAGCACGGTCCCGATGTCAGAACCTATCTGCCTCTGGAACGGCACGATCTCGTCGTTCCGCACCTCCACCTCCCCGTACATGTGCGAC
Organism: Methanomassiliicoccaceae archaeon; assembly: GCA_963806355.1. Taxonomy (GTDB): domain Archaea; phylum Thermoplasmatota; class Thermoplasmata; order Methanomassiliicoccales; family UBA472; genus JACXTP01. The sequence goes on along the minus strand of CAWDXN010000007.1, from coordinate 240,056 downwards.
TGGAAGGTACCCGAATCGGTCATGATGACGCCAGGGAAATCGAGCATGCCATGAAGCCCTTTCTCTAGCGCCTCCCCCCTCATCTTTGCGTCGTTGCGTATGATGTAGGAATTGGTGATGATGGCCTGGAACCGGAAACGGTCATGCAGCTCCCGGGGCGTGATGGCCTCGAAGCGCGGGTTGACCACAGGTAAAAGGGCCGGGGTCTCCAGGGTGCCATGGGCGCTCTCCAACCGACCCATCCTGGCCAGTCCATCTCGGCGGGTTATCTCGAACATCGAATCTGCAAGGGGCTAGGGATTTAAAACCTATCTACCCGTCCCTGGCCACTTCTTGGGAAGCGATAAATATCGGATGCGAGGCTCTCGATAATTGGTCAAGATGGACGAAGCCCTGCTCATGAAATGTCCTAAATGCGATATCATGATCACTGTAGAGCCGGAGCTATGCCTGGAAGGGAGGCAGTTCAATTGCCCCATATGTTCTGAGAGCATCAGCTTCAAAATGTCGAAGGAAGAGCTGGAGGAGCGGTTGGAAGAGGATAAGAGACGGAGGGAGAGGGAGTTGAAGAAACAGTTCCGTCTCGCCTTCGGGGACGTCTGAACGCCGCCCAACCTTTTTTAAGATAAATCATTCTCACTAATCCGACCATGGTGCAAATGGATTATAAGATGGTGATCGCGGTCCGCAAGGACATCAAGCTCTCCGCCGGCAAGATGGCCGCTCAGGTGGCCCATGCGGCTGTGAATTGCGCCCTGCAATCGAAGCGGCGAGACCCAGATAGCTTTCAGGCCTGGTATGAGGAGGGCCAAAAGAAGGTGGTGGTCAAGGTGGCTGACCTGGCCGAGCTGCACGAGATACGCATGGACGCCGAGGCCGCAGGATTGGTATGCTCCCTTATCACCGATGCCGGACATACCGAACTTCCGCCTGGGACGGTCACTTGTCTAGGGGTCGGTCCAGCCCAGGAGCATAAGATCGACAAGGTCACAGGGCATCTAGGGCTGATGTGAGATGAAGGGGCAGGTGCGCGTCCTGGGCATCGACGACGCACCTTTCCGTTTCAATGAGGGCAGGGTGCCGGTGATAGGGGCCTTGATGCGAGGCCCAGACTATCTGGAGGCGGTGTTGGCCACCGAGGTCACGGTGGACGGCGATGATGCCAATCAGGCCATTGAGCGGATGGTCAATGGTTCGAGGTATAAGGACCAGATCGGATTGGTCATGATGGATGGAGTGGCCCTTGGCGGTTTCAACGTGGTGGACATCGGGTCACTTCATGAGCGCACCGGTCTTCCATTCGCCACCATCACCCGGGATCGACCGGACCTTGACGCCATCCGGTCCGCATTGCAAAAGCATTTTGAGGACTGGCAGGAAAGGATGGAGGTCATCTCCCGGCAGCCGATACATATGATAGATACTGATTTTTCGCCGATATTCGCCACATTCATCGGTGTCGATAAAGCCACCTTCGAGGGGATGGTGCGCCGGAGCACCGTGCAGGGGGCCATCCCAGAACCGCTAAGGGTGGCCCACCTCATCGCGACGGCATGGGTGAAGGGCGAGTCGCACGGAAGGGCCTAGAGGAAGGTCAGGTCCTGCTTGATATCCTCGACCACCGCGCGGTTGGCCACATCATTCCGGACCAGCATTATCTCTGAGCTTACCTGGGAAAGCGGCCTTATGTGTATCATCAGGCCCTGTTCCTGGAGACCTATCTTGGCGCCAGTGGAGACATTGGCCTCGTCGAAGGTCCTTCCCTTGGCGGTCAACATGTCATGGACCTTTATCTGGGCCGCCTTAGCGTCCATCTTCACATAGCGCTTGTCTATGTTGGAGACCTCCTTCTTATAACGGTCGTTCCAGGCCAATACGCCGATCAGAGCCAGGATCAAAGAGCCGAACACGGCGAAGGTGAGGGGTTGCTGAGGGTCCATGCCAGCATTGACGGAGAGCATGGCCACCGAGAAGATGCCGGCCTCTGTGATATATATCATGCCGATGAGGCTGGTGATGAGGGACTTGGTCATGGGGTTCTTGGTCCAGCATTGGAAGTTCAGGGCATGGATACGCTGAGCCGGCAGGATCATGGTGAGTGCCACCGTGATGCTCAAAGCGAAGAACAAGGGCATAAGCTCCGGTGCCACGATGTACGAGAAAAGCATCATGGCCAGGGTGGCCGGTACCACCACCCCCAGGCCATATTCGATCATGCGTTGGTACTTACAAATAAGGCAGAGGCTGTCCGCTCGAGAATCCAAATTCATCCCATCCCAACGGATGATATTATCGGCGGGATTGATAAAATTAATTGTCAAACCCAACTTACATATGGCATTACTGGATGTCGCCACAGCTTGGACAGCCCCTCTTCCGCTCTAGCTCGACGAGCTCGAACTCCATCTCACCTAGGTCGAAGAGGAACATGCGGCTCAGCAATGGTTCTCCAAGACCGGTAATGACCTTTATCGCCTCGGCCGCCTGGACGGAACCTCCCATCCCCGCCACCGCGCCCAAGATGGGCATGGCCCCTCCCTTTCTCGGTACACGATCCAAAAGGCAACGCAGGCACGGCGTCCTTCCTGGAACGACCGTGGTCACCTGCCCTCTCATCCCTTCCACCGCCCCATGCACCAAAGGGGTCCTGGTCCTGACACAGTGGTCGTTTATCTCCATCCTTCCCTGCCAGTTGTCGAGGCAATCAAGGACGACATCTGCACCTTTGAGCAACCAATCGACGTTCTTATGGTCCAACGCCTCCTGCTGCACCTCGACCTTCACATGGCCGTTCATCTGCCTGAGCTTCTCCCGGGCGCTGCAGACCTTCGGATGCGCCTCATCCTTCTCCCAATGCAACCATTGGCGGTTGAGGTTGGTACCTTCCACAGGGTCAGGGTCGACGATCAATATATGGCCGACGCCGGCCAAGGTCAGGTAGGTTATCGCCGGCGAACCCAGGCCACCCACTCCGACCACGGCGACCTTGGCCCCCTTAAGTTTCAGCTGCGCCTCCTTCCCCGAAACCGTCCAAGATGAGCTGGCGGGAATATCGGTTACGCTCCCCCTCGTCCAAGACCGGCAAACCTTCGACCATATGGGACCACCAGAACGTCCCGGTATTCGTCCGGACCATATTTCATGAATTGCTACCGAGATCCTTTTATCACTCGAAGAACCGCAACGCTAAAGAGCAAGGACGACTTCACGGACCAAGTACGCCCGGACTTCAAGGGATTTTTCCCACTGGACGTACCGTTCCCCGCCCAGGAAAAAACATATCTGAATGGGCTCTGCAAACCCTATACGCTTAAATAGGAAATGTGTAATAGGGCATCTGCTTCCGATATTGAGGTGAAAGTGTGGCAAGAGGTCTTTATACTGCCAGGAAACTTCGCAATGACAGGCAGAAGTTCCGATGGAGTGACAGTTCATACAAAAAGCGCATCCTTAAGCTGAAGGAGAAGTCCGACCCCCTGGAGGGCGCGTCCCAAGCTAGGGGCATCGTCCTGGAGAAGGTCGGTATCGAGGCTAAGCAGCCCAACTCCGCCATCAGGAAGTGCGTCAAGATCCAGCTTATCAAGAACGGGCGTCAGATCACCGCATTCGCCGTCGGCGACGGTGCCATCAACTTCATCGATGAACACGATGAAGTGGTCGTCGAGGGCATCGGCGGAAGGATGGGACGTTCCTATGGTGATATCCCGGGTGTCCGTTACAAGGTCATCCAGGTCAACAGCGTCTCCCTGAACGAGCTGGTCAGGGGAAGGAAAGAGAAACCAGTAAGGTGATCGTTATTGTCCGAGGAAACCATTCTTCAAACCAACAACATCCTCCTTTTCGGGAAGTACGGCCTCTCCGAGGTCGTCGTAAAGGATGGAGGCCTGTCCAAGTACATCAACCTCAACCCGGTTTTGGTGCCACACTCCAACGCGAAGCACGCCAACCGCTGGTTCGGTAAGTCCAAGGTGAACATCGTCGAGAGGCTCATCAACAACATGATGAGGACCGAGGTATACACCGGCAAGAAGCTCAAGGCCTACCGCACCGTCAAGGACGCCTTCGAGATCATCGCCGAGCGCACCAAGAAGAACCCCGTCCAGGTATTGGTCGAGGCCTTGGAGAACGCCGCGCCGCGCGAGGAGATCACCAGGCTGCAGTTCGGTGGCATATCCGTACCCAAGGCAGTGGACGTAGCGCCGTCCCGGCGCCTGGACATCGCCCTGCGCAACGTCGCCAGGGGTGCGGTCCAGTCCTCGTTCAAGTCAACCAAGCCCATCGCAGGAATGCCTCGCCAACGAGCTCATCCTGGCCAGCAAGAACGACATGAACAGCTTCTCGGTCTCCAAGAAGGAAGAGGTCGAGAGGGTGGCTCAGTCGGTGCCCGTTGCAATCCTAAGGTGGTATCTATGGGACGTAAGGAAGACAACATCAAGAAAGCCCAGGCCATCATGCGCACGCCGAAGTTCATACGCAACATCGGTACCGCTGCTCACATCGACCACGGCAAGACCACGCTCTGCGACAACCTCATCGCCGGCGCCGGCATGATGTCCGAGAACCTTGCTGGAAAACAGCTCATGCTCGACTTCGATGAGCAGGAGCAGGCTCGTGGCATCACCATCAACGCCGCCAACGCCTCGATGGTGCACACCTACGATGGTCAAGGAGTATCTCATCAACCTGATCGATACGCCAGGTCACGTCGACTTCGGCGGCGACGTCACCAGGGCCATGAGGGCCTTGGACGGCTGCATCATCCTGGTCTGCGCGGTCGAGGGCATCATGCCCCAGACCGAGACCGTCATCCGCCAGGCCCTGAAGGAGCGGGTCCGGCCGGTCCTGTTCATCAACAAGGTCGACCGCCTCATCAACGAGCTCAAGGTCACCCAGGAGCAGATGCAGCAGCGCTTCGTTCAGATCATCACAGAGGTCAACAAGCAGCATCGTCACCCAGCTGCCGGACGCCCTGAACAAGGAATGGCAGGTCAGCGTCCAGGACGGCACCGTCGCCTTCGGTTCCGCCTTCCACAACTGGGCCGTCATCGCGCCCTACATGAAGAAGACCAACATCATCTTTCAAGGACGTATACGAGTACTGCAAGAACAATGACCAGAAGACCCTGGCCAAGAAGTCCCCGGTGCACGAGGTGCTGCTCGACATGGTCATCAAGCACGTCCCCAACCCCTTGGACGCTCAGAAGATCCGTATCCCGGTCATCTGGAAGGGCGACCAGGAGAGCCCGGTCGGGAAGGCCATGATGAACTGCGACACCGAAGGGCCGACCACCTTGATGGTCACCAAGATCATCATGGACCCCCATGCCGGCGAGGTCGCCGTAGGTCGTATGTTCAGCGGCAGGATCAGTCAAGGGGATGGAGATGTACATCTCCGGCATGCCCAACCCCAACCGGGTGCAGACCGTCGCCCTGAGCGTCGGAGCCGACCGCATCCCGGTCGAGGAGATGGACGCCGGTAACATCGTCGCCGTCGCTGGGCTGAAGGACGCCGTGGCCGGTTCGACCGTATCCACCTGACCCGACTGATGGAGCCCTTCGAGAAGATCACCCACTACTCTGAGCCGGTCGTCACCGTCGCCATCGAGGCGAAGCACATGAAGGACCTGCCCAAGCTGGTCGAGGTGCTGCGGACCGTGGCCAAGGCGGACCCCTCCCTCAGCGTCGCAGATCAACCAAGAGACGGGCGAGAACCTCCTGTCCGGCATGGGAGAGCTGCACCTCGAGATCACCATCTACAGGATCGTCAACGACCACAAGTGTCGAGATCAAGTCCTCGCCGCCGATCGTCGTCTATCGTGAGAACGTGAAGCAGAGCGGGCGGTCCGTTCGAGGGCAAGTCCCCCAACAAGCACAACAAGTTCTACATCGAAGTGGAGCCGCTGGAACAGGCCATCGTCGACGCCATCAAAGCGGGCGAGATCAAGACCGAGGGAAAGATCAAGGACCCCAAGGCCCTCGCCAAGCAGCTGCAGGACCTGGGCATGGACCGAGACGAGGCCAAGGGCGTTGTGTGTTTCAAGAACAACAACGTCTTCCTCGACGTGACCAAAGGTATCCAGTACCTCAACGAGACCATCGAGCTTTGCAAGCAGGCCTTCGACGAGGCCATGGACCGTCGGTCCATTGGCCCAGGAGAAGGTCATGGGCATGAAGATCACGCCTGGTCGATGCCAAGCTGCACGAGGATAGCATCCACCGTGGGCCGGCGCAGGTCATCCCGGCCACCCGCGTCCGGTATCTATGGGGCCATGTGCCAGGCGGAACGCATCCTGTTGGAACCGATCACAAAGATCTTCATCAACGTCCCACAGGACATGATGGGAGACGCGACCCGCGAGCTGCAGTCCCGCCGTTCCACCATCGAGGACATCACCTCCGAGGGCGATGCCGCGGTCATCGTGGCGCAGGCCCCCGTGGCAGAGATGTTCGGTTTCGCTTCCGCGATCCGCGGTGCGACACAGGGTCGTGCCCTCTGGTCGACCGAGAACGCCGGATTCGTACAGGTTGCCGACCGAGATTCAGACCAAGGTGGTGGCAGAGATCCGCAAGCGCAAGGGACTGAACCCAGAGCCCTATGACGCCAGCTACTATCAACAGTAGGCTGAAGACCGCTTGAAAAACCGTTAAATACGAGAACAATATCGAGCAAAAAGCTCAACCTATATGGATATAACATTGAAGGAGGAAGAAAAATGGCAGAGAAACCTCACATGAACATCGTGTTCATCGGTCACGTCGATCACGGAAAGTCCACCACTGTCGGCCGCGTCCTTCTGGACACCGGCGCCATCGACAAGTACCTCATTGAGAAGTTCAAGAAAGAGGCGGAGGAGAAGGGAAAGGCAACCTTCGAGTTCGCATGGGTCATGGACAACTTGAAGGAAGAGAGGGAGCGCGGTGTCACCATCGACGTGTCCCACAAGAAGTTCAACACCGACAAGTACTACTTCACCGTCATCGACGCCCCGGGCCACCGTGACTTCGTCAAGAACATGATCACCGGTACCTCCCAGGCAGACGCCGCCATCGTCGTCGTCTCCGCCATGGACGGCCCTCAGGCCCAGACCAAGGAGCACATCTTCCTGGCCAAGACCTTGGGTGTGAAGCAGATCATCATCGCCCTCAACAAGATGGACGACACCAAGCCCGCCATACGACGAGAAGGGCTATCAACACGGTCAAGGATGAAGTGTCCAAGCTCCTGAAGACCGTCGGTTACAAGATCGAGGAGGTCCCGTTCGTGCCCATCAGTCCGCCTACATGGGAGACAACGTCGCCAAGAAGTCCGCCAACATGCCCTGGTACAAGGGCGGCGACCCTGCTCGAGGCCCTCAACGCCTGAAGTTCCCGAGTCCCAGGAGGGAAAGGCCCTGCGGCTCCCCATCCAGGACGTCTACACCATCACCGGTATCGGAACCGTGCCTGTCGGCCGTGTCGAGACCGGTATCCTGAAGCCGGACATGAAGATCATCTTCATGCCCTCCAACAAGATCGGTGAGGTCAAGTCCATCGAGATGCACCACGAGCAGCTGCCAAGCGCCAAGCCTGGTGACAACGTCGGCTTCAACGTGCGCGGCATCGCCAAGAACGACATCAAGCGCGGCGATGTTGCCGGCCCGGTCGACAACCCGCCGACCGTGGCCAAGACCTTCATGGCCCAGATCGTGGTCCTTAACCACCCCACCGTCATCCCGGTCGGATACACCCCGGTGTTCCACTGCCACACCGCTCAGGTCGCCTGCACCTTCATCGAGCTCCAGAAGACCTTGGACCCCAAGACCGGTCAGACCAAGGAGCTGAACCCGACCTTCCTGAAGACCGGCGACGTCGCCATCGTCAAGGTGGAGCCCACCAAGCCCATGGTCGTCGAGAAGGCGAAGGACTTCCCCCAGTTGGGAAGGTTCGCCATCCGCGACATGGGCGCAGACCGTCGCGGCTGGTATGTGCATCGATGTCGAAAAGAAGGAGATGTAAACCCCTTCCATTTCCCTTTATTTGAAGGTATAACCCATGCCACAGCGCGCTAGGATATCGCTGAGCGGGACCGACCCGAAGAAAGTGGACAGCGTCTGCTCTCAGATCAAACAGATCTCACAAAGGACTGGAGTTGCCATCCGTGGCCCGATACCGCTGCCCACCAAGAGGCTGCAGGTACCCTGCCGCAAGAGCCCCGACGGAGAGGGCTCTGAGACCTGGGACCGCTGGGAGATGCGCATCCACAAGCGCCTCATCGACCTCGATGCCGATGAGAGAGCCCTCAGACAGCTCATGCGCATTCAGGTTCCCGACGGCGTAAACATCGAGATCGTGCTACGATCCTAAACTCTTTAACATCCTCAATTTTTAAGTCCAGTTTCATTTCAACAATCCATAATTTTTTTAGTACCATCTCCCTCTAGGAAACCCGATGGTCGATTGGACAGGATTGTTAGAGGCAGCGATATGGACAATAGGGATAATCGTCATTTGCACCGCGGTCTATGTCATTCTGCGGCGCGTCCTCACTCCCAAGATCGGACCAGACAAGTCGAAGTTATTGGCAAGGGTCGTCGTACTGATCGTCGGCGTCATGATGCTCAACGCCATGATGGTCAACCTTTTCAACATCACCTTGACCGTCGTTCTCACCTCCATCGGCATCATCGGTATTGCCGTCGCCTTCGCCTCGCAGCAGATAATGCAGAACGCGATGGCTGGGATGTTGATCTCCATCGACAAACGCATCAAGACAAACGACTGGGTTGAGGTGGGCGGGGCTCCGAACACCAACATCGCCATGGTCAAGGATGTCCAGGTACTGGGAACGGTCTTTGTGGACATCGATGGCAGGGAGTTCATCGTTCCGAACTCATTCCTGCTCGCGAACAAGGTGGTCAACTATACCCACTGCTGGCATGGCAATGGTCATTTCTAAAACTGACCTTGCCGATCAATAACGACATCTCGTCCATAAGGGAGGTGATAATGGATGTGGCCAGGGTCGATGGCAGGATACTGCCGTGGAGCAACGAGATCAACGCAGACAAGAAGATCAAGGCGAACACGATCCGTCAATTCCTAGAGTACAAGGACGAGCTTGACATGGGCAACGATCCATTCAAGCCAACCCTTCTGGTCAGAGAGATCAGTGATGATGGGTATGTGGTCGAGGTCAGGATGTGGTCCTACGACATCCCCAAGCGCGACGTCATCACCGGCGAGCTTTACGAGAAGGTCCTGGCCCGCCTGATGCAAGAAGGGGTAAAGCTCTATGGGGTTCAGAGGTCCTGATACCGCAAACATTGAATCAGGACAAGAGACATGCCGATTCCTAGTTCCAGTCGTGAGAACATGAGAAGTGATAACGTCAAGAAGGGAGTGGAGAAGGCCCCGAGCCGCAGCCTGCTCCGCGCCGATGGTCTGAAGGACGAGGACTTCGAGAAGCCGTTCATCGGCATCGCCAACTCCTGGAACGAGGTCATTCCCGGGCATATCCACCTCAATAAGCTGCTTGGAGGAGGTCAAGAGGGGAATAATCGATGCTGGAGGCGTACCCTTCACGTTCGGGGTACCGGGCATCTGCGACGGCATCGCCATGGGGCACACTGGGATGCGCTATTCGTTGGCGTCGAGGGAGACCATCGCCGATTGCGTCGAGCTCATGGTGCAGGCGCACCAGTTCGATGGATGGGTCGGCTGACCAATTGCGACAAGATCACCCCGGGCATGCTGATGGCAGCTGGGCGGATGGACGTTCCCTGCATCATGCTCACCGGCGGTCCGATGGAGACTGGCTGCATCGATGACAAGAAACTGAGCCTGCAGAGCGTCTTCGAGGCGTTGGGCGAGTACAACGCAGGAAAGATGGATGAGAAGGATGTCATCGCCATCGAAAGCTGCGCCTGCCCTGGCGAAGGGGCCTGCGCCGGACTGTTCACCGCGAACACCATGGCCTGCCTCACGGAGGCCTTGGGACTGAGCCTTGACCGGATTGCGGGTCATCAATGGCCAACAGCGAGAAGAAGATGGAGCTGGCCTACGAGACGGGAAAGAGGGCGGTGGAGCTGGCGCGCCGGAGAGATACGACCGTGCATCATCGTGACCAAGGACTCGTTCCTCAATGCCGTCAAGTTGGACATGGCCATAGGTGGATCGACCAATACTGCGCTGCACATACCTGCCATAGCCAGCGAGTTCGGCTCACAGGATCGACCTCAAGGTGTTCGACGAGGTATCTCAGAGGATCCCGCACCTGACCAGCATCATGCCATCCGGTCCTTACTCCATGGGCGACTTCGAACGGGCCGGTGGCGTCCCTGCCATGATGAAGAGGTTGGAGGACGACCTGTCCGATGAGATGACCGTGAGCGGGAAGAGGATCAAGGCCATTCTCGAAGGAGACCCCCGTCACTGACGCGGAGGTCATCCGACCGAAGGAGAACCCTTTCCACAAGGAGGGCGGCATCGCCGTGCTCTATGGGAACCTCGCCCCTCAGGGTTCCGTTGTCAAGCAGGCCGCGGTAAGCGAGGGCATGATGCGCTTCACCGGCTCGGCCAAGGTGTTCGACTCGGAGGATGATGCGGTCAAGGCCATCAGCAATCACAAGATCCACGCTGGCGACGTGGTGGTGATCCGTTACGAGGGTCCGAAAGGAGGACCGGGCATGCCGGAGATGTTGGGCCCCACCAGCATGATCTCGGGGATGGGTCTGATGGATTCGGTGGCACTCATCACCGATGGGAGGTTCTCAGGCGCGACCTTAGGGCCTTGCATAGGCCACATCTGTCCCGAGGCATTCGAGAAAGGTCCTATCGCCGCGATCATGGATGGTGACAAGATATGTATCGACATCCCGGCCAGGAAGATCGACCTGCTCGTCTCCCATACTGAGATCAAACACAGGTTGGAACGGGTCCGAGTGGTGGACCGAAAGCCCAAGGGGATGCTGGCGAAGTACCGCAAGCTCGTCTCCAGCGCGGCCGATGGCGCCATCTGCAAATAGGCACCTAGAAACCTATTTATCGTTCAGGTTGATACGAGCAGCCACTGGGCGGATAGATCAGACTGGAAGATCGCCTGATTTGCAATCAGGAGGTCTCGGGTTCAAATCCCGATCCGTCCACCATTTCGCTCGCTAAGATCAAAACTGCCCGTTTTCGGGCAGATCCCATCTTTTCCTTCCCTCAACCTCCAAGGATCACCGTAACCACCGTGATTATCACTCCGACCAAAGCGGTCACGATCCCGCTCCCCATTTTTTCCACCAGGTTCTTTGTCTCCCTGCGGTAGAACCCCAGGATGAAGAGAACCATGATGCACATCATGTTGGAAGTGACCAACGCGTCCCCCAAATCATCGATCAGATAGAACGGTAGAACAACGAACGCCCCAGTCCCGAGCACCAACCCTACGGTTATCGCGATTATGGTTAGGTCTTCCTTCAATGAGCTACTTGGAGGGTCATCCTTTTTCATACCTTGCGAGATCTTCTCTATGACATCCTTTCTATCTTTTTCATCCAGATAATCCAGATAGGTATCCTCCATTGCCGAGTCGATAAGCTGGGTCGCCTCCACCTTTTCTCCTTTGTTCAGATCATTGAAAACCCTTTTCTTCCGCCTGGTCTCAAATCTGCCCTCCCAGACATAAAAGACCCCATCGACCAGACCCCAGGCGAAACAACATGCCAGCGCCGACTGGAGGACTATATCAACAATGTTGTCTGGAATGTCGCTGTTCAACCTAAACAGGCTCGTGAAACATACCACCATGATGACACCGAACATGGGCTCGGCGCTGAACCAGAATCTACCTAGGTAATCTGAAACGGCCATTGATGTCTTTCCCCCTCATTGCCATATTGCAGTCATAATAGAGAATTGGAACCTATGTAATGCTTGTCTCGAAAGCATCCTCCTCGTTTCATGACGAACGTTTGACCGAAAATTTTATTTTTATAAAAATCATTCAATAACTTGGGATGGATGCATTCGATGGATAATGTAAATGAGGTCGCTTTCTTTTCCGCTTTGGCGGTGACCGTTCCAGTTGGGGTCGCATTGGTGCCTATTGGTCCAGTGGTGCTTGGCCATTCTTTGGTCGCCATGATGATGGCTTCAATGCTGGTCCTGACCGCCATTGCCCTGATCGAATGATGCAGGCGACCGAGGTAAGGGTTGGAGACTGGCGGGGCCAATCTTCCTGATAGGAGGGGTGGTCATCGGCCTCGGGTCGACGGAGATCATGATGGCATTGCTCCTGGCATTGATAGTAATCGACATACTATTGGGTTCTTTCACAGGAGCGGAACGATTGGTGAACCATGGGGCGTCGAGCACGCGCGATTGAGCCCATTCTGCTTCAATCCTGAAGGAAAAGCTTGCCTTTGGCTTCCTGGTAGCATCGCTCCACAACGTTGAGGGAGCAAGGGAACCTCTGGATCTTCAAACCGAAAAGATTTGCGAACTCCTCCAATTGGCGATCGAACACGGTCGACTCCACCAATCCTGTGTCCAGACCGACGACCACCCGATAGTCCATGTACTGGAACACTTCCTTGATCTCGGTCATGTTCTCTGGGTCCCTGATCATCTGGATCTCCTGCATGAATTCCTTCCAGTTTGCCGCCCACATCGTGTTCAGGACATATGCGCCCTGCTGGCCTATGAGGAACTGCCTGTACTCCTCTGAGCCACCTAACAATGATCCGGTGCAATCATCCACCAACACATCATTACTGCCTTTCAGCAAGGTGACCGGGACCTGGACATCTTCCAGCACTTTCTCCACGTTCCGGAAGGCATAACCGCATTGGCCATAGAACATAATGAACGACCTGACGTGTGGCTCCATGCATTTGATGGCCGAGTGGACCTGTTCGCGCAGCAACGGCGGGCTCTGGTGCAACTCTATCGGCTTGAGCCAGATCAGTACCGACAGACCATTTCTCAGATCTAGCTCCGGGACTACATCGGGACAGCTGACCCTAAGAACGTTCTTGTTCGGGTCGATCCCAAGGATCTTCCGTTCCATTCGATCCGATCCGGTGGCGTCGATCAATAAAACATTGACGACATCCTGATCTCCTCCGACCAGGTGGACGATCTCGTCCTCCATGACCTCGCATCCCACTATTCCCAGTGCCAATGGGGTGCTCATCTCCTTCCTCTATCGGGGCGACCATGGCGTTTGGTGGTCTCCACCATCGCCTTTAGGTTCTCCGTCGGGGTGTAAAGTTCCAGATTGCAGCCTGGTGCGACCGCGTCCACCCCTTCGCCCAGGCATCTCCTCGTAACCTCCTCTACCAGCCCCACATCGCCCATCAACAGGGTCCTGGTCGGGCACAGGCTCCCGATGACCTTCATCTTACGTTTGGACATGATCCGCTTGGCCTCAGGGACAGACACGTCCTGGTCGATGCTGATGGCGTTGGCGTCCACCTCCACCATCCTCTCCAACTGCCTGGTCGTCAGATTTCCACACACATGGAGTATCGACTCGATATCGTTCTTCCTGATATCGTTGGCTATGCGATCATCGAACGGCTCCGCAAAGGAAATGAACTGCTCATCGGTAAGGAAATCTCCGCTGGCCAGCGAGTCATCGATGACGATCATGTCCACTCCATGGTCCGCCCCCTGTCTCGAGTATTCGAGAAGGAACTGGGTGGTCCTCTCCAGCAGCGAGGTCACCAATCCCGGGTCGTCGACCATGTCCATCATCAGCTCGTGGTCCCCCCGCAGATGCATGGCCAAGGTCAATGGCGATATGACCCCGAGCAATATCGGCAGGGATTTCCTCTGGTTGTCAAGCACCCAAGCTGCGCGCAGCACGGTCTTGGTCCTCCCGCTCGACATAGGGTCTGGGACCTCCAGTCTGTCCACGTCCTCTGGCGACCTTACCATACGTTCTAGAACGATCGGGTGGCGCCTGGCCCCCTTCCTTCCTGTCGCCGCCCCGAAGGCAGAGACCTCGACGCTCTCGTCGAACGGGATGCGGACGTTCTCTATGCCCGCCTCGGTGAACGCGGCCTCTGCCAACCTAGCCATCTGGTGGGGGTCATCCTGTACCATTGGGTAATAGGCCCCTGAAGCCTTCATAAAGGCCGAGGTAGCCGTTTGCATCGGACAGATGCAGGGGGGACGGTCCACGTACTCCCCGTTCAACATGGCGTTCAACCTCTGCCATTCGTTCATTGGTCAACCTCCCCCACGTCTCATGGCTTTTTGTCCTCGTGCTTGGGGATTTCTATTATCGACTGCATTAATAGTTTTAATGGGGCCGGTCCGGATAACGGGAGGCATCAGGGACTCTGCTCGAAAACCGATTTTATTATTTCAAATACTAATATAATTATTGGACTTGCATTATATAGCGCACCATCCTAATTTACATGCGGTCAGTATGAATAGTCGTCATGCCGTTGCCGCCGTCATCACTTCAGCCATCATGTTAAGCTCGATCCTATGCGTCACAGCGATGGGGCCATTGGTCATAGGGCATAGGACCGACCGAAGAAGGGCAGGTCATCGACAGTGAGGCGTTCTGGGGCCATCTGACCAACATAACCACCATCTCCGATGGTTACGAGGCCTATCGAGTGGCTGGTTCCGCCGGTGCTGAGGCAACCGCGGACTATATCGAGCAGAGCTTCATCGAAATGGGATTGGAAACGAGGTCGGAGGGCTTCATGTTCACCGGATGGGACCTCGATGAAGGCTCCTTCCTAAAGATCGATGAGGATGGCGACCCTGGCACCCTCGATGACGTCCATCCTATCGCGTCCTTCATGCCAGAGGCCCTCAGCTGGCCTAGGGAGAACGGGTCCGAGCCTTTGGAGGTGGCGATAATGCCCATGCCAGCGGCATCCAGTTACCTGGCCATGCGAGGGGCATCACTTCCAATGGATGAGTGGGATGAGCTCAACACCAGCGGTAAGATAATAATCGTCGCAAGGGAGATGCGGTGGCGCAGCGACTGGGAATCTCATTTCATCACCAAGTTGCAGGAGCAGACACCGGCTGGCCTGATCTATGTGTGGTACTATGATTGGATGGACTTCGCGGAGGTGATGTCGTTCGCATCATCCGGCGGAAGGCCTTTGGGTCCGAGCAGCGGATACCTGTGGGACCTAGGCATCCCGACGGGATCAGTGAACACCAGTGATGGCAAGGCTCTGATGGCGGCCGCCGCTGGAGGGGGGTTCGCACCTCTCCATGAGGATCCCCTCGCAGATCGGGACCGTGGCCCACAGGAACGTGGTGGCGGAGATCCCTGGTCTCGATAAGGACCGGACCGTATTGATCACGGCGCATTATGACAGCGTCATGTGCCAAGGGGCGGTCGACAACGGCGGCGGTGTGGCCGCAATGCTTCAGATCGCCTCCCAGACCATGGAGGCGGTGCGGAGCGGGGCACTGGTTCCTAAGTACAATATGATCTTCGTGGCATTTGCGGCGGAGGAGTTCGGGATGGTAGGGAGCGCCCATTTCGTGGCCGCCCACAGCAATGAGATGGAGGATTATGTGGCGATGATCAACCTGGATTGCATCGGCTCCACCCAGATGTGCATCACTGGTACCCCTGCCTCCGGGGGCATCGACCTAAATCGGATTGTTCCTTGACCAGGCAGAGAAGGACGGGGTCTCCCTAGAGATAACCAATTCAGGTGGGTCTGACCAGGACACCTTCCGGTCGCCTCAGGCGGTCGAGGGGAGCATCAACTCCTATTGGGGTTGGGACCTGGACCTTTCCGAGGTGAAGGCATTGGACCAGGCCACCATGGTCTACAGTATGCCTCTCGCGTTGACCGACGGTCGGGAGGGGCCGGCCGCGGGATACATCCACACCACCCGGGACGGCTTCAACGATGGCATCACATGGGTCGACAAAGGGTCGATGGTGGGACAGGTCCAAGTGGTGATGGGGGTCGTGATGGAGCTGAGTGGGGATGAGAGCACATCCGGAACACCGATCTCGACCTACCTCGTGATCATGGCCGTGGTCGGCTTGGCAGCGATCGGGACATGGATGGTAGTGAAGCGAAGAAAAGGGAAAATGTAAGGGGTTTAGGGCCGAGGGGCCCTCACTTATCTTGGTCGGAGCTCTTGCGCTTGGTGATGAGCTCCCTCACCTGGTCGGCCACGGTCTGCTCTTGCATGAGCGCATCTTCCACGGCCTTCAGGTCACGCTTGAGGTCCTCCGCTTTGGGTATGATGCCCAGTATGTCGTCGGCGTTACCGATGATCGCGGTCAGCTCCTCCTTGGTCGAGACATGCTTCTCGGGCAGCTTCTGGCTGACCCCCAAGTATTCGGAGACGCCGTCCAGCAATTTGGTGACCTCGAAGGGCAATATCCATTTAGTGGACGCACCAGCACCGAGCGCCTTCATGGTGTCCAGGGATAGCACGGTGAGGGCTTTGGAGTCCAATGTGTAAGCACCGATGGAGAGTATCCTCAACCGTTGCGCCTCACCTTGGCTCTGCAATATGATGGCCAACCGTTCCCCCTCCGCCTCCAGGATCTTGGCCTGGCGTATGCCCTCTGCTTGGAGGATGCGAGACCGCTTCTCCCCTTCAGCATTGAGTATGGCGGCGGTCTTCGAACCATCCGCCTTTAGGATGGCTGCGCGACGCAACCTCTCAGCAGAGGTCTGCTCCTCCATGGCCTGCTTGACCTTCGGGGCAGGGTCGACCTCACGGATCTCGACCGCCTCCACTTTGACACCCCACTTGTCAGTGGCCTCGTCGAGGATGTCCCTCAACCGAAGGTTTATCTTTTCCCGGTTGGAAAGGATCTCATCCAGGTTCATGTCTCCGATGATCGACCTCAACGTGGTCTGAGCCAGATAGATGGTGGCGGACCGATAGTCGGTCACCTCGAAGAAGGCCTTCTTTGGGTCGATGACCTTGATGTATATGATGGCGTCAACGTTGACAGGTGAGTTGTCCTTGGTGATCACTTCCTGGCGCGGGACGTCCAGAACCTGTGTCCTCAGGTCGATCTTCACGACCTCGTTGACCATCGGCGTGACGAAATTGAACCCTTGGCTGAGGACGCGGACGAATCGCCCCAACCTCATGTACACACCTTGTTCGTATGGCCTGATGATCTTGACCCCGCTAAGCATTATCAGCAATGCCGCGACGATCGCCAGTATCAACAAGGCTAGGATGAACCAGCTTATTTCCATGTTTTTACTCTCCTCTCATGATCGAATCACTCTGATGTCTTCTCCTTCTCCTTCACCTTCACATGCACGCCTTCGCTCTCAAAGACGATCACCCAAGCTGCCCTTGGGGATCTCATGGTCTGAGGTGGCGCTCCAGGTGTCGTTCTGGATCCTAACCTTCCCCTTCAAAGAGTTCGGTTTTACTGTCTCGGTGACAAGGCCCTCCCTCCCGACCATGGAAGTGGCCACGCTGGTCTCTGGAGGGCCAGGTGGGGCGAGCCTCTGGTACACCCTTATCGTCAGGTAGGTCATGGGAATGAGTAAAGCGAAGGCGATGACCGGGGACCACCAGGAGAAGAGCACCTCGGGCCAGATAAGACCGATGAACCCTAAGATGGCCAGCACGGTCGCCGGAACGAGCAGGAAGAAACCCGGGGACAGTGCCTCCGCGAGGAACAATAGTACAGCTAGTACGATCAGAACGATCGAAATCTGCATCGCCAGGTCCATGTTTTAATGAATTAATTTTTCCACTATTAAAGAATATCACCCTCATAAGGTCATTTTTATCCTCTTTAGACAAAAAACCGATGAGTTCGACCTTGATTTGGAGGGAATGACACCGATTCGAGATATGACAGGGTGGATAGGATTAAGTAATCTAGGGGCTCAATTCCCAGCCGGTGCTCAAATGACCCAGGTCGAGACGACTTCAGAGCAGGCCGGCCGGATACCGCTCATCGGCGAACGATTCCCGGAGATGGAGGTAAAGACCACTCAAGGCACGATGAAGCTGCCCACCGATTATACGGGGAAATGGTTCATCCTCTTCAGCCATCCTGCGGACTTCACCCCGGTCTGTACGACCGAGTTCCTGGCATTTGCGAAGAGGGCGGAGAGATTTGAGGCCCTCGATACCAAGCTCATAGGTCTATCCATAGACCAGGTTTTCTCGCACATCAAATGGGTCGAGTGGATCGAGGACAACCTCAAGGTGTCCGTCAACTTCCCGGTGATCGCAGACGATGTGGGGAAGGTGGCCAGCCAGTTGGGCATGATCCATTCTGCCAGGGCGGCCAACACCGTGCGCGCGGTCTTCATCGTCGACCCCAACAGCATAATCCGCCTCATCATCTACTACCCCCAGGAGGTGGGCCGGAGCATAGACGAGGTCGTCAGGTCACTCACCGCTCTCCAGTACAGCGACTCCAACAAGGTCTCGACCCCGGAGAACTGGCCCAACAATGAGTTCCTTGGTGACAAGGTCATCATCCCTCCACCCCGCACTTACAAAGAGGCCATGGAGCGAAAGAAGAAGATCGGGGACGGACTGCTATGATTGGTGGTTCTGCACTAAAAAGATTTGAGATGGGGCGATCGCCCTGAACTGATGTAAGTCCCATCCATCATCGCCAAGGCATCCTATTCCTTCCATCAGGCTCCTATTTCAGATACGTCCTCAGTTTCACCTCGTCGCTATGCCATTACAGGATGAAGAAAATGGATCGCCTTAGGCTTGCAAAATAGGGAACAATATATTTATAATATATAATAAATTTATAATTAAATTATATAATTATTGTAATAGAATTATTGAGATCAGCAATGTGACGACGGTGACGATGAACCCCCCCTTGACGAACTGCCAGAAGGTCACAAGGACACCTTGCTTCCTTGCCCCCTCCACCACGATCACGTTCGCCGCCGCCCCGAGTATTGTGGCATTCCCAGCCAAGGTGGAGCTGGAGGCCAAGGTCAACCACATCTTGTCGCTGTTCAGGTCCGCCACGAAGGGGGAAAGAAGAATGACCGCTGGAACGTTGCTGATCAGGTTCGACAGCAGGGCAGTGAACACGGTCAGGCCGGACACGGTAGCTATCCCGCCATCATTGACGGAATTGAAACCGTCCAGCATCTCCTGCAGCATCCCCGATGTATCCAAGCCCTTGAGCAGGACGAACAGCCCGATGAAGAAGAGAAGCAAGGTCCAGTCCACCTTCTTTGCCATGATCACATAGCCCGCGCTTTGGTTCAGGAAAGGTAGGGCGATCAGTACCGTCAAACCACCCAGAAGGGCCACCAAAGCGAGGGAGATCCCGAGCCACTTGGAGAGGACAAAGCCGGTGAACACCAATCCAAGCACGAGCACAACGAAATAAATGGAACGGTGGACCGGCCGCAACGGCAGGTCTCGCAAAGCAGCGCTGGCATCTATCGGTTGGGAGCTCTGGAACACCCCGTTCCTGCTTGATGGACCGTTCGTGGAGAACTGTCTCCGATACACTAACCAGATAATGGCGATCGCTGCCGCCAGGGAAAGGACTGCCACTGGGGCCAGTCCAATGAAGAACTGATTGAACGATATCCCGGACTGTACCGCGATGTAGGCGTTCTGCGGGTTGCCCACTGGCGTGGCCACACTGCCAATGTTGGCGGCGCATGCCTCGGCCACTAGGAACGGCACAGGATTGGCCCCGATCATCTGACAGACCTTGATCACAATGGGCGTGAATATGAGCACCACGGTGTCATTCAGGATGAGGGCGGAGAGCACCGCCGTGACCACCATGAGAAGGACAAGGAACTGGAAATGGTTCTTGGAGCGACTGACCAGACGTATCGATACCCACGTGAAGAATCCGCACAGCTCCAGTCCAACCACCAGCAGCATCATCCCCAGGAGCAGGCCTATTGTGCCCAGGTCGATAGCCTCCCACGCCTCCTTGGGCGTGACGATGCCAAATAGGATCATGAGGCCAGCTCCGATCAGCGCGGCGAGGTAACGGTCGACCTTGAAGACCTTGAAATCCCTCACCGATATCAGGACGTAGGTCAGGATGAAAATGGCCAGGGCGAGGACCATCACCGTTTGCATTCGAGGTGCAAATGCCACTGACACTAAAAAAGGTTCGAGTTTCAGACACCCGGATTACGCACGACATGGTCCAGGACGTAGATGATGTCGATTTTCTCGAAACCGAGGGGCCGGACCTTCTTGTCCAGGATCTGAAGGAGCTCGGCGTTGCTCTCCGCGCTGATGCGGAACATGATGCGCCTCTCCCCAGTGGTATGCAGCACCTCACTGACGTTCTCAACACCCAGCAACTGGGAGATGGCCTCCCCTTCCTTCTCTGGCGGGATGTTGGTGGAAACATAGGCGTCAGCGTTCATGCCGACCCGACCCTCGTTGACGATCGCCGAGTAGCCCATGATGGTTCGCTCATCCTCCATCTTCTTGATCCTATCGCGGATGGTGGAGGGCGACCGGTCCAGCATGGTGCCGATCTCCTCATTCGTCAGCTTACCGTTCTTCTGGAGGATGGTAAGGATCCTCTGGTCGAGGTCGTCCTGCGACATTCGTTCACTCAATTGAACTGCCGAGCATTTATTGTTTCCCCGGCGTTCGGACCGCGCTCATTTCCTCGAGGTCGCTCGGATCATCTCCTCATGGTCGAAGGCCAGTTGAGGCAAGTGATCGAGAGGGTAGAAGCCCGTTTCGGCCGCATCGTCACCAGCCAAAAGTTCTCCCCCCGTCCTTTCCAGTTCGTATAAGGCGCTGACGAAATGTCCTCGGGGGTCTCGTCCCGGGTCTGAGAAAATGCCTACCAGCCGCAACACCCTGGTCTCGAGGCCGGTCTCCTCCCTCACTTCCCTCACCACGCAGTCCTCCAGACGCTCCCCGTACTCGACGATGCCACCTGGCAATGCCATTGCTCCTTTGGCCGGTTCATTCCCCCTCCTCACCAGGAGCACCCTCCCATTTTCGATGAGGACACCGTCCGTGGTCAGGTAGGGCTTCCTCCACATGTGGACCATCTGCTCGTCCAACATCTTCCTTTTAAGTTCTAAGGTGCGGATGGCCTCGAGGCCTTCCGGGGTGAGGTCCACGTCATCCCCGTCGATGGAGACGAGCTCACGTCCCTGCCCATCGTTAAGTGATATCAAAGTCCCGAGAAGGTCGCCGCTTGGCATCCCAAGTCGTTTGCCGATCGCCTGGAGCGAGCCCACGTCACGCACCGAACGCAGTATCTGGGCCTCGAGCTCCGTCAGGACGACCTTGCCATCGCGCTTGAGCAAAAGAATGCATTCCACTTCGTAGGACATAGGACCGAGGAGGTATGCCAAGGCAGGCATTATAACCATCCTCCTCCTACGCCATATCGTGCTGAACCTAAGGAAGATGATACCCACCATCATGACCTCCCAAGAGATAATTGACAAGGCCTTCCGACGCATCGTCAAAGTGGATGTGGAATCGGCCGAGTCAAAGCTGGAGATGGTGAGGGAGAAGTCGTTGGGTCGTCTCAACTCGGCCACCGACACCATCACCGAGGTCCTGATCAAGTACCATCATGCCTTCCCGAGCGTGAACAAGAAAGAAGGATTCCTTGTCGAGCTGATGTGCGTGGTCATCGACATGAACCGCCTAAAGCAGGCGCTTTCGAAACTGCAATGGGCCACAAAGAAGATCAGGGACCTGCGCAGGATCTACATGATCAAGATCAAGGAGGCACGCAACCTCGACGAGCTGGACACCGTGCGTAAGCAGTTCTATGGGCGCATGTGCAGCGTGGTGAATCGTCTGGAGAGGGACCTTAAGTTCATGGCGGCGGCAAGGGAGGAGTTCCGCAAGATCCCCATGGTGGAAGAGACAATGCCCACGGTGGTGATAGCGGGATTCCCGAACGTAGGGAAGAGCCAGTTGGTGGAGCGCATCTCCACGGCCCGTCCGGAGATCGCCCCTTACCCGTTCACCACCCAGGGAATTGGCGTAGGTCATTTCTCCGTCGGATGGCGCCGCTTCCAGGTCATCGATACCCCCGGGCTTCTGGACCGCCCTCTGGATGAGAGGAACGCCATCGAGCTCCAGGCGGTTTTGGCCTTGAAGTACCTGGCCGATGTCATCGTCTTCATCCTCGACCCCTCCGAGACCTCTGGCTATTTCATGGACCAGCAGATGAACCTTTTGCGCACCGTCCGGGAAAACTTCCCCGACATCCAAATAATTGAGGTGGAGAACAAGGTGGACCTGCTTCGGAGTGGAAGCGATAGGCTCAAGATATCCGCGGCCAATGGCGAGGGCACGGATGCACTGGTGGAAGTACTGGTCCGCACCTTGGTGGCCATTGAGAAGGAGTCGTACCCCCAACCTGCGGACTGATCCACCTTTTCCTAAGTTTCATCGGTCATGGGACCCCTATGAGAGAACCGGCCTGCAGCGAGGAGATGAAGGCATACTTCCGCCAGCTCTTCAGTGAGAACGACCGCTGCTATGATGTGGCGGAGAGGGCACGCAGCGTGGGATGCGATCCACAGACCCATGTGGAGATACCCAAGGCAGAGGACCTGGCTGCGCGGGTGGAGGAGCAACTGTCCCAATGGAACGTCTCCGGAGTGGCGGACATAATACGGGAGCTGAGCGCCAAGCACGAGAGCCGCGAGGAGGTATCATTGCTGGTGGCGAAGGAGGTGGCCAAATGGCCCTCTCGCAACCGGGAGGAGGCCATCGACCGGGCCGTCAGGGTCGGGCTCTCAGTCCTGACGGAGGGCATCCTGGTCGCTCCGATCGTGGGCATCGGCGGTGTCAAGGTAGGGCGCAACTCCGACGGTACCGAGTATGTCTCCCTATTCTTCAATGGTCCGATCCGCGCGGCCGGAGGTACTGGTCAGGCCATGAGCGTGCTCATCGCGGACATGGTGCGGCGCGAGTTCGGCATCGGCAGCTACAAGCCTGAGCACGGCGAGGTGGAGCGGCTCAAGGAGGAGATCCCCCTCTACAAGCAATGTGCCCATCTGCAATATTCGCCCAACAACGAAGAGATCGAGCTCATCTACAAGAACTGTCCCGTCTGCATCGATGGCGAGAAGACCGAGGACATCGAGATCACTGGATTCCGCAACCTGCCCCGCATCAAGACCAACTGTGTACGTGGCGGCGTCTGCCTGGTCATCGCAGAGGGACTGTGCCAGAAGGCGCCTAAGCTGGAGAAGCACGTCAAGAAGCTGGGCATCGACGGCTGGGACTTCATCTCCCAGTACCTGCAGAGGAAGAAGGGCGGGGAGAGCAAGGACGTAAAGAAGGTCGTACCGGACTACAAATTCCTCAAGGACATAGTTGGCGGACGTCCGGTGCTCGGCCACCCTTCCCGGGTGGGTGGTCTGCGCTTGCGCTACGGGCGGGGCAGGACCACCGGCCTGGCCGCCTTGGCGATACACCCTGCCACCATGTACGCCCTCGATTCGTTCCTGGCCATCGGGACGCAGATCAAGATCGAACGGCCGGGAAAGGCGGGCGCGGTCACACCCTGCGATAGATTGGATGGCCCCATAGTGCTCCTTAACAACGGCGACCTGGTTCAGGCCAACAGCGTGGTCGAGATGCAGAGCTACCTCGACGAGATGAAGGAGATCGTCGATCTGGGCGAGGTCCTCCTCCCGTACGGGGAGTTCGCCGAGAACAATCACATATTGGTACCGGGGGCGTTCAGCCTAGAATGGTACCGGCAGGAGCTGTTGGCAAGGTGCGATTCCGAGCTCCCGTCCGACTGGGCATCCCCGGCCAATTATGGGCGTTCCAAAGAGATATCCTCCCAGTACGACAGCCCGTTGCATCCCAATTACAACCTCTTCTGGTACGATGTCCCCCTGGAATCGTTGAGGTCCTTACGGGAGGCCCTGCTCACCGACGGCCATTGGGTGGAGGGCAGCTTGCTCATCGATCCAGGGGCGGTGGAGAAAAGGACCCTGGAGGACCTGGGCGCCTTGCACACGGTGAAGGATGGGGGCTTGGTCATAGGTCGATATGCCGAGCCATTGCTGGACGGTCTTGGCCTCGCCGTGAGGGAAGGGGCACTGGTGGAGAACGCGACGATTCGAAGGTCCCACCTCGATCCAGGCGGTGTCCAAGGCGGTCGGCCTGACCGTCCGTCCGAGGGCCGTGACCCGCATCGGGTCCCGCATGGCACGACCGGAGAAGGCCAAGGAGCGACGCATGAAGCCCCCGCCTCACGTCCTATTCCCCATAGGCAAGAACGGGGGGCCGCAGAGGTTGATCGACAAGGCGGCGGAGAAGAGCTCGATACGCGTCCAGGTCGGAGTGCGCACCTGCCCCGAATGCGGAACGAGCACCATGAGCTGCCGTTGCGACTGCGGCGCGCACACCCAGACCAGGGAGAGCCCTCAAGACATTAGCGTCGACCTATCAAGGATGATGCGGGACGCCTCGGAAACGCTTGGGGAGCCGATCCCGGAGAAGATCAAGGCGGTGGAGGGCCTCATATCCAAGGACAAGGTGCCAGAGCCGTTGGAGAAGGGGATATTGCGTCGCAAGCACGAGATATTCGTCAACAAGGACGGCACCATTCGCTTCGACCTCACCGACGTGCCGCTCACGCACTTCCGCCCTCGGGAGATCGGTCTGGACCTGGACCGGGCGCACCGCCTCGGATACACCCATGACATCTACGACCAGGAGCTGGTCTCGGGAGAGCAACTTTGCGAACTGAAGGTACAGGACATCGTCCCATCCGTCGGTTGCGGCGATTTCATGGTCCATGTGGCCAAGTTCGTCGACGACCTGCTGGTCAAGTTGTACGGCATGGACCAGTATTACCGGGCGCAACGCCGGGAGGACCTGATAGGGCATCTCGCCATCGGACTGGCACCGCACACCTCCGGCGGGATCCTTTGTCGCATCATCGGGTACACCGACGCCCACGTGTGCTATGGCCATCCTTTCTTCCACGCCGCGAAGAGACGCAATGCCGACGGGGACGAGGACAGCGTCATGCTCCTGCTCGATGGCCTGCTGAACTTCTCCCGTGCCTATCTCCCCGACTCGCGCGGCGGCCTGATGGACGCACCTTTGGTGCTGGCCATCCGCCTCGACCCGAACGAGATCGACAAGGAGGCCCACAACATCGACGTGCTCTGGGAGTACCCCCTGTCCTTCTACCATGCCACCATGGAGATGAAGCACCCCAAGGACGTCCAGGACCAAATGGACATGGTGGCGAACCGTATCAAATCCCTGCTGCAGTACGAGGGCTTCGGCTTCACGCTGGATACTAACGACATAGCGGAAGGGCCGAGGGAGTCCAGTTACAAGACCTTGGGGAGCATGACCGACAAGATGAACGCCCAGCTCCGCCTGGCCCGCATGATCCGGGCCGTCGATGAGCAGGACGTGGCCCAGCGCATCATCTCCAAGCATTTCATGCCCGATCTCATCGGGAACCTCAAGCAATTCTCTGGACAGAAGGTGCGGTGCACCAAATGCGGGGCGTCCTACCGCCGGGTGCCATTGGCCGGCAAATGCTACTGTGGCAACAATCTCACGCTGACCGTGCACGAGGCGAGCGTCAAGAAGTACTTGGCGGTCACCAAGAGGGTCGGCCAAGAGTACCAGGTGTCCCAGTACATCCAACAGAGGGTGGCGTTGATCGAGGAATCGTTATGGTCCATTTTCGGGAAGATCGAGGTGGACCCGAACGTCAGCATAGAGGACCTCGACTCCATTGGTCGAGGTGGAGGAGGCGATGGAATGCGCCCCCACCCTCGACTCCTTCTGCAATGCCAGCGAGATCGAGGAGACGGTCTCGGAAGAAGAGATGATGACATGTTCCTCCCTCCCGGAGATGCCTCTGCAACAAGAGGTCAAGCGCAAGGGGAGCTGCAAGCTGGACGATTTCTTCTAAAAAAATAAAGATAATAGGGAAAGGGGTTTTCAGTTCTCGAGGGCGGACACCATGTCCTTGAACTCCTCGAACTTCGCCTCGAGGATGTTCAAGGCGGCGATGAGCGCGGTCTTGGCATCCAACGAGCCGTCCGTCTCGAACTCGAAGACGAAGCGGGTGGCATCTCCATCGACCTTGATGGCCTTGTGTCTTGCATATCTCGGGATCGGCGCAGGCCATGCACATGATGCATGACCCCTCGTCGACCACTTTGACCTTCCCTTCCACGCGTTCGAAAACGTGCTTGGGGCAGACCGGTATGCAACGGCCACCGTTGTCGCAGCGGTGGTGAGTCGATCTTGACGCTGGGGAGATACTTGTACCCAGTGCCGCTCGTCACCTGCCACTTGGCGTGCTCCTTGCCCTTGCCCAGCTCGGCCGAGGCATAGACCAGTATGGCCTGTCCCGGTCCCAACCGGACGATCGGGATGAGCTCGTCCTTGACACGGAATCGAGCGTCGCCCAAGGGTTCCAGGTCACCGGAGTACACCTCGCACGGCCCCTTCTTGTTGAGGCTGTACATGATGGTGCAGATGGGCAACCCTCTCCGCCACAGGTGCACTTGGACCGCTCCACGAAGAGCTGCAGGTCGGTGGGGATGGGGACCAGACCCAGCCGGTGGGCCACGATCTCGTCGAACAAGGGGCGAGACGCTCTCGTACTCCTTGCCCTCCTCGTCCATGATCGGCCCGAGGTGGAACTCCACCGTTGTCGATGGCCATCTTCGGGACCTCGGACATGAGCACACGGCGCAATGCATTGGCGACCTCCGGGCTGGACTGGCTGAGCAGGAACTTGACCCGGGTCTCCATCATCTCGATGATCTTCGATTTCCATAGAAGGCGCCTCTAGACCCTTCTTCCCCTTCTGCCGCCCTTCTTCTTGGTGCCATCATGTGGGATGGGCGTGACGTCCTCGATCCTGCCGATCTTCATGCCCGCCCTGGCCAGGCCACGGATGGCTGCCTGGGCGCCTGGACCGGGCGAGGCGGACTTGTTGCCGCCTGGTGCCCGTACCTTCACGTGCACGCCGACGATGCCCTTCTCCTTGGCGATGTCCACGACGCGCTCAGCGGCGCGCATGGCAGCGTAAGGGGACGACTCGTCCTTGGCCTGCTTGACCACCATTCCGCCGGTGGCCTTGGTGATGGTCTCAGCACCAGTTATGTCGGTCAAGGTGATGATGATGTTGTTATAGCTGGCATAGATGTTGGCAATGCCCCACTTCTCGCTCATTTACTTCGCCTCCTCTGGTGGTAGCTCGATAGGCACTGGGGCTTCCGACGCCGGTGTCGGCCTTCACAGTGGTCTTGTCGAGCTTCCTCACGAACTTCTTCTTCGGGTTGCGGTAGTCGTCGCGGCGGGTCTCCACCACTTCCCTTGGAGCGCCGGCCTCACGGGCGGCCTGTTGGGCCACACGCACCGGGTGCATCTCGTCGGCGATGGGGGAGCGCGGGGTGAGCACTATGCTCTCTTCCTCGCCCCGGTTCACGATGTAGCCGGGGATGGTGACGCGGCGGTCCTCGATGCTGATGTGACCGTGCACGATGAACTGCCTGGCCTGACCAGGGGTGGTGGCCAGACCCTTGCTGACCACGACGGTCTGGAGGCGGCGCCCCAACATGACCTCGGTACCGAGACCGAGAACATCATCCAGGGTGGCGCCCTCCATCGGCAGCAGTCCCATCCTGGCGCACTTGCGCAACAGAGCGACCGTCTCCTTCTTGGCCTGCTCCTCTCCGGTGCGCAGGCGGGCCTGCAGGTCCCTAGACTGCTTCCTCAGGTCGCGCACGATGGTCTTGGCCTTCCACAGTTCCCTCTTGTTCTTGAGGCCGTACTTCTTAACGATGATGGCCTCTTCTTTGATCCTGTCGCCCTGCCACGGGTGGGAGGGGGTGTTATAGGAACGGCTTGAGAATTTTGGGTCTCCCATTCAAATCACCTCTACTTCTTTTCCTCGGTCTTGCCAGCGGAGGCTCTGCTGTTGCAACTTCTGCCTCATGACACCGAGCGTCAGTCCGGTCCTTCCGTTGGCCCTGGTGCGCTGGCCTCTGACCTTCTGTCCGGTCTCGTGCCTCACGCCCTTGTATGACCTGATCATCTTCATGCGGTTGATGTCGTCCTTCAGGGAGACCTCCATGTCGATTCCGACTATGTGCAGGTCTGCCCCGGACTCGATGTCGTGCTGGCGGTTGACCGCCCAGGACGGGGTGTACTCGGAAAAGGTCTTGATCAGCTTCTCCATCTCGTCGATCTTCTCGTCCGAGACGGTGCCGATCTTGGCCATGCGATCCACGCCAGCCTTCCGGATGATGATGTCCGCGACACGGGCGCCGACGCCCTTCACGCCTTGGATGGCGATGATGGTCGGCTTGGTCCCGTCCAGGTCAGAGTTGACGATGCGGACGATGTACTTGAAGTCCTTACCGTAATCAACCTTGGGCGTCTTGGGCGCCGCTTTTTCCTGCGGGGCCGCCTTCTCGCCCTTTTCCTTCTTCTCGCCCTTGGGCTCCTTAGCTTCCTTGGGCTCTTTGGCCTCTTTCGCTGCCTTCTGCTCTTTCTCCGCCAAGAGTCTTCCTCCGAATGTTATCAATCCAGAACCATCTGGATCCCTTTTTGGAGTGCTCGTCCGTGCTCAAGCGCGCGGTTCGCAGTCCCCCTCTCTGGATAGGGGCCAGTCCGGGGACCATTTGCTCTTATGAGCAATAGCTCCGAGCGATGACGGTCGCTCAGCCGTTAAGGAGGCTAAACCCTGACGGTATATAAAGGTTGTTGGTCTGAGGTCGGAGATGCCAGTATCGATCCTCAGGCCTTGCCCAGATGGGAACGGATGATCTCAGGGGCCTTCTCCAATGCCTGCTGGACCTTGGCCGGGTCGCCTCCGCCGCCTTGGGCGAACTCCTTTCGGCCTCCGCCGCCGCCACCCACCAAGCTCATGACCTCCTTGAGCACCGCCCGACTGTCCAGCTCGACATCGGCGCTGCGGGAGACCAATACCTTCGGGGCGGGACTTTGAGACGCTATGACCGCCACCACCTTGGGCTCGGACGCCAGGACCTTCGACATGCCGTCAGGGTCCTCGCCCTCATGGACCAGATGCACAACGACGCGGACATCGCCCACCATGGGCGCGGAGACCAGCATCTCTTTGACCTTGGACTCGGAGTTGAGCTGGCTATACTGCTCCAACCTCTTCTTCTGTTCCTTGAGCTCGCCCAGCACCCGGTCGGTGGCCTCGACCACCTGGTCCTGGGGGGTGTTGAGCCTCTCGGCCAAAGTCTCCACCGCGTCCTTATCGCGCTGCATCTCCATGATCGCGGCCATGCCTGCGGTGTACTCTATCCTCACGATCCCGTCCTGGATGCGCTTGGTGCGACGTATGCGCACCGGTCCGATGTAGTTGGTGTTGGGGCAATGGATGCCGCCACAGGCCTCAGCGTCGAAGCCTTTGATGTCCACCACTCGGATGACCTTTCCCGGCACCGCTCCGCCCTGGTAGAGGCGGTAACCGTGCAAACCCTCGGCCACATCCCTTTGCATGAACTGGATGTCCACCTTGAGGTTCTGCAATACCACCTTATTGACCTCCCGCTCCAGCTGGTCTCTTTGCTCGGGGGTGAGGTTCTCGTAATGGGTGATGTCCAGACGCGCCTCCTCCACCGCCTTGTGGGCACCGGCCTGCCAGACATGGTTCCCGAAGAGGTTCCGCGCTGCCCCGTTGATGACATGGGCCGCAGTGTGGTGACGCATCAGCTGCACCCTCCTGGTTCGGTCGATGCTGCCCTTGACGATGGAACCGATCGCAGGGACCGGACCGTCGATGAAATGCAGAATGGTGGTCTTCACCTTGATGACACGGTTCACCCTATGCCCATCAAGTATGCCCAGGTCCCACTCCTGGCCGCCACCCTCGGGATAGAAGGCGGTCTTGTCCAGCACGATACCTCCATTATAGATCCCAAGGACCTTGGCATCGAAATGGTCCATCTCCGGGTCCTCGTAATAGAGCATGCGGGTCGCAGGCATGTTCTGCGGGTATTCCTCCTTGACGTCCACCTCGGCCTCGGGTTTCTCATGCCGTTTGGCCACCATCATGTAGAAATGGTCAGGGACGTCGACCCGGTCCGGTGCGTACTCCTTCACGATCTCCGGGTTCATGCCCTGGGAATCGTAGAGGTCTATGAGCTTCTCCAACGAAAGCTTCTCTCCTTTCTTCAGGTCCTTGACCATCTTGGAGACCAGCAGCTTCCCCCTTTCCAGGGTCTCGAAGTAACGCACCTCCTCGACGTTGACCAGGTTGATGATGTCCTCCCGGTTGGCCACCAGCTCCGGGACCACCGTTTGGAAGTAATCGATATGACGGTCGACCACATCGGAGAGCTTGATCATCCAGTCCAAGGTTGCGGATGGAGCGCAGCGCACGTCGCACCAGCATGCGGGCGAAGTAGCCCTCCCTCACATTGGAAGGGACCACGCCATCGTTCAGCAAGAGCATCAGGGCGCGGGAATGATCGCAGACCGTGTAGATGTCCTCCAGCGGGGCCACCATCTTCATCAGCTCATCATAGCTCACGCCGATGCGCTCTGCGGTCAGCTCCCTTAGCCGTCGCACGTCTGCCGCCGTCTTCATGTTCATGGCGCCAGCGATCTTGCTGTATTCGGTGAGCACGCGTTCGTTGAGCTCGACCCCGCACAGCTCCTTGAGCCACTCCACCACCGGGCCGAACACGGCCTCATAGGCCGAGGTCTTTCCCTGGGTGACCCAGCAGATGCGCTCCAGTCCGTATCCGGTGTCGACCACGGTCATGTCCATCGGCTTTCGGCCATCCGGGGTCTCCCGGTACATCATGAACACCAGGGTGGCGACCTCCACACCTTCCAATAGCACCTCGACGCAGGGACCGGAGTTCCCACCGCCCTCCCACCACTCCTCGATATAGCGCAGGCGCATCGGATCCACCCCCAGGCGCTCCGAGAAGAAGCGGTGGCACAGCTCGACGGTCCGGTCCTTGAAGTAGATCTCCTTTCCGGGCTTGTTGAAGGCATGGTGTGCCATCATCTCGAAGAAGGTGAGATGGCGACCGGTCTTGCCCACATTGTCGATGTCATTGAACCGGACGCAGGTCTGGGAGATGCAGAGGGGATTGGCAGGCGGGTCGATGACCCCGTTCAGCACCCAGGGCTGGAAGTCGTAGATCGAAGCCTGGGTGAAGAAAACGTCGTCGCGCCAACGCGCCACGATCGGGTATCGCTTGACACGGCCATGGCCGTTCTGCTCAAAGAAGGAGAGATATGCCTCTCGGGTAGCGTGCAGGTCCAACGATATGTTGGTCGGAGGGTTCCCGATGAAGGTGTACTCCACGCACGGAGGCTCCCCGCATGTGGACCAGTCGCCCAGGGTCCAGAAGTGGCGCTTGCACTTGGGGCACTCCTTGCGCACGAACCCATTGTCAAGGAAGAACTTAAGCTGGAAGTCGGACTCCGCCATGACCCGCAGTATAAAAAGGACCCTATTAGTAACTTTTCGAATTTCCAGCGGTCGATATAGTTCAGGCCAGCAACTTCAAGTTCTCAGTGTAGTCCACCCTTAGGTCGATGACCGCCAGGGCATCTCGGTCCACGCAATCCGTCAGGACCGCGGAGAGCTCGCGCGAGCTGTCCACCCGATAGCCCTCCGCTCCCATGGACTGGGCCAGCCTAACGAAGTCAGGGTTTTGGAACCGCACCGATGTGGCCCGTCCGCACGCCTTCTCCATCTTCAACTTGATCAACCCGTAACCGCCATCGTTGAATATGATGGTGACAAAGTTCACGCCGTTCTCCTTGGCAGTGGCCAGCTCCAAACCGGACATCATGAACCCACCATCCCCGCAGACCGCCACCACCTTTCGATGTGGGAACGCCATCTTGGCCCCGATGGCCCAAGGCACGCCCACTCCCATGGAGATCAGGCCATTGTCCAGCATCAGGGTGTTCTCCCGGAACACTGGATAGTATTTCGCGAGCCAGATAAGGTGAGCGCCGACATCGCTGACCACGATGTCCTCCCGACCCAGAGATTTTCGTATGGTCCTGATGGCGTTCTGAGGTTTGGCGCCCTGACCCTCCGGTAGCTGCTCCTCGATGAGAGCGCGGGTGCGGTCCCTGACCTCCTCCCCCCATAGCCGCTTCATATGGGCATTTTCCGCCAGCATTTGGAAGATGCGTTTCAGTGAACCGATGACCTGAACATCCGGTTCCAGATGCTCAGAGTGACCGATCGGTCCTTGGCCGAAATAGATGACCTCCTTCTCCGCCCCGATGTTCCAGAACTGGGGCTGGAACTCGATCATGTCATAACCTGCCAGGAGCACAAGGTCCGCCCTCTCGTAGAACTCGCGGGCGTTGTCGCTCGCCCGCACCCCGATGGTATTTAGGCTCTGGTCGGCATCGCCTGGAACCACCCCTGCTCCGAACCAGGTGTGGATGACAGGTATGTTCCAGCGTTTGACGAGATCGCGGAGGGCATTGGACGCCCCGGCTCGGACCACCCCTTGACCTGCCAGCACCAACGGCCTCTCCGCCTCCTCGATGATGGAGACGATCTGGGCCAGGCTCTTCCGGTCCGGCCAAATCAGCTCATTGTCGCATCTGGTGAGCGGACGTCCCTTTGCTTCGGTTCGCAGCACATCCTCTGGCAGCTCCAAGTGCACCGGTCCAGGCCTCTCCTGCCGAGCCACATCGAAGGCCTTCCTCATGAGCACCGGAACCTTGTTGCCCTCGCGGATGGTGATGCTTTCCTTCACGATCGGTCTGAAAAGAGCGGGAAGGTCAAGCACTTGTTTTCCCGGTGGACTGGTCCGCTCTGTTCCCGCCTGGCCGGTTATGGCGATGACGGGGGCGAAGCTCAACATGGCATCGGCCACTCCCGTAACGAGATTGGTGGCACCGGGGCCGAGGGTGGACAGGCACACCTTCACCTCGCCAGTCATCCTCGCCTGCACAGCGGCCATGAACGCCGCCGATTGTTCGTGCCTCGTCAATATGAACTTGATATCGGAGGAGGCCAAGCTATCCATGAGCTCGATGTTCTCCTCGCCAGGGATGCCGAAGATCTGGGTCACCCCATCTGCTTCCAGGCACTTTACGATGAGTTCAGAGGTCTTCATCTTGCCACTCACTCGAACACTCGAGCCCGTTCCTCGAAGATAAACCTCACGGCAGCCCTGACCCCCTCTTCGACGGCGCATGCGGAGACGAAGGTGGCAATGCCCTCATCCCGCAGGAACTCCTTTGCTGGGTCCCCAAAGCTCTTCGCCACGACGACATCGTTGCCCTTCAAGGCCAAGGCCATGTTCTCTAGCTTACCTCGGTGGGATTCGCCGAACATGGCCACATTAGGCATGTTGTCCACTCTTATGCTGCCCTTGGGCGTGATCTTACCCTCGTGCACCTCGAACAAGAGGAATTGGGCGGCCTGGCCGAAATGCACGTCAACGTCCACCCCGTCTGAGCTGGCCACCGCCACCTTGTATTTGGCGGCCCCTTCCATCTGGATACCTAAAGGAAGGTCCTTCGGCGCCTTCTTGAGTCCGCAGGTGGCGTGGGCGAACTCAGCGGAACGGTCCTCACCCAACAGGCCGATGGCATCGGCCCGGCAGAAACGGCAGTGGCGCATCTGCCTGATGTCCGTCTCGCACAGGTCCTGGAGCTTCCTCCTTTCCTCGGCGGTGGGGGCCCGTAGGTCCTCGAAGTTGGATCCAGGCACTGGGATCATCGGAATGATGTTGACCATGTACGCCCCGAGCTCCTTGACCTTCTTGGCCACGGCCGGAATGTCGTCGGCGTTGATCCCAGGCACCATCACCACGTTCGCCTTGACCAATAGCCCGGCCTCGACCGATCTCCTGATCCCTTCCAGCTGGTTCTCTATCATCAATTTTCCAGCTTCGATCCCATGGTAGGTCTTTCCTTCGTACACCACGAAACCATACATCTTGGCGGCCACCTCCGGGTCGACCGCGTTTATCGTTACTGTGATGAACTTGACGCCAAGCCCCTTCAATCGTTCAACGTTGCGGGGGAGCATCAGGCCATTGGTGCTCAGGCACAGCGTCATCTCCGGGAAATCCTTTCTCGACCAGTTCCAACGTTTCGAAGGTCTCCTCATTGGCCAAGGGGTCCCCTGGTCCGGCGATGCCGATGACAGTGAGCTGCGGTATCTTCTCCTTCACCATGCGGATCTTGTCCACCGCCTGCTGTGGGGTCAACACTTCGCTCGTGACGCCCGGCCTGCTCTCGTTGCTGCAATCGTACTTTCGGTTGCAATAGTTACATTGCACGTTGCATCGCGGAGCGACCGGCAAATGCATGCGGGCGAACTTGGTGTGCGCCTTCTCATTGTAACAAGGGTGGGTCTCCAGCTCCTTCCTGATATGCTCAGGCACATGGTCTGCCATCGTTCATCATCCTCCGTCTTCCCACATCCATTCCATCAACCTCTATAATAGAATAACTCAGGGACTGACATTCACCATTTGATTTTATGATAGAAATCCTAATGAAACATCATCGAACGTTAATGTAGTGATGTACGAGGACGCAAAGAGATGTTGGATCTGCCATCGGACGGAAGCCCGTTTGAGATATGATCTTCCTGACATCATGTGGCCCATCAAAGGGGACCCTTTTCGGGCCATGTACTTTTCCGCGAACGTGATCGATGTGGACAAGCGTCGCGACACGGATGTCCCGACAGGGGAGACGTTCTACCGACCCAATCTTCCTGATGATGTTTCCAGCTATTACGATAAGGGCAAGGACGCCATCGTCCTCGTCAAGAGGTACGCCCTTCCCATATGCCCTCTTTGCTCCGCCCTGATGTTCGATAAAAAACCGGGGTTGCAGAGTCCCGAGGTCAGCTCCAAACTGAGAGCCATGCGCCAACCTGGAGCACTCGATCTTTTGGACGACCCATCGGTTTTGGAAGAGCATGAGCGCGTGGTCAACAACATATGGAACTACAAGATAGCCGAGACCCAGCGTCTGGAAGGCGAGTTCCCTCAGGCCGAGTTCAAGACGTTGATGTCCCTTTATCGGACGGACCTCAACGCCCCAATAACGCCGGTAATGGCCGCTAATAACACTGGATTGCAAGCGCCTCAGGCAGTGATCGCCCTGAAGAACATATCGCAGAAGTGCCCTGAACTAGGGAATTTTTATGATGATTCCTCGGTCTTCGTTTTCAATAACGGGATCGATGTCAAGAAGCGATTGGAGGAGCAGATCCAAATATATCTCAAGAACCCGGAGAACTTGGCCTATCTGCAGGCATGAGCCTTCAATCAAAGATGGTTTATACAATGTGAGAGGAGAGGGACCCGTATGTTCGACGAGCGGGTCCTCGAGAAGCTCTTCAAGAACATGAACGAGCACGTGCCTTCCCAACGTCCCAACTTAGCTGACCTGCTGGCGTCGAGCGACCCCATGCTATACCGGGAAGGACGGTCGAACCTATCGTCTCGAACGGGAAGAGCTCATGCTCATCGGTGCGAACCTGGATCGCTGGGATTGGTCCAGATTGAAGGTCCCCATCCTATTGATGACCGACACCACCTATGAACAAGGCTGTTGGAAGGTGATGGGTCGGTTGGAGGTCAAATTGATCTCCAGACTTATCAATCGTGAACCGGAACGCGAGGATGAGATGCGCATATTCTATCCTCAACTTTTAGAGATCCGGAAATTGCTGCCAACAACGACCAATTCCATGTACATGCCTTGAAGGACTAAATCGATCCAATGGCATTCTTGGATGTGAACTTGTCTGGCAGCATTTCTGCTGAGCATTGAAAAATAAAAACTTTGGAAGAGCGCGATCATACGCAAACCTGTTTAACGGTTAAGCCAAAGCCTACACGCAATGGTAAGCAAACAATATTAGCTACGGCGGTACGGACGTTAGTAACCGCGGACTGAATACCTCGGCGAACCTCGATACTTACATCCCGGTCCTATCAAACTCGTCATTTACGAGCGTCCTAAGATGCCTCTTTTCCAAGGTGGCTTCGAGCTTAGATGCTTTCAGCTCTTATCCACTGCGTGCGTGGCTGCTCAGCAATGCCTTGTCAGACAACTGATGAACTAGAGGCACCGGATCCCCGTTCCT
Organism: Methanomassiliicoccaceae archaeon; assembly: GCA_963806355.1. GTDB lineage: Archaea > Thermoplasmatota > Thermoplasmata > Methanomassiliicoccales > UBA472 > JACXTP01. Next base: position 204,004 of record CAWDXN010000007.1, on the reverse strand, counting down.
CTCGTACTAAAGGATCCTTCTCGTCAGGCATCAATACACTTCCACCAAAAAGCAACAAACCTGTCTCACGACGGTCTAAACCCAGCTCACGATCCCTTTTAATGGGCGAACAACCCCACCCTTGGCAGCTGCTGCACCGCCAGGATAGGGAGAGCCGACAGCGAAGTAGCAAGCCGCCAGGTCGATATGAACTCTTGCTGGCGACGACTCAGTTATCCCCAGGGTAACTTTTCTGTCATCAATCACCCCCATTTAGAAGGTTGCATTGGTTCGCTAGGCCCTACTTTCGTATCGCCGATTCTTGTTGTCCGAATCGGCGTCAAGCTAGCTTTTACCCTTACATTCACCGGCAGATTTCTGACCTGCCTGAGCTAACCTTTGGGCGCGCTTGTTACCTTTGTGAGCGCGTGGCGCCCCACCCAAACTGCCCACCTATAGGTGTCCTTCTTACGAAGTAAGTGATACAAATCCAAAAGAGCGGTGTTTCATCGTTGACTCGGAGTCTACCTAGCGGTAGATCCTGGGTAACGTCTCCCGCCTACCCTACACAATCAGGTTCATACCACAACAACAGGCTGCAGTAAAGCTCCATGGGGTCTTCGCTTTCAGGTGGAAGATACTGGACTGTGCGCCAGTACTATTAGTTTCACCGGCTTCCAGGCGGGGACAGTAGAGCTCTCGTTGGGCCTTCATGCAAGTCGCCAATTAAGCGACAAGGTATTACGCTACCTTAAGAGGGTCATAGTTACCCCCGCCGTTTAACGGTCCTTCGTTCGGTTGAACCCGAGTTTCAGATACCGTCACTGGGCAGGCTTCAGCCACAATACACATCCTTTCGGACTTGCTGTGACCTGTGTTTTTATTAAACAGTCGGAGCTCCCTTGTTACTGAGACCAGCCATTTTCATGGCTGGCACCCCTTCTACCGAAGGTACGGGGCTAATTTGCCGAATTCCCTCGCCTGGATTATCGCCGACACGCCTTAGACTTCTCATCTAGGGGCACCTGTGTCAGTTCTTGGTACGAACACAGGCAGCTGATTACTAGCCATCTTTTCATGGGCACCAGGAATTGGCCGAAGAGGACTTTCGTCCTCCTACTCGTGCTTTCGCCAGGTTCTCACCATTACGGTTCTTCCCAAGCTTATACACTTGAACAGCTAGACAAGACTGCTCAACTTATCCCGATGTGTCAGATGACTAGACAGAGATCTGCCTCGGTGCAGGAATATTAACCTGCTTCCCTTTCACTACTTTCGATTAAGTAATGTCTTAGGATCGACTAACCCTCGGCTGACGAACATTGCCGAGGAACCCTGGCCCCTACGGCGGAACGGATTCTCACCGTTCTTTGCTGCTACTCCTACCATGATCCTTATACGAACGCGGTCCACCAGACCTCACGGCCTAGCTTCTACCCACGCACGTCACCTCCTTACCAGATCACCTTTCGGTGCTCAACAATATCGGTATTCGGTTTAGCCCCGTCCATTTTCAGGGCCCATAATCTCGACTGGTGAGCTGTTACGCTTTCTTTAAAGGATGGCTGCTTCTAAGCTCACCTCCCAGTTGTCTTGGACTACAGACGCCTTTTCTTATTACACTTAACCGAAATTTAGGGACCTTAATTGTTGGCTGGGTTGCATTCCCTGATGGACCCCAAGATTACCCCAGAGGCCCTCACTCCCTGACTTCTACGATGGTCACAAGTTCGGAGTTTGACAAGGATGCCGACGACTTTCGCCGCCTAAGCCCCCAATCAGTGCTCTACCGCATGACCTATCTCGATCGAGGTCTAACTGCGATTAGTTTCAGGAGGAACCAGCTATTTCCAGCTTTGATTGACCTTTCATCCCTATGCCCAGGTCATCCGAAAGATTTGCACATCATTACGCGGTTCGGTCCTCCACCTTCCTTTCGAAAGGCTTCAACCTACCCAGGCATAGATCAACTGGCTTCGGGTATCCCTCCAATGACTCCAGGCGAGCGCACCTCGTCCCTCACCCTTGCGGGTTGCGGACTTGTTGGTTTCCCTTCGGCTCCGAGTCTTTTAACTCTTAGCCTCGCCATTGAACAGAACTCCATGGCCCGTTATTCGAAACGGACGATAGGACACTGGTACGTCTTGCGACATCATCCCTTTCATGCCCTATCAAAATATAGCCGACTGGTTTCAGGCTCTTTTAACCTCCCGTCAAGGGTACTTTTCAGCTTTCACTCACGCTACTACTGCGCTATCGGTCTCGAGACGTATTTAGAGTTGGAAATGAATGTTTCCCTGCTTCACGCGCGATATCCAACGCACGTTACTCTGGATACATCGGAAATCCTCTTTTCGGCTTATTCGTACGGGACTATCACCCTCTATGGTACTGCGTTCCAGCAGATTTCTGATTGATCGATTAAGAAGTATCCGAGTCCACAACACCACATCTCCACTCCATTTCTGGAGCGGATTCAGTTTGCTCTGTGCCGCTTTCGATCGCCTTTACTAACGGCATCTCGTTTGATTTCTTTTCCTGCGGGTACTAGGATGTTTCGATCCACCGCGTTCCCTGATCCATTACTGGACCATTCCGAAGAATATGAAGTCACATTCAGGCAATCACCGGATCATAGGCTTCTTGCACCTACCCGGCGCTTATCGCAGCTTGACACGACCTTCTTCGGCGCTCGAGCCGAGCCATTCCCCAATCGGCGTAGCAAGCCGTAGTCTAATACTGTCGGCTTAACACACGTCCAGGTTTGCGTATGATCGGTAATCACCGGACGCCGAGGGCTCTTCCTCTATATTCTTCCCGACGTCCTATACCACTTCCCCGGTGAACCGAAATTCCCGGGTGCATTTAGCATACAACCATCACAGCCATACATATCGTTTGGCCGCGGTAAGTCCCCCAATATTTGAGGGTGTATTTATACATTGTCAAGACGCTTTTCGCGCCAAGACAACGCACCATTCACTCGCCTGTTTGGGCGAGCGAATCGGGACACTACAGACCCGTTATTTAAGATTTTTCCATGCTAACTGGTGGCAGTAGGCCCCCAATAGGCTGATTAATACTACAAGTTCCCATCATTAATAACTTATGCTAATACAATGGGAACACCCATCTACCATATATTATTCAAAAAGGACCTAAAGGTATGCCAGTATCATCTGGACAGTAGATTTTTGGACCGTAGCCGCCACATCACCCAAACGGTCGCAAACGATGGCCCCCTTTTCGCTGAGGATCTGCCGCTTCTCATCGTATGTCCCCGACCGTTTCGAAATAATGGCACCGGCATGGCCCATTCGCTTCCCAATCGGGGCGGTTCGACCAGCCAGATAGGCGACCACCGGCATGGCCAGGTCTTGCAACACCATTGCCGCCTCCTGTTCGGCCGTCCCTCCGATCTCGCCGATCAACACCACCGATCTGGTGACCCCATCATTCCTCAGTTCAAGGAGCACATCCTTCAACGACGTGCCATTCACAGGGTCACCACCAACACCGATACAGACGGACTGGCCCACTCCTACCTCAGTCAAATGCTGGACCACCTCATAGGTCAAAGTGCCAGATCGGGACACCACCGCCACCTCTCCCACGGCGAATATCGGGTTCGGCATGATCCCCAGCTTGATTGAGCCTGGGATGCAGATACCTGGGCAGTTGGGCCCCAATAGCCGTGCCCCCCTCAGGGCGGCATATCTCTTCATGTACGAGGCATCCCTGATCGGAACGTGTTCGGTGATCACCACCAAGTTCGTTATGCCGGAGTCGACGGCCTCCACCACTGCATCCAGACAGTGAGGGGCGGGGACGAACAACACCGATGTGGAAGGTCGCTGCGATCCGACTGCCTCAGCCATCGAATCGTACACTGGAACTCCGGAGACCTCGGAACCCCCCTTCCCTGGTGACACACCGGCCACCACGTTGGTCCCAAACTCCAGCATTTGCTGTGCATGGAACCGTCCTTGGTGCCCCGTGATCCCTTGCACCACGACCCGAGCGTTTCGTTCCAACCCCCATATCATTGTCCCACCAGCCTTTCTGCCAGGGACCGACAGGCCTCATCGATGTCACGCCATGCGAGCATCCCCTCGCGCTTGAGCAGATCGATGCCCTCCATCTCCATTATCCCTCTGAATCGGACAATGACCGGAAAATCAGGCTGTTCGGATATGCCCATGAGCACCCCCTTGGCCACGGTGTCGCAGCGGGTTATTCCCCCGAATACGCATATGAGCACCCCTTGGATATGGGGCAACAGTTGACGGTCCAGCAGCAATTTGACCGCCTCGGCGACGCGAGACGGGTCATCCGTGCCGCTAAGGTCGAGGAAGGCTCCAGCCCTCAACCCATACTCGGCAAGCGAATCCATCACTGACATGGACAGCCCGGCCCCGTTGGCCAAAACGGCCACCGGACCGGTCATCTCCACCCCGGTAAAACCCAATCTCCTCGCCTCCCTTTCGAAGGGAGACCGCTCCCTGTCCAGGTCCAGGCCGAGATCGGGATGTCTGAAGACCGAATCATCATTGAAGCGCATCTTCACATCGGCCACGGCCAGTTCGCCTGAGGGCTGTCAACATCAAAGGGTTGATCTCTAAAAGCTCGAGGTCCAGGTCCCAGAAGGTACTCCAGAGGGGGCCAAACAGATCTTTCGACCTGTCAACATCTGCCTGCAATCCGAGGAATTTGAACGCAACCACCTTCTGATGCTCGGCCAGCCCATGGCATGGGTCGACCTTCTGGCTCAGGAAACTGTCGGTCTCCGCATCCTCCACATCGATGCCGCCCCCGGAACCGACCATTAACAACGGCATACCAGACAGTGGGTCATAGGAGAGGCTGAGGTAGAGCTCCCTTTCTGCTTGGATCACCGGCTCGACCAGCAAAGACAGCACCGGTTTTCCATTTATCTTCAGTCCCAATATCCTTTGACCCTCTCTTAGCCCAGAACCAGGGTCGTCCACTTTGACGATCCCACCAGCCTTTCCCCGGCCCCCGGCCAGGACCTGGGCTTTGATCATCACCGGGAAACTCCACACGAGCTAGGCATTCACTGAGCTGCTCTACGTTGAGGCATTCAAAGCCTCGGGGCACATTCGATGCCGCATTGCCGAAGGATTGCCTTACCCTCGCTCTCTAGAAGGTCCATTTCCTCCAAGGTCCAATGGCAGCAGGTCTGTAATTATGATTGCTGTCTTTCCACCCACCAGCGTTATCCAGTTACATTCAGGCGGATGGCAAAAGTATTCACATTAATGTTTAAATAAGTGGACAATCTTCGGAATCTTTGATGTCGGTCCTCAGCATTGCTGGCACGGGCTATGACTGCAATTTGTACGTGGTAACTGGCCCACATCCGGTCTTAATCGATGCCGGGACAGGTATGCATCTGCGCAAGGTCCTGGACCGCATCGAGAAGCTCCAGCTCGAAAGACCGATCGAGAGGATCGTCCTCACCCATCGCCATTTTGACCATGTCGGGGGAGCGGCGGACCTCGCGTCAAAGTTCAACGCCGAAGTGCTCATCCACGAGGACGATGCCGATAGCGTGGAGAAGGGCGACAACGAGAGCACTGCCGCCAATGCCTTCGGGGCCAAACTCAAACCGATCAAGGTCACGAGGATAGCCGAGGACGACACCATCAGCACAGGCGAGCATGAGCTGACCGTGCTGCACACGCCGGGGCATACGATAGGTAGTATCTGTCTATATGATAGGCGCAAGCGCTTCCTAATCGCAGGCGACACAGTGTTCGTCGGGGGCGTGGGTCGTTGGGACCTTCCCACCGGCAACCGTCGGGAACTCATATCTTCGATCCGGGGTCTGCTCATGCAGCAACCACAGGACCTGTATCCGGGTCATGGACCGACCGCCATCGGGAACGCCACCGAGACCATCCAAGATGCTTACCACATATTATCCGAAGTACCGAAATCGCCGAACGTATCGGGGGAATTGTAATTGGAGATCATCAAGTGCAAGGACAACAACTGCAAGAAATGCGACATGTCAGATGAGACCTTGGAGCACATCATCTCCGAGCTGAACTCCGGTAAGTTGGTGGTCTATCCCACTGAGACGCTCTACGGTCTAGGTGCAGACCCTTTCGATGAAGCCGCGGTTAAACATGTTTTCATGGCCAAGAAAAGGCCTTTCGACATGCCCTTGAGCATTGCGGTCAGCAATGTGCGCATGTTGGAAGAACTGGCAGTGCTGGACAACCGGGCACGTAAACTGATCGATAAGTTCTTGCCAGGGCCATTGACCCTGCTCCTCCAGAAGAAGGCGCTCGTGCCGGACATAGTCACCGCCGCTTCCAACGAAGTCGGCATTCGAATGCCCGATCATCCTTTCGCGCTTCGTCTCATCGAGGAGTTCGGACCGATCATTTCCACTAGCGCCAACCTGCACTCCCACCCCAACCCCTACGATGTCCAGCTGGCCATCAAGGACCTGGGGGAAAGTGCCAGCATATATGTGGACTGCGGGCCGACCAAGTATGGTAAACCGTCCACCATCGTCCAGTTGATGGAGGGAGAGGTGGAGGTAATCCGGCCAGGGGCCATCCCGATCAGCGAGGTCGAGGCTGTTCTGCATGGATGAGCATGCCCTGGAATGTGTCCGCAAGGCTGGATCGATCGCCGGTGAGGCCAGGGAACTGGGGGTCAGCCTGGTCGCCCCCGGAAGGACATTAGCCTCTCTGGCGAACGAGGTCGAAGCGTACATCATGGAGAGGGGCGCCAAACCCGCCTTCCCAGTAAACATCAGCATCAACGAGGTCGCGGCCCATTTCTCGCCCAACAACGATGACAAGACCGTTTTCGAACCAGGCGATGTGGTCAAGGTGGACGTGGGCGCGCACGTCGATGGTTACATCGGCGATACGGCGGCGACGGTGGAGGTAGGGAGTCGGAACTGGCAGGGATTGATCGAAGCCTCACACAGAGCCCTCATGATGGCGGTGGAGATGATCGGGGACGGCACCCCGGTAAGGGCCATCGGAGGGACCGTGAAGCGGTCCATTCTTGAATCTGGATACCGTCCTGTCAGCAACCTGCACGGTCACGAGATGAAGCGATACAACCTGCATGCCGGGCTCTCCATCCCGAACATCGACGATGATACTCTGGCCTGGATCAGGAACGACATGGTCATAGCGGTGGAGCCTTTCGCCACCAACGGGAACGGGGTGGTGAACAACGGGAAACCTGGCAACATCTACAGGGTGATCCGGGACCGCCCGATTAAGGACGAGAAGGCCGCGAAGATGCTGGAGGACATCCGCCAGTACTTTGGAACCCTACCGTTCTGCGAGAGGTGGTGCGACGCATTCTCGAACGATGCCGCGCATCATCTGAAGCTACTGCTCCGCCATGGGGTGATATCATCCTATTCGATATTGAAGGAGAGGAACGGTGCGGTGGTCAGCCAGGCCGAGCACACCTTGCTGGTGCGGAACGGAAAGTGCGAGATCACCACCAGGAAGCTGTGACCGACAGCGGTCCAGTGAATCCGGCCCTTCACCGCAAATATTTATAATGAATCCGCTTTTACGAAGTTTTACTTTGCGAGGGTAGCCAAGCCAGGTCAAAGGCGACAGACTCAAGATCTGTTCCTGCAGAGGTTCGCCGGTTCAAATCCGGCCCTTCGCACCATTTCACCTCATTTTTGTAAAAATAATAATCGTCCCAACCGATCTCCAAGAGGATCGAGTTGGGATAAAAAAGGAAAAAAGGGGTTTTTTATGCTGCTGGTTTCTCAGCAGGCTTCTGGTCCGGCTTTGGCTTCCATATGATGGCCAACAGACCACCGACGATACCTAATGCCGATCCTAGGATCCATCCGCCACCGAACAGCAGACCGACGATCGAGAAGATGATGATGCTGGCGCCAGCGGTCTTTCGGAGCTCTGGTTTCAACAGAAGGGTCATGGCACCACCGGCTATGATCGAACCGATGAACAGCAAGGATGATACCGATCAGAACCCAGGACAGTCCGGCCCAAAGGTCTTCATTGATCCCAAAATAGAGCGACCTAAAGAAGATCGCAGCTAGCCCCTCGAAGAACATCAACATGCCACCAAAGGCGGACAGGAACAGGGCGGCCTTAGGGTAGTTGTTCGCGTTCAACATCTCAGGGGTTATCTTGATCTGTTGTGGTGGTTGCGGCGCTGGTTTTGCAGGTTGTTCATTCGTCAATTGTAACTCCTCCATTTCCATCGATAGATGGTGATTAAGCACTGATGGCAATTATTGCTATTTAAAATTATGAATATCGAAATTAGAATTTTTATCAGGATTGAGAAATCACCGTTCTATTAAATACCATTCCTAAACTATTGCATCTGGGGAGGAAATCGGTATGGCACGGAAGGACCCGATTCTCAAAGCACTAGTAGTTTGCCTGTTGGCACTTGCCACATTGATGGCCGCGGTATTGATCGTTCCAGTGGAAAGGGCCGAGGCAGCTCCAGCACCTGGTTGGATATTGGAAACACCCGATTCCACAGGGTTGGTCGGCATGTATTCTTCCATGGAATTGGACTCTATGGACAAAGCACATGTCAGCTATTACGACCAGACAAATACAGCGCTTAAATATGCGACCAATGCCGGAGGCTCTTGGGCAAGCGTGACCCTGGATGAGGTCGGAGAGGTCGGGTTGTACTCCTCCCTGGCCATCGACTCCAACGATAAGGTCCATATCAGCTACTTCGATAGCACCAATGCCAACCTGAAATACGCGACAAATGCCGGTGGAAGTTGGTCCACCTCCCTGGTCGACAGCAGCGCTGGGAATGTCGGCAGTTACTGCTCCATCGATCGTTGACAAGAACGACAAGGTCCACATCAGCTATTACGACCTGACGAACAAGGACCTGAAGTATGCCAACAACATGGCTGGAAGTTGGACGTTAGTGACAGTCGATTCCACTGGGAATGTGGGCATGGACACCGCTATCGGCGTCGATTCGTCAAATTATGTCCACATCAGTTACTACAACGAATCTGGCACTGGTGGATATAAGAACCTGAAGTACACCTCGAACATGGGAGGGACCTGGAACTGGAAGGTGATCGATGCGACCACCTCCAACATGGGCCGGTACACATCGATGGCCATCGATTCCAATGACAAGGTCCACATCAGTTATTGCTGTTACTCTTGTCAGAAACTGAGCTATGCGACCAATCGAAGGGCAGTAACGAATTCGACTTCGATCTCGACTATCCAGACTATGGGTCGGTCGGATATTTTACCTCGATAGCATTGGATTCCAATGACAAGCCCTACATCTCCTATTATGACATGGGTAATCAAGACCTCCTAATGGTCCAAAAGACAGGAACCTATTGGTCCGAACCCCTGAACGTCACTGGTGATGGGCGGTCGGTACGTACAGCTCCATTGATCTGAAGTCCAATGGAAAAATTTGCATTAGTTTTTACGATAGCACGGCCAGCGATCTCTGCTTTGTGATGCAATCTTCCGTCCCGTTGGCGCCCACACTGCTTTCAGCGACCTCAGGTGACCAACACAACGTCCTTTCATGGACAACTCCAACCGACAATGGTGGGTCCAGTGTCACCGGTTACAAACTGTACCGGGGTACGACATCTGGTAATGAATCACTATTGGCAACACTTGGGGTCGTCCTGACCTTCAATGATACTGGCCTGACAAATGGTCAGATCTATTATTACAAAGTCAGGGCGGTCAGCGCACTTGGGGACGGCGAGATGTCCAACGAACTAAATGCAACACCATCGACCGTTTCACCGCCCCACAGAATCTCCACGCCCTATCTGGTGACGCCTTCGTCGCCTTGGACTGGAGCACTCCTTTGAACAACGGTGGTGCGGTCATTTCCAACTACCAGGTCTGGAGGGGATCCACTTCCGGTGGCGAGACCCTCCTAATTGAGATCGGGAACACCTTGGCATACAACGATACCGGCGCTCAGAACGGACAGACCTATTATTACGTGGTTAAGGCGAAGAACGTAAGGGGCCTCAGTACGGCATCGAACGAAGTGACTGGCATTCCAGTAAAACCCATATCGACCCCCTCCTCCCCACAGAACTTGGTGGCCACACCTGGCAACGGTCAGGTCTCGCTCACCTGGAACGCCCCATTGGACGATGGGGGGGAGGACGTGACCGCTTACAAGGTCTATCGCGGTACGACCTCAGGGTCCGAAGGCTTGCGAACCACCTTGGGCAACGTCCTCAGCTTCACGGACACTGGTCTGACCAACGGGCAGACATATTATTACTACGTTAAGGCGGTCAACGTCATCGGCGATGGCCAAGCATCAGATGAGGTATCCTCTTTCCCGAGGACGACCCCATCCGCTCCGACGATAATCTCCGCCACTCCAGGGAACGGGCAGGTGGAATTGCTCTGGACAAGTCCTAACGACGGAGGGGCGTCGATAACCGGTTTCATCCTATACCGTGGCACGACCTCTGGAACTGAAACGAAGCTATTGGACCTAGGGAACGTCGTGACATACACTGACACAGGTCTCACCAACGGACAGGAATATTTCTACAAGGTCACAGCCAAGAATTCTGCCGGTGAGAGCGCATATTCCAACGAGGTCATCTGCCACTCCGGCCACAGTCCCCTCCGCTCCATTGGGATTGGGGGCGGTCGCTGACGATGGGAAGGTCTCCCTGACCTGGTCAGCACCAAGCGAAGATGGTGGCGATGACATCACTGGCTACCATGTTTACCGGGGAACATCATCGGGGGACCTAAGTCTTATCGCAGAGCTTGGGAACGTATTGCTCTACAATGACGTTGGGCTCACCAATGGCCAGATATATTATTATGCGGTGACGGCTCAGAACGACCGAGGCGAGGGGGCGGCCTCTGCCGAGGTCTCAGCCACTCCTGTGACCGTTCCGTCTGCACCGGTCATCGCATCGGCGACGCCAAGCGATGGTCAGGTGGTCTTGGTCTGGACCAGCCCTGACGATGGTGGTGCGGACATCACAGGTTATGTGATATACCGGGGTACGGCGGCGGGAACGGGGACGGAACTCACCGAACTGGGGGTCGTCCTCACGTATACCGATAACGGCCTTACCAACGGTCAAACCTACTTCTATACCGTCAGCGCGGTCAATGGAGTGGGCGAAGGGGCCCATTCCAATGAGGTCTCGACCACTCCATCGAGCGAACCATCCGCACCGTTGGACCTCATCGCAATAGCAGGGGACGGGGTCGTGGACCTATCCTGGGGGGCACCGTCATACGTTGGTCCAGGTCCGATCACCTACCATCTGTTCCGAAATGACGTCCTGATATGGAACGGAAGCTCATTGGCCCACTCCGATTCCGAAGTGACGAACGATGTCACCTACACATACAAGGTTGCGGCACAGAATTCCATAGGTTGGGGCCCGAACTGCACCTCGGTGCAGGCCACGCCTGGGATAGTCGTACCTACTGCCCCTAGGGGGCTGGTGGCGACCGAAGGGAACGGATTCGTCGAAATAACCTGGACCTCTCCCGAACAAGTTGGATCTGGTACGTTGACCTTCTACCTGTTCCGGGACGGTACGGTCGTGTACAGTGGGACTGAGATCGGATTCGTCGATGACAACTTGCAGAAGGGAGTGCTTCACACCTACACTGTTGCCGCCCTCAATGCCGTAGGTTGGGGCCCCAACAGCAGTGCGATCACCGCCATGTCGTTCGGTGTCCCGGATGCGCCTTGGGGTCTTGCCGGCATTATGGGGAACGGGGAGGCCCAATTGAGCTGGAACGCGGTCAACTATTCCGGCCCAGGACTGCTGGTCTATCATCTGTTCCAGGACGGGGTGGAGGTCTACTAATGGATCGGACCTATCATTCGCCGATCTCGGCCTGATCAATGGCCAGACCTATCTCTATGTGCTCTCGGCCAATAACTCCGTTGGCACAAGTGCCTTCTCGGAGGCGATAACGGTCACTCCACAGGGACCGCCCTCCGCGCCCATGGGACTCATCGCAGCTCCAGGTGACGGTTGGGTCAGGCTAAGCTGGTCCATTCCAGGCTACATCAGTGAGGGGAACATCATCTACCACCTGTTCCGCGATGATACGGAGGTCTGGTCCGGACTGGAGCTGGCTTTCAATGACACCGACCGTCAGCAACGATGTCACCTATGTGTACACCGTGGCCGCTCAGAGCTCTTTGGGTTGGGGCCCTAATAGCACAGAGGTCCTAGGGATGCCAGAAGGGACCGTCCCAGATCGATCCCCGGTCCACCCACTGGATTGGTCGCTACCCCTGGGGACGGAACGGTGTCGCTGACATGGCAGGCTCCCAACTGAGAACGCGTCGTCCGTGACCGGTTACAACGTTTACCGTAAGAGCGGGCAAGGTGCGTGGGAGCTCATAGCCACCGTCACTGGCACTAGCTACAATGACGAAAACGTGAACAACGGTCAGGAGTACAGCTACAAGGTCTCCTCCGTAGGGTCAGGAGAGGAAGGAGACCCCACCGAATCGGCGGTCATAATCCCTCAGAGCTCCGACTCTGATAACGATGAGGGGAACAACACGCTGCTGTTCCTTGGCATCGGCGTGCTGGCCATAGCCGCGGTCCTAGCCCTGTTGTTCGTGATGAGGAGGAAAAAGAAGCAGTTACAAAGTGATACGACCGGCCGCGTTCACCGATGACACGGAGCCTGGCGACGAGGCATTTTATAGTAAATGCTGCGTTGCGAATCCAGCGACCGCGTCATTGTGGTCGTGGAAGGTCACATTCATGGCAACTGCTAAGACAAAGGCGAAGAAAGGGAAGAGCGCCCCCAAGAAAACGAAGGCCGAGCCCAAACCGAAGAAGGTCGTCGAGGTCGAGCCAGAGGAGACCGTCGAGATGGTCGAGGAGAGCTGTTCCTGCGGATGCGAGGGAGAGCACGAGCACGACCCCATCATGAAGAACCCGATGCGCTCCTACGTGCTCAGGGACATCTGGTACGAAGGTCTGAACCAGGTCATCGAGGAGGAGGCGGCCCCCGAGGACAACAAGAAGGAGATGCTGTTCCTTACCTTGAGCAACGCCCTCCTGGATATGGTCATGGACATAGTCCCGGCCGATGTGGGCGAGATATTGGCGGAGAACATCGACGACTTCCTCTGCATAACCATGGTCAACCGCGAGAACGACCTGGACCTGCTGCAGAAGTTCAAGGAGGACTTCGTCACCGAGAAGGGCGACACCTTCGAGGACGAGATCGAGCTGCAGGAAGTCCCTTTCGGAGTTCGAGGAGATCTGGTGGAACAAGGAGCGTAAGGACCTCGGCGACAAGTCCCCCAACGAAGCCATCGCCGACGTGGCGGAACGTTACGACCTCTAGGATTAAATCGGTCGCATGACCTCACCTTTCCTGGGCACGGCGGAGGTATGGGCACGATAACGACCTCGGCACCGGGAAAGGTGATCCTTCTAGGCGAGCACGCCGTCGTCTTCGGTCAGCCAGCCATATCCCTTGCCATCGACCTCAGGTTGCAGTTGCGCATGCGGATGGGTCACCACAGCAGCCTCAACGGTCACCCTTTGTCGGAGAGGACCCATCCTTACATCACCCATAGCATCAAACATCTGTGGAACGGGGGCGCTTTGGAACTGGAGACCAGCTCCGCGTTCCCTTCAGGTTCCGGTCTTGGTTCCTCGGCCGCCGTGACCACAGCCACGCTCGCCGCCCTGATGTCCGCCTCAGGGAACGAGATATCCCAGGAGAGCATCGCCCGCCACGCCTTCGAGGTGGAATCAGAGGTCCAGGGACGTGCCAGCCCCATCGACACCTCCACCGCCACCCATGGGGAGGGCATCCTTATCGACACAAGACCGGGCGCAGATCTGCTCTGGCACATCTCCCGCGACGTGAGGGAATGGTACATCCACCATTGCTCCGTGCCCCGCATGACCCTGGTGGTCGGATTCACCGGCATCTCCTCCCCGACCGGTCCGCAGGTGGCGAAGGTGAAGCGATATGTGGACCACAGCAGCTTCGCCCGGGAGGTGGTCGAGGAGATCGGATCGCTCACCCTAGATGGACTAAAGCGCCTGCGCGATCAGGACATGGTCGGTCTGGGAGAGCTGATGACCCGGGACCACAAACTGCTCGCCATCCTCGGGGTCTCCTGCCAGGCGTTAGATAAGTTGGTGGAGGCGGCACTGCCCCACTCCTATGGGGCCAAGCTCACCGGGTCAGGAGGGGGAGGTAGCATGATCGCCCTGACCGATCGGCCGGAGCAGGTCGCCGAAGGGATAAAGAACAAGGGAGGCACGCCGTTCATCGTGCACACTGGCGTGCCTGGAGTGAGAAAGGAAATGATTTAGGGAGGAGGTTCAGAGGAACTCCTCGAACTCCTTCACCAGGTCTGGGTGCCGTTCCCTGATGGCCTTGAGCAGGTTGTAGACCGTCACCCTCTCCACCCCGACCTCGTTCAGAGTGTCGATGACGCTGTCCAGGGTCTTGTCGGGCAGGGTGAGGAACTTCTCCTTGGCCATCCAGTTGCGCCATAGCTTGTTCTCCAGGTCGTCACGCCACAACGTCTCGTACTCTTGCAGCGCCTGTCTCGGAGAAGTCATTGCACTCGACGCATTTGGCCAGGACCTTTCCGGCGTGCATACCGGTTATCATACCGTTGACGATCCCGCCTCCGGTGATGGGGTCGATGACCCGAGCAGCATCCCCGACGAGCAGGAAGCCGTCCCCGATGCACTTGTCCAGGGGTGCGCACACAGAGACCCCCCCAGCGATCGCCTCTACCGGCTGGCCGCATTTGAGGCGGTCATCCTTAGCGATGAACTTGTCCAGGTAGGTCTTGACCTCGCCGGGCTTCTTGAGCTTGGACAGCAGAACGCCGATGCCGACGTTGGCGGTGTCGTCACCCTTGGGGAATATCCAGACGTAGCCTCCTGGGGCCATCGAGCCGATGATGAACTCACAGAACTCCGGGTCATGCTTGATGTCGACCATGCGGTACTGGAAGCAGGTGGTGATGTCGCCTGCCTTGAGCCTGGTGTCGATCCCTGCCCATCTGGCCACCTGGGATTCGAAACCATCGGCGCAGACCACGCATCCAGCCTCGATGGTCAACGGTTCACCGTATGACCTGGCCTTAATGCCCACGACCTTCCCTTTCTTCTTGATGACGTCCACAGCGGAGGTGCGTAGCATGATCTCTGCCCCGGCCCGAGCGGCATCGGCGGCCATGGCCTTGTCGAAACGGTGCCTCTCCAGCACCACGCCGACCTCGTTGCCCGCCTGCTTCTCGTCGATCTGTAATACCTTACCGCCGGGTGAGACGATCCTTGCTCCGGAAACGTCCGCCGAGATCCAGCTCCGGTCCGCCTTGATTCCGACCTTCTTAAGGCCTTCCTTGCTGACGCCCTCGGCGCAGCGAAGCGGTGCACCGATCTCCGGCTTCTTCTCGATCATCAGGACGCGTGGCACCACCTTCCGCGGCGTGTCTGGCGGTCATGACTACCGGCCGGACCGGCACCGACGACCACCACGTCGTACTTGAGCTTCATTTCTTCACCTCCAGCTTCAGGGCACCGACGGGACAGGCCTTCACGCAACGGCCACAGCGGTTGCAGTCGTCATTGAACGTCAGGACCACATCGTTCAGGTAGATGGCGTTCTGGGGGCAGGAACCCACACAGGCGCCGCAATGCATGCATTTCTCGACATTCACATATCATGAGCTCTCCTCCTCAGGTGTACTCGGTACCATGCCTCTTGCGCCACTCCTCCAATGGGATGGCGAACTTCTTCTCCACCTCGGTACGGTAGGTCGGACCACCGTTATAGGCGCAGAACGGAATGATCCTCCCGTCCGGGACAGCGTAGTGGATGCAGCAACGCTTCACCCTCTCGATGTCATAGTTGTAATCGTCCTGGAAGTGCATGCCTCCGATGAACATCATATTCCAGGAGAACTTGGCCACAGACTTCTTGGAGGAATCGCCCATGACGGAGCCAAGGAGCTCGAGGAACATCTTCAGGTCCAAGCCTTTGGGCATCCGGTCCTCATGGATGTTCCTTTTCAGGGCGTTGTACGCCTTGAGTTTGGAGGGGAACTTCACCTTTGACTTCTCCGCCTTGACGGAAATGTCGTAAAGTTCCTTGAACAGCGGTTCCACATCGACGAACCTGGTCAGGGGCACGACCTCTCCCGCGTCGCTCACGAACAGATAGGTGGCCAGCCCGCAGTGTGGGTGAGCGGTGAAGGCGACCTTCTCCTCGCCTAGCAAGGCGGAGGCCAGGGTCGATATGGGCACGACGGAGGGTACGGGGTACCAATCGTCTTTGGTTATCTGCCCATCCAATTGCTTCTCCAAGTCCATCGCCAGGTCCGTCAACGTGTAGCGCTGCTTGGCTCGCTCCTCCTGGTTGATGCGTCCCGTGAAGGCGACCGGTTGGAAATTGATCCCACGGATCACGTCACGGTTCTTCAGGGCAAAGCGGAATATCTCCCCCACCTGGTCGCTGTTCACTCCCTTCACGACCGTGGGCACGAGCACGATGGATGGACGGGGGTCGATGGCTCGCACGTTCTCGATGCACTTCAGCTTGGTGGCGAGGAGCTTCTTCCCTCTCGCCATCAAGTAGACGTTATCGTCCAGACCGTCGAACTGTAAGTAGATGGTGTTCAGGCCCGCGTTGGTGGCAGCACGGAGGAACTCGATGTCCTCAGCGAAGCGAATGCCGTTGGTGGCCACCTGGATCTGGGTGACCCCCAGCTCCTTGGCCTTGGCGATCGCATCGACGAACCGAGGGTAGATGGTGGGCTCCCCACCGGCGAACTGAACTGCCGGACAGGGAACCGGCCGCTCCGCCCTGAGGGTCTGGAGCATGCCTGTGACCTGCTCGAAGGTCGGCTCGAACACATAGCCCGCCTGGTTGGCGTTAGCGAAGCAGATCGGGCATTTGAGATTGCAGCGGTTGGTCAGGTCAAGGTTGGCCAACGAGGTGTGGCTCAGGTGGATCTGGCACAAACCGCACTCATTCGGGCATACCTTGGCGTCCGGGATGGCCGGGTTGGTCACACCCACCCCATCGAAGGCGAAACGCTCCGCCTTCAAGTAGAGGTCGACGTCCGACCAGTATATGTCAGTGACCTTTCCATGCTCTGGGCAATTCTTCTCCATCAGTACCTTTCCGTCCGACTCGAAGATGGTGGCGGATATGATCCGCTTGCACTCGGGGCAGAGGGACTCGGTCTTCTTGGGAAGTCCTTTGGGCAATGCACTTTCTTTTGCTATCATCTATGCATCCCTTCTGAACGCTGTAATTTTTAGATAAGATATAAAAATATTGTAGCACTATCCACTACAAAGATAGAGATGAACGTGATAGACATATTAAGGCTGGACGTCAAGGAGTTGGAGACGGAATACCGAAAGGTAGCCGCCGTCCTAACTAAATTGGGGTTAACAGACTATGAGGCGAGGCTGTTCACCGGGGCGGTGGTCAAAGGTCACGGCACCGCGGATGACCTAGCGGAGATGGTGATGGTGCCAAGAACAAGCGCGTACAAGGCCCTTCAGTCCCTTGAGTCCAAAGGTTTCGTCACCTCCAGCCAGGGGCGGCCCACAATATACCACCCTACCGATCTGGAGGTGGTGCGCAAGAGCATCATATCGGAGATAGAGGAGACCTTCGATAAGTTGTCCTCCGTACGAGGCTTACTTTCCGAGAAAGGGATTCCCCAGCTGATCTACACCATATCAGGGAGGGAGCGGGTGATGGCCAAGATCGGAGAGATGTTGGACGGCTCGAAGTACCGTTTCCTCATCTCCAGCCCCATGATGAGGGAGATACGCATGGAGCATGGGCAACGGTTCAAGGAGGCGGCCAAACGAGGGGTGGAGATAATCATCATCACCATACCCAATGTCAAGGTTCCCGGAGGCCAGCGCGGTTCATAGGAAGAAGGAGCTGATGGCCACCGACATAATCTCTGACGTTAAGAGTGCAATGATCGCATCTCCTGCGTTGGACCTATGTGGATTTCTCGGACAATCCCTTCATCGCTGAGCACTTCGAGCACTTCCTCCTCATGTCCATAGCCGGGTCCGATTGATGTAGGCTGAGTGTAGCTGCACCGGTTATCTTTTCCTCGGACCTCCCATGTCCTGATGAGATTCCATTCGATGAAAGGGAGGAGGGGACGGGCCTCTCCCAATGGACACAACCTCAGGGGCGATGTCAGGGCACAGATGTCATTCTCCATGGTCGCTGTGCTCATACTTCTGATTTCGAGCATCTCTCTCACAATGGTAAGCCAATCACACATCGGGACCGGAGGCTCATCACAACCCTCGTTGCAGAGGATGGGCTCGCTTTCCGAACAGACGGCGACGGAATGCGAGGCCGCCGCATATTCCTGCGCGCTGGCTTTAGCAACCGATGGGACTTTAGACACCGATCAGGTGCAGACATACTATCCGATGCTCTTGAACCAACAGCTCACCCAGATCTTCCCGAGGAACCTGGGAGGTTATGTCATATCGGTGAATTGCTCCGACCTGCATCTTGATGTCCTGACCATGCCCGAAGGGGACGCCCTCGGGTTTGACGTCGCAGATGGGGCATCTGGCCCTGCCGCCATCCCGGCGTACCTCACCCTTACCGGCCTCATCAGGGTGAACATATCCCGCTCTTTGGAATTCCTTGTGTCCGAACATGACGTAGATCGGGGCGTCTATCTGCCCGCACCCCTTTTAGAGGGGCGTCTGGACAGATATCAAAGCCTGAGCGAGGGCGGGTCCTCTTTGCTCTGGAGGGCGGTCCAATCTGAACTTGCTGCCTTGTTACAGATGCGTCTCCTCACCTACGGTTCTGTCGGTCCCAGGGCCTGCGATGATCTACTGACAGAAACAGACGCCAGAAACGCCTATACCCTAGCCTCCATTCTTTTACAGGTGGCATGCTTCCGAGCGTGTGACCCAAAGCTTTTTGACTCATTCATTGCCCCTGATGGGGTCGTTCTTGACGTTCAAAGTATGAAACGTTGTCTAGAGAACACAGGGGAGATCGACCCGGCCGACGTTTTTCTGACATTGTATGGGATGGATGTGATCTATCCC
Organism: Methanomassiliicoccaceae archaeon; assembly: GCA_963806355.1. Taxonomy (GTDB): domain Archaea; phylum Thermoplasmatota; class Thermoplasmata; order Methanomassiliicoccales; family UBA472; genus JACXTP01. The sequence goes on along the minus strand of CAWDXN010000007.1, from coordinate 184,896 downwards.
TCGATGCTGTTCGCCCAGAGCCTCTACTCCAACGCGGACATGCTGGCCATGCGATGGTTGGATTACCTCCGGGTCACCGATGCCTTGACATCATTGGAGTCGGCGGTAGAGGCTGGGCAGATCACCGGTGAGAGATTGTTGGGACGATTATTGGGAAGGGACCTGACCGGGGAAAAGGCCAGGGCTTGGTTGGTTAGCCTGTTGGATTCATCTGGGACCGACGAGCTTGATTATCGGTATATCTGTGAGTCCAGTCTCGATATGGAGATATCAGTCCAAGATTTAGACGTCACCTTGCGGAACGCCACAGGGGGCTGGACCACGGTGAAGATGAATGGGCTTTATCCAGTGGACTTCCGAGCCGTCGACATCTTCGATGAAGTAAGATGGGATGTTTTTTACAATGATTACCGTCGGTCCACCTCTCAGCTCCTTCAATCGATCACTTTATCGATCAAAGCATTCGCTCTCTCATTATCCGATGGTGTCACAGGACCCTTAACCTTAACATTGGACCCCGCAGACAACCTTTCATACATCGATGAGATGTGCCAAGGTCTCCAGACACTCCTTGCGAACGATGGGTGGTGGGCCACCAAGGAAAGCGGTACTTCCTTTGATCTGCTTTCGGACCCGATGGGAGAAAGTTTCGTGAGTTATCTTGAACAGGACTCCGAAGGCATTTTCGACCCCAATCGCACCGTGGACGACGCACTCGGACCATTGGCCATGAAATTGTTCCAGGGGATCGAACTCTCCTACCCGGAGATCAATGGATCTTATCGGTCGGAGAATCTTGGCATTATCAAGCAATTCATCGGAGGCCAAGGAGGGTCAGGAATATTCGAAACCATGATGGCAGGTTATACTCGGGAAATAAGTTCCATTTTCGACGATTATCGGACCTGGCTTGTCGGGACGAACAGTCTTGGCAAAGGTCTTATCACCACCGCTTTGGAACACCTGGCAAAAGGATCGATCGAGGGAATTCCGAGCCTTCGGGATTGGGTCGGGTCAAGGATGCTCGACCTGACCAAGGAGGCTGACATGAAGTCTAGGATGTCCTCGGAGACGACCCGCATGCAATCGGAGGGAATGGGTCCATTCGTGCTGGTGACCGGAAAAGGTATGCGGATAACCGAGCGATTGGAGGTCAGCTGCGAGATCGATCCCACAGCACCAATCGATGGGCTCACTCTGGTAGAAATCATGGGCCCCAACGAGTTGGCCAATGGTACCGGCAATCTGCATCTGACCGATGTCACCGATTGTGCCACGTTGCCCTACCAGAGCGGGTGGGGGATTACCCTGTCAGGTTCTCAGGATATCACACTGACCGCCTCATGCATCAGTGGGGCCGAGGACATGAGCATGACTCGGCATTGCGAGGTAGGCACCCAAAGGGAGATCACAGGAGTGACCGGATGGCCACTGTCTGGTGTGGACTACTCACCTACCCACACCCTCGACAAGGACGTCCTAGGGACGCTCAAGGCGATCTTGGACTCATTATCTGCAACCTTGTGCGATCTCGGCCAAGGTGCGGTCCAATTGTTGGATTACATCACGATGGTTTTTCGGGACCTGACCGATTATTGCGCGAGTGGATTGGACCGTCTGGTGCAAGGGTTCTGTGACCTGGTGGCAACATTACAGGATTGGAGCCAATATGCTATGGAGGGGCTTGGGAGGATGATCGAGCCTTTCGCCTCCCGCTTAGATGGTGTATCGCTCTCCTTTAGGATGTATGGTGGCGATTTCACCCTCAGCTTCGGAGGTGATGAGCCAGGCCTGCACGGATCTCCGGAGATGCTAGCCATCGGTTTTCACCTATCATTCGGTGACAGTCATATCAGCATGACCACTCGTTTGCTCGAGGTCTCAGACCAAAATCACTATCTTTTGATAAATGGCACCATATCCTCCACCGGTTCCATCGTAAGTGTGGTCATCGATCCGCAAATGGGGCTATTCGATCACTTGGTCGAGGTGACTGGCACTGTCGACGGGCGCAGCTTGGAGATGACCTTGCCTGAGTTCGATTTCAAACGCGAGGTCATTTTCTCACTGTCCCAAGTGCCTGGTATCGGGACGTTATTGTCCAACATCCCCTCCCCCATCCCTGGGGTGAAGGTAAAGGTCGATGCCGGTTTCTACTTCAAGTTCGCCACGCCAGGACTTGGCCACCCAGTTATAAATGAATATGAACAGAACCCATCTGGCAGGGACGCTGGGAACGAGTGGGTGGAGATATACAATCCGGATGAAAGGGCCATAAGTCTCAATGGATGGTCTCTTCGCACCTCTCACGGACAGGTGCGACTAGAGCAGTTGGGCGACACCTTGATCCTGCCCCGTGGGCACATAGTCTACCGGTTCACCGAGCAATCCCTCGACAACGGGGAGGTCAACAGTTTTCCATTCGCCGAGAGCGTTGCTCTTTTGGATCCAAGCGGCAGGAAGGTAGACTCATCACCCTTCACTTTCGACGAGGAGAACGATGGCCGCACCTGGCAGAGGTGCTACGATGCTGGCGACCTCTGGGAATTCCGTCATTCCACCATGGGGGAGGCCAACTCTGCCTTAAAACCAGGACCGGTCGAGATTGAAGTTCTGGCCAGCATCATGTTCAACACTTTGGAAGAGTCCTTGGAACAGTTCGAAGCCCTTGGATACGACCTCAACGCGCTGGGCAAGGTCATGCAAACGGCGATCAACAACCTTGCGGTAAGGCTCTTGGAAGTCATATCCGAAAGGGTGGCGGAGGTCGGAATATTCCTGGAATTGGCATTCTCTGATGAGACAGGAGTCTTATCAACCGGGCTCAAGACCTCTCTATTGGTGGACGGCAACTTCCTTCCGGAGGCATTCAAATGGTTCGCTCAGGTGGTTAGGGAACTTATTGAAGCCCCCCTGAGCCCAATATCGCCAAGTACAACGAGGGCTGGATTGCACGTTCTCACTGAGAACATCTGGGTGCAGTTAGACCTTCGGTCCAAGGTGTCGCTCCCCGACATAATGATCGGGCTAAAGGAGAGCAACGACCTCGCTGTCTCTGCAAAGGTGAAAGCAAACCTAGCTCAGCTGGGGGAGATGCTTGGTATGGACCTAGGTCGCTCTCAGGTGAGCGGTGGCCTACTTCTCACCAGCACGACGTCCTACGCCTTCCCCGGATCGGGCCTCGCCAAGGACCGCTACACAAAGGAATGTTGGTTGATCAAAGTGTCCATAATGGAGCGATGATAACCTGATGGCTGCTGGGCGGCCCAACCTTATTATTTAGGACAGCGGTTACTCGGTCATGCGAAGGTCCTCGGGAGGCGTGGAACCATAGCCATCGGAGACGAACAATGGATGTCCGAGGTCGGCTGGCCTCTTCTATTCTGGATCGCAGGCGTCGTCATATGTCTATACGTCTGGTCATACCTGACCCGCAACTTCGAGAAAATGAAGATGCAATGCGGGAAGTACATGGATGCCGACGTAGCATCCGCCATAGAGATGACCGTCAAGGCAGGCATACTGATCCTCTTGTCGTTCACAGGCCTCTATGTCCTGACCCTGGCATGGCCATGGTTCGAGGAGAACGTTTGGAATCCGTTCATCCCCTACGCTCTGGACCTTACCGTCATATTATTCATCTTCCTCATAGCCAGGATACTTGTGAACTTCATGCGACACATCGCCCTTCTGAACCGCACCTGCGCACCCGGGGAGGCAGAGGTGAAGCGGAAGTCATTGCACACCACCAGCCTGATCCTAAGTTATGTGATATATGTCATCGCAGTGGTCGTGGCCTTGCTGATCATCCTTTCTCTGATCCCAGACCTGGACGTGATGGGCGAGCTGGAGGTCTTCCTCACCGATCATTTCGCGCTCATCATCACGGTCATCGTCATAATCCTGGGCATCTATCTGTTCATCAAATTGGTGGACGAGATTATGGAGGACTACAAGTACCGCACCAAGCGCTTCAGCCCCCAGGTGATAGACCTCTTCAAAACGGTCATCCGATACGTACTCTGGACCATCGCCATCCTGACCATCACATACTCTCTATTCGCGTTGCTCAATCTGCAGGACGTGGGCACCCTGTTCATCGTGCTCGTTCTCGCGTTCATTGTGGTGGCGTTGGTTTTAGCCTATCCTACCCTGAGGAACATATTCTCTGGGCTGGCATTGATGGATGCCGAGATCTATGAGCTCAACGACCTGATCGAGGTGGAGGATATGCAAGGCGAGGTGGTGCAGAAGAACCTCCTCTTCACCGAACTGCGCACGCCAGATGGTACGTTCGTCAACCTTCCGAACAGTATGATGATGCAATCTCGCCTGGCCAACATCTCCCGCACCAGCTCCCATGCCATATGTGTGAATATGGAGGTGGGGTTCGTCACTCCACACGCAGAGGTGGAACGACTGTTCAGGCTCGCCGTGGACGAGGTGGAAGGCATTTCAAAGGATCCCACACCTTCACTGAGGGCGATGTCCCTCTCTGGGAACCGTATGGTCTACGAGCTGCGCGTTTACACCACCCAACTGAAGGAGATGACCCGAATCCGCTCCGACCTGATATTCGCGCTGCAGGACGCCTTCCACGCCGCCGGGCTTGAGGTGCCGGCCTAGAGCGGCTTGGCGAACTCGAACTGATAATAACTGGGGAAGCTGTGCCGGGACATCAACCTCATACAATTGAAGAGCGTTGGCACATCACCTTCGTCGATCCTAATTTCCAGCGGAGGCCCCCTCTTGGTCGAATGCTTTTGAAAATCAACCAGCGTTACCCTGCCCCCATCCTTTAACACTCTGAAGACCTCAGCTGACCATTAGTGACCGGTCGTCGAACTCATGGAGGACGTTCACCATGAACACGTGGTCCATGCTGGACGATCTCAGAGGCAAATCGGGTAGTTCGCAACGGATCGGAAGGACCCTCTCCTTGCAATCCCCATCGCATCTCCTCCCTAGGTCCCTAAGCATCTCATGGCTCACGTCCAAGGCTAGGACGAGCCCAGCCTTCCTGCTCAGAGGGATCGCTATGTAACCGTTGCCGCATCCCAGGTCGGCAACGATGCCGTCCGAACCGATCTCGGCCCTTGCGATGATATCCTCGGCAGGCTGTTCCGCGGACCTTTCTTGGTCCATCAATGAGCCCATATTATGGGATTCGAAACGGTGCGGTGACATAAGCGACAGATTATCGCACCCTCACCCATTTCATATTATTCCCTTAACTTGCCCTCTTGCGGCAACAGCATATTAATTATAGGGGCTCTCTATTGCCTTTCGGTGAATTTTAATGGTAACCCTTGGGGAACTGTTTGACGAACTGGACTTTGAATTGGAAGACATGCTCGACGTTCTTTCCCAGGCCATCGACCTCATAGAGGACGGCAAGGTGAAGGAAGGCGTCGAGGTCTTGAAGGCCCTCGAGGAGGATATGTTCGATTTCCTTGACTACGTCGATGTAGACGAAGAAGAGATCGATATCGTGGTGGAGGAAGGCGAGTGCGAGGACGATGAGGCGGACGATGAAGAGGAGAAGCCCGCCCCCAAGAAGAAGTCCGCCCCCAAGAAGACCCCTGCCAAGCCTAAGGGAAAGAAGTAGTCAGATCGATCAAGTGACGCCACGTCCACCAGGGGACCTCCATGCCAGACATAATAATGGAGAGGGTGGACCAGGGCAACTTCCCTGAGCTCGTCACATTGATATTCGCATTGGCTGAGTTCGAACACCTCACACCTCCGGACGAAGAGGGGGTGAAAAGGTTGCAAGAGCATGCCCTTTCCCCCAAACCCTGTTTCGAGGCCTATCTGGCCCGATCGGATGGTCGGGCCATAGCTTATCTCATTCTCATCCAGACCTATTCCAGCTTCCTTGCCCGTCCTACACTTTTTATCGAGGACATCTTCGTGTTGGAGGAGTTCCGGGGGCGCGGCGTGGGCAAGGCCATATTTCTGTTCTGCGCGGAAAAGGCCAAGGCCATGGATTGCGGCAGGATGGAATGGCAAGCGCTTGACTGGAACGTCAACGCCATCAATTTCTACGAGAGGATGGGCGCGAGACAGCTCAACGAGTGGGTCTCTTTCCGAATGGACGCCGCCGCCATCGACCGCCTCCTATCGAAGTGAGATTACTCAATCAATCTCTTGCCCTTGCATGTATGGGCGGAGCACCTTGGGCAAAATGACCTTCCCCTCCTTCGTCTGGTTGTTCTCCAGAACCGACACCATGGTCCTTGGTAATGCCACTCCTGATCCGTTCAGCGTATGGAGGAACTCGCTCTTCAGGTGAGGCTCTGGGCGGTACTTTATCCGGGCGCGCCGAGCTTGGAAATCGGTGAAGCAGCTACACGAGGAGCACTCCAACCAAGATTTGGTGCCTGGTGCCCATGATTCAATGTCATAGGTCTTGGCCGAGGCAAAGCCCATGTCGCCCGTGCATAGTAGAAGCACTCGGTAGGGCAGCTCCAGTCCTCGGAAGATATCCTCGGCGTCCTGCCTCAATCTCTCCAGCTCGGTCCAGGAGGTGTTTGGATGGACAAACTTCACCAGTTCCACCTTGTTGAACTCATGCACACGGATGATACCTTTCATCTCCGCATGCCGTCCGGCCTCCCTTCGGAACGAGGGCAGATAGGCCGTGTAATTGATGGGCAGCTGGTCCTTCTCCAGGATCTCGTCCATGAACATGTTGGTGAGCGGCACCTCCGCCGTGGGGTTCAACCAAAGGTCGTCCCTCTCGCACCAATACATGTCATCCTTCATCTTCGGGTACTGGCCGGTGCCGATGACCGAGTTCCGGTTCACCACGACAGGAGGGAAGATCTCGATGTAGCCCTGTTTTCGATGCACGTCCAGCATGTAGTTGATCATGGCCCGTTCCAGTCGTGCTCCGTCCCCCTTCAACACGTAGAACCCGCTGCCAGTGATCTTCGCCCCTCTGGCGAAATCGATGATTCCCAACGACTCCCCCAGTTCGATGTGGTCCTTGGCGGGGAAGTCGAACTCCGTGATCTTCCCGCTCTCCAGGATCAATTTGTTATGATCATAACCACCACCCACCGGGACCGATTCGTCCGGTTGGTTCGGTATCAGGAGGACCACGTCCCCGCGCCGTTGCTCCAAATCCGCCACCCGGACCTCGATGTCCGAGATGCGCAGCGCCACGGCCTTCATCTCTGCCAGCAGGTTCGCCTTCTCCTCTCCTTTGAGCTTCGGGACCCGGACCGAGGCCTCATTCCGCTTGCGCCTCAGCTGGTTACCTTCCTCTATCAGGCGTCTCCATTCCGCATCAAGTCCAAGGAACTCGTTCAGGGTGTCCTCGGGGTAGTTGCGGTTGCGAAGCATGGTGCGGATACGTTCCGGGTCCGCTCGAATGACCGCTATGTCAAGCATGGTCTCCCTTACTCGACCGACATCGGCTTTCCAGCGAAATATCTTTTCTCGCAGAGCACTGCCACCGACCCCCTCACATCGACCAGAGTGGCATTGCTTCGCTCCGCCACCAGCTCAGCCGTGACCTTGGGGTCCTCCCCACTGGAGTCGAGAAGTCGCATCTTGATCACCTTTCGTGTCTTCAACTGCAACCTGACCTCCTCCACCAGTTCGTCAGTGATCCCATCCTTCCCTACATGGACGGTGGGACGAAGCTCTGAAGCATCTCTCATGACGTCCTTTTTGGTCCTTGACATCCTCTCAGCTCCTTTTGTTCCTTGACATAAGGCAATCTCCTCTTTCCGCCGCATTCCAAGCAGGTGATGGTAAGGTGCGCGGACCGCAACCTGACCCGGCAGGTCCTTCCTGCCAGGAAGGGCGTGTGGCACTCCCGACAGACGCTTGCACCGTAGGGCATGGGGACGTTACCCCTCATCGACACCCTTCTCGCCAGGTCCACATATCTCCTGGCTCGGTCAAGATTACCCGAGCCGGCCTGTTGTTGTGCCAGCACCAGGAGCCTCGCCACCCGGCGGCGGGCTATGGACTTGACCTCCTTGTTGCTGACGTGCCTTCTACCCATGCTCTCTCCGCTCCTTGAATCCTCGTCCTATCAAATAGGTTTGCCTTGCTCCGGGTTAGTATCTAGCTCATAGATGGTGTGGCGAGGACGAAAGCCATGTCTCTCATAGAACCGCGGGGCGTCAATGTTCCCGACGGTCACGGAAAGGAAAGCTCTCTGCACAGGGAACGCCCCCATCCAATCGATGGCTCTGTCCAGGAGGTCGCCCCCCAAGCCTTGGTCCCTTTCATCTTCCTCCACATATATCGAGTCCACCTCCCCAATGTATTCAGAGTCGATCGTGGCCACGCAATAGCCGATGGGAACTCCTGCCTCATCTAGCGCAATCTCCACTCTTGCCACCCCCTCCCTCACCTTGCGAAGGACCGGTCTCATCCTCTCCTCGAAAGTTAGGTTCCGGTGCCGGTCGCCGAAATGGACAGACCGGTCCACGTTCATCGTGTTCAACCTTTCCCACAAAGGTTTGATATCGGGAAGTAGTTCCAGACCACCGATCTTGTGCCTCAGGGCCATCAAAGGATCCTCGACCATGACCGTTTTGAGGAGCATATATATGATGCGACAGGGACCTTTGCTGGACATGTGCGCCTTGGAATTGTGACCATCCATCAGCTATAAATAGGAAAATAAGAATGTAGCCATCCCGTCACGTGAGACGAAGTTAAAGGTGATTATCATGGCAAGGAAGCCAGCAAGGATGTACAGACAGATTCGTGGTCAGGCCTATTGCCGCAGGGAGTACATGGGCGGAGTGCCGGCCTCCCGTATCAACACTTTCGATATCGGAGCCATCAACGGCGATTTCCCTGTCACCATCGCCCTAAAGATCAAAGAGCCCTGCCAGATCAGGCACATAGCGTTGGAGGCCGCCCGTATTACATGCAACAGGATCATGACCAAGATGGCCGGGACCAACAACTACCACATCAAGTTCCGGGTCTATCCCCACCACGTGCTGCGCGAGAACAAGCTCGCCACCGGCGCTGGTGCTGACCGTGTCTCCAGCGGCATGCGTGCCGCCTTCGGAAAGGCGGTCGGAACTGCCGCCAGGGTGCAGGCGGGACAGGTCATCATAGTCGTCCGTGTTCCGGTCCAGTACGTCAACGCCGCCAAGGAGGCTCTTTGGAGCGCCTCCCTGAAGTTGCCCAGCCCGTGCTTCACCGAGTTCGAGACCGGCGGAGAGCTGGTACACTAACCCTTTTATCATTCGCCCTCTTTCCTTATGTGAGGGCGACCCAATGTACGACTTCAAATTGGACCAGGTCTGCGCCTTCATCTTGTCCAAAGGCGCCAGGACAGTGGCCCTCCAGATGCCTGAAGGTCTCAAGACACATGCCCAGCGCATCGGTGATGAGATAAATGCCCGTACCAAGGCGAACATAATCATCCTAGGCGACCCTTGTTACGGCGCGTGCGACCTTTCTCCTCACTATTCTCGGTACGCTGACGTGCTGGTGCATTTCGGCCATGCCGAGATCCCGTCCATGACGACATCGGACCGGGTGCTGTTCGTGGAGGTCCGGTTCGATTTCGACGTCATCCCTTTGCTGGAGAGGGCTTTGCCCATGGTGATGAAGAATGTTGGTCTGGTCACCACCGTCCAGCACGTCCCAATGCTCTCCAACGTCAAGGCATTCCTTGAGAGCAAAGGTAGGACCTGTCTCATCGGCAAAGGGGATGGCAGGATCAAGCATGAAGGCCAGGTGCTCGGTTGCAACGTCACCTCCGCCTACGCGGTGCGTCGCGATGTGGAGCAATTCATATTCATAGGAAGCGGGAACTTCCACCCCTTGGCCGTATCGTTGGAGACGAAGAGGCCGGTCCTGGTGTTGGACCCGGTCATGGATGAGGTGCGGACCATGGAGCAGCTCACCGACCGTGTGCTCCGCCAACGTTACGCCGCCATCGCCCGGGCGCAGGACGGGAAGAGGTTCGGCATACTGGTGTCCTCCAAATCCGGACAGGACCGTTTCGCCTTGGCCCTTGACCTGGCGGACAGAATACGTTCGAAGGGGAAGCAGGCCGACATCATCGTCATGGACGAGATAGGTCCGAACCAGCTCATGCCCTTCCAAGCCGACGCCTTCGTATCCACCGCCTGCCCGAGATTGGCCATTGACGATCAGGTGCGTTACCCGAAGCCTTTGCTCACACCGGTGGAGCTGGAAGTGCTGCTGGGCGAGCGGGGAGTGGGACGATTATCGCATGGACTCCATACTGGGTTGAGCTCAGGACCCCCGCATCTCCTCATATCTCGCCATGAAGGTCTCGTAAGCCTCCTGACCCGCCTTTTCTATGAGGTCCTCCATCTTCTCGAAGTAGGGCTGAAACTCCGGCCGGTAGCAGCGGTAATGCCCATTGGGGTAGAACTCCGCCACCAAGGTGTCGTCCCCGCTCTCCAAGACCTCGAAGGTACTGGCGAGGAAGAGGGCCGGTCCAATGCATCGGTGGCTGGGCGGGCGGATTGATCTTAAGACGGTAGCGGTTGAGGCGAGCGCACACCTTTTGGAAGGCCAGCGGAATGGCCTCTTCCCGACCACGGTCCATCTCCTCGTACTGGGGCGGTTTCAATCTCATTCCTCCATTGCTCATCGCTTCATTTCTGACCGATTTATTTAATCGTTGCCTCCGCAGGGCAATGGCGAGACAACCTAATAGGGGGTCAATGGATAACATCTCATAGTGATCATGATGGACAAATTGGCGCCAGAGACCGTTTTCCGAGCGGGCAAGAGCAAGGATAGACGCATCGGCGTGGGAAGCCTGGTGGGATCGGACCATGTCCGCACCAGTGTGGACCTGGCCAACGCCAGCGGGTACGGGAGGAGCGAGATATATCATGATGCCGAGGAGATGGTCCAGCATCTCAAGGAAGGAAGGATAGATGCCGCCGTGCGTGGCGACCTTGACTCCAAGCAGGCGATGCTTGCCGTGAAGCGCGTATTCGGCCTAGAACGGTTGGAGCGAATGGCCATGGTCCAACCTCGCGGGGGTAGCGTCTTCCTCCTGGCCCCGGTCGGTGTGGACGAGGGCGCCACGATCGAGGAGAAGGTGGACATGGTACGTCGTGGCGTGGCCTTGCTGAGAAGGATGGGGGCGGCCCCGAGCATCGGGATAATGGCCGGGGGTCGGGCATCGGACATTGGCAGGTGCCCGGTAGTGGACCGCACCATCCACGAGGCGGAGGCCATAGTGACCATACTTAAAGGGCAGGGTCTGGAAGCGGAGAATGTGCACATCCTCATCGAGGAGGCGGCCCAAACAAAGAACCTCATCATCGCCCCAGATGGAATTTCCGGCAATCTCATCTTCCGTTGCATCCACCTATTGGACGGAGGGCGTTCCATGGGGGCGCCCATACTTAACCTGGAAAAGGTGTTCATTGACACATCCCGGGCCAAGACCAGTTATGTGGACTCCATCGCCCTGGCCTCGGCGCTCGCTGGCGGAGGTTTCTCCTCCAAAGGACATCCTGGCGGTCATCCCGGTAACATTAAAAGGTGAGGTCAGTATTGACAGCAGGTGGGACAATGAGACTCGAGATCGATGGCGAGCACACCAACGTCAAGTTCTCCGCATGCCATTTCATCGCTGGCCACGAGAAGTGCGGCAGGCTCCACGGCCACACATATGTGGTCAGCCTGCGCATCCATGGCGACATCGGTGAGAAGGGCATGGTGATGGACTTCGTTCAGATCAAACGCGGCCTCCGCAGCATCGTGGACGACCTGGACCACCGGGTGATCATCCCGGGGGACTCCAAGAGGATCACCGTCTCGGTCAGCGATGAGGTCGAGGTCCTGGCGGGTTGCAAGAGATATGTTTTCCCGGTCGAGGACGTCGTGCTGCTGGACACGGAGGAATCTAGCGCAGAGGAGCTTTCCCGCGTTCTGCTGCATCGCCTCATCGGCTCGGTAAGGTTCCCCGCCAACGTCGACAGCATCGAGCTGGGCATCCACGAGGAGCTGGGTCAGAGCGCCTGGGCCTGCCATCACTTCCGGTGATACGATGCGAGCGGTATCGTTGTTATCTGGCGGTCTTGATTCGACGGTCTCCTTGGCCTATGCCCTTTCAAAGGGATACGACGTGACGCCGCTCACCGTCCGTTACGGACAGAGACACTCGCGGGAACTGGAGTCGGCCCGACGGGTGGTGGAGCATTACGATCTCAAAGGCCATGTGGTGATGGACCTGGACCTCCGAGCGTTCACGGGGAGCGCCCTCACCTCCGCGGAGAGTAGATGTTCCTGAGAGGATGTCCGCCTCAGACATAGGGGAGGGCATCCCGGTCACCTATGTCCCTGCGCGCAACATCATCTTCCTCAGCGTGGCCGCCGGTCTCTGCGAGACCATTGGGGGCGAGGCCATATTCATCGGCGCCAACGCCATCGATTACTCTGGTTACCCCGACTGCAGGCCTGAGTTCTTTGAGGCCTTCGAGCGCACATTGGCGGTCGGCACGAAGGCCGGGGTGGAAGGCCATGCCCCGAAGGTGCATGCCCCCATCCTGCGTATGACCAAGGCGGAGATCGTCCGTCTGGGGATCGACCTGAGGGCCCCGCTCGAGCTCACATGGTCCTGCTATCAGGGGGGCGAGAAGGCCTGCGGTCGCTGCGACTCCTGTCTGCTCCGCCTCAAAGGTTTCGAGGAGGCGGGCACCAAGGACCCGTTGGACTATCGGTGATACCATGAAGATCTGCGAGATGTTCCGTTCATTGCAAGGCGAAGGGACCATGATCGGGGTCCCCACCGGCTTCATCAGAACCACCGGATGCAACCTGGACTGCGCATGGTGCGACACCCGGTTCGCCATCAAGGATGGCACCGAGATGTCCCTCGAGTCCATCCTGGAGAAGGTGGATGAGATGGAAGCACGTTTCGTTTGCGTCACCGGAGGGGAACCGCTGATGCAAAAGGGCACGATCAAGCTCCTAGAGGCCTTGCTGGATCGAGGCCACCACGTCACCCTTGAGACCAACGGTTCCATGTCATTGGAGGACCTGCCCTGCTCCGAGATGATGTTGGTGAGCATGGACCTGAAGTGCCCTTCATCCGGGATGCAGGACCGCATGCTGCTCTCCAACCTCGAGCTCCTCTCACCGGTCGATCAATTGAAGTTCGTGGTGGCGGACCGCAAGGACATGATGCACGCCTACAAGGTGTTGCAGGAAAACGAGGTAGGATGCAACGTGGTCTTCACTCCGGTCGGAGGTATGGACCTTCGGCCTGTGGCGGATTTCGTGCTGGATAAAAGGATCAACGTCAGGGTGCTCCCTCAACTGCACAAATTGATCTGGGGAGAGGCCCGCGGGGTCTGATCAGCAAGGCTGGCGATAGCTGTCGGTGGGCACGTTGATGACGAATCTGGCCCCATCGTTGTCCCCGCCCTCCTCATCGATGCTGCACTGGGTGATCTCCAGTATGGCCTTTACCAAGAACAGGCCCAGGCCGGTGTGCTTGCCGAAACCCATCTCGAAGATCTTCTGCTTGTCCTCTTTGGGAATGCCATTTCCATCGTCACTGTAAATCAATGAAAGATGGCTGTTGCGCTCCTCCGTCTCCAAGGAGAGGCGGGTCACTTGCCCTCCATGGCGGAGGGAATTGTCCAGCAGGTTGAAGAACACCTTTTCGAACATCGGGTCGGCGAAGACCTCCCAATTGTCACCGTCGGTGAACACATCCAACCCGTTCAGGTCCAGACCGACCGAGGCGCGCTTGAACACCGAGTGCAAGTTCTGCCATGTAGGCTCCTTGACCCCCATGCTCTGATAGTCGCGGGTGAACTCCACCTGACGCTTTATGGTCCCTAGCGATTTCTCTATGCGGACCACGTACTCGGTGAACTGCTTCTTCATGTCCTTGGTCTTGAGAAGGTCTGTGTAGCCCTGCACCACCACCAGTTGGTTGAGGATATCATGCCTGGTGATGCTGTTGAGCAGCGAGAGCTTGTCATTGGCGCGCTTGAGCGCTTCCTCGGCCCGTCGCCTCTCGGTTATGTCCTCCACCGTGCCCTCGTAATAGACGGTCTTGCCGACAATCGTCCCGCACCGCCCTGGCGCTGTCACGGATGTAGATGCTCGAACCGTCCCTTCTCCTCCACGCCGTCTCCATGCCCATGCAGAATCCCTGCTGTTCGATGGTGTGCAGGATGCGGTTCCTACCCCCGTCGACGTAAATGGAGTTGGCGTCGGTGTTGGCCAGCATCTCTTCGATGCTGCCATAGTCCAACATTCGCACCAGGGCGGGGTTCGCCATCATGATGCGCCCTTCCGGGCTGGTCCGATAGATGCCGATCAGGACATTGTCGAATATGCTCTTCAGCTCCTCCTGGGAACGTTTGAGGGCTTCCTTGTCCCTCTCCTTGTCGCTGATGTCCCTGGTGACCCCGATGAGGCCGCCGTCGTCAAGATAGGTGAGCGAGACCTCCTGTGGGAACCGACACCCGTCCCTCTTCCGGCCCAGCACCTGTCCGAACCAGGAACCGTTGGCCTTGGCCGTGGGGATGATCTCGTCCAGGAACTTCCTTCCCTCGTTGGCGTCGTAGAAGATGAGCCAGTGCTTACCGATGAGGTCCGATGGCGACTCGTAACCATATATTCGGGCCTGGGCGTGGTTGACGTAGACGCACTCGCCGTTGGCGTTGATGATGGCCATGCCATCGATGGAGGTCTCCATGGCCCCGAAGGTGCGCTTCACCGTGCGCTCGGCCTGCCTCCGCTCGCTGATATCGTTGATGAAGGAATAGAAGTACTGCAGTTCGCCCTGGGGATTCTTGATGATGTGCACCAGCACCTCCACCGGGACGCGCGACCCGTCCGATCTGGTCAGCTCTCTCTCATACCTTTGCGGCACACCGGAGACCTCCAGCTCCTGGAAGACGCGCTGGTCGACCTCCCGCCATTCCGACGGCGTGAGGTCGGTGGTCCAGTTCATGTCCTTCAGCTGCGCCTCGTTGTAACCGGTCAGTTGGCAGAACGCCTGGTTGGGCAGGCCGAGACCGCCGTCAGGGTAACTGACCACAAATGCCTGCGTGGAATGCTTGATGATATTGACCAGGAAGCGCTCGTGCCTCTCGCTAACCGAGAGAGCGTACTCGGCATGCCGCTTCTTGACCGCCTGGCGGATCTTATGTTCAAGCTCAACGAATTGGGCTTTGACGTCCCCCCCTTTCTGGATGTAGAAGTCCGCCCCGTTGTTCAGGGCCTCTATGACCACCTCCTCACGGCCTTTGCCTGTGAAGAGTAGGAAGGGGATGTCCGGTATCTCCTGGCGAACCAGCTTCAAAAACTCAATGCCGTCGATCTCTGGCATGTCGTAATCGGAGACGATGGCATCGAAGACATGCTCCCTCAGGAGCTCCATGGCCCGATAACCGGACTGGGTCAACTCCACTCTGAGGTCCACTGATTGCTCTAGGAAGGCCTTGGTGATGTCAAGTATGTACGGCTCATCGTCTACGCAAAGCACACGTATCAATTCGGTCCCCTTTGCCAGTTTATTCTCTGGTTAAAAAAACCGGGCATGATATATAATTCTGTCAGCACAGGTACCAAAAACGACAAATTGAGTTGTTTTAGAGAAATAGCCCGCTCATCTGCCCACTTTAGTACCATTTCGGCAACGATTAAATATTCTGTTGCCAATGCAAGCCCTAGCATCGAGGGCGGTAGATGAACAAGCACATTCTCGCCAACATCTTGCTTTTGCGGCACTGAAAGTGCTCATCGCTGAACTCGGTGAATTCTGGTGGTTATATGGCCGGCCTAACGAATTCAGGTAGCGGGGGCTCGACGCCCCGGGACAAAGGTTGCGTACAGGACAGTATATTCACTAGCCAGTACAACCGCTTGGTCTTGGACGTCCCCTTCCCTGACCAAGTCATGATCTTCGATACCACCCTCCGCGACGGGGAGCAGACGCCCGGGGTAGCCCTGTCCGTCGAGGACAAGATGAAGATAGCGATCGGCCCTGGCGGACCTGGGGGTGGACGTGATCGAGGCCGGGTTCCCGATAACATCGCCTGGCGAACGGGAGGCGATCAGGAAGATCGCGGCCCTCAAGCTGCCTAGCCGGGTCTGCGGTCTGGCGCGATCCACCAAGGCGGACATCGATGCGGTCATCGAATGCGGCCTTGACTACGTGCACACCTTCATCGCCACCTCCGACATCCATCTGAAGCACAAGCTGCAAGATGACCCGGGAGCAGGTACTGGACCAAGGCGGTCGAGACCATAGAGTACGCCAAGTGCCACGGGCTCACGGTGGAGATGTCAGCTGCGAGGACGGGACCCGCACCGACCTAGAGTTCCTCAAGGAGATGCACATCGCCGTGCAGGAGGCTGGCGTGGACAAGATCAACCTGCCGGACACCGTGGGCACGATGTCCCCGGCGGCCATGGAGTACCTGGTACGCAAGTCATGAAGTTCACCAAGGTCCCGCTGAGCATCCACTGCCACAACGACTTCGGTCTGGCCGTGGCGAACTCGCTGGCGGCGGTAAGACAGGGGGCCAGCCAGGTGCATGTTTGCGTCAACGGTCTGGGCGAAAGAGCGGCAACGCCGCGCTCGAAGAGGTCGTCCTCGGTCTCATGGCATTCTACAATATCCAGACCAACGTGGACACAAAGAAGATCGGCTACGACCTCCAAGCTGGTGTCCCAGATCACCGGCATCCCGATCCCGGACAACAAGCCCATGGTGGGGAACAACGCCTTCGCCCATGAGTCCGGGATACACGTTCATGGCGTGCTCAAGGACCCCTCCACCTACGAGGCGTACAGCCCAGAGCTGGTCGGGCATGCAGCGCACCATAGTGGTGGGGAAGCACAGCGGGGCGCATTCGATCAAGCAGAAGCTTTCAACGAGTACGGCATCGATACTGAGCGACGAGCAGATCCTGGAAGTGGTGGAGAAGGTGAAGAAGCTGGCGGAGAGCGGGAAGGACGTGGACGATGCCGAGCTGGTGGCCCTTGCCTCCCACGTCATGGGTCAAAACGGAGAAGGGATCAGCACAAGATAAAGCTCAAGGAGTTCACCGTGCTTCACCGGGATGAACATAACCCCCACCTCCACGGTCGTCATCGATATCGACGGGGACATTACGCCGGAGCTCCAACATCGGCATCGGACCGGTGGACGCCGCGCTGAACGCCATCAAGAGCCGCGGTCAGCGACAAGCTGACCCTGGTCGAGTACCGGCTCAGCGCCATCACCGGAGGCTCGGACGCGCTGTGCGAGGTCATGGTCAAGCTGAAGACTGAACGGAGATGGCAACGTGATGTCGGTCGGCAAGAGCATGGGCACGGACATAGTACTTACAGCGGTCGACGCCACCATCGAGGCCATCGACCGACTTTATTCGCGGAAGAACGCTTAGGAGGACGTCACATGAAGCAACACTGGTCCGAAGACCATTTCAGAGAAGATAATGAGCGTCAAGTCCGGGCATCGGACGCCCATGCGGGCGACATCGTGGATGCCGGAGGTGGACTACGTCATGGTGAACGACATCACCGGTCCCCTGGCCTTCCGGAGTTCGAGAACTTGGAATGCTCGATCATGAGGGAGAAGATGGTGCTGATACCGGACCATTTCGTCCCGAACAAGGACGTCGCCTCGGCCGAGCAGGCCAAGGAGATGCGCGAGTTCGCCAAGAAATGGAGCATACGGAACTACTACGAGGTCGGTCGCGGCGGGGTCTGCCACCAGGTAATGGTGGATGAGGGCTTCGCTGCGCCGGGACGCCTCATCGTCGGGGCCGATTCCCACACCTGCACCTATGGCGCGCTGAACGCCTTCAGCACCGGGGTCGGGTCCTCGGAGGCGGCGGCGGTGTTCGCCACCGGTAGGCTATGGTTCCGGGTTCCCGAATCGATCCGCGTCCTGCTCAAAGGTCGCCTCAACCGTTACGTTACCGGCAAGGACCTCATCATCAAGTTGATCACCGACATCGGGGTGGAGGGTGCCAACTACAAGACGCTGGAGTTCGGAGGCACCGGGGTCAGCGCGCTCACCGTCAGCGAGCGCATGAGCGTGTCGCAACATGGCCATCGAGGCCGGCGGAAAGGCCGGCATCTTCCCCTGCGACGCGGCCACGGTGGCATTCATGAAAACAGTGCGCGACGGGAAGCTGGAGCGCGGTCTACGCGGACGACGGAGGCGAAGTACTGCCAAGACGCTGGAGTACGACCTGTCCAAGCTGGAGACGCATGGTGGCCCTGCCCCACCTGCCCAGCAACGGTAAGCCGGTCAGCGAGGTCGACGTGGAGATCGAACAGGCGTTCCTGGGGTCGTGCACCAACGGCCGCATCGAGGACCTGCGCATCGCCGTAGAGGTGTATGAAGGGCAAGCAAGGTGCACGCCGGCGTACGGATGATAGTGGTACCGGCCAGCACCAAGGTCTTCCAACAGGCGCTGGAAGAAGGCCTGCTCGCCGATGTTCGTCAAGGCCGGGGCGTTCGTCTCCGGCCCGACCTGCGCCGCCTGCCTCGGTGGGCACATGGGCGTGCTGGCCAAGGGCGAGAGGTGCGTGTCCACCACCAACCGCAACTTCATCGGGCGGATGGGGCACAAGGAGTCGGAGGTCTATCTGGCCGGTCCGGCGGTGGTGGCGGCGAGCGCAGTGGCGGGAAGGATCGTCAGGCCCCAGGACCTGAGGGAGTGATCCAAATGAAGAATGCAAATGGAAAGGTCTGGCGATTCGGCGACCATGTGGACACAGACCAGATCATCCCAGCGGAACGGCTGACCAGCGATAACAACGACAGATTGGGGCAGTTCGCCTTCGAGAAGGTGCGTCCCGACATGGCCGCCAAGGTCAGGAAGGGCGACATCATCGTGGCCGGCCGCAACTTCGGTTGCGGTTCCAGCCGGGAGCACGCGCCCAGGGCGATACTCCAGCTGGGCATATCGTGCGTGGTGGCGGAGAGCTACGCAAGGATATTCTATCGCAATTGCATTAACGTCGGCCTGTTGCCGGTCACATGTCAGATCGAGGCGGATGAGGGGGACGTCCTCATCGTCGACTTCGACAAGGGCGTGATCAGGAACGAGACCAGGGCGAAGGAGTGGCGCTTCGCGCCGTTCCCCGATTTCGTCCAGGACCTGATAGACAAAGGTGGCCTGATGGCCAAGATCAAGGAGGAGAAGAGATGTTCAAAGTAGCGGTTCTGCCAGGCGATGGCATCGGGCCAGAAGTGGTGAACGAGGGGATGAAGGTCCTGAAGGCGCTGTCCGAGAACTACTCGGTCCAGTTCGACTTCCAGGAGATGCAGATCAACGCGGAGCGTTACCTGAACACCGGCAAATTGCTCACCGCCGAGGACGTGGAGGAGCTGAGGAAGTTCGACACCATCTATCTCGGCGCCATCGGCGACGACCGGGTTCAAGCCTGGCGTGCTGGAGAAGGGCATACTGCTCAACCTTCGGTTCACGTTCGATCAATACATCAATCACCGGCCAGCCCCGCTGTGGAAGCCGTTCGGCCGCCTGAAGCGAGACGTCGATTTCAACATCGATGTGTTCCGGGAGAACACCGAGGACTATTACATCGGAGCCGGTGGGCGCGTCAACGATGGGCATGGGAAGCTGGACCTGAGGGTCAAGAGGAACCTGTACGACATGCGTGTGACACTCCAGGCCGACGCGGACGCCAAGGACGAGTTCGCCTTCGAGATCGGAATGATGTCCCGGAAGAACATCGAGCGCTTCGCCGACTTCGTCATCTCATACGCTAAGATGATCAATGAGAAGTACTTGACCGTGGTGGACAAGGCGAACGTCTGCAGCAACATCTACGGTCTGTGGAGGGAGGTCTGGACCGAGAAGTGCAAGCAGGCCAACATACAGCTCGGCTACATGTTCGTGGACGCCATGTCCATGGCCTTGGTGAAGAACCCGGACAAGTTCCGCATAGTGGCCACCCCGAACATGTTCGGCGACATCCTCACCGACCTTCTGGCCGAGGTGACCGGCGGTCTGGGCCTGGCCCCAGGCGGCAACATCAACCCCAAGGGCATATCCATGTTCGAGCCGGTGCATGGCTCGGCCCCGAAGTACAAGGGCATGGACCGCATCAACCCGATCGCCACCATCCTGGCCGCCAAGCTGATGCTGGACAATCTGGGTCGCAGGGACCTCGGCACCGTGGTGAACAACGCGGTGCGGGCGACGTTCGACCAAGGCATATACACCCAGGACCTGGGCGGGACATACAAGACCCACCAGGTGGGAGATGCCGTAGTGGCCGCGATAAGGAAGATGAAGTGAAAGAACCGGCCTCGCTGAGGCCTTTCTATATTTTTTTTATTAAATATTAAAAAGGTCCCTGCCCGGCTCAGATATCCACCTGACGGCTCATCTCGTAAGGCATGTACATGGGTCGGTTGGGCATATCTCCCACCTCGGCCTTGACCTTCTCCACCAGCGCATCGAACGACATCTCCACGTTCTTGTTCTGCAGACGATCGTAGATCATGAACGTGTCCGAGGCCAGCTCCTTGTCTCCGATGACAATGGCATAGCCGACCCAGTCCTGCTTGGCCTCGCGGACCTTCTTGCCCACCGTCTCGCCGCGGTCGTCCAGGCCGACCCTTATCCTCTGCTTCTGCAACCTCTCCACCAGCTCCCTGGCCCGGGGCAGGTGCGTCTCAGAGACGGTCATGATCCTTACCTGCTCTGGGTTGACCCAGGTGGGCAAGGTACCCAAACGGCCTTGGCTCTCCTCCCGCACGGCGGTGTCGAACAACGTGTAGAGGTAGCGCTCGATGGTACCGATGACCGCGGTGTGCAGTATGATCGGATACTGCTTCTTGCCGTTCTCATCCGTGTAGGTTATGCCAAAGCGCTTGGCGTTGCCGATGTCGATCTGGACCGTCCCGATCTCCCTGGCCCTCTTCATGTCGTCCAGGATGTGATACTCGATGTTGACCGTCCAGTAGTAATTTATTCCCTCGGGATAGAAATGGATGAGCATGGGTTTGTTATGTGCCTTCATGAGCCGCATGAGCATGGGCTTGTGCAGTTCATAGGCTTCCTTGCTGGAGAGGTTCACCAGCATCTCATAGTCGCGGCCAAGCTTCTCCGCCTCGTCGTAGATGCGGGCGTCCAATCGCTCGAACCAACCCTCCGACTCCGGAATGTCGCGACAGATGACGTGAAGGTCAGGCATGTTCAGGCGCCTGGTTCTGAAGCATAGCATGGTCTCTCCCGATTGCTCCAATCGGTAGGAGTCGGCCACCTCGAATGCGCCATAGGGCAGCGACTTATAACTGATGGTCCAGTGGCGCATCATGGCGAACTGCTGATGGCAGGCGGCATAGCGCATCACGAAGTCCTTCTTCTCCCCCTCGATCATGTAGAGGCGGTCTCCGAACAGCTTGGCATGCTCGGCCACCGGCCCCTCGTCCAGAGAGAACATGTTCGTGCCCTTGACCGTGTAAAGGGCCAGTCCCATGGAGTTGACGATCTGCCAGGAGTAGTCAGCGCACAGGTCGAACATGAGCGCCCCCTTGGGGCTGAAACACATGTGCCCGACATCGCTCATCGATTCCCACTGGATGCCGAACTTCTTGCACAGGCGCAGGTACTTGACCTCGCCAGTGAGGGGCCACTCCTTCTTGAGCGCCTCCTTTTGCATCATGATCATGAAGCATTCCGTGCCCTGCTCGTACTCGGTGGGGGAGAGCTCGGTGCCGTCCGGAAGAAGGATGAGGAACCGCTCCTCGCCTTTTCGCTCCGGCGCCGCCTCCTTGCCCTCAAAGTCGCGGGACAGTTCGGAGAGCGGATGGCCCTTGCAGCTGATCTTGAACGCCTTGTACCAACCGAAAGGGGCCCTTTCCACCTCGACCCCTTCCTCCTTGAGCATCTGTTCCAGGACCTTGAGCATCTCCTTACCGGTCTGAGGGTCGGAAAGCTCTGGGCTCAGGTGGGCATAGGGGTAGATCAGTATCCTCTCAGCACCTACCTTCTGCTTGACCGCGACCAGGTCCGCCGCAGCCTCCGCGGCGACGGCGTTCACCTTCCCTTCATCCGATTTCTCCACGGTTACGAACGCGACCAGGACCTCCTCCATCCTACCCGAGGCATGACCCTCGGGCAAAGCCTCGGCCACCGGTGTCGCCTTCTTTGTCTCATACTCCATGAAATCAGCGTGAATGTAAAGGGTCTTCATACTCTCGCCATTGGTATTTGGATGCCATTGTAATAGGTGCCTTGTATAAAAAGGATATCCGGATTGATGGCTCTGGACGTATGAAGAAAATATTAAATGGCTCGATGGGATTGCCTGCCTAGTATCGCTATGAAGCTCAAGGACCTATCCAAGGACGAGAGCGCTCTGTCCACAAAGTTCTGGGTGGTGGTCGTGGTTCTCATCATGGTCGCCGCTTCCACCTTCGTCGTGGTCGGCTACCTCAGCCCCGACCCGCCTCAGAAGGCAGCTATGGGAGACCAGGTAAGTGTCGACTACATCGGTTATGTGAACGTCACCGGGACCCCGCAGGTCTTCGACACCTCGATATGGAGCGTGGCCTTGGACAATGTCACATACCCCAAGGCCGCCTGGTTCACCATGAGGGCGCAATCGGCCTACAAGCCGCTCAACTTCACTGCCGGTAATGGACAAGTGGTGGTTGGCTTTGATCAAGGGGTCCTCGGAATGGAAGAGGATGAGACCAAGACCATCATCATCACCCCGGACCAGGGCTATGGGCAGATGGACACGACCAAACTGATATCCTTCGATCTAAGTGTCGATGTTCCATTGTTCGTTCAATCGACGCAGGCTGCGTTCAAGGCCAAGTTCGGCGTGAACGCGGTCAACGGTCTCACAGTGAATGACCCCAACTACAAGTGGGATGTCAGCGTCCTCAACGTCGATGCTCTGGCAGATACCGTGCTCTATAAGAACATGCCCTCTCCCGGAGAGAAGTACTTTGTGTACAACAACCCATCCTCGACGTTCGCCACTGGTTGGTACATCAAGATCGATTCCGTGAACACCACCAATGATAACGGCAACGGAACCATAACCTTCACCCATCAGGTCGAGGATGTGGACAGCTGGGACATGTGCGGCTACGACACATTTGCTAGCCAGAACAGCATGTTCGTGCTCATCGATGTCGACACCGCCAACGGCACAGCGGTCAAGAACTTCAACGGACCTCTGTTGGGCAACACCATGACCTTCGAGGTCACGATGCTTGACATAACGAGCGGTTGAGCGGACGGAACAACGGACCGGTGCTGGCGCCGGTCCCATTCCCTTCTTATTTTGATCTTTTTCCAACGCCCATCTCAGGTGAGCCATTCCCTATCTGGGATCGACTGGGCCTTCACTTCTCATCCTTGATCCCACAGGCGTCCAAGGGTCGATCGGTACCTAGTGCCTCCAGACGTTTCTTGCGTATAATCGAGAAGGCGATGCTGATAGCGATAATGGAGATCACCAGCACCAGCGTGACAAATGTGGCGGTCTCGCTGGACAGATAGGTGAAGAAGATGCTGCTCAGACCTAGGATGACCCCGTACTTGATCATGCCCCCGATCACAGTGTACAGGACCGCCTTCTTGAAGCTCCAGTTGCATGCGGCCACGAAAGCCCCGGAGAAGGGCAGTACCGGGGCCACTCGGTTGACCAGCAGAGCCTTCTCGTCCGAAACGATGAGGAAACCGGTGTAACGATTGAGCGCTTTCCCAATAACGTCCGGGACGCCTACCTTCTTCACCAAAAAGTAAAGAGTTGCCAATCCTAGCACCTCGGCCACCGCGATGGTCAGCAGGATGGCGACGGCGAACTCCACCGTCGGGTTCACAGAGAAGATGATGATCACGAACAGCTCGGGCAGGGTGGGGAAGAGGATGGCGTCGATGTAGAACAGCAGGAATATGCAGAAGAGCAAGCCTGCCACGCCCAGTGGGCTGAGCCAATCATAGAACGCTTGTCCGATGTCCCACATCCGACCATTAAACGTGCTCGCCCTAATTAATCATCGCCTATGTTTGTTCAGGCGTTCCTGTTTGGAGCGGATGGCATAGTCATAGAGCTGCACCAGCTGTTCTGCGCCGGTCTTGGTGGAGTACTGCTTCGCCTTGGTGCGGCCGGCGGCACGGACCGCCGCGGGAGCGTCCAAGGCCTTTCCGGTGGCCTCGGCCCAGCTTTCGGGTCCATCCTCGAACAAATATCCATTTTGGCCGTCGCTGACGATCTCCTTCAACGCTCGATAGTTGATGGCCGATACGGGTTTGCCGCTTGCCATCGCCTCCAACACCACCAATCCTTGGGTCTCGAATTTGGAGGCCAGTGTGAAGGCGTCGCATGCGGCGTAGTAGGCTGGCAGATCCTCGTCGCTCACGAAACCGGGGAAAAGGACCCGGTCTGCCAAGCCCATCTCAGCGGCCTTTTGCATGTAATGCTTCCTTGCTGGCCCTTCCCCTGCGATGACAAGTTTCACGTTGCCTCTGTCTCTTAAAAAGGATATTGAACCCCTCAAGCAAAAGATCTAGGTTCTTCTCCCAAGCGATGCGCCCCAAGCTGAGGACCATCTGGTCGTTCCCTATTCCCAACCTTTTCCTTATCGCGAGGCCATCGTTATCGGGAGAGAATCGATCGCTGTCGACACCTGTGGGTATTACCTCGACATGCCGGATATGGGGGGACATCACCAATAGCTCCTCCTTGATGGACTCGGTCGGAGCCACCACAGCGTCAGCCCTGGCCAGCAGCGATTTTAGGTATCGCTTCATGAGCAAGGTCACCATCCACTCCGGCAACTTGGTGAAATTATAGTACTGGGCCGCCTCCGTCACCATGGTATGCCATGTCACCACCACGGGCAGTCTTAGGTTTCGACCGGCCATAAGGCTGCGAAGACCCTGGAAAGTCAATCCGTGGGAATGAATGACCTCGGCCTTGACCTCCCTCAGCAGGTCGCTCTTGTTGGTTGGGTAGAGGGGTATGCCGTAGGTGTCATAATTCTTGAAGGTGCGGGCCCGGAAGTAGAACACACCCGGTTCCCTGTCCTTATCGTCCTTGGGCGCGGGAGCGAAGATGAAGACCTCATGGCCCAGGGCTTGTAACTGCTCCCTTGTGACCAGTATGGACGTGACCACGCCGTCCCGTGCTGGCAGATAGGTGTCCGTGAACATGGCGATGCGCATCTTGGCACCTCAGCTCATCGTCGATCGGACCTTGAGCAGGACATCTCGGGGGTCATTGCCGAAGAAGAGGACCGTCAACAGCCCCTCTCTTTCCGACACCACCAGGTCCGGGCCTTTGCCTAAAGCATCTGTCGATCTAGCAAGTTCTTCCATGATGGTCCCATCGGCCCTTGGCATCGGGTCCGATGTACAGGACATCGAACTCGTCCTCACCTGGGACAATTCCAAGCATCGCTTTCCACGACCAGCTCCAACGCTGATAGGACATGTTCGTCAATGCTGTTCAAGGCCAGCAGGGCATCGGGCACACTGCCTCCCGCGCCGAAGGTTGCCGAGGTCGCGCGCATACGCCCTCTGTGTAAATGGATCAAGGCCATGCCCACCTCGTCATGCCCTTGCGGGTTGGGCAAAGCATGGCAGAAGGACGCCCTCCCCGACCTGCCTGCCGGTAGGATCCCCGCCGCTAGATGCCTGACCGCCCTGTCCAGGCCGCGCAATAGGTCGGACCGCATCGCCTCCTTCTGTCTGGTGGCGGTCGGATTGACGACATATATCCCTTGCCCGACCGGATAGGAAAGGGCGATGGAATCGTGCACCCGGCGTTTCGCCTCCAACAAGGAGCGCTTAAGGTCCCACCCATTGGCCAGCCCGCAGGCCAGGAAGGAGGCGAAGGTGCAACCTCCTCCGTGCACTCGACGGTCCAGTCGTGGCATGGAGAACTCGGTGAAGACACCGTTATTGTAAAGCAGGTCAGTGGCCATGCTCCCCATCGAAATGGCCACCCTTAAGGACCACGGCCTTCGGCCCCATGGCGGCCAGGTCCTTGCATGCCCTGGTCAGCTCAGCGGTTTTAGAGATCCTTCTCCCGAGCAGCAGTTCCGCCTCTCCTCGGTTGGGAGTGATAACGGTCGCAATGGGGAACACCACTTCCCGGAACGCGGCCAAGAGGTCCTGGGAATAAAGCGAATCCCCCACTCCAGCTACCAGCACCGGGTCGACCACTATCGGTACATCGACACGACCATAGTCGATCGCACACTGCCTTTGCGATCTCGTGGGAGTAAAGCATGCCGGTCTTGACCGCAGATATCTTCACGTCGTTCAGGACGGAATCCAGCTGTGACGTGACCTCTTTCTCGGAAAAAGGATGGATGGCGCTCACAGCCATGGTGTTCTGCGATGTCGCCGCAGTGATGACCGAGCAACCATGCAGGTCCATGGACGAGATGGCCTTGATGTCGGCCTGGACCCCCGCCCCACCAATGGGGTCGGACCCGGCCACGGTCATAACCACGCGCATGCTGGTATATCCCGCCCGTAAATAAATATTGGTCAAGTGTCCGGAAAGGGTCAGGAGTACGAACGACCTTTTTCGGCGATACATTGGTGAGGCATCGACGAATGTCTATGGAGAATCACATTGTTTGATTGAGAAATTTTAAATAACATCCACGGCATCGAACGAAATCAGATGAAAGCGACCAGTGGTCATTTTGTTTTCCGTGAGGGTGTGGATTATAAGGACATAGTCAAGGTGTTCCCGGAGGTCCTCACCACCTTCCTTAACGATTCGGAGCAGGTCCCTGAGGACCAGGACGTCCTGCACATGTTCATCCACCTTAACCTGATGGACCTGGAGAAGAACAACAAGCCTGAGGGTTACAATCGCAAGGGGCGAATGAGGCTGGTCTTCCCCCTCACGCGGAAAGAGTTCTACATACGCGGCTCCGCCAAGAGCGGTGAGGTGGTGCGCATCACCGAGAAGATCAGCAAGATCCTCAACAAGAACGGAGTGAAGCACGATCTGGAATGGAACGCCCTCTCCACCTTCGAAGAGTGAGTCAGCTCACAACGAATAGGTAAGATCGTTCCATTTCCCAATCAATCGCTCCCTCTCAGCCTGGCAGAACGAAAGTTGTGCCTTGGAAAGGTCGCGGGCCATTGCGATCTGGTTCTCGACCTGGTCCGGTGCCGTCCCTCCATAGGTCGAACGGCGTTCCACGCAGGAGCGCATGGTCAGCAACTGCAAGACTTCCGGACCGACCGATGGCGAGAACCCCTTGAGCTCATCCAGCGTCAGGTCCTCCAGCGTCTTGTTCTCCTCGATGCAGTGGCGCACCGCCTTGCCCACGATCTCGTGCGCCTTGCGGAACGGCACCCCCTTCGAGACGAGATGGTCCGCCAGGTCGGTGGCGTTCAGGAAGCCGCCCTTTAACGCCCTCTCCATGTTCTCAGGTCGGAAACGAGCCTCGGACAACATGGCCGCCATCATGCGCAGGCAGGCGGTGATGTTCTCGTAGGTGCGGAACAGACCCTCCTTGTCCTCCTGCAGGTCGCGATTGTAAGCCAGGGGCAGGCCTTTGACCAACGTGAGCATCGACATCAGGGTCCCGATGGCCCGGCTGGACCGGCCGCGGATCAGCTCCGCCACGTCCGGGTTCTTCTTCTGGGGCATGATCGAGCTGCCGGTGCTGAATCCATCACTTATCTCCACGAACCCGAACTCTGGACTGCTCCACAGTACCAGCTCCTCGCCTAAGGAGCTCAGGTGGGTCATGATGGCGGCGGCGTCGAAGCAATATTCAAGGACGAAGTCCCGGTCGCTGACGCCGTCCATGGCGTTCTCTCCCGGCCTTTCGAAGCCAAGTAGGTCCGTCGTCATGTGCCGGTCTATGGGATAGGTAGTGCCGGCCAGCGCTGCCGATCCGAGAGGGCAGACGTTCACCCTCTTGTATGAGTCCATGAGGCGCTCCACATCGCGTTGCAGCTTGAAGACGTAGGCCATCAGATGGAATCCGAGCGTGACCGGTTGGGCGTGCTGCATGTGGGTGAAACCGGGCATGAGGGCGGACTTGTGCCTCTCCGCCTGCTCCATCAAGACCGACTGGAGCCCTATGGCGTGCTCCATGCTGTCCAATATGGCGTCCCGCATGAACATGCGGAAGTCGGTGACGACCTGGTCGTTACGGCTCCGAGCGGTGTGCAGCTTGCCCCCGGCCTCCCCGATGCGTTCGGTGAGGAGCACCTCGATGGTCGAGTGAACGTCCTCGCTCGACCGGTCCAGCTCCACCTCGCCCTTCTCGATCTCCTTGAGCAGTTGGCGCAGGCCTTCGATGATACGATCGCCGTCCTTGGCGGGGATGATGCGTTGCTTCGTCAACATGCGGGCGTGGGCCATCGATCCCACGGCATCGTACCATGCCAGACGCACGTCGACCCCGAACGAGCTGGTGAAATCGATAGTGGATCGGTCCGGCGCTTTGCCGAACCTGCCGGACCACAGGACCTTCTCCGCCATGCCTCATCACTTCTTCTGCTTCTTGGCCACGCTGCGTAGCGGCAGGCCCCAGACGTAAATGAAGCCCTTGGCGCTGGTGTGGTCGAACTGGTCTCCCTCGGCATACGTGGCCAGGCCATGGTCGTACAGCGAATATTGAGAGCGACGGCCACCACCACGGCGGAGCCCTTGAACAGCTTCACCCTCACCTCACCGGAGACGAACTCCTGGGTCTTGTCCATGAACGCGTCGAGGGCCTCCTTCAGCGGGCTGAACCACAGTCCGTCGTAGCATAGCTCCGCATACCTCTGCTCGGCGATGCGCTTGAAGTTGGCCACGTCCTTGGTCAGCACCATCTTCTCCAGGTCCTTGTGGGCGGTGATCAGCACGACCGCCGCCGGGGACTCGTATATCTCCCTGGACTTGATCCCTACCAAGCGGTCCTCGATCTGGTCGATGCGACCGACACCGTTGGCTCCCAGCGATCTGATTGAGCTTCTGGATGAGGTCCACCGGCTTCATCTTCTTTCCATCGAGTGCCACGGGGACGCCCTTCTCGAACTTGATCGTCGACGTACCTGGGTTCGTCCGGCGCCTTGGTCGGGTCGGTGGTCCACTCGAAGGCATCCTCCGGTGGCTCGGCCCAGGCATCCTCCAGGACGCCGCATTCGCAGCTGCGGCCCCACAGGTTCTCGTCGGTGGAGTAGGGGCAGGCCTTCTTCACCTTGATCGGGATGTCGTGCTCCCTGGCATACTCGATCTCATCCTCCCGGGTCATGACCCACTCGCGCATGGGGGCGATGATCTTCAAGGTCCGGGGTCGAGCGCGTCGATGGAAACATCGAAGCGCACCTGGTCGTTGCCCTTGGCGGTGCAGCCGTGGGCGATGTACTTGGCGCCTCTCCTTCTGCGCTATCTCCACCAACAGCTTGGCGATGAGCGGCCTGGCGATGGAAGTGGCCATGGGGTATGTCTGCATGTAAAGGGCGTTGGCCTTCAGGCACGGGAAGACATAGTCCTCGGCGAACTCCTCCCTGGCATCGATGGCGTAGGCCTCCACGGACCCGATGATCTTGGCGCGTTCGATGTTCTCCTCCATGTCGCCAGGCTGACCGACGTCGACGGACACCGCGATCACGTCGAGGTTGTACTTTTCCTGGAGCCAGCGGATGGCCACGGAGGTATCCAGACCTCCGGAGTAAGCTAGAACGACCTTGTCGCGCTTCTTGGACGGGGCAGACGATTTCCTGGATGCCATATGATATCGGATTCGGCGAGGTCGGAGAAGATATAATAGGTTATGCCAACGAGGAGACATTTGATCAAAGTGGAGTCTTCTTTTGGACAGAACGCCTCCATCCAGAAAAGGCCCGGGCGCCAAGGCCCCCTCACGTTCCCGATCTCCAGTCTGGGGCAGGGTTGTGATAATGCTGACATCTTTAATAGAGTGTGTCCCATTTGGGTCATCATTCTTAATAAGTGAATCGAGGAATTCGCCGGAATCTAATCGAGAGGAAGATCGGATGATCAAGGCAGCTATCATTGGAGGCTCAGGATACACCGGGGGCGAACTGGCAAGGATAATCTGCCGCCATCCGGAGATAGAGTTAGGCGCGGTCACCTCCCGGCAGCTGGCCGGTTCCAGCATCAGCAAGGCCCATCCCTTCCTGCAGGGTTTCTTGGACATCAACTTCCAGGAGAGGTTGACGGGCGACCACGACGTGGTCTTCACCGCCACGCCGCACGGAGCCTCCATGGAGATCGTGCCGGAGCTATTGGCCAGTGGCGTCAAGGTCATCGACCTCTCTGGCGATTATCGCCTCAAGGACCCTGCCACGTACAAGCATTGGTATGGGCACGATCACAAGGACATGATCAACCTGGAAAAGGCGGTCTACGGCATACCGGAGCTGTTCCGGGAGAAAATCGCCAAGGCCGATTTCGTATCCAACCCGGGGTGCTACCCCACCTGCTCCATCCTATCCCTCGCGCCCCTGTTCGCCAACGGACTGGTCGACGATCACCTGGTCATCGATGCCAAGAGCAGCACCTCCGGGGCCGGTGCGGAGCCGACCAAGGCCACCCATCATCCCACCTGTGGAGCGAGCATAACGCCTTACAAAGTGGGCACTCACCGGCACACTCCGGAGATCCAGATGTGCCTGGAAGGTCTCTACCGGGGCAAGTTGGACGTCATATTCACTCCTCACCTCCTGCCCGTGGTCAGGGGCATGCTGTACCACCAGCTACGTCACCTTGAGGCAAGAGCTGAGCATCGAGGTCATGAACAAGTTGTACGCGGACTTCTACCAGGCAGCCGTTTCGTGCGACGAACCGGCATCCCCTCCATGCAATCGGTGGCCGGGTCGAACTTCTGCGAGGTGGGGCTAGAGAAGGCGGGGAGGAACACCATCGTGGTGATGGGCGCCCTGGACAACCTGGTCAAGGGGGCGTCCGGTCAGGCGGTGCAGAACTGCAACATCATGTTCGGACTAGACGAGACGATGGGACTGGACTTCCCGGGATTGGGGGTTTGAACAATGGCATACCGAGTGATCGAAGGAGGCATAACCGCGGCCAAGGGATTCCGGGCCAGCGGCGTGCACTGCGGCATCAAGAAACAGAACCTGGACCTGGCCATCATCTTTTCCGATGTGCCGGCCAAGTGCGCCTTGGCCTACACTCAGAACAAGATGCGCGCCGCGCCCATCGAGGTCATGATGAAGAAGGACCCCAAGATGCTGCAGGCCCTGGTCGTCAACAGCGGCAACGCCAACGCCCTGACCGGGTCGCAGGTCTCTACGACGCGAGGGAGATGTGCGCTCTCACCGCCGAGGCATTGAACCTATCCGAGGACCTGGTGGGCGTCGCCTCCACCGGGGTCATCTCCCGCTTCCTGCCCATGGATAAGATATCCGGCGGCGTCGCCAAGGCAGCTTCAGCAGCTGGGCCGGGGACAGCGAAGCCGACCAGTTGGCCGCCAAGGCCATCATGACCACCGACACCCGCATGAAGGAGGCGGCCTGCGAGGTCACCCTGAAGGATGGGACCGTCGTCACCATCGCCGGCATCACCAAGGGCTCCGGCATGATCGCCCCTTCCATGAAGGTGCTGCATGCCACCACCCTCAGCTTCATCACCACCGACGCCGTGCTCGACCAAGAACGCCAATGCCAAGTGGCAGGACATGATGGACACCAGCTTCAACATGATCACCGTGGACGGGGACCAGAGCACCAACGACATCTCCATGATCATGGCCAACGGCAAGGCGGGCGGACCGCCGGCGGACAACGACCCCGCCTTCTGGGAAGGCGTGCGCTACGTGGCCCAGTCCTTGGCCAAGCAGATCGTCATCGACGGCGAGGGCGCGACCAAGCTCATCGAGGTCCATGTCCGCGACGCCAAGAACTCGAAGGAGGCGAGGAGCGCCGCCCGGTCCATCATCTCATCCAGCCTGGTCAAGACCGCCATCTTCGGGGCCGACCCGAACTTCGGCCGCATCCTGGCGGCCCTGGGCAACTCCGACGCATCGTTCAAACTGGACGAGGTGAAACTGATGGTGAGCGACGACGACATTTCGGTCACTTTGTTCGAGAAGGGGTCGCCCACCATGGTGCCAGCGTCCCAGGACGAGCTCAATGCCAGGAAGATCCTGAGCGGGAAGAAGGTCATCATCGACCTCTGGCTCGGGGTAGGTCACTCGGTCGGCGAGGCCTGGGGCTGCGACCTCACCTACGATTATGTGAAGATAAACGCGGACTATACCACCTGAGGCCTCAGAATGAAGAGGATGGAGAGCATGATGACACGATACCCCCGAGCCTCCAAGTTGAGGGGGAAGAAGGTCGTGATCAAGTTCGGAGGCAGCTCCATCGAGAACCCTGCCGAACTGGAGCGGTTCGCCAGGGACATGGCTTTGCTCGTTAGCTTGGACATAAGGCCGGTCCTCGTCCATGGCGGCGGTCCGGAGATCACCGAGGAGATGAAGAGGAGGAACCTCCCGGTCAAGAAGGTGCTCGGACTGAGGATCACCGACGATGTGACCTTGGTGGTGGCCAAGGGCGTGCTCTCCCGCATCAACGACAAGGTGGTCAGGGCTTTGCAGACAGCCGGCCTGAACGCCATAGGTCTGGCCGGGACCGAGTGCAACTCCATCCTATGCAAAAAGATGCCCCCTATCAAGGGCAAGGACGAGAACGGAAAGGACATCGAGGTCGACCTGGGATGGGTCGGCGAGCCAATTCGATCCGACCCAAGGACCATGGACCATCTGGTGAGGCGGGGCTTCATTCCGGTCATCTACCCCATCTGTGGCGACGAGGACGGTCAACTGATGAACGTCAACGCCGACACCGCGGCCTGTTATGTGGCCAAGGCGGTCCAGGCAGAGGACTTCGTGCTGGTCACCGACGTTCCAGGCCTGATGCGGGTGTTCGGAGATCCGTCCTCGGTGATCGCCGAGATCAAAGTGGCCGAATTCCAGACATTGGTGTCGGAGGGAGTGGTGAAGGACGGCATGATCCCCAAACTGGAGGCGTGCGTCATCGCCGTTCGAGATGGGGTCAGGACCGCCCACA
Source organism: Methanomassiliicoccaceae archaeon (assembly GCA_963806355.1). Taxonomy (GTDB): domain Archaea; phylum Thermoplasmatota; class Thermoplasmata; order Methanomassiliicoccales; family UBA472; genus JACXTP01. The sequence goes on along the minus strand of CAWDXN010000007.1, from coordinate 151,858 downwards.
TGATCGACGGCAAGAACCCGGACGCCATCATCGGCCAGCTGTTGACCGAGAAGAACTATGGGACGCGCATAGTCCCGTGATGCAAGAGAGTGACCCAATTGGAAATCAACGACGTCAAGACCCTGTACTCCTCCTATCTGTTCCAGAACTATGGGCGGGAGGACATCTGCCTGTCCCACGGTGACCGCGAGTTCCTATACGATCTGCAACGGCAAGAGGTACATGGACTTCGTGGCTGGAATAGCCGTGAACTGTCTGGGCCATGCCCACCCGGCGTTAGTGGAGGCGATCACCGAACAGGCGAAGCGCATGATGCACGTCTCCAACCTCTACTATACCAGGAACAGGCCGACCTCGGAGAGGCGCTCGCCTCGATCGTCCCCGTCACCGTTGGCGGTCTCCATGTTCTGCAACAGCGGCGCCGAGGCGAACGAGGCGGCGTTGAAATTAGCGGCAAAGCATACCAAACGGACGAAGTTCGTGGCCTGCCTGAACTCCTTCCATGGGCGCACGGCTGGAGCATTGGCGGCCACCGGCCAGAGGAAGTACCAGGAAGGGTACGAGTGTTTGCTCTCCAATGCCTTCGATTTCATCGACTTCAACGACAGCGAGGCCTTGAAGGCCATGGTGTCCAAGGACACCGCCGCGGTCGTGATGGAGATGGTGCAGGGGGAGGGAGGGGTGATACCGGCCAGCCCGGAGTTCGTGCGGACGGTGCGCGACCTATGCGATGACACTGGGGCTTTGATGATCGTGGACGAGGTGCAGACCGGGATGGGTCGGACCGGGCAAATGGTTCGGCTTCCAGCACTATGGCGTGGTGCCGGACATCATATCCTTGGCAAAGGGGTTGGGCGGGGGTGTGCCTATCGGCGCCATAGTCTCCACCCGCGAGGTGGCGAAGACCTTCACCCCCGGGAGCCATGGGACCACCTTCGGAGGCAACCCGCTGGCCTGTGCGGCAGGCAAGGCCGTCATCGAGACCATCAAGAAGGAAGGCCTGGTGGAGCGGTCCGCTGAGCTAGGTTCGCGCTGGAAACGCTCCATCCAGAAGATCGCGGACGAGAAGGGCGGGGTCAAAGAGGTCCGGGGCATGGGCCTGATGATCGGCATCGAGATCGGAGCGAGGTCGAAGGAGTTCAAGGAGCTATGCTTCAAGGAGGGCCTGCTGGTCAACGTGGCCGGAGGGAACTCCATTCGTGCTCGTCCCGCCGCTCATAATCAGCCGAGGGATCTGTGGAGCTTTTCGATCGGACCCTAGGCGGTTTCCTTTCCTGACAACCGTGTCCGAAATAAAACATTATATATTTTTTACATTTTTAGGCGGACCGATGAAGGACCCCGTTCCCAAGGAGAGCATCGCCGAGAGGACCCGTGCGTACATCGACGCCCATCCGAGCATCAAGGATTGCATCTCCAAGGATCTGATCAACTACTCATCCTTGGCCAGGCAGATCATGAAGGACCTGGACATCAAGAACGAGGAGGCGGTCATGATCGCCTGCCGTCGTTATGCGCAAAAACTCTCCAAACGCGATCACGAGAAAGAGATATTGCGCATACTGGGAAGCAGCCGCATCGAGGTCAAGACCAAGATCTGCTCCGTGACCGCGAAGAACGATTGGACCGTGCTGCACAAGTTAGAACTGGTCTTCATCAAGCTCATCAACGAGAAGGCCATAATGCAGATCATCCAGGGGGCTCAGGCCATCACCATCATCGCCGATGAGAAGCTCAAGAACGAGATAGTCAACGCCATCGGCAAGGAGAACGTGCTGCACGTTAGGCCTGACCTTGTGGAGATATACGGTCAAGTCGCCGGAGAAGATCACCGACACCTCTGGCGTTTTCTCTTATCTTGCCGACAACCTCGCCGAGAACGGCGTCAACCTCGCCGAGACGGTGTCGTGCTACACCGACACCATCTTCATAGTGGACGAGAGCGACATGATACCTGCCTATTCCATACTCTCGAATGTCATCGAGAGCGCGGAGCGCACCTTCGGTTCTGATCTCCAATAGACCGCTCAAGGCGGGCTGAGAGGGCATTTCCATCATTGTCCAGTTACGAAAAAACGCTTGACGGCAACCCATTTATAGGTTGGGCCATATGGCTGAGCCAAAGGGGTGATATTCTGTCGAAGGTACCGAACATAGTGGTGGAACCTCCGGGTCCGAACGCCAAGGAGATAATCAAGGTCGACAACGAATATCTCGCCACATCCACCAAGACCGCCCCTATCGTCGTGGAGAGCGCCAAGGGCGCTTTGGTCAAAGACGTCGACGGCAACACCTTCATCGATTTCGCATCCGGGGTGGCGGTGCTGAACGTCGGCCACTGTCATCCTAAGGTGGTCAAGGCGGTCCAGGACCAGGCAGCGAAGGTGATGCATTTCGCCGGGACCGATTACTATTACCAGGTCCAAAGCGACCTCGTGAAGCGCCTGTGCGAGATTAGCCCCTGGCGACCACGCCAAGAAGGTCTTCCTGAGCAACTCTGGAACCGAATCGGTGGAGGCGGCGATGAAGCTGGCCCGATGGAGGAGCGCCGAGCGCAAGCAGTTCATCGCTTTCATCGGGGCTTTCCACGGTCGGACCATGGGCTCATTATCTCTCACAGCGAGCAAGAAGGTGCAACGGGAGCGCTACTTCCCCATGGTCCCTGGTGTCACGCACATCCCCTATGCTTACTGTTACCGTTGCCCTTACAAGCTGGAGTACCCCTCGTGCGACCTATGGTGCGCCAAGATCCTGAAGGAGATCTACTTTGAGACCATCACCCCGCCGCATGAGGTCGCGGCGTTGTTCCTAGAGCCGATACAAGGCGAGGGCGGCTACATCGTACCGCCAAAGGGCTGGACCAGCACCATCACGAAGATCGTCAGGGACCAGGGCATCCTGGTGGTGGACGACGAGGTGCAGGCCGGCATCGGGCGCACTGGCAAGATGTGGGGCATTGAGCATTTCGATGTCGTTCCTGACGTCGATCTGCACCGCCAAGTCCCTCGGTTCGGGCATCCCCATCGGGGCGACCATATTCCGTCGGGAGCTGGACTTCGGCGTCCAGGGTGCGCACTCCAACACCTATGGCGGCAACTGCGTGGCCTGCGCCTCCGCCTTGGCCACATTGGATGTCGTCGAGGAGGAGCGCTTGCCGGAGAGGGCGGAGAAGATGGGGGCCTTGTTGCGCAAACGTATGGAGGAGATGATGCGCGACCATGAGGTCATCGGCGACGTCCGTGGCCTAGGTCTGATGCAGGCCATGGAGTTCGTGCGGGACCGCCGCACCAAGGAACCGGCCAAGCACCTGCGTGATGATGTTGCCTTCCTATTGTTCAAACGCGGCATCGTCGCCATAGGCTGTGGGCGGTCCGGGCTGCGGCTCATTCCCCCGCTGGTCATATCCGAGGAGCACCTGAACACAGGATTGGACATTCTGGAAGGTTGCATCAAGGATGCGGCCAAGGCGATGAAATGAGGCTGCACCGCTCCTCGGTGAAGCCTTGGGTGCAAGGCAAGGGATACCGAAAGCGCACCGTCCTGGACGAGTCGGACCTGGGCATATCGGGCTCATTCCTGCAGGAGGTCTCCTTCCGCAAAGGCGACATCGTCCCCATCCATCACCACAGGGTCCAGACCGAGGTCTTCTATGCGGTGACCGAAGCGGTCTTTGAGATCAATGGGGAAAAGGTGACCATGGCACCGGGGGACGTTCTGGTGTGCGAACCAGGCGACCGGCATGGAAACCCGGAGATACCGCACGACATGAAGATACTGGTTCTGAAGGTCGGGTTCCTCGAGGACGACACCGTCTGGTGACATGGCCCATGGGGTGACCAGTTACTTCCGTCTGAATAGAATGGTCATGGAGCCACCTGGGAGATTTGAACTCCCGACCTGCTGATTACAAGTCAGCTGCTCAACCAGCTAAGCTAAGGTGGCTTGTTGGCCAAGTAACAATAAACTCCGATTTAACCTTATTCGATGTAGGCCCGACCTGCATCAACCAACTTTTTTTGGAATGGCCCTCAAAACATGGGAGGGAAACGTTTTATTGCGTCGACATCTCTTCTCAGACCACCTCTTGGCATCAAGGAGGGGGAACATCATGGATAAAAGAGCATTAGGTTTCTTCGAAGAGCTATGCAACGCCCCTGGCCCGTCCGGTTTCGAAGCCATCCCGATCAAATTGTTGAAAGATTACGTGGTCCCCTTCGTGGAAAGGCATTACAGCGACAAGATGGGGAATTTCATGTTCGAAAGGGGCGGGACCTCCAATGGGCCTCGGATCCTTCTCGCGGGTCATATCGATGAGATAGGTTTCATCGTGACTGGCATCTCCCCCTTGGGATTCATCTCCTTCCGGCAGCTTGGTGGCTGGTATGACCAGGTGCTGTTAGGACAACGGGTCCAGGTCATGAGCAACAAGGGTATGCTGGCTGGGGTCATCGCCTGCAAACCCCCACACCTCATGGAAGCGGAGGAGATGAAGAAGGTGGTGGCGAAGGATAAGATGTTCATAGACATCGGCGCCGCCAATCTCAAGGAAGCGCAGGAGATGGGGGTCCGTTTGGGCGACGCCATCGTACCGGATTCCAAGTTCTCCACCATGAGCAAGACCGTCTTCAAGGATGGGAAGAGGAAGGGCAAGCGTACCCTGGCCTTTGGGAAAGCATTCGATAATCGTTACGGCGCCTTCGTGGCCGCCGAGGTGATGCGCGTCCTCCACGAAGAGAAGGTCAAACATGCCAACATGGTGATCGGGGCGGCGACGGTGCAGGAGGAGGTGGGCACGAGAGGGGCGAAGACCGTCTCCGCCACCGTGAACCCGGACGTGGCCATCGTGCTCGATGTTGACATTGCCGGTGACGTCCCAGGCGTCGACCCGTTGATGGCGCCGGCCAAGATGGGCGATGGGGTGGCCATCACGGTGTTCGATAGCATGATGATACCCAACCAGCCATTGAAGGAGCTGGTCATCGAGGTGTGCGAGAGGAGGAAGATCCCCTACCAGCTGGCCTACACTCACGGAGGCGGAACGGACGGCAGCGCCATCCACACATCCAACATGGGGGTGCCCAGCATCGCCATTGGCGCCCCGACGCGGCACATCCATTCCCATGTAGGCATCATCGACCTTAAGGACATCGATGACAGCGTGCGGCTGGCGGTCGAGCTCGTGAAGGCCTTGGACCGAAGTGCAGTGGAGAGCCTGACCGCCGTCTAAATGTCTCGCGGGAAGGGACCATTTTCGCATGATGGCCAATACCAAAAGGTATAAGAAGAGTCAATATATCCACCATCCTGCACAATCCGACAAGGACTGGTGGATTTAATGTCAACTGGCAACAAGGTCTCCAAAGGGGACATCATCAGGTTCGAATTCGATGGATACATCGCTGACAGCGGAGAGATGTTCGACACCACGAACGCTGACACCGCTCAAGAGAACGGCATCTTCAACGAGAAGTTCAAGTACGCCCCAATGCCCCTGCTGGTCGGAGGCGGGAGGGTCTTCCCGGGTCTGGAGGAGGCCTTGGAGGGCGCTCCGATCGACGAGGACGTCGAGGTCATCATCCCGCCGGAGAAGGCAGCCGGTCAGAGGGACCCCAAGTTGATCCAGATGCACTCGGTGCGCGAGTTCCTGAAGCAGGACATCGAGCCCCGCCCAGGCATGGAGGTCAACATGAACAACAAGACCGGCCTCATAATCTCGGTCACCGCTGGAAGGGTCCGCGTCGACTTCAACCGCCGCTTCGCCGGTCAGGCCCTGAAGTACCGCTTCAAGGTCCTGGAGGTCATCGAGAACGATGAGGAGAAGGTCATGGCCGTCGTGGAGATGGACTATGGCACCTCCGAGGGCTTCAAGGTCACCGTTGATGGTAAGAAGGTCACAATGGTCCTCCCGGACGTATGCAAGTACGACCAGAAGTGGACCTTGGCCAAGTACAAGGTGGTCGCCGACCTGCGCGAGGCCCTGGAGGCCAACCCGGTCGAGCTCATCGAGGAGTACGTGAAGCAGGAAGATAAGACGGAGCCCACCGAGGACAAGGAACCCGAGGAGCTAGGCTCTGAAGAGGACAAGAGCTGAACCGTTCCGTACCTCACCTTCACAAACCCTTTCAAACCCGCTCATTTTTGGACGAGTGGCCTAGCCTGGATATGGCAGCAGCCTCCTAAGCTGCAGGTCCGGGGTTCGAATCCCCGCTCGTCCGCTTGTACCCGTACCAGAGCTCCTCATCAACATGAGGCCATCGACCTCAATTTGGGACTGAGCAGCAGCATGCACAAAGCCAATATGCTGGTGGCGATCCCGAATGCGAACGCCGCCCAAGGGCCGATCTGATCCCAAAGAAGGCCGATCGCCACTCCCCCGGGCAACATGACCAGGCCCATTATGGTATAGTAGCCTCCCAAAGCGGTGGCCCTGAGCTCCGATGGGGAGACATCTGTGACGAACGCCTTGAACACACCTTCCGAGGTGCCCTTGTACAACCCAAAAAGTACAAACCCCAACAATAGGGCTGACCAGTTCTGGGCCAAGGCCATGGTGGCACAGGTGCAGGCGAAAAGCAGGAAGGAAACCGCGATGACGGGTCTCCGACCCCAGCGATCCGATAACGACCCTGAAGGTATGGCAAGCAGGACGAAGACCACATTGAAGAGCACATAGAGCAGGATTATCTCCACATCGCTAAGTCCGATGTCCTGTCCCCTCAGCACGAAGAATGCGTAGCTCACCTCCCCCAGGAAGAAGACCCCCACCACCGCCATCAAGGCCCAGTACCTCGAGCCCATGCGCTTCAGCTCAGGTATGAACCTCGATGGTCTGCGAACGTACTCCCCCTCCTTCTCCCTAACGAAGAGGACGATGACCACCAAGGCAAGGAATGCCGGTATCGCGGAGAGAAGGAAGATGAGTCGGTAAGTGTCGGTGGTGACCGCGGCAGCCGTCAACAGGACCGGAAGGACCAGCAAAGGGCCGATCACCGCACCGGTGGAATCCATCGCCTTATGGAAACCGAAGGCCTTGCCCCTTTTCTCCGGCACTGGTGGAGTCGGCGATCAATGCATCCCTGGGAGCGCTCCGGATGCCCTTGCCGACGCGTTCGATCGACACGGATGCCCAGCACCTGCCAGTAATTGGTCACGAATGCTAGCAAGGGTTTGGTGGCAGAACTGAGCCCATACCCAGCGAATATGAACCTCTTCCTTTTATTGAACTTGTCAGAGTACCAACCGGACAGCACCTTGACCAGTGAGGCCGTGGTCTCGGCCGCTCCCTCGATCAGACCGATGATAAGTCCGGTGGCTCCGATACCAGTGAGGAAAAGGGGCAGGATCGGATAGATCATCTCGCTGCTCATGTCCGTCAGCAAGGAGACGATGCCCAAGACCAGCACGTTGGTGCTGACCCCCGCCATCAACCCTTGCCTTTTTCTCCTGTCATCCATCGACCTCAACCATCCCCCGTATGAACGGTCCGATCTGGTGCCCTTCTTGCACACTCCTCTCTCGTACTCGGGCCAATACCTTTTCCGACCTAAGTTCCCTGACCGCGTCCTTGCCGATCCACCTGGCGGTCGCGTCCTCGCTCTGGCTGAGCCTTAGGGCCACCGGGAGTGCCATAGCATGGCAATCCAGGTCGCGCTTCCCGATCTGCCTCAAAGCCCAGTTGACCGCTTTCTTGACATTGTTCCGATCGTCCTGACTGTGCCGCTCGATCAATTCCAGGTATGGTCGGAATGAATCGCATGTTGCCTTCTTATCCTTGACCGACAGCACCGCTATCATGACGAATCCGGCCCGCCTCACGAACTCCTCCTCCCTGTCGCACCATGGTCCGATCACCTCCCTAGCGAAGCTTGGTCCGGCCGAACAGGTTGTTGCAGCACTGGTCGCAGACGTCCCAGGAATCGAAGTCGATGACCCATCGGTCCATTTGGGCCAACGTCACCTTGTTCGGTTCGTCCACGATGGAGGCGAGGATGCGGGCCTCATGGACCTCTGAATCCCAGAGGGCCAAAGCCAGCTCGTGGTCCTTTCCGATCCGTTTCGCCAATTCCCTGAGCCAAGTAACAGGCACACCATACGCGTTGTTCACATTGATACCGAATCGGGCCATCCCTGCCCGGTTGTCCTCATTGCCATTGGCCTTGATCTCCTCGAGTATCTCCTTCGCCTCGTTCACGGACCAATGATGGTGCATTTGGGGATATTAGGATATTCCATTTCGCGATCGCAATAATGGCAATCCTCTGGGACCTTAGAAAATGAAAATGCAAGAAGAGGTTTGAAAAGTGTTTAGGGGGGGGGTCATCCTTATTTTTCCGTCATCTCTCCAGTCCGAATTTTGATGACCTTCTCGACATTGGTGATGAAGATCTTACCATCGCCGATCTCCCCGGTCCTGGCGGAAGTTATGATCTTATCCACCACCATCTGAACCTGGTCGTCCGGGACGATGATGTCGATCTTCCGTTTGGGGAGGAGGTCGATGCGGTATTTTCCAGCGCGATGGGTGAATTCCAGCCCTTTCTGCTCCCCGCGTCCCTCCACCTCGTACACGGTCATTCCATGCACTCCGATCTCCTCGAGGGCGGCTTTGACGGTGTTCAGACGCTCTGGACGGATTATTGCCTCGATCTTTTTCATTTCTAACACCTCACATGTCGTAAGCGACCTCGCCGTGCTGGACTATGTCCGGACCGACACGCTCCTCTTCTTTCGTCATCCGGATCGCTGTCACCTTCTTCATGACATATATCACTGCGAAGGTAATGCCGAATGCCCAAGCCCACACCACAGCCACCGCGGTAAGCTGATAGCTGAGCAGGGTCAGACCGCCACCGTAGAACACCCCTTCGTTCACAACGGCGGAGTTGACGGTGCTGGTGGCGAACAACCCGGTGGCGATGGCACCGAAGGTACCACCCACACCGTGAACGCCGAACACGTCCAGGGCATCATCGTACTTGAAACGCTTGCGCAACAATATACCGCCATAGCAGATCACACCAGCGGACAGGCCGATGATCATCGCACCAGTGGTGTCCACGTAACCGGCCGCGGGAGTGATGGCCACGAGACCTGCCACCGCACCGGAGATCAAACCGAGGACGCCTGGCCTTCCCAGGTGCAACCAGCTGACAATGCCCCAGGTCATAGCGGCCATGGAACCCGCCAACATGGTGTTCCACATTGCCGTGACCGCCAAGGCGTTCGATGCCAAGGCGCTACCACCGTTGAAACCGAACCAACCGACCCAGAGCAGGGCACCACCCAATACCACGAACGGGATGTTGTGGGGCCTCTCCTCTCCGCCGTTCGAGGCAGAGATACGTTTGCCTAGGACCATGACCGCCGCCAGAGTGGAGACGCCGGCAGTGATGTGCACCACGGTGCCGCCCGCGAAATCAAGGGCGCCCATCTCGAATATCCAACCGCCACCCCAGACCCAGTGGGCCACCGGCAGGTAGACGGCCATCATCCATACGATCAGAAGGATGATCAACGAGCGCAATTTCATGCGTTCGGCGATGCCACCGATGAGCAGGGACACCGTGATGATGGCGAATGTTAGCTGGAACATCATGTACAACAATTGGGGCACAGTGGTGGGCATGAATATCGCACTGCCCGGGTCAGCCCCAACGCCCTCAAGCATGACGTAGTCAAGGTTGCCTATCAGTCCCAGGTCCCCAACGTTCGGTCCGAAGGCCAATGAATAGCCAATAATGACCCAGATGAAGGTCACGAAAGCAGTGATGATTATTGTCTGGCCCAATATGGATAGCATGCTTTCCTTGCGCAGCATGCCCCCGTAGAAGAATCCCACCGCCGGTGTCATCATGAACACCAGGGCGGTAGAGATCAACAACCAGGCTGTGTCGCCGGAGTCTACCATAGTTTGACATCCTCCTTTAACGGGCAGGCATGCTCATTTGCTTCCATTATCGTTCCAGTCACAAAGAATCCGTTCAGTTCTTTCGACATTCTTCACATCTCTCCTTGAATCCTGACCTTGTGATCAGGGTCGCATTTTCGCTCGTCGGTTCAGGGCGAACCTCGCCCCCGAATGCCTCATAGCTAGATGATGAAGCATCCGACGGGACGTTTGCATAGACAATTAGATATTAATATTCTTGGAAATAAGACATATGTACATCATATTTGAAAAATATTAGATGTATGAATCATGATTCCAATAATACTTCACAATAAAATCGACAATCACAATATAAGTAAAGTGAAAGCTGGTGAGTATCTGGCTCGAAAATAAATTTGCAAGATGGGACAATATGAAAAATGAATAGATTTTGGAAATCGATTCTTTTAGGAATATAACGGTTTAACGTGGAACGTTCTTCAGTCGGTCCAGTGTCATCCTGAACGCCCGTTCCATCTCATCGTCGGAATAACCCAAAACATCTGTCTTCTTCATATCGATGTCTGTGACCAGCACTTGAAGGGTCGGTCTGATCCCAGCCTTCTCCACGATCTTCTTGGCGCAGCTCATGGGGCAACCATCGATGATCAGGACTATCTTAGCGTCATTCGCCGCTTTGATAGCCATAGGCCCTCCCGCACCAACCGCTGCGATGCAGGCCATCTTACCGATGCCCTCCTTGCTCATTTTTTTTGCCAGGTCGTTGCTGAGCTGTCCCACGCTGCAAGCCCCTGCGCAGGGAAAGATCATCAATTCGCTGGCGGTACAATTGCACTCAACGACAGGGTCCATAAGAGCACCGTCATTAGGACCTATCAGCGGGTATGTAATGATATCGCCATCACTCATGCTTGGTCAGCGGTAACACTAAAATAAGGTGGGCACAGATTGCATCGGGGCCGGGTGTGGATATGAAGGAATACGACATCATCGTAATCGGAACAGGGGCTGGATTGACCATCGCGAGCAGGGCGCGAAACAAGGAGATGAAGGTGGCCTTGGTGGAGAACGGCCCAGTGGGGGGCACGTGCCTGAACCGAGGTTGCATCCCTAGCAAGATATTGACCTACCCAGCCGAGGTCATCCGCACCATCGAGCATGGAAAGGCGGTCGGCAGTCAAGGCGAAGGTGGAGGATGTTGATTTCGATCTGGTCCGCAAGACGGATGTGGGACCTCATTCTGCCTGACCGTCAAGGCATCGAGGAAGGGATCAAGGATGACCCAGATCTGCATTTCTACCGCACCACGGGTTACTTCGTCGCTCCTTATACCTTGCAGGTCGATGAAGAGCAGATCAAAGCCCCCCGGATCGTTTTGGCATGTGGTACCAGAAGTCAAGTTCCGAATGTCAAAGGGCTCGAGGAGGCGGGTTACCTTCTGTCCGAGACAGTGTTCGACATCGAGAAGGTGCCGAAGAGCCTGGTCATCATGGGAGGCGGTTACAAAGCCTGCGAGTTCGGGCATTTCTTCTCCGCCTTTGGCACTAAGGTCACAGTGATCGGGAGGAACCCTCACCTATTGGCGAAGGAGGAGCCAGAGGTATCTGATCTGATGCTCGAAAAGGCCAGGAAATACATGGATGTCCTGGTGGACACCGAGGTCCTCGAGGTGAGGAAAGGGGCGCAGGGCAAGACCCTGGTCGTGCGCGATCGCCCCAGCCAAAAGGTCTCCGAGGTCACCGCGGATGAGATAATGGTGACCACCGGCGTGGTGAGCAACGCTGATACGCTCAACGCAACGGCAGCCGGGATCAACCTGGACAAGAACAATTACATCGTCATAGACCAGTTCATGCAGACATCCCAACCCAACATCTTCGCTATGGGGGACGTGATCGGTCGGACCATGTTCCGCCATACGGCCAATTATCATGTGGACGTGGTGTGGCGTAACCTGTTCAGCAAATCCAAGGTCGCATTGGACGAGCATGCGGTCCCTCATGCCGTCTTCGGTTACCCGGAGGTGGCGTCAGTGGGCATGACCGAGGTCGAGGTCAAGGCCAAGGCCATCAAGTACCTCGTGGGTCGAAGCGATTATTACGACTGCGCCAAGGGGTATGCCATGGCCGAGGAGGGCAGCTTCGTCAAGGTGATCGTCCAAGCGGGGGACCTAAAGATCCTAGGTGCCAGCGCCATCGGTTCACATGCCGCCATTCTCATCCAAGCGATAGTCTATCTGATGAACGCGGGAGACCAGAGCTTCATGCCCTTGGCCAGGAGCCAGACCATCCATCCAGCGCTATCTGAGGCGGTGGTCAACGCTTTTGGGAACCTGGTGGATCCAGAGCACCAGCACCATCATGGGAGTGATTGATCTCTGGTTTCATCACCAAACGGCGGCGGAAACGGTTCATCTGGTCGCGGATCTCATGCTTCTTGCGCATGATCGCCTTGCTGGCGATACCGGCCAGGTACGGAATGGGAGGGGTCAGATAGATGGCCGACCCGAAAAGTGCCATCATCTTCTGGTCGGTCCTCATGTGACTAATGGCATCGACCAATGGGTCCCCCTCCTCCCCCTCCATAACCCCGAGGATGGACCGGAGCATCAATTCGTCCGCCTTCAGCACTATCCCAATGCTCCACTGCACCCCCAGATGCAGGGGCATGGTGCTCCCGTAAACATCTGTGACCTTATCTCTGAGCGCCTTCCTGAAGTCCTCCTCTCCCTCTCCGGGAAACAGGGTGTAGGCGCATCCGATCTGGGAAAGAGAATGAGCGTCGCTCCCCGCCACCCTGGCCCACCGACCGGAACGGGAATGCTCCATAGCCCTATCGTTGGCCGGTCCATCAATATGGCCACCATTGATTACCTCGATGCCATCCAGGTCGATGTCATCAACCAGCAGTCCTAAGGCTGGGACATGGTAACTGAAGGGATGAGGGGCCACCAGCATGCCGTCCTGCTGTCGCACCAGGTCGACGGTCTCCTCCACCGAAAGACCTGGAGGGACGAGTTCGTTCAAGAAAAGACCGATGATCTCACCGTCGGCCGTGCTGATCTCCTCTCCGACCACGACCTCGACGCAGTCATGTTCCTTTGCGAAGTTCTTAGCCTTCAAAGCACCAATAATGCTGTTGTGGTCGGTGATGCAAACGATGTCCAAGTTCACCCGTTTCGCTATCCTGACCACATCATTGGGATTTGAAACCGATTCAGGGAATCGGAGGATGCCATGCTCGGTGACACCTGAATATTTGGTGTGGACATGGACATCGGCATGGCCTAGCATCGGATTATCAACCCTCCGCCCCTATAATACGGTTTTCCCTACAAAGAACGGCAATAGAGAACGACATACGTGGACGGCGCCCTCGCGACCAAGTGGAGGCCAGTATCATGGATGATAGGGATGGTCGTTAGATCTCCTGCCGGTTCAAATGACACCATCTTCGTGCATCCTAGGCATAGAACAGTGTCATCCCATGATAATCTTTTTCGCTATTGATAATCCGAGATCGTGACATCTCTTCAGGTCCGCCTCTGTGGGGTTGAACCTGACCTCCAGGTCCTCGAATGGGAGCTCGAGGCCGGATCCGGTCACCAACTCCCTCATTGCCTTCACCCCTCCCGCCGACCAGCCATATGCCCCGAAGCAGGCCCCGAAACGGCCTCTCGGCTTCAAGCCCTTCATGTAAACCACCACATCCGCCATGCTGGGGAACATGCCAAGGTTGAGCGTCGGGGTCCCCAACACGACTGCCTTGGCGTCCAGGATCTCCCGCATGATCACACTGCGAGGCGTCGCGCTGGCCTTACAGATGCGGACCGTCACCCCCCCGGCGGTGATGCCTTCGGCGATGGCCATCGCCATCTTCTCCGTGCTGCCCCACATGGTATCAAAAACCAACACCGCCTTCTGCTCCGTCTGGTGCTTGGACCATTTGTCATATAGCTTAAGGATGCCTGGAATATCGGTCCTCCAGATGACACCATGGGCCGTGGCCAGCATCTTGATGTCCAGTCCCTTGACCTTCTCCAGGGCAGAGGCGTATGGTTGCCCGAAAGGCATGAGGATGTTAGCGTAGTACTTGGCCGCCTCCTCGTAGAGCGCTCCTTGGTCCACCTCGTCATCGAATCGTTTGGACGAGGCGAAATGCTGGCCGAACCCGTCCATACAGAAGAGGATGCCCAGTTCCTTGAGGTAGGTGAACATGGAGTCGGGCCAGTGTAGCATAGGGGTCTCGATGAACTTGAGGTTATACTTGCCCAGGCTGAGCTCCTGACCATCGTTCACTTTCGTGAGCTGCAACGGGCCATAGTTGAGGGGCAGATGTTCCATTCCCTTCCTGGACGCATAGATGGGAGCGTCCGTGAGCTCTTGAAGCATCGGTAGGCCAGACGAATGGTCGTTCTCCGAGTGGTTCGAGATGATGACATCGATATCCTTTGGGTCGACGATGCTGCGCACGCGTTCCATCATCTGGGAGACGAATGGTGCTTTGACCGCGTCGATCAAAGCGATCTTGTCATCCACGATCAAGTAAGCGTTGTAGCTTGAACCCCTGGGCGTGTCGTAACCATGGAAATTCCGACCGTTCCAATCGATTGCACCGACCCAATAGACATTTTCTGCGATCCTTACAGCTTCCACTCATCTCACCATCATGGCCATGGGAGGAGCCCGCTAATATCTCTTTCCTGTTCTAAGCGTGTCGATATTATATCCTACCTCGCCATTATCGCCACGATGGGCCTGGTCGATGCCATCGTTCAATGGGTTCTGGACATCATTCAATCCATGGGGTACTTGGGGATAGTCTTCCTCATGTTCCTGGACGGCATCAGTTTCCCCATTCCCAGCGAAGTCATCATGGCATTTTCCGGTTGGCTCGCCTACGATGGTGAATTTAATCTCATTCTCGTCATATTGGCAGGCACCCTAGGTAGCGTCCTCGGCGCGTTGGCGGCTTATGGCATCGGATATACCGGAGGCAGGGTGCTGGTGCAGCGCTTCGGCCGATATGTTCTCATGGGCGATGACAGCCTCGACAAGGCGGAGGCATGGTTCAAGCATTATGGTGATTGGGCCATTTTCCTGACCCGATTCGTTCCGCTGGTCCGCACCTTGATATCGTTCCCAGCCGGGATCGCGAAGTACGATCTGAAAAGGTTCATCCTCTATACGACACTGGGTTCTCTCATATGGAACGCGATCTTGGCATATCTAGGATATTTGCTCGGACCGGAATGGGAGAACATCATTGACTTCTTCGACCGCTATTCGATGGTGGCGGTAGCTGCCCTTGCGATCATATTGGTATGGTGGGTCCTGCACCGACTCAAGGAAATGGGAAAGTTACCCAGCCCCAAGAAAGGCGATGAAGGCGTCTAGGTGTAGTAGTACTCGCCCTGGGACTTCTGCTCCCGGTCCAGACGCGACCCAGGTTTGTTGATGCGCGGGCGGTTGGTGTCATTGTCGCGACGGAATGTGATGTCCACCTTCTCCAGGAACAGGTTCATGCCCTTGCGCATGTCGAACGGACCTTTGCCATAGCCTTCGAAGCCGGGCCGACCGTCGAACACCATCATGGAGTCGGACACCATGTCCAGGAAATATATGTCATGGTCGACGACCAGGGCGCTCCGGCCCCGCTTCTCCATGATCCTGCGCACCGTCTTGGCCGTCTCCATCCTCTGATTGGAATCGAGGTATGCGGACGGTTCGTCCAGCAAATAGACGTCTGCGTCCCGTGACAGGCAGAGCGCCACGGCCACCCGCTGCAATTCGCCGCCGGACAGGTTCTTGACGTTCTTCTCCAGCAAGGGCTTGAGCATCATGGGATGGGCGATCTCGGTCTGGAAGAAACCGGACTCGAAGAAGTCCTTTACGTAGGCGTGGAACAGCTCCTGCACCGTGCCATCGAAATCGGGGGTGATGTACTGGGGCTTGTAGGAGACCTTAACGCTTCGTTCCACCTTGCCGCTGGTGGGCTCCTGCACTCCGGCCAGCATCTTCACGAAGGTCGTCTTTCCGATGGCGTTCGGGCCGACCACCCCCACCGTTTCGCCGACCTTGATGGACCCGGCCTCCACCTTCATCTTGAAGGCGGGGTACTCGCAACCCAGTTCCTCGTACTCGAGAAGCTCGACCTGCTGCCAAGTCTCCCGAGGTGGGTGGCTCTCGAAGCGGATAGGGTAGTCGCGGAAGCGTATGTTCTCCTCCTTCGCGTACCCATCCAGGTAGACGTTGATGGCTTGGCGGACCTGCCGAGGCTGGGCGAAGACGCCGTAAGCGCCCTCGGAACCGAAGACCAGGTACACGTTCTCGGCCAGGAAGTCCAGGACGGCCAGGTCGTGCTCGATGACCACGACGTGCCGGTCCTCGGCCATGGACTCGATGATCTTGGCGATCTTGATGCGTTGGTAGATGTCCAGGTAAGAGGACGGTTCGTCGAAGAAATAGATGTCCGCGTCCTTCATGATGGTGGCCGCCATGGCCACCCGCTGCAGCTCTCCGCCAGACAGTTCTGTCATGTTACGCTTTATGGCCTCTTCCAGCTCGAGCAGGGCGACGACCTCGTCAAGCTTCATGCGCTCCTCCACCTTGCGCAGCAGGTCGATGACCGGTCCCTTGAACACCGCTGGCAACCGGTCCACGTACTGGGGCTTGGTGGACGTTCGGAACTTCTTCGAATAGACCTTGGACAGATAGTCGCTGACCTCGCTGCCGGCGAAGTGTTGCAGCACTTCCTCTTTGCTCGGCGGTGCCTCGAACCGTCCGAGGTTGGGCACGATCTCACCGGAGAGGATCTTGAAAGAAGTGGACTTTCCGATGCCGTTGGGACCAAGGACGCCGGTCACCTGTCCCTTCTTTGGAACCGGAAGGCGGTAGAGGCGGAACTGATTCTCGCCATACTGGTGCACGATATCGTCCTTCAGCTCGTCCGGTAGTCCGATGATCTTGATGGCCTCGAAGGGGCACTTATGAACGCATATGCCACAGCCAACGCACAGCTCCTCGGAGATGGTCGGCCTGCCGTCCTCGCCCATCACCACCACTTCCACCCCGGTGCGTACCTTGGGGCAATATCGTCGGCACTCGGCGTTGCACTTCTTGGGCTGACACCGGTCCCTTAGCAGCACGGCAATGCGCATGCTAAGGCGAACATTGAGGTCCGATAAAAATATGACTGCCACAACTTCATGCTGCGTTTCGCCCCATCTGCGATTCCAATGATGTGCTGGCAATTGTTGTTAAGTTTAAATCATAGGTGCACGATTCTGAGCCGATCCCATGGTAAAGGTATTGGTCTGTGTGGCGTGGCCCTATTCTAACAGCGCGATCCACCTCGGTCACGTGACCGGTTCGCTGCTCCCCCCGGATATCTTCGCGAAATACCACATCCTCAAAGGGAACGAGGTGCTGATGGTCTCCGGATCTGACCAGCATGGAACCCCCGTGACCGTCACCGCGGAGAAGGAGGGCACCACACCGGAGGAGGTGGCCGAGCGATATCACCGCATCAACAAGAAGGCCATCGAGGACCTGGGGATCGAGTTCAGCCTCTTCACCAAGACCCACACCGAGAACCACTTCGAAGTGGTGCAGGACGTATTCATGACCTTGCTGGACAAAGGGCTACTGGTGAGGAAGGGAACGTTGCAGTATTATTGTCCCCGATGCGCCAAGTTCCTTCCTGACCGTTACGTCATCGGAGCATGCGGCAAATGTGGAAATGAGCGCTCCCGCGGCGACCAGTGCGAGACCTGCGGCACCACTCACGAGGCGGGCGACCTGGTCGGGGCCAAGTGCACCAACTGTGGAACCGAGCCTGAGCTTCGTGAGACGGAGCACTTCTTCCTTCGACTGAGCGAGTTCGAGAAGCCCTTGCTCGAGTACGTCTCCAACAAGGACTATTGGAGACCGAGCGTTCAGCTCTTCACCCAGAACTGGCTCCAGGCCGGTCTTATCGACCGAGCTGTCACCAGGGACATGAGCTGGGGCGTACCCGTGCCCGTCCCAGGTTATGAGGATAAGGTCATATACGTCTGGTTCGAGGCGGTGATCGGTTACCTATCCGCTTCCAAGGAATGGGCCAAGTCCATCGGACGACCGGACGCATGGAAGGAGTTCTGGACCGACCCGGAGGTCCGATCCTACTACTTCCTGGGCAAGGATAACATACCGTTCCACACCATCATCTGGCCTGCCATCCTGCTGGGTTATGGCGGCCTCAACCTCCCCTACGACGTGCCGGCCAACGAGTGGCTGACGTTCAAGGGGGAGAAGTTCTCCAAGAGCCGCGGCGTCGGCGTCGACGTCCCAAGTTTCCTGAAGAAGTTCGACTCGGACCTGGTTCGCTACTATCTGACGGTCAACATGCCCGAGAGCAAGGACGCGGATTTCTCCTGGGAGGACTTCGACGCCAAGATCAACAACGAACTGGTGGCGACGCTGGGCAACTACTATCACCGCGTGCTAAGTTTCACCCAAAAGAACTTCGGTTCGGTCCCGGAGCTGCCCATGCTGGGCACGGAGAAGGAACGCCAGGAGGTGTACGACGCCATAGTGGCTTGCAAGGTGGATGTGGACACGCACCTATCCACCTGTCAGTTCAAGAAGGCCTTGAAGGCGGTCATGGACCTGGCCCAGTTCGGAAATCGCTTCTTCGATGCGGTGGCGCCATGGGCGTTGGTGAAGAGCGACAAGCCTCGCTGCGGCGCCATGCTCCATCTCAACCTGGAGATAGTCAAGGCGCTGGCCGTGATGAGCTATCCCTTCCTGCCCCGCTCCGCCAACGAGGTGTGGGACACCATGGGCCAGAAGGGTGCGATCGGCTTGGGCTCATGGGCGCAGATAGATGCGACCCTGTCACCAGGCCAGGAGCTGAAATCACCCCGTCCGGCATTCAACAAGATCGTGGCCGAGAAGGAGGTGAGCCCTTTCACCGAGTTCTCTAAGTTGAACCTAAAGGTGGCAAGGGTGCTGGACGTGAACGACCACCCGAATGCGGACAAGCTCTTCGTCTTGAAGCTGGACGCAGGCAAGGAGGTGCAGCTGGTCGCCGGCCTCAAGGGATATTACTCCAAGGAGCAGCTCTTGGGCAAGCGCATCGTTTACATCTCCAACCTCCAACCTGCGAAGCTGCGCGGCGTCGAATCGCAAGGCATGATGCTGGCAGCGGAAATGGACGGAAAGGTGTTCGCACTGACCCCCGGTGAGGGCGCTGAGCCGGGCGAGGCGGTCAACAGCGGCCTCCCCCAGGGCGACAAACTGCTCAGCTTCCAGGACTTCCAGAAATTCATCATCCGCACCGGTCATGTCACGGCCGAAGGAGAGGTGGACCTAGGTCGCCCGGTCAAGGTAAAATTCCCCGACAATACCAATGTCCCACCTCAAGTGGCGGTCTTCCTTCCCACTCCCGATGCCAAGGAGGGATTGCCATTGTTCACCGCCAAAGGAGTGGTCGTGACCGTCGATGGTGAGCTGGGGAACGGAGCACAGGTGAGATGAAGTTCGATCTCCACGTGCACACCGAGCACTCCTCGGACGGAAGCAACAAGGTGGAGGACATCATTCGAATCCTGAAGGAGCGAGGATTCGGAGGCGCGGCGATATTGGACCATAACAGCGTGGACGGCGCCCGCGAAGCGCTGAACATGCATCCAGAGGGATTCATAGTGATCCCATCGGTAGAGGTAAGCAGCGCCGAGGGGCACATCTTGGCCTTGAACGTGACCGACCCCATCAAACGAGACATGGAGGTCCTGGACACCATCGAGGCGATACACAAGGTGGGTGGCATAGCCGTGGCCGCCCATCCCTATCGCTACTGGTCCGGGCTGGGCGAGAAGAACATCCTGGGACGGCCGTTCGACGCCATCGAGGCGCACAATGCTAGGTCTGAGGTAGGTTCGAACCGGAAGGCCATGGTACTTGCTCAAAATCTAGGGGCTCCGATCACGGGAGGGAGCGACTCCCATGACAACCAATCCCTGGGGGCAGGTTACACCGTTGTGCCAGATGATTGTCGGACCAAGGAAGACGTCATCAAGGCCATCCTCCAGCACCGGACCGAGGTCGGGGGAGCCCATCGATCAGGTGGCGATACGATGGGATACGTAGCGAAATCAGTCTCAGAATGGATGGGTCGCGGCATGAAGAAAATGTGAAGGTGGGTGTTATTCCTAGACCAAAATGGCCTAGGTCGAGGTAATGATGGCCTTCGCCTCAGAGGCCAATTTTTCCGGGTCCCCCTTCGGGTCGACCAAGATACCGATGAGATGTTTCGGCCCCGCCCCCATTATGACCATCTTGGAGTCCACGAGATTGAGCACGATGTAGCTCAGCTCGTCTCCCATCTCCCTGCCCATCTGCTCTGCCGCTCCCAACATCATCGAGGTGATGGCTGAGAACATGGCCCGGTCCGTCATCTTCGGCGTCATGCCCATTGCAAAAACCCCCGCCCGTGAGGAGGCAAAGACCGTTGTTACGTTCTCCAGCTTGTTCATCTTCGCCATGATGTTGTTCAACTTTGCGATCTCTTGCATGACAGGACCCGATGGGACTTCCCGGTCCTTTATGGGGCTGAGCCAATAAAATAATTATCGCTGTTAGTCACCAAAAATGAAAAAGCGAATCGGCACCTAAAGACCAGATATATGCAAATGTATGAGAGATTTGCGTTCATATATTGGATAATGTGCACGAAAGAGAGATTAATCGCCTCGGTGTTATTATTGTCGCATGATGATGAACTCAGGCTCTCTGGACCTGCCTCGGACGGAGGTCTCCAAATTAGAGGCATCGTTGGAGGGCCGACTAGCCTCACCACTGGCCTTTGAGCGACGTTGGACCCAGAACCGGGTCATGGAGCTGGCCGACCGTGAACCATGGAGCGTCACCATCATGCTGTTGCGTCATTATGATTGTGTGAATGACAAGGCCAGGGACAACGTTCGCTTGCTGGTGAGCAGGATCGCGGAGCGGGAGGAGGCCCAGGAGGCGATCTTGGACGGGCTCTCTCACCCATCAGTCGAGGTTCGTCGGGGTGCTTCGATCTGCGTCCCCCACATCTGGGGCGATCCATCGAGGCCATATCCCATACTTTTCGAGCAAACCTATTCGTTGATCGAGATGGCCAGACAAAGGGACCTGGATGTCAACGACATCGAGATCCTGATGGACCTGTCCAAAGATATCGTTCATGGACGGCGAACTGGTCAAGGCGATCGGTGACATCAGTGTCTGCCTGGAGTTCCTGAGAAGGAGATATAAGAACAGCGAGACCCTGAACACGTACCTTGCGGACATGCTGAGGATGGCCCCGGAACTGGAGAAGATCGGTCTGGACGACGCCCATATCGAACAGTCGCTCCTGACGGCGGTCAAGGTCAACCGGTCACGCAAATTCGATGTCGCCCAGGATCTCATCGACCAACGTGTCATGGAAGTGGAGATCAAGGATAGGATGCGGAGCCTCGGCAAGTTGATCACATCGTCAATCAGGCAGAGGCCCATCTTGGAACCGAAGGTATTGCTGCCCAAGGACATGGAGATGGTGGCCCTGACCAGGAAGGCCATCGAATCGATGAGCACCAAATCCCTTCAGAACGATATGGATGGGACTGTGGAGGAGATGCACCGCTTCTTGTTCAAGGACCTCGACGCTTATTTCGACGAGTCTGTGGCCAGCCGCCTGGCACAAGGGGAGGCCTCGGCCAACCTGACCATGTACCTGATCGTTCTAGCACTGTTGAAGATGGCATCCAGTTTCATCCCATTCTCCGCCGAGAACATATTCCAGGCGAACATGAAGGGGCTGGAAGGGACGCCGAGCATATTCCTGGTCATTTGGCCCGGTCTGTTCTTGGACATCGCACCTCAGACCGGAACATCTCCAGAAAAATGATTTTTTTTGCACATTTTTGTATTACCAGCATTTATTTTTATTCGTAATCTTTATATTGACGGTAACCCTTACCTAGGGTTAGGGATGCACTTATGCCAAGCTCATTGGTAAAGAATGCTTTGAACGGTACGAAGTACCAAGGCCAGAACGGACAGAACGGAGCTCAGGGCCAGCCCATGCCTCAGCAACAGATGGCACCCGAGCCGCAACCGATGCCCCAGCCGGCTCCTCAGCCGATGGCGCAGCCAGCCCCAAGCTATGGGGCGCCCCAGGCGCAGATGACCTCCACCTCTGACGAGGAACTGCTGCGCATCGCCGCCCAGCTGGACGTCTGCATCAAGATCATCGGATGCGGTGGTGGCGGCTGCAACACCATCAACCGCTGCGTCGATGCTGGCATCAGCGGAGCTCAGCTCTGCGCCATCAACACCGATGCCAAGCACCTGTTGACCATCCGCGCCCCGAAGAAGATCCTGATCGGCAAGATCACCGACCCGGGGTCTGGGCGCTGGAGCCATGCCAGAGGTCGGAGAGGAGTCCGCCCGCGAGAACGACATGCGAGATCAGGGACTTCCTGAACGGTGCGAACATCGTCTTCGTCACCGCAGGCATGGGCGGCGGCACCGGAACCGGTTCCGCTCACTATGTCGCCGGCATCGCCAAGGAGCAGATCCGCGCGCTGACCATCGGAGTGGTCACCTTGCCGTTCAAGGCCGAAGGGACGGTCCGGATGGAGAACGCCCTGATCCGGACTGAACAAGCTGCGGCAGGTCTGCGACACCACCATCGTGGTCCCGAACGACAAGCTCCTCGAGCTCGTCCCGAAGCTGCCGGTCGACGCCGCCTTCAAGGTGGCCGACGAGGTGCTCATGCAGACCATCAAGGGTCTGACCGAGATCATCACCAAGCCCGGCCTGGTCAACCTCGACTACGCCGATATCCAGACCGTCATGAACGAGGGCGGTGTGGCCTTCGTCGGCATCGGCGAGGCGAACACCGACGAGGACGACCGCGTCAAGGCGGCGGTACACGAGGCGCTCACCTCCCCGATGCTGGGAGAGATCGACCTGAAGGAGGCCAAGGGCGCGCTGATCCGTGTGGTCGGCGGACCGGACATGACCGTCGGAGAGGCGCAGAGGGCCGCCGAGATCGTCACCAACAGCGTCAGCGAGAGGGCCAGGATCATCTGGGGATGCTCCATCGACCCGGAGCTCGAGGGGACCATCAAGATCCTGCTCATCGTCACCGGTGCCCGCTCAAGTACATGATGTCGAGCAGGGGCCCGGACGCCCGCCCAGCCGAGCAGCCCAGTGCCCAGGCCAAGCCGCAGCGCGGCCAGTATCAACAGCCCAAGGCCCAGCCGCAGTACCAGCAGCCGCGGCCAACGACGACGACATAGACTTCGTGCGCTGAACCGCGGGGGCTAACGAGCTGCGTCGGCAGCTCCCCCTTTCCGTTCTTTATGTTCGGAATCGGGACGTCAGAAATCGAAGGTGGTGTCGCCAAAACTGACGGCAGGACAGGGTTCCATGCATCCGCCACAATGGATGCATCGTCCAACTATCAACGTGAACCCGGTCCTGGTCGAGCATGAGTGCACCCTCTTTGCATCTGGCGATGCACACCCCGCAACCGACGCATTCCTCGGCCTTAACCACCGCTCTGCGCACCTTTTCCACTTTTTCCCTTAATCTTTTCTGGTCCTTGCCCTTTGGCGATCAGCGACCCCTTCCTCGAACACGGTTACGCCAGTCGATCGAGCACCAGCCTTCTTCCTCGTTGATGGTCACCTCGCCGACCATGTTGAGCACGTTCGCGACGCGTTTCAGGTCCAGTTCGCGGTTGAACGCCCCCTCGATGCTGTAACCCGAGCGATGCAGGGCGAGAAACCCTCCTGCATGTGCAGCTTCAGGCGCTCTTGGCCGGCCTCCTCCACTGGCGCTTCCTCTGCGCCTTAATAGGTCGTCGACGTTCACGCCGTTGCGTACCAGCTCCTCCTTGATCGAGGGCGGGCAAGCGCTTCCATCGCCACAGCCCGAGGTCGACCCATTCCTTGGGCAGGCCGCTCGATCTCAGCGTATTCTTGCAGGTAGGCGTCCCATCGTCCTTGGAGCCGTCCGACTCTCCTTGACCAGTTCCAGCTCGGCCAGGTCCGACGCCGGGCAGAGGAAGCAGCCGATGCGGTCCAGTCCCTGGTCGTACCAGGGGTTGTAACGGCGCCTTCGCGCATGAAGATGTAGATCCAGACATGCAGCGCGGTCCAGTTCTGGATCGGCGAGGCCCCGACCTGTCCGGGCGTCCATGGGTTCCGCCAGACCCGGGGCTTGTCCGCCCGCTGCTCCGACTCGTATCGCCGTTGGCCGATGAACGAGAGCACGCCGTTCGGGGAAATGCTTGCATGATCGCCCTGACCGTCGGCCCGAGCTTGTTGGTCTTGCAGCACCAGCGGATAGTCGCGTCCAGGCGGGCCGAAGTACGCTAGGTTTCCGAAGAACGCGTTCTCTGGAGCGTGCTCCACGATCAGGTCCAGATCGTAGTGTTTCGCCACCTCGTGGACGTATGTCACCGTCTCAGGGAACTCCAGTCCGGTGTCGATGAAGAAGACCGGAAGCTCGAGGCCGGCATCGCGGGTCAACAGTAAGCATGCCAAGCTGTCCTTCCCGCCGGAGAAGGAGACCACCGCCGGGAGGTCGTTCTCCGACCTGATGTCCTTGATGAACTTCACCGCCTCATCGATCCGGCGTTCGCATCGTCCGGTGCGTTGGCCTCTAGGACCATGTCCCAGTCCTCGCGTCCCTGTCTCGGATGGAAGTCCTGCGGCCGCCTCGGCCCAGCGGGTCTTGACCGCCATCCCCTTTGCCGTTGAGCATCATCTCCTCGATGGCCATCCTCGCCACCCCGGTGGCCAAGTGCCCTCCCGGACCTGTCGACCACGATGACCTCGTCGCCCTTCTCGATGCCGTCGAATGCGCTGACAGGACCCCTGGGACCATCAGGTTGGAGCTGTTGAGGATCGGCGTCACCGCGCCATCGTCGGCCATGACCATGCCCTTGCCGCGACCTTCCTTGCAATCGGCCGGGCGGCGGGCACCCTCAGGATGAACCTCGAGCCGACACCGAGGTCGTAGCGCAAGGTGCCGACGACCTCGCCGTCCAGGATGACCTCGTCCATCCGGTCCAGGCCGGGGACCTTGTTCATCAGGACGATCTTGCCGTCCGGGATGACCGCGCTGACCGCAGCCAGGTCCGAACTGGCGCGTCGAGTCAGCGACCTGCAAGAAATCGACATCATGGGCGAAGGCGGGCCGGGCGTCGCCTGGCGGGGTCATCTCCACCTGGCGTGGTCGGTCCATCCGCAGCGTCCGCACTGCTTGCTTCCAGTACTGGTACGTTGCACGATGTCGCACCAGCGCAGATGCATCTTGCCCAATCGGACGATGCCCACGAGCCAGCGAGTACTTATGCGCGTATTAAACCATTGCCCTGTTCGTCCTTCATCGATCAGGACATTCGCTTTCATTTGGTCAAGCGAGTTTATACCTGGAGACATAATATACGTGAATGACATTGAAGGCCGATTCCTCATGAAGGCGACCAAGCGCTCGATGGGCATCTCCTACGCCATCCGCGACATCCTTCTGCCAGCGAGGGAGCTGGAGAAGAAGGGCGTGGAGATCATAAAGCTGCACATCGGGGACCCGAACAAGTTCGACTTCGAAACCCCGAAGCACGTGAGGGACGCCCTCTGCGCGCCGTGGAAAAGTGCGACAACGGGTACGACGAGTCGGAAGGCAACCTCGAACTGCGCCGGGCCATCGTCGAAAAGGAGAAGCAGAAGAACAAGATCGACGTCGGCATCGAGAACTGACGTCATCTCACCAACGGCGTCACCGAATCGATCCAGATGATCACCGCCGCCACCGATCGATTCCGGCGACGAGGTCCTGGTTCCCGGCCCGAGCTATCCATCCTACATCGAGTTCACCAAGTTCTTCGGCGGCGTTCCGGTCGCCTACCGCACCATCGAGGAGGAGAACTGGCAGCCGGACATCGACGACCTCCGCAAGAAGATCACGCCGAAGACGAAGTACATCGTGGTCATCAACCCCAACAACCCCACCGGGGCGCTGTACTCGGACAAGGTGCTGAAGCAGATCACCGACCTGGCCGGGGAGCACGACCTGTTCATCATCTCCGACGAGATCTACGACCTGATGACCTTCGACGGCAGTCCATCATTCCCCGGCCACCCTGGCCAAGGACGTGCCCATGATCCTGTCTCAACGGATTCTCCAAGGTGGACCTGCTTCCGGGCTGGAGGCTTGGCTACTCGGTCTTCCGCGATCCCCACGGGAGAGCTGGACGAGATCAAGGAAGCGGTGATGCGACAGCTCCGCCTGAGCCTCAGCGCCAACGACCCCTGCCAGATGGCGGTCATCGAGGCGCTGAAGCATCCCAAGGACCACCTTGAGGGAGATGAAGCGCAAGCTGCAGGAGCGGCGCGACTTCGCCTACAAGCGGATCAACGAGATCCCTGGACTAGCGTCCGAGAAGCCCCAGGCCGCGTTCTACATCTTCCCCAAGATCGAGTCGAAGAAATGGAAGACCGACAAGGAGTTCGTGCTTGACATTCTGCACAACGCCCACGTTCTGCTGGTCCCCGGTTCAGGGTTCGATCCGCTGTATGGCAAGAGCCACTTCCGCGCGGTGTTCCTGCCGAACACGGAGATCCTGGGCAGGGCTTTCGATCAGCTGGAGAGCTTCATGCGCAAGAGCCAATAAACGATTTCATTTTTATTAATTTTTTCTATTAAATGTCCAATTTTCCTTTCACATACATTTCAATGCTTGATCCGGTCCTTGTTGGATGGAACCCCTGCCAGTACCGTGGACCAAGTCGATCCCTTGAACAGCTGATACTCTCTGAAAAGGAATGGCACGCCCTTAGCAACAATAAGATCGCTGGAGTCCATCAGTTGAAAGTGCAGATGGGGGGCCGTCGAGTTACCAGAATGGCCCACCTGTCCGAGGACATCCCCGGACACCACATCTTGGCCAGTCGCGACCCGAATCGAGTCTTTCTTAAGATGGGCGAACAATGCGAACACATTTTTTTCACATTCCATGATGATGTAGTTTCCGAGAACTGGCTGAAGGTACCTGTTCTGAGTCCCGACCCCCTTCTGTTTCAGATTGAAGGTGAGGCCATTCTTGATCAACGATCAAAAGGTCGGTGAAGAAACGAACCCTTTTCCTTTCGTCGCATCCATCAGCGACCTCGATGATGCGACCATTCAAAGGGGCGTACACCTCCTTGCCCCAACAATAGCACATATTCAATGGGACCCCGACCAAATGGTATCGCCATTTACTCCCATTGTAGAAATGGATGCCACCTTTGTCCCAATTCACCTGCAAAAGATCGATCGCATAACGCTGGCCTAGTTGATCCGTTCCATGGCTGGGTACCTTTTTCCCTGGAGTGTTAGGGGCCATCCACTCTCCCTTCAAAGGGAAGTCGATAATTATTTGATCATCCTTTTCCAGACCATGCCCATTTATGGTCATTTCCTATCCTGAGATGGGAAGGCATCCGTTGCCTATAATCTCGATTTATGTTACGAAAGACGTTTCAGCATCTTGACGCAGCTCTCCACCGCGTCCCGACCCTTCTCGATACGGTCCTCTGCCTGCAGCCGGGTCATGCCCGGACCGGTGATGCCAAGCGATACTGGCTTGCCATATTCGACCGCCAGGTCGGCGATCTTACGAGCTGCGTTCGTTATGACGATATCATCATGCTCGGTCTCGCCCTCGATGACCACTCCCAATGTGACCACGCCATCGATGTCCTTGTCCTGGACCATGCGTTTGACCGCCAATGGCATATCGTAGACTCCTGGCACATGGAATATCTTGGCCACGTTCACTTCCAAGAACTCAGCATGAGCCTTCGCCCTCTCCAGCATCATCGACGTGATGTCGAAGTTGAACTCGGAGACCACTATCCCGATGTTGTATTTCTTCATGACTTATCTCTCCTTGATAGGACCTACGTCCTCGTACCCTTGCCTCAGGCCCTGTCCCGCGTTCTTGACCAGGACCTCAGGATGGAACAACATGTCATATGCATTCCTGGCATGCTCCCTGGACCTCCGATCCATGAGCCAGGAAAGCTCCTTCGCCGAAGGCGCCTCGTCCTCGTGGACGAAGACCTCGATGATGTGATGATTGGTCATCAGCTGCGCTCTGATCAAACCAGTGGAGGCCTCGTGAGCGCACATCTTGTCCGTCGGTTTGGAACCGGGCATGCCCAGCGCAATGACGATGTCACACTTGTCCTCTTCGATGAGCTTCTTCGCCGCGACCGGGAGGTCCTTGATGCCCGGAACCGTCCGACGTATGATCTTGAATCCTGTGCCGAGGCCTTTGAGCTCTTCGATGGCGGCAGAGCCCATATCTATCCTGGCGAAGGTCGTGTCGACCACACCGATGAGCTTCATCTCCTGCCCTCCCTATCCATCTGGTCTTTGTTGACGGTATACCAGTCGATGATGCGTCCGATGATCTTCCTGGTGCCGTTCAGGTCGTCCTCATGTTTCTCAAGTCGGACCACTTCGACCTTCAACCCCCGGCAGTTCAGCTCCTCTTCCAACCGAGTCTCGTTGAAATATTGATCGTAACCCAAGGCTATGATGTCCGGGCAGATCTCCCGCACCACGGCGAACATGTCGTCGTCGCGGCCCAGGACCGCCCGGTCCACCGGCTTTAGGGCGCTCACCAGCTCCAATCTCATCCGCTCGGGCGTGATGGGCTCGTGCTTCCGTTTACGGACCGTCGCATCGGTGGCGACCACCACCACAAGCTCGTCACCCAGCCTCTTCGCTTCCTCTAAATAATGCAGATGGCCGGAGTGCAGTATATCGAACACCCCCGAGGCCATCACCCGGACCATTTAGGGCGTCCCCCGTTTTTTCCAAGCATCAACGATTTCCTTCCCATCAAGGAACACAAGACCGTGGGTCTTGGCATAGTTACGCGCATCCTCCTTGGAGAGGGCGTTGCCATCGTCCCCCATCATCTCGCACAAGGTGGCGGAAGGGGTGACACCGGCCATGACCATCAATGCGGTGGATAGTTCGGTGTGGCCGAAGCGCTTGGAAAGGAGCTCCCTGCTGCTGTTCAGAAGGTGTACATGGCCTGGGGCCCTGAAACTCTTGCCGAACTCTTCACGAAGGGCCTCGGGTACCTCTTTGCCCACGCGTTTGGCCAACTTGGCGAACTCGGAGATGGTGAGGCTGCGGTCCCGGTCCGTAACACCGGTGAAGGTGTGCCGGTGGTTGATGGTTATCGAGAACGCTGACTTCGTATCGTACGGTATGTCGTTCGGTGATAGCAGGTCCATCACTGAATGGTCCTTGGCGGCGCAAGCGAACACCTCAGCCAGGAATGGCAGGTCCAAGGCGGTGACGATATCATTGTGCGCGGTCGTGCATATGAGCCCCCCACCAGCCTTGCGCATCTCCCTTATGCCCTCAGGCGTCATGAACTCGGAGGCTAGCACCAGGTCCGTCTCCCTCTCCCGGTCATCGAAATCATAGATGAGGACCATCTTGCCCTCCCTAATGTCATGGATGGCCTTCTCCAACTCACTCTTCATCGTCGATCAGCACGAGGAAGAAAAGCCCGGCGATATTATTAATTAGGTAGATACAAAAAGAATGGTAGGATAAACATCCTGCCATGATTATTTGCCTGAAATTAATATATTTCATGAGCGGCATTGGGAAGCGTTATGTCCTTTTCCTTGGACGATGTCGAGGCCATGCGTCGTTTGGACGCCTCGAGGTTGATGTCACAGATCGGGGAATTCATCGAACACCTCGAGACCGCCGCGAAGAGCAAGACAGAGAGGCTCTCGTTGCCTGCATCCATCTGTCTCTCCGGTATAGGCGGTTCGGCCATCGCCGCCGACATCCTCTATGATTATCTCCTTACAAGATCGCCGGTACCCGTCGTCGTGAACAGGGATGTCACCCTGCCCAATTGGCTGGACGGTACCGGGCTTTCCATCATCACCAGTTACTCAGGGAACACAAAGGAGGCGCTGGAGATATTGGAACAGAGCATTCAACAGGGCTGTCCTACATATTGTATAACCTCAGGCGGAAAGCTCCTAAAAAGGGCGGAGGAGCACGACATCCCATGCTTGGTCGTCCCTTCCGGTCTTCAGCCTCGTGCCGCGTTAGGCTATCTTCTGGGCGGGGCGGCCGCGGTCCTTCAGTCCGTTGACATCGCTGAGCCTGCCAACGATTTTCTGGCGGCTGCGAACAATTCCAAGGCGGCCATCGCCCGTATGGCCCCCTCCTCCCCCATCGAGAGGAATGTGGCTAAGAAATATGCCCTGGCGCTCAAGGATACCCTGCCGATCGTCTACGCCCCCCGCAACGTGCGATCCCTGGCGGTGCGCTGGCAGAACCAGATAAATGAGAACGCCAAGATGCTGGCGTTCGCGGGCGAGGTCCCGGAGATGAACCATAACCAGATGGTCGGATGGCTGCAGGGGTCGCGATGCCCTGGCGCCTTGCCGGTCTTCCTCCTGCCCAGCCAGATGGAGCCCCTGGTGGAGAGGATGGTCATGGTGACCATCCAGATGCTGACCGAGTCCAAATTTGATCCTCTGGTCATCCCGCTCCATGGCAATAACCAGGCCGAGAACCTCCTCTCCGGGATCATCCTCGGGGACCATGTCAGCTATTACCTGGCGATGCTCAACGGCCAGGAACCGTCAGCCGTCCCGGTCATTCAGAGCTTCAAAGAACGCATCGCATGAAGCGGCCGTTCACTAAGCCCCGAAGGCGATAGTCTTTAAAATGGACGATTTTATGTCCCCTCGTTGATCCCATGAAGGAAGATGCCTACTGGGTAAGAGAACAGGTGAAGGAGCACAACAAGTGGTTCGAGGAGTCGATCCCCATGATCGCCTCGGAGAACCTCATGAGCCCCTTGGCGAAGGAAATGATGATCTCGGACTTCCACGACCGCTATGCCGAGGGACTGCCCGGAAAGCGCTACTATCGGGGCAACATATTACGTCGACAAGGTCGAGCTGAAGTGCATCGAGCTGGCCCAAAGGATCTTCCGCTGCAAGTTCGCTGATGTCCGGCCAATATCCGGAACGGTCGCCAACATGGCGGCCCTCTTCGCACTGACGCAGCCCGGCGAGACCATCACCTGCACGTCGTTGGACCACGGGGCGCACATCTCCACCGCCAAGTTCGGTGCGGTCGGCTTCCGCGGCGTCAGCACCGTCACCTATCCATTCAACACCAAGGACATGGTCATTGATGTGGAAGGGGCTCGCAAACTTCTGTTAGAGCAGAGGCCGAAGGTGGCGAACTTCGGTCTATCGGTGTTCCTCTTCCCCGCCCCGCTGAAGGAGCTGCAGGAGACATTCGATGAGATAGGTTGCACCGTATGGTACGATGGCGCCCACGTCCTAGGTCTCATAGCCGGCGGGAGGTTCCAAGACCCTCTGCACGAGGGAGCGAACGTCCTCACTGCCAGTACCCATAAGACCTTCCCCGGGCCTAATCACGGTATCGTCCTCGGTCACAACCTCACAGAGGAGCTGGAGAAGAAGCTCAACTCGGCGGTCTTCCCGGGCGTCACATCGAGCCACCACCTACACGAGATGGCCGCTCTGGCCGTGACCCTGGCCGAGTGGGAGATCTACGGCAACGATTATGCCGCCCAGATCTGCCGCAACGCCAAAGCCCTCGGTCAGGCCATGCACGAGCTGGGCATGGATGTTCTTTGCGCCCACAAGGGATTCACCGAGTCGCACACCATAGCGGTCAACGTGGCGGCCCACGGGGGCGGCAATCAGGCATCCATAGACCTGGAGTCGGCCAACATCATCACCAACAAGAACATGCTGCCTGGTGACACCAGCGCCATCAAGCCCAGCGGCATCCGCCTCGGCGTGCAGGAGCTCACCCGGGTCGGGATGCGCGAGAGCGAGATGAAGGAAGTGGCCAACCTCATCCACCGCGTGGTCGTCAAGAAGGAGAATCCGGAGCACGTCAAGCACGACGTGAAGGGTCTGAAGAAGCACTTCACCAAGGTGCGCTACTGCATCGGCGAGGGAGAAGAGGCATACAAGTACCACGACCTGCTCTGATGCAGGTCCTTAAACCATTTCAATCGTTTTTCCTTATCTCTTCCAGAAGCTCACAGGCCATGCACCTCTCCCCGCACGTCGGCTCCCCACAAACGCATCTTTTCAGCTCGGTCTGTGGGAACGAGCTCATCAACGACGGCCTTATCGCATCATAGCTGGATACGATGGAGTGCCGGGTGCCCGGATGCCGGCTTTCGGTGGAATCGACCATCTCGCGATACTCGTTGCGCAGCGCGTCGGCGGCATAGGGACATTCCGCATCTGAGAACTCGATGCCCTTGAGCAGGGCGTAGAGGAAGGTCTCTTTCTCCGGTATCAGCCGTAGAGGCTCGATACGTGGGACCAGTCCCGGCTGTACCTTCAGATGCGGACCAAGGCGGGCCAGGCGCTCCACGTCACCGCGCATGAAGTTCATTAGGATCGATTGTGCGGTGTCGTCGAGGTTGTGCCCGGTGGCCAGGACGTCAACGCCAAGTCTTTTTGATTCAAGGTTGAGACAACGCCTGCGGAAGACCCCGCAGAAAGAGCAGGGGGTGCGTTCGCCCTTCCTCGAGCCCAGGTCGTCCAGCTCCATCCCTACGACGTCCTGGAAGCGGACCACTTGGTGATCGATGCCGAGCCGGGCCGTCTGACGTCTTATCGCCTCTAAGGTCACGCTGCGATAGCCTGAGATGCCCTCGTCGACAGTGATGGCCACGATCTCTACGTCCCTTCTCCTTCCGAGTATGTTCGACAAGAGCTCGAGGGTGACCGCGCTGTCCTTGCCCCCGGAAACCGCCACCCCCAGCTTCTTGGGTCCATCCAATCGGAGCTGCCGCCTCACTTCCTTCTTCGCCCGTCTCTCCACGAACTCCCCTAGGTGCTTGGGGCAAAGGGCTGTGCCGTTATACCTGATGTATGTGATGGCATCCTCAGCGCATTTTGAGCAGCGGACCACGATCGGAACCAAGGCTGGACCGATATAAAGGATTTCTCCGGGACCGTCATTTTCGGCAGGGCAGGGGCAAATTTTAATTCAGACGGTCCCTTTAGGTCTGAGGGGAGATAGTCACGCACGAGATCTGGATCGAGAAGTACCGTCCCAAGAAGCTGGACGAGGTGGTTGGCCAGAAGGACATCGTCGATCGCCTTAGGTCCTACGCTCGCTCCGGAAACCTGCCTCACCTGATGTTCGCAGGACCAGCGGGCACAGGGAAGACCACCTCCGCGCTTGCTTTGGCCAGGGAACTCTTCGGGGAATCCTGGAGGGATAACTTCGTGGAGCTGAACGCATCCGATGAGAGGGGGATAGACGTGGTCCGAGGCAAGATCAAGGAGTTCGCCCGCACCTCCCCGCTTGGAGGCTCGTCGTTCAAGATAATATTCCTGGACGAAGCGGATGCCCTGACCAACGATGCCCAGGCAGCGTTAAGGCGGACCATGGAGCGCTACAGCGTCAATTGCCGTTTCATCCTATCCTGCAACTATTCCTCGAAGATCATCGAACCCATCCAGTCGCGTTGCGCGGTCTTCCGCTTCCGCCCCTTGAAGGCAGAGGAAGTGAAGAAGTACCTGAGGAAGATCGCTGACAAAGAGGGCCTCAAGATCACCGATGAAGCGTTGGACGCTTTGGTTCATGTCGGCGAAGGCGACATGCGCAAGGCCGTCAACTCGCTCCAAGTGGTGGCCGCCGCAGAACGGGAGGTCACCTTGGAGGTGGTCTACCAGACCACGGGCAACGCAAGGCCGGAGGAGGTGGTCAATATGCTCGAGACCGCTCTGAAAGGCAACTTCGTGGAGGCTCGGGCCATCCTCGACGAGATCATGCTGAACTATGGTCTGAGCGGGGAGGACATCATTCGCCAGATCCACAAGAGCTTCTTCGACCTGAGCATACCCGACGTGGAGAAGGTGCGCCTCATAGACAAGACAGGTGAGGTGGAGTTCCGCCTGGTGGAAGGGAGCAACGAACGCATCCAGTTGGAGGCCTTGCTAGCCTACCTTGTGTTGGTGGGCGAAAGGATATGATGCGATCGGGTTGGCCAACCTATTTATATCACATCTTAGTTTCCAAGCGGGAGGATTGACAATGGCACGCTTCAAAGAGGCCGACGCCAGGCTTCTTAACAAAAAGATCTGCATGAACTGTTGCGCTCGCAACGCGATGAGGGCGACAAGGTGCAGGAAATGTGGTTACACCAACCTGCGCCAGAAGTCCAAGGAAAGCAGGAAGGCTTGAGCCTTCATCCAAATCCTTTCATTATCACTCCATTTTCGATGCCAGATTTTTGTGGGCATATCTTTTTAAAACGCACCTTGATTATAGTCCAGTGATGGGAAGAGAGGGGGCTTGCTCCTGAAGAAGGTTCTTATCGTAGACGACAACCCGGCCGTCACTGAGCTAGTTTCGGAGCTGGTGGCCAATGTCGGATACGCCCCCATCACCGCCTCAGGGGGCAGGGAGGCCTTGGAGAAGGCCGATAAAGAGAACCCTGACCTGATAATCCTGGACATCAACATGCCGGACATGGATGGTTGGAGCGTCCTTCGCATCCTTAAGGAAAGAGGCTACACGAACCGGGGCAAGGTCATGATGTTGACCGCGGCCACCGAGATCGGCACAGACATCTTCGGCCTTCAGGACGTGGTCTCCGGGTATGTCCGCAAACCATTTACCAATGAAGCCCTGGAGGCTAGGTTGCACGAGGTATTGGACGAGCCGGTCATCGGACCAGAGGTGGAGATCGCTCCTCCGGTGGATCCCGAACCTCAGGTCAAGAGGCCAGGGGCGTTCTCCAAGCTCTTCGGCAAGGCCCCGCCCGCGCCCAAGCCTGCTCCCGCCCCAAATCCTGAGTCGGGAATGGAGAATGCTAGGCAGTCGGCGAAGATGTACGACCTCCACAAGGGCTTTGCCTATCTGGTGCGGGAGACAAAACCGAGGAAGTCATTCGAGATGTTCGTCGACCAGGTCACCCACAACATCCAAGGGCTGTGCGTGACGAGGCAGCACCCTTCCACCATAAGAAAGGAATGGGAGTTGGACAAGACACCGATCATTTGGCTCAGCAATCAGCTCGGCAAGGTCTACATCAATCCCACCAACATAGGCATCCTGAGCGACACCATCATCCGTTTCGTGGAGAAGTCGGGCGATTCGGTGGTCCTCATCGACGGAGTGGAGTTCCTGATAGTCAACAACGATTTCGAGAAGGTCCTTCGCATGATCCACCACGTCACCGAGGCGGTCATGGAGAACAAGTCCCGCCTCATCGTCTCGGTCGACCCACGAACCCTTAGCGTCAGGGAGCTGGCGTTGCTTGAGCGGAACATGGAGATCATCGACACCACCGAGGATGCCAAGCCCTCCAAATGAGTTTATCTAATGGAAGGGGATTCCTGGTCATCTCAGGTTCGTGCTGGACATGACCGGTTACAAGATCACCAAGGTTTGGGCCCGCCAGGTCCTCGACTCCAGGGGCAATCCCACCGTCGAGGCGGAGATTCACACTTCATCCATCAAAGCCTCCGCCATCGCTCCTTCAGGCGCCTCCACCGGCACCCATGAGGCCATGGAGCTTCGG
Source organism: Methanomassiliicoccaceae archaeon (assembly GCA_963806355.1). Taxonomy (GTDB): domain Archaea; phylum Thermoplasmatota; class Thermoplasmata; order Methanomassiliicoccales; family UBA472; genus JACXTP01. Next base: position 116,310 of record CAWDXN010000007.1, on the reverse strand, counting down.
GACGGCGACAATCGCTACCTCGGCAAGGGGGTGGGGAAGGCGGTAGAGAACGTCAGGACCTTGGTGGACAAGCGCCTGAGGGGCATGGACGTACGACGTCTGGAGGACATCGACATGGCCATGATCGAGCTCGATGGCACGCCCAACAAGTCCAATCTTGGTGGCAACGCCACCACGGCGGTCTCCTTTGCCGCCGCCCGGGCTGGTGCCATCGCCGACGACATGGAGCTGCACGACTTCCTATGCGCCAATAGCACCGTCCTGCCCGTCCCCATGATGAACGTCATCAATGGAGGCAAGCACGCCGGAGGGAATCTTCGCCCTCAGGAGTTCATGATCTCGCCCTGTGGCGCGGCCAGTTTCTCCGAGGCCTTGGGTATGGGGGTGGAGGTCTACCATCACCTCAAGGCAGTCCTGAAGAAGAACTTCGGGCCAGGCGCCATCAATGTCGGCGACGAGGGCGGCTTCGCCCCTCCGATCGACACCTCCCGTGACGCACTGGACATGCTTCTGAAGGCCATCGATGCCGCTGGATACGCTCCGGGCAAGGACATCTTCCTGGCCATGGACCCGGCGGCGAGCGAGTTCTATTCCAAAGGCAAGTATGACATCGATGGGAAGCGCCTCGGTCCATCCGAGATGGTGGACTACTGGTCCGCCCTGGTAAGGAATATCCCATAATCAGCCTGGAGGACCCTTTCGAAGAGGAGGCGTTCGAAAGCTTCGCTGAGCTGACGAAGAAAGTGGGAAAGAAGGTGCAGATCGTGGGAGACGACCTGCTGGTCACCAACCCCAAGCGCATCCGAACGGCGGTCCAGGCCAGGGCGGCGAACGCCACCTTGCTCAAGGTCAACCAGATAGGGACGGTCACTGAGGCCATGTTCGCCGCTGAACTGTCCTTTGAATCCGGCTACAACGTCATGGTCAGTCACCGCTCCGGCGAGAGCGAGGACACCTGCATCGCGGACATCGCGGTGGCCTTGGAGTGCGGTCAGATCAAGACCGGGGCACCAGCGCGCTCGGAGCGTACCGCCAAGTACAACCGCCTCCTGCGCATCGAGGAGGACCTTGGCGAAAAGGCCAAGTTCTTGGGAAAGGCCTCATTCTCATCCAGGAAACTGGTCCAGGGCACCCTTATCAAGCTGTGAGTGATTGCACACAATTCATAACCGGGCACGCCATTGCCCCTTCCAAGTAAGGGAGGAGCACATTTGCCCAAGTTCTTTGCCGCATCCGATGAGGACATAGCCTCTGGCAGGACCACTGACATCTATTTCGAGAGGACCGTGGAGGTCCTCCGTTCCAAAGGGTTTTTGGACCTGGATACGGTCTCCGAGTTCACCGTGGGAGGTCTGCCTGAAAAGTGGGGTTGGGGGGTGCTCTGCGGCACTGAAGAGCTGATCCGCCTCCTGGAAGGGCGGAATATCGATCTGTATGGTCTGCCAGAGGGGACCATATTCAAGCCCCGCACCCAGGACGGACTTCGCACCCCGGTCCTGAGGATCGAGGGGCCTTACGGGCAGTACTGCGAGCTGGAGTCGCCTGCTCTCGGTTTCATCTGCTTCAGCTCTGGCGTGGCCACCATGGCGGCCCGATGCAAGTTGGCATCATGTGGTCGGACGGTGATGTCATTCGGGGTTAGGCGTATGCATCCCTCCCTGGCACCGGTCATAGATCGGGCCTCCTTCATCGGTGGTTGTGACTCCGTCTCCTCGATCCTCGGTGCGGAAACGATCGGTCAGGAGCCGAGCGGTACCATGCCCCATTCCTTAGTGGTCATGATGGGGGATCAAAAATCCGCCTTCCAGGCCTTCGACGCGGTGGTGGATGGCAAGGTCAGGCGAGTGGCGCTTGTGGATACCTATTATGACGAGAAGGTGGAGGCCATCATCGCCTGTGAGAACGTCAAGGACCTGTACGCGGTAAGGTTGGACACGCCCGGCTCAAGGCGCGGTTCATTGCCCGAGATCGTCCGCGAGGTGCGTTGGGAGATGGACCTTCGCGGCTATCACCATGTCAAGATCTTCGTTTCCGGTGGATTGTCCGAAGGGAACCTGAAAGAGCTGGTCGAAGCAGGCGTCGACGGCTTCGGTATAGGCACCAGCATCAGCAACGCACCCACAATCGACTTCTCCATGGATATCGTGGAGAAGGAGGGGCGCCCAGTGGCCAAGCGAGGCAAGTTGAGTGGCAGGAAGTTCACTTTCCGTTGCGACAGATGCCTCAGCTATGGGATATCCACCTCCAAGAAGAACCCGCCCAAGTGCAACCGTTGCGGCGAATCGCATGGGCTTGGCCGAGGTCAAGATCCTGTCCAAGGGAAAGCGCGTCAAAAAGGAGGAGCCCACCGAGGCCATCCGCGATCGCGTCATCGATCAGACCAAATCCCTGGAGCTGTGATGACATGGAAGAGGGCGACTTCAAGACCAAGATCGAACTGGTGGAAGGGTACAAGTTCCGCATCCATTTCGATAACGAGAAGGCCGGTGATTTCTACATGGACGAGCCTAAGCCTCTCGGCACAGGGGACTATCCCAATGCCGGTAAGTTCTTGGCGGCGGCGGTCGGCAACTGTCTCTGTGCCAGCCTGACCTACTGCGTGAAGCGCCATCGAGCGGAGATGTTCTCGTTGCGAGCGGAAGTGTACACCACGCTGGCACGGAACGATATGGGGAGATTCCGTATCACCCACATCACGGTAAGACTGTTCCCGGAGGTCTCAGACCCAACGGTGTTGGAGAAATGCCGTGACATGTTCGAGGACTTCTGCATCGTCACCGCAAGCGTTAGGAACGGAGTCCCGGTCGATGTGGAGCTGGACGGAGCACCGGTGCGGGGTCAAATGGATTTATTATCAGGGAAGGAGGTCTAACCATTATGCTCGATGACAAGGACCGCGCCATTTTGACGGAGCTGCAGAAGGACGCGCGGCGAAGCACCAAGGCCATCGCCAAGGACCTGAACATACCCCGGGCCACAGTGCACGAGCGCATCAAGCGCATGATGGAAAAAGGCATAATCAAAGGTTTCACGGTGGTGCCAGATTACTCGCAGTTGGGGGAACCGGTCACCGCCTTCATCCTCATATCCTTCTTGCCGAACAACGATGTCTCGCAAAGGGAGCTTGCCGGCAAGATCGCTGGACTGGATGGCGTCCAGGAGGTCCACCTCATCTCCGGTGAGCACGACATTTTGATCAAGGTCAGGGGAAGGTCCATGGAGGGCATCGGGTCGCTGGTCATCGACAAGCTCCGTATGATACCTGGGGTCGGAAAGACCTTGACCGTGGCGTCTTTCGCGTCGATAAAGGAAGAATGAGAAGTCCGCCAACTTCGGAGATTCCTAGGGGCTAAATTAGCCTTCGATAAATACCTTTGTGAACCCTTAACACGGCTTGAGTCATCAAGGAATTTTAATTATTTAAACGAGTACAAAATCATACATCTGGACAGATAAAACCTCATCCATACGAAACGTTTAAAATGTACTAAGCAATAGTCTCATTGCTCAGAAAGAGGGCTTCCCATCTAGGACGGTCAAAACATCGTTCTCAGCTTTTCTTTCGAGTGGGGAGGGATGCATTGGTTGATAATCATTCAGCGCAAGCCATGTTCCGGAACACGGATACGTTCCGATTGCAGGCCGAGACGGACATGATGTCCGTTCAGAAGGCCAGCATGGCCGAGGTCGCCCCGTTGGGGCGTCACGTCCTGGAGAAGGACAATTATATGACGTTCAGTCCAGCGCCAACAGTGAGGACACTGTGTAAGTGCGGGGCGGTGGTCGAGGCCGATCGAAACGTCGTCCGCACCAAGCGGAACCTGGGGAAATCGGTGGAGTGCCGCCGTTGCCGCACCGCCAGGATAGCCTCGGAGAAGTCAGAGCTGGACCTGGAATTCTTTGGCGTTCAGGAAGATGGATCATAAGGACGGGACATTGCAACATAACGGCGCCAGGTGACAGCCTGGCCGTCGTTTCCATCGTCTAATTTTATATAGGCGCCGCTGGATAGCACGCACCAACCGGTGGACATATCATGGATATGCTGGTGATATCTGGATTCCTAGGCTCGGGCAAGACCACCATGGTCCTTGCGACGGTCGGCCGTATCATTGAGATGACCAAGAAGAAGGTGGTCATCATCGTCAACGACTTCGGCAAGATCGGGATCGATGGCAAGGTCATGGAGAAGTACGGCCTTTCGGTCACTGAGATGCCTAGCGGTTGCATCTGCTGCACTCTTGGCTCCGATTTCTTGGAGACGGTCCGCACCGTCGCGGAGAAGTTCCGCCCTGACCTGGTCATCGTAGAACCGACCGGTATCGCCGATCCAGCCAACATCCGCGACACCATGAAGCTCTACAGAGGGCCGTTGGGGAAGATCAAGATCGTGGTGGTGGTGGACGCGGTGCGCTTCCAATTGATCCTGAAGGCGCTCACCAACCCGTTGAAGAACCAACTCAATGCGGCAGACATAATCCTCATCAACAAGATGGACGAAGCGACACCAGAGATGGTGGAGGAGGTCAAGAGGAGCCTCCAGGCGTTAGGGATCGAGAAGACGATGATAGTCACCTCTGCCACGGAGAAGATCAACCTCGACCCCGTCGTGGAAGCGATGGTGAACTGATATGATGGCCGAGGACTTCTCTGCCCACGCTGCCAAGGTGCATGTCACCTTCGCGACCGCCCATACGCCCGAGGTCATGACCGAAATGGTCTCCAAGCTCATGACCCGCATCACCTTGGATTGCGTGGAGGCCGGCACCCGTCTCATCGGGCATGTCAAATGCATCGCCGAGATCGAGCCGGAACACTATCTAGCTTGTAGTGTCACCACCCATGATGGCAAGGTGCGCTGCAGTGGCGCATTGGAAAGGAAATCGGCCCACATGGACATTGTGATCAACATCCTCCAATATGGTCTGGAGAAACAGATCCTCGAAAGCATAGTGGTCAAACGGGCACCTGAGGCCTTCGGAAAGGCCAAGGTCGTCATCGAGGACATCGATAAGGACAGTTGCGATAGCGAAAGGAGACCCATCCAGATCAGTTAAGGAGGATCAGGTCGTCTCGGCAGTCTTCTTCTTGGTGGCAGCCTTCTTGGTCGCCGGTTTTTTAACCGTTTTCTTCTTGACCGCGGGCTTCTTTGCAGCGGCCTTCGTCCCGGTCTTCTTCGCCGAGGCCTTCTTCGCGGCCTTCGGTGCGCCCTCTTCCCCCTCGCCCTCCACCTTTGTTGGCTTCGCCTTCTTGGCCGCCTTGAGCTTCTCGTTGCTCTTACAATCCAGGTTGGGGCAGAATGTCCAAGCCCCCTTACCTTTCATTCCGAACAGGGGCGCCTTGCATTCCTGGCATAGGTCTCCGGTCGGGAAAACCGTCCCGAACTGGGGCAATGGATAGGTACGCTTACAATCTGGGTAGCCGGAGCAACCGAGGAAGCGCTTTCCAGCGCGGGAGTGGAGCACCTTGAGGTCCTTGCCGCATTCCGGGCATGGACCCACCACGTCCCGGCCCTTGTTGGTCTCGCAATCCGGGTCGATGCATATGATCTTCAGCGGGTTGCCCTTGCGTATGACCTTTATCATTGGCAGTTGACAGACCTCGCACTTGCCCTCCGTAGGTTGGACCAGGGCGCCAGTGGGCTTTCTGAACGTCACTTCGCACTGGGGGTAGTTGGAACAACCGATGAACTCCGAGCCCTTGCGGGTCCGGACGATGCGCAGGTCGCCTCCACAAGATGCGCATATGCCGAGGTTGTTCTGCTCGGCCAGGGCTTTGCGGATGTCGTCCCCGATCTGCTTCTTGTGCTTCTCCATGACCTCAAGCACATCGGATAGCATGTCCTGCGACTCCTCCAATGTCTCCTTCATGGTGGACTTGCCGTTGGCGATCTCGTCCATGTCCATCTCGAGGTGGGCGGTCATCTTGCTCTCCGTGACGATCTTGGCGTGGCTCTCCAACGCCTCCACCACAGCGATGCCGCTCTCAGTGGGGACCAGGTCATTTCCGATAGCGTATTTGCGGTCGTAGAGCTTCTGGATGATCTCATGCCTGGTGGACTTGGTGCCAAGTTTCAGCTTCTCCATCTCCTGGAGCAAGGTACCTTGGGTGTAACGCTGGGGCGGCCTGGTCTCCAGACGTTCCATCTCCACTTTGATCACATCGGTCCTTTCCCCGACCTTCATGGCCGGGATCTCGCTCTCCGTGACCCGGATGTAGGGGTAATATTTCCTCCAGCCCAGGAATAGTAGCTTGTAGCCCTTGGCCGTGAACTTCTCGCCGGCGACGTCCACCACCGCCTGGCGGCTTTCAGAGCGGGCTGGAGGGGCGACAGTGGCCAGGAACCTCCGTACAACAAGTTCGTACAGTGTCCATTTGTCCCCTTTGAGGGTCTTCTTGGTGGCGGCCTCCGTAGGATAGATGGGCGGGTGGTCCGTCGTCTCCACCTTTCCCCTGGATGGTCGGATGTGAGGTTGGGCCAACAGCTCTTCCGCCTCGTCCTTGAAATCCGTCCCCTTCAATTTCTCCAGGACGAACTTGAGCGAGAGCGAGCGCGGGTAGACGGTGTTGTCCGTCCTCGGATATGAGATGTAACCGGAGGTATAGAGGTCCTCAGCGATCTTCATTGAAGCACTGGCCGATATCCCCAGACGGTTCGCTTCGGCCAGGAACATGGTGGTGTTGAAAGGCGGCACCGGGTACTCGTCCTTCTCCGCCACATCATAGGAATCGACCTTTCCCTCACCGGCTGTGCGGGCGCGGTCCAGAGCCGCATTGGCGGCAGACTCCTCCCAGAAGGGATTGTTCTGGTGGGATGCAGGGAAGGCGGCGCTGGTCTTGAGCTCGCCCGACACATTCCAGTAAGGTTTGGGCACGAAGGTGCGGATCGCCCGGTCCTTATCGACTATGAGCGAGAGGGTAGGGCTCTGTACGCGACCCACAGATAGGAAGCTGTTTCCCACTTGCCCGGAGGCTATCGAAATGAAACGGGTTAGCGCCGCCCCCCAGGCAAGGTCCACGACCTGCCTGCACTTCGCCGATTCGGCCAAGCGGTGGTCCGGTTCGGTCAGCTCGGAGAAGGCCCTGTCGATCTCCACCTTCGTGAAGGCGGAGAACTTGGCCCTCTTGACGTATGCCATATCGAAATCGAGCAATTGCACAGACTCCAGGCCGATGAGCTCCCCCTCCCGGTCGAAGTCGGTGGCTATGATGATGTAATGGGATTCCTTGGCCAGGTCCTTCAGTGCGTCCACGATGTTGTGGGCGGTGATGGTCTCCTCGGGCTTCGCGTACACCAGGTCCTTAGGGTCGACCTTGGACCAATCATTGAGCTCGGCCGGATAATCCAGCTCGATGATGTGGCCACGCAGTCCCACCACTGCGAACTCGTCCTCGCCCCGCTCGAAACGGAAGACCTGGACACCATGCGACCTCTCCCGCTTCATGTTGCCGCCGGAAAGGATGACCGCTATCCTGGCTGCGGCATCTGACTTCTCAGAAATGATTAAGGTCTTCATCCAATGCGCATCAAGAACCTTCGGTTATTTAACGGATTTGGGTTCAATCATGCCGATGCCTATGGGACCCATCATCTTGGTGCACATGGTCCTTGTGTTCGTGATACTCTATCTCGGAGGAGAGCATCACCGGGATCCCGCTCGCCACACCTCTTACGCTGCCCAGGCTGTCCGCTAGCTCCTTGATCTCACGCACAGTGCCAAAGACGATCAACACCTCTAGGCACCTCTCCAGGTCCTGGTGCACATGGATGGAAGAGGAAATCAAGTGGTGTTGGGCATGCTGTATCTCCATCAGCCTCTCTTTCAGACCGCCCATGTGATGGTTATACAGCAAGGTCACGGTGCCGCATACCTTGGCATCCTCCTCTTGCAAGGTCTCCTTCGTCAAGGCCTCCCGGATCAGGTCGCGGAAGGCCTCGGACCGTGTCACATAGCCCTTGCGAGCGATCATCTCATCGAACTTGGCCAGAAGATCTGGTTCCAGGGAGACCCCGATGCGTGTCACGTTGTCCATGTCGACCATCCCAATGAAGCGGGTTGGGCGGTGATAACACTTTCTGTCCCGGCATCGCATACGCCCTCGCTCAACCCATTAATATCGGGGCCTACATATGTCGCGCCGTGAACCGTTTGGATGCTCTGATCGATGCGCTGGACCGATCGGTCCGGGACCGTTTGACCAGACCGGAGGCGGGCATCATGTTCTCCGGGGGAGTGGACAGCTGCGTGGTCGCAAGCTTGGCCTCCAATCATGTTCTCGTCACCCTGTACACAGTCGGAATGGAGGGCGCCCACGACCTCAAGGTGGGGGAGTCTTCCGCCCTCGCGATGGGTCTGGCATGGAAGGGTATAACCATCGCGGAGAGCGACATCAGGGAGGCCATGCCCTTCGTGGCCAGGTACATGGGCACGGTGAGCCCTCTCGCCCTATCCTTCGAGATGCCTTTGTTCTTCGTCGCCAGGGCGGCATTGGAGGAGATCGTTCTGTGCGGACAGGGAGCGGACGAGCTGTTCGGAGGATATGCTCGATATGAGACCATGTCCCCTTCGGAGCGCAGGCAACGCATGAAGGTCGATGCCGACGCGCTCATTACCACCGGGGCTCCTGCGGAGCGCCGCCTGGCCTCCGCCCTCGGCAAGGAACTGGGACATCCTTACCTGGACCGCAGCGTGGTGGATTTGGCCATTTCGTTACCGGATGACATGCTGGTCAACAACGGTGTTCGGAAGGTGGCCTTGCGTCAGGTGGCGACAGCCTTAGGCTTGGAGGAGGCGGCCCTTCGACCGAAGAAGGCGGCACAGTACGGGTCAGGGATCATGAAGGCCATGAAGGCCATGGCCAAGAGGGAGCGGTTATCCTTGAAGGATTGGACGGTCAAGGTCATCGCGGAAAAGGAGGATCGCGCATGACATTGCAGCATGATGAGGCCATCTCCTGGCTTTACTCCTTGGAGAGCATGGGCATCAAATTGGGACTAGAGCGGATGAGGAAGTTGCTCAAGGTCTTGGGGGACCCGCAGCTAGAGCTTCCGCTCCGTGCACATCGCGGGGACCAATGGAAAGGGATCGGTCAGCGCCATGTGCGCATCCATCTTCCAGGAGGCAGGTCACCGCACCGGTCTGTACACATCGCCCCATCTGGTGGAGTTTGAGGAACGGATACAGGTCGATGGGGTGAGCATCTCTCACGTGGAGATGGCGAGCCTGGCGGAGGAGATGAGGTCCTTGGTTTCTTCCGATGCGTTCCCAGAGGGGCGTGACCTAACCTTCTTCGAGATAACCACCGCCATGGCCTTCCTTCATTTTGCGCGCAAGAAGGTGGAGATAGCCGTACTGGAGGTCGGAATGGGGGGCAGACTCGATGCCACCAATGTGGTCCGCCCGGACTGCACGGTCATCACCCGCATCGGCCTAGAGCACGTCGATTTCCTGGGCGACACCCTGGCCAAGATATCCTATGAGAAGGCCGGCATCATCAAGGAGGGGATCACCGTTATTACGGCCCAGCAAAGCGAGGATAGTCTGCGGGTCATCGATTCCGTGGCGAGGGACAGAGGGTCCCCCATGTTACTAGTGGGCCGAGATGTGGAGTTCGAGGTCAAGGAGGTGGACCTGGGAGGGGTCTTGGTCCAACTCCATTCCATCAACCGCGAGGTCAAGCTTCCATTGTTGGGATCATATCAGGCCGAGAACGCCGCCCTGGCCTGCGAATGCGCCCTGGAAGTTCAGAACCGGGGACTGGAGGTGAGGGAATCGGCCATCACCATGGGCCTGAGCAAGGTCCGTTGGCCGGGAAGAATGGAAATCGTTTCCCGTCACCCCACGCTCATCGTCGATGTGAGCCACAACCCGGACGGTGCCATGGCGGTGGCGCGTGAGCTGAAGGCACTGAAGCAGGCAGGGCTGGTCCTGGTACTAGGTGTTCTGAAGGACAAGGACCTTCGCGGCATATGCAAGGAGTTCGGGCCGTTGGCTGATAAGGCGATCGCCACCAGCCCAGGCACCAAGCGTGCTTTTCCGGCCGAGACCGTGGCGAAGGCATTGTACGAGTTCGTGGACGATGTGACCATCGAGACCACGGTGGCAGGTGCGATGGACCGCGCCCTGATGTTGGCAAATCCCGACGACATCGTGCTGGTGACCGGTTCCTTGTACACTGCGGGGGAGGCGAAGCAATGGCTGGCCCAAAGGTCCGATTAGTGCTCCGAGCCATGGAGCGGGAGATATGTGGCAAGGCCTTCCCGGGAGCGGACGGTCTGCAATCACCGGAGTGGCCCCGGGACCCTTTCCATGTGCTCATCGCCACCGTCCTGTCGCAAAGGACCAAGGATATGAACACCTACAAGGCAGCGAAGCAATTGTTCGCCCGGTTCGATGGCCCGAGGGACATAGCTGAGGCCGATGTCAAGGAGGTGGAAATGCTAATTCGCCCCTCAGGTTTCTATCAGGTCAAGGCCAAAGGGGATCCAGGCGATCTGCCGTACCTTGGTGGAGCGGCATGGTGGAGAGGTGCCCGAGGACATGGACATGCTTCTGGCCTTGCCCTTGGTGGGTCGCAAGACCGCCAACTGCGTGCTTGCCTACGGATTCGGAAAGGACGGGCTGTGCGTGGATACCCATGTCCATCGGATATGCAACCGTCTGGGTTGGGTGCGCACCAAACATGCGGACGAGACGGAAATGGAGCTTAGAGAGATCGTCCCGAAGGACCTATGGTGTGACCTGAACTCGATAATGGTGCGCTATGGTCAAGGCGTCTGTCTGCCCCAAAGGCCGCGCTGTGAGATATGTCCGGTCCGAGGGGACTGCCAACACGGGTCAGAATAAAGCCTGAGGCCTCACATGCCCAAGGTCTCATCGATCTTCTTGCTCATCTCCCGTTCAAGCTGAATCTCGGCCTCCCACTGGGAAAGGGTGTCCAAGACCTCTTTCAGGTGACGCATGCAATCGATGCAGAACCATACGTTGCCGATCTGTTTCATCGGCTTCCGCTTATAGCCGATGGCCCCGCACATGGTGCAGGAGTGCATCTCCTTGGTCCGGTGCTCGACGTAAGCCTCCATCTTCTTGCCCTCGAGGATCGATTCGATGGTGAGCTCCGTCCTGGACTTGGGGTCTTCGGCTGGCATTCTCTTCTTGCCAGATATCCGTGGGCAGGTATATCTCACTTACTTTCAACCATTTCCCTCCAGCTCATTTGGGAAGACCGTCGATAGATAATATATACCGACCTCACATTGAGAGCAACAGATGCACGAGGTGTCAGTGATGTCCAGCATCATCGAGAATGTCCAACAGGCATTGACCGGCCATAAGTACGAGAAGGTGGAGGAGGTCAACCTGGTGGTGGGCGAGCTCACCTACCTGGGCAAGGACCAGCTGGAGTTCGCCTACGAGGTATTGACCAGAGGGACGGACCTGGAAGGGTCCAAGCTGGTCATCGAGGACGAGGCGGTCGAGGTATCCTGCCCTCAATGTGGATATTCGGGACCGGCCAAGTACATCGGTGATGAGTCGTATCATACCAGCGTGCCAAGCCTGACCTGCCCGACATGCCAGGCGCACGCGAAGGTGGTCAAGGGGAAGAGCTGCCGCATATCGTCGGTCAAGGTGGTGGAGTGCTGATGTTCCGCTACCGCGAGGAAGCCACCGCCAAAAAGGTCCTAGAGTCCGATAAAGGCACTGAACCTGGAGCTCAGCATCATGCACGTCTGCGGCACGCATCAGGACACCTTGGTCAAGTTCGGCCTGGAGGATATGCTCAAGGACACAGGCATGCACATCCGACAGGGTCCGGGCTGCCCAGTGTGCGTGACCACCACCAAGGAGGTGGTCGAGGCCATAACATTGGCCAAGGCAGGCATCACCATAGCCGTCTTCGGGGACATGATGACCGTCCCCACGCCCATCGGTTCCTTGGCCGATGCCAAGGCGGAAGGGGCTGACGTCAGGGTGGTATACTCGGCCACCGACGCCATCAAATTGGCCAAGGCGGTGAGGACCGTCGTCTTCATGGGCATTGGATTCGAGACCACCAGCCCGACCACCGCCGCGGTGCTGCTGGACTCGCCCCCGGCCAATTTTAGCGTTCTCAGCTGCCATCGCATCCTTCCACCCGCCCTGACCGCGCTGTTCGACATGGGCGAGGTCAAGATAGACGGCCTCATCCAGCCGGGGCATGTCGCCACGATACTGGGCCTGGAGCCGTTCCATTATTTCTCAAAACGTTACAACGTGCCTCAAGTCGTGGCCGGCTTCGAGCCATTGGACCTTCTCGTGACCATCTACATGATCGCCAAGCAGCGCAAGGAAGGCCGGGCGGAGGTGGAGAACGAGTACAGCCGGGTGGTTCGGCCAGAGGGCAATCCGATCGCGATGCGCATGCTGGAGGAGGTCTTCTTCGCCGAGGACCGCAACTGGAGGGGTTTCCCGATCATACCGAAGAGCGCTCTGGAGCTGCGACCTGAGTTCGCGATGCATAACGCCCGGGCAGTTATATGGGGACATCCTGGCCAACGCCCCCAAGGTCAAGGAGGAGATGGGCAACTGCCGTTGCGGGGAAGTGCTGAGAGGCATCATAGAGTCGAAGGAATGCCCCGCGTTCGGCAAGGCCTGTAATCCAAAGAGGCCCATGGGTCCCTGCATGGTGTCGAGGGAAGGCAGCTGCAACATCAGCTACCGTTATCGGCAGGAGTGAAAACAACCATCTCAGAGTTAGGACAGTTCTCTATATAAAGCGGCCAAGCCTTATGCTTCTGACCTGCCGACGCGGGTCGGGAAGTGATAGAGATGGATGTCGCTGCCAACAACAGCAATTTGAGGGTGGAGAAGCCCAAGGAAGAGGTCAATGGCAGGAACGTAGAGGCAGAAGGCATCCTGGTCACCAATAGGGTCATCTGCGTCTCCCTTCCCTCGTTGAGCTCCAAACCCATCAAGGTCACCGCTGCCACGCCCGAGGAGATCATCCCCATAGTGCAGAAGGCCAACCTTTCCTGGGTCAACTACACCTCGACGGACCTGGAGACCGATGGCGTGAAAGTGGCCCAACAGTTCGGCTTCAGCGAGGGCATGATCCCCACCCTGCTCAAAGGGTACTATGCCAACTACGAGGACCGCGAGGTGGAAGTGGGAGTGATGGTCCCAGCGGTCAGAGTGGACGGGCTGGAGATGAACGTTTACCCGATAATCATACTCGCGCGCCGCAATCTCATCCTGACCTTGCACTCAGCGGAGGTCACCCGCATCATCCAGTTCTCCCGTTACGCCGACACCTATCTTCGCAAGCTGCCCGAGGTCATGCCTCAAGAGGACAAGCTGAGCATGATGCTCATCCGCATCCTGGACGAGAACAACACCAAGAACTTCGAGCAGCTGCGGAACATCGAGGAGCAGGCGGACGCCATGTCCGAGAAGATGATCGACCCGGCCTCGCCCCGGACCGCGGTGGGAAGGCAGATCTACGAGATGAAGCACACCCTCATCACCTACCTCAACACGTTGTGGCGGACCTTAGACGTGGTCAACACCCTCCGTTACGGCGATGCGGAGGTGATAACGGACAATCAGAAGGTGCTGAACCGCTTCGGCCTGCTGGCCGACGAGCTCAATCGGCAGATCGAGCTAAGTGAGCATATGTCCGAGGTCCTGGCCTCTGGCCTTGAGGTGTTGCAGTCCCTCTACAACAACCAGTTGCAGATACTGAACAACCGCATGTCGCTCACCATGACCTGGTTGACCATCCTGGGCACGGCGGTCCTGGTGCCTAACACCTTGGCGACCATATTCGGTTTCGTCTTCAACCTGGAATGGCAAATGGTGATCTGGACCATGGCAATAATCACATTCGCCACTGTCGGATCGACATTGCTGGCGTATTGGTGGGTTAAGAAGCGCGTGAACCTTCCAAAGAGACCGGACGAGCCGAACAGCTGAGGGGTGAGGGATCTGACCATCAGGAGCAGCTACTACACCGGGGACGAAATGCTTCAGTCCCAATCGGTCGAGCCTGCGCCAAAGATGGTCTGTGTCACGATACCTCCTCCACCTTTCAAGGTGGCGAAGGTCAGTGCCGAGGACAGCGCCGACCTGATGGCGATCGTCGAGCAGTCCAGTTTGGCCTGGCTCAATTACACCATCGATGACGAGGAGGAGGTCGTCCAGGCGGCCTTGCGCTTTGGTTTCACCGAGCAGCTGGCACGGGACCTGGTCTCGCAGAGCTATGAGGCTTTCGAGGACAACGAGTTCGAGCTCGGTCTGGTCATGCCAGCGATACGTATCCGAGGCCTCGAGGTGGACGTTAATCCGGTGTACGTCCTGGTCAAGGACAACCTCATCCTCACCATCCACGACCGAAGCGTGACGCGGCTGGTCCAGTTCTCCCGTTACGCCGATACCTGGATATCTAAGCTGCCTGGGGTCATGCCCACCTCGGACAAACTGACCCTGATGCTCGCTCGCATCATGGAGGTCAACAATTCGCGCAATTTCGAGGAGCTGAGGAAGATCGAGGAGCAGGCGGACGACATAAGCGAGGCCTTGCTGGACCCAACCATACACTACATGGAGACGGGTCGCTACATCTTCGAGGTGAAGCACTGCCTGATCCTATACCTGGCAGCCCTGTGGCGCTCCTTGGACCTCTTGAATCGCCTGAGACACGGGGACGCTGAGCTCATATCCGACAACCCGAAGGCCTTGCAACGCATCAACAATCTGGCATTGGACGCTCACCAAGCACATCAGCCTCACTGAGCATACCTCCGAGGTGCTCATCTCCGGGACGACGGTGCTGCAACATTTGTACAACAATCAACTTTTGATCATCAACAATCGCATGGTCATGATCATGACCTGGATGACGGTGATCGGCACCGCGGTCCTGGTGCCTAACACCATAGCCACAATAATGGCCTATCTGGCAACCATACCGCAGGAGCACTTATGGTGGACATCGATATTGATGGTCGTATCCACCGTGGTGGCCACCGTTGGGGTCTACGAGGGCATCATGTCCAAGTTCCGATTGTACAGCACTCCAGAGGAGAGGGGCGATACCGAGTCGATGTACCTGCGCCTGAAGAAGCGATTGGCAAGTCCTCGGGCCAGAGGTACAAAGATTTAATATCGTTGCCTTCCACTTTATGCAATATCGTCAATTGACACTAGAGGAGATCACATGGCATCCCAGAAATTGAAGGACATGATGAACAAGGGCATCGCGAGTGAGATACAGGCCTCCGTCCAGTACATGTGGCAGCACGTGCAATGGAACGGGGTGGACCACTACGCCGTGGCTGAGGAGTTCAAGAACATCGCCATCCAAGAGATGAAGCACGCAGAGAAGATCGCCGAGAGGCTTTGGTACTTCGACGAGGCCCCCACCACTAAGCCGGCGCCCATCCATGTGGGCGGAGAGTTGTGGGAAATGGTCGACAATGACATCAAGGCGGAGGAAGAGGCCATCGAACTTTACAAGTTGATCCAAAAGGTGGCCGATGCCGAGGACGACCCCACCACCCGATTCATCTTCGAGGGTATCTTGAGCGAGGAAGAGGAGCACCACGACTTCTTCACCTCCCTGAAGGCCGGCAAGCCTAAGCTGAGCAAGAAGAAGTAATAGGGGCCATCGGCCCTTTTTTATTTTTTAATTCGAGCCCTTTCCTAAATCCCATATCATACTGGCATAAGTTTTATCAACATTCATGCCAGTGCCTGAGCAAATTTGGTAGGGGCAGGGTGTGAAAGATGGCGGCTATCACGGTCAGCGGTCTCACCAAGGACTATGGCCACTTCCATGCGGTCAAAGGGGTCAGCTTCGAGGTAGACGAGGGAGAGGTGTTCGGTCTCATCGGTCCCAACGGTGCGGGAAAGACCACCACGCTCCGAGTGCTGGCAACTTTGCTGGAGATATCTGGTGGCAGTGTGACCATCTTCGGGCGTGACCTCAAAGAAGAGGCTCCAGCGGTGCGGAAGATGATCAGCTACCTGCCTGAGGATGCGGGCGCTTACAAGAACATGACCGGGCGTCGCTACTTGGAGTTCATATCCGGATTCTTCACCCCGGAAAAGGACCCGGACCAATTGCTGGAGAGGGGATTGCAGATAGCCAATCTCAAGGAGCGCATAGACGACCGGGTCGAGACCTACAGCAAAGGCATGACGAGAAGGCTGTTGGTCGCCCGGGCGCTTATGATAGAACCGAAATTGGCCATCCTAGACGAGCTCACGTCCGGACTGGACGTCCTGAACGCACAGGAGATCCGTAGGGTGGTAAGGGCTCAGACCCAACAGGGCACCACGGTGCTCCTGTCATCCCACAACATGCTCGAGGTGGAGCTCATGTGCGACCGCATCGCCCTCATCAACGACGGCAGGATAGTGGAGAGCGGTCGGCCCAAGGAACTGAAGGAGAAGTATGGGGCCTCGAACATCGAGGAGGTCTTCGTGGAGGTGGTCAAGTGAGCGGTCTAGGACGGATCTTCTGGAAAGAGGTGCGAGAGCTCCTCACGCCGGCCACCCTCGTCCCGATAATAATCATGGCCATCGTCTTTGCGATGTTGGGCAGCGCCTTCGGTGGGACTAGAGGAGGAGATGGAGGAGAAGGCACAGATAGGGCTTATCATCGACGATGACAGGGGCCATCGGCGACTTTGCCCGGGCCTCGCTCAACGCCTCTACAACGATAGTCTACAATGGAACGGACCTGGACGAGGGCAGGGCAATGCTTCTGGACGGTGAGGCCGGGAGACGCACTGATCTATATCCCTTACAATTTCACCAGCAACCTGTTGGACGGAAGCCCGGGCTGGGTCCAGGTGTTCTACCACATGAAAGGGACCGGACTGTCCTCTTCATTGGATAGCGGTAAGGTAGGACGGGGCGCTGGACACATTGTCCACGGATATCTCCTATGCCATGATCGTGTCCAACTACACCGCGAACGCGACCTTGGTCCTGGAACCCATGGTCATGTCCAGCACCACATTTCTAAATGACAAGGAGGTCGAGGGGGTCACCCCTTCCCAATTGGACGCGGTGCTATCCCAGGGTCAGTTCATCGTCCCCCTCATCGTGATGTTGGTCATCATCATGGCCGGGAGCATGGTCATCTCGTCGATGGGCAACGAGAAGGAGAACAAGACCCTGGAGACCCTGTTGACGTTACCGGTTAAACGGACCTGGATCGTTCTGGGGAAGCTCGCCGGGGCGGCGGTAGTGGGTCTCATAGTGTCAATGATCTACATGGTCGGGCTAGGTTTCTATTACTCGTCGCTCACCGGTACTTCCGAGATCGATCTGGAGAAATACGGACTGGCCCTTGGCATCGAGGACTACGTCCTGATCGGCATATCTCTATTCCTGGCGTTGCTATGCGGCCTCGCCCTGTGCATGATTTTGGGGATATTCACGAAGAACTACAAGGCGGCCCAATCCATGACGCTGCCCATCACCATGCTGGCCCTGATCCCGATGTTCATCAGCCTCTTCAGTGATTTCGCCAGCCTTCCCGGTCCGGTTCAGGCATTGGTGTTCGCCATCCCCTTCTCCGCCCCCATGTTCGCGATAAGTAACATCACCCTAGGTTACTACGGGTTGGTGGTGGCGGGAATCGTCTACTGCGCCATCTTCGCCACGGCAACGATGCTGCTGTCGGTCTGGTTGTTCAAACGGGACATCCTGCTCACGGGAAGGGTGAGGTCCGCGGAAAAGAAGAAGTTCGGGCTGGGGGGCATGCTCGGCGGTAACTTGTGGAAGAAGTGAAAAAACGTTGCAACGGAGCTTTCTCAGCTCCGTCAGTATTTCTCCACCGGGACGATGTCCAGCTTTGCCTTCTTGCCCTTGAGGGTGGTCTTCTTCAGACCGTTGACCACTTTCACAGCGGCATCCTTATGGACCTCGAAGATGGAGTGCTCCTTCTCTATCAGTATGGAACCGATGTCCATGTCCCCAAGGCGCAGTTGGTTGGAGAGGAAGTCCATCAGGTCGACCTTGCGCAGACCGTCAACCTCTCCCACATCGATCCGCATTCGCACCATGCCGAATATGTCCGCCACATCGGTGTAATCGGTGATACGTCTGACGATGTCCTTCCTGCCCGTCTCCGGGACCTGCTCCTCCTCGACATCCACCACGCCATATTCCTTGATCTTGCGCAGCAGGTACATCTCGGTGGCCGTGATGAAGGTGATGGCGATGCCCTCCTTGCCCGCCCGGCCGGTCCTGCCGATGCGGTGCACGTAGACCTCCGGGTCCTCCGGGATATCGTAGTTGATGACGTGGGTGACGCCCTCGATGTCCAGACCTCGAGCGGCCACATCGGTCGCGATAAGGACCATGATCTTGCCGGAGCGGAAGTCCTTGAGCACCTTCTCCCGGCGGGATTGGGTCAGGTCGCCATGGATGGAGGCGACCGGATATCCGTAGCTGAGCAAGCGTTTCTCGATGATGTCCACCATCATCTTGGTCTGGGCGAACACGATGGCCTTGGGCTGGTACTTGTCCAGCACCCGGCACAAGGCCCAGATCTTGTTCTTGCGCTCGATGTTGAAGTAGATCTGCCTGGTGGTGGGGAGGACGAGGTCCTGTTCGCTCACCGTGATCTTGATCGGGTCGCTCATATGCTTGGCGGCGATCTCCCGAACCCCATCGGGTATGGTGGCCGAGAACAGCATGGTCTGACGGATCTTGGGTATCTTGGCGAGGATGTACTCGATGTCCTCGATGAAACCCATATCCAGCATGCGGTCCGCCTCGTCGAGGACCAGATATTCGATCTCCCTAGGTCCAAGGTCTTGCGCTGCAAGTGGTCGATCAGACGGCCAGGTGTCCCGACCACGATATCCACGCCGCGTTTGAGCTGGGATATCTGCTCGTCAATGCTCCTGCCCCCGTAGACCGGAAGGACGCGCACATCATCCATGAAATACGCCAGGTTCTTCAGTTCCTCCGCGACCTGGACGCCCAACTCCCTGGTAGGGACAAGGATCAGGGCATAGGGCTTGCGCCCTCTGGTCAATCGTTGCAGCAGTGGAAGTCCGAAAGCGGCGGTCTTCCCAGTGCCGGTCTGGGCCTGGGCGATGACGTCCTTGCCATCCAGCAGGAGAGGCAAGGTCTGTTCCTGGACCGGGGTCGGGTCAACGAACCCCATGCGGTCGATGGCCTTCAATATTAACGGGTCAAGGCCAAAACCCTTGAATCCATTTCCCATGGTGTTTACACTCATCTACCGATAGCCATCTTATCCTTAAACCTTTATCTAGCCATGAAGGCTCCGGAAAGCTCATTTCGCCCCCTTCTCCATGGCCTGCACCACCTTGTCAAGCACGAATGTGCGAGCGTACCTTTTATCGTTGGACGGGACCACGTGCCAGGGCGCCTCCTTGGTGCTGGTCCGGGCGATCATCTCCTCGATGGCTGGAACATACGCGTCCCATTTCTCCCGGTTCCGGATGTCCTCAGGGGTCAACTTCCAACTCTTGCTCTCGTTCGACTCCCTCTCCTTGAACCTCCTCCCCTGTTCATCCTTGTCGATGTGCAACCAGAACTTGATCAAGTTGCAACCATGACCAGTGAGCATTCGTTCCATCTCCGAGATCTCCTCATAGGCCCAATTCCACTCCTCTTTGGATGCGAGACCTTCCACCCTCTCCACCAGGACGCGTCCGTACCAGCTCCGGTCGAAAATGGCGATACGTCCGTCCAGGGGGAAGTCCCGGTAGAAACGCCAGAGGTGGTGATGTCTGATCTCCTCTTGCGAGGGGGCGGCCACCGGGATGACCTTGTAACCTCTGGGGTTCAAGGAGGCCGTGAGGCGGAGTATGTTGCCCCCTTTCCCGGCCGCGTCCCAGCCCTCGAAAACGATTATGGTGGGTATCCGTTTCTTGAAGCAATCGCATTGGGCCTGGTCCAATCTCCTCTGCAATAGTGTCCAGCGTCTCTTTGTACATTTCGAGGGGCATGTGGGAGGACAGGTCGACCTGGGCGAGCACGATCGGTAGGGGGGAGGGGGGGTGGCACCTTGGTCTCCAGTCCGGCCCGGCAGGTCCCCATCGATCCTTGAAGGATCGGCTCCATCTCCATCAAGACCTTTTCCATGACCTCCATGGAACCCATGTCCACATCATCGGCCCTGACCCAATGCCAGGGTGCGCAAAGGATGTCGTTCTCGCGAAGGACTTCCTTCCATAGGTCCAACACATCCTCATAGTCCTTGATGAACTCGTCACCGGCCATTCGGAATTCGCCCCGACAAGGCTCCTTCGGGTCCTCCTCCCAGCGGCGGCGCAGTTCCTTCTTCTTGACCTCCAGAAAGAACTTGAGGATGACCCACCCCTGACGCACATATTGTCGTTCCATCATGCGGATCTCCTCCATCCGCTTCTTGGCCCTCTTCTTATCGCCGGATTTATAGTAGTCATAGACGAGCCAGAAATACCAGCTTTGGTCGAACACCGCCACCCGTCCCCGGGCTGGCATGCTGTTGAAGAAACGGCATATGAAAGGTTGCTCCTTCTCATGTGGGGTTGGGGCCATCGTGTAATGCACATCGCATCCTCTTGGGTCAAGGCATCGCACGAAACGGTTCACTCCCTCGGCCATCCCCCACACGTCCAGGCTTTCGAAGACGACCACCAAGGGGACCTGCATTTCGTATGCGGTCCGCTGCATCTGCCCTAACTGGAAACGAAGACGGTCCATCTTATCCTTCAGGTCGCCTGAATCGTCATTGCCATTTTGCAGCTGACTCACCCTGGTTAAAAAATAACAAGATATGGATATAAATTGTTTGCCGCCCATTCCCGGCCAGTACCTGTCCCGGCAAAAGGTTAAAAATGGGTTCGCTGCTCGCCGAGCCATGGGCAATATGAACGTGGTGGTTTTGGCCCCCAACGATTACGCCAAGGCCCTGGGGAAGAAGGGCACGGCATCAGATATCACGCTCTATGACATGAAGAAAGGGCAGGACACCGTGAGTCTCATCGAGCCCACGAAATACCCAGAGCGCCTAGCTCCATTGTTCTATGCCTGCTCCATGGCCGAATCCGCCTTGGTCGTGGTCAACGAGATAAATGCGCAGCTGGGGGAGAGCATATTGATGATGCACTGTCTAGGCATACGGAAAGGATGGTTCGTTCTCAGCAACTACCTCACCCCGGACCGCATCCTGCCATTGATCAAGGACACATCCTTGGATGGTTTCGAGTTCATCGATGCCGATCCGATCAAGATCCGTGAGATGCTGCTGGACCTTGCTGCAAAAGTGGATTCTGCCGAGGGCGCTTCGTCGTCAGGGTCGGTCCCGGTGGACCACCATTTCAACGTCAAAGGCGTGGGCACCGTAGTTCTCGGTTATGTGGCCAAGGGGACGGTGCGCCGCCACGACGTCCTCAACGTGCTGCCGGGCAAAAAACAGGCCCAGGTCCGTTCCATTCAAAAACATGACGACGATTATGATGTTTCGGACGTTGGTGATCGGGTCGGGCTGGCTCTTAAGAACATCGAGTCCGACGAACTGGACCGAGGGTCCGTTCTGACCAACGACAAGGACATTCGATGCATGAATGAACTCACCGTCGTCGCCACGCTCATCAAATATTGGCCCACCCCCTTGAAGGAGGGCATGGTGTTACATGTGGGGCACTGGATGCAGTTCCAGCCCTCTCGCGTAGAGTCCGTCGAGAACGGTTCGGACTGGAAGTCGCCCAAGCTCAAGTTGGTCCTGGAAAAGGAGCTGGTCTTCCCGCCAGGGTCCAAGGCCGTCCTCACCCAGCTCGAGGGCGGGAAGTTGAGGATCGTGGGGACCATCGTGCTGCCTTGAGGTCTGGGGAGCGAGCATAGGATTATCTGCGTCCCGCCCCAATCATTCAGCATGGCGGACAAGCTCCGGACGATATTGGCCGCGAGGATCAGGCATCAGGACATCCCTCTTTTCGGCGTGGCCCCGGCAGACCGTTGGCATGCGGAGGGTGCGTTAGAGGGAATGCCTGAGGAATTCTTCCCGAGGTCCATCTATCCCGAGTGTCGATCGGTGGTCGTCATCGGCTATCCGATATCGTTGCCGATCATCGACACCGCACCATCCATTTGGTACCACGAGCAATACAAGACCGTGAACTCCCTCCTCGACCAATCGGCTTACAGGATATCCCTGGTCCTGGATGAGCTCGGTCACCCTTCCGTCTATGTCCCCCGTGACGGTTATGCAAGCCTATCCGCCCTCAAAGAGAGGCCGATGGCCTTCTTCTCCCACCGCCATGCCGCATACCTGGCAGGGTTGGGCACCTTCGGCTGGAACAATATGCTCCTCACCGAGCGGTTCGGACCGAGGGTGCGGTTCACATCCATTCTTACCTCGGCGTCGATCGAGCCGGATGACGTCATGAAGACCGACCTGTGCCTGCGTTGCGGCAGGTGCGTAGACCATTGCCCCGTCCATGCCCTTTGGTCCGAGGACTATCCTTCTAGAATAACCGAGAAGGAACTATGCAGGCAAAGGAGCGAGCAATTGAACATCAAAGGGATATCGCCATGTGGGATCTGCATCAAGGTCTGCCCGGTGGGCAAGGATAGAGAGGACTTCAGAAGGACCGACATGGAGGTCTACCAAAAGGATGTCCAGCCCGCCTCATGGGAGCACGTGCGGCGATATGGGGTCAAACCCTAAATAAACTATATTTTTATTATAATATTCAATATTTATAAATTCATAAATACGAGGGACTCACCATAGGTAAACGGATGAACCTCATCGTCCAAGGGCAGCAGGTCGATCGGTCCATGGCATCATCGATAATATTGCTAGCCCGACCTCATTTCCTCATCCCTGGTTTCTTACTATACTGCCCTCGGGTTCATGTTCGCTGTGTACAATGATGGCGTTCTATCGCTGGACCGATTCCTTTTGGGTTACAGCATAATGATGCCAGCCCATCTTGCCGTCTCCTTCAGCAATGATTATTTCGATGTCGAGGCGGACGCCATTTCGAAGAGGAACCCGATCTCCGGAGGAAGCGGAATATTGGTGCAACGACCGGAATTGCGACCTCTAGCGCTCAGGATCGCGTTAGGTCTGATGCTGCTCTCGGCCATCATGGCGACGATCTTTTTCTTGGTCTACCATCCGGCATGGTACTTCCTTCCCTTTGCATGGGGGGGAAATCTCATTGGTTGGTTCTACACCGCACCGCCCCTACGTTTCGTCTACCGGGGATGGGGAGAGGTAACGACGGCGATCGCGGCGGCGATGATCATGCCTGGTCTGGGCTACATGTGCTCCTTGGGTGCCCTGGACCTCAAATTCTTGGCTTTGGCGGGTGTGCTTTTAGGTTATGGTTTTTTCTTCATAATAACAGTGGAGATGCCTGATATCGAATCCGATCGGGTGGCCGGCAAGAACAATTTGCTGGTCCGAATAGGGCTACGGTCAGGGATGGTCCTGGCCATGGCCGTGACCCTGCTAGGCTCGTTCCTCTTCTTGATCGGGGCGATGGCAGACCTTCTTGGGGCCGCTCGGGAGCTATGGGTCCTTTTCTTCGCATCCTTGCTGCCCTACGACCTTGGCCATTTACGGACTATCGAGATATGGACGGCCAGGTTTCGATGTCGTGCTTCATTCCAAGCTTAATTTCTCTTCCATCATGTTCTTCATCATTTTCGTCGACATGCTTCTCCTCTATCTGATCGGACCATTATTTTGAACATCAGTTTCACCCCTCCTGGCGATCCGTTAATAAGGCCTTGATCCCCTTTTTATCAGAGAGAGCATGAGGCCACACATCATCATTCATACCGCGATGAGCCTGGATGGAAGGACGGACCGTTTCCTTGGGGACGTCGATCTATATTACGAGGTCGCGGCGAAGCTGGACCCCGACGCCACCCTCACTGGTTCCAACACCCTTCTGATGGCGGGGCTCGAGCCCGACGGCGAGCATTTGGAGCCATTGCTGGAGAAAGAGGAGGGTAAGCAGATGCTGGTGGTAACGGACAGTCAAGGAAGGATATGCACCTGGAGGCGACTGCAGAACCAACCATATTGGGGCAAGGTCCTCGTCCTCTGCTCCGAGAGCACCCCGAAAGAGTATATGTCATACTTGGAAAGGGTAAAGGTCGGTGTCATTAGGACAAAAGGGGTCAAGGTGGATCTGGCCGAGGCGTTGGAGGTCCTTCACAAAGACCATGGCGTCAGGACGATAAGGGTGGACAGCGGCGGGGCTTTGGCCTCTGCCCTGATTCGCGCGAGACTGGCAGACGAACTTGTCGTGATGATATATCCCTACCTCCTGGGTGGAACGTCGCAGAACCGGTTCTTCTTCGGTCCTGAGGCAGAGAAGGACGAGGATGTGCCCAGGTTAGAGCTCACCCGCTCCCAGCGTATGCGTGGCGGCGTCGAGCTCCTGAGGTATAGGTTTGGAAACTGATTTGGACGAGCAGGGACTAGGGTGATGAGCGATAGGAATCGTACCCGCCATCAAGAACATAGACCTCATCCCATCCCTTTTCCCCCAGGATCTGGGCGCTCCTCTGACACCTCTTCCCGGATTTGCAATAGAGCACGGTCGCCTTACTGCGGTCGAGCTCTGAAGCCCTGGACTCCAATGTGTCCAGTGGGATGAGGCGAGCCCCTTGGATGTGTCCGTTCCGGAACTCGTCCTCCCTCCGCACATCTATTAGCTCGAAATCCCAGTTCTCGTTCGCTAGCATCGAACGGAGTTCACCAGGCTTGATGTAACGGACCCTAACCACATTTGACATTCCAACTCTCCTCCTCGATCCGATTCCGACGTCGATGCGAGGGAGAAGCGTTCTGTTATTAATTCCTGGCTCTTGTTTTCCAGGACGATGTAATTAAATTTGGAATCGGATGCAGGCACCGGCGAGCGGTCCCAACCATTATTATCGCCCAAGGTCTTGGAAGCCTCGATATCATGGCCAATGACTGGGAGGAAGCCCGCTCGCCTGAAGTGATCGAACGGTTGAAGGGGATAATCTCATCCCCGTTCGCCCGATTCATGGGCATCGATTTAGTGAGCATATCTCCGGAAGGCGAGGTACGGGTCAGGATGGACATCCAGGGGAAAGAGAACTCACTGGGGGCAGCCCACGGGGGGACGGTGTTCGCGCTGGCCGACCAAGCCTTCGCCATCGCTGGCAATCTAGGTCCGGAGTATCAGGTGGCCATCTCCGCCAGCATCAATTATGTGCGTCCCGGGCGTGGCCCATTGGAGGCAACGGCCATCTTGATCTGCGAGACAAAGAGCACCTCCCTTTACGAGGCCAAGGTGTTCCAGGGCGGGGAAATGATCGCCTT
Organism: Methanomassiliicoccaceae archaeon; assembly: GCA_963806355.1. GTDB lineage: Archaea > Thermoplasmatota > Thermoplasmata > Methanomassiliicoccales > UBA472 > JACXTP01. The sequence goes on along the minus strand of CAWDXN010000007.1, from coordinate 90,981 downwards.
GTTCCAAGGGACGGGTTACAAACTGCGCAAACGAACTGAGTGATGCTCGTCGAACCCACACTCCTTGATGACCCCTTAATGTCACCACATCATGGCACTTCTTTGTTCCAGAAGACCCATGACCCGATCGCGAGCAAGGCAATGGTGAGGCCAAAGAGCACCATCGCCGACGATCCAAGGTTCTCCCGTCATGGTGGCAACCTCCCCATAATCGATCCAGGAGGAGGCCAGGACAAGAAGATGATGTCTTATGGTATAGTTCTCAGCCGCCCCGGGTATGGAGCCCACGAAGTCCTCCCATATGAAAACATAGAACAGGCCCAGGTAGATGGGGTGACGAAGGACCACCCCGAACACCAGGAACAGGGCGGAGTATACCAACGCTCCGATGCAGACGGTCAACAGGTATCCAAGTAGTAGCTCGAGGGACGCTGCATCGAAACCTTTTACCGCAAAGAAGCAGGCCCAACCGATGGTGGTCACCAACATCAACAACAAGGCCAAGACCAGGGCCAGGGCGAAATAGTAGCCTAAATATGAGAGCCTACGGTCCATCGGTGAGGTAAGGACCTGGGTAATGCTCCGATCGTCGATCTCGTTCCTTATCATCGAGGCACCATAGATCAATGCCAGGATGGGCATGAAAAAGAAAAGGACCAATATGTTAAGAAGATCGCTGGCGGCGGATATGCCCTCCTCGATCTCGGTGGCAAAGTAACCCATCACCGCCCCTACCAGTATGGCGATCAACAGGGCGATGGCCCATCGTCGATGGACGATGAGCTTCTTGGCCGAGAACCAAGTCAACGTCCTAAGGCCGGTGGTGTGCAACTGCGTTCTCATCTCACCACCTCACCAGATAACGGAACACCGACTCAAGGTCGTCATCCAGGCTTTCCATCCTTTCGATGGTGCTCCCGCTCTCCCGTATGAGGTCTGGCACTTCATCGAAGAACTCCTCTGGCTGGGAGACCTTGACATGCAGCGTCCGTCGGTCCGGACTGAGCTCCAGCGAGACCGTGAACTGTTTATCCAGCAACAAGCGGGCCAAGGCGAGCATTTCCTTCCCTTCCAGCACTATATCGTGCGGATGGTCGCTCATCAGCCTCCTGATCTCCGAGATGTCCCCGGAGGCGACCGCTCTTCCTTTATAGATCAATGCCACCTGGTGGGTCATCCTCTCGATCTCATGCAGGACATGGCTGGATACGACGATGTCATGGCCATGATCCTTGTGTAAGTGCTTCACAAGATCGATGATCTCGCGACGGACCATGGGGTCGGTGCCAGTGAGCGGCTCGTCAAGTAATAATAGCTCAGGGTCGTGGATGAGGGAACCGGCGATCTTCATGCGTTGCCTCATGCCCTTGCTGTAACCTCCCATCTTACGGTCGGCCGCCCCCTTCATCTCCACGACGGCGAGGACCTCTTCGATCCTGGTGTCAAGGGACGTTCCCTGCATCCCATGCAAGCCTCCGGAGAATGATGAGGTATTCCCTCCCGGTCAGGTCTGGGGGTAGGAAATCGTAATCCGGGCAGAACCCGATCTTTGTCAGTTGCACAGGGTTCTTCCAAGGCCTCTGCCCCATTACCAACAGTGTCCCGGAGTTCGGCCTTATCGTACCGGTCACCAATTTGAACAAAGTGCTCTTTCCCGACCCGTTCGGCCCCACGATGCCGGTTATCCCCTTGCCGATCTCAAGGTTGAAGCTGTTGAGACCGATCACCTCCCCATACCATTTGGACAAGGTGTTGGCCAAGATCACTGGGTCGGTCATTTGCCAACCCCCTTCGACAATATCCGCCAGTACGTCACGATCAAAGGCGGAACAAGCAAAAGGAATGTCATAATGGCCATCCCGGCCGAGCTCAATCCTTCGGGCAATGGTTCGCCAAAGATCACGTCATACCAGAAATTGAGCAGATTGCCCGGGCCCAGCAATTGCCAGTTAATGTCCGACTCTGAGAAGATGCCAGCCACGATGGTCATGGTGAAGAAGAACATGAATATGCCCACTGCGGCGTAAGTACGCTTGGTGGTCAATGAGGAGAGCATCATGCCCACAGGCACGAAGAAGATAGTGGTCAAAATTGCAGCGAGCACGGTGCGCGCGATGACCTCCGCGCTAGCCAGATAGTCCGGGCCGGTCTGGGTGGCCATGACCGCGATCCCTAGCGCGATGGGTGGGATGAACGTAAAAAGGGACATGACCAGCAAGGCACCTAGGACCTTGCCGAGCAGATACCTTTCCGGTCGCAGAGCCCTATAGAGATAAAGGACCAGGGAATTCCCCCTCAGGTCCTCGGAAATGAGGTCGGCGCAAACCAGAGAGGCGGCGATCAAGACGAAGATGAAGAGCAGTTCATTCTGTAAGGTCTCCAGCATCATCTCCGTGGTGAGCGAATCATGGGGCGATAAGGAGAATATGAGGATCGGGAAGACCCACACCAGGATCGAACCGAGAATGATGATCCCGAGCAACCATTTGGACCGCAGCTTCTGTCTGAACACATGGTCGGTGATGACCAAGAAGCGCTTGGCATGCTCAGTCCTCTGCCCGTTCCAAGGTTTGTATCGTATCGGATCCAGACCCATATGATACACCTAGACCGAGCGGATGAAGACTTCCTCAAGCGTGCTCAGATCCGCGGTCAAGGACCGGACCTGCACACCGGCGTTCTTAGCTGCGGCGAAGATATCGCCACTAGGTCCTTTCAAGATAAGGACCACGGTCACTTGCCCATGTTCCTCAGAAGTTGAGATCACCTGTTGTTCCCTCTCCAAGTACTTGACGAAGGAGGCCAAATCCTCTGGGATGCCACGGGCCACCAGTTTCATCCTTCCTTCTTGGGCCCCCAAGAGGTTCTTGAGGCTGCCCTGTGCCACCGCCCTTCCGTTGTTGATGATGATGACATGTTCGCATACCCTCTCCATGTCCTGCAATATGTGAGATGAGACCAGTATCGACTTGTGGCCCGCGGCTATCCGTTCGATCAGATCCAACATCTCCTCGCGGCCGAGCGGGTCCATGCCGTTGGTGGGCTCGTCCAAGAATAAAAGGTCGGGGTCGTGGACTATCGCCTGTGCTAGTTTGACCCTTTGCTTCATTCCGGTGGAATAGGACGAAATGGGTCGGTATCTCTCCTCCCCGATCCCGACGAAGTCGAGGACCTCATGGCTCCGAGGGATGGAATCGTTCTTGGACATCCCCGAGATCATCCCGAAGTATGAGACCAGCTCAACGCCGGTCATGACCTCTACCAGGCAATCGTGCTCGGGCATGTAGCCTACCTTGTCCCGGATGGTCAGCACATTCTGCCGGGAGTCCAAACCTCCGACTGTGATCGTGCCCGCCTTGAGGTTCCACCAGCCCTAGTACGGCCTTGATGAAGGTGCTCTTGCCCGCTCCGTTCGGCCCTAGCAAACCCACGATGCCTGTGGGTATCTCCATCGAAAGATGGTCGAGGGCCATGATATTCCCATACCGCATCACCACATCCTTGGCGGAGACGGTGCCTCCTTCCCCTCTGTCCTCATCATCTTGGCCGTCCGTCCTTAAGGCATCGTTCATCGCCCTGAATTCCTATCCTTCAAATTTAATGGTATGGCCAACCCGCTCATTTTTCCATGACATGATTGTGTCTGGGAAGAATCGTTCTTCAATTCAATGCATATGATAGTTACAAATAGTCAATAGAATATAATGGTGATAATGGTGATATTGATGATATACGCACCAAAGATTGGGAACGCTGTATACGATGCAAAGGCACAAGAGAACCAATTGCTGATTCAACAGGCAAATTTGTCGTGCAAGATTGAGAGTGGAAGATGACGCTAGATCTGCAAAGAGGCCAGAGGCAGTTGAGAAAAATCATCGAAGGATCAAATCGAACATGCTGGTCCATCTATTCCATAAAGAAGCCCCTTTAGGCATCATCATTACTGTGGGGGCGATCCTTTGGCTCTTGATTCGGTAGATAATCAGATGGTACCACACATGACCATCTCACTCGATGTTACATTAGGGAGGTTTTAATCCCCATGCCGCTCATGCACCAGCGGTAGGAAGTGGCTCATATGACCGATGTCACCATCAGAGGCATTGAAGACGAGGTCTATGCCAGGTTCGCAGCCGAGGCAAAAAGAAAGGGCGTTTCAATAGGGGAGCTCACCACTGAGGTTATGCGGGAACGGGTTGAGAAGGTCGCCAACCCTGGATATTGCATCAACAACATCGAGGAGCTAGAGGTATTGAAAAGGGACCTTGAGTCGATGGATGGCCCAATATGTTTCAGCAACATCGAGGTCCTTTCGTTCGCGGACGATGTTGATTGGGATACCTTCAAGGGCAAGGTTGGAAGCATGGTCAACATTGACACTGTTTCAATTCCTGCCAATCTGACCAAGCTTCAGGTCTTGATCAAGGCGAGGAATGTTGCCGAGATCAAAGTCCGGAAGTAATATAATTTAATATTTATTATAATATAAGTTAATAATTATTAGATGATGCCATCATCCCGTGGCAGAGACCGATCTCGGTTCCCCTTGTGGGCTTCGGACCTTATCCCCGTTGGAAGGGACATCATTCTATACGATATCGGTCAAGGGGAACGAACAACTCGAACCTTAACCCCTTGTTCGGGTCTCCTGATTCAACGAGATCTATCCCGGTGGTTCTCAGGATATGCTGGGCGATGCAAAGTCCATGGAACTTGTCCTGTCCCTCACGGAAAAGTGAGGCCTTTTGCTCAGGGATGATCCCGGTCCCATTGTCCTCGTATATGATGCGAACCCCTTCCTGCTCAACCTCATAGGTCATCCAGATCTTATGGGCGTCGCCATCGTTCTTAATGGTGAAGTCCAATAAGTTACGGAAAGCCTTCTCCAGCAATGGGTCGGCCTGGACCTCGAGCTTGTTAGTAAGGTTCATGACGTAGGCTCGTTCCAGTGAGGAGTCGGAAACGGCGCGCTGGAACGATTGATAAACGGATTGCCATACTGGCTCCGACCCGATCGCGTCGTATTCCTCTGCGAACTTGGCATGGGCGATGACGGTTGCCAGCAATCCCTCCATTTCCTCGAACCGCACTTTAGAGGTCTCATCTGCCGACAGGGATTCCATCTGCAACATATCTTGAAGAAGCTCCAGACGTTCCAGATCGTCCTTGCGGGTGACGATGGGTTCTTGGTCCGCTTTGGAAGTGGCGATGACCGATTCGGTCTCGATTTTGTCATGGGTTTGGATGGGTATAGGTACGGCCATCACGACTGGGGCGGGAACTGACTCGACCTGGGGGGCTGGTCCGATCTCAATTGGATCGGCAACCTCAGTGTCCGATCGCCGATGCGACCTCGATTGGCGAATGCCTCTGGACCTTGGCGATCACCAGCGTTGTCCCCTTCCTCCTCCTGGAACCTGCTCAGTTCGACGATCGCTGGAATGGACGTTCCCTCATGATGTCGTATCGAGGTCTCGAACCGATGCACTTCATCCCGCTCTGATGCGGTTTTCATCTCGGTAGCGAATTGGTCAAGATGGGTTTCATCGACGAATTCGCTGAACTTGCGACCTTGCAGTTCGGAAGCTCGGTATCCGGATAGCTCGAACGAGGACGGGGTGCTATGGACCACATCGCCGTTCTGGTCAATTATCGATAACCATTCGCTGGAAGTGTCCGCTAAAGCGCGGAATCTGGCATCGCCCGAGGTCGGCAAATTCTCTGAGCCGATCCTCTTCGGGTTGGCCAAAATGGTCAAGAAATAACCAGTTACGTCCCCTACGGGACTATGAAGCGGTGATGCCTGACAATAGGTGATGAAAGTGCTCTCATCCTTTCTCTTCGCGGTGAGCTCTCCCTCCCATTTTCCTATGAACTCAACGGAGGTCTTTATGACGCTGACCACCTCACCGCTCAATAGATATCCCTTTAAGTTCGCTCCCAAGGCCTCGTTCCTTTTCTCGAGGTTCCATGCCTTGGCGAATGCTTCGTTCGCCTCTTTTATTAGGAACTCCGGGTCGGTGATTACATATGCCACAGCTGAGGCATCGAAAGCGGCGTTGCGCAGACGTTGCGCCTCGTCATGCCACCTCTTATGGACCGCGTCCCGGACCATGTGTTCCAGTTCCGCGAACTTGGACTTCGGGTCGCCACCCTTGCGGACATAATAATCGGCACCGGCGTTCAAAGCCTCGATGATGATGTCTTCACTGCCGTAATCGGTGAACAAGATGAAGGGGATAGGATCGTTCTTTAGACGGAGCCTCTTGAGGAACTCCAAGCCTGTTCGCCAGGGCAATTGGTGCTCAGCACACGATCGCATCAAAAACCTTCTCGGCAAGCTTGTCGTCCGCATCCCTGACCGATAGGGCGAAGTCCACCCTAAGGTCGCAGGAGCGCTCCAGGTAGGTCTTGCACAGGTGCAACAGCGACGGATCGTTGTCAATCAGGAGTATGCTTATCATGCCGAGTACCGATTAATAAATCATATAGGATTTGAATAAAGTTTTGGCCTGATTACCAATTACCGGAATCAGCCCCTTTTCATGCCAGTAGGTATTCTGTTCTAGATGCTGATTCTCTTGCTGATAATTAGAAAAATAGAAAGCACCAAGGAAGCAATGGATCCTAACCCCCATCCTATTCATATCGAAAGGGCGATCCTCTCTTATCATCCATATGGTTAATCAGAAAGGTGTTTTACGCTTCAATGAATTCCCTTAATTCGAGTTCCACATCTTTCCATGTATAGGACGTCGGTTTTTGTAGAACATTGATCTTGATTATCGAACCCTTGATGGAATAGGTCCCTCTGATCAATAGACCAAGGGCAGTTCCCCCTGAAAAATAACCCTCATTGACATCCCCTTCAAAACTAACATATTTTTTAGCAGCTGCGGCTTTGATCCTAGCCAATTTTTCAGAAGGTTCTCCATTTAGTTCGATCACGAATTTTTTACCCATCAAATTACCTTGTCATTACTTGGACATCGCTACTAATTAACTATTTCAATCATACTAGTCACAACGACCTAAATATGTCTCCTAAGCCAAGTTTGCGATCCGCGGATGTCGGTCCTTTTCCCTGGATGAATATCTAATTAAATTAATGATTCAAAAATATATTAATGAAAATTCGAAATGGTGCGGGCGACGGGATTTGAACCCGTGTTATGAGCTTGGCAAGCTCAAGTGATAACCAGCTACACTACGCCCGCAGGTGAACCTCGGTATAAACTGAATGCATTTAAACCTTATTGGTGGCTGGCGACGGACAATATCTAGCCAACAGCCAATTCGTGGACTTCAAATAACCAAAAGACATCACCGTTCCCGGGATGCCTCGTCGACGCCGATATCGGAGGGACAGGTCGCTCACTCCAGTCCTCTCCATGTTCCTCATCGGGCTCTTCACCGTCATCGGTCTCAGCCCAGGCGCCCTGGTCTTCGACCTTGCTGTTGACACAATATCTCCCTATGTCCAATATGCGTTCCTGATCGTCCTTGTAGTGTTCATCTATTTCGTGTACGACTCCATCGTGACCCCTCTTAAACATCTCTTCGGAGCTTACCGGACCATGCGGGATCCTAGGTTTGGCTCTCTCTTATTCTCGCTTTTCTAGGGGGCCTATTCCTCTTTGTCGAGGTCACCGGTATCGTCTACCTTATCATTTCCATGGCCATCTGGAAAGTGGCCACCAGGTTCAGTTGAAAAAATAAAAAAAGTGTCAGAACGCTGTTCGTCCGGCGATAATGGGGGGATATAGGGGGGGATGGAACGGAGATATAGGGGGTCCGGACATCCTTTACGTTCGACGTTACAGACTACGATACATCTAGGATATTACGGTTGCACGTCCTTGTGTCGAAAAACACGAACATTCGTGATTTTCTAGCGCCGACCTTACGGTTCTATCACGATAAGGATATCGCCCACCTGCACCGTCTCGACCATCTTGCCATGCAATGCCATCGACCTCTGTATCTCGACGATGTCCTGTCCCACCGTGACCTCCGTCCCGTTGGCGAGCACGATCATGGCGTTTCCTTCCACGACCGCCTTCCCGAAGCTTTCCGGTTCCATGGCCTTTATTCGCTCCACCAGCTCTTTGCCGTTGGCCTTGTACATCGGCCCTATCTTGGCGAGGACTGGCTTGACGGCCACGATGCGCTCCTCGAGCTGACCGGCGGTCTCTAGGCTCAGGGTCTTCGCCTTCACCGTCTCGGCTATGTCCCTCTCACAGCCTTTGAGTGTCATGGCCTTGTTCCCGATGAGCTCCACCGAGCTCATCTCGGCGTTCAGCGCCATCTTCCTGTCCGATTTCCAGGAGCGCAGGGCCGAGATCACATCCTTGACCATTTCGCCCTTCATCTCACTCTCCGGGTCGGTGGCATCCGCCTCCGGCCATTTGCTAACGTGTATGCTGATCGCGCCATCCATTCCGACGAAGCCGCTCTGGTAGGCATCCTCGGTGACGTGGGGCAGCATCGGCGCCATCATCTTGATGATGCCCAGATATACGGTGTACAGGGTGTACCGGACGCCCTCGTCATGAGGGTCGCGTACCCGATGCTTCACCATCTCCACGTAATGGTCGGCGAACTCGTGCCAGGCGAACGGATTCCACCTCTTTCATCGCCCGGTCGAACTGGTAGTTCTCCATGAAGGCGGTGGCGTTCTGCACCGTCCTGCGAGAAACGACTGAGGATCCAGCGGTCCGGTACATGGAGTCCACCTCGGTCGGTCTTGTTCTTTACCACCGATTCCACGAACTTGCCCAGGTTCCACAGCTTGGTGCATAGCTTCTTGCCGTGGACCACGTCCTTCTCCCGGAAGGCGTTGTCCTCGCCCAGGGCGCAGGTGCAGGCGTAGTAGCGCATCGCGTCCGCCCCATAGCTCTCCAGGATGGGCATCGGGTCGATGACGTTGCCGAGCGAGGTATGCATCGGCGTCCCGTCCGGGGCCATGATGAAGCCGTGGATCATGATGTCGTTCCACGGCTTCACTCCGGTGATGAGATGCTCCCTAAGCATGGTGTAGAACGCCCAGGTGCGGATGATGTCGTGCGACTGCGGCCTCATGGACATGGGGTAGAGCTTCTTGAACCTCTCCTCGTCCCGCTCCCAGAACGTGTTGTACAGTGGCGAGACCGAAGAGTCCATCCAGGTGTCGAAGACATCCTGGCAGGGCAATAATTTTCCATCGCACTTCGGGCATTGTCGGAGAGGGGGCTCAGAGACGGTGGGATCGATGTAGCAGTCCTCCTCCCTGGCCGGCACGACGTGCTTGCATGACTCGCACTCCCACACCGGGATGGGCGTGGCGAAGTAACGCTGCCGGGAAACGACCCAGTCCCACTGCAGCGAATTGACCCAGTCCTGCAAGCGGACCTTCATGAACTCGGGGAACCAGTTGATCTCGTCCGCCAGCTTCAGGACCTCCTTCTTGAAGTCCATGGTGCGGATGAACCACTGCTCCACCTGCAGGAACTCGATGGTGGTGTGGCAGCGCCAGCAGATGCCGACGTTCTGCGGTTGGTCCTCCTGCTTGATGAGGATGCCCGTCCTTCCTCAGGTCCTCGATGACGGCGGCCCGGGCCTCCTTGATGGCCATTCCGGCGTACTTCCCCGCCAGCTCGGTCATCCGTCCCTGCTCGTCGATGCCCTTCTCCAAGGGCAGGTTGTACTTCATCACCCATTCCAGGTCGGTCTTGTCCCCGATGGTGCAGATCATGACGATGCCGGTGCCGAACGTCGGGTCGACCTTGTCGTCGGCGATGATCTTGACCTCCTTACCGAAGATGGGCACCATAGCCGTCCTTGCCGATCAGGTGCTTGTACTTGGCGTCCTCCGGATGGACCGCGATCGAGCTGGCAGGTGCAGAGCAGCTCCGGCCTGGTGGTGGCGATGAGGATGTGCTCAGAGGACCCCTTCAACTTGAACTTGAGGTAGTTCAGCTTGGTGACGTTGGATTCGTGCTCCACCTCGGCGTCGGCCAGGGCGGTGATGCAGCGGGGGCACCAGTTCACCGGGTAGGTGCCCTTGTAGGCCAACCCCTTCTTCAGCATCTTGAGGAAGGAGATCTGGGTTATGCGACGGTAATAGGGGGCGTCGGTCTGGTAGTAGACCGTCGGGTCCATGGACTCGCCTAGGATCTCGAACTGGCGCGTCATCTCCTGAATGAAGGAGTTGGCGAACTCCTGGCACAGCTTGATGTACTCCTGGCGGGGAACGGTGAGCTTGGTGATGTCGTACTTCTTCTCCACCTTGACCTCGACCGGCGTCCCGTTCACGTCGAAGCAAAGGGGGAACATGACGTTGAAGCCGCGCATTCGATGGTAGCGGGCGGCGAAATCGATGAGCGAGTAACCGGTGGCATGACCGAGATGCAATGCTCCGGATGTGTAGCGAGGCGGGTTGTCGATCGAATAGACCGGCTTGTCAGAGTCGAAGTCGAAGTGGTAAATGCCCCTCTCCTTCCACATCTGCTGCCATTTGCGTTCGCTGGTGACCGCCTCGTACTGCGACATAACGTGGCGAGGGATAGTTTGCGGTTAAAAAAAGATTGCTGACGTTCGCTACATCTGGTTCATGGGTCGTTCACCATCTTCCTCTGGTTCTCGGTCGATGATAACCATTGGGCAACGGATATGAACTGACCATTCGCTTCGGACTTTGGTCATCATGCCCTTCTGCAACAAATGTGGGTCGAGCGTGGACGGCGTGGCACGGTTCTGCAATCGCTGCGGCGCTCAGGTCCAAAATCCTACGGTCCCTACCACTCCAACCGCCACGGCTCAACCGATTGCGCCCCAGGGTGCGGGGGAAAGCGTCCTGGTCGCCATACCGATGTGGCAACCACGATCTTTAGGGAGGCGGGACAGCTTCGCTGCGGTCATCACAGAGAGACGCCTCATCATGGCACAGGTCACCAAGCAGGTCATGAACCAGGCTGTCACCGATGCGCGCAATCAGGCGAAGGCTCAAGGAAAGGGCTATTGGGGGCAGGTCTCCGGACAGATGGCGGCCTGGTCCTCTGGTTACGCCGACAGGTACCGGTCCATTGATCCCGCGACCATCCTCAAGGAGACACCTGGCAATTTTGAGATAAACAACAACGAACTCTTCGAAGTGGTGGTAATATACAGCGTAGGCGGAGATGAGGACCCGAGCTATTATGATGTAACCTTTGGATCTTCGAGGGGCCGTCACCAATACCAGATGGAGGACCGGTCCCAATTCGTCGAGGCCCTTGGCCGGTCCTACCCATCTAAGTTCAAGGCTCCATACGGACTGCCCAAAGGTGTCACTATTTCATTTTGAACTGAACCTTCGACCAAGATCTAATGGACCGCACGGCAGAGAACCGATTCATTAATAAAAAGGTGATTGGACCAGAGGGTACGGATGGGTACCGTTTCCCCCTGGGAAAGGGTTGATGGTCTCACTTGGAGCCGCGGCGCTTCTTCTCCACCCTGACCTTCTTCGTCTCGGTGACGTCCTTCTCCAGTTTGTTCATGAGGTCGACGGTCGCCTTCATCAGGTTCCAGTCCACCGCGGTGGCGGTGTAGGTGGAGTATTCGGTGTGCAGCCGGGCGTTCAACGAGTACTTGGCTGTGTTGCCCTCGTTGTTGTACTTGTGAACGTGCATGGAGAACATGAGGGGCCGAGTGATCTTGGCCACCTTCTGCAGGCCGTTCTGGATCTCCCTTTCCATGACGTCCAGCGAGAGACGGTCCTCCTCCTCCAGTCCGGAGATCTGCATGTAGACCATGTCGCGGATGCGTACAGAGGCGATCATCTCCAGCACATCGTACTTGGTCACGACGCCCTTCAACTCGTCCTTCTCGATGACCGGTAAGGTGGAGATGTTCTTCTTGATCATCAGTTTGACCGCGTTGCCCAAGGTGTCCCCAGGTCCGATTGTGACAGGTCCGTCGTGCATGAGCGATGCGACCGTTATCTCGATAGGGTTGTTCTCGGGAGCGTAAGCGCCTTTCTTGATGCTCTTCGTCCCTGAACCGCCCCAGGAATAATCGATGATGTCGCGTATGCCAATGATCCCGGTGAGCCTAAAGTCCTTATCGACCACGGGGATCGTCCTGATATCAAGCTTGCTCATCAATTCCATAGCATCCTTGATGTTGGCCTTCTCCTGGACCGCTTTGATCTCGGTGGACATGATCTCCTGCACCATGATGTTGCGAATTTCTTTGATGTTCAGGATCAGCTTGACAACATCCTTTCGGGAGATGATACCAATCAGCTGTGAGCCTTTGGTGATGGGCAGGTTGCGGTAGCTGGTGGAGATGAAAGTCTCGGCCACCTCGGTGACGGGTGTCGACGCCTTAACCTTGGGTGGGATCTCCATGACATGTTTCGCCTTCTGTCCCATGACTACACTTCTCTTTCGGATCAGGGTGCTGAAGCTAACCACGCCGAGTAGCTTCTTGCCATCAACGACTGGGATCTCGTGCAGATTCTCCTTCTTCATCCGTCCGACCACATCGGAGAGGGCCATCTCCGAGTCGATGGTGGCGAATTTGGTGGTCATCAGGTCCTCGAGCTTGTTGGCATCTATCTCGGACCTCAGGATCTCCTTCCTCTTCAACGCCTCTATGTTATCTCCAACCATTCCAACACCTCATTGCACTTACTGGACTGTGATCTTGAAAGGGATTTTATATATCCACTTTACGGGTGGGTGATGCCCCGCCCCTACCTAAAGTTTTTCATGCGATGCCATCGAACGGCTTTCCCTCGAGCAAGGCCTTCACCGCGTCCACGACCTTCTCGAAGGGAAGGCGGACCTGACGGCTGGAATCGCGCTCACGCACAGTGACCGTGCCGTTCTCGAACACCTCATAATCCACAGTGATGCAGTACGGGGTGCCGACCTCGTCCATGCGGGCGTACCTCCGGCCGATGGAGCCCGAATCGTCATAATAGGTGACGATACCGCTCTCCCTCAGTTTTCGGTCCAGGTCCATCGCCTTCTTGTCCAGGTCGTCCCTGGCCATGAGAGGGAACACCCCGACCTTGATCGGGGCCGCCTCATGGCTCAGGCCTAGCCGGGTGTACTCGCCATCTGCGGAATAGGCGTGCTCCAGGCAGGTGTAGATGATGCGGTCCAGGCCGTGGGATGGCTCGATGACATGAGGGACGACCTTGATCCCGTTGACCTTCTCCTTGATCCTGACCACCTCGAAGTACTTCTCCGTGAGCACGAACCGCTCTCCATCCACCTCCACTTCCACCTTGCCATCCTTCAGGCTGGAGACGTCCATCCCTCCAGGGCCTTGCCGACCTTGGCGGACTTGGCCTTGAACTCGGGGCCGAGCAGACCGTACTTCGGCTTGATGACGTCCCGCTCCACCTCCTTCGGCTCGTCGAACCGCTTGAAGGCCATCAGGTCCACGCCGGAGAACTGGATGTGGCGGGACAGGTCCCAGCAGCCGCGGTCGGCGACGCCGACGATCTCGGTCCAGCCGAAGCTCAGAAGAGCCTCGGCGTCCCAGCAGTCCGCAGCATAATGGGCCATCTCGGTCTTCTGATGCTGGCGGAACCGCAGCGCCCCGGGTCCACCCCGGCCCGGTGCAGGAAACGCTGCGTGAACCACAGGAAGTAGGCGATGATCTCGTGGGCGATGATGCCCTGCTCCACCGCCTCCCCGAAGGTGGTCTCGATCTCCTGCTCGTCACTGTTCGGGACCAGTCTGACCTTCTCGCCCTTGACCGCCGCGAAGCGCGTCCAGCTCTTGTCCGCGGGGTCCACGAACAGCTCCGCCTCCATCATGTTGAACTCGCGCAGGCGGATGACCCCCTGGCGCGGTGAGATCTCGTTGCGGTAGCCCCGTCCGACCTGGATGACGCCGAACGGGAGCTGCTCCCGAGCGTAGCGATAGAGATTGGGATAGTTGACGAAGATGCCCTGGGCGGTCTCAGGACGAAGATAGCCGATGCGGCCACTGCCTGGACCGATCTTGGTCTTGAACATCAGGTTGAACTCCTCGATGTCTGAGAGGTCCCCCTTGCACAAGGGGCAGGTGATGTTCTCCGATTGGATCAAAGCCTGCAGTTCAGCCTTGGACAAGGCACCGGGGTTGGGGTGGAAGTCCTGGGCCAGGTGGTCGGCGCGGAAACCCTCTCCGCACAGTTTGCAGGTGACCATCAGGTCCTGGAAGTTCTCTGCGTGTCCAGAAGCCTTGAAGACCATCTCCGGACCGACGATGTCGGAGTCTATCTCGATGAATCCCTCCTCGAGGACATAGATCGACCGCCAGAGGTCGATGATGTTCTGCTTCATCCTCACCCCTAGCGGACCATAGTCGTAGAAACCTGCCAGGCCCCCGTAGATCTCATAGCTGGGGTAGAGGAAACCTCTCCTCTTGCATAGGGACAGGACGTCCCCAGAGTTGAACTGGGCCATGGGGGCTTACTCCTTCTCGGCGAGTATGGAGATGACGTCGTGGTCGTAGATCATCGCCTGCAGAGTTGTCCTTGGTGTCGCGGACCGGCAGCTGGCCGAAATCATTCTTGCGCATGATGCGAGCGGCCTCGGAGATGGAGGTCTTCTTGAACACCGTCACCGGGTCCCGGACCATGATGTCCTTGACCGGCATGCCTGGCAGCTCCACCTTGGAGAGCTCGTACCAAAGCTTCATGACATTCTTGAGCCCCTCGATGGAGACCTCATCCGCTTCATCCTTGAGACCTAGGTCGGTCAAGGGCACATTGCCATCCACGTAGGATCTGTTGAAGATGTCGCGGTCGGAGATGATACCGACCAATCGACCGGCTTCGTCCAGGACCGGCAATGCCGTGGACTTGCTCACCTTCAGGGTGACCGAGGCCACCGCCAACGTCGCCTCCTGGTAGATGGGGACGCAGGCGGAGCGGATGATCTTCTCGATGGGGCTATCGATGCCCCTCTTCTCAACCACGGCTAGAAGGTCGGTCGGGGTAACGATGCCTACCAGCTTCTGATTGTCGACCACCGGCAGATGGCGGACGCGAGCGTCCCTGAAGATCTGGGCCGCATGTTCCACAGAGTCCTTGGGCCCTATGGTCACAGGGTCTCGCTTCATGATCATGGCGGCCTGGTCCTCGTCCGGTTTGGCGAATATGTCCTGCCTGGTGATCAGCCCGGCCAGGGTGCCGTCGTTGCGTCGCACCACCGGCAGGCCCGTGAGGTTGTTCTTGACCATGGTCTTGAGCACATCGATGCGGCTTCCCGGGACCTGAACGACTATCGGGTTGGACGTCATCACATCTTCGACGGTGGTCAAGGCTCTCCCTCCATATCGGTCCGGATGACCATCACTGGACATTGAGCATAACGCACCACCTTCTCGGCCACGCTGCCCAGCAGTATCTTGGAGACACCGGTACGCCCGAGCGTCCCCATAACGATGAGATCGAAGTTCTTCGAGGCCTCAGTGATCTTACGGGCCGGAGCGCCCTCCTCGATCACCGGTATGACCTTGACACCTATCTTCTGCCCCTCTGCAACGATATAGTCCACTGCCTCCTTTCCTTCCTTCTCCAACAAGGAATAGACGGAGACGATGGTCGAGTCCATGGGGAAGTTGATGAACGAGGTCTGGTCCACCACATACATGGCCGTTACCTCAGCATCCATGGACTTCGCCAAGGCCAGTCCCTTCGCTATCGCGGTCTTGGTATATTCGCTCCCATCGGTCGGAATCAGTATCTTTTTGAAGGAGTTCATCGCCATCCTCTCCAGGTGTTCTTTCCCACGCAGACCAGCCTGACATCGCGCTCGCCGGAACGGAGCACGAGGTCGGTGACCGGGTCCCCCTGCTTGGACCTGACCACCATGAAATCGCATGGTGACCCAGGCGTCATGCCTATATTATGCATCTCATTTAAAATTAACCTTCCTCCGCGGAATGCCATGTCCAGCACCGGTTCCATCCGATGCACGCCCTGGCTGCGGAGCACCCTTCCGGCGAACTCCATCTCCGTGACCATGTCGGGCAGGGCGGTCATGGCGTTATCCGTCCCCAAGGCCAGGTCGACGCCGCACCGCACCATCTTCGCCAAGGGTGGCACCTTTCCGAAGAACATGTTCGATCTGGGGCAGACCACTATGGGCACTTTCGCTCCTTTGCAGAGCTCCAGGTCTCCATTGGTCGCCTCCACCATGTGGACCAAAAAGGAGGGCTTTAGATCAAGCACCAGGTCGATGTCCTCCCGGACCCTCTCCGAGCAATGCAATGCGAACCTCTTCCCTCTGGAGCGTGTGAGCTCCGCCACAGCTCTTAGCTCTTCATAGGGCCAGTCCATCATCGAGGAAACGCCGATGCCGTCCGCCACCTGAAGGATGCCTTCTATCTCTTCCCGGTCGAATACATGGGCTTTAGGTCGGCCCATGATGGAAGGGGTGGCCCCGCCCCCCCTCAACCCTGCCAGGAGCTTTGCCCCCTCCAGACCGCCCTCTCGAAAATCAATGAACCTCGAGATGCCGTTCTTGATCATCTTCCTTGATAGAAGATTGAAGGAACGCACGATCTCCTCAGGGGGGGCCTGGGACAGGTACCTGTGCTTCAATCCATGAGGTGGTGCTACCACCTGCTCCAGGTCCAGTGACAGGTCAACCGGGACGCGGAAATCGGCGAGATGGGTATGAGCGTTGACGAAGGTGGGGAGGATGTATCCGGAAATCAGGGAATCATCCCGAGAGCCTTCCCCCACCACCTTGACCATCCCATCCTCAAAGCCTATGTGGCCAGGACGGAAACCGGCCTCGGTGAGGATGAGGCCCAGAGACATACTGCATCGTTACGGGATTGCCAGAGCCATTATTTCTAATTGCCTGGCTGGCCTAGCCCATCGCGGTCCCACGGAATGGTTTTATTAGCCATGTCCGCCCCTAATCATTCGGAGGTCCGCATTGAACTCCGGAAGTACTCTTGACGATCTCAGGCCTCTCCGCCTCTTGGTAGCGGTGGACGGTTCGGCGGGGAGCCTTTCGGCCTTGAATCGGGCGGCCCAACTGTCGAAGGAGGTACCGGCCTCCGAAGTGGTGGTGATCTACGTCTTGGAACAAGGCACCTCTGGGACATTGACCATCGAGGAAGATCCAGATGCGGAACGAAGGGCGGGATCGATACTTGAGGATGCCACCATCTTCATGAGGAACGAAGGGGTGGAAGTGACCGCAGCGATCTTGCGCGGACCGGCACCTGCCAAGATACTCGAGTACGCCGATGGCTTCAGACCGAACATGATCCTGGTAGGGAGCAAGGGCATGGGGCACAACCGCTCAGACGCCGTGGGGAGCGTGGCGGACGCGGTGAGCAGGCGATCGAGATGGCCGGTCCTGGTCGTGCGGTCCTGAGCCATAGGCATGGAGGGGATGGATGATGGACAAGGTGAAAGGATTCGATATTCCGGTCGACGATATGCGAAGGGCATGCGAATTCTACAAGGATTTGTTCGGGTGGGAGTTGGAAGGCATCGCTGGAAGTGGCGGTGATTTCCATTCGGCGAGGACAGTGGCAGTGGATGAGCAAGGGGAACCAAATGAACCAGGCGGTATCAATGGCGGCCTTTATATCAGAGGCACGAACGGCCTGACGTCGACGTTCCTTGAAATAAAGGTGAGCTCGATCGACGCGGTCCTGGATAAGGTGACGCCTCTGGGCGGCTCGGTCGTCAGAGAAAAGTCCGCCATACTCGATATCGCCTATTTTGCTGTGATCAAGGACAGTGAGGGAAATCATTATCGGACTATGGGAAGATAGGTGACCAGGGGGAATGTCAGGGCTTCCGGATCGACCTTTAATGGTAACATTCCATCCGTTGCGATATCCAAAACATCGTAAGGATTTTATATGGTATCCTGATTCTTACCGCCCCAAGGTGTAAACCAATGGTCGTCAAGGTCAAGAAAGAGGACTGTGTTGGATGTGGAGCGTGCGAGGACGCCTGCCCGAGCGGCGCCATAAAGGTCGACGAGATCGCGGTCATCAGCGAGAAGGACTGTGTTGACTGCGGTGCATGCGTGGACGAGTGCCCGAACAAAGCCCTCGAGCTTTAAGCCCATCTAATTTATATGAACGGCTAGATAATAGCCGTCAACCATCCTTTTTTTACTGATTCCTAAGGATCCTACCCCACCTCTCCGTTGAGACCGGAGTCGAGCTGGAGTTTTCGATCAATCATACCGATTCAGTGCCGAGCACGAACATTCGGCCATATGAATTAAATATCATAGCCATTATCCAACAAATCACTTTGAAGAAGGTAGCCATTGGGGGCTCTTGAAGGTGGCCTGTTGATGAACGACCGGTGTTCAGGTGGGGGATGGTCTTCCAAGCCAAAGCAAGGAACGTCTTCATTGACCCATAACTTTGAATCGCCCTAGAGGGGGGAGCTGGAACGAACGATAACTGCGTTGCCACGGTCAAGATCGACCAAGACCTATGCAGTCGTTGCTTGGTCTGTTTCTCCTTATGCCCTTTCAATGCGATTAGACCGCGAACCCGAGGATGGAAAGGTCAGGATCGACATCGAAAGATGCCAGGTCTGTGGGATATGTACCAGTGCCTGCCCGGTCTCGGCCATCGACATGACCTATTATGACTATGAAGGACTTTTGGACCAGATCCGTTCCGCCCGCAAAGACAGAAAGGCGGACACATTGGTCATGATGTGCCGGGGCAACTCGCCAAGCAAAGGGGAGATCGAACAGATCCTGATGGAACAAGATCATAAACGCCATGATTTCGTGATCATGCGTGTCCCCTGCGCCGGACGCATTCCCACACCGTTCATTTTCAATGCCCTCAAGTCAGGCTTCAGCAACATCGTCTCGATTCAGTGCCATGACGATTTCTGCCGTATGAAGGAAGGCACTAAGATCGAAGCCAGGAGGATGCTCCTCGGCAAGGCGGTGATCAAGCAGCTTGGCTACCCAGATGACACCCTTAAGGTGGTCAAGTATTCCCGCAAGGCGATATGGGACAGCAAGGAGTGCGTCGGTTGCGGCAAATGTGTCTTCATATGCCCCTACGAAGCCATAAGGTCCGAGCCTTTCTCCTCACCGACGATCATCACCGAGAAGTGCATGGGCTGCGGGGCTTGCCAGATGGTATGTCCGCACAATGCCATTCATGTCAATGGTTATCGGTTCGAGGACATCCTCGCGACCTGCGCCGCAGCAGCGACGAGCATGAAGGCAAGAAGTAGCAAGTCCTCCATTTTGGTGTTCAGCTGCCAGTGGTCCGAGTACTCAGCGTTGGATGACCCACAAAAGATGCTAAAGGGCAAAAACGCCCTAATGCTGGAGGTGCCATGCTTCAAAGGGATGGACCCATTGCACGTTGTTAACGCCTTCCATCAAGGGTTCGACGGTGTGATGGCCGTCGTCTGTTCCGCCAAGGATTGCAAGCTCCAAAACGGGCGTGACGCCGCGGAGCGCCAGTTGGAGGTCCTCCTGGGATATCTCGAAGGACAAGGTCTCTCGGACCGTTTCGAGATACATGAGATATCGCCCAGGTGTGAGGGCGAGTTCGCCCGGAAATTCGAAACATTCCACGAAAGGATATCCCTCCTCCCACCTTGCCCTTTGGCCGAAACCAAGGGGGTCGAGAAATGACCTACAAGATATTGGCCAAGAGGGATCTGGCCCACAAGATGACCATGTTCGAGGTGGACGCTCCGGAAGTGGCGGCCAAGGCTAGGCCTGGTCAATTCCTGATCGTCATCGCCAGGGCCGGCAGCGAGAGGATACCCTTGACAATATGCGAATTCGATGCGCAGAAGGGCACGGTGACCTTCGCGTTCCATGAGGTCGGCAAATCCACGAAGGAGCTGGCCACGTTCGCGGAGGGGGACGTCCTCCTCAATGTGACTGGACCTCTGGGCAACCCATCCGAGATCGGCCGTTTCGGCCGAGTGCTGTGCGTGGGAGGGGGCATCATGGTGGCCCCATTGCTCCTCCAGGTAAAGGCAATGAAGGCAGCTGGCAACGAGGTCACGACAGTGCTCGGCTGTCGGAGCGGCGAGTTCCTGTTCATGAAGAAGGAGGCAATGGCCCTCAGCGATGAGGTATTGGTGGCCTCGGACGATGGCACGGCGGGCGAGATGGGGATGGACTTCCTAAAGGACCTACTGGCACGTAAAAGGTTCGACCGTTGCGTGGTCATGGGGCCAGTGCTTATGATGAGGTCCGTCTGCGAAATAACGAGGCCATTCAACATTCCGACGGTGGTCACCCTGACCCCGATAATGATCGATGGCATGGGCATGTGCGGGGTATGTCGGGTCACAGTGAACGGCAAGATGCTCTTCGGTTGCGTCGACGGTCCGGAGTTCGACGGGCACCAGACCAACTTCGATGAGCTGATAAAGCGTCAGCGCACCATGCTCCCCGAGGAAAGGCTGAGCTCCATAATGTGGGAGTCGGGCGGGGGGTGCAAGTGTGAAAGGAAATGATCCTGTGCCTTCCGAGGAAGAGGTATGCTCCGAGAAGCATGCATCAGTGGAGATGCCGAAGCGCAGACCCGAGGAGCGTGTCAAGAACTTCGATGAGGTGGCCCTTGGCTACACTGAGGAGATGGCCGTGGAGGAGGCCCGCCGCTGCCTACAGTGCAAGAACCCGCAGTGCCGCAAAGGGTGCCCGGTGGAGGTGCCCATCCCCCAATTCATCGATTGCATCGTCAAAGGGAACTATGCTGAAGGTATCGCCACGATAAAATCAAAGAACGCTTTGCCCGCCGTCTGCGGCCGCGTCTGCCCTCAGGAGGAACAGTGCCAGAAGATGTGCATCAAGGGCAAGAAGGGCGACCCCATCAGCATCGGTCGGTTGGAACGTTATCTGGCCGACTGGGAGGGTCGGAACGGGGTCCAGGTCCCGGAGAGGGTGCCATCCACCGGCAAGAAGGTGGCGGTCATAGGGGCAGGCCCCGGCGGTCTTACCGCGGCGGCGGACCTGGTGAAGATGGGCCACGAGGTGACCCTTTTCGAGGCGTTGCATGTGGCCGGAGGCGTGCTGAGCTACGGCATCCCGGAGTTCCGTCTGCCCAAGGACATCGTGAAGAGGGAGGTCGAGTACGTCCAAAGCCTAGGCGTGGACCTTCGGTTGGGCAATCTCATCGGAAGGATACACAACATCCCCGAGCTCTTCGCAATGGGATACGATGCCATCTTCATCTGCAGTGGGGCTGGGTTGCCTCAGTGGACCGGGTGTCCCGGGGAGAACCTGGGCGGCATATACTCGGCCAACGAGTTCTTGATCCGGGTCAATCTCATGAAGGCGTATTCCTTCCCGGAGGAGGACACCCCGATCCGCATCGGCAAGCACGTCGTCGTGATCGGGGGAGGGAACGTGGCCATCGACTGTGCGCGCATCTCGATGAGGTTGGGAGCTACGGTCTGTCTCAATTACAGGCGTTCGAGGAACGAACTGCCAGCGAGGAGGGAGGAGATCGAGAACGCCGAGGAGGAAGGACTGATGTGCAAGTTCCTCAGCGCCCCGGTGGAGTTCTACGGCGATGAGCGCGGCTGGGTCCGATCGATGCGCTGCACCTGCATGGAGCTTACCGAGCCTGACGAGAGCGGGAGGCAGAGCGTCCAGCCCATAGCATGCTCTGACTTCGAGATACCGGCGGACACGGTGATCATCGCCATCGGGCAGACTCCCAATCCCATCATCCAGCGCACCACGGAAGGCCTCAGGACGAACCCTCGCAACGGGACGATCGCCGTCGACGCGGACGGGAGGACCAACCTGGAGGGCGTTTACGCCGGCGGTGACGTGTCCACCGGCGCGGCCACGGTCATCAGTGCCATGGGGGCGGGCAAACGGGCGGCCAGATCGATCCATGAGTATCTCATGAACGGGACGGCAAGGGGGGATGGCTCATTCACGGGAAAATGAAGGTCGCGTTCTATTGGGGGGCGAGCTGCGGGGGCTGCGAGATCGCGGTCCTGGACATGAACGAGCGCATCCTCGAGCTCGTGAAGCATGTCGAGATCGTCTTCTGGCCGGTGGCCATGGATGTCAAGTACAACGATGTGGAGGCCATGCCCGATGGGCACATCGACATTACCTTCTTCAACGGTTCCATCCGGAACAGCGAGCAGGAACACATGGCCAAGCTCCTACGCGCCAAGTCCAAGACGTTGGTGGCCTTCGGGTCCTGCGCCCATGAGGGCTGCGTCCCAGGCCTGGCCAACCTCAGCGATGCCAAGGGCATCCTGGAACTGGTCTACCATGGCGATGGCGACAGTTCTGAGGGATCCAGCGCGCTCCCGACCCCGAGCACAAAGGTGAGGGAAGGAACGCTTCATATCCCGGTCTTCCACGACACCGTGAGGACGCTAGGCCAGACCGTCGATGTCGATTACTACCTGCCTGGTTGTCCGCCACCCGTCGTCCTGATCAACAACGCATTGGATGCGATATTGAAGGGCGACCTTCCGAAAAAAGGGTCGGTCCTGGCACCGGTGCGGGCGGTATGTGACCAATGCCCGCGGAAAAGGGAGAACAAGAAGATCTCCAGCATCCACCGAGTGCACGAGATCGTCCCAGAGCCAGAACGCTGTCTGATGGAGCAGGGGATCATCTGCATGGGGATGGCCACCCGAAGCGGTTGCGGCGCCCAATGTCTCAAGGTGGACATGCCTTGCACCGGATGCGGGGGAGCGACGCCGAACCAATCCGACCTGGGCGCTGGCATGATCTCCGCCTTGGCCTCCATATTGAACCTGGAAGGGGATTCCGGCACCTATACCGAAGAGGAGATGATCAAGCTCATCTCCGATATCAAGGACCCAGTGGGGATCTTCTACATGTACAGTCTGCCCTCGTCCATCCTGGAGAGGAAGGTGATGAAGCAATGAAGGAGATAACCATCGACCCGATCACCAGGCTCGAGGGGCATGGCAGCGTGTCCATCTTCCTCAACGACCAGGGAGAGGTGGAGAACGCCTACCTCAAGGTCCCTGAGCTGCGGGGCTTCGAGGCCTTCTGCGTCGGACGCCCGGCCGAGCTCATGCCCATCATCACCACCCGCATCTGCGGGGTTTGCCCGGTCGCCCACCACTATGCCTCGGTCAAGGCCTTGGACTCCGCCTTCAAGGTGGACCCGCCTCCGGCGGCGAAGAAGCTGCGCGAGCTCCAGTACATGGGCTACATCATCTACGACCACACCTTGCACTTCTACTATCTGGGCGGTCCTGACTTCATCGTGGGACCGGATGCGCCGGTGGGAAAACGGAACATACTGGGGGTGATCGAGAAGGCCGGTCTCGACGTCGCCAAGGAGGTCATCAAGCACCGCGCCTATGGCCAGAAGATAACTGAGATCATCGGTGGAAAGGCCACTCACCCGGTCAGCGGATTGCCCGGGGGCATGAGCAAACCCCTGAGCGAGGAGTCCCGGGTCTCCATCCTGGAGATGTCCAGGTCGTCGGTGGAGTTCGCCAAGTTCACCCTGCAACTGTTCCATCAGATCTGTCCTGGACAACCCACAGTACATGGGGATGATCCTGAACGAGGCCTACACCATGAGGACCTACTACATGGGTACCGTGGACGACCGGAAACGTGTCAATTTCTATGATGGTGAGGTGAGGGTGGTCGACCCATCGGGCAAGGAGTTCTCGAGGTTCAGGGCGGAGGACTATGCCCATCACATCAGCGAGAGGTCAGAGGCATGGACCTATTCCAAGTTCCCCTTCCTTACGAAGGTCGGCTGGAAGGGCTTCATCGATGGGCCTGGAAGCGGAGTGTACCGGGTCGGTCCCTTAGGTCGGCTCAATGCCTCGGACGGGATGGGCACGCCGCTGGCCAATGCAGAGTACGAGAGGCTGTTCGAAGCGCTGGGGAAGCCGGCCCATGGCACCCTGGTATTCCACTGGGCCAGGTTGATCGAGCTGCTCTACGCCGCGGAGCGGGCGGTGGAACTGGCAAGCGACCCGGAGATAACCAGCACCAATGTGCGCAACCAACCGGGAGAGCCAGGCGAGGGCATCGGCATCGTCGAGGCGGCCCGAGGCACACTGGTCCATCACTATCACCTGGACAAGGAGGCCTTGGTCAAGAAGGTCAACATGATCGTGGCCACCACCAACAACTACCCGGCGATCTGCATGAGCATCCGGGACGCGGCCAAAGGTCTGATCCACGGTGGAAAGGTGGACAAGGACATACTGAACAAGGTGGAGATGGCCTTCCGAGCCTATGACCCCTGTTTCGGTTGCGCCACCCACTTCGCCATCGGACAGATGCCGCTGGAGGTCAAGGTGTTCGACCATGGCGGGCGATTGGTCGACAGGTTGGAGCGCTGACCCATCGCCCAACCCTTATCCCATGCGAACCCATATTGACCCGAGGCGGTGGCATTGAGAGGACATGATGGTCGGCTCGAGATGGAGCTACGGAATTGGCTAGGCGATGCCTCCGTCATCGTAGTGGCGGGGATAGGTAACTCCATCCGCTGCGATGATTATGTCGGGGTCCGGGTGGTGGAGGGCCTTAGGGGAAAGACATCGCAGGCGGTCCATCTCATCGAGTGCGAGACCGTGCCCGAGAGCTTCGTGGACGAGATCGTCTCCATCCAGCCCTCCCATGTCCTCCTTATCGATGCCGCGTTGCTCGGTCTCGACCCTGGTGCGGCCCATCTGTACGATGTCGAGGAGGTGGCCGATGTCCCGTCCATTTCCACGCACACATTGCCTCTGAGGGTCTTCAGCGACTATGTCGGGATGCTAACTGGTGCCAGAATAGCGCTGCTCCTCATCGAGCCCAAGTGCATGGACTTCGGAGAAGTGATGAGCGAGGAGATCGAAGAGGCGGCGGCCAGGGTCGAGAATGCGCTTCTCGCCGTATCTCCCCTGACATGTGCCAAGGACCTCCCGGTGTCGACGTTGACCCACTACTGACACAATCTTTTTAGGTCATGGCCTGCAATGATGATTGGTCAATTGCATGGAAGGGAGAGGACTTGATGAAGATCGTTGCGATAAATGGGAGCCCGCGGAAGGACGGGAACACGGCGAAGTTGTTGAAGAAGGCCACCGAGGACCACAAGGACACGGACCTGGTCTACTACGACCTGGTGGACATGAGGATCAAGGACTGCATCGCCTGCATGCACTGCAAGAAACATAACGAATGTTCCATCAAGGATGACATGACCCAGATCTACCGGGACCTTAACCAATGCGATGCGATGATCTTAGCCTCCCCGATCTACATGGGGGCGGAGACGGCATTGCTCAAGGCGATGGTCGACCGCATGTATGCGTTGCTGGCCCCAGCCCAGGGACCGAAACGTTACGAGCCCCGTCTGGCCCCTGGCAAGAAGGCGGTGGCGATATTCACAGCGGGCAATCCGCAGGCCAACGAAGTTTGACCTACATGAAGGACAGATACTTCATGACCATGGCCTTGCAGGGCATCTCCAAGGTCCAGGTGCACATCGTTGGAGGCACGTCCCCCGCCATCGACATCATGGAGAGGGCGGAGTCCCAGAAGGTCGTTACCGAGATCAAGAAGTTCATCGAGCACTGAGCGGGGGATGGAACACGACATTCCGGGCCTTCATCGCAGTGGACGTGGAACCTCAGCCGAACCTGACCAAGTTCCATCATGACCTGATGAATGTGGGCCCAGGCCTCAAGCCAGTCGACCTGGGGGCGGTGCATATCACCTTGAAGTTCCTTGGGGACACCGATGAGAACTTGATCCCACAGATCGAGGCCGTGATGAGGCAGGCGGTCCTGGGCATACCCCCGTTCTCATTACGATTGACGAACGCCGGCTCGTTCCCCCATCGCCCCCCGATCAGGGTGGTATGGGTAGGCCTCAAGGGGGCAGAACCGCTGGCACAGATGGCCATGATATTGGAGGAAGGTTTGGCCATCATCGGAATTGCGAAGGAGGACAGGCCGTTCTCCCCGCACCTGACCATGGCTCGGGTGAAGGACCCTAAGGCCTCCTTCGCCTCGGAGAAGATGGTGGAGCGTTACAAGGACCAGGAATTCGGTGAGCAGGTGGTATCCTCGATCAAGCTGAAAAAGTCCGTGCTCAGCCGAAGCGGCCCAGAATACACGACCGTCCTTGAGGTCCCGCTTCACTGACCATATGACTCGAAGAGCGAGAACTCGGTGTGGCGCAGCATTTCCTGCGGGGGATGGTCCTTGATGAACTCGATGTTGTAGTTCCCCGCGTTGAAATCGGCGTTCCGCAATATGAGCCGGTGATAGGGTATGGTGGTCTTGATGCCGGAGACCGTGTAGCGGTCCAGCGCGTCCTTGGAACGGGCAATGACCTCTGACCTTGTGGCTCCAGACACCACCAGCTTCGCGAGCAGATTGTCGAACTCGGTAGGCACCACGTAACCTTCATAGGCAGCGGAGTCGACCCGCACATTCTCGCCTGATGGCTCCATGTACTTCTCGATCCTCCCAGGCGAGGGCATGAAGTTGCTGAACGGGTTCTCTGCGTTGATCCTGAACTCCATGGCATGGCCCCTTGGCCGAACCGAGGAGAGGACTTGGCTTACATCCTTGTCCGCAGCGATGTTGAGCTGGATCTCCACCAGGTCCAGACCGGTGACCGCCTCGGTGATGGGGTGCTCCACCTGAATGCGGGTGTTCGCTTCCAGGAAGTTCAGGTCCCCATGTTCGCTCATGAGGAACTCGAAGGTGCCCAAACTGGTATATCCGGACTTCTTAACCGCCTCAACGCACAGGTCCATGATGCGATGGCGCAGCTCAGGACTGACCGCGGTCGAAGGGCGTCTCCTCAAGGATCTTCTGGTGACGGCGCTGCACGCTGCACTCCCTCTCGCCCAGGCAATAGGCGTTCCCGCGGGAGTCGCCCACCACCTGGAACTCGATGTGCCTTGCCTTGAAGAACGCCTTCTCCATGTAGATGGTGGAGTTCTTGAACGCCTTTTCCGACTCGTTCTTGGCGTTGGTGAACGAGTCCTCCATCTCCTCGTCCGTGTTCACCACCCTCATGCCACGGCCACCGCCTCCGCCCGAGGCCTTCAGCATGATGGGGTAACCGATCTCCCTGGCCTTGACCTTGGCGTCCTCGGCGTCCCTCAACGGATCCAAGGTACCTGGCATGACCGGGACCCCGACCTTCTTCATGAACGCCCGAGCGGAAAGCTTGCTACCAAGGCTCTTCATGGCCCGAGGGTTCGGCCCGATGAACACGAAGCCCTCCTCCTCACAGCGTTGGGAGAACTCAGTCTTCTCTGAGAGGAAACCGTATCCGGGATGGATGGCCTCGACCTTCATGCGGCTCGCCACATCGAAGATCGCGTCCATATCGAGGTAACCGATGCCGCTCTCATGCGCGGACAGCTCCACGCTCTTGTCGGCGAAGGACACATGCTTGCAGTGCTTGTCGCTCGGAGTATAGATGCCAACGGTAGGTATCCCTAAGCGTTTGCACGTTGCCATTACGCGTATGGCGATCTCACCCCGATTTGCGACCAACACTCTCTTGAACACGTTACATCCCTCACGGCAGGCAGGCTACCATGCGATTCCTTCGCAGGGTATATCCATACTTTTTAAATAATTTTCCTCTAACAATTGAGAGTATTTTTAACATTATTCGTATTGAATCTTCGTAAATATAGTCCTTTTGAATTTTTATTCCATTAGATATCGTATGCCACAGGATGTCTTCGAAATTCGTAGATGAGTTAGCATCATTGTAGCGGTCTCGTTATAGACCTCGGTTGAGGCATGATTCCTTCGTGGTCAAATGATCGCGACGAACAATAAGAGGCATAAGAGGATCAAAAGGGACGACGGGGCAGGAATCGAGGGGCTTCCCCTGCAACTGATGGTGCTGGTCTTGATCGCCGGCGTGGGGACCGCTGTGATGATGGGTTGGATGAGCGGGCTATCTGCGCCTAGCTCGATCGGCTCCATACACGTCGACACCGACCAGATCGTGCTCCAGGATGCGGATCATGATGGTACCTACACCGCGGATGGCGTTCAAATCACGATAACCGTCCTTGACCAAAACGGGGACGCAGTAGATGGCGCCACAGTCGTCCTTAACGGTTGTCAGATAACTGATGGAAATGGGAGGAGCCCTCATGGGGTAACTGATGAGAATGGCGAGGTTCGCTTCAGCGACCTCGACATGGCCTCTTTCGGCGGCAGTGTGGCGTTCGTCAAGGTCACAGCCGCAAAGAGCGGGATGGGGACGGATTCCTCCACCAGCATCCCTGTGGTTTGCGGGTGATGACATGAGGATCTCTGACAACAAAGGGCTTGAGGGCATGCCCCTCAAATTGGTCATCATTTCCATAATGATATCAATCTGCGCCCCCGTCCTCTCCAACGCCCTTCGATCCTACGAGGACGAATCCGGGTCCATCCTGCTGCAGGACGCATTGGAGAAGATACATGGCACAGTGGAGGAGGTCTACCTGTCAGGACCAGGTAACTCCCGGAGCCTTAATGTCCATATCCCAGAGGATCCCAAGTCGCTATGTGGTCATAGGTGGACCGACCCGTTCGGAGAGTTTCTCCATCGCGATAATCGATCAGGGGTTGGAGTTGGAAAGGATCTATCTGACCGAGCCATCCATCCGCCTCCTCACCCCTGGCGCCTACGGTCTGGTCCTTGAGCGCGATACCGTCATAACCATCACCTGTGTGGAGGTGTCAGGTGAGCGCTGCGTGGAAGTGACGGCATGATCGAGTTCTTCGTGTCCAAGCTCTGGGCATTGGTCAGTGCGCTGGCGGTGCTGGGCGTGGTCGTCACCAGCATCAACGGGGCGGTCCATGTCGCCGTCGAACAGTCCAGGGAGGATGCTTTCCAGAATCTAGTTGACTCCCTTGGAAGGGTGGATGAAGGCTCTCAAGGCCATATGGAGTTGGCGTTGAGCGAGGTCTTGAATGAAGACGAGGAATTGCGCATGGGTGGCGGCATCATCGAGCTGATCGGTTTGGACCATCATTTCGTGCGCACCTTGCCAGGATTCGTCACTTTATACGGTCGGGACGGCGCTGAACTACCCTCCGACCAGTGGCTCTCTCTGAGCTCAAGGTCGACATTATGCATCGATATCGACGAAGGGCAAGGGGGCGCTATGGTGAGGGTTTACGAGGCGAAGACCTTGACCATTCTTTCAACACAATCAACAAACCTCTTGGCGTCCATTTCGTCGTTGTAGATGTAAGTCGAGGCCCTTGCACAACCATCTAGACCTATCGATGTGAAATATGGGTGGGAGCAGTGGGACCCAGAGCGGATCATGACCTGTCCGATCTCGTCCAAGAACATCGCTACGTCATGCGAGGTCAGCCCTTTCACGTTGAAGGAGCAAATGCTTCCCCGCTTGTCTGGGTCGATCGGGTCCAACAACCTAACCTCCTCCAGATGGCGCAGCCCGGCGGTCATTATCCGGTTCAGGCGACGCCCATGCTCCTGCACATCGTCCATACCGACCCCTCTCAGGTATTCAACCGCCGCGCCTGCCCCAATAATGCCTGCGTAGTTAAGCAGGCCTGCTTCGAACTTCTCGGGGGGCGGTAGATAGGTGGCATGATCATAACTGGTCTCCAACACGCTTCCGCCCCCGGACATCAATGGTCTCAGCTTTTTGAGGTGTTCCGCCTTACCGTAAAGCACTCCCATCCCGGAAGGACCGAGCATCTTGTGGATGGACATGCCGAACAGATCGATCCCCATCCTCTCCATGTCCACATGCATATGCGGGGCCGACTGGGCACCGTCCACCACCATCAACGCGCCATGGTCATGGGCCAATTCGGATATCTCTCGCACCGGGATGGTCACCCCATTGACATTGTTAGTATGGACCATGCTTACCACCTTCACCTTACGGTCCATTATCTCCTTGAAAGCCTCCATATCGAACAATCCGTCCTTGGTGGACCTGCAAAAACGCCTGACTATTCCCTTACTGTCAGCCAGTTCCATCCAGGGGACATGGTTGCTATTATGTTCGGCATCGGTCGTGACCACGACATCTCCACGTTCCAGGTTCAGTCCGAAGGCGACGGTGTTCAAAGCCTCCGTGCACGATTTGGTGAATACCACCTCCATCTCGCTCTCAGCGCCGATGAAACGTGCTATCGTCTCCCTTGCCTCATCCACTTTCAGGGAGACCTGGGTGGCAAATCTGTGGACGCTCCTCCCACCGCATGCCGGATAGGACGTATAGTATTGGTCCATGGCATCGATCACCTGCCTGGGCCTAAGGCTCTGGCAGGCCGAGTCCAGGTAGACCGGGCCATCTGGGTCCTTGTCGTACAAAGGGAAATCCTTGCGGATGCGGCCGACGTCCATGGTCGATTGAATCCAGGCCCGGATATTTATGGCCTTTTACTCCAATAAAAACCGATTTATACCTACAAAGGCAGGATGGAGGGGTCGTGACCGGTCAATCCATCGTCTATTTCGACAACAGCGCCACCACAGCCATGGACCCGCGAGTGGTCGAGGCGATGACACCATTCCATTGTGAACGATACGGAAATCCGTCCAGCATGCACCGCGCTGGCAGGGAGGCGTTCCAGGCGATGGACAAGGCGAGAGGGCAGGTCTCTGCCGGCATTGGGGCGATGGCCAATGAGGTCGTGTTCACCGGGGGAGGGACGGAATCGGACAACCTGGCCATCATCGGTTTCGCGTTGGCGAACCGGTCCAAGGGCGATCACATCGTCACCACCCAAGTGGAACATCCTGCGGTCATCCGGGCCTGCGAACATCTCAACACCCTAGGGTTTCACACCACCTTCCTCCCGGTCGATCGTCATGGGCTGGTCTCTCTGGAAGACCTCAAGGCAGCCGTGGGGAAGGAAACGTTGCTGGTTTCGATGGTCACAGCCAACAATGAGATTGGGACGGTCCAAGACATTTTGGCCGCATCAGAGATCGCCCACGACAAAGGGGCCGCCTTTCACACTGACGCCGTGCAGGCGGCATGCCGAATGCCATTGGATGTGGCGAAGGGCAACATTGACCTTCTCTCCCTCGCCGCCCACAAGTTCCACGGTCCGAAGGGGGTGGGCGCTCTCTATATCAGACAAGGCACACCAATGAGCCCGATCGTGCATGGGGGCGGTCAGGAGAAGGGGCTGCGCTCCTCGACCGAGAATGTCCCAGGCATAGTGGGCATGGGCAAGGCCTTGGAGATAGGGCTTGCGGAGATGGAAGAGTAGCGTGGAACGGATAGGGAAGATGCGCGACCATCTGGTCAAGGGGACGCTGGAACAGGTCGGGGGAAGCTTCCTCAACGGCCATCCCGTCCGGAGATTGTGTCACAATGCCAACATATGTCTCCCGGGTTATGAGGGGGAGATGATGGTGCTCGCCCTGGACCAGGCCGGGTTCTGTGTTTCCACCGGTTCGGCCTGTTCCTCCAAAAGGGGCAGGTCATCCAGCACCCTTCAGGCCATCGGTCTGCGTCATGAACTGGCCCGCTGTTCCATAAGGATCACTCTGAGCAAGTTCAACCGTGACGAGGAGGTCGAACAATTCCTCGATGTACTACCATGGGTCCTAGGCGGGGTCAAAGGCGCCATGGATGCCATGCGCGGTCATTGCGAAGGGCTCGGTAGCATTAAGAGATGACAGGGCATCTGGAGGGAGGATGACCTCCCTCAAGGTGAACCTTGCCGGAATCAAGATGTCCAACCCCACCATGCTCGCCTCGGGCATGATGGGAGAGACCGGTGCCTCTTTGGCCCGGGCAGCGGACCAAGGAGCCGGCGCGGTGGTTACCAAATCCATCGGTTCAGAGCCGAGGAATGGGTACAAGAACCCCACGATCTTCGAGTGTGAATCATATTTTGTCAATGCCATGGGCCTTCCGGGTCCGGGCATCGAGGAGTTCGGGCGGGAGATGGAGGAGGCCAAGAAGGGGAAGGTGCCGGTCATCGGAAGCATCTTCGCCTCCAGCCCCAAGGAGTTCGCACGTTTGGCCGTCAAGATGGAGGAACATGGTGCGGCCGGGGTGGAGCTCAACCTAAGCTGCCCCCATGCCAAGGGTTACGGGATGGAGATGGGGATCGACCCGGAGATGGTAGGCAAGATAGTCCGGGAGGTCAAGTCCGCGATCAGGGTGCCGGTGTTCTCCAAGCTCACGCCCAACACGCACCGTCTCATCGAAGTGGCGAAGGCGGTGGAAGGGGCCGAGGGGGACGGAGTGGTGGCCATCAACACCTTGAAGGCCATGGCGATATCCGTGGAGTTCCGCCAGCCGGTGCTGTCGAACCGGTACGGTGGCCTATCCGGCACGGCGGTCAAGCCGGTGGGGTTGCGATGCGTGTACGACCTTCATGACAATATCGATATCCCAATCATCGGTGTGGGCGGTATCAGCGACTGGAGGGATGCCATGGAGTACATCATGGCCGGTGCTTCGGCGATTCAGGTCGGTTCCGCGATCGCCACCCGAGGTTTGGGCGTCTTCAGCGAGATAACCAAGGGGATGGAGATTTACATGGAGGAGGCAGGTTGCCACGACCTCCGTGAGCTGGTGGGGGTGGCCCATGAACGCTAATTTGGTGGTCAAGGTGAAGGAGGTGGTCAGCGAAGGCAAGGGAATGACCACCTTGCGTTTCGACCTGGACCGGACCGCTCGCCCCGGTCAGTTCATCATGGCCTGGGTGCCAGGCGTCGATGAGGTGCCCATGTCCCTATCTTATATCGGTAAGACGAAAGGCATCACGGTGCGACAGATAGGCGAGGCCACCAAGGCGCTCTCCGAGGTCAAGGTCGGGGAAATGATCGGGGTCCGCGGCCCTTATGGCCGGGGCTTCTCTAGGCCTAACGGACGCTACCTGGTGGTGGGCGGGGGGACGGGCATCGCCTGCGTCATGCCCGCGGTGGAGGTCTCCGGAGACCGGACAGTGGTGGACGTGGCCCTCGGGGCCCGCAATGAGGATGAGATCATTTTCGAGGAGCGGGCCCGCAAAGGGTCCGAAGAGGTCCAGATATCCACCGATGACGGCAGTCAGGGAAGGAAGGGGACGGTGGTGGCCTTGGTCGAGGAGATGCTGGCCAAGCGCAGCTACAGCCAGGTCTTGGCCTGCGGGCCGGAGAGGATGCTCTACTACCTTTTGGAATCGTGTAAGAAGTTCGGTGTGGAGAGCCAGATGTCCTTGGAACGCTACATGAAGTGCGGTTCCGGGCTGTGCGGTTCCTGCGTCATCGACGGCAGGCGGGTGTGCGCTGACGGACCGGTCTTCTATGGGAGGGAGATCGATGAGATGGCAGAGTTCAACCGCCTTAAAAGGGACGAGGCTGGACGGATCATCAAGCTCTGATCAACCGCTCAAGGTCATGGTCACGATCTGCTTGAACTCGTCCTCGCTGACCCGGCCCTTCTTCTCGCCCAATCTCTTCACTTGAGAAAGGATGTTGTTGAGCTGTTCCTCGGTGGCCTTCTTGCCAAGCTCATCTACCCGTTTGCGCACGTAGTTGATGCCAGTGTGCTTCCCCATGAGTATGTGGCGCTTGTTCCCGACCGCCTCGGGCGGGATGCTCTCATACGTGAGCGGACATTCCAGTATGGCGGCGACATGGATGCCGGACTCATGGGAGAACACGTTCGGCCCCACCAGTGGCTGGTTCATGGGGCGAGGCAGGCGGGTATAGGTGGCCACGAGGTCGCAAAGCTCGGTCATCTTGCTGCAGTCGATGCCCAGGTCACAGTTGTAGATGTACTTCATGGTGGGCACGAACTGTTCCAATGGCAGGTTGCCCGCCCTCTCCCCGATGCCGTTCACGGTAGTGGTCACCGCTTTCGCACCCGCCTTGATGCCGGCGATGGCGTTGGCGAGGACCAGACCGAAATCGTTGTGAAGGTGCAGGGACACCGGCGTCCTAACATTGGCACAGATGTGGGAGACCATTTGGGTCATGGCCTCCGGGGAGGCGCATCCCACCGTGTCCGTGATTCCTAGCCTAACCGCTCCGGACCTCTCGGCGGTATGGAAGACCTGGAGCAGGAAGTCAAGGTCGGTTCGGGTGCTGTCCTCAGCGCTCAGGCTGGCCTTCAGCCCCCTCTCTCGGCAGTAATCGATGCTCTCGGCCACCTTTTCCAGGACGAACTCCCGGGGCTTCTTGAACTTGTATTTCAGATGGATGTCCGAGGTGGCGATGAAGAGCAGTACCATGTCCACCTCTGCCTCGGCGCAGGCATCTATGTCCGCCTTCGTGAGGCGACATAAGGACAGGATGTCGGCCTTCAGACCAAGGGAGGAGACCTCCTTGATGGCCTTCATCTCATTCTCCGAGACGGCGGCGAAGCCAGCCTCTATCTGAGGCACCCTGATCTCATCGAGCTTGATGGCGATCTCCACCTTCTGCTCGTTGGTGAACGCCATCCCTGGCGTCTGCTCCCCGTCCCGTAATGTGGAGTCATAGACTATGACGTCAGATAGGTCCAGCTTGGGATTGTAGGGGCTCAGTGCCGTAAGCTGCATGTTCCTTCGTTAGCCTCAGCGGTTAAATAAGTTTTTTCAGGAGCAAAGACCTCCGAGGTCCAAGGATCCCATGGACAAGCCCACAGGCCGGCCGGTTCATTTCATCAAGGTCATCCATGGCAACATGGAGCTGAACATACCCACCTCGCTCTTTGAGGAAGGCACGGCCAAGGTACGACCGAACGAGGCGAAGAAGTTACGGGAGAAATTGAAGTGCCAGTATCCTTGGTTGACGGACAATGCCGTGGAGGTCATATTGAAAAGTTCCAGCGAGGAGATGTCCCGTTTGATCGAGCAGCGCAAGACCCCTTCCCAGAAGGCCCGGGAGATGCTGAGATCGGGCCGATACCAACAGGCGTTGGACTTCCTCGATGTCCACTTGGACCTCTACCCCGAGGATGTCGACTGTTGGTACGTACGGTCCGAGGCCTTGTTCAAGCTTGACCGTCCAGAGGAGGCGTTCCGTGCCATGCGCCATGCGCAGAATCTCGGACAACAGAAGCGGGGGAGTTCAACGACGGTCCGAAAATAAGGCCTTGATGGCCGTCCGCGACCTCCAAGGTGGTCGCCCCCCAGGGCACCATGGCTATGCTGCCATGCACCTCATGGCCCTCCTTCACCTTGCAACATTTGATGATGGTGGGGACACCATCTTCCATCACCAGGTTCTTGGGGCACATGTCCACGGATTCCGGGTCGTACCCGTACATGGAACGGAAGATTCGGCGGGAGAGGTCGCAGCCCACCAAGGTCACCTCCTCAAGGTCCAGGTCCGGCGTCTCATCCAGGTAGAAGACCTTCTTGCATGAGCGCAGCCCGGAGGCCCGGCAGGGGAACATCACCGCCTCGGTGCGCACCCGGGCCTCCTTCTCGTTCAGGTCTATGTCCTCCACCAATGGGACGATGGGAAGCTCCACCAGCCCCGTGGACAACGCCCGTCCCACCAGCACGGAGAGCTTCGAAGGTCAGGGTGGTACCACGTCCAAGACGCTCAACCTCAGGACCTCGTCGACCTTCAGGAAGGAGACGTGGTTGAACATGCCTGATACCACCACGGTCCTTCCACCGTGCATGAGGACCTGCTCTGCCATCTGGGAGACGTTCAGCACGTCGATGTCCTCGTCCTCAATGAAGACCGTATCCTTGGAAGGGATACGATCTCGACATCGATGATGTCACGGAAGAGCTCCTTGCCCTGTGCCTTGTCCACCCTGATGACGGCCGTCTCGGTCCCGTTCCTCAGGACCATGAAATCGGTCCTGGTGTAGGCCTTCATGCCCTGGGCCTGATCACACGATGTTGCTCCTCCGTCAGAGGGAAGTCCACCTGACGGAGCGAGACGTCCTTGCAATGGTCGGGCAAGATGGCCATGTAATCGATCCTCAGTTCCTTTCAGCACATGAACAAATCGAAATATAATTAAATGCACATTCACGTGGGCAGGGATGGCGATGCACGAAGGTTTGGAGGTCAGCGTCAGCACCATCAGGGAACGTCTTTTCATGGAGAGGTTGCGTCTGGTGCAGCCGGAGAAGGCCGATGCCCTGCCTAAGATGAAGGTGAAGGACCGCGCCCGCTACATCGAGGACAACTGGAAAAAGCTCTTCCCTGGCCCTGACCCGGCACTGTTGCGGGTGGTGAAAGGCCCGGTGCAGAAGTTGGTGACGAAGGGTATGGACGAAGAGGCGGACGAGGTGGTGCACTCGCATTTGGAGCCTCAGATCAAAGCCAAGATGCACAACACCACCGAGCTCTACATCATCATGCTCCGGTATGCCTACAATGTCAAGGACCACACGCCGGAGGAGCAGAGCCGACTCCTGCTGAACTATTACCTGTTGTTGGTAGAGGGCGTCTATACCGCCCAAGTGAACCTTGTGGCCTATCTCCTGACCAAGGCCGGCGCGACATATCGGTCGTCCAAGGCGGTGAGCGAGCACGGCCATCAAGGCGGTTCGCTGGGCATGATCGAGGAGGACAGCCTATGGAACAAGCTCCGCTTCCTGGAGGAGAACGGTTTCGGGTTCATCGTGGAGGCGTGCGACAGACAGCTCCGCAACTCGGTGGCGCACCTGGATTTCATCGTCTTCACGAACGGTTGCGTAGGTTACGGTGCCAACCAGAGGAACTCCAAGATCATGAAGTACGAGGAGCTCGTGCATAAGGTGGAGGCATTGAAGTCCATATCCGACGCCATGGACCTGGCGGCGACCGAATCGGTACAGGCCTGGAGGGAGGAGGCCAAGAGGCCAAAGCCCAAGCCGGCGCCGAAGAAGACCAAGGAAAAGGACCCGGTGGAGATATTGCGTCAGGCAGAGACCAGGCCATCGAGGTCCCGCAAGGCGCAAGGGGATGGCGAGGTCAGGCTCTGACAGTCATCTTAATATCTTAGCAAAACGTCAGGAGTGCAATGGACAAGAACCAGCTGGCCTTGGTCGCGGTGCTTGGCGGCATCGTTGTTTTCATCATCAAGCTCAGCGCCTATTTCGTTTCCAACTCCATTGCTCTCCTCTCAGACGCACTGGAATCGATCATAAACATAGTGGCGTCGATCATGTTGCTTTTCTCCTTGAGGATCGCGGCCAGACCGCCTGATGCCGAGCACGAGTTCGGTCATAAGAGGGCCGAGAACATCTCCTGCCTGATCGAAGGCATGTTGGTCCTGGTGGCCGCCTTCTTGATCATCGAGGCGAGCCTGGGCCGAATATTCAATCCAGTGGAACTGAGCTCCGTGGACCTGGCGCTCGTCATATCGCTTTCCGCCACGGGACTGAACGCCTTGCTGTCCTATTCGCTCTGGAAGGAATCAAAGCGGTCAGGGTCCATCGCAATGGAGGGTGATTCCAAGCACCTACTTTCGGACGTACTATCATCGGTCGGAGTGGTGATAGGGCTCTTCATCGCCAGCATAACCGGGTATACCATATTGGACCCTTTGATGGCGCTGGTGGTGGCCGCGCTCATCATCAAGATGGGCATCAGCCTGCTCAGGAAATCGAGCAACGATCTCATGGACCACCGCTGCCCTGAGTCAGAGCAAAAGATTGCTGAAGTAATGAAAAGGGACCACTCCTCATTGGAATACCATGATCTCAAGACCCGCAAGAGCGGAGACACGGTGTTCGCGGAGATGAAGGTGTGCGTGGACGGCGATCGCACTGTGAAGGAAGCACACGAACTGACCGAGAGGATCGAAAAAGACCTGGAAAGAGAAGTACCAGGCATCACGGTCATCATACATGTCGAAGATAAAGAGAAATGCGGTCTGAAAGGGGCGACCGAGCAAAATGCATGATACGTCCGGTCAATCCAACATAATATCCAACCCGCATAACCAGGAATAAAGGTTTAATATCCCGGATGGAATCAGCCTGGTCAGGCCGGGATGACAGAGCGGCCATGTGGCGGACTGCAGCCCATATGGCGGATATCCGCATACCCGTGTTCAAATCGCGGTCCCGGCTCCACTTTCCCATTCAATTTTCCGCTCTTAGACGTCGATGAACATCTCTTTGATCGGAACGCCCCAAGAGGAACTCATCCGTTCTGACACGCCGCGGATCGCTTCTGGCCTACGCTCGGCAAGGCTAATTTTCTTCCCGTTCCTCAAGTTCGCCCTCAGTTTCATGCGGGGGTTGATCTTCATCATCTCCGCAGACCGTGCGTTGCCTTCCTTGATGAATCGGAAGATCACCAATTCCAAGCTCTCGATCTGCTCCCGCGGCAGGAACTCAGGCACGCCCTTGACCTTGCCCAGAACGCTCTGGGGCGGCACTAGCCCATCGGAATACACCAGCAAGGGCTTTGTTATCGGCGAGAAGGAATAGGACATGAACAATATCTGGAACATGGCCATGATAGCCAAAATGACCAGGAACAGGTACCTCAAAGCCCCCAAGGATTCCCCCTCGGGCAGGATGAAGAGTCCGTAGCTCACCATGGCCAGGGCGATGATGTCCACCACGATCGATACCTTGATCGCCTTGCCTTTTGCCGCCGCATCCTCCAGCTCTGGTTCCAGTCTTTCCCATTGGACATGTTCAGACGCGTTCATCCTCTTCCTCCATTTAGATGATGGCGGAAATGCCGCCACACCCATATCTCTTTTTGGTGAGGATATGGCCTAGGCAACAGGGTGGTTCTCCATCAATCTTGACACAGCCCATTCCAACTCAGCTCGAACCTGAGGGTCGGTCTCGGTCCCGACCATGGCGCTCAGGACAGGCACGCTGTCCCTCGAGCCTAACATGGCCAAAGCCCATGCCGCATGACCTCGAACCAGTGTTTGCCCGTCCAACAGGGACCCCTCAAGGGTTTCTATGAAAGAGATGTCCCCTGAATTGCCCATAGCTATCACGGCGTTGCGCCGCAGCAGTTCGGGGTCCAGGGTGGGATGTCCGGACCGTGCCAACAATCCTCTGAGCTCCTCTGGGCCTGCTTTTACTACCCAGCGCAGATCCAAACGGTCGCCCAGACCGACAACGAAGCGGTTCTTCAGGTCGATCAATGGCGGGACCGACTCATTGCGAGGGCAGACCTCTTGGCACAGGTCGCATCCCAATATCCTCATACCTATCGCCACCCTGTGCTCGAAAGGCACTGGGCCAGGTGAGGAGAGGATGGTGGAAAGGCAGCGACCGGAATCGAGCACGTAAGGTTCTTTTATGGCTTTGGTGGGACAGAGGCGGAGGCATCTTTGGCAAGCGCCGCATCGCGGTTCCGATTCCTCGTCCGGCCTGAGCTCCAGGTCCGTGACCACGGTCCGGAACAGGAGCCAAGATCCGAAGTCCTCGTTCTGGATGTTGGTGTTCTTGCCATAAACGCCCACCCCAGAACGATGCGCCGCCGCCTTGACAGGCAATTTGACATCGATGGCCTCGGCCCCATTTCCCCTCAGATATTCGACGAGGAGGTCCTTCTTGCCATCAAGGTAAGGATAGAATTCATACCAGTGTTCTCTGGCCACCTTTCCTCCATGAACATCACCTCCCTCCCATCCAGGAACGGGAGTTAGATACCTGATCCCGATGACGATGATGGACCGGGCAAAGGGCAGGGAGCGTCCTGGGTCGGCCCAGGCCTCCATCGACTCGTCGTCGTTGGGCAACATGGACGGCGGAACCCTCACCCAACCGTTCTTCAGGCCGAGCCCCATCTCCTTTCGCCATTTGGAGAATGGCTGGGCATCGGTCACGCCGACCAGGTCGATGTCTGATGGATCGGCAAAATCTCTTGATGTCGTCAGAGGTGAGCATGATCGTTGACCGCCCTCAGATCCACCTCTATTTGAGGGTTTCAACCATCTCACCATCTTTCGTGATGGACTATCTCGGCCATATCTTTGCGGTTCTTGCTGCCGATGAGGGTCCTGGTCATCCTGTCCCTCAAGCCCTCCTTCTCCGCCGGGTAGCCCAGGGGGGTGATGGCCACCACCTTGATGCCATCGGGAATGCCTAGGGTCTGCTTAACCGTCGCTTCGTCGAAAACCCCCAACCAACAGGTCCCGAGCCCAAGGTCGGTGGCGGCCAGGACCAGCTGCTGCATGGCGATGCTGACGTCCACCAGGTAATATTGGATACCGTTCCTTTCCCCGCTCTGTCTCGGGTCTCCGCACGCCACTATCGCCAAGGGGGCGCCCTTAAGCCAACCGTTGATGTTGCCCCCAAGCTTCTTGATAACCTCTTTATCACTGACCACGATAAAGCTCCAGCATTGTTTGTTCTGCCAGGAGGGGGCTATCCGCGCCGCCTCCAAGACCACGTTCAGTTTCTCTTCTCCACCCCGCCTTCTCGGAAACTGCGCACGCTCCTTCTCTCCCTCAGTACATCCATGAGCTCCATTCTCGAACCTCTGTGGAATGGAATGGAAGGACCGATACTCAAAAGCTAGGATTGGGCGAATCAGTAATTACCTTGATGCGCCATATCGAAGGCGATCTAATGCTTTACAATAGCATCCTCGAGACAGTGGGTCGGACGCCGACGGTGAGATTGAACAACATGGTGCCCGTAGGCTCTGCCGAGGTGTACGTCAAACTGGAATCCTTCAATCCCACTCATTCCATCAAGGACCGGGCCGCTCTGGCCATGATCGAGGAGGCAGAAAGGACCGGTAAGTTAAAACCGGGCATGTGCGTCGTCGAGCCTACGTCCGGAAACACAGGCATCGGGTTGGCCATGGTCTGCGCCGCCAAGCGTTACCATCTCATCCTCACCATGCCCGAGAGCATGAGCCAAGAGAGGAGGAAGCTTCTCAAGGCGCTTGGTGCCGAGATAATCCTTACCCCGGCTGGGGAGGGCATGGCGGGTGCGGTGGCGAAAGCTCGGGAAGTGTGCCTTTCAAAGGAAGGGAGCTTCCTTCCCATGCAGTTCGAGAACAGTGCCAATCCTGATGCCCATTACCGCACCACCGCCCAGGAGATATTGGCCGACCTTCCGGATGTCAACGCCATCGTGATGGGGATAGGGACCGGGGGCACGATCACCGGCGTTGGGAGGGCCATCAAGGAAAGGAAGACCGGCGCCTGGATCATAGGGGTGGAGCCATCGGCATCGCCCGTGCTCAGCCACGGCCGACCAGGACCGCACCGCATCCAAGGCATAGGCGCTGGCTTCGTGCCCAAGGTCTATGACCGGACGGTGGTGGAATGGGTGATCGGGGTCAAGGACGAGGAAGCCATCGCCATGACCCGAAGACTCGCCAGGGAGGAGGGCATTCTGGCCGGCATCTCGAGCGGGGCGGCCTTGCATGTCGCGATGGAGTTCGCTCAGCAATTAGGGGCAGGGAAGAAGGTGCTGGCCATACTTCCGGACACCGGAGAAAGATATTTGAGCACTGACCTATTTTCTGACTAGGGTATGAGCTGGAAGGAAGACGTCTACACCGTGATGGAGCGGGACCCCGCGGCCAAATCGTTCAACGAGGCCTTCTACTTCAGCCCAGGGCTCCACGCCATCCTGCTGCAACGCATCTCCAATCGTCAATATAAGAAAGGCAACTTCATGATGGCCCGGGCCATCAACTACTTCGCTCGATGGGTCACCGGAGCGGACATCCATCCCGGGGCGACATTGGGCAAAGGGTTCTTCATAGACCATGCCACCGGAGTGGTCATCGGGGAGACCACCATCATCGGTGACAACGTGTCCTTGTGGCAGGGGGTGACGTTGGGTGGGGTGGCCTCCTCCAAGGTGAAACGTCATCCCACCATCGGGAACAATGTGACCATTGGGGCGCACGCGGTCGTGCTGGGTGACATCACCATCGGTGACAACGTCAAGATCGGTGCCGGTTCCGTCGTGGTCAAGGACGTCCCTCCTAACTGCACCGTGGTGGGCGTTCCAGGCAGGGTGGTCAAGAAGGAGGGGATGCCGGTCAAGGTGGACCTTCGGCACGACCAGCTCCCCGATCCGCTTCCCGACATGATCATGAACCTAAGCAACCAGCTCACATTATTGGACGAGAGGATAGAACGCATAGAGAAAGCCCTCGAAAAGGGGAAATAATATTATTTTCATCGAGGGTCAGAGGCGCTCACCTTGACCCTGGAGATATATAACACTCTGACGAATGAGAAGGAGCCGTTCCTGCCCCTCGAGGACAAGAAGGTCAAGATGTACGTCTGCGGTGTCACCGTCTATGATGACATCCACATGGGCCATGCCCGCTCGATAATCACGTTTGACATGGTGGCGCGGTACCTCAGATACAAGGGCTACCAGGTCACCCATGTCACCAATTTCACCGATGTCGACGACAAGATCATCGACCGGGCGGCGGAGATGGGATTGGAACCGCTGGAGCTGTCCCAGATGTACATCGACCATTACTTCGAGGACGTAGAACAACTTGGGGTGAAGAAGGCCGACCTGTACCCAAAGGCGTCCGAGAGCATCGCCGACATCATAGAGATGGTGCAACGCATCGTCGATGAGGGCAATGGCTACGTCACCTCGGACGGGAGCGTCTACCTGAGCGTCGAGAACTTCCCTGAGTACGGCAAGCTCAGCGGCAACATCCTGGATGACCTCAGTGCCGGAGCAAGGGTGAGCGTCGAGGAGGAGAAGCGCCACCCCATGGACTTCGCCCTGTGGAAGGGAGCAAAGCCAGGCGAGATCTCCTGGCCCAGCCCCTGGGGCGATGGCCGGCCGGGATGGCACATCGAGTGCTCGGCCATGATATACCGCTACCTGGGCGAGACGATCGACATCCATGGGGGCGGGAACGACCTGATATTCCCTCATCACGAGAACGAGATCCTGCAATCCGAGGCGGTGCTCCATCACCCCCTCTCCAAATATTGGATGCACAACGGCATGCTGCAGGTGCAGGACGCCAAGATGTCCAAGTCCTTGAAGAACTTCTTCACTGTGCGCACGGTGATGGACCTCTACACCACCCAGGAGGTCCGATTCTACTTCCTCAACACGCATTATCGTGGACCGCTCAACTACAGCGAGGACGCCCTCAACGAGGCCTGCGCCTCGCTGCGCCGACTGCAGCACACCTACACGGAGCTCAAGGACTATATCGAGACCGCCAGTGGCAGTTATGACTCAGAGGAGCTGATCAAGAAGACCAAGGCGGGTTTCTTCGAGCAGATGGACGACGATTTCAACACTCGTGGGGCCATCGCCGAACTGTTCGATCTGGCCCGTGAGACGAACAAACTGATGCATCATGAGATGCTCAGCAAGAAGGGCGCAAAGGGCATAATCGCCCTATTCGAGGAGTTCGACCAGATATTGGGAATACTGCCCGGCATGGAACACAGCCCGGACCAGTTCGACGATATCATGGAGGTCATCATCAACATCCGGCAGGAACTGCGCAAACGGAAGCTGTATGACCTGGCCGATCGGATCAGGGACTCTTTGGCAGAGAAAGGCGTCATCTTGGAGGACACCGCGGAAGGTGTCAAATGGAAGCTGGATTGAGCGGTGCGGAGAAGAAGGCCATCCTTTTGGCGGGAGGCTCGGTCCTCCTCCCCAAGGATTTTCATCTCCCTTTCAAAGCCAGCCGTTCCACC
The DNA here is from genome assembly GCA_963806355.1 of Methanomassiliicoccaceae archaeon. Classification (GTDB taxonomy): domain Archaea; phylum Thermoplasmatota; class Thermoplasmata; order Methanomassiliicoccales; family UBA472; genus JACXTP01. The sequence continues at coordinate 47,477 of CAWDXN010000007.1, read as the reverse complement.
GCAGGTCCCGGGGCTGGATCGGTCTCCGTGGTTTTCACGTTCGAAGGTCTTCGGGTCAAGAAATCGATATCGCGCGAGCAAGGCGAGTTCGAGCTGCTGGAGACCGGCACCGGCCTGAGCATGACGCATCGTGGCAGGCCATTCCTGGACATGGTCGAGATAAGGCCTACCATCTATCATTCCCCCGAACAGGCCTTCATCAACCTGCATCAGGAGTGCATCTACGATTGCAAGTTCTGCACCTCGCCAAGATTGGGCAAGGATGCCACCAAGGATCTGGACCTGGACAAGGTCAGACGCATGATCAGGGATGTGGCGGACCGAAAGGACCTCTGCGCCGTTTCCATAACCTCCGCGGTGGTGGGCTCACCGAACGCGACCATCGATGAGATGGTGGAGGTGGTGCGCATGGTCCGTTCTGAGCTGGGAAACGACATCCCCATCGGCGTCGAACCGTACGTTTCCGAGGTGTCACAGATCGAAAGGCTCAAAGAGGCTGGTGCGGACGAGATCAAGATGAACGTGGAGACTTTCGACCCAGAGATATTCCAAAAGGTCTGTGGGGAGCTGGACCTGGATTGGATAATGGAAGCCCTGGAACATGCCGTGGAGGTGTTCGGCCGGGGCAAGGTCACCACCAACATCATCTTCGGACTAGGGGAGAGCGACCGCTCCATATTGGAAGGGGTGGAAAGATTGGCAGGCATGGGCATCGTGCCCACCCTGCGCCCCCTTCGACTCAACGAGATCAACCGTCCCGCCCTTGAGGAGGCCTTGGGACCCATGGAACCGGTCAGTCCACAGAGGATCCTAGGCCTTTCCCGACGGTCAAAGGAGATACTGATCCGTCATGGGCTCTCTCCGACCACTTATCGGACCATGTGTCATCATTGCAGGTGTTGCGACATCGTACCGTTCGCGGACATATGAAGGATTTTAGGTTCTGATAAATAAATGAGAACAGATAATAGGGCCAGCATTTCCTTTTCTTCGAAAGCTTTTTTTTAGGGCCTAACCAAGATACCTTTAGAAAAGACACCTATATATACTAAAAATTAGGTCACCCTAAATTGATGGTCAGTGAGAACGTCGAGGAATATCTCGAGTGCATCTGGGAACTGTCCCAGAGGTCCAGTCCGGTCAAGACCAACGACATCGCCAAAAAGATGGGGTTGACGCCTGCCAGCGTCACTGAGATGTTGCAGAGGTTGGCGGACATGGGCTATGTCAATTACGAGAGGTACCACGGCGTCACCCTGACCCTTGAAGGGGAACGCATCGGCGCCAAGATCAAGCGCAAGCACCGGCTCATGGAGCGGTTCCTGGTGGACATCATCGGTCTGGACAAGGCAGAGAGCCACAAAGAGGCCTGTCGTCTGGAGCACACCCTCTCGGACGAGAGCGAGAAGCGCATCTGCCAGATGATGAACAATCCCAAGACCTGCCCTGATGGCGACCCCATACCTGCCTGTGACCAAGATTGTCGCATGTGCATCTCCGAACCTTCCATCCCTTTGACCGAAGTGGGAAAGGGAGAGATGGCTGTCATCACCCACCTTCGCTGCGAGGACACCGGCAAGATGCGGCGGGTCATAGCCATGGGTCTGGTCCCAGGGAGGAACATCTGTGTGGAGGACAAGCTTCCCATGGGCGGCCCGATCGTGCTCAACGTGGAGGACTGCAAGATCGCCTCTGGCCAAGGACTACGCACGCTTGGTGCATGTTTTGCCGAAGGGTAAATGCAACCCAAGGAAAGGGGCGGAAATCACATCATGAGCGGTTCGATCCAAGTGGCCTTGCTCGGCCACCCCAACGTGGGAAAGTCGGTGGTGTTCAACAAACTGACGCGGGTGAACGCCACTTCCTCGAACTATCCGGGGACCACGGTGGAATTCCAGGAGGGGCGGCTGATAAGAAATGGCCAAGAGCTGATCCTCTACGACCTTCCTGGCACCTACGGACTGACGGGAGCGACCGAGGACGAGCTGGTGGCAACCAAGCTCCTTTCGGAGAAGAGGCCCGATTGCGTCCTGGTCATCGCTGACGCTTCCAGATTGGAGCCTGGCCTGGTCCTGCTCTACCAGGTCCTGGAGCTAGGTTACCGGACCGTGCTGGTGTTGAACCAGATGGATGTGGCGAAGAGACGGTTCAAGATCGACATAGACCGGCTGAGGTCGAACCTCAAGGTGCCCATCGTCCCCACCGTGGCCATCACCGGCGAGGGTCTGGAGGGGCTCGTCGACATCATCGCCTCGATGGAACATACCTCATTCCGATTTCAAGGTCCGTTACGATTCCCATATCGAGGAGATGATCCTCCGTCTTTCCTCGCATGTGCCCCCTACTCCATCAGCTATCCGATTCGGGGAGCCTTGCTCCAACTGCTGGAAGGCAATCAGCATTTCACGGTCCAGTTCACCCCGGAACTCAAGGCCATGGCCTCGCGGGAGATGGAGGAGTTCCAGGAACAGCACGGGGAGGACATCCAGGTCCACATCAATCGAGACAGGTATGGGGAGGCAGGCCGGATCATATCCGAGGTAGTTGGCCGCATCCCCCGCCCCCTGTCCCGCAAGGAGAGGTTCTCCGACCTGACGCTCCGGTCCTGGCCTGGCATCCCCATACTTGATCGGTGTTCTACTCGGCGTCTTCCTGGCCGTGGTCTTCGTGGGAGGTTTCCTCGAGACGGTCCTGGTCAGCATCTACGACGATCTGACCGCAGGGTTCTTCGATTGGATGGCAGAGGCGATAGGTGGGCAGCTAGGGGAGGCGATATCGCAGGCCCTGTATCTCACTTTCCTTTCGATCATAGCGATCGTCATCCCATACATCATCCTATTCTACCTCATACTGGCGGCCCTGGAGGACTCAGGATACCTGCCGAGGGTCGTCATACTCCTCGACGGTCTGATGCGCAAGATCGGATTGAGCGGACAGTCGGCCATACCCATGGTGGTGGGCACAGGATGCAACGTCCCGGCCATCCTCTCCACCCGGGTGCTCGGATCCAAAAGGGAACGCCTGATATTGGCCACAGTGATCATCCTGGCCGTGCCCTGCAGCGCCCAGACCGTGGTCATCCTAGGCACGGTCGGTCAGTACAACGGGATCGTCTGGGTAGCGGCCATCTATGCCATCCTCCTCGCTCTCATCATCATTGCCGCCTTCCTCATGAACAGGGCAATGAAGGAGGAGCCTATCGGCCTGATGTTCGAGGTCCCGGAGCTGGCGGTCCCACGTCTGGACAATGTCCTGAGGAAGACCTATCACCGCACCAAGGATTTTTTCGTGATCGCCTTCCCCATCCTTCTCGTGACCAGCCTGGTCCTGGAACTGCTCATGGCCTATGGGATGCTCGACCAGATCGTGGAACCATTGGGCTTCATCACGGAGGGTTTGCTCGGTCTGCCTCCGATCACCGCGATCGCTCTGCTCTTCGGGATCCTGAGGAAGGAGATGGCCCTCCAGCTTCTGGTGGTCCTGTTTGGCACGTCCGATTTCGCGTTGTACATGACCACCCAGCAATTCTTCGTGTTCGCCTTGGTCATGGCGACCTACATCCCATGCGTGTCCGCGCTGAGCGTCCTGTTCAAGGAGTTCGGGTCTAAGGACGCCGCGAAGATAACGCTAGGCTCGCTCGGCATATCGCTGGCGTTGGGAGGGGCGGCCAATTACATCCTCTCGGCGTTCATGTGAGGGCCAGATGATATATATCCCGAGGCATTCCAGGGGGCGATGTACGAGGTCCTCTTCGGCTCCGCCCTGGTGCTCAGTCTCATATTCTGCGCCACTCCGGGGGCGGTGAACACCGAGGCTTTGAGGCGGGGGGTCGCCGGCGGTTTCCATCGCGCGTTATTCCTCGAGCTAGGCTCATGCATCGGGGACATGGCCTGGGCCATCCTCGCATTGGTCGGCCTGGCGATCATAGTGGACAATGACATCGCCCGGATCATTTTGGGTCTGGCCGGCGGAACGCTGTTGCTCTACCTCGCCTACAAAGGTTTCGCCGACGCCAGGAAGGGCGGCATGCCGGACGGGGAGGTGCGCGCCGGTCGGTCAGACTTCGCGACCGGGGCATTGATATCCTTGGGCAACCCCTTCCAATTCGCATTCTGGATCGGCATCGGAGGCTCTGCCATCGCGGTCATCGTGCCAGACCCTCAGCTGACCGATTTCGTGGTGTTCTACCTCGGATATCTGGCTGGATGCATCATATGGTGCTTCGCGTATTCGGGGCTCATCGCCTATGGCCGGAGGTTCATCACCCCGCGCCTGTTCCAAGCGGTCAACGTGATATGCGCGTTGGTCCTCACCTATTTCGCGCTGGCATTGCTTTGGGCCACCTTTGTTGCGGAATGAACCGATGGACCGATGGCTTGAGCCTGGCCGGAGATGTATGAGATCATTCCATGTTGACATTCAACAAACGATCCGGTTTGTCACAAGTGTGTTGACATGAAGGTCTACCGATCTCAATTTGGCCTGGACATCGTCTTGGCCCATATCGCGGCCATGTTGTCACATGAGTAGGATGACCTAGCCATCAGTTGTGCGTATAGTACGCCACCACCTTCGGGCTGACCTTCTCGATGTGAACGAAGCCGAAACGCTCGAATTGGACGGGTCTACCGACCTCTGAATCGGGCAGGGGCTCGGCGTAACCTTCCTTCTTGATGCCGTCCGGCATATGCACCTCGCATGGCCGGGCATAGTCTGGCACCCAGTTTATTATCTTGACCTTCTCCTTGAGGATGGCGAGGTCGTTGCCGATGTACTTCCCCTTGCCATGCACTATCTCCACGTTGCACAGGTCCTTGAGGCGGACCTTGCCTCGCTCAGAGGCCTGGACCAGGTCGGCCTCGACCACGTGCACCATGATGGGCTTTCCCTCCAGCGTATGGTGCCGAACCCCCCTCTCCGGATGGTCGGGATGCAATGGTGCCTTGGATTCCAGATGGTCCACGCCGCACACGTCCAACGGTTGAGGGTCCCACACGAACGAATAGCGATTGGCCATGGTGTCGATAATATCGCGATTGTAGGCGTACAGCGAGTCCCATGAGAACTCTATGTCCACATCCTTGATGCCGCAGTCCATCCAGAAGGAGCGGATGGCCTCGGGTCTGATGCCCCTCTTTCCCATGGCCCTGACCGTTCCGAGACGCACATCGTCCCAGCCAGTATACTCGCCGCTCTTGATGCCTTTGCCCACCGTGGAGGTCTTCAGAATGGCGTCAGGTATGGAGACCAGGCCATAGTGGTGGTACCAGGGCATCTTCCAGCCGAAGTAGCTGAACATGTACTCCTGCCGCAGGGTGTTGTTGAGGTGGTCCTTGCCCCGGATGACGTGGGTCAGGCCCAATGAATGGTCGTCCACCGCCACGCAGAAGTTCATCATGGGATAGACGCAGTACCTTGTGCCAGTGCGGGGATGGGGGTGCTGGTGACGATACGGAAACCGACGAAGTCCCTGATGGCGGGATTGGGGTGGTGCAGGTCGGTCTTCACGACGAACACCGCCTTCTCCTCTCCATAGTGGCCAGCGAGCATCCTCTCCCACTGTTCCATCTGCACCTCCTTTGGAAGGTCCCGGTGCGGGCAAGGCCTGGACTCCTCCTTCATCTTGCGCCAATCCTCGACTGGACAAGTGCAGATATAGGCATGGCCCTTCTCGATGAGCTGCCGGGCCAGGTCGTAGTAGAACTCGAAACGGTCGCTTTGGATGACGGTCTGGTGCACCTTGACGCCCAGCCACTCCAGGTCCTGGGGGATCATGTCATAGGCGTCAGGGTCGATCTTGTCCGGGTTGGTGTCCTCCACCCGGTTGATGAACTTGCCATCGTAGCGCTTGCAGTACTCGTCGTTGAGAATGGCAACACGGGTGTGCCCGAGATGCAAAGGACCTGATGGCCCGGGGGCGAAGCGCATGACCACCTTCCCCTGCACCGCGTCGGCAGGTCGGGCAGCTTGTGCACCCGTTCCACCTTCTCCTTCCTCTCCATGAGCGAGGCGTCGATCGACTCCAGCATCCGCTTCTGTTCCTCCACCTCCATGGAGTTCACGCGGGCCACGATGGTCTCGATGGCCGGGATGACCTCCTTGGCGTTTTTGCGCAGCTCGGGCTGTTCGGCCATGACCTTGCCCTGAACGGCCTTGAGGTTGGCCTTCCCCCCATAGAGGAATGCGTTCTGCAGGGCGTACTTCAGGATGACGTTCTCGATGCTAGGGTCGACCATCTTTCCGCCGATGGCGGAGACCTCACAAAAATCTTTGCACCGCACCGGGCAATGATTGATATGTGGCAAAAGGGATGACCTGCCTATGTCCATGAGAGGACTTCTCGCTCACTTCGACGACCTTGTCACCATCGACCGTCCGGTCAAGGTGGATCTGGAACCGACCAAGATCCTCATGGCGGACCAACGCCGGCCAGTTCTCTTCGAGGACCTGAATGGCGGAAGGGCGGCGGGGAACCTCTGGTCCGACCGGGCGAGGGTCGCCAAGGCCTTAGGTCTGGAGAAGGAGAAGCTCACTCCGGCCTTGGTGAACGCACTGTCCCATCCCCGTAAGCCCAGGCAGGTGGAGAGAGGCGAGTGGCGGGACAATGTGGTGAAGGAGATAGACCTCTTCAAACTGCCAATCCCCAAATATTTCCCGAAGGACGGCGGCCGTTATGTCACCGCGGGAGTGGCGGTGGCCGACTTCGAGGGCAAGCGGAACATCTCATTCCATAGGCTGATGGTGCTGGGCAAGGACCGGTTCGCCATCCGGCTGGTGCCAAGGCATCTGTTCACCATGCACCAGATGAGCCAGAAGCAAGGGAAGGACCTGAAGGTGGCGTTCTGCGTCGGCGTTTGTCCCTCGGTGTTGCTGGCAGCGGCGGTGTCCACCGATTATGCCGTGGACGAGATGGAGGTGGCATCGGCCATACGGTTCCAAGGCCTGAAGCAAGAGGTGGAGGTCGCCCAGACCGACACCGGCCTTTGGGTACCAGCCCATGCGGAGTATGTCATCGAAGGGCGTCTCACCTCGGAGGTCGTTGACGAGGGTCCGTTCGTCGATATCACCGGGACCTACGATTCGATCCGGAGCCAACCGGTGTTCCAGGTGGACAAGATCTACCACCGGGACGACCCCATATTCCATCTGGTGCTGCCAGGCGGTTTGGAGCATTACCTCTTGATGGGGCTGCCCAGGGAGCCGGTCATCTTCAAGACGGTGCGTCAGGTCGTGCCCCGTGTGCATGGGGTTCGCCTCACCGAGGGGGGATGTTGCTGGCTGCATGGGGTCGTCTCCATCACCAAGAACAAGGAGGGGGACGCCATGAACGCGGCGATGGCGGCCTTCACCGGTCATCCATCCATGAAGAAGGTCATCATCGTCGACCAAGACATTGACATATATAACGACCAGGAGGTCGAATGGGCCGAGGCGACAAGGTTCCAGGCGAAGGACCGCCTGCTCGTCGTCAACAACGCCGCCGGTTCATCGCTCGACCCGAGCACCGACGGTACGACATCGAAGGTGGCGATCGATGCCACGAAGCCTCTGGGCGTCAAGGAAGGGTTCGAGAAGGCCATACTGGACAAATGAAAGGGACTCTCATGATCTTCTTCTTCTCAGGGACCGGTAACTCGCGGGCGGCGGCAGAGGCGTTGGGCAAGGAGCTGGGCGAAAAGGTGGCCGACATCACAGAGGCCACCCGAAAGCGCGAGTTCACCTACCACGTCTCGGAAGGGGAGAAGGTGGGGTTCGTGTTCCCAGCCTATTTCTACGGAGCGCCAACAATAGTGGACGAATTCGTCCATCACATGAGGCTGGAAGGGTCCAAGGACCCATACGTCTTTTGCATCATCACCTGCGGCGAGAGGATCGCCGCTGCGGACAGGCAGTTCGCCAAGATGCTAGGAAGGAAAGGCCTCTCCCTTCGTTGCACGTATCCTCTGGTGATGCCGAACAACTCCGTCCTGTGGTATGAGCTGCCCACCCCGGAGCAGCAGGTCAAGGGGCTGGCGGATGCGGACGCTGACATGATCAAAATAGCAACTGCGATCAGAAATGGCGAGGTCGGCGGTTATTCGTCAGGGCTGGGTTCGAGGCTGAAAACCTCGTTCATGCAATCACTGTACAAGCACGGCAGGAAGACGGCGAAGTTCCACGCGGAGGATACCTGCACCGGTTGCGGTCTATGCGCGCGCAACTGCCCCATCGGCGCGATAAAGATCGATGAAAAAAGGCCCAAGTGGGTGGCGGAACGGTGCGTCCTATGTCTCGCATGCATCAACCGTTGCCCCGTAACTGCGATCCAGTATGGCAACGCCACGAAGAACAGGCGCCGCTATGTGAATCCCATCTTGAAGAAGGGCCTGTAGGGATATTCTTATCCTTCCACACGATCCAGCATTGTATCGGATCCTTGCTTCGATCTCTCGCTTCGAGATCAATTTTCGTTAATTTAAAATATTATAAAAGCGATGGTATAAATAAGTCCCAGATCTTTTTGCGATCGGAGAAAATCTGAAGGGTTGAGCCATGAACGAGGTACTGAAGAATATCTACGGCAGAAGGTCGGTGCGGGCATATTCCGATGAGCCAGTTTCAGAAGAGGCGATCAAGGAGATAATCAAGGCGGGTTTCCACGCGCCGAACGGCATGAACGTTCAGGCGCTCCGATTCGTCGTGGTGCAGAAACGTGAGTTATTGACGCAGTACTCCGAGATCGGTAAGAGGATGTCCATCGCGAATTTCAAGAACAGGCTCGAAGCGAGCCGTCCCGCAGGAAAGGATGGGCCTGGAACGCCTGATCGAGAACCTCAGCAATCCCAAGTTCGATATATTCTACGGCGCTACCAGTATTGATATTGGTCTTTGCCGCGCCTGGAGCGTTGACACCGAACGAGGACGGTGCGCTGGCGGCGGAGAACATGATGCTCGCGGCGCACTCGATGGGGATAGGCAGCTGTTGGATAGGGTTCGCTGGGGCCTTGGGCTACAACCCTGATGTGATGAAGGAGCTGAACGTTCCCTCGGACCACAAGCTCATCGCCCCGCTGATATTCGGCCATCCGAAGAAAGGGGACATGGCCCCATCGCAGAGGATGGAAGCGCCCATCATCAAATGGATAAAGTGAATCTTAGGATGGAGGGACCTTAGACCTTCCTTCGGTCTATGGTCTTGTCCCTCTCCTTTCCGATGCTGATGATGCTGGCCCTCACTCGGCTGTGCTCCTCGACGAACTTCACATAGGATCGAAGGTTCTTGGGGAGGGCTTCGAAGCCCCTCTCGATCATGCGCTTCGCCTCCCTATCGTCCCACTCCTCCCAACCGTCAAGCTCCTCGTAGATCGGCTCCGCCCTCTGCAGAGCCCTCAAGGAGGCCGGGAAGTGGTCCACCACCGTGCCATCGATATCATAGGCGATGGCCACCTTGATCTTCTTCATCCCGCACAGCACGTCCAGCTTCGTGATCGCCAATTGGGTCAGTCCATTGAGACGAACGGCATGTTCGACGATGACCATGTCCAACCAGCCACAGCGCCTGGGGCGCCCGGTGGTGGCACCGAACTCGCCGCCCTTGTTCATCAGGTCCGTCCCGGTCTGATCCAGCAGCTCGGTCGGGAAAGGTCCGGCACCCACCCTGGTGGTATAGGCCTTCATTACCCCCAGCACCTCCTGGACCTTGTTGGGGCCGACACCGACCCCGGTGCAGATGCCCCCGGCGATGCAGTTGGACGACGTGACATAAGGATAGGTGCCATGGTCGATGTCGAGCATCGTTCCCTGGGCCCCCTCGAACATGACCTTCTTGCCCTTCTCGATGGCCTCGTTCACCAGGACCGAGGTGTCCGTGATGTACGGGCGCAACATCTCGCCCATGGACAGCAGCTCCTTCAGCAAAACCTCCTTCGAGGCGATCTCAGGTCCACCCAACACGGCGATCTGTTTCTCCTTGATGGGGTGGACCAGGTCCAGCCTCTCCCGGAGGCTTTTCTCGTCCAAAAGGTCGCTCACCCGGATGCCGTAACGGGCGATCTTGTCCGAATAGCATGGGCCGATGCCTCGACCGGTGGTCCCGACGCCCTTGGCGCCGCGGTGCCTCTCCTCGGCCCCATCCAGAAGACGATGGTAACTGACAATGACATTGGCACGGTCGGAGATGCGCAGTCCTTCGATGGAGTGGCCCTTGGCCTTGACGGCGTCCATCTCCTTCATCAGCTCATCCGGGTCGATGACCACACCATTGCCGATGACGTTGATGATCCAAGGGCGCAAGATCCCTGATGGCAGGAGGTGCAGGGCGAAGATCTCCTCACCGATCTTGATGGTATGACCGGCGTTGTTGCCACCCTGGTAACGCACCACGAGGTCGGCGTCCTCGGCAAGGTAATCAGTTATCTTCCCCTTCCCCTCGTCTCCCCATTGGGTACCAATGACGGCGATGGTAGGCAATTTCACACCGTTCTCGCCTAATCCCTGACTCAGATAAATGGTTTTGGCATCAACCATCCATGCTCAGGTAGATCTTCGCGACATCGTCGTAGGGGAGGTCGGTCTTGAAACCGGTGGGTGAGAAATGGGTGCGCGAGACCTTGCCAGAAGGGAGATCTCCTCCATCAAAGAAGCCAATCGTACTCGGTGAACGTTTCAGGTGGAGGACAGCTCGTTGTTCTCGAAGAAGTAGGGAACGTCCAGCTCCTCCCTCCAGAGCTCCAGGTACTTCTCGCAGCTGGTCCTCTCGGCCAGGTTCTCCCGGCCGACATGCTTTCCAGGAGCCCCTTGTCACAGATGTCCCCGGTCCAGAGCGGACCGGCCCAGCCCTTATCTTTCGGCCAGGGGCCCATCGTCCCTCTCATGGGTCTCCCGGTCGAAATGCAGGTAACCAAGATTGTCGAGGGACTCATCCGCCGATTCCGCGGTCTCCGGCATGCGAAGGTAGAGTCGGAAGTAATGGTCCGCATAGAAGCACAGCAGAGGGACGGTTCCCTTGTCCAACTTGGCCGCCTCCCGGGCCACATAGCCGATCAGGATGCGCAGGCCGACCTCATGGCCGAAGACACATCGGCAAGGCCGGGCCTGGTAACGGCGCACGCATTTCTTGGCATGGGTCCCGGCCAGAGGGGCGGTGTCGGTGGCGGTGATCGCCAGGATGCCGTTCCGTCGCAGACCCTGGAAGGCGGCGTGGAGGTAAGGTACCGGCGTGCCGAACGGGTCGAGATCTATGTAATCGAAGTCTCCTTGGCCAGCAGGCAACGGAGGTCGTCGTTGATAGCCTTGCCCTTATCTAGGCCGTTCAGGACGATGTTGCGTTCGATGAACTCGGAGGCCCTCGCGTCCCAGTCGTTCACATGGAACTGGATCTCGGGCCTGGCCTCGTTGACGATGCGCACCGCCCGGGCACCGGTGGCCGACATGGCGTCGATCGCGGTCCTGACCTTGACCTGGGGCTGGAGAAGAACATCACCGAGACGTCCCGGTTGAAGGCCATCTGTCGGTTGTAGAAGACCCTCCCTTTGATTGCCCCGGTCCTTTTTCGGTGCGGGAGCGGGGCACAAAGAGGTGGGTCCCTCCCTCCATCACCTCGTCCAGCTCGATCTCTTCGCTCAAAGGAGCTCTCCCTTCATGAGCTTCATGATCTTGTATGGCAGAAGGTTGCGGTTGATCGGGGTGACCTCGAGGATGCGCACATCGTCCCGTCGTCGGATATCCTGGAGAAGCGGGTTGCGGGATTTCTTGTGCAGCGTCAGTAGGATGGGCTTCTCCACGTCCAACGCCGACTTCACCGCGTTGACGAACTTTTCGCTCTCCACCTCGATCTTGCCCACCTCATCGATGACGATGACATCGGACTCCTCGCAGGCCTTCATCAGCGCCTTGACACCGACGTCCTCGAGCACGGTGAGGTCGATGCCGAACTTGCCCACCATGAACTTGCTCTTGATGTCCAGGGAGGCGAGCACCCCTCTCTCCTTGGTCCTCCAGTCCATGACGTAGAAGCCGGTGCGGTGGTTGTCCTCCACGATGGGCTCGGTGATCATTCCCCCGACCTTGAGGCCCTCCGCCTCGAGCATCTCGATGACCTTGATCAAGGTGTGGGTCTTGCCAGATTGGGGGAGGCCAGTTATGCCGATCTTGATGTTGTTCATCTGTTTCACCGGCCCGGACCCATGGAAGGTCCGGGGGATGGGACCGTAATGGCCTTACTGATTTAATAAAATTTGGTGAGATTTATTAATAAATCGATGCTTCGATGATCAATTTTGTGTGATCGAGCTCACGAACATCAGCGGATAATGCAGCTCATCGATGTAACGCATGCCAGAGACCACCATCACTCCCTCGATCTCGATGGTCAGGCGAACCTCCAGCATAGGGCCGGTCAAGCGTCTGATAGTCATACTCGTCCTTCTTGCCGCGTAGCACCTTGCGTTTGATATGGACCTCGACATCCTTCACGAACGGCTGCACCCGGACCCCCTCCTCGATGGCCTTCTCCAAGCTTTCGACGTTGGAGGAGGAGAGCGGTGTCCCCACGAACTGATGGTAGATGGTGCCCAGCTTGATGCCTGACTCGAAGACCGCCCTCTCGCGCTCGGAACAGTTGAAATACTTGGCCGCGGCGGTCTCCCTCTTGCTCGCCATACTTCATCCCTCCCCGTCGGTATCTCCTTCCGTCGATATATAGCCTCGAAGGGAAAGATAGATGAGGCGCCCCTCCCCTTTTTGGGCGAGGACATGTCCAAGTCGATAGTTCTGGTGTGTAGCAACACCGAAAGGGAGGTGGCGGCCAAGGCTCTATTGGCCGCGGCGGACCTAGGAAGCATGGCAGGTAAGACCGTCATGATCAAACCGAACCTCAACACCGCCGACCCGGCCCCCGGCTCCACGGACATATCGACGTTGCGTTCGGTGTTAGGCTCAATCCTCGACCTCTCCCCGGCCAAAGTGATAGTGGGGGATAGGAGTGGGCCATCGGACACAAGGAAGGTGTTCGATGACAAAGGCATTTTCGCCATGTCCAGGCAGATGGGCTTTGTTCCAATGATATTCGATGAGCTGCAAAACAGCGATTTCGTGAAGATCGAATCGCCGGGCATGCACTGGCGCAATGGTTTCCATTTCGCAAGGCCGGTGATCGAAGCGGACGTGGTCATCGGTCTGGGTTGCATCAAGACCCACCAGTTCGGTGGCCATTTCACCATGGCGTTGAAACTTGCCACAGGATGCGTCCACCGTCATAACATGGCGGAGCTGCACGCATCCTTCATCCACATGAGGGACATGATCGCCGAGATCAACCTCGCCTATAAACCGCGCCTGATCATCTTGGACGGCGTGGTGGCCTTCTACCGGGGCGGGCCTATGACCGGCAGTGAGTGGAACGCGGGTCTGAGCATCGCCTCCAGCGACCGGGTGGCCCTGGACGCCACCGGCGTGGCGTTCCTGAAGATGCATGGGACGACCAAACAGATCCAAGATAAGGGGATCTTCGAGCAGGACCAGATCCGGCGGGCAGCCGAGCTCGGTCTGGGGGTGCCCAACGCACAGAGCATTGAGCTGGTACCGGTGGACGAGGCATCAAAGGGGGCGGTGGAGCAGGTCGCGCCGTTCCTTTATGGGAAGAAGCTGACCACATTATACCCCTGTCAACGCTTCTATACCACGAAAAAGCTGAAATAACGGACGCACGACTAGAGCATCGTTCACATCAGGAGGACGATCCATGGAAGTCACCAAGAAGACCTATCAACTGCCTGCCTTGCGCTTTGGCTATAAGGACCTCGAACCCTTCATGTCCGAGGAGCAGCTGACCCTGCACCACACCAAGCACCATGCCGCCTACGCCACCGGCGCCAATGCCGCCTTGGATAAGTTGGAGAAGGCCCGCAAAGAGGGAACCGACGCAGACCAGAAGGCGATCATGAAGGAGCTATCCTTCAACGTGGGCGGTTTCATACTGCACAACCGCTTCTGGGAGAACCTGGCCCCGGTGGGCAAGGGCGGGGACTCGCCGGGCGGAAAGCTCGGGGACGCGATAGCCCATGAGTTCGGATCGTTCGAACGATTCAAGAAGGAGTTCACCCAGGTGGCCAGCAGCGCCGAGGGTTCCGGATGGGCGGTGCTCACCTATCTGTCGCACCATCGAAAGACCCATGATAATGCAGGTGGAGAAGCACAATGTCAATGCCATGCCTGGCTTCAAGCCACTTTTGGTCCTGGATGTATGGGAGCACGCCTACTATGTCGATTACCGTAACCTCCGGCCGAAGTACATCGAGGCGTTCTGGAACCATGTGGACTGGGGCACGGCCCAGAAGCGGTTCGACGACATTCTGAACCGTTGAAACCATTTCCTCTCCTTTCCCATATTTTATTTATTAATCCCATCGATTAGGACACATCATCTTTGGGAGGGGGCGGACACGGACGACCTGATGAAAATTAGGGAGAGATAGAGAAAGGTCTCCTCGCCAACGACAGGTCTTGCGTCAGGGAGATCCTGATTTTCCAGTTCCGGGACATGCCCCCGCTCGACCGGATAGACCGGTTGGTCGCCCCGGTCCTGGACACCATCGGAATGAAATGGGAGCGTGGGGAGGTATCGCTGTCCCAGGTCTATCTGGGCACCAAGCTCGCCGATGAGCTGGTAGAGGAGATCATCGGGGTGAGCGATGTGGTCCGCAGGAAAGAGCCGGTCCTCGCCATCTCTGTCCTGGAGGACCACCATTTGCTCGGCCTCAAGGTGGTCAAGATGACCATGCAATCGGCCGGATATGACGTGATCGATTACGGCAGGACCACAGTGGAGGAGCTGGTCAATGCGGTCGAGAGGGACCACGTCCGCTACCTTCTCATATCCACCCTGATGCTTCGCTCCGCCCTTTTGATCAAGAACGTAAGAGAGCTGTTGGACGTCAACGGATTGGATGTGGTGATCATTGCTGGGAGGCGCACCGTTCCGATTCGACGCCCAACTGTGCAGGAAGGTCGGGGCGGACCTCACAACCGCATCGCCGATCGAGGCCCTGGATTACATCCGGAACCGGGAGGGAGGCGAATGAAGGCGGAGATGACCTCGATGGAGAGGACCCTTACCGCCATGAGGCACCAGGAACCGGACCGGGTGCCCCTACTCCTCAGCCTCACCATGCATGGGGCGAAGGCCTTGGGCATGTCCATCCAGAGCTACTATTCGAAAGCGGATAACATAGTTAGGGGCCAGGTGAAGCTCCGAGAACGATACGGGCATGACATCCTCAACACTTTCACCCACGCATCAGCGGAGTTCGAGGCGTTCGGAGGGACCACCACATTTTATGAGGACGGGCCGCCCAACTCAGGCGAACCAGTGCTGAGGGCCATGGAGGACATTGAGAGCCTAGAGACGCCGGACCCGAAGGACAATGATGGGTCTGATGGTGGTCGTCGAGGCCACCCGAAAACTACGCGAGCGAGCGTCGGTCCAGATGTCCCCATAATCGGCGTGGTCGTATCCCCCTTCTCTCTGCCAGTGATGCAGATGGGCTTCGAGAACTACTTTGACCTCATGTACAACGAGACCAAGGCCTTCGAGCACCTGATGCGGATAAACGAGACGTTCTCGGCGGAGCTGGCGAACCTGCAGTTGGAGGCAGGCGCCACCGCCATGGTGCTGTTCGACCCGGTCTCCTCCACCACCATCATCCCCCGGGACAAGTATATCGAGACCGGTTTCAGGAGCGCCAAGCGAACCATCCGGTCGATAAAAGGTCCTGTGCTCACCCATTTCGCATCAGGCAGGATCCTGCCCATAATCGACAAGGTCATCGAGACGGGGACGGTGGGGGTAGGCGTCAGCACGGACGAGGACATGGCGACCATGAAGAGGGCCTGTGGCAACCGGCTCACCCTGGTCGGCAATCTGAACGGTGTCCAGATGCCCACCTGGACGGCCCTGGACGTGGAAAGGAAGGTCAAGGAAGCGGTGCACAAGGCCGCCCCGGGAGGCGGGTTCATCCTCTCTGACAACCATGGGGAGATACCCTTCCAGGTCCCGGATAGCACCATCGAGCACATAGCCGAGTCAACACGCAAGTATGGGACCTACCCCATCAAGGTCTGACGCCAACCTAATCGAACCGGGCCCCAACAACCATTATTAAGGTCCCATTGGAATTGATTCCACGGTGAACATATGACCCAATTACCAGAGGAAGTCATGAAGATGGCCAACGATATGAAAGCGGTCAAGGTCCTGACCACCGTCTCAGCCGATGGGGTCCTCCACTCGATCCGGGTGGGGAGCATGGTGGCCCCAGCGCCAAATATGATGGCGGTAGGGGCGATATTGATGAAGACCACGGCCAAGAACCTGGAGGACATGAAGAAGAAGAACCAAACGGTCGCGATACTGCTCGGTTCCGAGATGAACTCCTATCTCATTATGGCCAAGGTCAAGGAGACCCAGAAGGCGGGCCCGCTGTTCGAAAAAATGAACGAGAACCTCAAGGCCATCGGATTGCAGGCCGGGGCGGTCTGGGTGTTCGAACCGACTGGGGTATGGAACCAGAGCGCCTCCTACGAGGCGGGCAAGAAGATCGCTTGAACAAGAACCTTCTTTAAGAGTTCCGGTCCATCAAGATACCGGAACATAATATTCCTTAGAAGCGAGCGGAGCGTGCCACCAGATGGACCAAGTGATGCTGTTATTCGCCCTCATTGGCATGGGGTTGATCTGGGCATTCTCATTCACGAACGGTTTCCAGGATGGTGCCACCACCGCAGCCACCCTCGTGGCCAGCAAGGCCGCCACTCCAAGGCAGGGCCTCATGTTGGTAGCATCGTTGGGAGCTCTCGGGACACTATTGGGCGGGTCGGCGGTGGCCTTCACCATCACCGGACTGATCGATGTCGAAGACCCTGAGCTGGTGATGATCATAACCCTTTCCGCATTGGCTGGGGCCATCGCTTGGAACATGGTCACCTGGTACTTTGGGATACCGTGCTCCACCACCCAATCCCTGGTGGGAGGATTGGTGGGGGCGGGGGTGGCCGTGGCCGGGACGGAAAGTGTCAACTGGGGGTGGTCCGAACTTATGGACGGGGAGCTTACCGGCCTGATGTTGGTGATCGTGTTCTTGGTGGTCTCGATCATCTTCGGCCTGGTGGGAGGGTACCTGTTGTTCAAGGCGACCAGGTGGATGCTGAGAGGGGCGAAGCGTTCGATCAACCGACGCATCAACCAGGCACAATGGTTGGCCACCAGCGTGTTCGCGTTCAGCAACGGCGCCAACGATTCACAGAAGTTCCTGGGGCTGATCATCATGTTGCTGATGTCCACGGGGTTCACCAGCACGGAGGTGATCCCTCTTTGGGCCAGATTGTTCATCGCATTGGCCATCGGCCTGGGCACGATCATCGGCGGGAGGCGGATCCTCAAGACCTTGGCCAGCAAGATATATTCCATCGCCCCCATCCACTCCCTCGACTCCCAGATCGTATCGGGGGCGGCTTTGACCATATCCACTGTGGTAGGTGCCCCGATCTCCTCGACCCAAGTGGTCTCCTCGAGCATACTGGGCATAGGTGCGGCAGACCGACCCCGGTATGTGCGATGGGCCAAAGCCAACGAGCTCGTCGTCTCATGGATGCTCACCATACCCGCTTCGGCCTTGGTCTCGGGCCTGATAGGATATGCATTTGATTTGTTCTACATATCATGAGGTGTCAAGAATGGAGAAACAAGAAGAGGTAAGAGAACGTCGATTGATACGCCGCATCTTCCCGGAGGGGCCAGATTTCTATCTTATGCTAATAGAGATAACCGACCAATCCCGAGAGGGCGTGGAGGAGTTCCGTTCCTGGCTGGACAAAGGCCATCTTGCCGATATCGATCATTTGGAGGAGCTGGATGAAAGGATGGACGATAACGCGCTACAAGATGGAGCACGAGCTCCATGATGCGTTCGCCACGCCCATCGACCGGGAGGAGATATACATCCTCTCCCGTCAGGTGGACTACCTGGTCAACTATTGCGTAATGATGGCCAGACAGATGCAGGCCTACGATGTCCCCCCCAACGATTCCATCAAGTTCATGGCGGAGAACCTCGTGGAGGCCATGAACCATGTTTCCCAATCGCTCCGGTTACTGAGGGACAAGGACGGCAAGGCGGATGAGCTGATCAAGGACATGAGGAAATGCCAGCATAGGATCGAACGTCGTTACATACAATCGATGGCAGAGCTGTTCAAGACCGGGGACCCGATGTTGATACTACGCCATGGTGAGATATACGACAACATGCTGGAGAACTCGAAAAACCTTAGGAATTGCATCGATACATTGCACAGGATCCTCGTGGGGGTATTCTGAGGGTCAGGGCGTTGGATCGAGCAGTTCAAACCCGGTCATCGGGTCCATCATGCGGATGGAATCATTTTCCAAGATCTCAGTGACGACGACCTCGACCACCTTCCAGACCACGACACCGGCCCGAACGCATCCTGTAACGGTCCCGTCCCCTCTTCCCGTGGCGATGTGCATATGCAGGATCGGCTCCCCGCGCTCATCTGGGAAGATGGTCCCTACCCCTGTGATCTCCCGGGGCTGGTCCAGGCACAATTTCATGGGGACGACCGGAGAGGCCCTGCCATCCTCAGGACCGACCACCAGTTTGCTACCTTCGTCCAAAGCGCCTAATGCGATGACCTGGGCCCTTCTGACCGCATTTTCCTTGGCGAAACGCTCCAACGATTCATGTATGATGTCCCCATCCTCAAGCCTGACCACAAAGACCCTACCTGCTTTCGCCTCGGAGTAGCGCATGGACCTCACACTCTAACGGGACCTGATGAGGGAGAATGGATAAAATACGCTTCCCCTTCGCCATGGCCAACGACCAAAAAATGAGTAGATTCTCATAAAACTTTAATAGGCAAGGCCGCATCGCCACTTCGAATGTCGCTCGTGGATGCTATCCAGCAGTTGAAAAAGGATAGGAACGCGGTGATCCTGGCACACAACTACCAACCTCCTGAGATACAGGATGTGGCCGATTTCGTGGGTGACTCATTGGGTCTGTCTGTTCAGGCGTCGAGGACCGAAGCGGACGTCATCATCTTCTGTGGCGTGGACTTCATGGCCGAGAGCGCCAAGGTCCTTAACCCGACCAAGACGGTCATCCTTCCTGAGCCGCAGGCCATGTGCCCCATGGCGGCCATGTGCGACGCCGAAACGTTGAAGGAGGTCAAGGCGAAGTATCCCGACGTGGCCGTGGTGGCCTATGTCAACACTTCCGCCGCTGTGAAGGCGGAGACGGATATCTGTTGCACCTCTTCCAATGCCATCAAGGTGGTGGGGTCGTTGCAGGCAAAGCGCATTCTCTTCGTGCCCGATTGCAACCTGGGCAGATATGTTCAGCGCTTCTTCCCGGACAAGGAACTGATCGTTTGGCCGGGTTACTGCCCGACCCATGACAGCATATCCCCCGAGGACATCCAGAAATTGAGGTCCGAACATCCGAAGGCGATGGTCCTGGTCCATCCAGAGTGTCGCCCTGAGGTCATTGACATGGCCGACAAGGTCGCCTCGACGGAAGGCATGATCAAGTTCGCACTGAAATCGGATGCGAAGGAGTTCATCATCGCCACCGAGGGAGAGCTGACCTATCGATTGGGCAAGGAAGTACCGGGTAAGAAGTTCTATTCCATCCCATGCGCCGTCTGCCCGACCATGAAGATGATAGACCTGCAGAAGGTGCATGACAGCCTCATGAATTTGGAGCCCCGCATCGAGCTGCCCCAGGAGATCATCGACAAGGCAAGGATCCCTCTGGAGAGGATGATGGAGATCGGTCGGGGCGATTGATGGAGCGGAAAATGATACCTCGCCGCTCTCCTATCGCACGATCGTTGTTTTTATTAGAGAAAAAGTAAGGGGTTTGGGGTCAGAAAGGTCCATGCTGCTTCAAGGTCTATAGGGGGGAGGGACCTGGTTTCGCATGTTGCCCTTCTTCTTTTGGTTATGGCGTAGCACGACCACTGCAACCACCACAATGCCGATGACGAAGATGGCCCCGATGATGCCAAGGACTATCATCCCACCCATCTCAGGATCGATCTCCAAGGCCATCGCGCCCATCTCCAGGGCGGGGTCGTGGAAGATCGTCTGGCCAGCGGGGTAGATGAAACCGCCGAGCACGAACATCGCCTTCACCTCGCCATCGTCATTCTCACCGCGCTCATCGGTACGTTGGCCGGCATGGATCTGGAAGACCATGGATCGGTTCTCCTGACCATCGACAGTGACGTTGGATACCCAGGTCAGGGCGCCGGTCTTCTGCCAGTTGTCCTTGAACTGGATGCGGTCCTTCGTGATCAAGGTGGCCTCGTCGGGCAGGTCGTCCGCCTCGGCCGCGGTCTTGTCCCCATCCAGGGTGGAGTATTCCATCACGCCCTCGCCCTCTTCGACCCCATCCTGGACGAACTGGGCGTTGTACCACTCCTCCACTTTGTCCGGGATGAAGACGGCGTAGATCAGGCCGTTCTCAAGCATCAAGCGGGGGTCTTTGGCGTTCTCGTAGAAGTCCCATCCTTCGATGATATGATCATACTTGAACGCGGTCTCAGTGCTCACCGCGGTGTAATTGCGCGGGGCGATCGCTTCTGAATCGGTGATCCGACCATTGTCAAGAGTGACACGATAGAACGGCACGGACACATCGACCCTCTCCGCGCTGGCGGTTATATGGAATGCGAACTCCACCCGTTCCAGGACACCATCATCTGGAGTGCCGTTGCGGTAGTCCATCAGCGCCATGTCCCATACCTTGGTGTACGTCACGTTCAAGGCATACAGGGAGAAATCGTAGGTCTTGGTCTGGGTCTCGTAATCGATGCCTTGCTCTATTTCCGACAAGGTCCAAGCCTGTTTCAGGTCGATGTATTTGTAGGCAGGCTCGTACTTGGCGAAGGGATCGTCCTCGAACATGCGCTTGTTGGTGCTGAAGTCGAAGAGCCCATTTCCAGCGCCATAGGTCTCGCCGAAGAAGGTCGGGATGCCCGTATCATCGAACTCTAGCAGAGCGAACATCTGTTGTCCGAACACCGTTATGACAGGTATGGGGAACTCGTTCACGATCACATTGCCGTCCGGTCCGACCACCTCGGCCCCTCCAAGGTAGCGCAGGTTCATGCCCACGATGCTGATGGGGGCGGGGTTGCCCTGGGTACCATATATCACACCGAACCAGGCCAGGTTGTAGCCTTCAGTGCAGTTGACGGCCACATAGCTGCCCGATCCGAACTCGGTCGTAGTGCCTAGCTCCAATCTTATGCGGTCCATGGGATCGCTTGGCTCATCTGCAGCCGCGATTCCGGCGAATCCTCCTGTCACGAGGAGGGTAACCAGCAGGGCCGAAGCCATCCCTAGAGTCATTCCTTTCATTGGGAACACCGAGATTGAGAACGCCGTGGGCGGTCAAATAGCGCCGTGGAGAACAGTTACTCAACATTCTTTCTGAGGGATTTATATATCTGGACTCAGAGTCGGTGAGGTATGACGCCAGGAGACATACGGGCGGTGGAGAATCCCATCACTGCCATGTTCGACCTTGCCGACCAGGTCAGCTCCGAGGCACCACGGGTCAGGAAGCTGGTGCGATATGCCACCGTGTTCATCATATTTTGGTTGGTGCTAGATTTCATATTGATATTGGCGACGGCTCAGGGCAACATCCTCATAAGCATCTTCCTGGCGGCGATGTTCGTGGTGGGCATATTCACATTGCTCTCCCTGCGCAACCTCAACGACTTCTTCAAATATTACGCCCTCAGGCATAGTTATATCCAGAGTGTCAGGGACGCGGACCCGATGGTCATGGTTCCCAAGGGGTCGAACTCGGTGGAGCGCTTCAGATCCTACCTGACGACCATGAACCCTGAGATGGCCTCGTCCCTGGCCTTGACCCCCACACCGACCGTGACCAAGGGCAAGAGCGGGATGTTCTACCAATGGGACATCTACCTCCTGCGTCGATCTGGGTTCCTCTGGCATCCCTTAGGTCTTGGGTATCCCGGCTACCAGCTCTTTCTGAAACACTTCGATCGAGCCCCCAACCCCGAAGATGTGAATTCCATGAGGAGGGCGGTGGAGGACGTGGTGGCGGAAAGCGGTTCACCCGCCTCGAGGATGATCCTGCTTTGGACCAGGGGCAAGGAGGACCTCACCGAAGAGGTCTACAACATGATAACCACCCAGAACGTGGTCTATTCCCACCGGGGGAGCTCGTTCATCTGCGGGGTGGAGCTGGTCATCGAGAACGAGGACGGGACCTACGAGTTCATCCCCTTCATGGCCCCTCACTCGTCGTCCAAGTCCTTGGCCCAGGCGGGCAGGCCTCGGTAACGGTAGTGCTGCCGGATCTGCTCCTCGTATAGGTTGAAGAAGAACTCGTTGTACTTGCGCACGTACAACACACCTTCGCGTGTGATGCGGACCTCGTATTGGGTCTCCTTTTCCTCGATGCGCACCAAACTCTGCTCCACAAGAAAGTCCAGCACCTTGTTGGTCATGAAATGGTTGGACATGATCTCGTGCTTGATCTCCTCCTTCGACAGACCTGGTCTGTCCTCAGCCAAGATGCGGTCCAACTTCGACTCCAGGTCTGGTTGGTAGATGTCTATGCCTAGCTCTGAGACCAAGCGGTTCAGGGTGAAGCAGGCGTAGATCTTGAAGTCCTTGTAAGACCTGGACATCGGCTCCGATGGGTATCTGTCGCTCGGATATTATAATGAACGTCCTCAGTCCGGTCCCATGATAAAATCGGTGGGGGAGCAGCTCACATCCACCCAAATGGCATCGGCCTCCACCTTGACCTTGAAGGTGCGTAGGTCATGCGTCCCCATCTCCTCGTGCAACATGGACTTGAACTTGGGGACCGCCTCCTCCTTGGGCGGAGCGGATGTCTTGCCATATTCCTTACGAGCTGGACCGAGCAATGCCTTCCCGGTGCGAACGTCGAACTGGGCGAAGTGCAAGGGGCAGGTGACGATGTTCCTGTTCAAGGTACCGAAATTGAGCGGGGCGTTCTCATGACCGCAGCGTCGGCTTACCGCGTAGTATCTCTCCATCCACGTTCGCCAGTACCACTTCCACGCCTTCGACCACGACCGCCTTGAGGCCTCCCTATGGCGATGTCCTCCAAGTTCCAAGGCGCGCACGAACATCAATCCACCTCGCCCTCTGGTATCTGGGGCAGGGAGTCTGGGTCAGTCACATCCTGATGGACGAAAAGACCGCACCAGCACCGTCTCATCTTATCGAAATGTTTGCGATGCCAAGGTATGCATGGGCAAACGATACGCATATCATGGTCCCTCTCACCAGTAAGTCCTTGGCAGGGACAGAAAGGTATGCCGTGCTTCCTATAGAGCATGACCTCCTGCTCCAGGCAGAAATCGGCCAGCTCCTCGTCGGGGGTGAACTTGTAACCAAGAGCGTTCACGATCGGTTCCCATTGCTCCCGCAAAGCCCTCTTCCCCCCCTCCATGTCCATCTTCATACCTTCTGCTTCTCGGCCATCGCCTTCTCGAACTTGTCTGGGTTATAACCTTGGATCACGATATCATCGACGTAGATGATGGGAAAGGACAGATTGAGATTGTCCCGTTGGATCTTCTCCCGGACCGGTTTCTTCTCCTCGCTGTCCAGATTATCGTAGTCGATGAAATCGAAGGGGATGTTCCTATCTTCGAACCATTTCTTCGTTTTCTTGCACCATGGACAGGTGCTAAGGGTATACATGAAGACCTTTACCAAACTCTCAATCCTCCAATCTCACGAACAACTTGCCATCCTCCTTCCTGGTCTGGAACATGCGTAAGCTTGACCTCCTTGGACATGACCAGCTCCCCGGTGCGGACGTCGAAGGCCCAATCATGGCAGGGACATCTTATCACATCGCCTTCCAAGGTACCGCTCGCCAGTGCACATCCCATATGGGGGCAGCGGTTGGAGAGCGCATAGACATCCTCCCCACGGCGCAACAAGATCATGCCTAGGCCTTTAGGGTGGAACAGACGCGGCATGTTCTGTGGCAGGTCCTTCAGCTCGGCAACATAGATCCATGGGTCCTTTGACATCTCAGGCTCGACCTTGGCCACATTATGGCAGGCATGAGGACATAATACTTGTGAGAATCAGAGAAGGACCCCGATCGAGCTGACAAGGAAGTACAATCCGAACACGAACATGAGCAGTCCGGAGGCGAGGATCAGCATGTGGTGCCATTTAACGTTCCACAGCCCTTTGGTTCGATTCACCGTGTTGGAGATGAAATACTCCCAACCCGCATCGCAACCGAGATGCACTGCCGCGAAGATGGGAAGCATGACCAGTCCGAACGTCACCGCGGTGGCCACCAATGCCGCTCCGACGGTGGCCCACCACATCAACCAGTAGGGATTGGTGATGGTGGTGATGACCCCATCCAAGAAGGCGCTGCGGGTAGGGCCGACCCCCTCGCAGACCATCACCTCCCTGGCCCGGACCATGCCTATGCCCATCCATATCAGGATGGCCCCTCCGATGGCCGCGACGATGGCGAACATGCCCTCATCCTCGAAGATATAGTCGAACCCAAAGAATATGAGTATGATCAAGAGGGATCTCGACCAAGGCATGGCCCAAGACGATCCGAAGGCCAGCGTTCTTGTCCTTGTACCCTTGGGCCACTGTGGCCGCGAAGACCGGTCCCGGCATGAGCACCCCTGAGAGCGATATGAAGGCGACGCTCAATAGGAACAGGCCAGGGGAATCCTCGAACATCTGGTTCGATATCGATGAACGAA
This sequence comes from Methanomassiliicoccaceae archaeon, assembly GCA_963806355.1. Lineage (GTDB taxonomy): Archaea > Thermoplasmatota > Thermoplasmata > Methanomassiliicoccales > UBA472 > JACXTP01. Next base: position 22,649 of record CAWDXN010000007.1, on the reverse strand, counting down.
TATTATAACATCGGTCCCGTCCTTTTTTCCATTACAGATACCACAGCTCCGTGAGCGCGATGTATTGCTCCGGATCGAGCTCGCGCAGCGATGCCGTGTCCACATCGATGATCTCCACCCCATGGATCCGTGAGTTCATTATCTCCTCCAGGCTGACCGGGGGGCTGGTATAGTACATGTCACAGTAACGTTTGATCACCGACAGGTCACCGACCTCCCTCTGCCTTGGCGACAAGGGTGAAGAACAATGGTATGGGCATGATGTAATGGGGCGGTGCGGCGAGAAGGAACTTATGACAATGATTGCTATACCTCGCTATCTTGCTGGCTATGCGCGCCTTGATGTAATCCAAAGGGTCTAGGGCATGGGCGGGTGGGACATAACCGGTCTCGACCTCGATTATCGTAATCCCCTCCCCCTTTTCCGCGTAGACGTCGCAGTTGAGACCTGCATCGATGGTATGTTCCAACTCCACATGGTACCCGTCCTTGACAAGGTACTTCGCCACTATGAGCTCCATAACCGAGTGGTTGATCTTCAGGAGGTTGCGCTCCCTTAGTTCCACAAGATGCCTTTGCAGCGCACGCATCTTCTCCAGCTCTTCTGGGGTGCAATCCTGGACCAACATGCCCATCAATGTCTCAAGGTCCTCTGTGAACTTATCCAAAGGGTCACCTCTGATCAACGAGGCCTGAGCCTCATTCCCTCATCATCTCCTTGCTCACCACAAGGGTCAAAGTGGACCTCACCCCTGGGACCTTGCGCAATCGAACGGACAGCAAAGCCTCCAGCTCCTCCATGCTTGGCGCGCTCACAAAGGCCACCAGGTCGTACACCCCGAAAACCACGTAGGCGTTCTGAACCTGTGGAACGTGGGATAGCGCCTCCAGCACCGATGTCTCCTGTCCGATGTCGGTGTTGATTATGACAATTGCCCCAGGCATCACATTGATGTATGCTTGCCGATATAAAAAATATTGGTGGATGACCTCAACGTCTGGTCCCGAGAGAGGTGATCGTCATACCAGGTCACTCCTGGCATGGATCGAAGACGTTCGATATGTTGCCGGTCTCGCATGACACTACGAACCCGTAGCCGCACGACTCGATCAGATGGGCCACCTTCAAGGAATATGGCACACCGACATAGGTCTTCCTAACCGTTTCCAACGACTTCTTGCGCATATTCTCTCTCATCCACATTCTCTCTCTTGGGAGGTCCCCCTCAAGGTAATCCATGTTAATGGACTGAAAAGTAATAACATTGATGTCCGTTCCAAGACTATCCGTGCCGAAACTCGTCCCCTCCTTGACAACTAACATTGGCCAGCAGATTTAAGGCGGGGTGCGGTCTTAACCATGACACGGACCCGGGATTCCTTTCGCTTGATGAAGAGAAGAGGGTCAGCTGATCCCCTGGGAGATGATGAGCCCTATGAGTGCAGATCCCGGGTCCGCCTAGCCCTTCATCCGCCTGACGCTTATGGTAAGTCCAGGCTGATGTGTCCCATCACAATAGCATTTTAGTGCGGAGATACCGATGACCTGAGCGTCATCGGGGATGAGGACACCGGTTATCCCGTCAAGAACGGCTCGGACCAACTTGTCCAGGTCCGGTCTCTTTGTGTTAAGGTTGCGCTTCTTGGGCATGCTCTTCGGCTTGGTGAAATGGAATTGCAGTCCTCACCACATATCCGAAGTTGCGGTCCTCGCAATAGAAGCTCGAAGTGCGGTCCTCGTTGCATCTCTGCGCCTCATTGGCTATGCGATGCCTCCAGCGCTCGGTGTTCCGATTGCCATGGGTCGTGACCACCCGGTTGAGCTTCTCGATGTAGAACGACTTGGTGCTTCCTTGGGGCACTGGCTCGCCCGCCACGAAGAACTCGATGAGGTCCGCGTTCGATCCATCCTCTATCATCGGTACGTCCACGAGTTCCTCGATCGGACTCGCCTCGTAGAACCCGTCGCCGAGATCTAGTTGGAACTCCAAGTGCATCCCATCCTTGCCAGGTAATTAATCTCCGGACAAATATATTTTTTCCTGTTCCAATCAACCCAATGGAGCCGTTAAGGGACTGCGGGGTCCTCCTCGAAGAAGGTGGGATTTCCCTTGGTCAACCACCACGCATGGACGAATATGGCCCAGCCGACGAGACTGAGCGACAGCCCCACGATCCAGCCCCACGAGTAGTCCAGGATGAGCTCATCCCCATTCTCCGAGAAGGCCACGGCCGCGAAGAGCGGGATGGACATCAGGATGAGGCGCCAGAGCACCCTTTCATCCCTGGCCCCCCACATCAACAATAGGATGGCGGGCATGGTGAAGTAGACGAAGGCGATCTTGGGATAGAATATGAAGAAGATGACCATGATAAAGGTCGCCCCCTCCCAGAAACGCATCTTCCAATGATAGGCCATGAGCGTGGCGGCCAACAACGATGCCACGGTCAGCGTTGCCCCGGCCCAACCAGGCAGACCATATCCCCCTAGGTCGAGGAAATGCCAGGGACTGATTCCAGAACCCCCGGTCTGGGCGTCTGGGGTCCCCTAGGAAATAGTAGCTCGGGAAGGAAAGGAACTCCTCAGGGCAGCATATTAGGAATGGAAGGGCCACCGCCAAAGACAGGCCGGCGAAGACGACCATCAGGACGGCGCGGTCCCTATTGGTCCTTGCCTTCAAGAACGCCCACGGCAGGAGCAGTATGTCGAAAAACTTGGTCCAGATTCCTAAGCTGAACAGGAAGCCACTGTAGGCCATCCTTCCCATGATGAAGGTGATCAACGGCAATACGAAGAAAAGGGCGGTTATGGCCTCATCCTGGACGCCCAGCGTGAACTCTATGAATGCATATGGCAGGAACAGATAGGAGATGCCAGCCGTGAACGCGTAGAAATCGTTGAATCGACGGAAACCCAAGTATATGGACACCGATGTCAGTATGGCGAACAGAGCGAAGTACAGCTGGTACATCCACATCTCCCCGCCGAAGTATTGGGGGATCACCATCAGGTACATAACCAGCGGGGGAGATTCCGATTCGAAATCTAGGTATGGTATCTGCCCATCGAGGATGGCCTGGCCCCTTTCCTGGTAATAGGAAAGGTCGATGGGCTCGCCGAAGATCTCGTTGAGATGGGGCCGAAGCAACAGGTTGTCCAGGGCTATGATGCCACCATAGAACAGGATGCCTACCACGATAAGGACCAACAGCTTCTTCCTGCCTGGAATGGGCTCGGCCCTTCTGCGCCATCCTGCCTTGATGGTCTGGGTGAACTTATCCACACCTTTCATCAGGTCCATTTAGCCCCCTTCAGGGTACGAGCCGGTTGCGGTCTCGGGGGAAGAGGATCGCCTCGCGGATGTTGGGCAGGTCCAGCATCTTCACCACGAACCTCTCTATGCCCAATCCGAATCCGCCATGGGGCGGCATCCCGTAGGCGAACGGGTTGAGGTAGAACTCGAAGTCCTTGGGGTCGAGCCCTTTCTTGACCATGCGTTGCACTAGGCGTTCGTAGCGATGCTCCCTCTGTCCACCTGAGGCCATCTCTTGGCCTTTGTAGTCGAGGTCGAACGAATATGAGTAGGGGGTGCCGTCCTTCTCCATAATGTAGAATGGCTTGGCATCCTCCGGGTACTCCACGAACCAGTACATGTCAAAGCCCTTCTCCCTCATTATGTCGCCTATGACCTTCTCCCCTTCAGTCCCTAGGTCGTCGCCCTCCTTCAGAGTGAGACCGGTCTCACGAACCAGTTCAAGAGCCTCCGAATAGGTCATTATTGGATAGGGAAGCCTTGGCACCTTTACCTCCACGCCCATCTTCTCCAGGTGCTCCTTGCCCTTCTCCGCCACCCCTTTGAATATATGATGGGTCACACCCTCCATGATGTCCATGACATCACGCTGGCTCTCTATGAACGCCACCTCGGCATCGAAGGATATGAACTCCGAGACGTGGCGTACAGTGTCCGAGAGCTCGGCCCGGAACGCAGGGCCGATCTCATACACCCGGTCCAAACCCGTGGCCATCATCATTTGCTTGTAGAGTTGCGGCGATTGGGCCAGGTAGGCCTTCTTGTCAAAGTACTTGATCTCGAAGAGCGAAGCGCCTCCCTCAGCCCCGGAAGCGACAATCTTAGGGGTGAACATCTCCACGAAGTCGTTGGACCTCATGTACTCCCCCAACAGTTCCAAGGCCAGCGATTTTATCTCGATGACGGCCCGTGTTTCCGGCTTGCGCAGGTCCATGAAACGATGGTTAAAACGCGTGTCCATCTCCACGCTCACCTTGTCGACGACACCCATAGGCAGAGGCGATTGGGCCATGCTGAGGACTTTCATCTCGGATGGGATGATCTCATAGCCCGACTTCACCTGGCTGCTGGCTTTCACCATTCCCTTGACCTCCACAACCGACTCCCGTGGGATGCCGGAGATGGCGGACATGAGCTCCGGGGAGACCTTCTTCTTCGGGGCGGTCACCTGGACGGTCCCGTAACGGTCCCTGATGATGAGGAAAGAGATGCCCCCAAGGTTCCTGACCTCCTGGACCCAACCCTTCACGGTGACCTCCATGTCGGAGTCCTGCGCAGTTATAGTCCTTGAGCTCTTCACCTGGTCGTTTTGCATGGTCGAACCTGAAATCGATAAATCCAGTCCATCTATAAAAATATGGTTGGAGCTGGCCTTGACATGCCTAGAAGGTCTGGCAACTGGCAAGGGGCGATCACATTCAATGTACGGCGACCGAAAAAACTAACTGCCTAACGCATCAATGACATCCCTCATGGTCAAGGTCAGCGTGGATGACAATGAATGCACGGGATGTGGACTGTGCTACAATGATGAGTGCCCAGAGATCTTCATGGAGGGCGATGGAGGCACCTCCAACCTAAAGCCGGAGTTCCGCAAGGGCGGACCGTTGGAGGGGGATGTGCCTGACGCCAAGAAGGGGTGCGCGGACAAGGCGGCCGATGCCTGCCCAGTATCGGCGATCAAAGTGGGCTGAACGAATATTAAGGTGGCCTGAGGCCACCGTATCTTTTTCATCGTTCCGTCACTGCTTTTTCAAGGAAACGGATGCATCCTTCTTCGCAGTCCAGCTCTGTCATTGTCCCAAGGGGCACGGTCATTAAGGGGTCAGTATGGGACAGGTCCACATCACAAACGATCGGTACACGTTCATCGATGGCCAAATTAGAGACGATAGAGCTCAGGTCGTCCCCTTCGTCGAACCCTACAACGGACGGGAACCGACCCAACACCAATCCGGATATCTGGTCAAATGCGCCGAGATGCTTTAAGTGGGTCAGATTGCGATCGATGGTGGAGGTCGACTCGTGATCGTCCTCCTCTAGGAAAAGCACTGCTCCGTCGAGGTCGGGCCAGAATTCGGTCCCGCTGAGAAGCAACAATGTGTTCAGGTTGCCTCCCACCGCCCTTCCGGAGACCTTCCCTCCATTCAATACCCTCCATCCAGGGTTCATCCTCCATTCCCTGGGGCCGAGGTCTTCCTTCTCGAACCACAGGTCCTCCGCCCATTCGTCGCTCGCCCTGACCGTGACCTCATCCTTGTCCCCCTGCACCAATTCCATGAATCGGTCAATGGTGTAGCGGGGGAGATCGGGCTGACAGAAGGTGACGAAGGCCGGGCCGGAGAAATTGACCAGGCCGGCCTTGCTCAGGAAGGCATTGTTCATGGCGGTGATGTCGCTGTACCCGACGAAGACCTTGCGGACCTTCCTCACCAGATCATAATCGATGTGGTGCAGGAGTTGGTTCGAGTTATAGCCTCCAAACACCGTCATGATGGCAGCAACCTCGTCATCCTCCAGGAAGGCGGTCAGGTCCGCCAGGCGATTCTCCACGCTCCCGGCGGTATGCCCGGTGCGCTCCATGACATGTTCGCCCACCTTGACCTTGAATCCCAAAGAGCGTAGGCGGTCCAATCCGATCTGCCAAACCCTCGGCTCGATGTAGGCGGCGGATTGGGAGGGGGCGATCAATCCAATGGTGTCTCCCTCACCTATCCTGCGAGGCTTGACCAGTTCCATTCCGACGACACCTCTACCCCCCAAAGAGGCGTCAATGATTATATAGAACCAGGACATTCAGAAAGGCATCCACGGGATGGTATCCATGTCAGATAAGGTAACGTTGTCCGTCATTAAGGCCGATGTCGGGTCGGTCTGTGGTCATTCCAGGCCCCACCCGAAGATGATGCGCAAGTGCGAAGAGGTCTTGAAGGACGGCCTGAAGGCGGGGACGATCAACGATTTCTACGTGACCCGGGTGGGCGACGACATAAACCTGATCATGACCCACACCAAGGGCGAGAACCACTGTGACGTCCATGCCCTGGCATTTGAAGCGTTCCAGCAGGCCGCCAAGCTTGCCAGGCAGATGAAGATGTACGCTGCCGGTCAAGATATTTTGAAGGACGCCTTCAGCGGCAACATTCGCGGAATGGGCCCAGGGGCGGCAGAGGTGGAGTTCACGGAGCGTGGCGCCGAGCCAGTGCTGGTGTTCATGGCCGACAAGACAGAACCTTCCGCCTACTCCATGCCGCTGTGCCGGATCTTCATGGACCCGTTCACCACCACTGGCCTGGTCATCGACCCAAGGGCCCATGAGGGTTTCAAGTTCGAGATAGTGGACGTCATGGATTCCAAGCGGATCGTCATGTCCGCCCCCGAGGAGTCGTATGATATCCTCAGCCTGCTTGGCGATACGACACGCTATGCCATAAAGAGGATCTGGAGCAAGCACTCCGACATCGGTGTCGGGGCAGTGGTGAGCACTGAGAAGCTGAACTTGTGCGCAGGCAAGTACGTCGGCAAGGACGACCCTGTGGCCATCGTTCGCTGCCAGAGCGGCCTACCAGCGGTCGGAGAGGCGCTGCAGCCATTCATGTTCCCCCAGCTGGTGGCTGGGTGGATGAGGGGGTCCCACTATGGTGCCTGGTATCCATGCGCGGTCGATGATTCCGACCCTTCCTATTTTGACGGCCCGCCACGCATCTGCTGCGTCGGGTTCCAGATCAGCCATGGTAAGCTCATGGGTCTAGAGGACCCAGAGTCTCCCGTCGGATTCCATCAACCGATCGACTATTTCGCTGGAAGCGTATGGGACGAGGCCCGCCGCAAGGCGGTAAGGGCCAGCATCTACATGCGCCAACATGGACCGTTCATGCCCAGCATCCTTGGCCCGGAGGAGATGGAGTACACCACCCGCCCGGCCGTCCTTAAGAAATTGCAGGACAGGATGGAGAAGCTTGACTGAACTGAAGGCGCCCATCGTCGTGGTCAACTTCAAGACCTATCGTGAGGTCGAGGGTGTCAGGGCCATCGAGATCGCTAAGGTCTGCGAGGATGTGGCAGAACGAACAGGGACGACCATAATCGTCTGCCCGCCCACGTTGGAATTGGCCAGGGTCGCCCAGGCGGTCCGCATCCCGGTGTTCTGCCAGCATACCGACGCGAAATCGGCTGGGGCGAACACCGGTTGGATAACCCCATCGGCTGTGAAACAGACCGGGGCAAATGGCACGTTGTTAAACCATTCCGAGCACCGGCTCATGCTTTATGACATATCTGCCTCGGTGAATGAATGCAAATCCGCTGGTCTGACCACTATCGTTTGCGCGGACAGCCCACAGACCGCCATGATCATTGCATCCTACGAGCCTGATTTCGTGGCCGTCGAACCACCAGAGCTGATAGGGGGCAATGTTTCGGTCACGGACGCCAAGCCAGAGGTGGTACAGAAGGCGGTCCAGGCAGTGCACCGCGTGGACTCCCATATCCCTGTGCTCTGTGGCGCGGGCGTCAAGAACGGGAAGGACCTAAGGAAGGCCATGGAGCTTGGCGCGAAGGGAGTGCTGTTGGCATCAGGCATCATCAAGGCCAAGGACGTAAAGGCCACATTGACCGAACTGGTCACTGGCGTCTGATGGTGAGGTTACAATCGGCCTCACTGTAACGGGCATCATAATGTCTATTCAAAGGCGAACAGGTCTCGATGAGAGGCGTGGTGTTCGTCGTATTGGTTCTATTGATGGCCCCCAGCCCCTCCTACGCCCTCTCATCACCTTCCCATCCCTCTGACATTCCACTGCCCGCCTCGGTCCAGTCCATGAAGAAGAGTGACATCGTCATCGCCACCATGATCAAATTCATCCTGGTATGTCCTGGTAAACCCGTCGAATCGTTCGTCATTGCCAATCTGGGACCAGTTGAGGTCGACCTCCTTGGGTTGAAGGTGAGCGATGGTGAGGGTAACCTGACGTTCGCCGTGGAGACCATTCTGCGACCAGGGGAGGTCATCGCTCTCACCACCGATGAAGTTGGAATTCGACCGTTTCATGCCAGGAACCAAGGCGATGCCATATTCTTCGCTCACAAAACAAGGCTCTTTCGTTCTAGCCAACCATGGCGATTCGCTCCTAATGATGGCTCCCAACGGCTCCCTGCTGGACAGTTTCGTCTATGGGGATTCCACAGATCTCACCGCATGGTCCGGGGATCGCTTTCGCCCCATTGCCAGAGGGGCATGCGGCAATAAGGAGGTCGGCCCAAGGTCCTATGGATTCGGGACAGGCCAGTGATTGGTCCCTCTCGGTCCTAGGGCGGCAGGAGGTCGGATCGTTCCAGGGCGAGGTCAAAGTGAGACCATTCCTCTACCCAGATGGCGCCCTTGACGATGTCCTTGATACGCTTTCTAGGGCAGAGAGCAGCATCTTCATCTCAATGTACGACCTGAATGAGCCCATCCATCATAAGCTGTCTGATCGATGCCAGGGCGGACAAGGTCGATGTGCGGGTCCTTGTGGAGGGGCAACCGGTCGGTGGCATGTCGACCTCAACCAAACGTGCCCTCAACGACCTTTGGAGAGGGGGATGTTCGATCTCGCTCTTTCGTTCCAATGATTCCTACAAACGGTACGACTACCTTGCATGGCAAGTATGCCATCATCGATCAGGAGTACGTCTCTGATAGGTTCGGAGAATTGGGTCATCTAGCGCCTTCAAGGAGAACAGGGGATGGGGGGTCGCGGTCCATTCCTTCGACCTTGCGAAGCAATTGACCACCATGTTCCAGAACGATTCATCCACGGAGTGGCCTGACGTCGGGCTCATGGAAGCCCCCTACCCTGTGTCTCCAGGGGATGGTCCCGATCTCACGGGCCGAGTATCGAATTCGTTCATGGACTGGTATTTGGCCAATGTCACTCTCATCGTCTCCCCTGACAATTCATTGGAATCGATGCTGACGCTGATAGACGGGGCCAGGGAGAGGATCCTGATCGAGCAGATGCAGTTTGACACCAGGTACTGCCCGGACCTCAGGAATATGGGAGGGATTGTCCGAGGCAGCCGAGGCCGGAATCCCGGTGCGTCTGCTTCTTGACGCGACCTTGGACAAGGATCCGTCTGGTAACCCCGCGACCGAGGCAAGGTTCAACGAGATGGGCGAGATGGGCTTGGACATGGCTGCCAGGCTGATGTCCCCATATCACAACTTCACAGTGGTGCACAACAAGGGATGGGTGGTGGACGACAAGGTGGTGATATCCAGCGTCAACCTGGTTCGAAATGCTTTCGAGGAAAATCGAGAAGTCGGCCTCATCGTCCGCTCCCCCGCCATCGCTGATTGGTATGCCCGGTCGTTCTGGGAGGATTGGAAGGTCGACCCCAGTCCCCCCTACGATCGTGCTACCATGGTTGGCATGCAACATTTCCAAAGGCGAACCCGCCTTCCTGGACGCGAGCGGATGCTGGGACAACTCGGCGATTGCGAGCATCGAATGGGACCTGGATGACGATGGCGTCATCGACCAGACCGGTGTACGCTGCCTGATCGAACCCCCGCCGGGGGAGCATAAGGTCAGACTGACCATCACCGACGATCACAACAACACGGCCAGCGCAGTGTTGGTGCTGAACGTTGCTGGCGGAGAGGATGGAGGCATCACGTCTTGGTTATATTTCGCACCAATCGCTCTGGCGGCGGCAACGGGTGCAGTGTGGTTCGTTCGGAAAAGGATTAAGAGCCATTAGCATAATCGTCCGGTGTGCAGTTGCGCTATTATCGGAGCACCGATCTGAACGCGATCTATGATCTGGCCCGTCGCTCCCTGCGGGAGAAATACAATCCCACCATTTTCATCGACCTGCCCCCTTATTGGCCACAAGGTCTGATAGTGCTCGAGGAGATGGACCGCATCGTGGGGTTCATATTCGGCATCATGATCTCCAGCATCGAGGCCAGGATTTTGATGCTGGCGGTATCTCAGGAGAGGAGGGGGCAGGGTCTGGGGACCTTGTTAAGTGAGCAGTTCTTCATGGAATGTTCCAAGAAGGGCGCCCGGATGGTGAGCCTGGAGGTCCGTGTCAGCAACACCAGCGCGCTCAAGTTCTATCAACGCCGTGGGTTCTCCATCTCGGACCGTTTTACCCACTACTACTCCGATGGCGAGGATGGATATCAGCTTCAGTTGTTCCTATGAGTCAAAGGAACATGTCGTCCTTTTTCGCCTGTTCGTTCGAGAAATAATAGGGAGATTTCTCACGTTGGGACTGGGAGATGTCGGCGGATAGGCCTTGCATATAGGAACCGTACCGTTCCTTGATCTGTTCCTCAGCGGTCATGGACCGCTTCACCGCCACCTGGATGTGCTTCTCCTCGATCAAGAGGTCGCCATTCACCGAGGCCAGGTCACCCGCAGCTCGGACCAGTCCACCTAGCTCCCTCAGGCGCAATGAAAGGCAGTTGTCCATGCCATCCATGCGTTTGGCTCGCCTCTTTGCCTCGCGGATCACCGCCTCGACGGCCGCCAAAGATGCTGGTGGGATCCTACCATCTATGGCGATCTCCTGGGCGATGAACTGGGCCATCTTCGCCCGGTTCACCTCGTTGTCCTTCATGACCGTGTTCACCAGGACCTCGTATCCATCGCCATTGATGCGGGAGCGCAGCGGAGAAAGGACATGCTCTAGGTCTTGAATGTTGCACGCACCAACGAAGATGAAGTCGCAGGGGACATCGTCCACCCTGACGCTAGCCCCGGCGCTCTGGGGGTTGTGGCCCATTATAGAGAATTCCCTCTCTTGCATGGCCGTAAGAATGTAACGCTGCAGATTGGACAGATGAGGCAGCTCATCGATGAACAACACGCCTTCGTGGGCCTCATGGATCGCACCCGCCACCACCCTCTCGTATGGTGGTGTGCCCAGATTGGCGTGCCCCCCGTAGGGATCGTGACGTACGTCGCCAAGGAGCTCGGTCTCCGAACCCCCGGTGGCCATCACGAACGGTTTCCGCTCCAGTCGGACAATGACCTTCCTCGGGCTCACCTTCTCCAGTTCCCGACGCTTCTCCAAGGCGTTCTGGTCCAGCACGCGGACCATGTCCCCACAGCGCTCGAAGACCACCACCTCCTCCTTTCCGAAGCGCTTCCTGGTGGTCGTGACCCGGTCCTTGCCCACCATGCCCGGCATGGCAGCGACCGTGCCCATAGACTCCATCAGTCCAGCCATGAGATCGCCGAAGGGGTTGGCATTGGGCTCCCCTACCTTGATCTTCTCACATTTTGGACAGATCCGGTCCTTCGGCGAGGAGTAGGAGCCGCAGTTCTTACAACGGTATCCGAGGCGTTCCGCGACGTTGATCGGCGCGTCCTGGGCCTCAATGATCTCGCCCTCGGCGTTCTGGAAGGACTCACGCTCCTTACGGACCTCGTCCTCCCGCTTCACCTCGACCAAGGGCCGTTCCGGGTTTTCGGGGTTGTGCACCACCCGGATCTCCTCCTTGGGCATGGGAAGATAAAGGGCCAGGGCCTGGGCGATCATGGACTTGCCAGTGCCAGGCGGGCCTACGAGAAGTAAGTTGCGGCGTTGCCTTGCCGCCACGCGCGCCAAGGCAACTGCCTCCTCCTGCCCGATGACACGGGACAACGGGTCCTTCGGTATCTCGATGTCCTCAGTGGTCTCGATGGACCGAAGGTCCGTCTCGCGCAGGAGGTTTATCTTCGGGTTCATGCTCAGTTCAGGTCGTCCCTGACCCAGACCTCGACATTGCTTGGCTGCTTGGTGATGTTGCCCATCTTCGTTCCGACGATGGTGCCGATCTCCTTCTCCACCGCTATGTCCAGTATCCTTTGGGTCACAATACCGTCGAATACGACGGCAGAAACAGGCTCGCTCTCGGCCTTCAGGGTGTTGACCAGCTCTTTGACCGTGACTTCCTTGGTCACATTCCCCTGCCCGTCCAGCAGCTTGGCCTTGGAGGTGGCCGCCAGCTCGTTGATGAGGGCCTTGTACTTCTCCTGGTTCCCAGAGAGCTTCTTGCTTGACCTGCGCTCGGCCGGGGCCTCGGCTGGTTCCGCCCGCTCGGGCTTCTCGACCTTATCCTCCCGGTCAGTGCGCTCCTGCCTCTCAGCCTTCTCGCTCCGTTCCGACCGCTCGCCCCTCTCCTGGCGCTCTGGCCGCTCGCCCCTCTCCTGGCGCTCGCGGCGTCTCCGGCCTCTCGGACCGCTCCTCCCGGTCGCCACGCTCGGGCTTCTCGCTCCGTTCCGGCCGCTCGCCCCTCTCCTGGCGCTCCGGCTTTTCGGTCCTTTCCTGCCGCTCCACCTTCTCGGGCTTCTCGCCCTTCTCGGCGGCGCGCTCGGCCTTCTCCTCGCGCTCGAAGCGCTCCAGGCGCTCGGCCTTATCGCCGCGCTTCCCTGGCCCGTTCTGGGCCACATCGGCCTCCAGGCCGAACATCTCGATGTACTGCTCGGCGGGGATCTTGTTGCGCAGGCACTTCATGATCTGTTTCTGGGTGAGCTCCTCCACCTCATGGGCACGGGGCGCCCTGGCGACGAAGTCGACCTCGGCCACCTGGAACAACTCGCGTAGGATGAGCTCGCCGCCCCGGTCGCCGTCGACGAATGCGGTGACCACGCGCTCCTTGGAGAGCTCGCTGATGGTCTTGGGGATGTTGGTCCCCTCCACCGCTATGGCGTTCTTGATGCCGGACTTGAGCAGGTTTATGACGTCGGACCGGCCCTCCACCACGATGACCGCGTCCGAGTCGTTCACGTTCGGACCGGCGGGCAGGCGGTCCTTACCGAAGTAGATGACCTCCTCGACCTGAACCGACTGCCTGACGCTCTCGGTGAGATCGGCCCCAGTCGTCTTGGACTGCTTGATCAGCTCGGTGAGCAGCTCCTTGGCGCGGACGATGATCTTGTCGCGCTTGGTGACACGGACGTCCTCGATGGACTCTATGCCTATCTTCGCCTTGCAAGGCCCGACCCGGTCGATCGTCTCCAACGCGGAGGCCAGGATGACGGTCTCGACCTGGTCCAGGCTGGAAGGGATAAGGATCTCGCCTTCGGACTTGCCCTGCTTGGAGTGCACGTCCACCTCGATCCTGCCGATCCTGCCGCTCTTCTGCAGGTCTCGGAGATCGAGCTCATCACCGAGCAGGCCCTCGGTCTGGCCGAAGATGGCACCGACCACATCCGGCTTTTCGACGATACCGTCGGCGTTGAGCTTGGCCTTGATGAGGTACTTGGTGGTGCTTGGATCAATGTTCATTTTAATTCCTCTTCTATCTGTTTCAGAAGAGCGACCCAGTTCCAATTATCAACCATGCCATTTGGCTGCGGGAGTGTGATTAGGTCCCTCCTGCAGGAGTTCATCCTATGGTTCCTTTCACGCTTATCTTACGGATCAGGTGACGGGATGATAGTGAATGTGTGATATCGGAAAGCTTAGCCGCTTTTCCAAACCCTATGTCCGCATCATCGTTTATATAAATTTCGGTGCCAGGGATAATAAGTCGGAACCTCGGTTGGGATGCGAAACTTCGTACCTCAAAATCCTGGGCATCCATAGCAAAATCGATGAGCTACTCCTCATCTTTGATGGGGTGGGTGGCAATATGTTTTATCCTTCCTGCCACATTTGGATTATACATCCAACTGGAACAGGAGGTGGGTGGTTACGGACATAAGAAGCCAAGTTGAAGGAACAAATGCGTCAGGGCGACATCGGCGCCAACACCGCCTGTGAATATTATCCCTGCCATTTCAACGGGCAGAACTGCTCCCTTTGCTTCTGTCCCTTCTATCCCTGCCACGACCCGGACTTGGGCAAGATGGTGCCGTCGAGGAAGGGCGGAGAGGTGTGGAGCTGTGAAGCATGCTTGTGGTCTCACCGAGATGACGTGGTGCGGTCTTTCTTCAGGGAGCTAACGCCCGGGTCCCGACTTCCCGACCACGCTGAGCTCGGAGCTCTCAAAAAGAAGCTGGAGCAGACCCACTTTACAAAGGCCCGGAGCCTCATGGTCATGGGAGCGACCTCCGGGGCGGGCAAGTCATTGATGGTGACGGCACTGTGCCGCTACTTCTCAGACCTAGGTCTAAACGTCGTCCCGTTCAAGTCGCAGAACATGTCCTTGAACTCGATGGTCACCCCGGAAGGGGAGGAGATCGCTCGGGCGCAGGAGCTTCAGGCCCGGGCGGCCCGGGTCAGCCCGGACGCGCACATGAACCCCATCCTTCTCAAGCCTATGAGGGACAACATGTCCCAGGTCATCGTGGAGGGCCGTCCCTATCGGGACATGGACGTGGAGACCTATTACCATCAGTTCGCCGGGACCGAGGGAGTGGCGATAATCAAACGCAACCTGGACTTCCTGGAGAGGACCCGGGACATCATCGTCATCGAGGGCGCGGGCAGCCCGGCCGAGATCAACATGATGGACCTGGACATCGCGAACATGCGGACGGCCGAGCTCGCCAACGCACATTGTCTCCTTGTGGTCAACATCGAGTGGGGCGGCGCCTTCGCCTATGCCTATGGCACATTGATGCTCCTGCCCGAGGCGCAGCGCAAGATGTTCAAGGGGACGATAATCACCAACCTGTATGGGGCAAAGATGGGGCTCGAGCCGGGGATAGAGCTGCTGGAGCGAACCACCGGTGTCAAAGTGGTGGGGGTGGTGCCGCACATCGACCTGGACCTTCCCGATGAGGACTCGATGTTCATTGGCGCGCGGGGATGCGCAGGGCGGAACGGTGGATGTCGCCGTGGTCCGATTCCCTCGCATATCCAATTTCACCGACTTTGATGCCTTGGGGATGGAGGAAGGGGTCCATGTGCGGCTATGTCGATTCCCCATGCCGAGGTCGCCAAGGCGGACGTCATCGTGCTCCCTGGCACCAAGAACACCGTCGAGGACCTCAAATGGATGCGGGAGAAAGGACTGGACAAGGCGATCCAGGCAGTGGCAGGCAAGGTCCCGATACTGGGCGTGTGCGGTGGATACCAGATGCTTGGGCTGGAGATCGACGACAGCCAAGCCATCGAGGGCGGGGAGGCGCAAGTGCTCCAAGGTCTCGCCTTGCTTCCGGTGGTCACCCGCTTCGAGAGATATGAGAAGCGCACGGTCCAGGTCACCGGGCACATGCTGGACGGGACTGAGGCAGACCAGGTCCGGGGTTACGAGATACACATGGGCCGGAGCGAAAGGCTGGGTGGCCAAGCCCTCTTCCGGATAAAGGATGGTGAGGGGGAACATTTGGACGGAACCGTGTCCGAGGACGGCATGGTCATGGGCACTTACCTTCATGGCGTGTTCGACCTGCCAGCCTTCCGAAAACGGTTCCTTTCCAAGGCAGGGCGAGGGGGCGGGACGAAATGCTCCGACGAGGATTACGAAACGGTGGTGCAACGCAACCTCGACCTCCTGTCCGAGGTCGTCAGTGATAACCTGGACATGGCCTGGTTGCATGCCCTCCTCGGTCTACCGGGGGCGGGCAGATGACGCGCAACATCATGTTCCAGGCAGCCACCTCCAGTGCAGGGAAGAGCACGCTGACGGCGCTCCTGTGTCGGGAGCTGTTCTTGAAGAGGCATCAAGGTTGCACCGTTCAAGGCGCAGAACCTCTCCTTGAATTCGTTCGTCACCAAGGAAGGGGGCGAGATCGGCATCTCCCAAGCGTATCAGGCATGGGCCTGCGGGGTGGAGCCCCGAAACGACATGAACCCCATCCTTCTCAAGCCCAAAGGCAATGGCATGCAGATAATACTGGATGGAAGACCTTACCAAGACATCGACCAGCATTCCCATGTGGACCGGGAGGAGCTGCTCGGCCACATCCGCGACGCATATCTGAGGTTGTGCGAGGACTTCGATGCGATAGTCATCGAGGGATCGGGTTCACCGGCGGAGGTCAACCTCCGGGACAAGGACGTGGCGAACATGGCCACGGCGAGGATGCTGAGAGCCCCGGTGGTCCTCATCGGCGACATTGACAAGGGAGGGGTGTTCGCAGGCCTCTATGGGACCTACAATCTGCTGGAGGAAAAGGACCGGGGTCTGGTCAAAGGCTTCGTCATCAACAAGTTCCGGGGCGAGGAGGGCATCCTGCAAAGCGGCATCCAACGGTTGGAGCTGGAGATGCGATGCCATTGCCTGGGGGTGCTTCCGTACCATCGCTTCCGGGCTCCGGCGGAGGACAGCATGGAGATCGGGCTCCAAGCCACAGGGGAGGGGGGAGATGGAGACGTGAGGGAGATGTGGAGAAAAGGTCTCGAGGACCTCTCCCGGGTGGTGGTCCCCCACTTGGACATGACGAGGGTCGAACGCATCATGCGAGACGGGGTATAGGCTCAACCGCCCGATGCCACCTTGATGATGCGCAGCTCATCGCCATCGTGGGGGCGGTCGCTCAATGGCACCGGGGTCTTCCCCCTGAGGACGATGTGGGCATCAGGATAGAGGTCGAACTTGTTCAGCAGGTCCTCGATGGTCGCATCATCGTCTCAGATCAAGCACTTCCGACCGCTTGTTCAGGACGACCGTTACCTTCATTTCGAGCACCCTTCCTTGTGAGGCAACCCAGCGATAAATACCTTTTTGGCGATCAATCGTACAAATGGCTCAAAATAGAAATAGGGGTAAGTAATGAGTAGGGGCCAGGCCGAGGTAGCCCAGCCCGGTAGGGCGGTAGTCTCGAATCGCCGTTCTCGGCGAAGGGACAACTACTGGGAGTTCATCCCTCGGGAGTTCAAATCTCTCCCTCGGCGCTTTTTCATCTTCAATGGTTTCTTCAGGCTCTGAAAATATCCTGGACCCAGGATGTCGTCCTGCAACCTGGTGGCCAACTCCTCGGTGATGGCATAGAAGTCTGGAGGGAAGTTCTTCATGATGTAATCCTCATACTGCTTGTACACAAAGGCGTCAGCGTCCTCCCCAAGATGCTCCTCCATGTAAGGGGAACACGTCTCCTCCTCCCGATCGGATATGGGCCTGCATGGTACGGACCATCATCTCGGCGTCCCGGTAGAACGCCTCCATGTCCTCCCGTCCGCACCTCCGCGATGATCTCCTTCGCCAGCTGCCTGACTGCCGCATGGTCCGCCACCAGCTCGTCCATGTCCTCCTGTTTCATCGCCTTCAGCTCGACCGCCTTCGGAAAGAGGAAGCGCTCCTCCTTGGCATGGTGCATCTGGTCGATGAACCGGTCCAGGAACATGGCCATCTCCTTGACGTCCTCCATGTGTTCGTGCGCGCTCCTCTTCTTAACCACGACACCGAGGACGTCTATGACCTGCCGATCAGACCGTGATCGTACTGGAGCAAAGTGACCGAGACCATCATGTGGCGAAATAGCCAACTCATCATGGATAATGGTTTGCAGGCCTCTGAGCCCTCGACCTTCAAATTTACGTTCGTAAAATTTTATGGTTAAAATTATTAGGTGTACGTACAACATTAATGGTGGTTAAGGGGAAGGCCGTATGGAGGACCAGCTATGCTACTCGGTGATCCAAGCGTTGAAGGATGGTGCCACTTACGCTGAGGCCAGGTACCAGGTCGACGAGGGCGAGTCCGATCCTGTTGAAGAATGGGGTCGCTAGAGGTATCCTCCTTCGATGTGCGACGGGGGATATCCATCCGGGTCATCGTAAATGGGGCGATGGGCTTCGCTGCCACCAACATTCTGACCAAGGGCAACCTTAACACCTTGGTGAAGCACGCCGTGCACCGGGCGCAAGCCTCATCGACCATGCGAAGGAGGCCCATCGCCATGGCCCCAGCGGAGCTTTGCCAACAGGAGTTCGACCTCAGACCGCGCATCGGTTTCGACCAGGTGCCACTGGAATCCCGCATCGAATTGCTCATGGAGGCGGACGCCTGGGCGGTCGAGGCGGCTGGAAAACGTGGCATGACCCTCCCTGGCAGATACATCTCCTTGGACACGTGGACCACCGAGAAGTACATCGTCTCCTCCGACGGGGCGGAGGTCGGCTTCGGTCGCCCCGGGTGGCGGATGGACCTGTTCCTCATGGCCAAGGACGGGGAGCGGACCGGACAGAGGAGCCTCCAGCTCGGGGAGAGCGCTGGATGGGAAGGGGTGGAACGTTGGGACCTGCCCGATCGTCTTTCCTATGAGGCAACGCAGCTCACAAAGGTACTGAGGCCAGGGGAGGGCGATGGGAACGGAGAGGTGCGATGTGGTGCTCGGACCGGAAGTCGTGGGCATCGTCTGTCATGAGTCCAGCGGGCATCCGAGCGAAGCCGACAGGATGCTAGGTAGGGAGTCCGCCCAGGCAGGCGAGACGTTCCTGGACCGTCGATCGCTAGGACAGGCCCATCGGTTCTGAGCTTGTCAATGTGGTGGACGACCCTACTCTGCCCCGTTCCTTCGGTCATTACCCATGCGATGACGAGGGCGTGAGGGCGACGGAAGCGCTATCTCATAAGGAGGGGTAAGGTCGAAGCTCTATTGCACAATCGGGAGACGGCTCATGAGATGGGGACCACGAGCAACGGTTCCTCTCGTTCGGTGGCATACAACCGGGAACCCATCGTGACGGATGGCCAACACCTACCTGGAACCGGGCGATGGACTCCTTCGAGGAGCTCATCGAGGACGTAGGCGATGGCATTTACATCAAGAACTTCATGGAATGGAACATAGACGACCGACGTTTCAACCAGAGGTATGTCGGTCTGGAAGCCCACCGCATCAGATTAGGACGCTTGGAGGGAATGGTGAGGAACCCTCGCATCGAGATAACCACCCCTGCCCTTTGGTCCGCGGTCGACGCGGTGGGGGATGACCTGAGCTTCACCGCCGCATATTGCGGGAAAGGGGACCCGGCCCAAGCTATACCAGTATGGATGGGGGGCCCTCACCTGAGGCTGCGCGACGTGGTGGTGGTGGGCAGCGCATGAAAGCGAACGAGGTCGCCTCCATCCTTCTAAGTCGGTGCCGCAAAGGCGGGGCGAGCGACGTCGTCGTCCTGGTCTCGGAGAACGAAGAGACGATGGTGCGATTCAACAACAACGAGATCTCGATCTGCAATGACATCAAGGAGGCCAATGCATTCATCTTTGTTTTCTGCCAGAAGCGGCGGGCCGGGACCAGCGTCGCTGACATGTCCAAGAGGTCCCTAGAGGCGGCCTCGGACCGACTGGTGGACGCGGCGAATCGCAGCCCTTCCAACGAACGATACGTGCCACTGCCCTCAGGACCATTCGCTTATGACCGAAGGCTGCTCCGCTCCAAGGAGGTGTCCCTGGACCCAAAGACCACCATCGGGTGGGTGAAGGAGGCGGTCCAGGCCGCTCTCCGGGCAGGGGCCAGCCGGGCGTCGGGCTCGCTGACCGCCAGGAACACGACCATCACCATGCGGACCACCGGCGAGGCCGATGGCGTGGCCAAGCGCTCGGGCATCGAATTGTCCCTCAGAGCCTTCGGTCAGGGAGTGGCGTCGGGACACGCGGTCTGCGTCGCCACTCGGGAGCAGGATTTCGATCCGAGGCTTACCGGGACCGAGGCAGGCGGCCTGGCCAAACTGGCGGCGAACCCGGTGGAGGGCGTTGCCGGGACATGCCCGGCCGTCCTAGGCACCATGGTCTTCGCCGACCTGGTCCAACAGGTGGGTCGCATGGCATCGGCCTTCCACGTCGAAGCTGGGCTGTCCTTCCTATCTGGAAGGTTGGACCAACCCATCGGTTCGAAGGCCCTCACGTTGGTCGATGACGCCACACTCGCCGGGGCCCTGGGGGCCATGCCTTTCGATCACGAGGGGCTGCCCACCAAAAGGACGACCATAATCGCGGACGGAGTTTTGAGGAGCTATCTCCATAACTCCTCCACCGCCGCTAAGGCTGGTGTGGAGAGCACCGCCAATGCCGGATTGATTGCCCCCCAACCCTTCAACCTGGTGGTGGAGCCTGGCCGTTTCAGCTGGGAGGACCTCATCGGGCAAGTGGAAGACGGGATATACGTCACCAATGACTGGTATCTGAGATACCAGGACTACGCCCGAGGCGATTTCTCCACCATCCCCCGGGACGCCATGTTCGCCATCAAGGACGGTCAGATCGCTGGGTCTTTAAAGGGGCTGAGGATCAGCGACAACCTTCCTCGCATCCTTTCAAACCTGAGGGCCATGGGAAGGGAGCGTAGGTGGGTGAAGTGGTGGGAGGTGGGGACCCCCTCTTTAGTGCCTGCGGTAGTGGTCGACGATGTTCGGTTCACCAGGTCGAGCATGTAAGGGTGTTCTGCCTCTTTCAACCCCTCGGGACCTGTAGCGCCTCCTCCATGCTTCCTGAACGGAATCCCTCCAGGTCCAAGGTGACGTACGTGAAACCGATCTCTTTGAGTTCGTGCACGATCTCCTCTCGATGCAGCAAGACCTTACTTATGTCCAACAGACCCACCTCCAGACGGGCGATGTCATCGTGATGTCGCACCCGCAGCTGACCGATGCCGAGTGCCCGTATGCTGTCCTCCGCCCGCTCCACCTGTTTAAGCTTCCTTACGGTCAAGCGTTCCCCGAACGGAAACACGGGACGCCAGGCAGGCCGATGAGGGCCGGTCCGCGCTGGGCAAGCCGAACAGCGTGCCAGTTCCCTGACCTCCGCCTTGGTAATGCCAACCTCGGCCAATGGGCTACGGGTCCCGGACTCCTTCACCGCCCTCAACCCCTGGCGGCTGGTCAAGATACATCTGCGTTGGTGCCGTCCACGACCTGTTCCAAACCCCTTTCCTTAGCCAACTCATCGATGCGACCGAGTATGGACCTTTGCAATGATAACAACGACCAATCGGTGGCGACCACCTTTTCGACCTACGGACGGTACATTCAATCTCCACAAGCTCTGTCCCGATGGCATGGGCGACGATTCGGGCCTGCTCCAGCTCCCAATGGGGGTATAACGGTGAGATGCCGATGAACGCCACCACCCGGTCACGCAACGCCTCCTTGGCGGCATATAGGACCAGGCTGCTGTCCACCCCTCCTGAGAATGCCACCGCCACCCCATCGTAGGTGGCAAGGAACCGGACCAGCCCTTGGAATTTTGTCAATGGGTCGCTCATTGCATGGGTGCTATCCCCAGACGATATAATAGAATTATTTGACAACTTCTGGATGTTAACAATGTGTTCGTCCTTCAGTTATATTTAAATAAGGTCATGACAAATCACATTGAAATTATCTCCCAGGACCTTTTAGGTGAGGGAGAGCAATAACCGTAGGAAGGAATTCAATGGCAGATACTAAAGATGCTAAAACAAAATGGACATGGTAAATTCCATCGCCCGTATCAGCAAGCTAAGCTGGACGGTGATCCTAGGATTGGAGATAGGTCTATTGATCCTGTGGAACATGATGATGGTCTACCCTGACCAACATTGACCATCGTCGTATCGCTGATCGGGGCAGTCGCGCTATTCTTCGGAATATTCGCGTCATTTCCTTCTTCACGGCGAAGGCTGGAGAAGAACCTTCGTTGGCTAATGCTCGGCCTCGTCGGCATCGCCTTCGGCATCATCATACTGGTTTACCCTGATATGACCGTCAAGTTCCTGATGTTCCTCTCGGGCCTGTCGTTGATCATCACCGGTATCGTCATGCTGTTCGCGGGCTTGATGGCCAAGGATATGAAGGACACCAGATGGTTGATGGTCATTGGCGGTATATTGTCATTGATCGTCGGATCGATCTTCGTCATCGAACCATACGATGGAGCGGTCGCCTTGGTCTGGGTCATCGGTCTGTTCACCGTAATATACGGGATAATCTTCGTTGTGCTGGGCATTCGCCTACATTCTGCTGGGAGCAAAGCACCCGTTCCGGCAAAGAAGTGACAAACCCGTTCCAAACCCTTTACATTCATTTCTTTTCGCAGCAATGCAAAAATAGACGTTCAGGGAATCATGCGCCATGAACGCGCGGGACGTCCTGGAACGTTTCAAACGAGGCGAGATCGACTTGGACAGGGCAGAGCAGTTGCTCAAGCTCGACTTCCTCGAGGTGATCGGGGACCACACCATCTTCGACCATGCCAGGGAAGCGCGTCGGGGCATACCGGAGATGATCTTCGGTGAAACGAAGAGCCCGCAGGTGGTGGCGGATATAGTGTCCCGTGTCCTCTCTGATCGGGATGTGAACATGGTATCTCGGGCATCAAAGGAGCATCTAAAGGCGGTCAATGCGGTCGTGGACGGGCATCATGTCCGTTATGAGGAAAGAGCCCGCATGATCGTGGTCGACAAGCACAAGGACCGCAAAAAACAGGGTATGGTGGGCATCCTCACCGCCGGGAGCTCAGACATCGGGGTGGCCGAGGAGGCCAAG
>CAWDXN010000006.1:0-135382 GCA_963806355.1 Methanomassiliicoccaceae archaeon | reverse complement strand
CTCAAGAAAATGGTTCTAACATTTAATGTTTCCATAGGAACGAACCAGCCCCAAGGGGACCGCTTCCTTCCCCGGACAGATGGCGCTCCATCAGTCATCGAAGATGAACAGGTCGTCGATGCTGGTGTTCAACACCTTGGCGATTTCATCGACGGGCTCGAATCCATCGGGCGCGCCGGTTTGGAGGGCGATGCCCAGGGCCTGCTGAGGATCAGAGCTTCGCTGATGGAGCTCGAGCATGTCCTGGGGGACATCGACCACTACCGGTACGCCCTGGACCGTTTGGAGAGGTTCAGGTCCTATGTGGGGCAGGACATCAACGCACTCGACCGTCAGGAAAAGGCGAAGCTGGCAGACCATATGACCAGCATGGTGTACTCTGACCGGTATTGATTTTCGATCATCTGAAAGGACACAGATTTAATATTGAGGTCAGGGACTGTCAGGAGGAAGTCCCATGGACCGAAAGAAGAAGATGTGGTGGCGGTCGTCGCGGTCGCTGGCCTCGTTGATCGTCCTATTCCTGGCGGTGGCGCTGCTGGACCTGATGAGCTACACCGCCACCGGGAGCGAGACCCTGGAGCCAGAGGGAACGCCGGTGGGCAAGGCCATGGTGGTATATTCCCCCGGGCTGTCTGGACAGGCCAAGCAGGCGGCCAAGGAGATGGCCGAGGCCCTTCGATCCGAGGGGTACCTGGTCGAGCTGGCTGGGGTAAGGAGCGGGGCGGCATCCAACCTCACCGGTTATGACGTCCTGATCGCCGGAGGTCCCATGTACGGAGGGAAGGTGAGCAGTTCCATCGATGAATATCTGGGGGATGTGGAATGGCACGATGGTCTGCGGTTGGGGGTCTTCTCCACCACTGGAGGTTCCGAGCATGATGAGGGGGCATACGACTCGTTGAGCGACCAGGTCGCCTCTCTGACGAAGGACGCCCCGCCCCATCCTGACCCGGTGGTGCGTTTGATCCTCACCGTCAACGTGGAGGAGGACTGCGCCCAGATGGTAAATGAGATTTTGGCATAGGGTCAGGTGGGCATGAGCCTTATCTACCGGTACAAACCAGACAAGGACAGGGCCATACTCCCCCTCGCCTCCACCATCGCAAGGCCGTGGGATCACCCCCAACCTGGTCACGGTCTCCGGTCTCATCATCTCCATGATCGCCGGCAGTGTTCGCCGCCCTCGGCCATTTGCACATTGGCATCGTCCTTTTCTTCATCGGCGCCTGCCTGGACGCCTTGGACGGGTCCTTGGCCCGGGCCATCGGGGCGTTGCACGGACCTCGGGCGGTATCTCGACAGCGTCTGCGACCGGTGCTCCGAGCTCGCCTTCATCGCCGGGGCGGTCATCGGAGGAAGCCCCTTGTCCGCCCTGTTCGTGGTGGCGGGGTCCATGGCGTTGCTGCTGGCGAGGGTCCACGTGCATCGTCGAGGCTTGAGGTCGGACAAGGCCCGGTTCAGCCGACCCGAACGGTTGGCGTTCATCATCATCGCCCTCCTCGTCCCTTTCCCCTTCAACACCATCATCTTCCTGGCGGCGGGGACCCTGAGCTTGATCTCGGCGGTCCAGGTGCTTTATGCCTCAAGGAGGGCGAGAGCCTCCCCTAGACCGTTGGAACCGGCGACCTCCGCATTGAAAAATATTTAGAGTAAATAGGGTCAGGGTTCTCCTTACCAATCATTCTTTAATGATGACCGACCAGCAAGCGCCATATGTACCAGGTGGAAAGGCCGATCATCTACTGGTCCGTTGCCATAATGGCGATCGTGGTCCTTGGGATATTGGTCCTTGGGTCATTGTGATTCGCGATATTTTATTGGAATCCCAACGGTCGACGACCTTCACCGATCCTTCCTTCCCAGCACTTGTCTCAGGCACATTAAATAACCCGAAGTGGCTTTCACATAACCGTGACCGTTCAGCTTCTCAACACCTACCGTACCCCGGGAGGCATCCCGGTGATAATCGAGGTCCTTCCCCACGCCCGTTCCGTCGCCACCGCCATCTGCGTGGGCACAGGCTCCCGCGACGAACCGAGGGAGGACGGCGGCATATCACATTTCCTCGAGCACATGCTCTTCAAAGGCACCACCAGCCGCAGCTACAAAGAGGTGAACGAGACCATCGAGGAGGCGGGAGGATACCTCAACGCCTTCACCACCCACGAGATGACCGCCTACTACTCGCTCACCATGGATGAGACCCTGGAGACCGGCCAGACGTTGCTGGAGGACCTGTTCAAGAACCCGTTGATGGCGGATGAGCACATCGAGCTGGAGCGGGGCGTCATCAAGCAGGAGCTGAACAACGTCATCAACGACCCGGACATGTACATCCGTCGCCTGCTCATGCAATCCCATTTCGGCGAGCACCCACTGGCCCTGCCCATATCTGGGCTCCGAGGCGACGGTGGACTCGTTCAGCAAAGCGGCCCTTCTGCGTTATCACCAGGAGCATTACCGCCCCCCGAACGTGGCCGTCGTGGTCGCTGGCAACGTGAAAGATGACGACATCCTGGCCTGGGCGTCGCGATGCTTCGACGGCGAGGACATCGGTTCCCGACCGGACGGTCGTTCCGCCCCCCAGCACCGCTCGACCATCGACATCTATCCCCGCAACGGGGACCACACCTACGTCGGCATAGGCCTCCCTGGCCTGGATGCGAGCAACGAGCTGACGTCGGTGCAGGACGTGCTGTGCACCATCCTAAGCGGCGGTTCGAGCTCGAGGTTGAACCACCGCATACGCGAGGAGGAGGGTCTGGTCTATTCGATCAGCACGTCCCCGATACCTTACGTGGACTGCGGCACCGTGGACACGTACTTCTCCACCACCAGCGAGAGGGCGGAGAGGGTGCTGGAGCTGTTCGCCGAGGAGCTGCGCAAGTTCAAGGCGGAAGGTCTGCGACCGGGCGAGATGGAACGGGCCAAGCGCATCATCAAAGGAGCGATACTTAGGACCGTGGGGCAGCCCAGGGACGACATGAAGGCCATGGTCTTCGCCTTCATGGAGACCGGCAGGGTGCGAACGGTGGACGAGGTGATCCAGCGCGTGGAATCGGTCACCTCGGAGCAAGTGATGCAATATGCTGATACCCTGCTTCGGCGGGAGAGGATGTGCGCCGCCGTGCACGCCTCGTTGGAGTCGGCGAAGCCTGTGGCGGAGAAGGCGGTCAGCATCGATTTCTAAGGGAAGGGAAGATCATGCTAGCACCGGGCTATGTAGGGAGGGACTATGGCCACAGTGAAGATGAGTTCTCAGAGCTGTTGAGCTTTCTTAGCGCCACCTATCCGCTGAACGGATGGCTGCACAACTGGTCCCTCAACCGCTTGGGGGACTGGAGGTACGGCGGTAACTCCGTGCGGGCCAGGTCCGACCCTGGTTTCTTCGCACGGAACGTGCACATCTGGGAAAGGGGCGGGGAGGTCGTCGGTTTCGTGGTGGCGGAATATGGTGACATCGTCTTCCTGCAGGTGCATCCACATCATCGCGGGATCGAGGAGGACATGGTGGATTGGGCCGAGCAGGTCTGGGCCGAAGGGAAACAGAAGGTGTCGTTCGCCGTCTACGAGGTCGATGCCTGGCGCCAATCGGTATTGATACGGAGAGGGTACCATCGTGGGGAGCCGTCAGGCGTGTTGAGGAAGTACGACTCGTCCCTTTCCGCCGGTGCCCCCCAGCTCCCCCCTGGCTTTCGAATAATGTCCCTGGCGGATTTCGGTGACGAGGAAAGCTACGTCGAAGCGGTGAGGTCCTCGTTCCAGAGGGACTCGTTGGACAGGGAATGGTTCTCCTCCAAGGTCCAGGCGCCAGGTTACTCCCATGAATGGAACATTTGTGTCATATCCCCTCAGAACCGGGTCGCCAGCTTCGCCGATGTGCGCATCGACCGTAAGGGCGGTTACGCCGAGATCGACCCCATCGGCACGGTACCGGACCATCAGAGGGAAGGGCTGGCCAAAGCCTGTCTCAGGGATTGCTTCCGGCGCTTGCACGACGCGGGGATAAGGGATGTCCACATCGGCTCCGCCCCCCAACCCAATCACTCCAACCGACTGTACGATTCGCTTGGGCCGGTGCTGCGGCATGAAGAGTATCTTTGGGAGAAGGAGCTGTCGCGCTGACCTCGCCGGTCGCCCCCCTCGTCGGTCCGGGCCAAGGTAAAAAACGGCACGGCACGGTCCCGCAGAAAAGGTTCATTCATCAATGGTCAGTAAATACAATTGGTTCTGTCCATTTTGTAAGTAGAATATCATTAAACCCTGGTTAAAAAGTATTTCATCGCAGTGATGGGACAGTGGGATGGGAAGGTCAGGATAGCCGCCTTCATTGATATCGGGACCAACTCGGTCAGATTGCTCGTCGTCCGCCTCAATGCCAATCGCTCCTACAACGTTCTAAGGCAAGAGAAGGAGGCGGTCCGGCTCGGCGACGGGGAGTTCAAGCAGGGCATCCTGAACCCCGACGCCATCGAAAGAACGGTCATAGTGTGCAAGAAATTCGTCGAGCTCTCCCGCAATCTCGGGGCCGAGGACATAGTGGCGGTGGCCACATCAGCTGCCCGCGAGGCGCGCAACCAACAGGAGCTGTTGGACCATCTCCGATCGAGGGCATTGCTGGATGTGAGCGTGATATCAGGGAAGGAAGAGGCCAGATTGATCTATCTCGGCGTCTCCAGCGGTCTGAACATCGGTGAAAGAAAAGCCCTCTTCATCGACCTCGGCGGCGGGAGTTGCGAGATGATCATCGGGGACCAGGACCGCCACTATTACCTTGACAGCCTGAAGCTAGGCGCGATAAGGATGACCGCGCTCTTCATTCCCGAAGGGCACGATGGTCCAATACCTGGCAGTATGTACGATAGGATGCGCAAGCATGTCAAGACCGCCATCATCCGGACGAAAAAGGAGGTGGGCGAGAACGACATAGCCATGGTGGTCGCATCCTCTGGAACTGCCATCAACCTCGCCCAGATGGCCAACCGGATGTTCGAGGTCGATGATGTGAGACCATTGGTGCTCCGCCGATCGCACCTGAGGAAACTGTCCACTTACCTCTGCTCCTTGGACCTGGAGGCAAGGAGGCAGGTGCCGGGCATCAACCCCGATAGGGCGGACATCATCATCGGAGGGGCGGCGATCTTGGAGGCGTTGATGGACGAGCTCGGCATCGACGAGGTCCTGGTGAGCGAGAGAGGTTTGCGCGACGGCCTCTTGGTAGAATATCTGGTCAGGAACGGTCTGATGTCGGGCTCCGCGACGTTGAACGTGAGGGAGCGGAGCATATTGCAGCTGGGGCGCAGCTGCGACGTCGACGAGGTCCATTCCCGGACCGTGCAACGGCTGGCGTTGCGTCTGTTCGATTCGGCCCGAGCGGTAAAAATGCACAGTTTGGGGGATTGGGAGCGAGAGCTCCTTTCCTACGCGGCCTTCCTCCACGACATCGGGGATTTCATCTCGTTCCACAACCACCATCTCCACTCCTTCTACATCATCTCCAACTCGGAGCTGCTCGGGTTCGACCAGAGGGAGGTCGCCATCATGGCGAACATCGCCAGGTTCCATCGCAAGAAGGCTCCGAACTATAACGATAAGGAATTGAGAGGGATGGACCGCCACAGTCAAGAGGTGGTCATGAAGCTCTCCACCCTGCTCAGGGTCGCGGAGAGCCTGGACCGGAGCCATGAGGGTCTGATCGTCAATGCCCAGTTCGTTCACGTCGACCGAGAGAACGCCTCACTGAGCATCCGATCGAAAAAGGAATGCCAACTGGAGTGCTGGGGGGTGGCAACGGACAGCAAGGCGTTCCAAAGGGTCTTCGATCGCGCCCTGGTCACGGATGTGAAGGTGACCGATCGTCTCCGTACGGCCATGGTCGACATGGGCGGCGAACGGATCAGTGACCAGATCCCCAACGATTGAAACAGGGACCGGGATCATTTCCGTCCCTGATGATCGACAAATTATGTGATCCCCTCAGGATTGAAATAATCGCTCCATCGATTTAGTTCTGAGCGCGGGGAAGCATGGACGGGGAAAGGATCCATTTCGAGGACCGGAAGGCCTGGAGGGAATGGCTCGCCCATAACCACCAAAGATCGAATGGATTCTGGATGCTCATCAACAAGAAAGGCTCCAAACGGCCGGTCGGTCAGCTATGAGGAGGCGGTGCAGGAGGCACTCTGCTTCGGTTGGATCGACAGCGTGGTGAACCGCCTTGACGAGGACCAGTTCATGCAATGGTTCAGCCCCAGGCGGCCCGGCAGCGTCTGGTCCGCCAAGAACATCGCCCGGGCCAAGGCCATGATCGAGGCCGGCCTCATGACCGAGGCGGGGATGGCCAAGCTCCCCAAGGACCTTGCCAACTACAAGCCTGACCAATCCACCATCCCCGAGGATTCCTACATCCTTCCCCAAGAGCTGGCGGAGGGTCTGGAGAAAGATCCTCTGGCGAAGCGCAACTATGACCGAATGACGAAGAGCAACCAGAAACGTTACCATCTCTGGATCAACATGGCCAAGCGACCGGAGACGCAGGGCGAAGCGGGTCAGAGAGACCATGCAGCTGCTGAGGGAGGGAAGGCTCGGCCTGAAATGAGGCCGATCGGTTTCCCATGCACTGCAAAATAACAGGC
This sequence comes from Methanomassiliicoccaceae archaeon, assembly GCA_963806355.1. Classification (GTDB taxonomy): domain Archaea; phylum Thermoplasmatota; class Thermoplasmata; order Methanomassiliicoccales; family UBA472; genus JACXTP01. Next base: position 128,744 of record CAWDXN010000006.1, on the reverse strand, counting down.
AGTTCACTCGATACGGTGCCCCGCCATCAGCAGCGCCTTCTTCGCGTCCTTGTCCTTGGCCATGGGCACGAAGAAGTAATCGGTGTCGAAGGTCGAGGTGGCCAGAATGCTGATCCCCGCCTGAGCCAACGGCTCCAGCACCGAGGCCAGCACGCCGATCTCGTTCAATGGGAACGGTCCCTGGACCCTGAAGCCGGACCAGCCCCGGTCCGCCCTCACGGCGTCGGGCACGTGCTCCTGGCAGCAGATGAAGCTGAGCTCCTGGTCGGTGCGGGCCATGAACATGATGCGGGACATGAGCGCCCACTGCGGCACCTTCTCCTCCGCCTCCAATCGGCAGATGGCGAAGGTGTCCGGCAGCGGATGGATGATGAAGGCCCTCTTCATTCCACCACGACCAGCGTCTGACCGCCCTCGACCGCCTCGCCCGGCCGCACCTTGATCTCCTTCACCTTGCCGGCGGCCTCGGAGAGGATCTCGTTCTCCATCTTCATGGCCTCCAGCACCAGGACCACCTGGTTCACCTTGACCTCGTCCCCCACCTTGACCTTGACGCTGATGACCTTGCCCGGCATCGGGGAGAGTGATCGAACCGGCGCCGCCGCCCGCCGACTTGACGTCGTTGGACTCCAGCTCCACCGTCTCGATCTCGCGCACCTGCTCCACCTTGACCTGCATGGTGCGGTTGCTGGACTTGACCGTCACCAGCTCGTCGAAGCCGCCTTCCAGCTCGATGGGGAAGTGCTCCCCGTTGATGTGGAGCCCGTTGTCCTTGAAGACGCACTTGTAGATCTGACCGTCGATGGTCACCTTGTACTCGCCCGTGACCTTGTCCACCACGACCTCGTGCGGGTGCCCGTTGGCGGTGATCTTCAGCTTCACAGCAGCCAGCCCCCTTGGCCTACCGATTCCTTGCGCGCCGCCGCGGCCCAGGCGTCCGCCATCTGGCCGACCGGACAGACATCGATCTTCTTCTCGGTGGAGCGCATGAAGAGCACGGCCACCGCGGCCAGGTCCTTGAGGTTGAGGCCCTTCTCGTTCATCTCCCGCTCCTTGAAGAACTCCAGGGCCACCTGGGGGAACAGCGCGTAGGAGAGAACGTCCTCGGTGTTGCGGGCGTACTGCTCCACCTCCTTGGCCAACTTATCGTACTCAGGTGCCAGCAGGTCCGCCGGTCGGACGGTGATGGGCTGCTCGTCCCCGATGATCTTCCGGCGGATCTCCGGCGATATCTCCGCCGGGGTCTTGCCATACAGACCGCGCACCAGGTCCTTGGTCTCCTTGGTGATCATCTTGTAGCGCTCGCCGGCGATGATGTTGAGGGTGGCCTGGGTCCCGACGATCTGGGAGGTGGGCGTGACCAGCGGGACGTGGCCTAGGTCGGCCTTGACCCGAGGGACCTCCTCCAGCACATCCTGCATCTTGTCCCCCTTCTTGGCCTCCCGCAGCTGCGAGACCAGGTTGGACATCATCCCCCCGGGGATCTGGTAGATCAGGACGTCGGTATCGATGGCGGTGTGCTCGCTCTCGAAGTCGGCGTACTTCTTCCGCACCTTGGCGAAGTACTCCGCGATCTCGGCCAGCTTCTTCAGGTCCAGGCCGGTGTCGTACTCCGTCCCCTTCAGCATGGCCACCATCGATCTCGGTGGGCGGCTGCGACGTTCCCATGGACATGCGACGAGATGGCCGTGTCCACGATCTCCGCCCCGGCCTCGATGCCCTTGAGATAGGAGGCTCAGCGCCATGCCGGAGGTGGAGTGGGAGTGCAAGTGCACCGGCAGCGCGGTCTCTTCCCGCAGCTGCTTCACCAGCTCGATAGGCGTTGCATGGGCGTGAGCAGGCCGGCCATGTCCTTGATGCAGAGCGTGTCGGCGCCCATCTCCTTCAGCTTGTTGGCCATCTCGACGAAGCGTGTGATGGTGTGGACCGGGGAGATGGTGTAGGAGATGGACGCCTCGACGATGCGCCCCGCAACGCTTCGACCGTCCTCATGGCCGTCTGCATGTTCCGGGTGTCGTTGAGGGCGTCGAAGATGCGGAACACGTCGATGCCCCGCTCGTGCGCCTTCTCGACGAACTTCTCCACGATGTCGTCGGAATAGTGCCGGTAGCCGACGATGTTCTGGCCGCGCAGCAGCATCTGGAAGCGGGTGTTCGGCATCTCCTTCTTGCAGCTTGGTGATCCGCTCCCAGGGGTCCTCCTTGAGGAAGCGCAGGCAGGTGTCGAAGGTGGCGCCGCCCCACATCTCCACGGACCAGTAGCCGATCTCGTCCATGAGCGGGGCGATGGGCAGCATGTCCTCGGTGCGCATCCGCGTCGCCAGCAGCGACTGGTGCGCGTCCCGCAGTACCGTGTCGGTGATCTTGATCTCATCTTGACAGCCTCACAGCGGGATGTTGCCATGCTTCTTGCGCCGGCCTCGACTCGCGCTTCTTCTCCAGCATGCGCAGGGCGCTGATCAGTCTCGGTCCTGGTCTCCTTCGGCTCGATGATGTCGTCGAGGTAGCCCCGCTCCGCCGCCACGTACGGCGCTGGCATGGGCCTTGCGGTACTCGGTGATGAGCTCGTCGCGCTTCACCTGCGGGTCGTCGGCCATGATCAGCTCCTGCTTGTAGACGATGTTGATGGCCCCTTCCGGTCCGACGATGGCGATCTCGGCCGACGGCCAGGCCAGGTTGATGTCGGTGCGGATGTGCTTGGAGGCCATGACGCAGTAGGCGCCGCCGATCGCCTTCCGCGTGACCACGGTCACCTTGGGCACGGTCGCCTCGCAGTAGGCGTACAGCAGCTTGGTCGCGTTGCGGCATCAGGCCGCTCGTACTCCTGCTGCGACCGAGGGCAGGTAGCCGGGCACGTCGACGAGCGTGACGATCGGGATGTTGAAGGCGTCGCAGAAGCGGACGAAGCGGGCCGCCTTGATCGAGGAGTGTGTTGTCCAGCGTGCCGGCGCAGACCGACGGGTTCGTTGGCCACGATGCCGACGCGTGATGCCGTCCAGGCGGGCGAAGCCGACGAGGATGTTCCTGGCGCAGTTCTCCTGGACCTCGAGGAACTCGGCGTCGTCCACCACCTTGCTTGATGACCTCGCGCATGCTCGTAGCGGCTTGGTCGGGTCCTCCGGGACGATGGTGTCCAGCGACTCCTCCCGGCGCTCCGGGTCGTCCTTGCCCGTGACGATGCGGGGCGGTGTCCAGGTTGTTGGACGGCAGGAAGCGACATCAGCTTCTTCACCTTCTTGATGCAGTCCAGGTCGTCCTCGCAGACGAAGTGGGCGGTGCCGCTCTTGGTGGCAGTGGGTCGATCGCCCCGCCCAGCTCCTCGAAGCGAGACGTCCTCCTTCTGGACCGCCTTGATGACGTCCGGACCGACCACGAACATGTGCGACTTGTGCCCTTGACCATGAAGACGAAGTCGCATCAGCGCCGGGGAGAACGACGGCAGCCGCCGGCGCACGGCCCCATGACCATGGCGATCTGCGGGACGACGCCCGAGGCGAGGGCGTTGCGGAAGAATATCTCGCCGAAGCCGTGCAGCGAGTCCGCGCCTTCCTGGATGCGCGCGCCGCCGGAGTCGTAGATGCCGATGATGGGCGAGCCGGTCTTCACGGCCATGTCGTACGACCTTGCAGATCTTCTGGGCGTGCATCTTGCCGACCGAACCGGCGAACACGGTGAAGTCCTGGGCGAAGACGTACACCTGGCGGCCGTCGATGGTGCCGTGGCCGGTGACCACTCCGTCGCCCGGGCACCTTGTTCTTGTCCATGCCGAAGTGACAGGACTGGTGCGTCACGAAGGCGTCGAACTCGACGAAGCTACCCGGGTCCAGCAGCGCGTCGATCCGCTCCCTGGCGGTCATCTTGCCCTGCTTGTGATGCTTCTCCATGCGGTCCGGGCCTCCGCCCCCGGCTGCGACCTTGCTTCAGCTCCTTCAATTCCTTGTTCCTTTCCTCGTTGCCCATGTCCTGACGCTCCAGCCGTTCCTGTGCCAATTGGGTGTCCGTTTTTAACCCTTATTGCCATTAATTATTCCAATCTTACCGTTTTTTCATTCGTATCGCAGGGTGTAGCACCGAGTCCAAACGGTAGGTCAGACCGTCGTCGCCCTTGATCACCAGAGCGCCCCGTGCAGATCGATGTCGATCGGCCTGGCCGCTGACCCTCTGGTCGCCGACCGAGGCGGTCGATATGCCTTCCCAGCGTGCTCGAGCGACGCACGTATTCGGCCGTGTCCCGGTCCCCTTGGCGATATCGTTCATAGAACGTGTCCAGATGGTACAAGGCGCGGTGCATGGACGCATCCGCGGTCATAGGTGCGCTTGGTCAGGAGGACAGCGACCCCGTGGCTTCCGGCCCTCCAGCTCAAGCGGGTCGGTGTTGAGGTTGATGCCGATGCCCAGGACCAGGAACTCCGATGTTGCCGCCCTTCGACGCCGACTCCACCAGGATGCCGGCGACCTTCTTGCCGTCGATCTCGATGTCGTTGGGCCACTTCAGCTTGGCCTCCAGACCGGTAAGCTCCTCGATCGCCTGCGCCACCGGCACCGAGCTGAGCACGGTGAGCAGGAGCATGTCCCCCACCTCACCTTCGGTCTCAGCACGACGGACATGATAGAGCCCGCCCTCCGGCGAGGACCAGGACCGTCCCATGCGACCGCGGCCGGCCAATCTGCGTCTTGGCGCGACGACCACGGTGCCCTCCTCCTCGCCCTCCAGCGCAAGGCCTTGGCCACGTCGTTGGTCGAGGCCACCTCTTCCTTCAGGAGGACCTTGCGGCCGATGATCATCTTAGAGCCATTCCGTCAGACCTTGAGCTCTTTCAGGGAGAGCAGCTCATAGCGGCCCTCCAGGGTGGGCAACAGGCCGGAGAGGCCTTTCATCAGCGCCATGCCCCCGCCCTCGTACTTGGTGACATCGACCACCAGGCGGATGGTCATGCGCTCGTAGAAGACCAGCACCCGGGTGTACAGGGCCAGCACGTTGACGTTGGCCTTGGCCAGCGCGTTGGTGACCTCGAAGACCGCGCCGGGCTTGTCGGGGATGCACACCTCGAACTCGGCCAGCTTGGTCTCCTTGGGCAGGAATGAGATGGATAAGACCCAGGCGTCGGTGTCGGCCACCATCATGACCAGCGCCCCGTCCTCCACGCCCTCCAGGTCGGCCATGAGGTCCTTGGGCAGGTCCAGGTCGCCGTGGCGGATGATGGTCTTGGCCTTGTTCTTGCGCGGCTTGACCTTGACGTTGGAGCCGGCGGAGACGATGCCCCGGGTGTAGCGCTCGCTGATGTGGGAGACCTCGATCTCCATGCCCTCCACGTTGTTGATGGACAGGGACTTCTGCCGGCGCAGCGCCTCGAACTCCTCCTTGCAGCTGCGGCACCTCGCCATAGTAGGAGAGGTCGACCAGCATCTTCCACACCATGGTGATGTTGGATATCATGCTGATCGAGACGGAATTGAGGATGTCGATGTTCCGGTCGGCCAGGAACTTGGCCACCTGGGCGCACGAGCCCGGGGTGTCGACCATGTAGAAGGTGGCCGAGCATATCTGCCGGTAGTTCTCCGGTCCGAAGGTGGAGGCCACGATCTCATGTCCGGAGTCGCCGTTGCGCTCATAGCGGAACATGGAAAGGTATACCTGGCTTCCGTCCACCAGTCCTAACGGGCGGGATATTCTCTCGTTGATCATCACGCGCGAGCCGTGCAGCCTGCCGAAATCATAAAGCCTCATGCTCTGACCGACAGCGGCCAAAGGCATCTGCCTTGATAAACATTATCATGCGATCATTCCTCGACCAGCTCCACCTCGCACTTGCAGGCGAGGGTGTCGCTGACCGGCTCGATCTCCAGCAGCTCCTGGCCCCTCTTGGTCATACCGATGGCCGTTCCGGCCTCGAGCATGATCAGGCCCCTGGCGCTCAACTCCTCCATGGCCTGGGCGATGGCGTCGCGCACCATGGAGCTGGGCAGCTCCACCTTGGCCATGGACAGCTCCTTGATGCAACCCTCCGGGGAGACCATGCCCACCAGGTCCTGGCCACGCTCGGCCTTGCCGTCCTCGAAGGGGTTGAAGAACTCCACCTTGAGGTCATCCAGCGAAAGTTGGCGTTCGGCCTCGTTGCCCTGGCCCATGAGGATCAGCTCCTGACCGTCCTGCAGGGCCTGGTTCAGCTCCACCTCCAGGGCGCTCGGCCCTTGGCAAGGTCGTCGCGTCACCACCATGGGGTTCTGGCTGAGCAGGAAGATGATGCTGTCGATGACGTCCTCGGTGCCTATGTTCACCCGTCTCAGGTACTGGCCGGTATCGATCAGCCCCTTCGAGGTGGTCTCGTAGCGGGAGGCCCACATCACCTCCGACATGATGAGCTTCGGCACGTTGACGACGTAACAGGGAGTCAGGAGCAGGGAGGAATTGGGCACGCGGTGCTTGCCCTCCCTCATGCCCAGGACCAATCCCTCCGGGTAAACGAACCACTTCCAGTCCTCCCAGAGGTCGTCCGGGATGGGATCGAAGCTCAACGACATCGTCCCTCTTACCTATGGCATTCCTTATAACTTTTATTCGCCAGTTCGGCGTTCTGATATCTACGCCTCATGGCATGCTGGGGAAAGTGTTTTAAGTATAGCCCTACCTAAGGCAGAATGGCCGTAGTGCATCCTGCGGTGGTAGAACATGTTCGGCAAGGGTTTCGTGTACCAGGGCAACAGGCTCAGTCCCTCGCAGTTCCTGATGTTGGTCGTGCTTCGGGAGGGACCGATGTATGGCTATGAGATATTGAAGGCCCTGCGCGAGGAGTTCGAGGGTCTATGGCGGCCGGAGACCGGAGCGCTCTATCCAGCGCTCAAGCGCCTCACGGAACATGGCCTCGTGAAGGTGGAGGCTCGGGACGATAAGGAATACTACCAATTGACCGAGCCCGCCCAGGCCTGGCTGAGGGACACGCTGCGGGACATCGGTCCGGAGCTCATCTTCGCTACCAAGTACATGGAGGTGCTGGCCCGTGCGGCGGCGGAGGAAAGGGAAGAGGTCGGCGAAGAGGCCCCCCTTCCCTGGGTACTTTCGCACCTGGTGCAGGACGAGACCGATCAAGGGGCTCGACTGGCGCAGTTGCGCCAGGCCCGTGAACTGATGGGCAGGCGCCTGGAGGAGCTGGACAGGGAGATCGAGAGATTGGAGAAGAGGTGATGACATTCCATCGATAATCGAGGTCAAGGACCTGGTCAAGGTCTACAATGGCGATATCCGTGCCGTGGACGGCATAAACTTCGCGGTCGAGGAAGGGGAGATATTCGGCTTCCTGGGACCGAACGGCGCAGGCAAGACCACCACCATATCCATGCTGACCACGTTGCTGCTGCCCACCGAAGGCCAGGCCTTCGTCGGCGGCAAGGACGTGGTCAAGCATGCCACCGAGGTGCGCAGGATGATCGGCCTGGTGCCGCAGGAGCTGACCGTGGACGACGAACTGTCCGGCCGGGAGAACATGATGCTCCAGGCGGACCTCTACGACGTGCCGAAGAAGGAGGCGAAGGAGCGCATCGACAACCTGCTGAAGATGGTGAAGCTGGACGATGCCTCCGAGCGCATGGTCAAGACCTACTCCGGCGGCATGCGCAAGCGCCTGGAGATCGCCGAGGGCCTCATCCATCGGCCCAGGGTGTTGTTCCTGGACGAGCCGACCTTGGGACTGGACGTACAGACCCGGGCCGCCATATGGGAGCACATCCGGTTCCTCCGCTCGGAGTACAAGATGACCATCCTCATGACCACCCACTACCTGGAGGAGGCGGACAACCTATGCGACCGCATCGCCCTCATCGACCATGGCAAGCTGGTCGCGCTGGACACGCCGGAGACGTTGAAGCGGTCGCTGGGCGGTGACGTCATCTCGCTCTCCCTGGACAAGGACGAGGACCTGAGCGCCGCCTTCATGGAGGTTTCCGGTGCCTTGGACGTGCGCCGCGATGGCAAGGACTACCGCATAAAGGTGCTGAAGGGAGATAGCGCCATAGGGCCGTTGGTCAAGATAGCCACGGAGAGGGGGGCGGCGGTGACCACCATAAAACTGGACCGGCCCAACATGGACCAGGTGTTCCTGGAGTACACCGGCCGTTCGTTCCGTGACGAGGACCAGAAGAGCAAGACCGATATGATGGGGCGTATGGCGCAGGCCCGCATGAACGAGAGGAGGCGCTGAGATGTTGAGACAGACCTACGCCCTGACGGTCCGGGAGCTGAAGCACTGGTACCGCGTCAAGATCCAGATATTCATGACGCTCATCCAGCCTCTGTTCTGGTTGCTGCTCTTCGGGCAGGCGTTCACGCTCCCGGGGGCCGGCGGCGAGAACTACTTCTCCTACTTGGCGGTGGGCATGCTCTCCATAGTGACGCTGTTCACCTGCATGTTCTCCGGCATGTCCATAGTCTGGGACCGCCGGTTCGGTTTCCTGAACAAGCTGCGCGCCTCGCCCATCGAGCGAGGGGTCATACCGACCTCCCGGGTCCTGGCCACGGTGATACGGGCCTTGATCTCCGCAGCCATAGTGCTGGTCCTGGCCTTGAGCTTCGGATACATCCCCGGACTGGACGGGCTGACGTTCTCTGATGGCTTCAATGCCCTGGACCTGTTGGGGATGTTCCTGGTGCTGTTGCTCCTGGCGCTGGGCTTCTCTGCGGCCTTCACCATCATGGCCCTGCGCATCCGCAGTCAGGAGGTGCTGTTCGGCGTCATCAACCTGGTCAACCTCCCGCTCCTGTTCGCCTCAAGCGCGCTTTTCCCCATCGACGGCATGCCCGAATGGCTGCAGGCCATCGCCAAGGCCAACCCGGTCACGTGGAGCTCGGACGCGCTAAGGTACTTCGCCTTCGACCTGCCAGGCATCTTCTCGTTAGGCACGAACATGGCCTTGCTGGTGGGTTTCGCCATCGGGCTGGTGGCGCTGGGGGCGTTGCTGGCGAGAAAGGTGCTCACGGAGTGAACAAAGATTGGAAGAAAAATAAAAAATGGAGGTGGGGGCGAGGTCTCCCCATTCCATCTTTATCTCCGTCGTCTTAGCACCAGGAAGATGGCGAGCCCAGCCACCACCGCTGCGATGACACCTACTAAGATGTAAGGCATGATATCGGTCACATCCGTCAGGGGTTCTTCCTCCTGCTCGATGTCCAGGCTCATGATTATCGCATCATAGGTGGGAAGGAGGTCGTTGTAGTTGCCCACCGAATCGGCGAAGATGACCATCCAGAACTGGTCGTGGGCCTCGCTCACCACGATGGCCACGCGCATCATGATACTGTTGCCATCGATGCCCAAGGTGAAGAGCGCGGCCGAATGATTGTCGATGTCCAGGTACTCTGGCTCGCCGACCAGTTGAACCACAGTACCGTCCTCGGACAGATCCTCCACGAGGTCATCGATGAGCTTCCCCAGCGACTCCTGGCTGTCCTTGATGTCTGAGGCCTGTTCGGTGGTTACGTATCCGACGGTGGTGATGCCCTGAGCCGAGGGTGCCTCGACGGTCATCTGGTAAAAGGAGCCGTTCGACGGTCCGGTTCTCCTGCACCGACCAGCCTACGGGCAGATCGATCGAGAACTTGCCATAGTATGGATGGGTCTCCAGAGGCAGCACCGGGGGGTCCATCTCCAGCAGGAAGCTCCAATCCTGCTCCAGGTCGAGTCCATCGGTCTGCACCAATACTGTACGCGTAGTGACGACCGTAGATTGGCGCGCCAGTTCGTCAACGGGTCCGAGCTCTTATCCCAATGGCTGGCCGGGATGGTGAAGGTGACGTTGGTCGCCATCAATCGCCCCGTGGATATTCCTATTCGTCCAGGGTCAAGGTCGCCCCTTCCAGGGAGACCGATGGGTAGCCGCGGGACACCTGCAGCACGACTATCTCCAGGTAACGCGGTCAAGGATAGCCTCGGCATCAGGCGTGATGGCGACTATGGCCGGGTCCTCGAGCAAGGTGAGGTTCCATCGTCCTGTGGCCGAACCACCGTCCCAGAACAACTCGGCCCTGACCTCATGGAGGCCTGGAAGCATGGTTCCGGTATCAGCCAGTGAAGACCCAGGGTTCTATCGGGTCCAACCTGGTGGTCAGGTTCACACCGTCCAATAGCACCGTCATTTCCTTCTGCGCTGGCATCGGCCCATCCAGGCTCATGTTCAGGGTGAGCGTGGTCGGGGCGATGTTGAGCATTGCGTCGGGCAGGGGGTCGATGAGGTCCAGCGCTAGGCCGCGCCGCCTCAGGGGCGGAGCGATCGATGACGAACTGCCAATCGTACCACTTCGCTGCGCTGCCCTCGTCCCAACTGATGTTGACCGCATAGGTACCGTCCGGCATTCCGGGGGTGAGGGCGGCGGAGACGCTATACCCCTGGAAATGGAATGGCATCGCCAGGGTACCATTGGGACCGGTGATGCTGACCGAGACGTCGTTCTCCCCGATGGCCGGGATGCCCTGCGTCACCTGGGCCGAGACCTCCTTGGGGGTGTAAGCCAGGACCGAACCCTGCGCCGGGTCCGGGTTGTCGAACGAGGTCATGAGGGAGATCCTGCCATTGCCTATGGCATACCTCTCCTGGTCGTCGATGAGCACGGTGCGCATGGGGGCGACCCACATGTCCCCGACGAACGAACCATCAGGGTTGAAGATGTAAAGATAGACGCTGCCCTCGTTGTTGGCCACGGCATAGACCCGGTCCTGGACCGGGCCCAGGGCCACTCCGGTGGGCTGGCCGGTGAAGCTCATCTCGGACCCCTTGCCCAGGTCGTCCAGGGAGAGCACCTGCACGGCATGGACGGAGGCGGAGACCAGGTAGGCCCGCTCGTCGTCCCAGTCCACCGCCACCTGCTGGAACTTGTCGCCCAGGTCGCCATCGTCCTCGGCGGCGAGGATGGCACCACCGTCGCTTACGTCGTACAACTTGACCGCCACCTCGTCCTGGGTGGAGGCGATCGCCAGCATCCTGCTACCGTTCGGACTGCTCTCCAGCACCCCGGTGAAGCCCACGTCGACGGTCCATACGACCGCGTCGGTGCTGGCGTTGATCATCCTGACGGAAGTGTCATCGAGCGAGCTCACCAGGATGGTTCCGTTGGGACCGGCCGCCACGCTCAACGGCGTGAAGGCCAGGGCGATCTGGTCCACGTGCTCAGGGTCGTCCAGGTCGACGACCTTGACCAGCTTGTCCTGGGTTATTGCGACATAGAGGCTTTCTCCGTCATGGCTCAGGTCCAGGGATAGGATGTCGCCTCCTACCAAGACCGTCATAGATGGTGGTAAGGTCATAGGTGAACGCGGAGATGTAACCGCTGCCTTGAGTCTGATCGATGGAGTAATAGCAATGTCGTACCGCGTCAACCATCATCTCCTGGTTTCCATTGAATCCCCTACCTTGATCATCCTCAAGCGCTGCGGTCGGGACCGCGACAAAAAAGGATGCGCTCAACAACAGGCAGAACACGGCCATCGCTAGGATGGCATTGGTACTGAACGACCTCAATTCCAACTCCCCCAAGATTGACGATTATTGAACGGTTGCAAAATATTTAATGCCTATTTTTTCCTTTATAAAACCAACTAAGCGAACTTCCACTGGGCGTACTTGTCGTCCTTCTTGCGGCGTTTCTTTGGCAAGGGCTCGATGACCCCCTCCTGCAATGACAGGAACGTGTAACGCACCGGGACGCGCCGCTCCGGACCGGTCCAATAGGGGCACTTGGAGCAACGGAAGCCGAGCTTGACCTCCTCGCCGTCCAAGGTCTGGTTCTGCAGCTCCTTGGTGGCCGAGCCGCAGACCGGGCATCTCCCGCCATCGCTGCGCTTTTCCGTTACGCGATAATGGATGTGGATGCGCACCAGGTTCTTGTGGATGGCCATGCGGCGCACCCGCTCCTCGCTCACCGAGTAACCCTCGTCCTTCTTCTTCAGGACGGCCAGGACAAGCTCCGTGAACCGCTTCTGCGAGACGACGCTGCGCTTGTCGCGGATGACCTCGGATATGGTCTGGGAGAGCAGTTTGGCGGGAGGGATGCGATAGGGCATCAGGTCGCCCTCATCGACGTATATATTAAAAAAGGCGGTGAGAACGTCGCATGAACCTTTTGTGTCAAAAGAAAAGGATAATATGCCATCAGCGACCAAGCCCTCCTCGATGACGATGAAGCGCAAGAAAGTGATCATCATGGGGGCGGCGGGCCGCGACTTCCACAACTTCAACATGTACTTCCGGGACAACGAGGCCTACGAGGTGGTGGCCTTCACCGCGGCGCAGATCCCGAACATCGACGACAGGCGGTACCCGGCGGAGCTGGCGGGGAAGCTGTACCCGAAGGGCATACCCATCCACCCGGAGGAGGAACTGTCCCAGCTGATCAAGCGCCACAAGGTGGAACAGGTGGTGTTCGCCTACAGCGACATCTCCCACCAGGACCTGATGCACAAAGGGTCGCTGGTGCTGGCCTGCGGGGCGGACTTCCGCCTGATGGGCAACCGATCGATATATCTGGAATCGAAGGTCCCGGTCATCAGCGTCTGCGCCGTGCGCACCGGCTCGGGGAAGAGCCCCACCACGCGCAAGATCTGCGCCATATTGAAGGAGCACGACCGCTGCGTGGTGGCGATACGCCACCCCATGCCCTATGGCGACCTGGTCAGGCAGAGGGTGCAGAGGTTCGCCACCTACGACGACCTGGACAAGCACGACTGCACCATCGAGGAGAGGGAGGAGTACGAGCCGCTCATCGACAAGGGCATCATCGTGTACGCCGGCGTGGACTACGAGGCGATATTGCGCCAGGCGGAGAAGGAGGCGGACGTCATCGTATGGGACGGGGGCAACAACGACCTGCCGTTCATACACAGCAACCTGCACATCGTCATCGCCGACCCGTTGCGCGCCGGTCACGAGTCGCTTTATCACCCTGGTGAGGCGAACGTGCGCATGGCAGACGTCATAATAATCAACAAGGCCCACACCGCCGACCGCAAGGACATATTGTCGGTCAGGGAGAACGTGCACCGGATGAACCCCAAGGCGCTGATCATCGAGGCAGCGTCCCCCATCACAATCGAGAGGCCAGAGATGGTAAGGGGCAAGCGCGTCCTAGTGGTCGAGGATGGACCGACCGTGACACATGGAGGGATGGCCTATGGGGCGGGCCTGATAGGCGCAGAGGACCATGGTGGGAGGATAATCGACCCGCGTCCCTTCGCGGTCGGGTCGATCGCCGAGACATATGTGCATTACCCGCACCTAAGGGAGGTATTGCCGGCCATGGGCTACGGAGAGGAGCAGGTGAGGGAGCTGGAGGAGACCATCAACGCAGCGGAGTGCGACGTGGTGGTATCCGGGACGCCGGTGGACCTGCGCCGTGTCATCAAGGTGAACAAGCCCATCAGTAAGGGTACGTTACGAGATGGCCGAGATCGGACATCCGGACCTGAGGGAGATAATCGAGGAGAGGATCGGGATCCTGCTGGCCCAATGTGACGAGAGGAATTGCCACATACATTGACAACCGGCCGTCACAAATGTCCACGGTTCCTTTACTGCAATGGGGATCCCCCCGATCCAGATTTTATCGCGGGGTCATCCAGCTCATGCACCTATCATCCTATCTTGATAGCCTTTGAGATCTCCCTGTCCTTCTCCACGATGAGCATGCTCGCCCCCAAGGTAAGGATGAAGCTGGAAACGATGGCTATGGCTATGACCGGCATGAGGTCGACCTCGAACATGGTGGCTATGATCATGGAAAGGGCGAGGGGGGACCGCAGCAATGCCACGGCGATGCCAGCGATGACGCAGACCATGCAGACGACCTCCGGCATGAACGGAAAGATGAGATGGATGGCCAACCCGGCGGAGGCGCCGATGAAGAAGGAGGGAAGACGTAGCCGCCGGTCCAGCCCAAGGAAAGGCAGGTCACGGTCAGGAACAGCTTGGCCAGCGCCAGGATGATGAGCATCAGGATCCCGAGCTCTGCCGCCTCGTCGATCAGGTCCTGGATCTGCTCCTGCCCGTCGAAAAGGGTGAGAGGTAGCATCATCCCCACGATGCCCAGGATCAGGCCGGCCAGCAGGGCCAATGGTATGGGGCGGGATTGGAAAGGCTCCGAGACCTTCTTCATGCCCTTGTAGAGGTAGATGAACAGAAGCCCTAGCGCTCCGCCGACCAGCCCTAGGAACAGGGCATAGACCAACTGGACGACCTGAAGGCCTTCGTATTCTGGGAACTCGTAGAGGTCTCCGAAGATATAGCCGGTAATGGCATAGAACAACGCATATCCCGCGGTCGCGGCGACGATCCCCGGTATCAATATCTTCCAGGTCGTCGACTTCCCGCTCTCCATCGCCGATTCCATGGTGATCAACGGGGAAGCGAATGGAGATCCCAGGAATGCCCCGAACATCCCGCTGAAGCCAGAATAGGTCCCTATCGCCACGGCAGGTCGGCTCAATTTCAATCTCTCAGCCACCCAGCAGCCTAACCCGCCGGTCCCTCCGGTCAATGGCCCCTCAGGACCGATGGAGCCACCGAAGAGGAGGGCGATGAGGCCACGGACCATCCCTACTATCCCGTTCCTCGGCACCATCCTACCGCTATCCCTGAACTCCAGGAGCTCTTCCTGCAGAATAACCGGCTTGACCTTGGTGAAGTGGGTGAGCAGACCTATCACCAGACCGCCAGTGAGGCATAATCCTATGATGAGGATGGCGGAATCCTGCCAATCAGATATCCCCACGGCCTTTGGAAGGTCTGTCCAAAGCAGGTCGATCCCCTCGTTCATGATGAAGAAGAACAAGGCGGTGACAAGTGCTGCCAGCATTCCGATGAGGGCGGAGAAGAGCAGCAAAATGAAGAAGGGTCTGCTCCTGATGCTAATACTCTGGCCTTCATCCTCGTCCCCCAACCGTATCCCTCCCGATGCAACACCGGTCGACCAAAGACATGCCAGTGCTAATTATAAAATTAAGGTGGACGGTCGTCATTAAAAATCTAGATCGAAAATGAAGGATACTTAGGAATTTGCCACAATCTCATGATATTGTCCGGACCAAACAAAATATTATAAGCTATTTCCTCATCGCCTGGGACATGCGGGGGTAGTCAAGCCTGGCCAACGGCGCGGGACTTAAGATCCCGTCCTTAGTGGTTCGTGGGTTCAAATCCCTCCCCCCGCACCATCATTGCATAGCCAGTCATCTCTTTTTTAATTCAATTTTTGGAGGTTTTCACCAAACCTCAATAATAAATATTTAACATTAAATATGAATATCCTACCAGAGGGATACTCCCTTGCGTCCTGAAGAACCAATCAAAAAACCTGTTCCCGAATACCCGATTCGAAAACAGAAAAAATTCATAATAATTATTGCAGTAGTGACGACAATTGCCGTCGTGGCACTTGCATTATTTTCGTTTATTAACTCAAGTTTTACTAATGATAACCATCTTTTTGAAACTATAAACATCGAATATGTGTCATTGACATACGAACAGGACCCCATCAGCGGTGACGTTACCCTCCATATCACTTATTCCAATATCGGAGATAACACCTTAACAAGGACGTTAAAAGTCATTATATTGGAGAACCCTCAGGAATTGTATATATGAAATTCAATGAAAATTACAATGGCACCGGGGGAAACAACAACGTTTGACATCACTGTAGATACACCCTCAGGAACCGAAGTTACTAACTAATCGAACATGATCATGATCCTCATAGGCCTTAAATTTGTGATTAACAAGGTAAAGAGGAGGGTCTCTTCCGACCTAATATTATTAGGTCCTTCACACATCAATCTCCCATCATGCGAGAGAAAGAGTTCCGCGACTATCTAGAGAGTCGGAAGATGGCTCCAGATACAATTGAGCTCAGTATCCGTGCGGTCGCTGATTTTGAGGCTTTCCTGAGCAAGAGCCAAACCGAATTGATGAATGCCGACCTGAGCTCGTTGACCGAGTACATATCATGGCTCATCAAAGAAGGTCTGAACTCAGAGGATAGACTGGTCGCGATCGCCCGGTATTGTTACCTCGTGCGGAAGAACGATTATTACATCCACATCGCTGGACTCGTAAACGCCGTAGAGGTATTGCCAGCCATCGGGATGAGGTTAGGTGATCTGAAGGGAGAGGAGGTTCGGTGCAAGGTGTTCGATGGCATCGAGATGCCTCCATTGGGGTCCCCGCAGGAGGATTACCCGCATCTCGCCAGGACGATCGTGCAGCGCATGGAGGAGGAGCTCTCAGGTGATGAGTGCAGGGAGGTGCTCACATGGAACTACCACCAGATCCCTATCCAGGCCTTCAACGGTCATAAGGAACGGTACAAGCAGGCCAAGGACATCGATGAGTTCCTCAAGGATGAGCATCGGCGGTTCATCGAAGAGATCACCCGTTTCATGAACGAAGGTAAGGTATGGTTCGAGCAGGAGATCACCCCCGAGTTCGTGGAATATGTCAGGGCAGATCAAGAGCTGTCGATAGGGAGAAGGGAAGGAGACCGGATCTATGTCACCAAGGTCCCGTTCGACCCAAGGAGGTTTTTTGAGGAGCGTGACCCCCGCATGAAGCGTTACCACGCCTGCCATTGCCCGCTGGCAAGGACCAGCATCCGAGATGGTGGGCCCGAGGTCCCATCCATGTTCTGTCACTGCAGTGCAGGATTCACCAAGCTTCCGTTCGAGGCGATCTTCGATCAGCCTGTGGACATCGTGATGTTGGAGAGCGTGCTGGCGGGGGATATGAGGTGCAGATTCGCCATCACCATCCCCCCGAACATGATGAAATGAGACAACTGGCGATATTGGAGTCCCTCCGTGTCCTGCCAACCCCGTAATCACTCTGGGCGTTGGAAGTACCCCGTCATTATCTCCTTGAGTATCCGCCCTTCGGCCTTCCTCATGTGCTGCAGGAGGGTGGGTTTGCTGATGCTGACCTTCTGGCACAGCTGCTTGCTGCTGATCTTCTTGGGATAATCATAGTAACCGTTCTGAAATGCCGCCACCATCACTTCCCTCTGTTTTTCGGTCAGGACAGCTAGGATGTCAGCCTTCTGGTAGGCGGCCCTCCTGAAGGCCATCTTCCGTATGGTGCCGGCGTTCGTCCTCATCATCTCAACAAAATCCGACAGGTTCTTCTGCTCTCCCATCATGCTGATGGTGAATTTCTCCGGTGAGATGATCGTGGGTATTGTGTGGACCAGACCCAGGTCGGATTCCTGGAACTGCTTCTTTGGTCTCTTCCGGTTCCGTGTATCTGATGAGGCAGGTGTGCTTGTTGTCAATGGACTTCAGAACGCTCAGGATCTCCATGTTGCCTACTGTCCTGATATCATGGATCGACGCACCCTCTTTCAGGGTGAACTCCAAGATCTCAATGCATATGCCTTCTTGGTAGTCCATCTTCAGGGTCTCGAGTATCGAATAGGAACGGACATGGGCGAAGGTCTCGGCCATTTCCTCCTTCACGGTCTCGAAAGGCTCGATCTCCAGGGTGAGCGTTCTCATGGCACTGTTTCTCTAAATATGCACTCCAATATTTAAACTATAATACATGTATGGCCCAATTTGCTAGTACTTTCTCGACCATGCCACATTTGGCGAAAATCGCCGGGTGATCAACAATGGAACAGGATCAGACGATGGGAACGGGCATGGGCGTGAAGAAGAAATCGGAGGACCAGGACCGGAAGGCCGGACCGGTCCTTGAGGAGTTGAGGATACCCACGCAGGTCAAGTTGGCGGGACTGTGGGCGACGGTGATGTTCATGTACATCTACGTGGACATCATCGGATTCTACCAACCGGGAGTGATCGAGGATATTCTGGTGGGAAAGGTATGGGTCTTTGAGATCACGCAGACCTGGATGTTATTGAGCGTGATGTTGATGACGATCCCCGCTCTCATGGTCTACCTGTCCCTGGCATTGCCGGCCAAAGCGAATCGGTACGCGAACATCGGTCTGGGTGCGTTCCACATCTATCCTCGCGTTCGGGACCGCCATGGGAGAGATCAATGCCTATTACATATTCGGTTCCGTCGTGGAAGCCGTCCTTCTCTCCCTGATCGTATGGATCGCGTGGAAGTGGCCCAGGGTCCCAAGGCACATTGCGGTCGGGGACTGAAATAAGAGGATTGTGAAAGTGAGAGTGTGGGTGATAAAATGAAGGCCATATGTGGTAACCGGAAGCGGACCGCCAGAGGTTCTGAGGCCCCGGGGAGGTGGAAAAGTCCACGCCCCGGGACAACGAGATGCCGGTCCCAGTTCACGCCTCGACGATGGACATATCCGTCGGAGGAGGGGGTGAAAGCCCACTGGTACGTCGATACGGGACCCAAGGGAGGGAATGTGGTTATAACCGTGGTTGGTGATGACAATGCCTGAGAAGCCATCGCACCATGAAAGCCATAGTATGCGACAGATACGGCCCTCCGGACGTCCTCCGACTCGAGGAGGTGGAGAGACCGACCCCCCGGGACGACCAGGTACTGGTGAAGGTCCACGCTTCCTCGTTGAATGCGGCCGACCTCGAGATCCTGGGCGGCGCGGTCTCGGCCCGCATCGCCGGCCCCTTCAGGCCAAGGAACAGGATACCCGGGTCGGACGTAGCGGGTCGGGTAGTGGAAGTCGGGAGGAACACCAAGCGGTGGAAGGAAGGCGATCCGGTCTTCGGGGACCTGTTCACGTGCGGCCATGGCGCTTTTGCGGAGTATGTGGCAGCACCTGAAGATGCATTGATGCTGAAACCGGACAGCATATCCTTTGAGGATGCCGCCACCCTACCCCAGGCAGCCAAGATCGCCCTTCAAGGCCTTCGCGGCAAGCGTCCCCTCAGGAAAGGGCAGAAGGTCCTGATCAACGGCGCCGGCGGCGGCATGGGCACGTTCGCTGTGCAGATCGCGAAGTACTATGGGGCCGAGGTTACCGGCGTGGACAGCAAAAATAAGCTTGAGATGCTCCGCGCCATCGGGGCCGACCACGTCATCGATTACACCCAGGAGGATTGCACAAAGAGCGTGGAGCGCTACGACCTCATCCTGGATACGGTCGCACGCCGGTCGATCTTCGATTACAGGCGCGTCATGGCCCCCGATGGCCTTTTCGTGCTGGTAGGAGGCTCAAGATACGCCATATTCCAGGCGATGCTCCTGGGGCCTCTGGTCTCCTTTGCCAGCAAGAAGAAGATGGGCATCAACCCGATGAATGTGAACAACGAGGAGGACCTGCGCTTCTTGCTCGAACTCCATGAGAAGGGGGACCTCTTGCCGGTCATAGACAGGCGATGCCTCCTCAGCGAGGTTCCAGAGGCTCTCAGGGATCTTTCAAAAGGGCTCGTAAAAGGGAAAGTGGTGATTACGGTCGATCATAATGACGAAATATGACGAGGAAATCATGCTGGACGAAATCATTTTTGAGCCTGTTACATAACTCATCAGACCAAAATTCCTTTCTCATGGCCAGCTGTACCAGATTAAATTGATTGTACTTAACTCGGACCTCATATTTTCGACCGACCTGTTGACATCTTGTGGTAATATCGTCCGCTGCGTTATTGATAGATCCGAAATTGACCTCTATGGGACCTACTTTTCTTCCAGAGTTGTCGATAATTGCTTTGACCAGCGATTCCGGAGTCGCTTATTAGAACCGTATCCTCATGCCGTTGTCGAGACGCTCATTCCGAACTGCCACGATCATCTCCTGCTCGAATGGTTCCCGAGATAATTGAGTGGAAGTGACTTCATCTCAACATTCAATGGAAAGCAATAATAGCGATAATATGGATGTGATCGAAGAAGGAAAAAATTGATGAAAGCGATCGTATGCACAAAATATGGCCTCCGACTACTTCAGATCAAGGATATTGAGAAACCTGATCCATTGTGGTTTGGACAGGATATGGGCCTCCAGACGTCCTCCGTCTGCGGGACCTGGAGCGGCCGACCCCGAAGGACGATGAGGTCTTGGTCAAGGTCCATGCCGCATCTATCAATTCATGGGACCGGGAGCTCCTTGAGGGTAAGGCAAGCCTCAATCTGGGCGGTCGGTTGAAACCCCCGCACAAGGTCCTCGGATGCGATGTGGCAGGTACGGTCGAGGAGGTGGGCAGTAAAGTCACCCGCTTCCGTCCAGGTGACGAGGTGTTCGGGGACGTCTCTCAGGACGGCTGGGGTGGTTTCGCGGAGTTCGTCCGCGCCAGGGAAACATCGTTATCGTTGAAGCGGTCCAGCCTGTCCTTCGAGCAGGCGGCGACGATCCCTCAGGCGGCATCCCTCGCCCTTCAGGGCCTTCGGGACAAGGGCAAGGTCCGGTCTGGACAACAGGTCCTGATAAACGGCGCAGGGGGAGGCGTAGGCACGTTCGCGGTGCAGCTGGCGAAATCGTTCGGGGCCGAGGTCACGGGCGTGGACAAGGCAGAGAAACTGGACATGCTTCTTTCGATAGGCGCGGACCATGTCGTCGATTGTTCCAAGGAGGACTTCACCCGAAATGGGAAGGAATATGACCTGATCGTCGATGTCGTGTCCCATCGCACGGTCTTCGACTACAAACGCGCATTGTCCCCCCATGGCATCTGCGTCCTCGTCGGGGGTTCCGGGAGCGCGATCCTCTCCTCCCTTCTCTTAGGTTCATGGGCCATCGGGAGCCGTAAGGTCAGATTGCTTTTGTACAGGCCGGACCCTCAGGACCTTGTCCTCATCAGCGACATGGTCGAGGCTGGAAAGGTCCTACCCGTCATCGACAGGCGATACCCTCTCAGCGAGGTCGCCGAGGCGTTCCGTTATTATGCGGAAGGCAACGTCAAAGGAAAGATCGTGATTACGGTCATATGAAATGCCATGTCCTCTTGGACTTCCCACATCCGTTGCCTTGGATTACCGACTAAAATTGCAGCATTCACTTGTTCAGTTACGGAGAGCCGGCCAAGATCTCGGTCAATATCCTCCTCTCCGCCTTTCTCAGGTGCTCCAAAAGAGTTGGCTTGCTGATGTTCACCTTCTCTGACAGTTGTTCGCTACTTATCCTCTTGGGGATGTCATAGTAGCCATATCGGTAGGCGGCGGCTATGGTCTCCCTCTGTTTGTCCGTCAGAATGGATAGGAGGTCCTTCTTCTCATAGGTCGACTGCTTGAAGGTGATGTTGACGACCTTGCCGATGTGCTCCTTTACCAGCTCAACGAATCTCATCATTTCCTTCTGTCCGCTGATGAAGCTGACGATGACCCTGTCCTCGGATATCAGGCTGGGGGCGGTGAAGATGAGGTTCAGTTCCGAGCCCACGAACCTGTTCGCGGTCTCCTCCGTTTCGTGTCCCAATACCAGGCAGATATGTCTGTCGCCTTCCGACCTGACCACACTGAGGATTTCCAAGTTGCCGATGGAAGACAGCTCCTCGATCGATACGTTCTCCTTCAGACGACATTCGATGAGATCGACATAGAGGCCCTTCACATGGTCCAGCTTCAGGACCTCTAGGACCTCGTAGGAGTGGATGTGGGTGAACATCGGTCTCTGGGCTTCCCTCACCGCCTCGTAGGGTTCAATCTCGATTATCACCTTCCGCATCTGCATGTCACCACAATCGCTATCGATAATATATAAAGTGCCATGTATGTATGGCTCAAATTCCAAGTATTTTTCAATCGTTCTGTTTTTTTAAGAATTAAAAGTTGAGTGATGGAAATGACAGAAAGTTACTACCGAAAGACCGCGACGATCGTTGGGGCGTTGTTCATCATCGCCACCGTTACCGCATTGGCCAGCGGGACCTTTTTAGGCTCTGCCCTCGATGGTCCCGATTATCTCCTAAAGCTGCCCGAAAATGAGAATAACATCATCATGGCATCGATCTTCGAGACCATCCTGGCCACATCGTTGGTCGGCATTGGGGCATTGATGTTCCCGGTCCTCAGGAAACATGTCGAGGGTCTCGGGATGGCATATGCCGGGTTTAGGCTCGTGGAGGCGATCTTCATCATTGTAGGCACGGTCTGCCTCCTGTTGATGCTTACCATGGGCCAGGACTATGCGTCCGGAGAACTGGACGGGTCCACCTCCGAACCCATCGGGGCATTGTTGATGGCGTTGCGCGAATGGTCCTTTTTGTTCGGGACCATGATATTCCTGGGCTTGGGTGGTTTGACGCTCAACTACATCCTATTTGTTTCGAGGCTCGTTCCACGATGGCTATCGGCATGGGGCCTCATTGGTGGAGTCTGCATCCTCATCTATGGAACGATGGGGCTGTTCGGCGCCGACACGAACTCGTTCGACGCCACCGCCCTCTTGGCTGCCCCCATCGCCGTGCAGGAGATGGTGTTCGCCACATGGTTGATCGTCAAGGGTTTCAGCACGCCGACCAACGCCGCGGGAGGTTAGGATAAGGAGGGATCGGCCGATCATGCCATTAATAATACAGCACTCGGATCAGTATCGTGGACCCGACGTGGTTCTCTGCCACCATTCGCTGGATTGAGGTTCGATGCCGGCCGAAATCGTTCCAAGACTGAAAACCCTCCCATCTTTTTTCATTTCACCCTTCGAGATAGCAATAATATCAACCATATGGATACGATTGAAGAGGAGAGAATCAATGAAAGCAATAGTATGCACAAAATATGGGCCTCCAGACGTTCTTCAGATCCAGGAGATTGAAAAACCTGTTCCCAAGAATAACGAGGTCTTGGTCAGGATCAAAGCGACGACGGTCGACACAGGCGGATACACGGGTCCGAGGCTTCCGGGTCCCTCTGTCCTACTGGGTCCCGGCTCGATTGGCCCTCGGCGTCACCAAACCGAAGAAACCCGTGCTAGGCACGGAGCTGGCAGGTGTGGTCGAGGATGTCGGGAAGGATGTCAAAATTTCAAGGTAGGGGACCAAGTCTTTGCCCTCACCGGCCATGACCTGGGATGCTACGCCGAATATAGATGTGTGCCCGAGGGCGGCATCATCTCTCGGAAACCAGTCAACTTAAGTTTCGAGGAGGCTGCCGCCATACCGATGGGCGGACTGACGGCATTGCATTTTCTCAGGGAAGGGAAAGTGGGAGAGGGCAGAAGGTATTGGTCTATGGCGCATCGGGGAGCATCGGGACCTACGCCGTGCAGCTGGCCAAGCACCTCGGGGCGGAGGTGACAGGGGTGTGCAGCACCGTCAACCTGGACCTGGTACGGTCTCTGGGAGCAGACAGGGTCATCGATTACACCAAGGAGGACTTCTCCAAGGAGGGCGGAATATACGATGTGGTGCTCGATGCTGTTGGCAAGAGCCCCCTCTCAGCCAGTATGAGGTCGTTGAAGAAGGGGGGCTACTATCTACAGGTGCTTGCCCCACCAGGGAGCGAACCTGCGCATGCGTTGGGCGACGATGACCACGGGCAATAGGATGGTGGGCGGAACGATGGAGCCAGGTGCAAAGGACCTAGCCTTCCTGAAGGATCTCGCCGAGGGAGGAAGATGATCAAACCGGTCATCGACAGGACGTATCCTCTGGAGCAGATCGTCGAAGCCCACCGATATGTGGACCAGGGACATAAGAAAGGGAATGTGGTCATCAAGGTATGAATAAAAGGTTGGTCGATCGAGCTAGAAGGAAATGGTGCGTCCAGGAACTCGGACCCGATACTGGTCAGGACCTTCATTGTAACTGACCGGGTTCCATACCGAGCGTCTTCGTTACAAGGGACGCATAGCATATCAATGTGCGCGGTATCGAACACAGCCAGATAAACTTGTGACCATTTTCAGAGTTTGGTTATTGCTTACCAATACATTTAGGGGGGCCTTCCTTATATGACAGGAGCGTCTCTGGCTAACAAGAGGAGCGAGTTATATGGGGTTGGAAGGAAAGAATGGAATTCGGTAGGCTCATGATGATGGCCTGTCCCCTGCTCGAGGATGAGATGTTACACAATCTGACCACCGATCCAGACGAGAAAAGGATATTCCTCCTGACGAACAAGAACACTGAGACCCTCATCCCCAAGCTTAAGACGAAGAGCATCGAATTCGTCGCAAATCTCCGAGGATGATTTCTTCAACGAGAATGCGGATGTGCCGAGAGAAGGGTACAACATCATCATCTGGATGATGAACCTCGGCCTGCACTCTGAGCCCAAGGACCTCGCCAGGGAGATCCGTAGGCTCATGCTAATGGTCCCCGGTCATGCCGACGGTATCGCGCTCTATTATGGGCTTTGTGGAAATGGGCTCGAAGGGATCCGGGAATGGGGCAGAGAGAACCTGCCGATACCTATGACTCTATTCACCGATAAGGAAGGTAAGCTGTGCGACGACTGCATATGCGTGCCACTGGGCAGTAGCGAAAGTTACCTGAATCTAATGAAGGAGTATACCGGGGTCATGTACCTCACACCCGCCGTCGCATGCAGCTGGAACGAGTTCTTCAACCATACCGAGCTGTTCAAAGGCCTCGAGAGAATAGACATGAGCCGTAAGGAGTTCATGAAGCTCATGCTCGACATGGCCGGGTACAAGCAGTGCTTGAAGATCCAGACCAATCTGGGAGACCAGGAACACTTCCAAGAGAAGTGCGAAGAGTACGCCAAGGAGTTCGAGTTGGAACTGATCGAGCTCGAAGATGGGTGGGTATCCACAGAGGTCGCGGACCGCATGTATGCCGAGGCAAAATCATTCCTTCGATTATGATCGGTATAATTTTATTATTTTTAAAATTATCAAAGAGGCTTCGTCCGATGACCCGATGATCGCCAATCAAGAAAACCAAGGCAACGTTCGGGAACTCGGGCACCCCTCCCACACCATATTCCCTTTTTACCATTTCTCATGCTATTTTACCCGAACTCGACTCATCTGTTATCTTCTCATTCCTACAGATCTGCTTCCAGAACTCGATCCTCTCAATGGCCAGGGCGGTCTGGCTGGCGAAGGCTGCGATCAAACGCTCCTGCTCCAACCTTATGATCGCCCTCTGCTCCTCTGGCTGGATGCCCATGACCCCGACGATCCCGTTGGACGTCCGAAGGGGATAGTACCTCAATGCTGCCGAGGCCAACGTGTCGGTGTCATTTCCCGAGGTGATGCCATGCTCATAGGTCCAATTGGCGGCCGTCAGCTCCTTTTCGTCAAGATTCAGTCCACCATGTGCATAGGCCACAGTAACCTGAGTGTGTTCAGGCAGGAGGTAGACGGACGCGACAATTGCAAGACCTCATCACATGTCCGCTCACTATCTCCAACACCTTCTTCGTATCGTTAACGCTTGCCAGGTCCAAGCTCAGCGCATAGAGGGTCGAGGTGTAATCATCCCTCCTTTGAGCGGCCATGGCATAGTCTTTGGCCCTCACAACGAGGAGACTTATGACAACGCCTACGATCAGGAAAGCGGCGAATGTTATGAGGTACTCTGTATCACTGATCCGAAAGCTCAGGAAGGGTGGGATAAAGAAGAAATCATAGGCGAGGACGCTGACCCCCGCGGTGAATATCGCGAACCACAGCCCCCAGGTGATGGCGGCCACCACCACTCCGATAAGATATAGCATGACCAGATTGGTCGATGAGATGTATGGCTCGACCAGGATGGCAATGATGGTCAAGATCAAGACCATCCATATCGCCAAGAAATAATGGTACTTGACCTGCGGTGCCCTATCCGCTTCCTCAGACTCCCCCGTCTCCTTCTCTGGCTTCCCGAGACTGCTGATGATCAGGATGTCTATCGGCCCAGCGAGGCGGACGATCTGGTTGACCACCGACCCGAAGAGCAGCTCCTGCCAAAGGGGACGGACCGGCCTACCGACGATTATCCTGGTCACATTGTTCCTTTTTGCGAAACGGACCACCTCCTCGGCTATGGAGACACCGAAGCTGGTGGAGGTCTTCGCCCCCATCTTCGCCGCCTGCTCCAATCCCCGCATGGCTTGCATCCTGTCCTTTCTGGAGAGGCGGTTATGCGCCGGCGTTTCGACGTAAATGGCATACCATTCCGCCTTGAGCTCATCCGCCAGGCGGCTTCCGGTCCGTACCAGTCGCTCGTTGAGCGTTTTGCTGTTGCCGATGCATACCAGCAGCCTCTCTCCAGCCGGCCAAGGTCCTGGAATCGAGCGGGTCTGCATGTATTCGAGCATCTGCTCGTCGACATGCTCAGCGGCGCGCCGGAAGGTCATCTCCCGGAGCGCGATCAGGTTGCCTTCGTTGAAGAAATTCTCAATTGCTATTGCTGCCTGGTCGGGAACGTAGACCTTCCCCTCCCTGAACCGCTGGATCAGTTCATCGGGCGGCAGGTCCACGATCTTGATCTCGTTCGCCTCATCCAGTACCGAATCGGGTATGGTCTCCTTGACCTTGATGCCAGAGATCTGCGCGACCGCATCGTTCATGCTCTCCAGATGCTGGATGTTCAGGGTCGTGAAGACGTCGATGCCCGCCTCAAGCAGCTCCTGCACGTCCTGGTACCGTTTGGTATGCCGGGAGCCGGGAGCATTGGTGTGGGCCAGCTCATCGACCAGGACCAGCTGGGGGGATCTGGCCAGCACCGCATCAAGATCCACCTCCTGGAGCGGATATCCCGCGATATGCGACCACCCTCTGAGGGATGGTCTCGAGACCAACAAGCAGACGTTCTGTCTCCTTTCGGCCATGCGACTCGACGCAGGCGACCACTACGTCGATTCCCTGCTTCAACGATTATGGGCCTCCTCCAGCATGGTATAGGTCTTGCCCACACCGGCCGAGTACCCCAGGAACACCTTGAGCTTTCCCCGCGACCGCTCGCGCTCCTCCTTTTCGACCTGCTTGAGCAGCTCGTCCGGGTCCGGTCGTTCATATTCCATAGGCTCAACCACCACCGGTCATCAGGAACTCCACGATCGGTCCGAGGGCCAAGGTTAAGAAGTAGCTCAGCGCCCCTAAAAGACTATCACCCCGATGAGCCAGGAAATGAACAGGGGGGTATGGGTGGGAAGCGTGCCTGGACTGGGCGGTACTGGTATCTTGGCGCTAAGCGCCCCGGCCAATGCCAGGGTGAGCACCATCATGGGATAACGCCCGATGAGCATGGCGATGGCCAGGATGCGTGTTGTAGAACGGTGAGTTCGTCGACAGTCCAGCGAAGGCGCTGCCATTGTTGTTCGCCGCAGAGGAGAAGGCGTACAGGATCTCGGTGAACCCATGAGGGCCTGAGTTGAGGACCGCCGCCCGCCCCTCGGGAATCATCACAGCGATCGCGACCCCGATCAGCACCACCACGATAGGGATGAGGATGATGATCGTGCACAGCTTCATCTCATAGGGACCGATCTTCTTCCCCAGATAGTCGGGCATGCGGCCGATCATCAGGCCGGCCACGAAGACCGCGATCAGCACGAAGATCAGCATCCCATAGAGGCCAGAGCCGACCCCTCCGAAGACCACCTCCCCGAACTGGATCAGGAACAGCGGCGACATCCCTCCTAAGGGCATGAAGGAATCATGCATGGAGTTCACCGCCCCGCAGGACGTGGCCGTCGTCGAGACCGCGAAGAGGCAGGAGGGGACCACCCCGAACCTGACCTCCTTGCCCTCCATGTTGCCTCCCGGTTGAAGTCGGTGGCGACCTGCGACACGCCCAGCGCGGTCGAAGGTCCGGATTGCCAGCCTCCTCAGCCCAGATGGCCAAGACCGAGGAAGACGATGAAGATCAGCAGCATGGCGATGAGCATAGCCATCCCCTGCCTCCGGTCCTTGACCATGCTCCCGAAGACCAGGCATAGGCCGACCGGGATGATCAGCATGGCCAGTTCTCCAACAGGTTGGAGATCGGCGTGGGGTTCTCGAACGGATGCGCCGAATTGGTGTTGAAGAACCCACCACCGTTGGTGCCGAGCATCTTGATCGCCTCCTGGGAGGCGACCGGTCCGACCGGGATCGGTCTGTGCGGTGACGATGATCGCCATTGGTGTCGGTCACCGGTTGGACCAATTGCCCGGTCGATCGGGCCGTCCAGCGTCTGCGGGACCGCCCTGGGAGACCAGGAACAGCGCCAGTATGAAGACAGAGGGCAACAGGATCAGCGTCGCCCTGGTCATGTCCACCCAGAAGTTGCCGAGGTCCTTGGTCGTCCTTCCGGCGGATGCCCCGGATCAGGGCCATCAGGACGGCAAGTCCGGTTGCGGCAGACAAGGAAGTTCTGGACCGTGAGCCCGACCATCTGGGTGAAGTAGCTCATGGTCGTCTCGCCGGCATATGACTGCCAGTTGGTGTTGGTCACGAAGCTGACCGCGGTGTTGAAGGCCAGGTCCGGAGACACCGCCCCCAGGTCCTGGGGATTGAACGGCAGGTACTGCTGGACCATTATCACCGCCATCAGGAAGAGGATGCCGATGGCGTTGAAGATAAGCATCGCCAGAGCATACTTCTTCCAGTTCATTCCTTCCTTGTCTCACCTTGCCGGGCGATAGATGAAGGACTCGACCCGACCGATGTTCGGGTGATCCGTCCCGGCCTCTCCTCGTAGACCGTGGTCAACAACTTGCCGACATACCAGGCGGCGATGATCAGGATCAGGAAGAAGAACGCGAGGAATGAGCCAGTCGTGGGCGGTCAGCCCAGGACCCGATCATCGGGCGCGTGGATACGGTGCCACGGTCGAGGTGTCGATCCTCCCT
Organism: Methanomassiliicoccaceae archaeon; assembly: GCA_963806355.1. Lineage (GTDB taxonomy): Archaea > Thermoplasmatota > Thermoplasmata > Methanomassiliicoccales > UBA472 > JACXTP01. The sequence continues at coordinate 100,098 of CAWDXN010000006.1, read as the reverse complement.
CCCCTGGACCGGTGCCTTATCAAGGGCCAGGTTCAGTTTCAGGACGTTGACCGTTCTTCTCCCCTAGGAGCCCGAACTGCCTGTCCTCGGTGTTCGGTCGATCAGCTCTCGGACCGATGCTCTCGTTCATGTTCCTGGTCTCGGGCCACCCGATGCAGTTGGTACAAGGCGCTGGCCACGCTGATGTCCGGGTCCAGGCCGCTTCCCGAGGCGGTGACCAGGTCGGAGGGTATGGGCAGGGTGTTGTTCGGGTCGGCGGCATGTAAGGCATCGATCCTGGCCTGGACCATCTCGCACAAAGAAGGGTTGTTGGGTCCATAGTTCGTCCCGCTGGAATAGCTGGCATTGTAAGGGAAGGAAGGGGTGGCCGAGAGCCTGCCCCAGAAATAGCTCGGGTCGCTGAACGGCTGGCCGATGAGCTCTGAGCCGACCACCGTCCCATTCTCGCTCGATCGGCGAGCCGTTGGCCTGATGGGGGAAAAGCAACTGGGCCGACACCTGTGACCACGAGGGGATAGACCAGGCCGGTCAGCAGCACGAGGATGAGGAAAATGACGATGGCCGGTCGTGCTTGCGATCTCAGCGCTCTCCAGACCGACTTGGCCAATCCCTCCACAGGCCCATTCATTCCGGTTGGTGATCGGTCGCTCAGGTCCCCACCCCCAAGGCCACCAGCGCGATATCGATCAGCTTGATTCCGATGAATGGGACTATTAGGCCGCCCAGACCGTAGATCAGCAGATTGTTCCTGAGCGACTCCGCGGCGGTCAGTGGCCGGTACTTGACCCCTTTCAATGCGAGCGGGATGAGCAGCACGATGATTATGGCGTTGAATATGACCGCGGAAAGGACAGCGGCCTGGAGTCCCATGAAGTTAAGGCTCTCCAGCGCTGGATAGATGCCTGCGAATGCGGCCGGTACGATGGCGAAATACTTGGCGACGTCGTTGGTGATGCTGAAGGTCGTGAGAGCCCCACGGGTCATGAGGAGCTGCTTTCCCGTCTCCACGATCTCGATCAGCTTGGTCGGGTTGCTGTCCAGATCGATCATGTTAGCAGCCTCCCGAGCCGGCTGGGTACCGCTGTTCATCGCCACCGCCACATCGGCCTGCGCCAATGCCGGAGCGTCGTTCGTTCCGTCTCCGGTCATCGCCACCAACCGGCCTTCGGCCTGATACTGCCGGATGAGGCTCAACTTGTTCTCTGGGGTGGCCTCGGCCAGATAATCGTCCACCCCCGCCTCCGCCGCGATCGCTGCCGCGGTCAGCTTGTTGTCGCCCGTGATCATGACGGTCTTGATGCCCATGCGGCGGAGCTGGGCGAACCTCTCCTTCATTCCGGGCTTTACGACGTCCTTGAGGTGGATGACCCCGACCGCTTTGGAGTTGAGGACGATGACCAAGGGAGTTCCACCTGAACGGGCGATCCGGTCCACTTCATGGGCGAGCTTCTTAGGGATATCGTTTCCTGACGCCTTGATGTACCTAGAAATGGCATCCGCGGCCCCCTTGCGTATGATCCGATCCCCAAAGTCCACCCCGCTCATCCTGGTCTGCGCGGTGAACGGAACGAAGCGCATCTCCGGAAGGGCCTCATGGTACGCTCCCCCATCCTTGACGCCATAGCTCTCTGTCGCCAGGCTTACTATGCTGCGACCCTCCGGCGTCTCATCTGATAAGGACGACAAGCATGGCCAGTTCGGCGACGGCCTCCGCACTTTCCCCTTCACCCGGGATTATCTCGACCGCCTGGCGATTCCCTAGGGTGATGGTCCCGGTTTTGTCGAGGAGAAGGACGTCAACGTCGCCAGCAGCCTCAATGGCCTGTCCCGAGAAGGTGATCACGTTCTTCTGGATGAGGCGGTCCATACCGGCGATGCCGATGGCACTGAGCAGCCCCCCGATGGTGGTAGGCGCCAGGCAGACCAGCAGGGCGATGATCACCGTAAGCGTGATGGGGCTTCCCTGCCCGGTCACGAAGACGCTATAGATGGAGAACGGCAGCAAGGTCGCACAAACGACGATGAAGATGATCGTCAGTCCTATCAGCAAGGTGTTCAGAGCGATCTCGTTGGGCGTCCTCTGCCGTTTCGCACCCTCGATCAAAGTGATCATCTTATCAAGGAAACCCTCCCCAGGGTCGGAAGCAGCCTTGACGATCAACCAATCGGATAATATTCGCGTGCCGCCAGTCACCGCGCTTCGATCCCCGCCGGACTCCCTGATCACCGGAGCGCTCTCCCCGGTGATGGCACTCTCATCGACCGAGGCTGCCCCAACCACCACCTCGCCATCCACAGGGATGAAGTCCCCCGTTTGGACGTAGAACAGGTCGCCCTTGCGCAGCTCAGAGGAGGAGGTCTTGGAGTAATCCGAATCGCCTGGCTTCTGTCCCCTTGGCGATGACGAACCCCTCGCTGATCTTCTTGGCATCGATGGTGGTCCGCATGCTGCGGAGGGCATCGGCCTGGGCCTTCCCCCTGCCCTCGGCCAGGGCCTCGGAGTAGTTCGCGAAGATGACCGTGAACCAAAGCCAGATGGAAATAAGTCCGATGAATAGAGCCGATTCCTCGCCATGACCAAACAGAGCCTGGAAGAACAATAGTGTCGTAATGGCGCTGCCCACTTCCACAGTGAACATCACTGGGTTTCTGATGGTATGACGAGGGTCCAACTTCCAGATCGCTTGGGCCAGGGCCCAGCGCCTTATCCGTTTCTGTTCCTCCTTGTCGATGGACCGCGAGCGTTTCTTTGAAACCTTCTGCTCTTCATCCATAGCCTCACCTGTGATCTAAGAGGCCTGATCTGCCATTGAGTCGCAACATCAATCATTTTCTTGGGGATATATGTTCGTATTAAGAACTGTTAATAAGTTAGATGTTTGTACAATAATTATTATTTTTTTTCGTCATTCGTTGCGTAATTAATATCAAGATAACAAACCGACGATCGCCTCCTGGATAAATTTGATATAAATATTATATTTTAAGGAATATAATTTCAAACGGTCTGATGAAAAAAGAATTTTGGAAAAATGGCCGACAGGGGATCAGATATTTTCCCCGCACCAAATGGCTGACGAGGGGATCGATCCTTTTCCGCTCCATCATGCATAAAAACCGAAAAGGATGGGGGGGGGGCCGACCCCTCCGACCTTCTCTTGTTCCCGATTCCGACCCTCGGCATCACCACCTCATTGTTCCGATTGATGCGAAACCATCAAAAGAACGACCATCAGGACCAAGTTCTTGTTATTTCTAGGGCCGATGACCAGGCTGCCAAGGAACCTGGAGGCGTGGAAGATTGCTTTCGTAGTAACTGAAGTTGAAAACCCTCCTCCATTATGGTACATACACCAAACTACGAATGCTTTGTAGTAACTGAAGGTGAAACCCCTCCTCCACAATGGTCCAGATCGGCGGGATCGCCTACGATCACTTCTTGCCCTTCGATCCCTTGCTCTGATTCTTATTGTCAGTGCTCGTAATGCTGGATGGGGTTTTGGTGTTTTTCGTGTCAGAACGGTTCTTGTTCACAGGTGGGTCATCCGCTCCCTTTTTTTTCTTTTTCATGGTGTTCATGGTTATCCATCAAAGATGGGGGCACTATGATGATAAAGGTAGTGAGTACAAGTTGGTGGAATGAAACATTCCACTTGTATCTTCCGGAAATCCGAAATCGTCAGAGCTCCTTAGACCTTGAAGTCCCTGCAAATCCATCCAATCGCTCCCATGGCTTTTTCATATCGATACGATCAGAGGAGTTTGACACCAGGTCATCAGTGCCCATCGGCTCCAGCTCAGCGAGATGCCTATGCAGCATCTGTTTACACGGTCATGTCGATGCCCTTTAATCGTTATCGGCCGACGATATCATGACCAGATCTGGGCGTGAGATATCGTTCGATCCTATCGAATATGCCGTGGACCATTTCCCAGCCCCGCGACCATCCGTGACGGTCAAGGAACGAAGACGAAATTCTTGAACTGCCACATGTCCTCGTCAGGCTGGTTGGCGAGGTTCTCCTTGAAGTAGACCTTCCTGTTCTTGAGCGGGGTCCAGTCCGATGGCACGGACACGAACTTGCCCAGGTACGGCTTGGCGATCTTGAGCACGTAGTCGTGGGGCAGGTCTTCGGGGGTGCACAGCCCCTCGCGGGGGTGCTCGATCATCCACATGATCGCCGATACGACGCCCAAGGCGACCTGCACGGTGGTGGCGTTCTGTCCGGGAGCGAGCTTCCTGGCCTCCTCGATGGTGAGGATGCTCCCGCACCACCAGGAGCCATACTCGTGCCCCATCAGCAGGGCGCCGAGCATGTCCGCTCCGGAGACGATCTCCTTCTCGCGCAGGATCCTGAGCTTCGGCTGCATCTCGTAGTTCCTGCACCTCAGCTCGTGCAAGGAGACCATGGTGTCATTGCACGGCATGTAGGCGTAGTTGACCGTCGGCCGGTAGACGACCTCCCCGTCCTTCAGCACGGTGAACTTGTCCGAGAGCCCGAAGGCCTCGCCGTGCCTGATGACCATCCCGACTATCTCGCAGTCGGGGACCCAGGACCTCACCCAGGTGTTCATCCCCATCTGGGCGAGCATGATCTGGTTCCTCGGTCCGGTGGACGGTACGAACGCCAACGGCGGCAAGGTCTTCTCGTGCGTCCCCCAGCCGATCTCCGCCGGGGCGGTCCCCTCCTCCCTCAGGCCTTCGATGCTCCAGGTCCCCACGAACTCGTCGACCTTCTTGGGGTTCTTCGTGATCTGGGTGTCCCTCTCGGAGCAGTGGATGACCTTGACGTTCAGGGTCATGGACAGCTCGGCGAAGTTCTGCGCTCTCACCAGGGCTCTGAGGTGCTCGGCCTCCTCCTCGCTCACCTTCTTGTCGGCGATCAACCTCTTGGATATGTCGACCAGGGCCTGCTTCACGAAATGGGATATCAGACCGGGATTGGCACCGTGGTCGATGACCGCGGTCACCCCGTCATCCCATCCCTTGGTCATTTCCCTCAGGCGCATCTGCCTGGTGTAGAGCGACTTCTCGACCGGGTCCTTGGATTCTATCTCGCCGATGGAGTCCCAGACCTCCAGCGACGTGTTCACGAACAGCACCTCGTGCTCGTGGCACCATTTGATGATGGTGCAGGTGTCGAGGTTCCAGGCCAGGTCGATGAGGAGCCCGCCTGGCGACAGGTGCTCCGACAGGACGGAATCGAAGTTCTCCGTGGTTATCCTCATGATGGCGATATTTGACGCCCTTTCGAGTCCATTCCCTGAGGGCGGAGGCCTTGTTCTCGAAATCGATTATGGTGATGTTGCCAAAGGGTATCTTGACATGCTTCAGCAGGATGGGGAGCGTGCATCTCGCGACAGAGCCGTATCCAATTATCAGCACCTTGCCATCGAACTTCATCATCGGTAAAAATCCTCTTCGACTTTGATAATTATTGGTTGAACACGTCCTTAATAATTTATTTTTCGCCCATCCACCTCGTTGCCTCGATTATGTTTCATAAGGGGATTGAAAATTTATTTGCAGACCGACCATTACCAACAGGTTTCTGGCACGTGATCGAGTTCGAGACCCAACGCTCTCCTTACACTACCGTCCCCGTTCCATCTCCATTGAATTGACCCGACCTAGGTGACTATGGGGCCTTCCATCGAATGATCGCGGTCCTACACTCGCCCCTGACTCGCGAAATTTAAGGGATCCATGTTGTGGGCTGTTGACAAGTAAAAAGGGCACCAATATGATGATTTTATAAACAACGAATGCCGATTGGTTTATCATTTATAGGGCGTGGTCATTTCCATTTCCATTCATTACGAAGGTGCGTGACTGGAATAACATCGATCACGAACAAGGGTTCAAGGATCAACTATGGCCTGGGCATAGACACCGGCGGCACATACACCGACGCTGCGATAGTGGACCTTCAGACCATAGAAGTGCTTGCCAGGTCCAAATCCAGGACCACCCATCACGACCTCAGCATCGGCCTGGGCGAGACCGTCGACAGGGTGCTCGATGGCCTAGGGGACAAGGATTTCGTTCCAAGCCTCGTCGGCGTCTCGACCACTCTGGCCACGAACTCAGTGCTGGAGAGGAAGGGAGGGCGGGTCGGGCTCATCGGCCTTGGATGGAGGCCGGAGGAGGGCCAGGAGTTCGGGGCCAAACAGCAATGCTTCCTATCCGGAGGGCACGATGTCAGAGGGCGCATACAGGACTCCTTGGACCTGGAGGGCGCGAGAAAGGCCATCGACGAGATGTCAAATTGCGTGGATACCTTCGTGGTGTCCGGGCTGTTCAGCGTCTTCAACCACCTCCATGAGGTCGAGGTGAAGCGCCTCATAAGGGACAGATACGACATCCCCGTGGTAATGGGTCATGAGCTGACCGGTGAGCTCGGGATCTACGAGCGCACGGTCACGGCGGTGCTCAACGCCGGACTGATCCCAGTGTTGAACGACTTCCTGAGGAAGGTCCAGGAGATCATGGTCAGGCGCGGGATCAAGGCACCGATAATGGTCTTCAAGGGCGACGGGACGCTGATGAACCTCAAGGCGGCGAGGGAACGGCCGGTGGACACGATCCTTTCCGGGCCTGCCGCGAGCGCCATGGGCGGAAAGCTCCTCTCTGGGCATGAGGATTGCATCGTCGTCGATATCGGCGGGACGTCAACGGACATAGCCGTCATCGAAGGAGGGAGGTCCAGGATATCGGCAGCCGGCGCGGTCGTCGGATCCTGGCCGACCAGGGTCGAGGCCGTGAACGTGTGGACCGTGGCCCTCGGAGGAGACTCCGAGATAAGGCCCTCCAAGAATGGCCTGAAGATCGGGCCCCAAAGGGTGACGCCACTGTGCTTCGCCAAGGAGAAGTTCCCGAGACTGGTCGACAGGATGAGAGAACTGGGCGAGGCCCGGTTCCTTTCGGCCACTCCCCGGGGCTTCGACCACGCATCCTCATACGAGAGATTGATAATCGATCACCTCCGCGCCAACGGTCCCAAGACCTTCGGGGAGCTGAAGGAGGCCTTCGAGGAGATGTACCTGATCGAGAGGCACATCGGGTCGCTCTTGAGCCAAGGCGCCATCGAGGGCATAGGATTGACGCCAACGGACGTGCTGCACGCCACCGGCATCTACACCGAGGGCGATGTCGATGCCGCAAAGCTCGGGGTAAAGATGTTCTCCATAGCGCTCAACATGAAAGAGGACGAGTTCACCAGCAAAATCATGAACATGGTATCATCGCGAATAGCCGAGGAAGTGCTCAAGAAGATCATATCCGACGAGCTGGGGGAGCTGCCAAAGTCAGAGGCCCTCCAGCACATCATCCATAACATGAGCGGCAGGCGATCTTTCCCCAAACTCAGGTTGAATGTGAAGATAGACCACCCGTTGGTGGGGCTCGGCGGTCCGGCCCGAGCCTTCGTCTCACCTCTCGCGGAAATAATGGACGTCCAGATCACGATACCGGACAACTATGACGTCGGGAATGCGATAGGCGCAGTATGCGGGCAGGTCTCCGAGTTCGTCGACGTGTTCGTCTATCCGCGAGAGAAGGGTTACGCGGTGTACTCGGTCTTTTCCACACCCATCTATTACACGACGCATTACGATGCCATCTGCAAGGCCAAGGAGATGGCTTCTTTACACGCACTGCAAAGGGCGAGGAACGCAGGCGGGTTCGACCTCCAGGTGGAGATGAAGATAGAGGAGGATATCGAGTATTCGAGAAGCGCCCTGGGGGAGGACAAGCTTGTTGAGTCGCGCGTTCGAGCAAGGGCGTTCGGGACGCCTCTAGACTCATGATTGAATTGCCTCAAGAAAAATGGGAATACCGCCTAAACCGAATCCTCTCCAGTTTTAAGGAGTGTCAATGATGCGCCCAGAGAGAACGACCTCGGTTGAAAGTGAATTCTCAGCACTCTGCACCTCATTCCACTTATGCAAAGGGATGCGGCGCTTTTATATTCTAAAAAAAGGGACGGGAGGGACTGTCAATAAGGTTTTGAAATGTGAAACCGCATCAATCCTCGTTATACTGTTCCTTTACCAGTTCGACCGACGTGGTGTCATTGTGATCGCTGTCCTTCTTATGTTTCTTCCCACCTTCCACAGTGCCGTCCCATCCACGCATGAATCCCTCCTCGGCGGCCGTTATCTCATCGTTCTCAACCATCTCCTCCCTAGATTCCTCATCGTAGATGTCCTCATGCTCTTCATCTCCCTTGTCGATGATCTCATCCTCTTCAATCTCTGGATTCTTGCGTTTCTTCCCGGTCATACTATTCAACTCCATGATGAGGGGGATAGGACCCCCTCATAAACCTGCCAAAAGGGGATACCTATTTGAATTTCAAGATCCCGAGCACGACTAGTACTATTAGTGCTAGGATCACCGCACCCAGCAGGCCAAAGATGAGCCAGCCCAAAAGGAATGCTAATACAGAACCTATCCCTATGGCTCCCCAATTCATCGTTATCGCCATTTTATCACCAACATTTGTTTGTAAAAACACCTTATTAATGATTGGTATGTCCGCAATTCATTTAGGTCAAGGAAGGGCATCGCATCTCCGTAAAGCCTCATCGGTGTGTTCTTTATCTCTTTGACCATTAAACTACCAAATGCAGAATGAGAGAAGGCAGCGGGTCAGATTCGAGGCTCCGAACCTAGAGGACCTAGGCCACCAGGGCTTTTCCAGCGTGGACATGCATCTCCACACGGACCATTCAGATGCGACGGTGGATGTATCCAGCCTGCTAAGGAGAGCGAGGAAGGAATGTTTCGGGGTGGCGGTCACAGACCACAACGAGATTTCCGGTTCTTTGCGGGCGTACACCGAGAGAGATGGGGTGATGGTGGTCCCTGGGATCGAGATCAGCGCTGCGGATGGGCCTCACATCTTAGCATATTTCTTCACGCCGCGCGATCTGGAGGAATTCTATCTGAGGCACATCGAACCCCAGAAGAGGAAAAGCCCTTGGCTTGCCATCCGCTCTCCGACCTCCAAGATCGTCGAAGCCTTGTCCGATTACTCATGCCTGACCGTGGCCGCGCATCCCTATGGATACCTCATGTTCAACAAAGGCCTGCAGAAATGCATCGATGGCGAGTACATACCAGAAATCATCCTTGATTCCTTCGAGGGTCTCGAGGTGATCTGCGGGGGAATGGCACATCCCTTGAACGTGCGCGCGTTGGAGCTGGCCCTTGCCAAGGAAAAATGCTTCACCGGAGGCACTGACGGTCATACTCTGAAAGACACGGGAACCGTCGTCACCTGCGCCCTGGCATCAGACCACGAGGATTTCTTGGGTGCTGTTGAGCGACGAGAAAATTTGGTCATCGGTGAGGAGAAGGGGCCTCTCAGCAAGGTCTTAACCGGGAGCGTGCTCATCGGCAAGCACTCCCGGTATCTTATACCATCCATGAGGGTGCACTGCGAACAGAACCTGCCACGCGTCCCGCACTATTTCAAAAGGAGGCTGCGCAGGTTACAGGATATGAAAAGGTAGATAGCCTTAGGCGATCGGGCTGTAGAGTCGGGAGATGTCCTCCTTGAACTTGACCATCAATGAACGCTTCTGGTAATTTTCTTCGGTGAGCTCGGTGCACCGATGTTCGATATCGTCTAGATAGGCTGCTTTGATCTCCTTGGCGACATCCTTGTCATAGATGACGGCGTTGGATTCGAAGTTCAGTTCCAAGCTGCGGCGATCGAAGTTAGCACTGCCTATCGATGCCACCTGGTCATCCAGGACCAAGACCTTGGCGTGGATGAAGCCATCATTGTTGAATTGGTGTATGCGCACCTTACTGCGCAAAAGATCTCCCGCGTTGTAGAGCGATGCCCAGTAGATGAAAACATGATCGGGCTTGGAGGGCATCATTACCCTCACGTCCACCCCAGACTTGGCCGCGGCCACCAAGGCCGCGGTCACCGCCTCGCTAGGGACGAAGTAGGGGGTCTGGATGAAAACATACTCCTTGGCGGTCATGATCATCTTCACATATTGCTCTTCTATCTGTCGGGATGCTTTGTCCGGGCCACCGGAGACTATCTGCAGGCTGACCTTGCCGCTGCCGGTTTCGTCGGTGCATAGTCATCTACCTTCAGATCTTCCTTGGTGGCGAAGTTCCAATCCAGGACGAAACGCTTCTCAACGCTTATGGCGCCACTGCCACGGATACGGGTCATACCATCGCGCCAGTAGCCAAGCGGCCCCTCACTACGGTACTCGACACCGATGTTCGTCCCGCCAATGAAGGCGGTGTCCCCGTCCACGACCAATAGCTTCCGGTGGTTTCGGTTGTTGATGCTGAAGTTCGAACCACGTATGAGCGAAGGGAGGAACAAAGCGGTCCTTCCCTTCGCCATCTTCAGTTCCTTGAAAAATCGCCCAGGGAGCTTATGGCACCCCTGGGCGTCCATGAGGAGCTTGACCTCCACCCCCTCCTCAGCCTTCTGGGCCAGCACATGAGCGAACTCCTTTGCCAGATGGTCATTGCGGATCATGTAACACTCCATGTGTACGAAGCGCTTGGCCGCTTTTATCTCAATGAGCATGTCCTCGAAAATGCTAGCCCCCTCGTTGTAGTACTTCACCTCATTGTCGCTGGTGAGGAAGGAACTGTTGGAATTGAATAACAAATGCGCCAACGATTCATTTGGGCCCAATCCAGGCTTTGTTAGGTCAGAGACGAACAATCCTCCCATGGACTTGCCGAGGGCGACGGAACGGCCCGGTCAACCTGTATCTTGTTACGGAACATCTTCTTTCTACGATGGTCCCGTCCCAGGTAGATGTAGAATAGGAGGAATAGGATCAAGGGGTAAATGAATGCAGAAAGGATCCAAAAGGTTGCGGCCAAAAGGACTGCAAGGATCCAAACAAGGACGGCTTCGGGTCGTTTTTTCTGAACGAAGACAACAACGAATATTACCAGGATAGCGAGGATCGCCATTATCGATGCCACGTAGATATCGATGGCGGCCCAAATTTCGTTGAATCCCGATGCCATGATGTCCTTAGTTCGAAGGGTAGGATATATTATGATTTCTTGTTCGTCCATTCCTGCACAATGGGATCGAAATGCCTGGCCTTCTGGTATTCAACTTTCTATCAAACTGCCACATCTAAACACTGTCTTCGAACTGCGCCCATTCACGATCATTTTCTATTGGGATTGGGTTGAGATGCTCGATCAAAGGACGAATCGTTCTTTATTGTCTGATTCACAAATCTTATAACGTTGCAATCTGACTCGGCATCAATCGTTCGATCTGTCCGTTCGATCGTTCTTGCGCAAGGACGATCTCACGAACTCGGTGGAAATGGCAGTCATCAATCGGACCATCTTCGGTTGCTTCTTCATTCCCCGATTCGAGAAGAGCATTCCTGCTACGATGCGGACAATTTCGATTAGGTCCAGGTCGCGATCTCCATCGAACTTGAAATCCTTCAGGTCGATCTCTAGGTTTATAGTGTTCAGGTCGGTCCTTCCTGGGATGACCTGGATGTATTCAACCGCTTCTCGATTGGACCTCATGACCCAGCTGGTGATGGCAACTCCATTGTTCCTGATGGTGAGCTGGATCATTTGATCGCCAAGGACCCTGAGGAACGTTGCCATGTCGATGACGTTGTGCATACCCACCCTCCGCGTGTATTCCTCCACTCCGGGGTCGGCCGAGGCCTCAATGACCGCCAAAACATGTTTATCTAGGTTCTTGGTCTGAAGCTGCGAGCCCATGTCCAGTGAGAACATTAGCTCCTCAATTTTGTCACTGATGAATTTGGCGAGCGATCTCTTTGATCCGTTCCTTATCGTGAACATCCGTTCCTTTTCTATGAACATGTCCACGGTCCAGAATCTGGCCATGCAGATGGAGGCCAGTTCTTCGATCCGTGCGCTGGTGATGTGCTCGGACTTGAAAACAGAATGCATCTCATCAAAGCGATTCCAGTCGTCCTCGAATATCAATCCCTTGGCCTTCAAATCCTCGTAGAATTCGGTGCCGGGAAAAGGCGTTGCGATGCCATAGGCGGTGCTCGTCAGCCCTATCTTTTTAGCATAGGCGGGGAATTCCAATATTTGGGCCTCTGTCTGATCAGGAAGACCGATGACAAAGGTCCCTCCCGCGTTCCCGCCCCATTTCTTTATGTTGTTGACCGCTTGGATGTGAACCTCTGTGTTCATCCCCTTGGATGTGGACTTGATGTCCTCAATGTTCGGGCTCTCTATGCCCATCTCGAAACCCTCGATCCCCACAGCGATCATCTTTCGTACGATCTCAGGATGCTTCGCCACCGAGTCCGCCCGCACCTTGACGCCGAATCGGATGTCGAGCTTATGTGGTGCCAAGAGGTCGCACAGCTGCTCCACCAGTTTTGGTCTTCCCATAAAATGCGGGTCCGTGATGTCTATGCAGATGGGCTTATGATCATGGAATGAGACGATCTCCAATATCTCCTCCAGCACCTTCTCAGGGGAGCGGTAGCGCTGATGGCTCCTGCTCATGGTCGGTTCGCAGCAAAAGGTGCATCTGCCCCAACAACCTCTGGATGTGGTCAGAACATCGAACTTACGGTCGCGCATCAGCCTTGTGCCATAGGAGTACCTTCTAAGATGCCGAGCAGGGAACGGCAGGCTGTCCAGATCCTCAACGAACTCTCGATCAGGGTTATGGACGATATGACCCCCGTCCTTGTAAGAGATGCCTCGCACTCCCTCAGGCACTCCTTTGATGACAAGCTCCCGCAAGGTGAGCTCACCCTCCCCGCGGACCACCAGGTCCACCTGAGGCTGAGACAACAGCTCATCGGTATGGCGGTGGGATGATAACCACCCAATAGGGTCACGGCACCCTTGCTCTTGGCCAACCTGGCGATCTCCAGACCTTCGCTGTGGTCCGTGGCAGACATCGATATGCCTACAAGATCGGGTCTTAAAGCGATCAAGAGCTCGTTGAAAACCTCATCGAATGGCCTATGCTCCATCTCCAAGTCCACGATGGTGACCTCTTCCACCACGTCCTCTATCATGGCAGCTAGGTATTCGAGCCCGGCAGGGATAAGATCGAACGCATAGGACAGGCCATGTCTGCCAGAGGGCTTGACCAGAAGGACTTTTTTAAACGACATATTATTATGTGCCTTAGACCAACCGCGCTTCCACGGCCTTACCTCTATAGGTGTGGCCGCAGAGGTCAGTGGTTACCCTGTTAGCGTCCTTTCCGACTATCTCCAGGTGGGTATACCTCTCGCCCATGGCGATCCTTCCGACATTATCGTGGGTCAGATTGGAGCCGGTCTTCACCAGCTCCACGACCTCCGCCTTGCTCAGTCCGTCCACGCTCCCGAAGTTGATCTCGATGGAGGTCCGGTAGTTCGGCGACCTGCCCACATTCGTCCTTACTGGAGGGCTGGTAGGTGCTCGTACCGGGGGCGGGGCGCTTGGGACCACGGCGAAGTTCCTCACCTCGGGCTCAGGCCTAGGGACCACATCGAGGTCCAATCGCTCGAGGGGCTTGCCGGTCCTGAACATGATCTCCTTGATCATCTGACGCTCCTCTGGCAAGAAGAACGACACTGCGATGCCTTCCATCCCTGCCCTTCCGGTCCTTCCAATGCGGTGGACGTATGTGTCCGGGTCCTTTGAAGCGTCGAAATTGATGACATAGTCGACGGCGTCGATGTCCAATCCCCTGGCCGCCACGTCCGTGGCCACCAGGACGCGGATGGAACCGTCCTTGAAGCTCTTGATGACCCTCTCTCTCTTGTTCTGGACGACATCGCCATGTATGGCACCAACGAGGTACTTATCGGCCAGAAGTTTCTTGGTCAATTGGTCGACCTTGCGCTTGGTGTGACAGAAGACGATGGCCTTGGGGTCCTTCGCGTCGAGGATCGTGCAGAGGGCGTCGCGCTTCGTTTCCTTGCTGGTTATCATGTAAAATTGTTTGGTCAGGTCCAGGACCGGTTCGTCCTTGGAGACCAGTATCTCCTGGGGGTCGACCATCTGGCGAGCTGCCAGATGTTTGATCTCCTTCGACATGGTGGCGGAGAAGAGCAGCGACTGCCTCTTCTTGGGCACCTTGGACAATATGAAATCCATGTCCTTGGCGAAGCCCATGTCGAGCATGCGGTCCGCCTCGTCCAAGACCACGATCGAAACCTTCGATAGGTCCAGGGCCCTCCTGATCAGGAGGTCCTTGGTCCTTCCTGGCGTGGCCACCACTATGTCCGCGCCTCTCCTGAGCTTCGCCACCTGGGGCTCGATGCCCACCCCTCCATAGATGGGGATGCAGGTGTGCCCGGTGAACTCGGCGAGCTTGGACAACTCCTCGGAGACCTGATTGGCCAATTCCCTTGTGGGGACGACGACCAATGCCGATGTGAACTTCATCTCGGGCTTGATTCGGCCCAATATGATGGAACCATACGCGCCGGTCTTACCGGTCCCGGTCTGCGCCTGGGCGAACATGTCTCTGCCCTGCAGGCCCACTGGTATGGATTCTATCTGCACAGGGGTTGGCTCCGTCCATCCCATGTTGTTCATTGCTCTGATGACCTTATTCGAAATCTGTAGATCTGTGAAAGATGTCACAATGTTCACTCTTGGTTGAAAATAAAAACGACCTGTAAAAATACAGACGAACTTATATTCGAACGGTGTTTGTGATTATAGTATTTAAACATTCGCACTTTTTGATTTCCTTCGTCCAGTTTGAAACGTTCGCCTGGTGATCACGGATGGACAACTTCGAAAGAGCCAATCCCCCTCTCCGAGATCCGGTCTCCTAGTGACTCGATAATAAAAAAAAGAAGAAGGCTGGTCCAACGGACCAGTCTATAGGGGTGCTATCGAACACCTTACGATGTCGACATGTAAAAATAGAATATTAAGAAGTATAATAATAGTTCTATAATAATCATTATTGATAACAAAGCCCGAGAGATGGGCGGCGGTTCACACCCTCCTCGCCCTCAAGATCCCCCTCACCCCATAGAACAAAGCGATGGTGTATGGTATGAGGACCAGGTTGATGGCGATGCTCAGGCCCATGAGGAACCGCGCCACCTCATCATCGATCCAATCCAGCAGAAACTGCCAGGATTCCGAAAGCCCCTCTGACACATAGGCGAAATCGAACGGGAAGGTAGAAAGGAACCAGGCCGAAGCGAACAATATTGCCACGGACAACGCCACGTCTAATGGCCGGGTCACGTTCTTCCGGCCTAATATCGCCTTCATAAGCCCTGGGACGACCCCAAGGAAAGCGATCCCGAAGAAGAGGGCAGCATCCAGATCATCGAAATCAGACGTGAAGAAGTCCGAACCTGATTGGTAGAGGTCGAGGAAATACCATGCCACCACCAGCCCGATGACCACACCGACCAATTGACCGATCCTTTCGGACAATGCCAAGGCATCCTTTTCCGCTTCCTTCCTCACGTGCTTTCCGAACCAACCGCTCGGCACCGCTCCCTCCATCAAACTCAACCCGAGGCAATATCTTCTTCCCTGGCTTAAATGGGTTTTGTCCTTTCTAACCTGTATTCGGACCATCCGATGCTCTTCAATGTTGAACACCATCGAAAATATTATTCTATGTTGAAAACCGATTCCTTCAGGTGAACGAGGAGGCGACCACCAAGGCAGTACCATCGAGCGTCATCCGCGCCTACATCGACCTCACCCGCCTGCACTTCGGGTTCGCATGGCCCATACTCTTCTGCTCCGGCCTGATGTTGGCCTTCGCCATCGAGGGCGGGTTCGATTGGTGGACCTTGGCGAAGGGAGCGTTGATCGGCTTCCTCGGTTTCGAGGCGGGCTTCGTCCTCAACGACTATGTGGACAGGGAGCTGGACAAGAAGGACGTCGAGGGCCGTCTCACCAACTATTGGAGGCCATTCAAGGAACGACCGCTGGCCTCAGGATTGATCTCCGGTCGCCAGGCCTTGACACTGTTCTTCATCCTGGTGGCCTTGACGGTCCTCCTCATCCTCACCCTCCCCTATCCTAATTCCCTCTACCTCCTGGTGCTCTTGGTCTATTGCTACGGCGTGGAGTATTTCTACCAGGTGCACAAGAGGAAGCAGACGCATCCCCATCGCTCAGCTGTTGGGGCGAACCGATTTCGCGCTTGTTCCCAGTGGCCGGTTACCTAATGGTTGGCGAACCTGGCATGACCATCCTTCTCTACTTCTTGTTCTTCTACCCCTTCGCCGAGGCCCACCTGGGAGCCAACGACCTCATAGACGTCGAGAACGACAAGGCGAGGGGAATGCGATCGGTGACAGTCCTCTATGGCGTGGCCGGCACGGCCCGTTGGGTCCTCCTCTTCACAGCGGTGCATTTCGTCACCGCCACCTTATTCGCCGCCTATCTGGGCTGGTACGTGCTCATCGGGTTCGTGATCGGCTTCGCCCTATTGGTCATCGCCAACCGGGCCATTCGAAAAGGGATGACCCCGGAGGCGACCATGAAGGTACTGCCGTTGTTCCACGTCACCATGCTGGTCTATTCCCTTTCGCTCATCATCGTGGCGGCCGCGAGCATTTACTACGGTTTTGACCTAGTACCTTGACCCGAAACCTTTCAGACCCGCTAGGGACGCTGCCAGGTGGTCAAACGCCCCTATAATAATCATCCCTGCTCAGCAGGTAGGACGGATGCTCCAATCCGGTCGGTGGGTATAGCTCATCGTGCGTATGGACGAAACCCAGGTCGAGCAAGCAGGCGAGCGGAGGCGTGGTTCTTTGGGTTGTGCCCGGCGAACAGCGAAGGGCACCCCAGATCATCAAAAGCAAGGCGGATGACCCTTGCGCACGCCTCTCTGGCATATCCCTTCCCCCAGAACTTGGGCAGCAGGTGCACACCTAGCTCATAAATGCCCTTGCTCAAGTCGTAGGGTCGGAGGCCACAGCAACCGATGAACCGTTCCCCCTCCCTCAGGAACAAAGGCCAGTATTGGACACCAAATCTCACCTGCATATCGACCTCCCGACCCAGTCGGTCCATGATCTCAGGAGGTTCCATCCTCCCTGTGGCGGTTATGAATCGCGTTACCTCTGGATCGCCCCACAGCTCGATCGCCCTTTTAAGGTCATTCTCATCCCAATGTGAGAAGCCCAATCTCTCTGTCACCATGAAGTAGTGCAAACCGCTCACTGATGAGAGGCGATATTGACCATTTCAATGATACTAATATTTATTATTAAAAATAAAATTTTCATAGTAATGGAGAGAAAAGTTGTTCAGCTCTGATGCAACATTGAACCATTTCCACACTCAAGAGGCGGTGGACAGGAAGCACCTAAAATTATATAGCGACAGGATTGATGGCAAAAGAGGATCGGATGAGAAGAGCATTTCTTGTTTTGACCGTGATAGTTGTTGTCATCGTCATCATCGCAGGGGTAGTGGTGATGCAACAGAACGATGATGGAGATGAGGAGGACGTTGGGGGTGGGCCCGGAAATTGGCAGGTCAGGGGATTACTGGCAATACACCCAGACCGAGACCGGGGTGGGCATCTACTCTGGTCTGGACCAGACCATCTACGTCGAGAGATACGAGGTGGTCCAAGTGAACGGGACCAACATCACCATCGCCATGGAAAGGGACACCTATAGTTACAACCACTCATCCGGTGGGATCGATACCGACCATCAAAGCGCGAACTATGTATTTCCCGCGAACTGGACGTTTTGGGGGTACGACTATTATGAACTGATAAGGTCGAGCCCTTCCATCAACGCGGTCGGCAGCGAGTCCTTGGAGACCAAGTGGGGGGCGAGGATGGCGGAACATTATCGAGACTATGAGGATGGGGCGGATGAGGGGTCATATTACCATCAGGACTGGTGGTTTGTGGACGGCATCATGCTGCAACAGACCAGCAAGAGGACCACCACCGGACCGGAGAACGAGATCACCCGTACCATATCATTGGAGACCAACTTCCCACAGATCGTCTCATCATGAGGTCATCGCGCCCCAGGCCAATGATTATTATAGGGTTCGATCCAATTGCAGCCAGGTCATCTAAGCTTTGGGGGAGGTCGGTACGAATGGACGAACACTATTCTCATTTCAAGTCACTGTTGGACAGGGAGGACCGGGAAGGGGCGGTCGAACTATGTCATCGGTTTGCTCCAGAGGGACGAGGTCGACATAATCACCCTCTACGAGCAGATAATCGGCCCGGCCATCAACGAGATTACATGCTCCATCGATGGCAAAGTGGTGCATTTGGAAGGAGCACGTTCGCACCTCCATCGCCGCGACCGTCCTGGGCTGCTGCTACCCCTTCGTCATGAAGGAAAGGAGGGAACGCCATGCAGGTGAAAGGGGCAAGGTCATCATAGCTTGCCCGCCGGAGGAGTACCACGAGATCGGTGCCCGCATGGTGGCGGACCTCTTCACCTTGTGTGGCCACGAGGTCACCTTCATAGGCGCCAACACCCCCAACTTCGAGGTCGCCACCGCTGTGGAAATCATGAGCCCAAGATATCTGGCGATAAGCGTTTCCAACAATTACAACCTGTTCGCAGCTGAGCGGACCATCTCTTCGGTCCGGCGAAGCGTCAATGGCAAGCACCTAACCATCATCGTCGGGGGCAGCGCCTTCGAGCGCAACCCCAACGCCTGGAGGGAGATCGGTGCGGACCGATTGGCGCGGACGTACGCAGACATCGCTGGTTTGGAGGAGGGGTGAACATGGTCTCCTTCAGCATAGCGCTGCGCTTCCTCCGCTCCAACAAGGTGCAGACCATCCTCATAGTGCTCGGCATCGCCGTAGGCGTCTCGGTGCAGGTGTTCGTGGGGTCCCTGGTGACAAGTTTGCAGGGGAGCCTGGTGGACGCAGCGGTCGGCAGCAGCTCCCAGGTGACGATAACCCCTGATGAGAACAACACGGTCATCGAGGACTGGGAGCCGATGGTGACCTCTTTGGAGGGCATCTCGCAGATAAATGCCATATCCGTGTCCGCCGACTCGCCCTCGTTCCTGCGGGACGGTTCACGGACGTTGTCAGTGCTGGTCCGAGGACTCCAGTTCGAGAAGGCCAATGACATCTATAACTTGGAGGAGGCGACCTACGAGGGATCGTGGCCCACAATCCCTGGCGAGGTCCTCATCGGCAAGGAGCTCTCCGAGACCTTAACGGTCGGCGTCGGCGACGATATCCAGGTGACCACCCCGGCCGGACAGAACCTGACCATGGTGGTCAGCGGCCTCTTCGACCTGAACGTGCGCGTCATCAACGAGAACTGGATATTGACCACCCTTCCTTATGCCCAAGGCATCTTCGGTTTCGGGGACGCCATAACCGCCATCGAGACGCAGGTCGACGATGTGTTCCAAGCGGATGTCGTGGCTCAGGAAGTGAGGGAGCTGTTCGCGGACAGGCCGGTCGATGTCACCGACTGGAAGGCGGAGAACGCCCAGTTGCTGAGCGGCCTGGAGAGCCAAAGTTTCTCCAGCATCATCATCCAGACATTCGTGCTGGCCTCGGTGGTCATCGCCATCGCCAGCATCCTGGCCATCAAAGTGCTGCAACGCTCCCGGCAGATCGGCATCCTGAAGGCCATGGGCATCACCGACCGTGACGCCAGCCTTATCTTCATCTACGAAGGGACGATGCTGGGTGCGCTGGGAGCCACGCTCGGCGCCCTGCTAGGGTTGACCCTGATCTGGGCCTTCACCACCTTCACCGCCCAGCCTGACGGAACCAGCGTGCTCTCGATAACGGCAGAGCCCACCTTCGTCATACTGTCAGCGGGAATAGCCATACTGGCAGCGGCGGTGGCTTCGGCGATCCCGGCGCGCAAATCCTCCAAGCTCAGCCCCATCGAGGTGATCCGCAATGGCTGAGAACGTGATCGAGGTCCGGAAGGTGGACAAGTTCTATGGCACGGGATCGATACGCACCCAGGTCCTATTCGACGTCAGCCTGGGGTTCGAGCGGGGGTCGTTCAATTCGATCATCGGGGCATCCGGGAGCGGCAAGACCACCCTGCTCAACATCCTGGGCACCCTGGACCTGCCGAGCAAGGGTGAGGTGCTCATAGACGGAAAGCGCACGGACGGCCTGACCAAGAACCAGCTCGCCAAGCTGCGAAACGAGACCATCGGGTTCGTGTTCCAGTTCCACTACCTCCTCCCGGAGTACACCGCCCTGGAGAACGTGCTCCTACCAGTGACGATCAGGAAGGGGAAACCGGACCAGGGTGACGTCAAGCGCGCGGAGGAGCTGATGGATCTGGTGGGGATATTGAACGTCAAGGACAACCTGGCCACCAACATGTCCGGCGGCCAGCAGCAGCGGACCGCGGTGGCCCGGGCGCTGATCAACGAGCCCAAGATCGTCCTGGCGGACGAACCCACTGGCAACCTGGACTCCGAGTCCACCGCCACCATCTACCAGCGGTTCCGCTACATAAACGAGGCCCTGGGTACGACGTTCGTCATCGTGACCCATGACCGTCGCATCGCCGAGCAGACCGACCGCATCGTGGGCGTTAAGGACGGGCGGATAGACATGGACGTCAAGAAATGATGGGCGTACCAACGACCAATCCGACCCTCCGCTGACGTCCGGGCTCATTGGATTGGTCCCAAATCACATCATCGGCCCTGAGTCGATCTATGACCAAAGGATATAATCCTCCAGTAAGCTATTGAGGCGCTATCTGAAGCCCGACCATCGGGTGGGGCATGGTGAGGGAACATGGCCGACGTCGACGAGCTCCTGGACCAGATTTTGGAGGAGATGGCGAAGATCCATAGGATCAAGGAGTCGGTCCCTGGAGAGTACCGTTACGGGCGGACATTGATGCTCGAGGCCGCCGACCAGTTGGACTACAATGTCGGGAAAGCGGTCAAGACCATGCGCCGGGCTCGAGAGGGCTTTGAGGCGCGAGAGCATCATCCTGAAGCGCATGGGGCCGTTGAAGAAGAAGTGGTCCATCATGCCCTCCTATCTTTATGGCGACCCAGAGCGGGACCTAGAGCAGGAACTGAAGGCGTCCCTGACGGAGGGGGATTTCCTGCAATGCGAGATGATCGTCGAGGACCTGGAGAAGTTGGCGGACAAGGACATCGCCGACAACATCGAGATCGGCATCATCCTGGAGGTCCCCAAACCGGAGGTGCATCTGGGGAGGGGCACCTCTCTGTCCGTGGTGCTGCACAACCACAGCGTATTCCCGATAGAGCTCATGTCTTTGGTCTGCTCGTCTGCCCAGGCTGGCATAAGCGTCCTCCATTTCTTCAAAGGGGAGATGCCCCCGGAAAATGACCGTATGTTCGATATCAATGTCATACCGAAGGTGGAGGGGGACATCGCCGTTCACATCGAGGCGGTGACGCGGTCATCCAATCGCCTGGTGCCGGTCAAGAAGGCCTTCTCCCTCCGTGTGGTCCCACCGGTCATCGCCCAGGTGGTGGCGATGCCGCAGGCCGCACCGACCAACTCACTGAAAGGACGTTCGCACCTACAACTGTGCCAATGCCATCACAGGCACCTTCGATCTTCGACCCGATGGGATTGGTCGAAAAAGGAAGGGTGGACGATTGGGTCCATTGCATCACCACCTATGCCAAGGGCCGCACCGCGGTGGACCTCGACGGCATCGTTCAGAACAACCCCGAGTACGTAAAGGCGGACGGCTATGCCAACCTATACAAGGCGCTCCTGGCCATGAGCTATGACCGCTCGGTCGATTGGGAGGCATGGTTCCAGGAGGCGGGCTTCATCGGAGAGGACTACACCCGTCGCTGCACCAAGATGCTCTATCGACTGGCCTCCTCGCCCACCCGCTCCCTGGAGATCCCCATGGACGGCAACGTGGGAAGCTCCAACATCGAGAACCTGATCGGGGCCATGCAGGTGGCCTCGGGCGAGGTCAGGCGGGAGGAGCGCTCGCGTAAGGCCTGGAAGGTCGAAGGGGAGATGGCCGGAAAGGCGTTCACGCTCAGCATCGAGAAGGTCATCAGCAAGGACGACAAGGGCAAGGCGGTATCGACCACCTTCCGCATCCTGCCCTCAAACTGAGTACAACCGCTCGATGATGTCCTTGGCCTTCTGGGAACTGGTCGCGGCCGAGGCCGGGGACGAGTCCACCAAAGAGCTCACGGCGCGCCAGCCTCTTTGCGGCACGGAGAGCGGCAATTTGGTGAGCACCAGGTTGCACTGCGAATCCGCCAGCATCAACGGCGGCTCGCTCAAGGTGAGCACCGGCACCAGTCCGAGGTGTATGTCCAGGAACTTCGACAGCATGTAGCCCAAACGGATACGGTCGCGCTGCTCCGTCCCCCGGCAAGTGACCACGAACTTCATCTTCGGGTCCTTGGCATAGCCATCGACCAGGCGGTTCACCGTCTCCTTCGATATCAGGTTGGGCATTCCCAGGATCTCGTCCTCGAACGAGGTCGGTTCCCACTCGATGCCCAACGGCTCCATGTCGCCCAGCGGAATGCCGTGCTCCGCCTCGTGCCGGGCGATCGCCCTCTCCACGTCCATGTAGGAGAGGCCGTCCTGCAGCGCCTTCTTGGGCACCAGCAGGGTGTGCGTCAGGATGCCAGAGCGCCCCTTCTCGTCCAATTTGCTGCGCCGCATTATCTTCGAGAAGTAGACCGCCTCGTTGGACGGCGTGGAAGCTATCAACCTCGCCTCGCTGTGCATCATGTCGTCCGAGCGCACATAGGCCGGGTCGATGGGGATGTAGTAGCCAAGGAAGCGCTCGTACTCATCCGGGTTGATGTTGGCGGAACGGGCCCGCTTGGCATATCCCTTCTTCGGCACCGGCCCATAGATGAAGTGCTCCACCCAGGTGGTGTTCATCCGCGGACTCCCCTGAACTCCTGGTCCTCCTTCACCTCGTCTGGCATCTCGTTGGCGATCTTGCGGAAGCGGTCGATGAAGCCCCGGTACTCGTTGTCCGAGTAGTCCAGCACCACGCTGCCCTTCACCTTGATCAGCCTTGGGGATGATCTCGCCATCCTCGTTCTGCTCGGTGTTGATCTCGCTGAAGAAGAAGCCGGCCTTGTCGAAGGGGACGTTGGCGATGGCACCGCCCTTGGACAGGGCCATGGTGTCCCCGTAATACTTGATCATGATCTCCTTCGCGAATTCCTCCTTGGTCATCTCCTTGCTCTTGAAGATGCCGCGGATGCCGGTCTTCTCCGACGGCAGCTCTTGGTAGGTCTCAGGCCAGTTGTTCATCTTCAGGATGTTCTTGTCCAGCAGGTCGTATTTGGTGAGCACGAAGATGGGGTAGATCTTGGCCTTCTTCTCGTCCTTCTCGTACACGATGGATTTGTACTTGGACACTGCCGAGATGAGCGTGGCCATGAACACATCGTAATTGCGCATCTCGATGAAGCGTTCCGACCTGGCCTCGGCGTTGATCTTGCTGAGGTCGATGAGGAACACCAGCACGTTGCATTTTAGCAGCTCCTGGAACGAGGTGCTGAGCGCACCGAAGTCGAACTCGCCCTTGTAGGTGCCGGTCGCAATGGACTCGCGGTACTGTTCCAGCTGGCGCAATATGTCCAGGTCCTCACCGGCGATGTCGTATACGGTGAAGTCCATGATGTCGAAGCGGGACGACGCCTCCGAACCGACCGATATCATCCGTCGGTAGCCGTACTTGAACTTGTACTTGCCCAGGTTGCCTTTCAACGTGGCATCGGCCCATTGCCCCTTGGTGAGGTTGGTGCGGATGTTCCCGAAGATGCTCGTGAACGAGGGGTCGGTGGTGAAGCGGAACTCTCCAGCACCGATGTTCTCCTTGGAGTTGGTGTAACGGATCTGCGACTCGTACAATAGGCTGAGGAAGATGGTCTTCCCGCAGGACCTGTCCCCGAAAATAGCGACCGGCATGATGGCTAGCAGGGCCTGGTGAGGATAAATAAATTGTCGAATGGAGGGCTTGGGCAGGGCCCTGCCTCAACACTGGTCTTTCCTGGCGGTCGGGAGCTGGTGAAGGACCTCATCCCACCGGCGCGCTGATGGTCTTAAATATCGAATGGAATGATTTGATGGTGACCATCGCCAAGGGTCTCGGGTTCGATGACGCTAGGGCGTTGGCATGCGGAATGGGACCATGGATCTGTTCGGCGGTAGGAAGGTAAGTCCTGAGGAGGAACGGCGCATCAAGCAGGTGCAGGCCTTGATCCAGGAGTTCGCCGGGACCGTGGACGAGTCAACGGACGAGCTGGCCAAGATAAAGGCAGCGATGAAGGCCAAGGCCGCTGTCGCCGTAGTGGAAAGCCCACCGGTCGAACCGGTCCGGCCGACCCCCGCGCCGCCACCGGCCCGACCAGTACCCGCGGCCGAGGAGAGGGACACCTTCTGCACCCAGTGTGGTTCCAGGCTGCCATCGGACGGCGCTGGCTGCGAGAACTGCAGGAGGAATGCCATAAGGCGGTGTCCTGGTTGCGGTTCGTTCATTCCAATCAATTTGAGGTCCTGCCCGGTCTGCGGCAGGGTCCTTCCGATGATAAGGAACTAGGTTTCGGAAGGGGGACCAACCGAAGCATGCGGTCCCGGACCCGGATCAACGCTCTTTCAGCACATCGAGCAATGTGCGGTATTCATCGATCCCTATCTCGCCGTTGGTCAATCGCCATTTCAGTTTCTTAACCATGTCCTCTTCGTCCAAGACCTCAACCGACGCTCCTTGGCTCGCAGGCGCCCTCTTTCTCTTCAAGGTCCAGTGACAGGAGGGGTCACCATCGCTCATCATGCGGTCGTAGACGAATTCGACCTCGGGGTCGATCGCCTCGCACACCCCTTTGAAGAACGCCTCATACTGGATGCAGACCTCGGGCGGGGCTTGAGAGAACGGACATTCCACCACCACTTGTTCGATCTGGTCATCAGACGAAGTCCTTATCTCCCTTTCTCAGATGATGATCGTTGATGGAACCGATGACCTCGCCTAGGAATTTTAATCCCTTGTCGGCATTCTCGAAGTCCTTCGCCAACCTGATGCCATATGTCAAGCCGGAATGGCGCATATACATGCGGAGCTTTTCCAAGGCGGCCTTTGTTCCAATCGTGTCCATGAAAGCCCTGGTGGTAAAGACCCATGATTCACCGACATATTGCATCCTGAACGCCATCAGCTCCTCCTGACCGAAACTGTAGTGGTCGGAGGAGCTGGGAGGACCTCATCGACTCCTCCCAATCACAGTTTGCTGGGGCGATGAGGCAATGGTCATCGCCTTTGAACAAACCCTTGACGATGATGGTCTCAGGATTTACATCATCGTTGTTCCTTTTACCGTTTTCAATGGTCTCATGGCACACCAGTTGACAAAGCTCCTGGCATTGACCTCGAGTCATACACCCTCTTACCTCAGCCACATATCCAGAAGAGGTGGCCCACATGTCCCATGAGCCTCCCAACCAGGCCTCGCTCCCGAATTGGTAGAATCTTCCAACTATGAACGGGTCCTCCCGAAATTGGGAGGCGTATTCTCCTAAGATATGGATTGCGGCGGTGTTGGCGTTCAAATAATATGGCCTCAACGCTTTTATGGCCGCCTCTGAGCCTATCGTGTCGACCAACGCTTGGGTGGAGGTGACCCACCATTCCCAGAGCAGGTCCATGTTTTCGTTATCTGGGCTTTTCGGGTAGTGCGAGGTGGGATCTTTAACCATGTTCCCATAAAACATGGTCTGCGAAATTCATATAACATTGCGATGGAAGGTCGAATTAGTTAGTAATGAGGCCATCCAATTTTTTGATAATGTAATAATTAACTTCATAAAAATGACATTTTAAAAAGAATTATAAAACCACTGCCTAATGATTGACGGAGGTGTGGTGTGGTGGGCAAGGTACTATACGTCTCGGGTTCGGTCGGTTTGGGCCACATCGAAAGAGACATGGCGATCGCTATGTGAGATCAGAAGATTCCGCCCAGGAACCGAGGTCCATTGGATGGCAGGCGACCCAGCCCGGAGGGTGCTGAGATTGAAAGGGGAGACCGTGCTCCCCCAATCGGAGACGTTCGACCAAGGGACCGATTCCATCCAAGCCTCTCCAAGGATTACGTGGCGGACCTGAGCGAACCGGCCTATGATATGGTCAGTTCGTTCGATAAGAACGGAAAGTTGATATGGGGCATCGCTAAGCAAGGGGGCTATGACGTCGTTGCTCACGATGAGGCCTATGAGGTTGCAACGGTCCTGAACAAGAACCCTTCCTTACAATGTTGCAAGAGCGCCTTTATGTCCGATTACTTTGCCTATTGGGGCCCGACCAAGGGGCTGAAGGCCAAGATGGTGAAACGAATATCGAACAAACTCTGGTTGAAGGGCATCACCAAATTCGATGGCAGTGGGGCGTACATGCTTATTGTGCGAGAGGGAGGACATCCCCGACCAGAAAATGGGCTTTATGATGCCTAACGCCCAGGACCTTGTCGGCCAGGACTTCGTGAAGTTCACCGGATATCCTGTCACTTTCGACCCCAAAGCCCTCCAGGATAAAGGCGCCCTTCGAAAGGAATATGGACTGGGCCATGGGCCAGTAATTCTGGTCACCATAGGCGGGACCAATGTCGGAAAGCCCCTGCTCGATCTCTGCATTAAGGCGTTCCCTTCGATCCGTGGTGAGCTGCCTGACGCGACGATGGTGTTGGTCGGTGGGCCTAACCTTGACCCTGACCAATCAAAATTGCCCGAAGGTGTCCTGGCCAAAGGATACGTGCCAGACCTCTACCGGCTGATGGCAGCGTGTGACATAGGCATATGCTCCGGAGGCTCCACCACTACCCTGGAGTTCATGGCTTTGCAGAAGCCGTTCCTTTACTTCCCATTGCAGCGTCACTTCGAGCAGCAGATCATCGTCGCAGGTAGGAACGAGAGGCTGGGGGCAGGCAAGAAGATGCAGTTCCCCCAAGTCACGCCTGAACTGTTGACGAAGGCCGTCTTGGAGAACATCGGGACCAAGGTCGAACTTCCCAAAGCTGGGTTCCAAGGAGTCCAGAGGGCCGGGGCGGAGATCGCGGCATTGCTATGAGCCAAGCAGGCGGGTCTTGGCCGATCAATTCTTCTTCCTAAGATAGAGCACCGCCCCGATCAGCACGATGGCCGCTGCACCCACCGCAAGCCCGATCCAGATCATCATCCCTGACGAGCTGGACGGACTGAACGGACTGGTATCGACCGTGATGGTGACACTGTCGGATGCAACATTGCCCGCCACATCGTAAGCTTTCACCTCGACCGTATGCTCTCCCACCGCCAGTCCTTCGAGTTGGCACCCAGCCTCCTCACAGAGCAAAGGCGTCCCGCCGTCGACGATGACCGCGTAGTGGTCCACGCCGCTGGTCGCATCGGAAGAGGTCCAGTTCAGTGACATCGATGATGAGGTGAGGACCGCACCATCCTCGATATCGAGGGAGATGGTCGGCGCGGAGGCGTCGATCTTGAAGCTCAGCGCCCTCGTCTGCTCCAGGTTAGAGGACCGGTCGAGCGAACGATACTGGAATGAGTGCTCCCCTTCCAAGGCCACGGCTATCTCGTCGTCCACCTCCGCCCATTGTTCCTGGTCCAGGCGGTAGCTGCTCCACCATACCCCGCTGGTCGCATCCTCGGCGTTCACGGTCACGGTCACCACACCGACATACCATCCATCGTCGCCCTCCTCGCCGCTGATCTGGGCGTTCGTGACCGGCGCGGTCATGTCGATCACGAACGAACTGCTTCCGGTGTTCCCGACATTCCCTGCCACATCGACACTGTAATGGTCGATCGAGTGCGCTCCTTCGGTGGCGAGCTGGAACCCGCCGTAATATGGTATCCAACCCCCTCCGTCCACGTTAAGGAAGATGGTGGCGGTCCTGCTTCCTTCGTCCAAGGAGGTGATGTTCACATTGACCGATCCGTTGTAGTACCCCACTGAGGGGCTTGGCCCGGCCAGGACCAATGAGGATATCGGGTCTATGGTGTCGACCTTGATGGTCAGGGATCGCACCTCCTCGACGTTTCCGGCCCGGTCGATCGAGTAGTAGTTCAAGTTCTGCACTCCCTCGGTCGCGATCCTCGTTCACGGATGAGCTTTCGACCCATTCACCATCGTCCATCTGCACATAGGTCTTGTCCAGGCCGCTCCATTTGTCCGAGGCGTTCAGCACCACATCGACCTGGCTGCGGTACCATCCGTTATCGCCCGGATCCGCCGAAACGTTCTCCACCTGGTGGTGGGCGCCCCCAGGTCTATCGGCACATCTAGAGGCGATCGTCTCCTCATAGTTCCCGGCCATGTCGACGGAGCGGTATTCCAGGAGGTGGTCCCCTTCGGTATCGATCGCTATCGGTCCAAGGTAGACGGTCCACTCTCCCCCATCCAGACGATAGAGGGTCTGATTCACGCCAGTGACATCGTCCCAGGCGGTGAGGGCCACCGTGACCGAGGTAGCGTACCAGCCTGCCATGGCCGTTCCGTTGACATCGCGGACCGTCTTCGGCGGGGTGAGGTCGATCACCGGAGGCACTGGCACATGCACGGTCCAGTTCTGCGTGGCCGAGGAATTGGAGGAACCCGAGCCATCATCGGCGAGGATGCTTATCCAGAAATCCCCCGGCAGGGTGGGGGTGAACCACACCGTACCATTGGACGCATCGAAATGATATTGGCAGCTGAGATTCGTGGTCATGATGACAAAGAACCCGCTGTCCTGGTCGTCGAAGCTCGCCGTGTAGCTGTAAGGGGAGCCGACCTCCCCACCCAATGGCGGGACCGTCACGAAGGCAGGGGCCACGTTGATGACCCCGATGGTGTAATTGATGTCGCTCGAGCCGTTCGCGTTCACGCCAGTGACGTGGACGTAATACGCCCGGTTGGAATTGAGATTGGAGGGTGTCCCGAAGACGGTCCCTTCCGAGGTGATGCTGAGCCAATCGGCATCCGTCTCCAGGTTCCAGGAGATCGAGGGCCTGGTCGCTCGAGAAGTCGCAGGAATAGGGCTCATCCTCCACCGCCACCAGCACTGGGACCCCGACGATCTTCGGGGTCGGTGCCGGGAGCACGGAGACGGTCCAATCCTGCACCGCGGTCTGGTTGGCCGTTCCCGTCTGGTCGGAGACGGTCAGATGGAACGAGAAGGTCCCGACGACCGTGGCGAGGAAGGTCACTTTCCCGATGGCCCCATCGAACTGGTAAGGGAACGAGGCATTGGTGGTGAGCCCGGTCCACTGCACCCCAAAGGCGTCCTCGTTCGTTGCCGGCAGATATTCATAGCTCTCTCCGAACCTGATCTGGAAGGTCCGGAACGGTGATTATCTGGGGCTGAAGGTTAATCACCTGCACCGAGAAGTTCTGGTACGATGTGCCATTGCGGTTCTTCACCATGATGCTGACATCGTATGCATGGCCGACATCGGCCTTTTAGGCGTCCCGGATAGATTGCCGGTGCTCGAAAGTGTCAGCCAGCTCGCGTTACTGCTCAGGTTCCAAGCGTCGACCTTCTGGTCGCACATCGCCTGATAGGAATAAGCGCTTCGTTCCAGCACCTGGGTTTTGGGGGTGGTGAGGAAGATGGGCGGTATCTTCTCAGGCACGAAGACCGTCCAGCTCATGGTGGACACGCTGTCCCCATCCTGCACGCTCAGGTACACCGAGTAGTTACCTGGTGCGGTCGGGGTGCCGCTCAATCGCGCACGAGGTCTGGGTATCTGGAACCATGCTGAGCCAGGTCGCGCTGCTGTTGTCCAAGGTCCAGATGTTGCTTCCAGTGCTGGCCGGGGTGGCGGTGGCGTTGAAGTGGTAGGCCTCTCCGATCTCACCCTTCGCCTCTGGCGTCCCATTGATTATGGGATTGGTATAGTTGAACACCACCCGCAACTGCGCGGAGGAGTTCCAGAAATGGGAGACATAGAGGGTCTGGCCACGGATGTCGTAGCCTAGGTCCATGACCCGCTCGCCCTCCAGGTCGCGCAGGGCGAACTCGCCCGCCCCATCCGAGCTGTAGGTATGGCCTCCTTCCACCACCTCCACCCGCTTCACGTCCATGCCGCCGATGTCGATGGCGACGGTGACCGGCACCAGCCAATAGCCCGCGGCCTTCGGGTCCTGGCGACTGACATCGAAGACCATGGTGTCCATCGTTGCTCAAACCATCGTTGCGCAGGACGTCCGTGGTCCAACGCCCATAGGTGTAGCTGGCCGCCTCCCCGTCCGTGGCCTTCCAGTTCTCCAAGGAATAGTTGGTCTTGGCATCGTCGATCCAGTGCAGGATGCCCGCGTCCTTGATTGAATAGCCTGGATGGGCATAGACCCGGAGCAGTCCTCCCCTCTCAGCAATGACCTTGACCCTCTCATAGGTCTGGCCCGGGTTATCCGTGTTCCACTGGCGCGAGGCGTCCATCAGATCGTACGGCGAGAGTGGGGTCCCAGGCCACATAGGGGTCTATCTCCGAACCCCACACCCAATAGCACCCCATCAGCGATGAGTTGCCAGGCACGCCGTTGTATAAGTTCGACCCGATGCCCTCGATGCGCATGCCTGCGGCATACTGGGCGTACATCATCTGGTAGGTGGCGCTGTTGCCTGGGTTCGCCATGGAGATGTAGGCGTCGCCATCGCCCACGTAATCACGGGTCGTCCCAACGGCTGGAGTAATTGTAGAAGGAGGAGAGAGGCGTCCTGGCCGCTCCGTCGCCGCGTCAACCGACTCGGTCCAGCTCTTCTTCATCCAGGTGGTATAGTCATGAGGAAGGTGCAGCCCGATCTCCGACTGGGTGGCAAGAACCTCGGAGGAGTTGCCCATCGGTGCTCATCACATAGGCGGTGGTGGGATGGTCGTAATCCCGATAGTGGTTCAGCGCGCTGGCGGGACCGTTGCAATCGTCCAGGCCGAAGACCGTGGCCCATTCCCACCCGTTCCACCACTTGGGAACGCTGGCTAGCGGGTCCGATTGGACGGTGGTCAGCTCCAACCTGCCCCTCATCTCCACGCCGTCCAGGTTCACCACGTAATCCGTTGGCACGGCCCAGTCCACCTCGCGGTCGTAAGATCGCCTCGTATCGACCCTCGATCAGGTCGAAGGTCGCTGCCTGACCATCCTGATGGTGACCACGGCATCACTGATCGGTACACCGTTCCCATCCCGTACGGTGAGCCATGCTGGGCTGTCCTTTGGGACATATTCGTAGGCAGGTTCGACGAACGCGTATCGAGTGGCCGTCGACCTGACCCCGAAGTCATCGAGCATCCAGCCGCCGTTGATGCCGTAATTTGTCGTCCCGAGCTTGGGAATTCCAATGTCGTCGTAGAAGCGAAGCACCGGTGTCGGGCGACGGCCCAGGCATGGCGACGTTTCGGGTGAAAAGGACCGCTCCACCAGTGTGGCCTACCGTCACCTGGACGGAACCGCTGCCGTCATATGCGAACGACACGACGTATCGCTCAGGCGTCAGTCCGAAATCGTCATAGCGATGCACCAACGCGGGTACGATCCGGTCCGCCACCTTGTCCCACGAGAAGGTCGAAGGGTCATAGCAATAGATGCCCTGCGTTCCTTCCTCGCTGACCCGAAGCTCGATGCCACATACCAGTGAGCCAGTGCTGTCGTTCAGAAGGGCCTTGATGGCGTAGACCCCAGGTTGTTGCCCCACCCTTGCATAGGAGGACAGCTCCCGCGGGGCGAACGCCTCGAAACTAAGGTTCCAAGCCGAAGCGCTGACCGTCGGCGTGTATTTCGCCACCATCCGACTCTCGTTGCCACGGTACATGAGCCAGACCCTTCCATTGAGCACCACCGCATCACAGTTGCCGTTAGGGTAGAGGGCAACATCACCGAAGCTCCCTTGCGTCCCGGTGGTGACATGGTCGAATGTCTCGATGGAGCCCCAAACGCCGTCGTTCAGTTCCGTTGGTCCAGGCTCGGCACGGCTGGCCGATAGCATCCCTGAGCCTAGGAAGAGACTTACGGTGAGCATCGTGAGGGCGATCGAAAGTGGCGAAGAAACGATGACGGACGGGGCCGTTCTGAGACACGGGAGGAGAATGGTCTGGACGACCTTAAGCGTTATGCCGAGGCACCCACCTGGATATGCGGGATTCAATCGTCGAAGACGATCTGCGCCCTCGGCTCCAACCTCATCTTCGGTCGGCGCGGGCCCTGGCGCAGGCGGGCCATGCGGTCATATGCCTCCAGGCCACCGGCCTCGGCGATGACCTTGGACCCCCGCTCCTTCTGCTTGACCATGCTGATGTTGACCCGTTCCATCGAACCTGGGGCGATGGCATGCAACAGCTCCAGGGAGGCCCCGAGGCCATAGGGTATGGACTCCATGCGCATCTCCGTCCCTGGGACGGCGTTGAACCAGTTGCCCAAGGAACCCTCGCCCAGGCGGGTTATGGGCGTGCCGGTCGCCGCCTGCCATTCCGCCTCCGGGCCGACATTGGCGACGAGCCATTCACCGTCGATCAGCACCTCGCCCTCCCCCTCCAGCACGAAGAAGCCCAGGGAATCGTACCATTTCTTGATGAAAGGGTCCGGCTGGATGACCACGTCGTACCAGGAACGGATCATGTTCATGGCGAAGATCTTGTAGCGGGCCTTGATTCCCGCGCAACGGCACAGGGCGATGAAGGCGGTGATGAGATGGAAACAGGTCCCCGTGCCCCTCTGGAACGTCTCGCCCACATCGTTCAGCGTCATCTCCTCCAGCAGCATGCGCTCCTTGACGAAGTGGTAGGCCGCCTCGGCGAACTCGCGGTCGGAGACCTTGAAGGCCCCGAGCTGGTCGGCTATGGCGATGACGGCGGGATCGTTGGGGTCGCAGTACAACGTGGGGCGGAGGTAGCGCTCCTGGGAGCGGCAGGTCCGCATCGATTCATGGTATGGCGGTATCTCGTACTGCCTCGGCGGGCGGACATGACGTTCCTCGCCCTCAGGAACGACCCGCAGCCGCTTCAGCTCACGCATGTTGAACAGGATCACCTTGGACAGGGACCAACCGCCCCTGGCCATGAGCGAGATGTAGGCACGTTGCGGCATGTAACCGTTGGCCTTGATCTCCCCCAGTCCGGTCATCTCGCCCCCCTCCTCATATCTGAGGATACCATCCTCCGTACCTCCTCCGCACAGCCCCTGGACTCCTTGCCCGCCACGCGGGTCACTCCTGGCTCCAGCACCGGACCGGGCCGGTCGCACACCGGGCAGCGTTCCAGCATGCGCACCCGGTCGCTGGTTATGATGAACCCGGGATAGCTGCCCATGGACCCGTCCAGGAAGGCGAGGCGTCCCGTCTCGCCATAGCCCACGGGACGGTACTCGTCATCAAGGACCATGGTATGCATGTAGGTGTGCGGGATGTGCAGGTGATGTCCCTCAGGGCACTGGGTCATCCAGCCGTTGGCCTCGACCATACCGTAAAGGTCGATGCACTGGTCCGGTGGGATGCCCAGGTACTCCTCCACGTCACGGCGGAACTCCGCCTCGGGCATACGCTTGCTCTCATGGACCTTCCAGCCACCACCGGTTAGGACGCAGCCCCTCTCCCCGAGGTCGAAGGTGCGCCCCTCGTGCTTCAATCTCTCGATGACCGAATGCACCAGGAACGGCGCCCCGACCAGCGCCATCTCATGACCGTCACGCTGGTTGCGCTCGATCCAGGTGATGATGTCCTG
Source organism: Methanomassiliicoccaceae archaeon (assembly GCA_963806355.1). Taxonomy (GTDB): domain Archaea; phylum Thermoplasmatota; class Thermoplasmata; order Methanomassiliicoccales; family UBA472; genus JACXTP01. The sequence goes on along the minus strand of CAWDXN010000006.1, from coordinate 66,427 downwards.
GACAGTCCTTTCCTGACCTGCGCCTGGCGATGTACTTGAAGGCCCTGGTCTTCAAGCCTGTGTCCTCGCTCATGCTGAGGCGGATCAGTTCGGTGTCCACCTTGCGGTCGACCGCCACCTTGACGTCCTTCATGATGTCGAAGAAGATGGTGCCCAAGGCGCCCGCGAAGAGGTTGGTCTTGAAGGGGTGGGGTAGCAACAGGTAACCGCGCATTTGCGGGTTCCAGTGGGGGAAGAACATGGAGATGACGCCCTTGGCCATGGCGTACTCGTTGGTGAGGAAGCAACGCATGTCCCGGGGCATGAAGGTGTGGCGTCCCCCGGTGCCGCTGCTGTAACAGACCGCCATCCCGGCCGAGTTGAAGGAATCTATGACCTGGTCATGGGAGGGCGACCTTCCGCTCACCTTGATGCGGGGCAGCTCCCCGGTGTAGACGTTACCGAGCCAGAGGGCGAAGTCCTTGCCGGGGGGGCAGTCCTTGAAGAACTCGGACGGGATCAACGGCACCTTGTCCAGATCGTCAAGTCCCTTCGAATCTCGTCCGGAGAGACCTTGGCCTCCTTGCAGAAGTCGTGGTACATGCGGTTCAATCGGTAATGCCGCTCGAACTGGTACTTGACCGCGCGGTAGCGCATCCGGTCCGCCTCCTCCTTCGGGACCCGATATAGGTCAGGGGGACCGAAGACCGCCTCCTCCGAAGGGGTCCAGTCCTCCCTCCGGGGGATGTACCTGGAGGTAAGGTCCTCAAAACGGCTCAGATCTTCGGCATATCCCATTCGTTTTGCTCATGCAGCATCGATTATTTAGAACCCGGGCATGGATGGCACGAGAACTTTAACCGTCCTGTATGGCGATGTCCGTCGCTATGGCAACAGGATTAAGCTTAATTAAATGGGAACGGTTGTCGAAGGCATGGTCCAGATGCCAAGGGTGGGCAAGAAATGGCACATCGTGGTCAGTCTATTGCCAGTCATCGCCCTCATCCTGGTCCTGAAGTACATATTCCATATTTTGGACTGGGAGGTCATCGAGCTCAACGCCCTTTTCACGAGCATCATCGCGGCGTCTACCTTCCTGCTCGGTTTCCTCATCGCCGGTGTGATCTCCGATTACAAAGAGAGCGAGCGCATCCCTGGAGACCTGGCATGCAGTTTGGAGGCCATCTATGACGAGGCCTACCTCATGGACCGATACAAGAGCACAACCGCCACCCAAGCATTCCTTGCCTTTCATGTGGCCTTGATACATGATTTCGATGGTTGGTTCCATCGCAAGGTACGTACAAAGGACATCCTCGCCAAGCTCACCTTGATGAACGACCATCTGCTGCAGCAGGAGGATCTGACCAAAGGGGACTTCATCACCCGAATAAAGTATGAACAGACCAACGTCCGCAGGATGGTGACCAGGATCCACACCATCCGCGAAACCAGCTTCGTTCAGTCCGGTTATACCATCGTGGAGATCCTTGCGGTCCTGCTCATCTTCGGCCTTCTGCTGCTGAACATGGAACCGGTTTATGAGTCTCTCTTCATCGTGGGCGTGATGTCGTTCATCATCCTCTACATGCTCCTCCTCATCAAGGACCTGGACAACCCGTTCGACTTCCAAGATGGGGGTCGGGGGAGCGAGATATCCCTCCGACCGCTGAAGTATCTTATCGAACGTCTCGATGGCAGGCCATGAGCTGGTACTGCGATGAGCTCAGACCGCCCCTCTACATCGTTTAAATATGCCAAACCTGTTCTTCCCGCTCACCCGAGGAGAAGCTGAATGGAGGAGACCATCCCCCCCACCGACCCTGGCAACCTCCAGGACTATGAGAGGGCTTACAACGAGTTCAATTGGGCCTCCATCAACAAGGACTTCGATTGGTCCAGGGGTGGGGTCTTCAATGTGGCCGCAGAGGCGGTCGATCGCCATGCCAAGGGCCCGAGGAAGGACCAAGTTGCGTTATACTCCGTTCTTGCCAGTGGCGATGTGGTCCCGGTCACGTTCAGAGAGATGTCGGAGAGGTCCAGTCGCTTCGCCGACGGACTGATCAAGCTAGGTGCCGCCAAAGGGGACCGCATCTTCGTATTCCTGGACCGCAACACGGACCTATTTGTCTCTCTCATCGGCATCGTCGAAGATGGGAGGCATAGCTGGTCCTCTGTTCTCCGCCCTAGGGCCCGAGGCGGTCCTGGACCGAGTGAAAGATTGCCAGGCCAGCTATATGGTGGTCTCCCCCTATCTCTACGAACGGATCCGCCCGGTCCTCAAGGAGCTGGACGTCATAAAGCGGTTCATCATCGTAGGTGACAACACCGGCATGGGCGAGAGGACCGTCCGCTTCGAGGATGTGTCAGCGTCAGGCGACCCAGACTTCCAGGCGGTAGGCATGGGACCGAACGACCCGTACATCATCCACTACACCTCAGGCTCCACCGGTAAGCCGAAGGGCATAATGCTCGGGCACAAGGCGATGCTGCAGCAGCTCATGGCCTGCCGCAACGTGGTCGACCTGCGCGAGGGGGACATCTACTGGTGCACCGCCGACCCGGGTTGGGTAACGGGCACGTCCGTGGGCATCTTGGGGCCTTGGTATCTCGGCATCACCATCATCTCCTATGAAGGCCGCTTCGACCCCCGCACCTGGTATTCATTGATCGAACGCTTCAACGTGACCGTCTGGTTCACGGCGCCGACCGCCCTCCGGATGCTCATGAGGGCAGGGGATGGGGCGGTGCAGGAGTTCGACCTATCCTCGCTTGAGGCACATCTGCTCCGCCGGAGAGCCGCTGAACCCGGAGGTGGTGCGTTGGGGCCTGAAGTCGTTCCAAAGACGCATCCACGACAACTGGTGGCAGACCGAGACCGGTGCCCCTTGCATTTCGAACTACCGCTGCATGACCATCAAGCCCGGCTCCATGGGGAGGCCGGTGCCTGGTGTCGTGGCAGCGATCGTGGATGAGAATGGAAAGGAGCTGCCGCCCCGCAAGGAAGGGTTCCTCGCGCTCCGCCCAGGCTGGCCCTCGATGATGGTCGGCATATGGGGCAACATATCCAAGTTCCGCGAATACTTCTACGTGCCTGGATGGTACATCTCCGGAGATCAGGCCTACCAGGACGAGGACGGTTACATCTGGTTCCTGGGGCGCGTGGACGATGTGATCAAGACCTCCGGCGAACGGCTGGGTCCGTTCGAGGTGGAATCGGCCCTGATCGAGCATCCGGCGGTGGCAGAGTCGGCCGTGATCGGCAAACCCGACGAGCTGCGCGGTGAGATAGTGAAGGCGTTCATCGTGCTCAAACCGGGCCACAATCCCTCGGAGGAGCTGAAGAACGAGATCAGCCAGTTCGTCCGAACCCGGCTTTCATATTACGCCTACCCCAGGGAGATCGATTTCGTCACCACCCTGCCCAAGACCCGCTCGGGCAAGATCATGCGCCGGGTGCTCAAGGCCAAGGAGCTAGGTCATCCCCTGGGCGACCTGTCCACATTGGAGGATTAGGATCCGACCGGGCTCAATGGTCGGACGAGATCGGTCCATATTTTCGCTCATAGAGTTCCAACACGGCCTTCGGGTCGCGTATCACATGGTCCTCCCCGATCATGTCCACGATGCCTGCCTTGCGCAATGAATCCAGGGTCATCGTGGCCACCCCTGCCAGCACTATTTCCACCCTCTCCTCCTGAGCTACCCTTATGACGCTTTCCAATGCCCGGCTGGAGGTGATGTCGAGCTCATGGGAGGTCTCGAACATCAATATGGCGATCATCTTGGGTTTGGGTTGTGCCATCACCAAGGCCTTCAATTGTCTCTTCACCACCGAGCTGTTGGCATAGAAGAGGTCCCCATCGATCAGGTAAAGCTTCAGGCCCGGGATCTCCTTGGCCTCGGGATAGAGCGAGATGCGGCGGAACTCCTGTGCCGATGGCATCTGGCCCATCAGTGAGCCCCCGACCCGGCTCGCCCTCCATACCATGAGGGCGATGGCGACGATGATCGCCAGGACCAGGCCGACCAACACCTCGAAGATGAGCACCCCGAAGAGCGCCACCATCGCCAGGTAGAACTCGGAACGTTGGGTGTGGTAGAACCTCGCCATCAGTTTGGTCTTGAGGGCCCCTCTGACCGCGAAGATGACGATCACTCCGAGAACGGCCTCGGGTATGTAATAGAAGACCCCAGTGAGGAAAAGGAGCACGGTCATGACCATGAGCCCGGCGATCACCAACGCCATCTGCGACCGCAGCCCGCTGTTGTCCCCCACCATGGAGGCGGACATGCTCACACCGTTGCTGATGCCCTGGGTGACCCCCGCGCCCAGGTTGGTCGCCGCCAGGGCCACCAGTTCCTGGTTGGGGTCGACCTCCTCCTTGTGCCGCTCCCCCACCTCCTCCCCGATGGCTATCGACTCTGAGAAGCAGACGAAGGCGATGCCGATGGCGGCGGGTATGAGGACGCTGAGGGTGGTCAGGTCGATCTGCGGTGCCTGCAAGGACGGCAACCCTTGAGGGATCGAACCCACGACGGCAACGTCGAAGTTGCCCTCGAAGTCCATCAGATAGGACAGGGCCAGGGTCGCCACGAACAGGATGAGGACCGCCGGTAGTTTCTTGAACCGCACCTCTAGGACCACCATCATCGCGATGCTCACTAACGCCAACACCACGGTGCTGGAGTTGGCCTGTCCGATCTCATTGAGAACATAGAACAGCTGGTCGAAGAAGTTGCCAGTGCCCTTCTCCACCCCCAGTAGCTTCGGTATCTGCCCGATGATGATGGTGAGGGCCAGCCCGAAGAGGAAACCCTTCATCACCGGGAAGGATATGAAATCCGCCAGGAACCCAAGGCGTAGGACCGCTGCGATCAGCAGCATTATGCCCACCATGAACGTGACGGAGAGGATGACGTTCACAGCGTCCTCGTTGGTGGCCAGGACGATACCGGCGACCGCGGTGGCGGTCAGTATGGCCATGGCGCTCGGCGTGCTCACCACCGAATGCTTGCCAGACCCGAATATCGCGTACAGGAAGAGCGCGATGAGTATCGAGTAGAGGCCGTACTGGGGGGGGACCCCTGCCACACCGGCTATCCCCATCGACTCCGGTATGATCAGACCGACGATGACGATCGCGGCCAGTATGTCGTACCGCAACCACTCGGGCCTATAGCGGGGGAACCAATGGAGGATCGGCACCATTTTGGTCACTCGTTGTAAGACCTGCGGTCCTGTCCATGTTCCCTTCTCCTGCCCGGTCCTTTAATACATTACCAGTTCAATCATAAAAAAGCATTTGGAACCCTAAGCTAGTCTATTCCTCTTCATTCAATCGTCATCGGTGCGGAAAACGAATTCCGACCATGATGAACGATTCGGTCACTTGATGAAGGTAATTAATACCATTTCCACGACTCTATTCAATGGGTCTCAATGGCTTCGTTCGGATGACGGAAACCGAGGTCATTGTGCAATTCACGAGGAGGTAGAACTGGATGATCAAAAAGGAACTGATCAAAAAGATCATGGTGAAGCCAGGCAAGAAGGTCGATCTAAAAGACTATGAAACTGGTTGGGCGCAGAACGATGAATCTGAAGAAGGCGGGGGAGGAGGTCGTCAAGGAGGCCGCACTAAGGATACTTGGAGCATAACCGTCAGGCCCTGGCCGCATCTCAGGAGTTGCTTTGGGCCAATGGACATCCACTCCGTGCTCATCGTCCTCCAAGGGATGGACACCGCGGGAAAGGATGGGACCATCCGTCATGTCATGTCCGGCGTCAATCCCCAAGGGTGCCGGGTGACGAGCTTCAAGGTACCATCATCGGAGGAGCTCGGTCACAACTTCCTATGGCGCCATTCAAAGGCCCTACCATCCAGAGGGGAGATAGGGATCTTCAACCGTTCCTACTACGAGGACGTCCTCGTGGTCAAAGTACACCCTGAGATATTGGACGCGCAACGGTCTGCCATCTGCGAAACGGGGCGACAAGTTCTGGGAGAGGAGATACGCCGACATCAATTCCTTCGAGAGGCACCTGGACGCGAACGGAACGCTGATCCTCAAGTTCTTCCTCCACATCTCCAAGGAAGAGCAGAAGCGCAGGTTGATGGACCGCCTGAAGGACAAGGAGAAGTATTGGAAGGTCTCCCCGGCCGACCTTAAGGAAAGAGGGTATCTGGGACGATTATATCTCCGCATACAATGCCATGCTCAGCAACACCAGCACCCGTTGGGCCCCCTGGTACGTCATACCGGCCGACTACAAATGGGCGGCGCGCGCCCTGGTCGCCGACGTCATCGCCGGGAAGATCGAGGATATGGACCTGAGCTATCCCAAGGTGAGCGATGCACAGATCGCAGGAGCTGAAGAAGGCAAAGAAGCAATTGAAAGAGGAAAAATAAAGGTGGACTGATGAGCGAGGAGGTCCGCCGATGGCGGGCCTCCTTTACTTTTTTATCGGGTCGATGTCCACCGAGTAAGGGATCAGGCCCAGTTCGTTCGCGATCGTCCTGAGCACCCTCCTCTCCAGCCGACTTATCTCATCGCCTGGCATTCCGATCATGGCGAACTCCTCGTCACGGACCGCCAGCGCGGTCAGTTCCCCTATGTTCAAAAGCCATCTTCTTGAACTCCACCGCTTCCTTCCCCTCGACCATCTTCAAGGCCTTGGCAGTCCCCTGGATGTCGGTCAGGATGCGTTGCATGTTCTCCTCTTTCTTGGCATACATGGCCTTGGCGTCGATTTCCACCATGGCCGCTGCCTTTGCCTCGGGAAGGACCGCCCCGATGAGTCCGTTACCTGGGTATTTCTTGGCCGCCAGTTCGAAGGCGTTCCTGAGGGCCTTGAGCTCCTTCCTTACCCGCTTGGGCTTGTCCGCTATGATGATGGCATGGCCTATCCAGGTCCCGGCCATCACGAGCGATCTCCACTCATCTTGATTGAAGGCGTCCTTCGAGGTCATGCTGACGCACCCCCGGTGGCAGGAAGGACCGATCCCACCCTCCCCTTGTACTGGCTGATGTAAAGGTTGTAGTAGAATCCTTTTTTGGCCATGAGCTCCTCGTGCGTCCCCTGCTCCACGATCTCACCGCTGTTGATCACCAGGATCCGGTCGGAATCCTTGATGGTGCTCAGACGGTGGGCGATCACGAAGCTGGTCCTACCCCTTTGCAGTTCCTTGATGGCCTCCTGGATCATCTTCTCGGTCCTCGTGTCCACGTTGCTCGTGGCCTCATCCAAGATGAGCATGCGCGGGTTGGCCACCATGGCCCGGGCGATGGTGATCAATTGCCTTTGGCCTTGGCTGAGGTTCGCGCCACCCTCCGTTAGGACCGTCTGGTACCCTTCCGGGAGCAACATGATGAAATCATGGCAGTTGGCCTTCTTGGCCGCAGCGATGCATTCGTCGTCCGTCGCCCCTTCCCTGGCGTACTTGAGGTTGTTCATCACCGTGTCGGAGAAAAGGAATGCCTCCTGCAGCACCACCCCGATCTGACCACGCAGGCTGGCCTGCGTGACATCGTAGATGCTGTGGCCATCGACGGTTATGCTTCCAGAATCGATATCGTAGTATCGGGTGAGGATGTTGATGATAGTGCTCTTCCCCGCTCCCGTCGGACCGCACAACCCGATCTTCTGGCCAGGAGTGGCCGTGAAGCTGTTCTTCTTGAGGATCTTCTTCCCCTTGACATAGCTGAAATCGACATCCTGGAACACCACGTGCCCTTCGATCGGTGGCAGGTCCGTGGCATTGGGCTTGTCCATGATCTTCGGCACCTCGTCGATGATGGCGAAGATGCGTTTCGCTCCCGCCAAGGCCTGGAGGATGAAATTGTAATTGAAGAAAATGGCGAACAAAGGCATTATCAAAAGGACCGACAGGTTGATGAACGTGACCAGCTCCCCCAGGTCCAAGTTGTCGTTGAGGAACATGGCGGAACCCGTCAAGGCCACCACCGCCACCCCGATATAGGCGGCCATCGCGATCATCGGTCCGATTATGAGGCCGAGCAGCTGTGCCTTGGCCCCCACATCCCTCACCTCCCGGCTGGTGAGGTCCATCACCTCCACCTTGGCCTCAGAGGCCCTGTAGGCGATCAGGGTCTTGGCGCCCGCCAGTGTCTCCTCCCCGAAACCGCTGAGGTTCGCCAGCCTCTCCTGTAGTTGCTTATAGACCGGTCTGGCGATGCGTGAAAGACCCCAGATGATCAATAACATGACCGGGATCACCAGCAGCGCGACGATCGCCATGATGGGGTTCAATATCACCATCGACACCGCGATGATCACCAGCAGGAAGGCGCCGAATATTATGCTTCCCAGCGGCCCTTGGAACAAGGCCGCGATGGCATCGATGTCATTGGTGACGCTGCTCATCAGCTCGCCGATGGGCTGACGGTCGAAGAAGTTCAATGATAGCTCCTGAGTGTGTTGGAACAGTTCCTTCCTCAATCTGTAACAGGGCTCCCTGCGTGATGGACGAAAGAAGCTGGTAGGCGGTGAATATGGTCGCAAAGGCCACTCCGGCCAGTACGAGCATGAACATTGCCATCTGGTACAGGTCATCATCGTTGGCCCCTTCCTCGATCCTGGTGACCGCCTGACCGAGCATGATGGGGATCAATATGAAGCTCAACGTGCCTATGCCCAAAAGGGCCAAGCATGCCACCAGCTTGATCTTGCTGGCGGTAAGGTACATCAATGAGACGTTTCCCCGTCCCTTCGGCGGGGTTCTTTGCAGACTCGTTCGTCGTCATTGGTAGTCCTCCGGGCGCAGTCCGCCAAGTTGAGAATTGAATATCTCTTGATAGAGCGGGCTGGAGCCCATCAGCTCATCATGGTTCCCTTCCGCCACGATCTCCCCGTTCTCGAGAAGGACTATCTTATCGGCCAGGAGGACGGTGCTGATGCGTTGGGCCACGATGAAATTGGTGGTGTTGGCCAGGATCTTCTTGAGCTCGCCCTGGATGCGGCTCTCTGTGGTCACGTCCACCGCGCTGGTGCTATCGTCCATGATCAGAACGCGGGGGTTGGCGCACACGCCCCGCGCTATGCAGATGCGCTGCCTCTGTCCCCCGGAGAAGTTCGGCCCCTTTGCGTGAGACGTGTCGATCATAACCCTCTTGGTTGCTCATGATGAAATCATGGGCATCGGCCGCCTTGGCGCTGGTCTCCATCTCATCGTCCGTTGCCTCTGGCATCCCCATCTTGATGTTCTGCCTCAGGTCGCCGCTGAAGAGGATGGACTCCTGCATGACCGGGACCACTATCTGGCGGAGCAGTTGCTGGGGGAGCTCCCTGACGTCGATCCCATCGATGGTGATACGACCCGATGTCACGTCATAGAAACGAGGTATCAGGTTCACTATGGTGGACTTGCCGCATCCGGTAGATCCGAGGAAGGCCACGATCTGACCTGGCTCGGCGACCAGATTGATGTTCTTGATCGTCTCCTTGGACCCTGGTCCAGCGTAACTGAAGGACACGTTCTCGAACACCACCCTTCCCTTTATCGTGGCCGGGTCCACGATCCTCGGCTCTGGCGGGTCCTTGACGGTGGGTTCGGTCTTTAATCGTGTCATAGATACGTCCCGCGGAGATGTCCGCCGAGGAGAGCTGGGGCAACAGGATGGCCAGATTGAACATCTGCACCAAGATCATCAGGAGGTATTGGCTGAAGGCCACCAACTGTCCTACCGCCGCCGGGTCGTCTATGGCCGCAGGCCCTCCGACCCAGAGCGCGAGCGCCGTCGAAATCCCAATGACGCCGAACATGCTCGGCAAGATCCAGTATTGGGTCCTCATTGGCTTTTCCGCGGCCTTGCGGTAACTATTGGTTCACTCCATCATATCGTTGGTTCTCATAGTCTTGGCGCATGAACGCCTTGGTCACTCGTATGCCAGAGAAGTCCTCTTGGAGCACGTTGTTCATATCGTCCAGTTTTTTCTGGCGTTCCTTGTATTGCTTCTGCAGTTTGATCGCAACCACTGCCAAGACGATCGCCATCAAGGGTATGGCTATCAAGAAGATCCAAGCAAGGTCCGGGCTAAAGACCAGGACGGCGACGACCGCGATGATGATAGTGAACGGGGCTGCCAGCAAGAAGCGCATGGACAACTGTACCGCGATGTTGATCTGGTAGATGTCGTTGGTCAGACGGCTCATCAACTCACCAGTGGGGTACTGGTCGAAGTTCTTGAACGAATAGGCCTCAATCTTCTCGAAGGCCCTGGTTCGGATATAGTTGCCCGTTCCCTCCGCGAACGCGACAGCCATCATGATGCTCAATAACATGAAGACCGCATAGAGGAAAGCGAAGAGCATGATGCGGAGGGAAGATTGGATGATAACATCCCGACCAGCCTCCCCCAAAAGGACACCGTTGTTTATGAGGTTCTGAACCTCCGAAGGGATCAGGATCATCATCACGCAACTAGCTAGAACAAATATCTGACTGATCAGGATGAACTTCCATGATTTTTTGTACAACGTGGTCATCCTAACTAAATTTCCTAAGAACATGGTTCATCCCCAAGACTAATTTTTGAATTGGACATAATCATAGTTAATGATTGCTATTGGGAAAATGGATCGAGATGGCACGTCTCAATGCCATCTGGATGAACATCCCCATCGCTAAAGGACCGCTAATCGTATGATAATAAAATTCATTCCAGGTGATCCCGTCATTGAAACCCAAACGGCCCTGTTCATGATGCATGAAACGACCTCTGAACAAGGATTCTAATTTTTCGATATAAATCAAGTAGATATACCTATGATTACAGATTCAACTCGATAATCATGATCGACCCCAACAAGATCGGTGCTGAGCAGAGGGCAACTTTGGAGAAGGAGATACTCAGGGATTTCATCCTGATACAGATTCAAACCTATGTCGACTCAGTGGCCAGCGCACCCGCTGTGGACGAGCTTCGTCCTCACATAATGGAGGCGGGGAAGATGTTCGCCGACGCGATAATCGACCTCTACGAGATCCAGGGCGACGATCTGAACAAGATCGGAGAGGTCACCAATCTCGCCGAGGAGTTCCTCGGGATCGATCACATCGAGATGGAGAGGACCTCGAGCATGATCGTCCGCGTGGGTGGTTCGAAGTGCCCCTGGCGCAATGGTCAAGTTGAGGCTTGCAAGGCGGTTCATGAGATATTCACCAATGGAATGTGCACCCGCGTCGACCCAGAACATCAATGCCGGTTCACCCAGATGATAACGAACGGCGACCCTGTCTGCTGTTGGGTGCTGGAGAAGAAAAAGGAATGAGCAGGACCGTCAAAGAACGGGTCTCCATCATATAAGGGCTTCATTCATGGACATGCTCAGCTCCTTCCGGAAATTTTCCAGGGGGGGGGGGGAATCAAAGGAATACAGATAGTGACGAGAATGGATGGGGATATTCATTCTTGCTAAGACAAGAACGTAAGCCTTCCCTCCACTTTCCGACCCACGTTCTGATGGTCGCGCAACCACTCCTCCAATACCTCACGGGCCGAGGTAGAGACCACCTTCGCCTTGATGGCGCTCAATTCCTCCAATGTCACCCCAAGGTAAGTGCCAGCATTACGTGAATGGTAACCTTGGAGCACGAGAGTGTAATGGCCATGCATCGATTGACCGGTTTTCCGTCCAAGCTCAGTTCCATTAACTTGCCCGTCCGGTCATCGTGAACCGCTCTCACCCTTGAATTGACCTGGTAGCATTCGCCCTCCCCGTTCCGGTTGGAGGGACGCATCACAGTTGGCGAAGATACGCCTCAACTGTTCACCCGTCACCGTAAAGCTGGTAAGGCACGTCGTTGTAGGGGAAACAGGTCATCAGGTCCTTAAGTGTCACAACCGGACCGATCTCCTTGGTGCGAATGGACCCACTGGCAAGGAGCACCAGGTCGCAACCCAACATCTCCGCCAAGGCATCGGCGAACAGGTTGCCTATCTCGGTCTCCACCTCGCGTGTGGGATGAGTGTGCTTATAGGTCAGTTTGCTCAGCATGGAGTTGTACTTGTTGTCCACCTTTGACTGGAAGGAGGCTATGTAGCCCTCCAGCTCATTGTCCGGGGTGACCATGGCATCGTCCACGGTCACGAGCCGCCATTGGTAGCCGATGATGTGGTTGGTCTCGTCGTCCACCTCGATGTCCAACCGACCGATCTGGTCGGTGCCAGTCCCGGCGGTGACAATGATGACGCCATTCTCCTCCAGCGGCTTCTCGATGATGCTGTGCGAGTGCCCTCCGATGATGAGGTCCACCCCCCATTCCGGCTTTAAAAGCTTGGCTAACTCCACATCCGACTCAAGGCCGATGTGTGTCAGCAGCACGGTCAGGTCTATGTCCTCGTTGCGGTAGGCGTTGCATATACGGCCCACCTCGTTGCTGGCCTCCTCCAAGGTGACGAAGCTTCCAATGAGATTGTCGCCTTTTATCTGGTCCATCACCTTCTCCGTGATGATGCCCGTCACCAGGATGCTGAACCCGTCCTTCTCCAGGATGACGAACGGTCGCATGAGGCGTTTGTTACCCGGTTTGATGTAGAGGTTGGCATTCACCACCGGGAAGTTCGCCACCTTCTCCAAGAAGAGCAGGTGGGCCAGACCATAGTCGAACTCATGGTTGCCCAAGGTGACCACATCTGGGGCAAGGTAGTTCATGATGCCCATGGTGGAGATGCCCTTGTACTCGCTATCGATCAGGGAGCCCTGCACCATGTCCCCGGCGATCATGTAGAGGACGTTCTTCTCCTCCTTCCTGACCTTATTGATGTAAGCAGAGAGCAGGGCCAGACCTCCGACGCTCTTCCCTCCGTCCTTTCCCTCGGCCAGGAAGTCCCCATGCATGTCGTTGGAATGCAATATGCAAAACCGTTTCGTCCCCATTCTCCTCGCCGAGACACCTAGGGAGTTGGCGGCATAATATGATTATCGTTGATTCCAGGCACCTCAGATGGTCCTTTCCAATTGGTCGATGAACTCCTCTGCCTGGGCGATCCCCTTCTGCCAGAACGCCTCTTCGGAAAGGTCGAAACCGAACTCCTTGGCCAGGTCGGCGGCCGAACGGCTCGAGCCTGCGGACAGGAGGGCCTTCATCCTTGGGCACGAAGGCGTGACCCTGCTCCTTGTACAGGCGGTAGAGGGCGAAGACGAACAGCTGGGCGAAGACGTAGGGGTAGTTGTAGAATCGCAGTCCAGCTATGTAGTAGTGCATCTTCATGGTCCATTCCCATTTCATCTCCGGCAACCAGTCCACGGCATCCCCGTAGATGTCGTCCCGGGCCTTGGTCCAGAGGGAGGAGATCCTTTCACCATCCAGGAACCCGCCCTCAGATACCGTGTCGTAGAGGCTCCATTCGAAGAAATAGCGAGCGCTGACCTGGAAGGCGGCCATGCCGAACCCGTCCAGGACCTGGCAGAGGACGGCCTGCCTCTCCACATCGTCCTTGGCCTCTGACAACAGTTTATCGGTGAGCAGCAGCTCCCCGAATATGCTGCCGCATTCGGCGATGCACATGCTCAAGGCGCAGTTGCTCGGCCTTTGTGCCCGACTGCTGAGGTAGGCGTGCACAGCATGCCCTTGCTCGTGAGCTTGGGTATAAAGATCGTCCAGCCGACCGTTGAAGCTCTGCAGGATGAAGGCCGATTTGCCATTGTACCAGTCCTGGCAGAAGGCGCCGCTGACCTTTCCTTTGCGCACCTCTCCGTCCAGGCGGTTGTTCTCGTACATCTCCTCCACCCATCGACCGATCTGCGCGTCGAAGCCGGCATAGGCGGAGACGATGATCCTCCTCGCTTCATCCCATGAATGTATTTCGTCCGGGACGTTCGGTAACGGTGCCACGATGTCCCAGTTAGCGAGCTTGGGCAGACCCATCAACCTAGCCTTGGTCCGAAGAAACCTTCTGTACACCCCGGTGCCATTCCTTATGGCCGCCATTAGGGCGTCGACATGCTCTCTTTCCAGGTCGTTCACCAGTAGACTGTGGTCCAAAGGCGACACGAACCGCCTCCAGGTCGAGGTCTGGACATGGTCGTCGCAGATGGCCCTTAAGGCGCTGGACCAGATCGTCTCGTCCTGACCCAGTTTGCCATAGACCTCCAGGTTCGCAGATCGTCTCAATTCGCGGTCGGGGTTGGAATAGTATCCGATGATCTGACCATACGGAAGGGTCTTGGTCTCCCCTTCGACCTCCAGGGTGAAGGAACGCGTGCTGAGCCATTCCCTCTGCAACTGGGACCAAGCATGTATGCCATTCTGGTCCTTGGTCATGATAAGCCTCTCCTCCGTCTCGGAAAGCAGGTGAGGCGCACGTAGAAGTTGTCTCTCCAGGGCGTGCTTGAACTCGGAGAGGGTCGGTTCCTCGACCAGATGGGGGCAGGACTGGAGCAGCCTGGAGAGGTCTATATCAACAAAGGCCAGGTGTTGTCTGGCCTTGGTCGAGGCCTTGAGCACGGCATCGTTGAGATGCTTGGCGACAGGGTCGGTGGTGTCGGCGGAATAGAGCAACTGACAATAGATGACCACGCCCTCGTAGCGAAGGGCCAAGGTGTCCATGGTCTCAAGCAGCTCCAAGACCCCCTTGGCATCCAATTCGGAGATCTTATCCCTGTACCTCTCGGCCAGACGGGCGGACGTATCCACCATCTTGTCCAGTTCCTTCACGATCCTCTCTGGGTCTGTGCTTTCCACCAACTGGCTAAGGTCCCATTTCGCCTCTGACATGTCCTTTCCGCCTTCCTGTTCCAGAAAGGTCCTCATTCGCCAAATAGCTAACGCCTAGACGGCTCTAGCGTCGTTTTCTCCCTACCGTGGCGAGGTGCAATGTCACCGCCAAGGAGATGACGATCAAGACCGCCCTTACGATCAATGTTCTCAGCTAAGAACACAATCGTCAATGTCATGCTGGCCCAGAGGAAGGCCATCGATGCCACCCTCCATCGCCAGGTCAACGGCGAGCCATCCTTGGTGGCGCGAAGATAAGGTCCCAGCCAAGGGTTGGCCAGCAACCTGTTCGATAGTCTCTTTGACCCCTTGGCATAACACCCTGCGGCCAAGAGCAGGAATGGGGTGGTTGGAAGCAGAGGCACAATGATCCCAATGATGCCGATCGCCAGGAATACGGACCCTAGGACGACCCACAGTCCTTTCCTTAGCCTCTGACCGAGCGATGCCTTCACCTTCGGCCTCCACATCGGCTCCACTCAGAAGAGCAACTCAGTCCAGGTAGAGGAACGCCCAAACGAACAGGGCAATCTGAAGGACCATGAAGATGGGGACCAGCACGAACTTCAGCTTCTTGGTCTTGTGGTGATAGATCTTCATGGCCGCATAGGCGCCGAACGGGCCGAGCAATGAGAGGATGAGGAGCATCGCCTCGGACGTGCGCCATTTCCCCTTCTGAGCCTTCCGTTTGTCGCTCCAATAGGCATAGAAGGCCATTAGGTTCAGAACCAGCAAACCCAACAGAATGTACCAATACATCGACAAGAACCGCCACTCCCCTTTTTCATTCCTTAGATGATGGTTCAACCGTCGGGTATGTTATTAAATTACCGATGGCAGGCAGGGTGAAAAGGCCGATATCGATACCATTCACAAGAATGGAGTCGAACAAATGTGTTTGAGGGTGAATGGAATAAGATCAAAACAATAATGATTATTGAGAGAAAAAATTAAAAAAAGACAGGTTTAGTACCTGTCCTTCGGCTTGTGCTTCGCGTAGCAGTCCCTGCAGTAGACAGGCCTGCCCTCGGTCGGTTTGAAGGGAACCTGGGTCTGGCATCCGCAGTCGGAGCATTTTACATCACTCATCTCGCGTGGTCCGTCGTTTCTGGGGCGACCATAGCTGCCCCCTTTCTTGTTGCCGTACATTACTGATCGACCTATTGTTGTATATTATCCCAAAAACCCTAACGGATCCTTGCGACAAAAATGAAAGAGAACATTCAACTATATATAAGGAGCGGTGAGAACAAACATCTCTTTTCCATCTTTATTCTCACAGCTCCGATGATTTCCGGCGACATGCCAACGTCGTTTCAGAGTTTGCCGAGGATGTCCTTCCTCTTCTCCTCGTACTCCTTCTCGGTGATCATTCCCTTTTGCTTCAGTTCGTCCAATTGCTTGAGCCTCTCTTGTGTGCTCATCGTCTCAGGCATTGGCCCGACTATCCTGACCGGCATAGCACTCGGGTTCATGACCTCGTTGGCGGTCTTGACCACCGCGAAAGGATTGGTATACATCCTCCCATGTGATCGCCCCCCCGGTCATCAGCTTTATGCCGGGGGATTGATAGTCGATCCCGCCCCGCTCCCCAGCGGTGGCGAAATAGATATCCCCGAAACCGAGTATGCGTTCATACCATGGTTGGATGATGGTGACGTTCTGCACCTTGTCGACGCCGAGGTCTGCATATCTCAATGTGAAAAGACCATAGCGGGTGATGATCCTCCTATCCGTCACTATGAAGAGCACTCGGTTCAGATAGATCATGTTGAAGAGCAGGGCCAACAATGAGAATATCAGTGGGACCACCACCACCCAAAGATGTTCTTCCAGGCTCAACCATCCCAAGGCCACGGCTCCCAGCGATCAATATCCCAGATACGCCTGCCAACATACCCAACGGTCTGTCCACCACGATCATTACGAAGGAAACGACCAAGGCGATCAAGATGATCCCCCAATCGTCCGGTTGATAGAGGGCCATTGCTGCCATGTAGATGATCGCTAGGATGGTAAGCACCAACCCCTTTCCCATAATGATGATGGCCGCCGGTTTTCCCTGCCATTTGATCTCCTCCCCGCTGATCAAATATTCTGAAGCGGGGGAACCGCTCATGATCTTGCTGCCCGATCTTTGATTTCTTCTCATCCGCCAATTTACCACCCCATCTCCTATCCGACATCAGGAACCAGTATGCTGACATATTACTGTTGCTATGACGCTGATGTGAGCTATTCCATCAATCTCTCAGATATTTGATGACTATTGCTCTAAGTCCGAGCATAAGCCAACCTGCATCTCCATTATCAATCGTTCAACGAAAATCGATTGGATCGGCATCATCCAGCGGTTGTTAATAATACCTTATTTTTAGACCCTTACAACTAAAGGATATCCAAACGTTTATATCGGTGCAGCAATCATATTTTGGATTCAACCCTATCGTAAGGGGGGAGGGAATAAATGAAGGAAGAACTGATGGCAGTTTTAATGATGATCGTGGTATCACTGATACTCATACTTTTGAGCATAGTGTACTTCATCATCACTCTGTTCGTGATCAAGGTTGCAGCCGATGTGGTCTTCGACAATGGCGTGGACGAGAACTGGGCCGTACTTGCGGCGGCATTGATCACTTTGGGAACCATGATTGGCGGGGCCGTATCCCGAAAGCCAACCCTGGTACTGAGCGAAGTGATCTCCGAACTTGGTCGGAGTAGCAACCCAGGTCAAGCTAAACCACTTTCTAAAATTTTTTAATGACCTAGTTTTTGAGCAGGTTTTCAAATGCGATCATAATTTATGAAAAATCCACCAAGTGAGGCTACATTTAAATATTCATTGATTTGAATAATAATTAGTATTATTTATGTTCGATTTGACTTCTATGTTCGTTATCCGAAAAAAGTCTGGGGTGAAGGGTTGAGCAACACAGAGATATCATTGACGACAACTCAAAAGAACCAAATGGCCAACCTCGTCCCCTTGGCATATGAAGCCCATCTCTTCGCGTACCCATTGATTCTGATGGAGTACCAGAGAAGGGTAATGACGAATGTGTCGACGGCAGAGGGGGGGAGAGCCCCCATGGGCCAAATGGTCCGGGGCGAACAAGGTCCCATCGCGATGAGCGCCTCTGACCTGCCCAACCCTGATTTCAAGGAGTTCTCTGCCTGGCTTGACGTTCTCGACAAACCGATGGTTCTATCTGTCCCCAACATCAGGGGTCGGTTCTATGTGATATCGTTATTCGATGCCTGGGGGAATATTTTCCGATCCATTGGGACCCGTTCCACTGGGGAGTGGAAAGGCAATTTTGCTTTGGTGCCCCATGGTTTCAAGGGGACCCTCCCCAAGGGAGTTATGCGGCTGGAATGCCCTACCAGGACGGTGCGACTTGCCGGAAGGATCCAATGCCATGGCATGGAGGATATGAAACCGGTGGGGGAATTGAGCGAGGCGGTCCACCTGGTACCTCTAAAAGCGTTCGGGAATGGAACCGTCGGCCAAGATGATGCGCTTCCTCGGTCGCTTTGAGCGTCACCGCATCGACCGGTCCATCGTCACCGACGTCGACCCGTCGGTCCAATTGGAAAAGGTCGACCCCTTGTTCTTCCTCCAGATGATGAGCGAGCTCGTGAAGGACAACCCACCAGACCCGCAGATGGAAAAAGTTCCTGGAGGGGTTGGGAGAACTAGGATATAGTAAGGACAGATCGTTGGTTCTGATCGACATCGATCGGATCACCCACATGGCGATCGACAAAGGGGCGGAAAAGGCTCGGAAGGCGATGGCAGAGGTGGAGGCCCATATCAAGGCCGAGGATTGGGAGATATGGGCCCCTCGTACGAGGACGGTCGAACATGCCAAGGACCACCTGCAAAGGGCCCTGATGACGGGGCAGCAGATGGGGATGGACCTACCCGATGACTATCGCGGCTACATGACGGGGTATGATAGTGAGCGCCGTCCACTGGACGGCAATAACAAATATGTGATGCATTTCGAAAAGGACGGCATGCCACCGACCAACGCCTTTTGGTCCCTGGTACTTTATGATAGCGCACGCAGGTTGTCGAAAAACCGCCTTGATCGCAGTTCATTGGGAAGCTTGGACGCCCTGATCCAGAACAAGGACGGGTCCATCGACCTGTCCATCCAATCGTTCCCGCCCTTGGGGGGCAGCGAGGTCAACTGGTTACCGGCACCGATGGAAGGGTTCACCCTATCATTGAACATATACTTCCCTATGGTGGACGAGATCGCCATGAAATGGAAGCCACCCCTGGTCACCAAGTTGGACTGAGAAGCCAATCGTCGACAAGGACCATGTTACTTTCAATAAAACACAATCGTCGTCTGAAACCGGCCATGGACCAATCGCGATTTACCTAAGGTCGCTTGGCGTGGAAATGAACAGAGGACCTGAACCCATCTGAAAGCTATTTCTCCTAATATGTCCCTGAAACCGATGGTGCTGCGTTGAGAGCAGAGCAAGTCCATCGATATGACAGAGAAAGACCATTCGCCGCCACATATTCCATCCTCGCCCACGATCGTGAAACGGGAGAGCTGGGAGCGGCGGTCCAATCGCACTGGTTCTCGGTGGGTAGCGTGGTGATCTGGGGCAAGGCCGGGGTGGGGGTGGTGGCAACCCAATCCTTCGTCAACCCCTCCTTCGGGAGCAAAGGTCTCGGACTACTTCGAAGAGGGAGGTCACCCGTTGAGGCGGTCCTTGAGCTAGTCGATGCTGACGAGGGTCGAGACATGAGGCAATTGGCCATCATGGATAAGGAGGGCAAAGGGGCAGCCTACACGGGCTTAGGGTGCATACCCGCTGCCGGTCATATCGTGGGAAAGGACCACACGGTTCAGGCGAACATGATGGGAGATCCAACGGTCTGGCCGGCCATGTCCAAGGCTTTCCGACTGGCAAAGGGTCCTTTGGCAGAGCGCATGCTACAGGCGCTGGAGGCCGCTGAGGCTGCGGGCGGGGATATTCGGGGCAGGCAATCCGCGGCGATGTTGATAGTGAAGGGTCGTGCTTGCCGAAGGCCATGGGAGGAAAGGACCGTTGACCTGAGGGTGGACGATCATCCGGAACCGGTGACCGAGCTCAAGCGGTTGCTCCATGTGCATAGAGCCTACGAGAGCATGAACCTAGGCGACCTGGCCATGGAGAGAGGAAGAATGGAGGAGGCGGAGGAACACTACCGTGAGGCAGAGGGAAGGTTCCCCGAGAATGAGGAGATGGTCTTCTGGCACGCCGTGGCGATGGTCAACAACCAAAGGGCCGCGGAGGGGGCGCACCTATTGACCCAGGTATTCCGGCGCAATCGCCAATACCTCGAGCTGGCCAGGAGGATATCGGCATTGGGCCTGTTGAAGATGGACGATCACAACCATCGAAGACCTGGGGTCGGGCATCTTCTCTGGAAAATGATTAAGCCCCTCCAAGTGGTTGGCGGAACGCCATGAGCCTCCGCACCGACCTAGCCTTACGTCTGGTCAAGCGGTCCTTCGACAAGCGTTTCCGCTATGCCCGGTTGACCCGTTTGCCCGTCATGGGAAAGGCCATGGAACTTGCCTTCTTTGGCGGGGATGACATCATCATCCTCCCGAAGGAGGACGTCTTCATCAAACGGGCTTTGCGGACCATCGAGATCGACGTCCCGGTGCGCCCGGAGAACATAATGTTGCCCTCCCAGGTCATCGATCACTTCATCGACCGATCTCAGTACATCTTCCTAATGGACAAATGCATCTGCCGGGACGCCAACCATTGTCATCATTTTCCATCTGATATCGGTTGCATCTTCCTAGGTCGTGGCGCCGCACGCATGCCCAGCAAGATGGGTCGCATGGTGGGCAAGGAGGAGGCGAAGGAACATATGCGCAAGGGGAGGGAACTGGGCTTGGTCAACCTCATCGGAAGGGACAAGATCGATAGCGTGGTGTTCGCCACTGGCCCATCGTCCGACCTGTTGTCCATCTGCTCCTGCTGCCCGTGTTGCTGCCTTTGGAAGATGGTGCCTGACCTGTCCCCCGCCATCGCTGATACGATAACCCGAATGCCCGGTCTTGAGATCAAGGTGGACCTGGACCGGTGCAAGGGATGCGGACAGTGCGTCGAAGGACACTTCTGCTATGTGGGAGCCATTGGGATGGTGGAGGGCAAGGCACGGGTGGACGCTGGTCTTTGCAAGGGATGTGCCCGTTGTGTGGAACGGTGCAAACACGAGGCCATACAGTTGATGATAGTGGACCCTCTTTTCCTGGAGGCGATGGTGAAGCGTATAGGGCCGTTGGTGGACGTAGAGGGCAAGTGAAGGTGCCTAGCGTTTCCCGCCAAGATAAGAAGCTTTAATACCGGCCAGCCCCCATTGGAACGACACAGGGTGGAAGAGGATGTTCGTCCAGAGGTTCAAATCCGAGGGTCTTTCCCACATCTCCTACTTCATCGGCCAAGGTGCAGAGGCAGCGGTGGTCGACCCAAGTCGGGACATCGATGCCTACCTCGACCTGGCGCAGAGGACGGAACGTTCCATCAAGACCGTTCTGGAGACGCATAGGAACGAGGACTATGTTTCCGGCTCGCAGGAAATGGCCGCAGCGACAGGGGCCAAGGTCTACCATGGTGGCCAGATCCCTTTCCGGTTTGGTAATGAGATCAAGGACGGGCAAGAGCTGACCGTCGGTAACCTGCGCATCAAGGCCATACATACCCCCGGGCACACGGACGAGAGCTTCTCCTATGCCTTGTACGACCCCACCTCAGGAGACCATCCGGTGATGCTATTCTGTGGCGACGCTCTGTTCGTGGGAGAGGTGGGGCGCACTGACTTCTACGGGAAGGAGCACCGGGAGAGATTGGCAAACGCGCTCTACCATTCATTGCACGAGAGGATCGTGCCATTGGGCGACAGCACGATAATCTGTCCCGCCCACGGTTCTGGTTCGGTCTGCGGCACATCCATCGGGGAGAGGGAGGACAGCACCATCGGAATGGAAAAGCTCACCAACCCCGCACTGAAGATGACCAAGGAGGAGTTCATCGCCTCGAAGCTAGCGGAGGACATGGAGATCGCTCCCTTGATGAGACGGATGGAGAAGAGCAACCTGGAGGGGCCCAAGGTTCTGGGCCATTTACCCATTCCCAAACCGCTCTCCGCCAAGGAGATGAAGCATGCCATCGCCAAGGGGGGTTACCTTCTGGACGCGAGGCAGCCATACAGCTTCGCCGGGGCGCACATACCCGGCGCCATCAACCTTTGGTTGGAGTCGATCCCCATCTATGCGGGCTTCATAATACCCCCAGACCGTCAGATCGCAGCGGTGGTGGAGACGCCCGGCCATTTGGACCGGCTGGTCCGCTACCTGGTGCGGTTGGGCTATGATGAGGTCGTCGGCTACCTGAGGGTGGGGATGGACCTGTGGGCCAAGCAGGGCATGGAGATAGCCACCATGAGGAGCATGACCAGCCAAGGAGCTGAACGCCCGCCAGAAGGCAGGTGATGACCTGGTGTTGATCGACGTCAGAGATGCCAGGGAGCGACACAGTCGGGACGATCCCCGGCTCCAAACAGATCCACCTGGGACAGCTGGCCTCGCGCATGGATGAGATCCCGAAGAAGAAACCCTTGGTCACCTTCTGCGGGGGCGGCTACAGGGGCAGCACCGCGGGAAGCATCCTCTTACGGCACGGTTATTCCGAGGTCTACAACCTGCAAGGTGGTTTCGCGGCATGGTCCGCACGGCGGTTTCCCCGTGGAGAGATGAGACCGACATGTCCGAAAAGAGACCGAATTCCGTCATCTATGCCGCGGCTCTGATGATCGCGGTGGTCCTGGTCATTGCGGTCTTGTTGTTCTATTATGCGCCAGATTCGCCCACAGGCAGCGACATGCATGAGATCGATTACGCTGCAGAGCAGAACGTGACCTTGGAAGCATCGGCAGAGTCCATGAACATCCTCATCGATATGGACCAAGGCGCGCTAGACATCCGTTTCGAGGATTTGGATGGGAACGCGTTGGAGCTAAACGTGACCATGGAAGGGGAGGCGACCACGTCCGACCCTGGACGCATCCTGCAATGGACGCTCATCCAGGACCAGGACGGACCGAACGCCACGGTGGAATTCGACCTGCGCATCAACCAAACCGTGCTGACCTCCGGCCTTATGGTGAGGTGCCTGTTCGTCATCGATCCATCATACGCCATCGGCCTTGATGTCAAGGACAAGGTCGGGGACATAGAGATGAACGGGACCACGGACCTCAAGTTGGAAGCGGTCAGCATAGAGAGCGACGCAGGTGCCATCCATTTGGACCTAATGGAAGGAACGACCTTGAGGTCGAACATCCATGTAAGGGGGTTGTTGGGGGAAGTGCGCCTCAATTGGGACGATGTGGTGCTTGGGGCTGGCCCACACGAGGTCGACGTCACCACGGCGACCGGGTCGATCGTCCTACTGGTGTCCCAGGCGCAGGGGTTCCAGGGACAAGTGAATTGGACGGTCGGGACCAATCTGGGCAACGTCAATGCCGCCTTTTACACATCTGGACATATCTCTTCCAACATCACTGCGGAGGTCGGCACGGGGTTGTTGAACAGCGCCTCCTTGGTCGGATATGATACCAATCGCACCGAGAATCGGATAGCGGCCACCAGCTACAATTATCTGGACGAGGGCAATTTCGAGGCACGAATGGATGTGAATGTAGGCAACATCGTCCTGGTCGCCAATTGGGTTCCCTGAGATGTCAATACCGGTTCAGGATTGGATGAACTTCATGTAATTGATGCCATCCATTTTCTCCAAGGAGCTCAACACCTTGTTTATATCGGGAGCGTCACCGCTCATGATGAGCAAGTTCATGCACTTGTCCTGGCCAATATGATTGTGGATGTGGGTGCGGATCATGGACTGGTTATTGTGGTAGATCTCGTCTATGTCCTCAGACCCCCCCATCTCGTTCACCACGATGAGAACACCATCGACATGCCCGACCATCTTCCTTCGCTCGTTCCGCTCCGCCACCAGCATACGCAGCGCGGTGCGAACGGCTTCGGAACGACCGGAGAACCCCAACTCTTTCTGAATCTGGTCCAGGTCCTTTATGTTCTGCTCGTTCAGGGAAATGCTTATGATCGTCATGAGGTCCGGTCGTACATGTTAATAATGAAAATATAAATTTACCGCCATTTGTTAATAGCAATATTCATTAATACTATTAACATAGACCCTCTAGGAACATGGAGCGATCAACAACCAAAAAGGTGGGCATCATCGTCCTGGTAGCCGTGCTGCTGGTCACCAGTTATGTAGGCCTCTTCGTCATCGATTACGATTATGGGGGGGAGAGCGAAAAGCTTCAGGTGGTCACCTCATTCTATCCGCTCTATTATTTTGCCAGCGAGATCGGCGGAGACCGCGCGGAGGTATTATCCCTGATACCGAACAATATGGAGCCTCATTCTTGGAATCCAAAGCCCTCCGACCTGATCAGCACCAGTCGCTCGGACGTCTTCGTTTACAACGGCGGCGGCTTCGAACCTTGGGCGGACGGATTCATCGCTCAGCTGGACGACGATGTTGAGTTGGTCGATACCAGTCAGGGCATCGAGGTGGGGACTAACGATCCTCACTTCTGGCTGGACCCGTTGACCGCCAAGGTGCAGGTGGATAACATCGCCAAGGCTTTTATGGGGGTGGACCCGGAGAACGCCACTTATTATCAGGCGAACGCAGTGGATCTCAAGTCCCGATTGGACCAACTAGACAAAGATTTCCAAGCTGGTCTTGAGGGCCGGACCAAGAACGACATTGTCACCACCCACGAGGGCTTCAACTACCTGGCCATGCGCTACGGGTTCGAGGCCCATGCGGCAATAGGGATATCCGGTGATGAACAACCCAGCGCCAAGGACATGGCCAGACTGACCGACCTCATCGTTGACCTGGACCTGAACTATGTTTTCAGCGAGCCCACCTTCAATGACGCGGTCATACAACAGATATCGGACCAGACCGGGACGGAGGTCCTGGTGCTGGACGGTGTGCATAGCCAGTCTGGAGTAAACGCCGACAAGGACTACTTCGAGATGATGTACGCCAATCTCGAGGCGTTGAAGATTGGTTTGGAGGTGCGGACCGATGGATAAAGTGATCGAACTGAAGGATGTGAACGTCCGCTACGGCGAGCTACTGGTGCTGGAGAAGGCCAGCATGAACGTGATGAAGGGCGATGTGGTGGGGGTGGTCGGACCGAACGGCGGAGGAAAGACCACGCTCATCAATACCATTCTCGGCAACGTTCCCTTGGAGAGCGGGTCAGTGAGGCTTTTTGGTCAGGACCTCAAGGACTTCAAGGACTTCCATCGCGTCGGTAACGTCGCCCAGAACGCCATCCAGTTCGACCCCATCTTCCCAGCCACGGTCTGGGAGATCGTCACCCTGGGATGCCTCTCCCGTTCCAGGTTGGGAAGACGTCTGACCGCCCAGGACAAGAAGGACGTCCGCTGGGCCCTTGAGATGGTCGAGCTTGACGATCTGAGGGACAGGAAGATCAGTAAGCTATCCGGCGGCCAGAAGCAAAGGATATTCCTCGCCAAGGCTTTGGTGAAAAAACCGGAGCTCCTGATATTGGACGAGGCGACGGCCGGACTGGACATCTGTATCCAGGACCGTTTCATCAGCATCATCAACACCATGAGGAAGGAGAGCGACATCACCGTGGTGACAGTCTCGCACGACCTTTCCGGAGTTCTGTGCCAGGCCAACCGGTTGGCCGTCGTCAACCGCAGGTTGTACTATCAGGACATAACTGACACCAGCGATCCCACCATAGCCCTCAGGCAGGCATATGGGGAGCATTTCACCTTCATGTTCCATCATGACCACCAGACCTGCGATGTCCGACCCATCGAGATCAAGGAGGCGGGACCGTGAACGGTTTCGAGGTATTGCAGGAACTGTTCAGTTACCCTTTCGTCGTCAACGGTTTCATCGGCGGGTGTGACCGCCGCGATAATATGCTCCATATTGGGCGTTTTCATAGTGCTCAGGCGTGCGTCTCTGATCGGCGAGGGCATCGCTCATCTTTCCTTCGGCGGGATCGCAGTGGGCCTGCTAGCTGGGCTCTACCCGTTGGGGGTCGCGCTCGTCTTCGCCCTCCTCGGAACGGTGGCCATCTCCATCCTGCATCAGAAAGAAGCTCGTTTACTATGAGACGGCCATCGGCATCCTGTTCTCCTTCGGATTGGCCATCGGGCGCCATCGCAGCCAGTCTGGCCGGGGGTTTCGACGTCGATCTGTTCAGCTATCTGTTCGGCAACATCCTCACCATCTCGGACGAGGACCTGCTGTACATCCTGTTGCTTTCCATGGCGGTGTTGGCCTTCTGCCTGCTCTTCTACAAAGAGCTGGTGGCCATGACCTTCGACACGTCGGGAGCGCGATTGGCCGGCGTGCCGGTGGCCAGCTTCGACCTGATATTCAACGTCATGGTGGCGTTCACCGTGGTCGATCTCCATCACAGATCGTCGGGTCCCTCCTGGTGTCCGCGCTACTGATAATCCCGGCCGCCTCGGCGCTTGCAGCTCTCGCAGCTCCTTCCGGTCCACGTCCTGATCGGTCTGGTCGTGGCGGTCCTTTCCGTGGTGGCCGGTCTGCTGATATCATTCTTCTTCGATATCGCGACCGGTGGTGCCATCGTTATCTTCGGCACCATGGCCTTCGTGATCTGCGTCGCCTTTAGAAAGATCGCGATCGATCGACCGTTTTGGGTAAGGTCGTCATCGACCGAGGTAAAGAAGTAGGTGCGTACGATCTCTAATTATTAATATCGAATCGACCTATTAACGCCCCTTAACGAGATAAGAAATCTGATAATATTTATTTATTATTATGCAAAATAATTTCATATAAATGAAAAATTTTTACAATATTGATATCATATATTTGGAATATGTTACAAGTTAACACCCATTTACATTTGTAAATGAAACAACGTTGCGTGTGGATTACAACAACCTATAAATATTAACAATCCCGATGAAGTGCAGGGATTCCATATGGGCTACGAGGAACGATTTCCCGCATGGGATATGAAATGGTCCGCGAATGCCACCAAGCGATTTGCAAGCCCCTTCGTGGATAACCCACACGACAGGATCGACGTCGATGCGATCATGCTGTCGCACGCCGCCGTGGCGTGCGGTTACACGATAAGGGACTTCTATGAAAAGCCAGAACTCGGAATACACTGCGTGGGGTATATGAACGAGCTGTACGACCTGTTGCCAGTGACGCACTGGTTCTTCTCCTTGCCATGGGTCACTGAGCTGGGTCTGAAGCTGGAGTACAAGGATACGCTGCCACCAATCTCGACCGGACCGATCATCTCGGAGCCGGGAGAGGTCGACAAGATCCGTGTGACGGACAAGAAGGAGATTGAAGAGGATGGACGCAGCAGATGTTCAAGAAGATCTATGAGTACGTTCAGAAGAACATCGGCCAGACCTTGGTGCCGATCTCATACGGTTTCGACCTGGTGGGAGCGGCGGCAGAACTCTGCGGTGTCGAGAACTTCATCATGTGGACCTTCACCGAGCCTGAGGCCGCGGCGAAGCTGGTGCGCAAGTACACCGAGACCTCCATAAACGGTGCCGAGGGACTGGCCGACACATACGGAATGGCCATGCTGATCGTCGGTTCCGTTCTGGCGAACAACGATATCTTCTCCGATGAGGCGGTCAAGAAATACTCCGCGGACAACATGAAGTACTATGTCGACCAGTGCTTCAGGAAGGGAGCCGGTCCGCAGGTATTCTATCACCTGTGCGGTAACCACGAGACCGACTACAAGGTGTTCAAGGACACCCTGATCTGGTCTCCCTTCACCGTGATGCACATCGGTTACGACGGGCGCGAACGTTTTCCGTCCGCCAACTGAAGGAGGAGTTCGAGGACCGGGCGACCTGCATGGGCTCGGTCGACACCAAGCTCATGATCAACCCGAACCCGATGGCAGTCTACAACCAGGCGAAGGAGCAGTTGCTCGGAGGTCGCGACTCCAAGAAGGGCTACATCTTGGGAACTCCTGCGAACGCCCGCCGTACACGATTCCAGGCAACATGTATGCAATGGTCAAGGCGGCGAGGGACTTCGGTACCTACGGGACATGGTGAGGTGATCAAGATGGAAGTCAAGATGTCTGACGCAGTCAAGGAGGTCATGGGCAAGAGGGGACTGAAGGAGGCTGACGTCGAGGAAGTCGTCAAGACCGCTGTCTCCTCCGGTAAGATGTTCTCCATGAAGGGAGAGAACCGCCACCTCGCGTGCAAGAAGGTCGGAGACCTCACCGTCTACGCCGACTTCGAGCTGGAGAGCGGCATCCTGAAGAAGACCGCCACGGTGAAGAGCGCCTACTCGCACCGGATGAAGCTGAACAAGGTCGACTCCTTCGGAGAGGTCACCAACTGGATGATGGGCACCGTACCGGTGCACCAAGCGACCATCCAGATGGAGTACCTCAACGTCGTGAGGTCCGGACCTGGGCTCACCACCCCCGAAGGCGCCGACCATGATGGTCGAGGAGTACCTCGCCACCAAGACCTTGGCCGCCGCCGAGGGTCTCTTCGAGAAGAAGAAGGCTTAAGCGGAACGCAAATGGCCGGTTCCCGGCCAAACCATTTTCCTTTTATCTTATTTTTCTAAGATCTATGTTCTGCTGGCACTGCGATGTCGTTGCTTGTAAAGAAAGGTTGATGATGGGCCATTGCATTCCGGTCTTACCCACCGGTGAAAATGATGCGAGAGAAGATCGGAGAGACCAGGAGCCTTTGTCCGGAATGCCTGAGGACCATTCCGGCGGTCAAGATGGCGGAGAACGACACCATCTATCTGGACAAGGAATGCCCGGAGCATGGCGACTTCCGCACCATCATCTGGCGCGGCGTCAAGGACTACAAGGACCTGGAGCGCTATGCCTGCGAGTTCAACAAGCCCTGCAAGGTGGCGGTCCAGGACAAGGACAGATGCCCCGAGGTCTGCGGCCTCTGCCCGGACCACCAGCAGCATACCTGCCTGGTCGTGCTGGAGGTAACCAACTCCTGCAACCTGAAGTGCCCCATCTGCTTCGCCTGCGCCAATGAGCAGTACAAGTTCCACCCCACCATGGAAGAGATCAAGCGCATGTACCAGACATCCTCGAATATGTGAACCACCCCATCTGCATCCAGATCAGCGGGAGGTGAGCCGACCATCCGGGACGACCTGCCCGACATCGTTCGACTGGGCAAGAGCATGGGCATCGACCACATCGAGGTCAACACCAACGGCGTGCGCTTCGGTCAGGACATCGAGTTCCTCAAGCAGTGCAAGGAGGCCGGGGTGGACTCGCTCTACTTCTCGTTCGACGGCCTGACCTCCGACGTCTACATGACGACCTGCGGCAAGGACCTGCTGCAGTCCAAGCTGAAGGCCATCGAGAACTGCGCCAAGGTGGGCATGGGCGTCACCCTGGTCTGCGTCGTCTCGCCGAACATCAACCTGGACCAGATCGGCGACGTGATCCAGTTCGCCAAGAGCAAGGTGCCCACCGTCAAGGGCATCCATTTCCAGCCGCATCAGCTACTTCGGCCGGTATCCGATCAACCCCAGGGACATGGACCGCATCACCATTCCGGACCTGCTGAAGGCCATCGAGAAGCAGACCAAGGGCGAGCTGAGGGCGGACAACTTCATTCCCACCTCCTGCTCCAACGTGCATTGCGACGCCAAGTCCATGTCCGTGCTCATGGAGGACGGCTCCCTGTTCCCCCTGACCCAACGGGCCCTGGGTCCGCCCAGGGAGACCAAGGCCATCGCCACCAAGACCAGGAAGGAGATATCGGACCTGTGGCGCTTCATCGATGAGTCGCTGACGATGGAGGAGGACGGTCGAGGAGAACTCCTGGGGGTCCTTCCTCCACCGGGCGAAGACGAACTACCTCACCGTCTCCACCATGGCGTTCCAGGACGCCTGGAACGTGGAGACGGAGCGGCTGTGCAACTGCTGCATCCACACCGTGACCCCGGACGGCAAGCTGATCCCGTTCTGCCTGTTCAACATCAACGGGGCGGACGGACGAACCCTCTATCGCCATGAGATGTGGTCCAAGTTCGCCCAGAAGTGATCGGTGATCGGATGTATGCTGGTCCTGATGCCATCGAAAAATGCAGCAGAGACATGTGAATGTCCCAATTGCGTTCGGCCTGAGCCCGAGCCGGTCGCCCCCATCCTCCTGATGGGACTGGGGGGCATGATGCTGTTCTTCGGTTTCTTCTTCGCCATCCCTGGCGCTTTGGGGGTGACGGGATTCCTATGGCTGGCCTTGATCCTTTGCGTGATCGGAGGGACGATGCTCCTCTTCAGGCTGGGCCCTGCATTCCCGACACAAGAGGAGGTTGCCGTCAAGAAGGAGGAGCAGATGGCCAAGGCCAGATGCGAGTATTGCGGGAGCCAGAATCAGATCGGGGAGCAGAAGTGCGGCTCCTGCGGCGCGCCTTTGAGGTGAATCAGCGATTCCTTTCCTTTCCCACCGACTTGCGGTAGTTGGCCAATATCTCGTTCATGTAATTGGCCACGAACGCCTCCTGCTCCTTGCTGTGGCGTTGAACTCCTGGAGGGGGAACTCTTGGTCGCAGTGCACGCACCTGGCATATCGGCAATTGGTGGTGGACTTGGGGCAGCCAACACAGGCGATGGCTCGGGACTGGAAAAGGCTGAACTCCTTGCCACAGCGCGGGCACTTGATGCGCTTGGTGGTCTTCAGCAACTGTGGCGTCACGCCCGCCCTGGCCATCTCCGGTGTTAGGACCATTCGCTTCTACCGTTCGTGGGAAAGGAATCCACCATTATTAATTCATTGGTAGGTCCTACCGGTGAGGTCATTCCTTGTCCAGTTCATTGGTGGTCGGCTCGTAATCCGGCGGGAACAGAACGTTAAAGCCCAGGAAAGGGGGGAATGGGTAGGAGGCGAAGGGGTCCGAGGCCTTCATCCCCCTGACCACCTGCTCCAACTTGCCTGCTGGGATGGTGATGAGCATCTCGTCGTCCTGAACCAGACCATATCGTCGGTCGCCTACGCAGGAGATATCGACGCATACCATGCCGGTGCGTAAAGTCCGAGCGATGCACTGGCATACCGAGGCCTGTCCCGAGACGTGATTCCCAGGCGCCTCGCCTTCCTGATAGGCCAGCCCCATCAACACCTTGAGCGTCTGGCCCGGTGTGGCATAGATCACGATCACATCGGGCTCGAGCTTGGCCAGGTCCAGAGGGGCCACCACCACCCCGGTGTACGGTTTGGAATCGTTGCCGAGGACGAAGAGCGTCTCCTGCAGGTTCTTCGCTGCCTTGACATCGTTGGTGAAGGGCAGGTTCAGATCGCCCTCGCGGAACCTGTCTGGAGAACGGACCATGCCCAGACAGGCGTCCGCCCAGAGACATTTTATGCCCTCGGCCGAGGCCCCGACCACTCCTTGGTGCCTAAGGTAGCGGGCCTTGGCCAGCATATGGCAGATGCCGGTCCGCCCCAATAGTTTGACATCGTGAGACTCCGCCAGGTAGCGATTGGATCGGAGCATGGTCACGGCAACCGGATACGTCCTGAGCCTGGTCTCCTCCCGGATTTCGTTGCATAGGCCGGCCCACCTACTCCGTGGGTTCATCGGGCATATCATCTGCCTGTGGTGACTTAAAGCCTGGTCCATGCCGCGTAAACGCTTTAGCATCCTCCCGCCATACATGACGGTGGACCCCTTACGCCGATTGAAGATCATGGTGGCTCGCTCCAAGCTCTCCTCGACCAAGCTCGATTGGGACGAGGAACACCCCTTGGAACGTCTCATCGAGATGAAGGTCCGCAGAGAGCTCAAGGACGATCGGAGAGTTCAGGAGGTCTCTGGGCCGTTCCCGTCTCACTGACGTGACCAGGGCCGACCTGGTCGAATACCAGTTGCACAAGTTCCGCAAGCAGATGCGTTACGTGCAGGAGAATTCCATTTTCTATAGGAAGCGGTTCCAGGAACTGAACCTTAGCCCTAACGACATCCGAGAGTTCGAGGACCTGCGCAAGGTCCCGATCACAGAGCCCAATGAACTGGCCGAGGAGCCGTTCCATTTCCTTTGCGTCTCCCAGTCCAAGGTGATGCGGGCCTTCAGCACCTCAGGGACGTCCGGACAGAGGAAGAGGCTTTTCTACACCCAGGAGGACGTGTTGAACATCGTCGACTCGATCGCGGCGGCGTTGCGCAACACCCAAATGGACCGTGAGGACGTGCTGCACATCATGTTCCCGGCGGTCACCGCTTGGGACCCCAGCCTAATGCTGGATGGAGCCTGCAAGGTGGCCGGACTGCGCTCTCAGGTCTGCAGCGAGGCCGACGTGGAGAGACAGGTCAAGGTCATGACCGAGGGCAAGGTCAAGGTGATCATCGGCCTGACCTCCTTCATCTACCGCATCACCGTCCTGGCCCGGCAGAGGCACGACCTCAAGGCGCTGGGGATGAAAGCGATCATCTGCTCTTCCGAGCCTCTCAGCGAGGCCATGCGCCGGGAGATCGAGGCATCCTGGGGGTGCAAGGCGCTCAGCCAGTACGGTATGACCGAGATGGGCTTGGCCACCGCGATCGAGTGCATCGCCCAGGACGGGCTCCACATCGACGAGGGCAACTATCTTCTGGAATGCGTCGACCCGAAGGAAGGAGGTCATAAGGGCGATCGCGAGCAAGGGGAGCTCATTTGGACCAGCCTGAACATGCGGGGCACACCTCTGCTCAGGTACCGGTCCTATGACCTATCATGCTACATCCATCCGCCCTGTGGCTGCGGTTTCTCCATCATCGGCAAGATGGGCAAGCCTCTAGGGCGCAACATCGTCGAGACCAAGATCGGTTATGGCGAGAGGATATACCCCCTGCTCTTCGACGAGGCCGTGCTGGCGGTTCCCGGCGTTCTCGGTTACCAGATGGTCATAGACCGAGTGGGTTTCCGGGACAAGCTGAGCTTCACCGTCGAGTATCTGGGCGACCCGGGAGAAGGGAGAAGGCAGGTGGGCGAGAGCTTGCAGAAACTGGACGAGGTACGCTCCAGCCTGGACAATGACCTCCTCGAGCCGCTGGTCATAGAGATCGTGCCTGCGAAGGAAGGTTTCGTGCCCAAGCAGAAAGCCTTCATCGACAACCGCAAGCTGTTCGATGGCACGAAGTGAGGGGGCATGGGGGTGAAGGCGGTAGCTCAGGGGGAGGACTGGGGCGCGATGCCCTTGGACACCGGGTCGCTGCCTCGTCACATCCATGATAGTAGGTGGTTGCTGGCCGCGCGCGCCTCGATCGTTCTCTCGGTCCTGGCCGTCATCCTTTATCTGATCGATGGTTGGGAGTTGAGGGGTTTGGCGCTGGCCCTCTATATTTATGGCGGCGTTCCCTTCCCATACCTGCTGGTGCGTACCTTGAGGGGGCGTAACATATACGCCCACGGCAGTCGCAACGGGGGGGTCGCCAACGGTTTCCGGGTCGGTGGGTACCTGGTAGGGTCCCTCATCGTGCTCGGGGAGGTCTCCAAGGTGGCCATACCGGCGCTGGCCTCATGGATATGGTATGGTTTCTCCAGCGACGTCCTGGCCCTTCTGCTCATGGCAGTGTGCCTAGGTACGAATTTTTCGGTTTTCATGGGCCTGAGGGGAGGGATGGGGGTCACCTTGGCCATCTGGGGCCTGCTGGTGCTAAGCCCCCTGTCCCTTTTGATCGCCATGGCCATATGGTTGCTGTGCATGAAACTGGTGAAGGACACCTTTTACCAGGCCATTTTCGGCTTCGCCTCGGCGCCTGTGGTCGTCCTGTTGGTGACCATGGACCCTTACATCATAGGCTTCTCTCTCCTTTTCGCGGCCCTTTTCATCCTTCGTTACGACCGGACCATTGACGAGTTCTCCCTGGCCAAGAGGGAAGGGTATCGACCCGGGATCTGAAGCGGAAGGGAGGCGGCCAATGTTTATGAGCCCGGGCCGCTTTGCCCCCATCCGTCCTATGCGCGCAGGTGTACTGTTCTTGCAGGGTGCGGCCCCGGAGCACATCCAGGCGTTGAAGTCGGCCTTTCAGGTCATGGGGATCGAGGGGACGGCCAGCCCAGTGAGGAAGAAGAAGGAACTGGAAGGTCTTGACTGCCTGATCATCCCCGGGGGTGAGAGCACGACCATCTCCAAGCTCATGCGCCGATTCGACCTCATCGACGATGTGGTGAGGATGGCGGCCGATGGCATTCCCATCATGGGCACTTGCGCCGGATGCGTACTGCTTTCCAAGGAGGGCGACGAGCAGGTCTCCCGTACAGGAACCGAGCTCCTGGGTCTGATGGACATGCAGGTCGACCGCAACGCCTATGGTCGACAGAAGGAGTCCTTCGAGGTCGGCCTTGAGGTGGATGGGCTGAGCCAGCCCTTTCCAGCCGTCTTCATCCGAGCCCCCCTGATCAAGAAGGTATGGGGCCACTGTCGGCCTTTGGCACATCACGGCAAGGACATCGTAATGGCCAGGCAGGACAATCTGCTGGCATTGTCATTCCATCCCGAGCTGTCCAACGACACCCGCATCCATCAGATCCTGATATCGATGACCCTATGATCTGGACTTTATCGCCTTGATGATCTCGGCCAGGCAGACCGGGTCGCAGTTCTCCACGATGGTGCCCGTGACGATTATGTCGGCGCCGGCCTTCTTCACTGCCAAAGCCTGCTCGCCGTTGCGAATGCCACCACCGACCACCAATGGCACCGTGATGGCCTTCTTCACCGCAGTCACCATCTCCGATGGCACCGGCTCTGGCGCCCCACTGCCCGCCTCCAGGTAGACCAGTTGCATGCCCATGAACTCCGCCGCCAAAGCATAGGCGCAAGCGCCCTTCAGATCGTCCCTTTTAACGACCTCCGCCTGGCCAACCTCGCCGACCTTCATGCCGGGGGCCACGATGATGTAGCCCATGGAAATGGGCTCAAGGCCCAGCATCTTGACGATGGGCGCTCCGGCGACCTGTTCCCCAATGACATGTTTGATGCTCCGGGAATTGAGCATGCTCATGAAGTAAATGGCATCGCAATAGCGGGAGATGGCGTGCGCCCCTGAGGGGAAATAGATCACTGGCAGGTCGCAGGACTTCTTTATCGCCTTCACGGTGGCGTCGAGGTTCTCTTGGGTGACATCGGTGGAGCCACCGACCATGATGGCATCGGTCCCAAGGTCCTTGGCCATGGCGGAGAGCTCCGCGGCCTGCTCCGGCTCCTGTTTGGCAGGGTCGAGCAAGGTCATATGCAACGGTCCATGTCCCAATCTTTCGTGAATGTAATCCTTGACTTTCATTGGAACCCCCCCAAAAGGAAGGCGACCAAAGCCACCATCATACCATACTTGGCGAACTTCTGGCCTTGCCTGGGGTTTCGAAATTGAACAACGGCGGCATATATAAAGATTGCATCGGCGACCAAGACGACTGCCAAATACCAGATGGAGAAAGTTCCGTCCAGGTAAGGCCACAGGCTGAGGATGACCGCGACGATGATGGGGACCGCCGCCACCATGTGCGCCCGCTCCTTGCCGACCCTCTTGGGGAGCGTGAGCCGGTCGAAGTCGGAGTCCATGTCCTCGATGTCCTTGATGATCTCCCGTCCCAAGGTGGCCAAACCGGCCAAAGCTGCCAGGACGAACGTCCGCTCCAGCCCGCCCACGATGGTCCCTCCGAGGAGGAAGAGCATGGAGGTCAGCAATGCGATGTTGATGTTCCCGCTCAGGCCTGCCTTCTTGGTCTTCGCCTCGTACAGCAACATGAGGGCGATGGCCACGACGACCACTAGCGTGGAGGCGGAGTCGAGGAACAGAGACATGGCGAACGAGACCGCGAAGCATATGCCCGATATGCGAAGGACCTGCTCCGGGCTCAACCTCCCTGATGGGATCGGCCTCTCCGGATGGGCGGCGCGGTCCACCTCCCGGTCCACGAAATCATTGAGGGAGTTACCCCCAGCGATGAAGAAGAAGACCACTACGCTGCCGATGAGGATCTCGTACCAGAAATCGGGGGCGTCCGTGCCCACCGCCACCCAAACCCCCATCATCAGGCCGACCACGCCCATTAGGCAGTTCCCGATGCGGAAGAGCTGAAGGTAGCGGTTCACGCCGCAGCATCGAGATTCCATCTTTTAACCTTTGCCTGGCCTAACGCTTCCTCGGGAAAAGCTTACATACATGAGCCCTTAATGCAAGCTTGATATGGAATCAGGACAGATCGGCCCGAACACCTATCCAGGTAGCGAGAGCGATCCCATAGCCGTCGAGATAGAGGTGGTCAAGGCAATAGTCGCTAAGTACTTCCCCATCTACGATGTCAAAGTCGGATATCAGTCCCTCACCATGTTCATTTCACCGGACCCGTCTCAAATGGACGAACGATTTGAGCAGATGCGTCTGGAGATGAACGGTAAGGGCTACATCCCCATGCTCAACCTCAAGGGAGGGGAATACACCGTCACCGTGCTCAAGAGGGAAAAGAGGAAACGCCTGGGCATCTGGGTCAACGTGATCCTTCTGGCCATCACCTCGGTCACCACCGTCGTCGCCGGCGCCCTCTTCTACGGGGCCTATGTCGGCTCGGACAACCTATGGACAGTCGACAACTTCCTCTGGGGGGCGTTGACCTTCGCCTTGCCTCTGATGTTGATATTGGGCGTGCATGAGCTGTCCCATTACGTGGCTGCGAAGCGGCACAAGGTGGCAGCCTCACTTCCCTTCTTCATACCCTCCATACCGCCTTTGGGGACCCTTGGGGCATTGATCTCCCTGAGGGACCCAATACCGGACCGTAAGGCGCTCATCGACATCGGCATCGCTGGGCCTATCGGTGGTCTCATAGTGACGATACCTGTCACCATCATAGGCCTATACCTCACGGCGCAGGGGGATCCGGCGTCCGGGGTGATGGGGGAAAGCGGCTCGCTGGCGATAACCATTCAGCCCCTGTTGATGATATTCACCATGTTCATGCCCATCCCTGAGAACGTGCCCATCCATCCAACGGCCTTCGCGGCGTGGGTGGGGTTCCTGGTCACAGCCATCAACCTACTGCCTGCCGGCCAGCTGGACGGGGGGCATGTGGCGAGGGGGTTCCTCGGGGACAAGGCCAAGTACCTTAGCTATGCCACGGTGGCCGTGCTATTCTTCCTGGGCATCTTCTACTATCAGGGCTGGCTGTTGTTCGCCCTCATCGTGCTCTTCATGGGTCTCAGGCACCCCCAGCCATTGAACGACATCTCCAAGCTGGATACCAAACACAAGATGCTCGGGGGTTTTGCCATAGCCCTGCTATTGGTGACCTTCGTCGCCGAGCCCATGGTCCAGGTATCGCCAGACTATAATTTCTCCATGAACGTGGATGGACCCGATTATGTGGAAGTGACCGCTCCGAGCAACATCAGCTATTCGATATTGATGGCGAACACGGGCAACACCAACTTCAACGTCACAATGCAACTGGTCAATGTTCCCGGGCTATGGGGTAGGGCGTTGTATCATGGCCAATGGGACCATTGAAGGAGCGACCGATTCGCTCACGCTCTACCTGCCTTTCGAGGGAGTGGCCGAGGTGGTGATGATGCTGAGCATCCCCAGCGGGACCACGCCCATCAACACCACCGTCTCCTTGGAAGCATTCTCGATGAACTCGGACCATGACGTGATGAAGGAAAAGACGCCGCTTTACTTCACGATAAACGTGACCTCAGGTGGAGCGTCGGTAGACACAGTACCGGCGATCGAGGGACCGGTGCACCCTTTGAACATGGGTCTGGAGCAGATCCAGGCCCGGGACGGAGACGACCTCCCTTGGATACGCGATCCCCAATCTGCGACCGGGCCTTAGGGTCTGATGGAAGATACTCCATCGAACGGGCGTAAAGGCTGTTCAACGCTTCCTTGTTGGTGCTAGCGGACCGACCATATGGTGGGTCGGTGACTATGGCGTCGACTTCGCCGAAGGTCGATGGCACATCTCCGATGTCGAGAACCTCCAACCTATCTGGGTCGAGCCCGAAGTGATCCATGTTCTCCGCGCAGCCCTCTATCATCTTAGGCGATAGGTCTGAACCCATGGCGTTCACTCCTAGCAGAGCCGCCTCGATCAGAATCCCACCGGTCCCGCAGAACGGGTCCAACAGGCTCTCACCTTTTCTCACAGCAGTTAGGTTGACGAGGGCTCGGGCCAAACGGGGATGTAACGATATCGGTGAGAAGAACGGCCTCTCCTTTACCGCCCGGCGATCGAACTGGCCCCTGTCGATCTCGTGTGTCTTGAGATAGAAGAAGGTCCGATCGGAAACGAACCCCCGGATCTCCTTGTCCGGATTGGTCAAGGTCCACCTCTCGGCCCTTGGTGATGATGGAGCCGACCTTCTTGGTCAGATCCCTCACATCGATCTCCGAACCGTACATCTGGTAACGCTTGATTCGCACGGCAACCGATCCTTCCTCGATCAGTTCCTCAGCGAAATGCAGGCCGCCCCGCTCATCCATATTCCCCACGACCCTTCCCAACCTATGGGTCAGGGCGAGTCTGGTCGCGACCTCCTCCACCCCCTTGGGGTCTGCCTCCACGATCAGATATCCTGGCCCTAGGAGTGATCAGTCCATAATTGGGACACTCAGCCTCGACGCAGGCCATGACTTCCGCTGCGGGCAGACTGGAATGCTCGCCCGATAGCTCGAAGAGGAATGGGGCGATCTCGGTAGGTTCCGAGCTCATCGCCCCGGGACAGCGATCAGTCCCTTATACCTTCTTCGGAAACCGTGATGACGACCTCAGCCTCAGGCAAGTTGGGCGAATCGATCAAACGGGCTATGCGCTTCCCTCCCTTGCTCTTGCGCATGTACAGACGGTACGTGGATGCATGTCCTACGATGTGGCCTCCCACCGGCCTGGTGGGATCCCCGAAGAACGCGTCAGGTTTGGCTGCTACCTGGTTGGTCACAGCGATGACACAGTTGTTGACGTCTGCGAAGCGAAGTAGGTCGTGCATGTGCTTGTTCAGTAGGCCCTGTCTCTCCGCCAAGGTCCCCCTTCCCGACATACTCGGCACGGAAATGGGCCGTCAACGAGTCCACTATCATCAATCTTACTGGGGATTTCTGGCTTATGTCCATAGCCTTCTCGACCAACAACATCTGATGTGATGAGTTGTATGCTCTGGCCACATGGATACGTTGCAATGTTTCGATGGGGTCGAGATCGAGAGCCTCGGATATCTGCACGATCCTTTCTGGTCTGAAGGTGTTCTCGGTGTCTATCACCACCACATCCCCATCCAAACCTCCCTTATCGAAGGGCATGGTAGCGTTGACAGCGAGCTGGAAGCACATCTGGGTCTTTCCACTTCCGAATTCACCGAAGAACTCAACGATAGACTGAGTCTCCAACCCGCCACCAAGAAGGTCATCGAATGCCTTTGAGCACGTCGTCAGGCGATGCAATTTCTTTCTCCTTTCTAGGATCTCATCGCCAGATTCGAATCCACCTACGTCCGCTGCCTGCTTGGCAGCGTTGATGATCTTGGTGGC
This sequence comes from Methanomassiliicoccaceae archaeon, assembly GCA_963806355.1. Taxonomy (GTDB): domain Archaea; phylum Thermoplasmatota; class Thermoplasmata; order Methanomassiliicoccales; family UBA472; genus JACXTP01. The sequence continues at coordinate 27,051 of CAWDXN010000006.1, read as the reverse complement.
AGTGCTCTCACCGATCTCGGCCACGTCCGCCAATGTTTTTGGGGATTCGACCGCTATCGACATAAGGTCAGTATATCCAGCATCGCGAAGTTTCTCTGCAGTTGCGGGTCCGACTCCTGGCAACTCTTCCAATTTCACTTCAGGCATTGATGCACCTACCTTGGTTATCCTCTTCTCATTTATTATCAATGGTGTTGGGAGGTACCCGAAAGTACCACCTCACCCATCTGTGGACAACTATACTTGACGGGTCCCCTTACAATGACGCTGCCAGGCGATTATGCTGATCGATATCTGAAAAAAGGAGTTGAAACAAGATTTATAAACCGAACATGTTTAAGGGGGACCAATGGCCCAAAAGAAGAAGTAAGGAGCCACAGAAATCCCAGGAGAAGAAGGAGGAAAAGTTCGAATGGACCCCTCCCGACTTCGATGAGAGAGATTTCCTGACCAAGGACATGAAGGGAACAAAGGTTCTCCTTGTAACGGCCCTGTTCTCCTTTATTGCAGGTATAGTCGCCTTCTTGTTCACCGAGACCTCATGGATACTGGGTATGGCCGTGATCATAGGAATGATCGTTGCATTGCGTTACATCTACCCCCTATTCAAGATAGATGTCAAAGCGATAGAAAAGAAAGCCTGGGCAGGGAACATTGCGATGTGCTTCCTTTTAGCATTGGGCATCTGGATCGTCCTGATGAACCCTCCATTCAGCGACCATACCAATCCAACCTTAGATGACTCGCAGATCATGGTCCAGGTCGGGTCGGGAAATTGGACCGTCGTTGCAAACCCTAGTACAGACATCAATGCCGGCCAGAACATCTCCTTTGTGGTAAATGCGACGGACATGGGCGGGATAGAATCGGTCGAGATCGACATCCACAAACAAGGGGAACAAGGCACCTTCGTGGCGATGGACAACACTGAGGACGAATGATACCAATATTCGAACAACGTTCGATATTGGGGGCAACAGTTCAGCCGTTTACTACTACGTCATAATGGCCACGGACAATCGAGGCAACACCGCCCAAACGAACGAAGTGATGTTCATCGTCAACCCTGCCCCCTAAATGGAGCAAATCCATTATCGGGTCCAGGGCATCCTTTTATCTATCAGCTCAGTCAGGATGGGGCGATATTCGTCCGCCAATGCCTTGTCGTGGTGGACAATCTCGAACGGGAGCTCCTTGAAAGAGCTTCCAAGCGAGGCCTTGGACAGGTTCTTTCTAAGAAGCGATGTGGCTTCGTTGTGCTCCCTTGGTATGATCACCACCCATCGTCCACCCTCGACGAACGGCTCACCGACGCTCTGCCCCTTCCAACGCGACAGAAAATCCTTCGATGTGTCCATCCAAACTGGCGGCCCAATGTGCTTGTGACAGGCACTGATCACATCCGTCTCCAAGAGGAACAACATCTGAACCTCGGACTCGATCAACAATGCTTTGTCCAAAATATGGAATCCGGCTTGCTCCAGGGCGACCTTGAGACCCTCCATCGTCTTGCGGGCCTGAGGATAAACATTGTCATCGATCCCTGCAGGCCTGGGGCATCTCACGAGAACGGTCTTGAAACCGGTATCGACGAAATAGGTCCTGAGGACATCTCCATCCAATGATCGCTTGGGTTCGGGGAAAAAGAATTTCTCATTAGGGTTGGAAAGAAACTCCTGGCCAGCATAGACGAACCTTGAGAACTGGTCCACGGAAAGTGCACTTGCGACGTTCCGCGTAACATCGACCGGATCTATGAACACCAAAGGTGCCTGGAATTTATTTGGCGACACCCCATCCATTGAGACCTTAGTCCCAAATTTCCAATGAGATGAGGCTTCCAAGGCAGTCATGGAATGAGCCGAACTTTATCACCATCAGTTCGGCCAAGTACCCGGAGAATCCCTGGACCCTAGCCTCCGCTCCATAGGTCCCTATTCCCTTCATGAACTGTTTTAGCAATCGCACCTGATCCCTCATTCCCGGGGTCAGTTGTTCCTTGACGTATCTGGTGTGGAAGGGGGTCCTGTCGACCGCTGATTGTAACTTTGAAGGGTCCTCAACGCCATAGCATGGGACGATATCGACCTCGAACCCTTCGAACCTTCCATGGACATAAGGGTGCTCTGCGTACCTTTCCTCATGGACCGGTAGGATCGTTTTTCCAACCCGGAGTCCGATCTCATTCATCGTCGACCTTGGCGTTGAGACATCGAATAATATGAACAGGTCAATGTCAGGGCGACCAACGTAGGTATGTTTTGCCACAGACCCCACCAGTTGGACGCCCATCACCTCACTATGTTCTCGAGGTCATATCCTCGATCATTTTCAACAACACACCTGCGGTGGCATCGACCTCTCGGACCAGTTGATCCGATGGGTGTATTCTTCTTGACTACCTCTTCCTCCAACCGCATCTTTCTACCGTAGGGCGCTTGGAAGGATAATTCTTATTGAAGGAAAAGCGTCGGGACCGGCGGGGGGGGGATAATTGGGGGATACTTAGGAGGAAATTGCCGGTCCCTACGCATTTTGCACTAAAAATGCACTACTATATATTATTATCTTTTTACTGTTCATACGGGCATTTTCGTTCTATAGAACGATAATGGATAGAGATTTTTGTCATTTTTTTAATAACATTATTGTTTTATTTTATTAACTCCGAATATTTAGTGGCCAGCATAGCTGGATGATATATCCATACCATAATATATCAATCGTTATACAATTTAATAAAGATGAAACCGGAATATAGCCAGGCATAAAACCTCAAGCAGTAAAAGATTGATTGGAAGGAATTATTGTTCAACAGTATTATTGGATTTCAAAATTAAATGGTGAAGAATGATGTTTCTTATTTAAAAAGGCTGGTATAAGAAATCGAACCATCGTTATATATTATATTAATATTAATATTTATAAGTTATATAATAATAATTTAATATATATGTAATTATTATAATCTCTTAACAAGAGTTAACTAAAATATTGGAGTTATCGATCATTGCCTTTCAACTTTACCGATGCCAGACAATTTTCAACTTTTGCACGATTTAAAATATCATAAATATATTTTAATTATATTATAAATATATATATATAATAATAATACACATAAAAATAGCTTAATATACATATCAACAGACTCGAAATTTAGAGTAAGAGAAGAGGCAAGCCAATCTTAAGGGGAGAGAGTGCTGCCTCAGATCAAGCTCAAAAACTGGAGAAAAAGGGGTGTCTAAATGCTAGATGTAAGTAGTGTGAACTACGACGCGATCTTTAGACGCTACGACATACTCGTAGAGTCTAAGGAGAAGCCAGAGGACATCGCTGCAAAGATTCTTCCGAAGGACGCACTTCTGAAGAAGGTGGCGGAGGACGTTGTCTTTATGAAATATAAGGACATCGAAACCGACACAAAGGCAGCTATGGAGAAATTCAAGCCCGAAGAGATCATCGACAAAGCTTTGGTCAAGGGCATGGACGTTGTGGCCGAACTGTACGGGCGCGGTATATACTACCTGCCGCACGTCATGGTCGCAGCCGATGCCATGGACCGCGGTGTGAAGCTCTGCGAGAAGAACATCAAGGGCGACAGGAAGATGAAGGGAAAGATCGTTCTGCACGTTGCAGAGGGTGACCCGCACGACATTGGTAAGAACATCGCCAACGTCATGCTGAAGTCCGCCGGATACGGCACAGTCGACATGGGCCGTGATGTGCCAGTGGCCGACGTTGTCGCGATGGTCGAGAAGGAGAAGCCCGATGTGGTCACTGGAACCGCTTTGATGACAACCACCATGTCTGCGTTCCCAAGGATCGCAGAGCGCCTGAGTGAGGTCGGAATAGAGATTCCGTTCATCTGCGCTGGCGGTGCGGTTAACCGCGCCTTCGTGGAGTCATTCCCCACCGGTATTTACGCCGCTGCGGCTGCACAGGGACCTGCTCTGGTCGGAAAGGCCGTCGAGGGCTGGGACTGGAAGAAGATCCGCATGAAGTGGGACGATGTGGTGAAGGGGTGATCTAGATGGCTATAAAGAGATTCACCAAAATGGAGTACAAGAGCGCGGACGACATGGTCTTCGGTGAGGCCAAATACCCGCTCTCCTATGGATTGGGACAGAAAGTTGGTGCCGGCACCGTTGTGCCTGAGATCAACTTCGCTCCAAGGCCCGGCGCTGAGAAGAACCCAGCAAGCCTGACCAGGGAGTATGTGGACTACATAACCAAGGATATCTTGGACCGCGCGGTAACCCTAGGTTTCCCAGCGGTTCAGCTCGAGAACGAGTGGATATTCCAGATGGTCAACGATGTGGACAAGTTCGCCAAGCCGGTCGTTGCCGGGCAGAAGGAGCTCATGCAGAAGTACCACGATGAGTACGGCATCGCTCTGTCTATCCGTCACACCTGCGCCGACCCGAGGCTCGCCGAAATCGGTATGCGCCCTGGAATGGACAAGGTGCACGACTACCCAGAGAAGACCATTGAGTCCTTCGAGTGCGCCGCCAAGAACGGTGCCGATGTGCTGTCCATCGAGACGATGGGTGGCAAGGAGGTCGCTGACTACGCCATATTGCACCAGGACATCAAGGGATGGCTGTTCGCCATCGGTTACCTGGGCGCGATTGACATGGAGTGGATCTGGCCCCAGATCGTCGACATCGCCAAGAAGAACAAGGTCATCGCTGGCGGTGACACGAACTGCGCCGGTGCCAACACCTCGATGTTCATGGCCGGCGGATACTTGGACAGGGATATCCCCAGGACCTTTGCTGCCACCACCCGCTGCATCGCTTCCGCAAGGACGTTGATCGCATACGAGTGCGGTGCCACTGGACCTGACAAGGACTGCGGATACGAGGGCCCGATATTGAAGTCCATATCCGGTAAGCCGTCCGCCCAGGAGGGTAAGGGCGCCCAGGACGCTCACGCGGACCTGATGGGTAACCTTATCGCCCAGGTGTGCGACCTGTGGTCCAACGAGTCTGTCGAGTACCACCCCGAGTTCGGTGGGTCATCCGTGGCCTGCTGGCTAGGTGTGATCGGCTACGAGGCTGCGTTGATGAACACGGCCAAGCAGCTGAAGCAGGACAAGATCCTCAGGGACATGTACGCCACCTGTGACTCTTTCAGGAGCCCCGAGGGCTTCTGCTTGAGGTACGACAACGCCTACGAGATCGGACAGGCCATCGTCGGTGCGGGCACCGAGCCCTACAACCGCTCGCTGGAAGCCGGTAAGAAGGCGACGGACTTGATCACTGCGAGCGCCTCCAAGGGCGGCTTGAAGCTGAGCAAGCACGAGAAGGACATGCTGACCAAAGTGGCAGCTGACCTGAAGGCGTGCCCAGACTCCGCAGCCAAGTTCGAGGACATGTGCCTCAAAGAGTACAAGAACGTCCCGATGTTCAACCCCAAGAACTACGGCCTCTAAACTGGATGAGTTTCACCTCATCCTTCCTTTTTTATTTTTTTTTCTTTACATTTTTTCTATCATGTTTTGATAAAACTTGGAAATCAATCGATGCATCTTGCCGATGGGATTTTTCAGGCTCATCTCGACCGGGTCAAGGACGAATATGAGAATGACGCTCCATTTGCAAGTGGTTAGGGGTCGGTACGGTTCGAGCGGGCATGACCAGATACTCAGATCGAGATAGATCTCACGACGGTCCCGATACGGTTCCTCCTCTCCGACGAGGCGTCCAACCTTACCGGCGGGACCTACGCCACCGATGGAGGCTGGACGACCTTCTGAAGCGTAAATAAGAAGTGAAAGGGACCGAGCGAACTGTGAACTATAAAGATGGGAGGCCGTGGTCGGGATGACCCCATCCTTCATCTCTTCGCTGCTAGGAAGATCGGTAGCTCGAACCCGCTCACCGGGCCCACCTCGACGGTCCATCTGCGCGGCCCTCTCGATGTTCTTCTCCATTCCAGCAGGCCAATCCTGGGATGATCAAAGCTTGCGCGTTCTGGCCTTTGATGCGACGCCACTGTCCATCAATGCCTTCATCACCCCCATGGGTGAGAACGTGCGCTCAGTGACAGCATTGTCCAAGGTATATCCCTGTGTATCCACTGGGACCATGAACGCCGCCACCTTCGTTTTGGAAAATATCCGTTTCAAAACATCCACGGTCACGATGGAGTCGGCGGTCACGAAGACCGGCGCGTTCTGCGTCGGGCGAGTTAAGCTCGACCAGACCTGACCCGGTCTTGAGCAGCATGGGGTCGCTCTCCGGCAGGCTCATCTTCATCTCGGCGATCGAATCGATCGTCTCCGCAAGAATCTTTTTGATTGAAGGACAGGCGATCGCCTTTCCCCTTCCCTCGCAGATGTCCTTGGCCAGCTGGGCGCAGGTGCGCACACCACACTTGCCGCAATCATCTCCTGGCAGGTATAAGGCGAGGCTCTCCGCCTTCAGTCTGATAAAGGTCGATCTCCTCAATAGCCATTATCCCCCTCCTCACTTCTTCTCCTCGATCCGGAGGTCCTTGAACACGAATACCTTCTCGGGGCAGACCTGATCGCAACGCAGGCAGGCAGTTCCGTTGCACAGGTCCGACCTGACCGATATGACATAGTCGCCCCCCTTGCTCCTCGATGGTGATGGCATTCTCCGGACACTCCTCCTCACACTTGCGGCAACCGATGCAGCCATCGAAGCGACCGGTTATGTTCAGTCCGATATCCCTCAGTATCTTCAGTCCCTTCTTGCCCAAGACGGGGATGTCTCGATCCACTATGCGATGGACCTCAGCCGGCCTTATCTTGCTGGGAAGCTCCTGTATGCCCATGCTGCGCAAGAAGAAGTTGTACGTCTCGACCGGCATACCCTCCTGCCACATCCCAAGTTCCTGTAGGTAGAGCGTCTCAAAGACCTTGTCCATGGCGAACATCACATGGTTGGCCCGGATGGAATTTGCCGTCACCTGTAGGACGTCCATCAGCTCGGGGTCCCTTACGATGTCCGTTGCCAACGCCAAAGAGGTGTTACCGACCTGGTAGATCTTCTTCGGTGTGGCGGGCAGCAGTCCGACCCTCTGTGCCTTCAAAGCGTCCACATACGTGCCTGAGGCCCCAGACATATACATCGTATCCAATTCGTCGAACTTGATGCCTGCATGCTCCAATAATGTGAAATGACCTGCCCGCATGGCACCGAACGCCTTCGAGGCCTCGAGGAAATCCTTCTGATCGAGGAAGATGCCATCCTGCAGGTGTATCTTCCCATCGATGGTCGTGAAACGTGGGGCCTGGATGTTATTGTTGTCCAGACCGGTGGCGATCGCGGCCACCACGCCGGTGCCGGTTATGCCTTTGGCCTGTCCGTGCATAGCGCCTTCCTCCACAACGTTGCCAGAGTTGATCTCCACGAGGTCCCCTTGAACCGTGTTCAGGTTTTCATCGATGACCTTACAACGCCAATAGGATTCGAAATCGATGTCGCAGATGGCCCCAGGGGAGGCGAGCATGCCGAAATGGACCGATTGCCCTTCCATGGCCGGCCCTGCCGCTGCCGATCCAGTATATATCTCGTCACCGACCTTCAAGGCCATCTCGGCGTTCGTCCCGTAATCGGTGACAAGGCAGTTCTCCTTCATCTCCAGCAACCCGGTCTTGTACATCATCGCCAATGCGTCCGCACCGATCTCGTGTCGGATGGCCGGTGGGACGAACAGGTCGGCGGTCCTGCCGCCCAGGTCTATCCCTAGGTTCTCCGAGGGGATCACCTTCGCGTCGCGCTTCTGGTGCTCCACGCCCCTCGTCTTCAAAGCCCTCTCCCCCGCAAAGGCCAGGTCCCTGATCTCCATGTTCTGGAATATGGATAGCTGGATGGGGTTGCCGCAGATCGCCAATCTCTCCACCTTGGTCTTGTCGATCTCCAGCATGTTGATGAGCTTGTTGACCGTGTCCACCATCAAACGGTGGCCCAGGTTCTGGTCCACGTTGATGCAGAAGGTAAGGTGGTCCATGACGTTCGCGCCAGGCATGGGGTGCCTTACCGTTATGGCCGTGGATATGATCTGTCCGCTTTTGAGGTCGATCGCGTGCATTCTCGTGCCGCTGGTTCCCAGGTCTATTGAAATGCCGTACATCCAGTTTCCTCCTCTCTTTCAGTGATCGTGATCGCAGTCATGCCCGGCGAGGTGATATTCCATGCATCCTCCCAGGTGAGTCAGCGCCTCCTCCACGGTCTCCTCGACCGTGCCGTCCTCCAGGCCCAGGACGACCGCCATCAGCTTGATCGAGCCCTTCTTGCCCGCATCTCCTTTCAGCTCGTCCACGGTCTCCACGCCCAGTCTGATGTCGACCACGCTCATCTTCACGAAACCGCCGTCGGTCTGGGCGATGAGCTTGACATGGCCGATCATGCCACCTTTGGCCTCCAGTTGTTTTGCGATATCGAATATCATGCCGGTGAGCACCTTGACGAAGCTGGACCTCTTGCAATGGTTGTCATGGAAGTGGACCTCCATCCCGAAGCTCCCAGCATGTGCCAGTTCCTTGGAGTCCTCGCTCATGCTCCTCCCCCCATCCGGTCCACCAGACGCACCTCGATCGCTTCCACGCCTCGGTCCTCCTTGGCGGACATCCTCAGCACTATCGCCTTGGGGTTTAACCTGCCTACCAGCTCTTCCACCTCTGCCAGTTGCTCTGGGCTCACCAATTCCATCTTGTTTACCGCCACCAGGTCCACGTCCTCGATCTGCCTGCGGAAGAATAGCTCGGCCTCCTGATAGATGCGGGGCGCCCGGAACGCGTCGACCACGCATATGCCAAGCTTGCTCTCGTGCTCCACCATCGAGGTTCGGATGATGCCATTGATCTTGGAGGGCAGGGCGATCCCGGTGGGCTCGATGAAGATGATGTCCGCCTTGTAATCATTGGCGACCACTCTGAGCGTGTTCTGCAAGCTCCCAGAGAGGGAGCAGCATATGCATCCCTCGGTCAGCTCCACGCTGTTCAGCCCATAAGCGTCGATCAACGCCCCGTCCACGCCCACCTCGCCAACCTCGTTGACGATTATGGCCACGCGTTTCCCCTTCTTTCCCAATCTTTTTCCGAGGTCGATCATGAGCGTGGTCTTACCGCTGCCCAGAAAGCCCGATATGAGGCAGATGATCATCACACGCGAATCGCGCGCCCTTTTTTAAATAACTTATGTAGGGGGCGCGTCTCATCATCGTAACCTGAGGGTCTGACCCCTCTCTTGGTTGCCTTCATTAGAGCTTCATAGAGCGATTGCATATGGTTTAAATAGCACGGGACATCGGAAGGATGCGAGGAGGGTCTAGTCCAATTGGGCAGGGTCGACACCCTCGTCCAGCATTTCATCCTGCCCTTCCCCTTTCTTTCCAGAAAAGCGTATTCCCCTGCCTAGGTGCACGGTCATGAGGTCCTCGGCCGCCACCGTCCTTACGCCCGACTCCCTTTCGATGAACTGGGCCTGCTTGCCCACGCCTTCGTATATCAGCTTGGCGCCGAAATGCGTGAGCAGGACCATCTCCGGTCGGATCTCCTTGGCGATATCTGCGGCATCCTCCGTGCACAGATGCTGCGGCACCCTGGAATGCAATGGCCTCGTCAGCGCCAAGATCAACACTCTGGCCCCCTTGTGCTGCGCCGTCACCTCCGAGTCCATCTCGGTGTCGCTCATGTAGCAGATGGCCCCGGCGCTGGTGTTGAACTTGAACCCCACCCCGCTCGGGTCGCTGTGTTTGGTGCCGAGGACATCCACGTCGAGGGCGCCGATGTTGAACCGGTCCCCTTTTCCCACCACCATAGCGCGCTCCGGCAGTCCATGGTGGTATCTCGAGATGGCCGGCCCGTGACCGTTCTCCCCCTCGAGCGCGGTCCTGCTCCCGATGAGCGTTCCCCGCTTCTTCAATCCCCCCCGGGTCATGCCTTCCAACAACACCTCCGCATCGGTGTAATGGTCCGGGTGGCAGTGGGATATGATGACCGCATCGGTCTTGGCCGGGTCCATCTTCAACCTGGCCATATGCACCAATGCCCCTGGACCCGGGTCTATGTGCACGTTCACCCCGTCCTTGAGATAGATGCCCCCGGTTCCCCTGACCTGGTAGATGGTGGCGAAACGACCTCCGCCTGTGCCCAAGAAAGTCAGGGTTGTCATTTTTCCGCCGCCTATCGGCCCTCAAGGGCATATCACGGGTAGCGATGATTTCTACCTTTCGTAGGGTCATGTGAGGAACTATTTATGGGCCCCAAACCCTTCCCAGGGCGATGAAGAGCCTATTGATCAAGGATGCGAACATCATCACCCAGAACGCACAGAGGGAGATCCTCCGGGGCGATGTCCTGGTCGAAGGCAACATCATCAAGCAGATCGGCACCGTTCAGGGCGGGGCCGACGAGGTGATCGACGCCAAGGGGGACATGGTCATCCCCGGGCTCATCAACACCCATAACCATGTGGCGATGTCCATCATGAAGGGGGTGGCCGACGACGTCCCGTTCCCCACCTTCCTGGACCGGGTGTTCGCTATTGACTCGGACCGCAAGGACGAGGACATATCGGTCGGGGCCCAGTTGGGGCTGATGGAGATGGTCCGCTCGGGCACGACCACTTTCGTCGACCTTTACTATGCCGAGGATGTGATCGCCAAGGCGGTGGTGGAGAGCGGCATCCGTGGCGTGCTTTGCTGGGCCGTTCTAGACCAGCAGTACACCACCCAGAAAGGGGTACCGCTGGACAATTGCAAGCGCTTCCATCAGGACCACAAGGATGAGGCGAGGGTCACCCCAGGCATCGGTCTACAAGGCGTCTACGTCTGTTCCGACGAGACGTTCCAGGAAGCCGAGGACTTCTCCAAGAGGACCGGGGCGCTGATGCATTTCCATCTGAGCGAGACGAGGAAGGAGGTCTATGATCACAAGGCCCGCACCGGTATGAGGCCGGCCGAGCACCTCGAGTCCATCGGTGTGCTGAGCGAGAGATGCTTGGCCGCCCATGCAGCCTGGCTGACCATCAACGAGGTCAAGGCCTTGGGGCGCAACGGCTGCTCGGTCTCAACCTGTCCAGTGTCCAACATGAAGCTGGCCACTGGCGGGGTGGCGCCGCTCCCGGAGATGTTCGTCCACGGTGTCAACGTCTCCATAGGGACGGACGGGTCGACCACCAACAACAGCATGGACATGATGGCGGACATGAAGATGCTGGCCCTGCTGCAGAAATGCTATCGATGGGACCCGACGGTGCTGCCGGCGCAGCAAGTGTTAGACCTGGCCACCATCGGAGGCGCTAAGGCGGTGGGCATGGCCGACTCCATCGGTTCCATCGAGATCGGGAAGAAGGCAGACCTGGTCATCCTGGACGGGAGGGCCCCGAACCTGCGGCCGTTGCGGCCGGGAACGATGGTGTCGAACATCGTTTACTCCGGCAACAGCTCCAACGTCAAAACGGTCATATGCGACGGCGCGGTAGTGATGAGAGACCGCAAGATACTGACCTTCGACGAGAACGAAGTCCTTGATAGGAGCGAAGGTGCCATACGGGGTCTGATGGAGCGAGGCCGCGCATGAGATATTATTGGTCCCGACTCCCGGATTTGAACCGGGGACCTGCTGATATCGGCGTTAAAGTACCGGCGAACCGGTGAACCCACTACAGTCAGCCGCTCCAGCCAGTCTGAGCTAAGTCGGGGTGTTTTCCTCCTAAATGCATCACCATATATAGCATTTGTTCCCTATTTTCGTTCGGTGTCATTTCATCCTTCGATCCTCTGGTACCTTCCAGTAGATCCAAACGATCGAGCCAACACCTCCGATTTCATGCGTTTTTTAACGAAGTTATTTATAGTCACTCAGACATACAATGTCAGACAAAGAAGGTCGAATAGACCTCTTTAATTCCTTGGGGGCGGCTATGGAGGACACAGACCTCGAAAAAGTGACCCTTAGGCTTCCAGCCCGGTACATCAGAGCGTTGGACTTCCTGGTGAAGGTCGACGACTTCCCGTCCCGGTCGGAGGCGATAAGGGCAGCCATCAGGGACCTCATCTATGACCGTCTGGATCTAGTGGCGGACAAGATGAAAAGGATGGAAGAGGCAGAGAAAACGCTTGCAGACATCGAAGAGATGGAGCAGAAATATCTCAAGAAGTAGGCCTGTCAGAATGGGATGGGATGCACATTCTGAGGCTGAGGTCACGATTACCTCCCCTTTTTTTTTATTTTTTAATTAATATTGAAAATTTTAATTATTTAAATGGTTTGTGACGGTTCAACCGATGTAACCCAGGTCCTCGCGGCGCTTCTCCTGCGGGGCCTCATTCTCCTTGAGCTTGGAGGTTATCACTCGATCTGCTGCGCCTTGTCCTGCAATGCGCTGAAGTCGACCTCGACGTTTAGCAGCGCGGACAATATGCGTAGGACCGCCTCAGCCCCCTTCGGGTCGACGAAGTATCCCGAGGTCTCGCCCATGAGGCACACTGCCTCCATACCGTGCACCTTGCCCAATCCGAGCAACAATCCGGAGGCCCCGACGATGCCGCTTCCCGGCTCGCCCTTGGAGAAGACCACTCCCTTCTCCTTCATCTCCTCCACCAATTCCATGGAGGTAGCGGCCCCGAGCACGCGGGGTTCTTCCACCATGCGCCCGATGCCATAGCCTCCCAGGGTGTAGATGCGCCTCACCTTATGGTCCATGGCGACCTTGAGCATGTGGTCCGAGAGCTCGTACTGGCCCTCCGGTGTCAGTCCCTGGTAGTCGCCTACCAATATGATCAGGTCCGGCCTTTCGCCCTCCCCGCGCACATAGTAAAGGTCGTTGCTGACCAGACGGATCACGCCATCGTCGTCCAGCAGTACCTGGGGCGGGAAGTATTTGGAGTAGATCTCGGCGAACTTGGTCGCCTTGAGCTGCTCCACCAGGTGCTCCGCTGCCAGCTTGCCCACGTTACCGACGCCGGGCAGACCCTCTACCATGATGGGCTCGTTCAGTTCCGGCTCCTCGCTGGTGATCATAATAATGTTATCCATTTCTCTCCCTCCACTCCTGACGCATCATCCTTCTGTACTTGCCGTACCTGTCCTCCGGCGAATAGCGTGGGCGGTATGGGCACATCGGTCCCGACCCCACATCTGGGGCAGGTGTCCTTCAAGGTGTATTCCTTGCACAATGGACATTTACGTAAAGTCGTTCGCATTTACGCCTCTGCACCCCTATGTGAACCGCCTACGGATAAGATTTGCGCGCCGACCTATTTGTTGGCCTCGCGCGAGAAAGAGCCTTCCCCGCTCGGCGTCCTTGATCGAAGCGATGACCGTGCTGGTCACATCCTTCAACATGTCCTCCGCCTCCTTGTAATCCTCTGCGGTGACGACGACGCGGTAGCGTGGGGCACCGATGTATTGGATAGTGACATGTTCGGGATAGATCTCCACGCCGGCCATCATGGCGGTCCGAATGCGGTCTATGCCGTCCGGGGCGGGGCATCTGACCTCCAGGTAACCGGATATCTGCACGAAGGGCGGGGTGACGTTCTCTAGCGCGACCTCATAGAACACAGAGGTCCAGGGGCCGGACATGCCGAGCTCCTTCAGAGCGTCCTTGTTCGCCGCGCATGCTTCGAAGGCCCCATACAAGGTGCCATAGTTCTCCACCAGGTCAAAGCCGAACTCCTCGAAGCAGCTCTCCGGGGTACGGTTCAGGCGCTCGGCCACGATCTTGAGGAGGTTCTCCGCCTTGGTCTCGTTCTTCCACTCTTGGATCTTGTCCCGGCGCTGGTGCTCGTTGACCGATTTCAAGGACAGGTCGATGTGGCCTTTCGACGTATCGACGCCGAGGACCTTGCAGACCACCTTCTGTCCCTCGCGCACGTAGTCACGGATGTACTTTACCCAGCCCGTGGCCACGTCGCGGACGTGGATGAAACCTTCCTTGTTGCCGTACTCGTCAAGGGTGACGAAGGCACCAAAGTTCTTTACGTTCTGTACAGTACACACAACGAGCTCGCCTTCCTCCGGGAACTCGCTGGTCTTGGGCATTAGTCGACCACCTCAAGCAGCTCGCCCTTCATCTCCCCGTGACCGCCACGGGGTTTGATCAGGGTAGAGCCGCATACGTGGCATGCGACATTGGTCGCTGGCTTCTTGAACGCTATCTGCTCGTTCCCGCAGTCAGCGCACTTGATCTTAACGAAATTGTTGGTGTGGGTCATATCGCTCACTCCGTCAGCTCGAACTTCTTGGCCCGGAAGCAGGTCTTCTGGTGGGCCTTCTTGCATTTCTTGCAGCGGTAACGTAGGTTTACGCGCTTGGTGGGCTTTTCGCGACCCTCAGGCTTAGGCCTTGGGAAACCTCCATAACCGGAGGTGGCCCGCCTGAATCGTCTCTGACCCCACTTGAGCTCGCTGGCCTTCTTTTTCTTGACCCTTTCGACCTCATGGTCGGTATGGACCTTGCATGAAGGACAGTAAGTTTTAATTGACCTGGGCATCTTCATAGCTACACCCTTGGAAGCAAAATGCCCTAATACTGATATATTATTTAAAGTATTACAGAAGATGGGATATCTGGTATATATCTGGCTATTGGTTCCGAGGGTATTATCCAGAACGGTTTCTTCGATGTCCAAGGGACAAGCGGCCGGCCTCGCACCGAACCAAATCGGGGCCGATAGGGACGGGAAGGTCTGATCTCATTCGTAATTTATATCTATAATGATATTATTATAAAATGAAAACAAAACCAATCCAGATGGGGAATAATCTAGTGGCATTTATGTTAATGGCGCGCAATATAATTACATAGCCAGTATCTTATCCAGGCATTTCAATATTAATCATAAATAGAAAATGATTTATATCTTGCACATAATAAATCTTCTAATTGCGATAGCAAGAAACCGTTTCAATTAAGGGGAGGCGTTGAGTTTGGTCGAGAGGGGATTTAACAAGAAGGACGAGCAGTTAGTGGAGATCCTCATGGGTACAGGGATGCCTAAGAACGTGGCAAAGACCCTGGCATACCTAAGGAAGAAAGAGGAGACCACTTCTGTGGACATCGAGCTGTCAACCCAGCTAAGGCAACCAGAGGTTTCCATAGCCATGCAGGAGCTGCGCCGGCGCAAATGGGTGATCAAACGGGACCTAAAGAAGGAAGGCAAGGGCCGTCCCGTTCACGCCTATAAGCTGGCCATTCCTTGGGACAAGATAATCGAGACCTTGGAGAAGGAAGAACGAAAGCGCATCGAGCGCATCGAGGCGAACATAGAGCTTCTGAAGACACAGGCCAGGGCAGAGGACTGAACTACCTCTCCCTGACCTCGATGCCCCTCTCGCCTGCGACCACCACTTTCGTGGCAAGGCGGAGGAACAGGCCGGTCTCCACCACTCCTGGTATCTGTTTCAACTGCAGCTCCAGCTCATATGGGTCGTCGATGCATTCGAAGCGGCAATGGTAGATCAGGTTCCCGTTATCGGTGACGAAAGGCGTCTGTCCTCCTCTGAGCTCCGCACGACATCCTAACGATTCCAAGTGCTTCCTGGTCCGCTTATGCCCGAAAGGCACCACCTCGACCGGCAACGGGGCCTTCTGACCCAACTTGGACACCAGTTTGGAGTCGTCCACCACGATCACCTGCTGGTTGGATATGTAGGCCACCATCTTCTCCCGGAGCAGCGCCCCACCAAGTCCTTTGATCAGGTCCATTCGGCCGTCCACCTCGTCGGCGCCATCGATGGTGACATCGATCCTGTCCACCTGGTCCAGCTCGAGGAGAGGGATGCCGCACTTCCTGGCCTGGTCCTCTGTGGCCTTTGAGGTCGGCACGCCCCTTAGAGAATGGCCTTGATGGACCAGACGACCGATCGCCTCCACTGCGAAATAAGCCGTGCTGCCGGTCCCAAGCCCCACCACCATGCCGTCCTTGACATAACCGACCGCCCTCTCCGCCGCTTGGCGTTTCAGCTCCGACATGCTCATACCTCGAAGTTACTCTGGATCAGCTGGGTCAGCTCGTCGGCGATGTGCTTGTTCATCTCCTCCCCCGTCTCCTTGCGTCGCCTTCTTGGCGTCACCGACAAAGCCGTCGGGATAGTGGTCCTCCGGGTGGCAGACCACCATGTAGTTGGAGCTGGTGCAGCTGCCTTTGCCGCGTCTCTTCTTGACCAGGTCGGGTCGGATGGCCATGACCCGCGCCGTCTCGATCGTCCCGCCATGTCCGTCCGGCTCCTCCCCGCAGTACTCGCCGGTGAACTTGAAGGCGATATCGTAGTCGGTCAGCATCATCAGTCGCACCTCATGTCTCTCCACGATCTCCTCGCAGGCGGACTTCAGCGCGGCCAGATGGATGGTGCCAGCGTGCCCCGAGACCAGTACGATCTTGTCGATCCCGTTGGCGATGAGCGATTCCATGATGTCGATGGCCAGGGCCTTCAGCGTCTCCATGCGGACGCCTAGGGTGCCGGGCATCTTCTTGGTGGAGCTGTGCTGTCCGTAGCGGACCATCGGGGCCACCAAACCCCCCAGGCGTCTCGCCACCTCATCGGCCAGCGCCTCCGGTTGATAGGAATCCGTCCCCAGTGGCAGATGCGGGCCGTGTGCCTCGCAGGCCCCGAAGGGAACGATCACCACTGGGCGCTTGGCCACCGCCGCCACGAACTCATCCCTGGTCATCTCCTCGATGCGCATGTCACTTCGCCTTCCTCTTTGGGTTCATCAGCCTGGTGCCACAGACCGGGCAGACCCCCTTGCTCAGCGAATCGTCGCCGAACTGCTCGGCGAGCTTCACGCCGATCTCCTGGAGCCGCTCGTCCGGGATGGTCTTGTCGCACTTGGCGCAATACATGTCCTGGACATGATATTGGGGATATATTTGGTTTGAGAGACATGGTCTAAAGGTTCATTAGCGGTCACGGCCTTCAAGGCATCATGAGGCTGGCCTCGTTGTTCTCGGGCGGCAAGGACTCGACCTATGCCACCTATCTCATGGAGCAGAGCGGTCAGGAGGTCCCTTTTCTGGTCACGATCGTGCCCCAGGACCCCTACGCCATGCTCTTCCACACCTTGAACCTGGACACAGTGCCGCTCCATGCCCAGGCCATGGGGAAGGAACTCGTCAGCGTACCATCTAGCGGTCAGGAGGACGAGGACCTTGAGGCCCTGAGAGGGGCGCTCGCAGGTCTTGACATCGATGGCGTGATCACCGGTGCCATCGCGTCCGATTACCAATGGGACCGCATCAACCGGGTGTGCGAAGGGCTGGGCGTGCGTTGCTTCTCGCCGTTATGGCGCAAGGACCAGGAGATGCTGCTGCGCGACATGGTGCAGGCCGGGGTCAGGGCCATGATCGTCGGTACCTTCGCGGAAGGCCTGGACCAGAATTGGTTGGGACGGGTCATCGATGAGAAGGCCATCGGCGACCTCAAGGTCGTCTCCAAAAGAAGCGGTATCAACATATCGGGCGAGGGGGGCGAATATGAGACCTTGGCCTTCGACTCTCCTCTGCACTCCTGCCCGCTAGAGCTCTTGGGCCAGGAACGTCAGGTCTCCCGAGACTCTTCAAAACTCATCATAAAGAACCCGCGTTTGGCCGGTCATACTCCCAAGGCCTGTCGGATGTCCTTTAAAAGGTCATCGATGTCAGGGGTGTAGGACTGGTCCGGCGGAAACCAAGCGTAAAGGATGCTCGCCGTCCTTGCCTACCAGGAAGGCGCTCCGACAGGACCGGCCCTTGAGCCAGCTGTCCTCCGGGCACATCATGCCATAGCTACGGGCCACCCTCCCGTCGATGTCGCTCACCAGATGGAAAGGCAAACGCAGGTTCGATCTGCCACGTGCCATGGGAATGGACGGTGTTGGTGCTGATGCCCAGGACCGTCACGCCCAGGTCTTGGAACCGTTGGTAATTGTCCCGGACCTGGTTCATCTGCAGGCTGCAATGCATGCCGAAGTCGGTGGGATAGAAGAGCAAAAGCACCGGTCCCTGGGACCAGACCGAGCTGAACCGTAAAGGGCGCCCCACCTCGTCCGGAAGCTCGAAATCGATCGCTTTGGAACCCACAGATGGCACTTTCGCCTGTTCCATGCCTGACTGCGTACCCATCTTCCGCATGAAAACCCTTTTGGTGCCTAAGGGCCGTTCTGAAGCGTCTTAAGCACATCTAGGAGCTCCGCATAGTTCGGCTCCAGCCCTGGGTCGTCCGGGGCCCAGCAATACCTTATCATACCTTCTCGGTCGAGGATGAAGACCGCGCGCAACGATCGTCCCTCTAGGTATCCGACCAGCTCCTCAGGTGGCCAGACGTTATAGGCCTTGGAGACCGCCCCATCCATGTCGCTCAGCAATGGAAAGGGGAGCTTCAGCGAGTCAGACCAGGCGCCATGAGAGTAGGTGGTGTTGGTGCTGATGGCCAACAGGTGGCATAGGGGGCCGAATTTGTCATAGCGGTCGCGCAGCCCGATCATCTCCACCGCGCACATGACCCCGAAATCTGCGCAGTAGAAGGCAAGCAGCACCGGTTTTTTCCCGATCAGCTCTGCCAGGTGGACCATCTTGGTGCACTCGTTGGGCAGATGGAAATCAGGGGCCTTGACACCCAATGGCAGTCCGTACCATTCTACCAAAGCATCCTACTCCTTCTTTGTCGATAAGGTGACCCGACCACTTTACCTTTTCCTTCGTGCTGGACCTCCTTTCTCCATGACCATCTTGTCCCTCCAGGTGTCCATCAGGCAAGAGGACAGGATGGGGTTCGCCTCCACATATCCGAAGCCGCCCTCTCCCCTCAAGGAACGCATGATGCCTCGTAGGTCCTCAAAGTCCTGGGGGATGGCCATGGTGGTCATGAGCTGCCTGACGTTGGAATAGGTGTTGAAGAACAGAAGGGCCGGGGCGTTCCTTTCCATCACCATCTCACTCGGTCCTCCAGCGCGTATGTATCGATGGTCTCCACATGGAAAAGGCACATTGGGTTGGCGCATTGGTTCGGGTCGAACTCGACGGAGAAGTCCAGGAGGCCGTTCTGCATCATCCTGCGAAGGTGACCATCCACCTCCTCCACGCCTCGCCCCAGCTCTCTGGCGACATCCTCGACGGGTTTGCGCGAGTCCTTTGATAGCGAACGGACGATCCCCCATTCCAATTGATCGTATTCATGGGCGCCAGGTTGGGAAACGAACAGGTCTCGCACCGCTGCGGTGGGACGGAGCAGCATGGCCTCCCCCTCCACCTTGCGCAATTGGGCGTCCTTCTCCTTTGGATCGGGCAGGTGGAGGGCCACATAAAGCCTGCCCGCTCCGGAAAGGGCGGCCCAGGCCACTCGGTCATTGGAAATCAGGTGGTCCTTCGCCTCCTCCAAGGTGGAAAGCCGGCTCTTGCCGTACACCAGGACACTGGTGGCGCCTAGTGAGGTCAAGGACGGCTTGGTCGTGAACGAGCGGATGATGCCCGCCTGCACCATGGCCTCCGTTCGCTGCGCCACCTCCTCCTGCGGCATTCCAGTTATCCCGCAGACCTGTTGCTCCGTCGCCCTCGAGTCGCGCATCAGCACATGGAGCAACGCCACATCCCGCCTTTCCAGGCTGCCCTCTCGCATCGGCCGCATTATGTCAGCCCGGTCCATATAGGTCTTTTGACTCATTGGCAGGACGGGCTGGGATCGATCGGGTGGGTCCAATGTTCGGTGAAAAACTGTGCGGAGGTGCGTTGTTTATTCTCGGCTGGCTAGGACCCATTTGTGAATTGGTGAAGGCATGATATTTGCAGTCGCCTCATCCAGGTTAAAATGGAACTCATACAAGAGGTCTTTATTGAATACTTTTCGTATTCAGGTCGGAGAGTGAAAAGGGATGACCTTGAATCTCAGATAAAATCTGGGACAATCTATATTCGTGTTGGTATGTTATCGTGGTCATGGACCCAAATCCCGATGCGATCTTTCCATCCGTGAATGAGAAATGGCACAAACATGCTGAGAAGAGGTTCGCCAGCCCGTTCACCGGTTCCAACTTCGATAGGATCGACGTCGACCCC
Organism: Methanomassiliicoccaceae archaeon; assembly: GCA_963806355.1. Classification (GTDB taxonomy): domain Archaea; phylum Thermoplasmatota; class Thermoplasmata; order Methanomassiliicoccales; family UBA472; genus JACXTP01. The sequence goes on along the minus strand of CAWDXN010000006.1, from coordinate 7,039 downwards.
ATGATGCTCTCCCATGCCGCCCTCATCACTGGATACACCATCAACGATTTCTATACCAACCCTGCGCTGGGGGCGAGATGTGTCGCGAACGCCTCGGAGATGTACGACCTCCTTCCTGTGACCCATTGGTATTTCTCATTGCCATGGGTGGCCGAGCTTGGCGCCCAGATCGAGTTCAAGCCCTACCTTCCCCCGGTGGTCAAGGAACCCACCATCCATGACATCGAGGCCGTCGACAAACTGGAGGTCCCGGACCTAAAGGAGATGGAGAACGGATGGACCGGACGACGCATGATCGAGGCCCAGGACTATGTCCAGGAACACTTGCCCAAGATGTTCATCCCGATGACATACACATCGGACCTGACCGGTGGCGGCGCGCAGCTATGCGGCATCGCCGACTTCATCATGTGGACCATGACGGAGAGGGATGCCTGCGACAAGCTCGTTTCAAAGTACACCGAGGTGGCTGTCAACGGGGCAGAACTGATGGCCAACCGATATGGGACGGCCATGATCTCGACCGGGTCGGTGTCTGGCCAACAACGACATATTCTCGGACACCGACGTCAACGAGCTCTCGGTGAAGTATCTCAGAACGTTCGTCGACAAGGCGATGAGGAAGGGAGCTGGGCCGCAACTGCTCTATCACCTTTGCGGAAACCACGAGACCTCATACAAGCTTTTCAGGGACCAGGTGCCGTACTCGTCCATGACCATCTTCCACATCGGTTACAAGGGAAGGGAGGTCTTCCCATCGGACATATTGGCGAAGGAGTTCGGGGACAGGGCGACCATAATGGGGTCGGTCGACACGAAGATAATGATCCTGCCTAACCCGAAAAAGGTCTACGACCAGGCCAAGGAGCAATTGATCAAGGGAAGGGACAGCAAATGCGGTTACATTTTGGGGACGGCCTGTGAACTGCCACCGGACGCCCTTCCCGCGAACGTCCATGCCTTGGTCCAGGCCGCCAGGGACCATGGGACCTATGGTTCATGGTGAGGTCTTTGATAAGATGCTACAAATGCAATTGGGAGGGATCTGAGGAGCCAGCTGGTGGAAACACCAGGCAACCTCATCTTCTACGATTATGTGGCCATCAACATGGGGATCCCGGACATCGTCCGTACTAACTTTCTTTGCTCCCAGATGCGGTGAGATGTTGAGGAGCCATCGCATGAGCAATGGCATGGTCTTCGACCAATGATCCCCTATCCGATCGGGTCCCATTCCCCCAACTGTCCATCTTAACACTATCCGATATCAGTTAAGGGAGATCATGGATTGGAAAACGTAGGCAAAGGGATATGATGGCTGAGCCGTTCTTCTTACCATAGAAAAATTTAGTTACGTTTACTTCACCTTTCTAGCTGGTGCATGTGTCAATGATAGCCAAACCAAGCGTTTTACAGAAAGGGCTTCCGAAGACGACCCAGTCCCTCTGTCCTGAGTGCAGGAAGGTCATCCCCGCGACGATATTCGAACAGGATGGGAAAGTCATGATGGAGAAGGAATGTCCTGACCATGGCAAGGTAGTGGACGTCTATTGGTCGGACAAGGACATGTACCTTAGGGCGGAGAGGTTCGCATACGACGGAACGGGCGTAGAGAATCCATTCATCTCGAACGCCACCGAATGCCCCAACGAATGTGGCCTCTGCCAGCTTCACCTAACGCACACCTGCCTAGCCATGATCGACCTTACCAATCGCTGCAACCTCAAGTGCCCCATATGCTTTGCGAACGCTAACGCAGCGGGATATGTGTATGAGCCGAGCTTCGACGAGATAGTGATGATGATGCAAATGGTGAGGGACGAGAGACCGGTCCCGACAACAACGGTCCAGTTCTCCGGCGGGGAGCCGACCATATACCCCAAGTTCATCGAGGTAATCGCCAAGGCCAAAGAGATGGGGTTCCCCCAGATCATGGCGGCCACCAATGGCATCAAGTTCGCTAAGGACCCTGAGTTCCTCAAGGCGGCGGTGCAGGCAGGTATGAACACGATCTACCTTCAGTTCGACGGTCTTCGCGATGACATCTACAAGGTGTCCAGGGGCTGTGCCGCTCCTAAACACGAAGCTGAAGGTCGTGGAGAACGTGCAGAAGATGGAAAGACGACCCTCGATCGTTCTTGTCCCAACCGTGGTGAAGAACGTTAATGACGACCAAGTGGGTGAGATACTCAAATTTGCCCTAAAGAATAGGGATGTGATCAGGGGCATCAATTTCCAACCCGTAGCCTTCACCGGCCGCATCGACCAGGAGGAACGGAGCCAGCACCGATATACCCTCCCCGATCTGGTCAAGGACCTGGAGAATCAGACCGGAGGCCAAATCACAAAGGAAGACTTCTATCCCGTCCCGAGCGTGGTGCCCATCTCCACCTTGATCTCCGCCCTCCAGGAACAGAGCAAGGTCACCTTCACAGCGCACCCCCATTGCGGGATGGCCACCTATTTGTTCATCAAGGACGAGAAAACCGTTGTGCCCCTTACCCGCTTCGTGGAGGTCGAGCCTCTCTGCAAGGAGCTTTATGATCTGAGTGTGCAGGCGGAGAGGTCGAAGGTCAAGTTCCCATCCAAGGTCAAGGCTCTCAACATCCTCAAGAAGCATATAATCAAGGACAAGGTCCCAGATGGCATGTCCACCACCAGCTTCCTGCAGATGATGGGCTCGATGTTCAGCGATTCATCGAAGAAGAGCGTGGCCAAGTTCTCCTGGAGCATGATGTTCATCGGTGGGATGCATTTCCAGGACAACTACAACTATGATGTTGAGAGGGTCAAGCGCTGTGCCATCCACTATTCCACCCCCGATGGTCGCATCATCCCATTCTGTGCCTATAACGGCGGTCCGAACTACCGTACCGAGATAGAGAAGAAGTTCTCGATCCCTATCGCCGAGTGGCGGAAGAAATACGGTGAAGAGTACACTTGATGAACCGGATGCAGGGAGTGTGTCCAAGTCGGTGGTGTCCTCTTTGCAGAGGTGGCAAATGACAGGTCGGTGGGGTGGGGGAAGGATCATGGAGGAGGGGATTCTACCTCATCAGAATGACTGGTCTGCCGCGAAAGTACTCTTCCGATGTCAGATCGCCACGAGGCTTTTACGATGCTGGGGAGCCTTCTCTTGCAGAAGGGCACTTATTATGTCCAGCAACCCAAGGAGGGACCTATACGAGCTCAGTGCTCAGCTCACCGCTCTCTTCACGGAGCGACGTTCTCCCTCACCTCGTTCGACAGATGTCAACTCTAAGAGCGCGAACGAGGTCGGCCACATCGACCCTCGTCGAGGTTCGCCTCTTCGGTGAAGCCTAATTGTCATTTACCTCTCGGTGTTCGAGAAGAACACGCCCTAAAGTTACACCACGTATCGTTTCTATTCATCAATTTTCTGTCGAGTCCTTTTTCTTCAAATTAATGGCGAACTTCTCTGCCAGTTCAAGGTCCTCCTGGTTCGGTCTGCCCTTGTTCATCCCACCGAAGTACTTGAGGAAGCTGTTCGTGTTGAAGCCCTTGCAGGCGAACTCATCGACGATATCGTAACCCTTCTGTTGAAGCCTGTTCCGGAGGGCCGAGTGGTCCTTGGCGACCTTATCATCATTCACGATAGCGCTCGTGGAGAACAGGAACGCCCTCTTGCCGTCAGCCTCTGGCAACCTCTCAGCAAGGTGGAGTAGCTCCTTATGGTGCATCCCATCATAGATGCCAGAACCGAATCCGATCAGGTCGTATCCTTGGACATCCTCAGGTCGGATATCCTGAGGAGATCTGATGGGCGCGTCGAGCACGTCCGCCAACACTCTTGCGATCTTCTCGGTGTTCCTGTGATGATATGATACGAGGACGAGCAGTGGTCTAATCGGAAAAGCGTCCACTTGCGTCATCGCACACCTCTGTTCCTCACAGGTCCCTTACACACATGCATCTCCTCTGTTGAAAGCATAGATGGTCCGTCACTCATTCTATCATGTGGTTGTATCAGTGGTCATCCTACTTGGGGCAGCTGGGCACTTGTGGCCGGAGATGGTCACAACCATCCCCTTCGGGATCGTAGCGTCTCGCTCGATCGCGACCACAAAGATTCAGCTAATCCCTTCCTTTTTTAATTATTAACCAGTGACACGATTTCACAATGGTTTAATATTCTCGATACTATTCGATGGGATTGCTATTATGGAATTGATGAATTCTACCCAGCGTTTTCATGCCGCCCTCGATGGCCATGTTCCTGATCGCATCCCTCTTTTCTACCAACATCTGGGGGCCGCGAAGTGGTTGTTGCAGTCCACCGGGTTGAGGATGCGTGATGGCTTCTTCGATCCAGAGGTCTTTTCCAAACTGGCCATGGCCGCCTACGAACGCTTCGGGTTCGACAATGTGATGGCCGGATGGGGTGACATATTGATCGAGGCTCAGGCTCATGGCATGAAGTGGAAGTTCCCGGAGAGGGATTTCTATCCACGGGTGGACCAGTACGTCCCCATGTCCGATTTGGAAAAGGTCCAGCCGATAGACCCTTGTAAAGACCCGATCTGGTCGGTGCCGATCAAGGCAGCAAAAATAATGATAGACCATTATGGTAGCAAAGTCCCGGTCGTGGGGTGCATCAACTCGCCTACGGTTATCGCCTCGGAACTAGTGGGAATGGAGAACCTCTTGATCGGATACCTCACCGATCCGGAGGCGGTAGACCATTTGCTAATTACCTTGACGGAATCGTCTAAGGCTTACGGTGAGAGAATTATCGAGTTAGGAGTAGAGGATGTTTTTATCGAGAATGGGACAGCAGGAAGCGAGATGGTCAGCCAAGAGATGTACGAACGGTTCGATAGAAAATATCTAGAAATGGAAATGGACTCATACCATCAGCATGGACTTCGGACGATATTGCATAACTGTGCCGCGAGCCCGTTCTGGCAATCACAGCTTGAGGTCAATCCTACCGCACTGCATCTTAACCTGGATGCCTTGAACGTGCCCGAGGTTTTTGAGTCGCTCAAGGGGAAAACCACGGTCATGGCAGGAATCGACCACAGAGATTTGCTGTTTAGCCGCACACCGGCCGAGATCGAGGAAAACGTCAGGGGAGTGATTGCAGCGTGGGGCAACGATCCTGGCCTTATCATAGCACCGGGGTGCGAACTTCTATACAAGACCCCTCTGGAAAACATAAAAGCACTAAGGGATAGTGTAATCAAGTACGGGACTTATCAGACGGGATGAGGGCAGGTTTCGATTAAAAAAGATGGATTGGTGGGTCTGCCCGAATTTAAAATATAATCATATCAGGACAATATTAATGAATCAATATTAGGAAATCGTCTTCCTTGAGTTGAACTTACTATTATTATTCAGATTAGAAAAAGAAATAATGCTCAGGTGAGGGCCGAGGTATCAACCGAGGCCGCCTGAGATCCCCTTGGTGTTTAACAAAGGAATTTCACTTCTTCTCATCCTTCTTATCCCCATGCTTTTTCAAAATCGCTACTTTTCCCACTGCTCCTACCATTGTTGTCACCTCCTTTTTATCTTCATCGACAAAGAGATTGCCTATTCAGATCCCCAAGGCCTTCTTCTTGGCCGCCGCGAACTCCTCATCGGAGATAATCCCCTGGTCATGCAGTTCGGCCAATTTCTTCAACTGTTCTGTGGGGTCGGCTGCCGCGGCCGGGGCTGGTGCCGGGGCTGCCGCCGCCTTTGCAGCTTCATCTGCCGCTTTCTGTTGGGCCGCCCCATCCGCCGCCGCCTGTTGTTGAGCCGCCGCCTGTTGCTTTGCCTTGGTCTCTCCTGCCTTCATCCCAATGACCAACGCTGCTCCTCTTCCTCTCATCTTCAATCACCCCAATACAGCTGCTTTTCCTCGGTCACCTTGGCGATAACGTCGCCAGGCACACGTCCTTGGGTGATCAACATCGCCTCAGAATCGATCAAAGCTTCCTTGAACCGGACCGCCCAGGTGTTCTCATATAACAAGATGCTTGCCGAGCTGTTCAATGCTAGGGCCGCTCCAACCGAATCGATGTCGTCCAGAGAGAGGAGTTCGTTGAGGTTGTTTGCGAACTTGCCGAAGGAATCGCCCGCTTCACCGCCCATGTCCTTGAGCTCTATCGCTTCCACCTTACCATCGATGTCCTTGTGGATGAAAACCAGGTCGATTATACGGATCGTTCCGTTCTTCTCTAATCTTTCCAGTTCAGGGGCGATCTTCCCATTGAACTTGTTTCCGGGAAACCCCAAGACCAAATAGTCAACCGGTCCCAGCACCTTGCTCTTCGTCTTCCGATGCGATTTCTCTATCGTCCATTTCTCAACTTTCTCGGTCATTGCCCAACCTCTTCTTTTTGATCCCTTCTATGGTTTCCTTGGCCATGCCCTCCACGGGTATTGGAAAGGATTGGTGGCGGTTGTCCATTTTTAGAAATGGCAACCGGTTTATATGGGTGCTCCTCACTTCTTCTTAGCCGCCCTCTTCTTCTTCGGCTTTGCCTTGGCAGCCTTCTTCCTCTCCGCTTCCTCGGCGGCCGCTATGGCGCCGATCTGGATGAACATGTCCCTGGTCAGCATGCCGTGGGCGATCATCACGGCGTTGGAATCGAGGAGCTGCTGCTTGATGTCCTTGGCCCAGAGGTGCTCGATGATCATGATCAGCGCGGTGCTGTTGTCCGGTATGGCATCGGCTATGTTGTCCATGTCATCCTGGGTGAAGCCGAAGCCATTCTCGATGACCGCCTTCTCTCCCTCCCTCCAGCCCACGTTGGCGCCCTCCTCTCCGGCAGCGCCGAATCCCATCAAGGCCCCGATGCCGGCGCCCAGATCGACCAGCTCCGCCTCTCCCAGGTCGGTGCCCTCGATCTCTTGGATGTTCCCATCCTCGTCCTTGGAGACGAGCATGTAGTCCACGAACCTGATGATCCCCTTCTCCTTCGCCTCTTGGAAGGCGGGGTAAATCATCCCGTTGAAATCGTTCCCTGGGAAACCGAACACGAACATCTGCATTGGTCCAAACATTACCATTTTATTCATCCTCTCA
>CAWDXN010000005.1:0-156695 GCA_963806355.1 Methanomassiliicoccaceae archaeon | reverse complement strand
CGGCGCCCTCAATGTTGCGAGGTGGATTTCGGCCCAGGTCAGAATAATAATCGACAGGAGGGAGATGACGATGATAAGTCCCTCGCGTTTCCGCTTCTTTGTTTCCAAGGAGGATATCCCTTGATTCCCTGGGTTTTCGCTATTCTTTCTGGAGAGGTTCATGACAATGAACTCTATATGATAACCGGCATTATTTCAAGGAGTAAGAGCAATCGGAGGGTGTAGCGACATGGAAGATAGGGGAAATCTAAAGCCTGCCAGAGCGAAGAATGGCGATAACCCACCATAAGCCGATAAAAGCAGCGATGGTGTAGCCGAGAAAGGCAAAGACAGGGAAACCAAGAAAAAGGGGCCCCTTCTCGGTCTGCATTATGATCGATGATCCGACAATGAGCGCAGCGATGATAAGGCTTGACGAGAGGCGGTTGATGGATTTGTCCAGTTCGTTGATGAAGCGGTCGAGCCCCCTGTGTTCCAGGTCTATCTTGAACTTGTTCCGGTTGATCCGGTTAAGGAGCTCCTTGAGATCTCTGGGGAGGTTCCTGGCAAGTTGAACGAGGGACAAGAAATGTTCACTGATGTCCCTGGCGAGATGCCGGGGAGAGACCCTTTCCTGAACAGCCTTTTCAATGAATGGCCGGACATGATCGATCATGTCGAAATGAGGGTCGAGTTCGCGGCCCATCCCCTCTATGGTGATAAGTGCCTTGGTCAGCAGCGTCAGGTCGGATTGTAATTTGATGTGATAGGTGGTGATGATCTCGATGAAATCCATGAGCATCCTGCCCACTTCAATCTCTTTAAGGGGGAGTTCATAATAACTGTCGATGAATTCCGAGAGATCACGCTTGAGTGCCCGGATATTAATCTGTTCGGTAATGTCACCCGAGTAGCTCAAAAGCGAGACGACCTCATCCACGTCCCTTCTGGTTATGGCAAGCAACAGATCGACCAGATAGCCCTTCATTTGCTCATCGAGCCGGCCTACCATTCCGTAGTCGAGGAGACAGATCGTGTTATCCGGCAGAATAAAGATATTGCCGGGGTGGGGGTCGCCGTGAAAAAATCCGTGGGTCAGGACCATGGTGAGGAAGGCATCGGCCCCGCGTTTGGCGATGAGACACCTGTCCAGACCTGCACTCTCCAAGGCCGGGAGGTCTGAGACCTTGATCCCGTCAATGTACTCCAAGGTCAAGACCCCCTTGGCGGTTGCTCTCCAGAAAACTGCCGGGAAGTAAAGGGTCTTGTCTCCCGCAAAATTCCCCGCGATTTTCTCAATAGTATGGCCTTCACGGGAAAAGTCCATTTCTCTCCGTATTGTTCGGAGAATTCCCGCACGAGGCCCACGGGGTCATAGATATCGCTTCCCGGCAAATGCCGCTCTGCCAGGACCGCTAGTCCCATGAGCACGTCGATATCGGTTTCCACGAGTTCCACAATGTCAGGACGACGCACCTTTACCACCACGTCCTCACCGGAGATGAGCCGTGCCCGGTGGACCTGGGCGATGCAACCACCGGACCTCTGACCATCGCCGGTCACCTGGTCGGGACCGAGAACCTCCTGCTCTGGATGATCACCGACCCGGACCCGGTCCGCAAGTTCATCACCGCCTCGGCCAAGCTCGAGCGCGCCTACATCAAGGCCCTCGCTGACGCTGGCGCCGATGTCATCGTCATGAGCGACCCGTCCGCCTCCACCGACATGCTGTCCGGTGAGATGTTCGATGAGTTCGCCAAGCCCTACATCAAGGACTCCTTCGCCGACGCTGGCAAGGCCAAGACCGTCCTGCACATCTGCGGTGACACCACCATCCTGCTCGACCACATGATCGCCACTGGCGCCACTGGTCTGAGCATCGAGGAGAAGGTGCAGCCCGAGAAGGCCGTTGAGCTCGTCGCAGGCCGCGCTGCCCTGATCGGTAACATTGGCGTTGTGAAGCCGCTCCTACAGGGAACCCCCGAGGATTGCATGAAGGAGGCCCAGCGCGTTGCTAGGGCCGGCTTCAACCTCGTCGCCCCTGGTTGCGGACTCGCCGCTCGCGTGCCGTTGGCCAACATCCACGGCATGGTGAAGGGCGTAAAGGGTTAAACGGTAAAATGGGGGTCCACCCCCATCCATTTATTTTTTTTCTTTTACGTTCTTAGAGTCGAACTTTTTTCCTGAGAAGTGGTAATCGTGCCGAATCATTTGTTGAGTATGATCTAATTGCGGTCACAATCAAACCATTCTGGATGGATATGTTATCCTAATTGTGATAAACAAATCCTAATAATGATAAATTATTTAAACCCAAAAGGGAAATTATTACCTGTAAATAAAAGATGGAGAAGGCCCATGGGGAAAAGTCCCCGGGGCAGGGGTCATGCGGGAAGGCTCCTGCCCTAACCTTCCAATAACATACGCTTCGCGGTTGAAGGGTGCTTCCTAGTCAACACTGCTCTCCTAGGGGTAAACACGGCCATTTCCGTCAATCGCGAAGCTCTCAACTAGAACGACCGTACCTTTCCGTCGCATCCTTCAAAGCCTTGATGTTCTCGACCGGGGTCTTATAGGCAAGTTCACAGCCTCCGCTCATCGCCAATCCAGGGGAGCCCCCCCAACAGCTCATGACCTTTTTCACCTCTGCATCGATCTCCGCTGGGGTTTTCTGGAACAGCAAGACCTGATGATCTATGCCGGCGAAGATGCAGGTCTTTCCTCTCAACATATCGAAGGTCTTCACCATGTCGACCGATTTCAGATGGAAGTGCAGACCTTTGGGTTTTAGCGCCAATTGCATGTCCAGATAAGGTTGGATGGAGTCGTTGTGCAACACCAGGTGGAGCCCTTTCGCCCTGAATGAGGACATCAGCTCGCGCAGGTGGGAATGGTCGAACCTCTCGCAGAACTCGGGCGAGTTCAGCTCCCCGCCCGCCGAGGAGTTGTCCATGAAGATGGTGTCCAGCCCGATGCGGCTGGCCTCCTCCCCGTACGCCTTGCATGACTCCATGATCTTCCGCACCAGCCCATGGACCAGCTCCGGGGAGTTGTATTCCGCCATCAGGGCCTGTTCCATCCCGATCAGCTCTGAGGCTATGAGCAAGGGCGAGTCCAGGCAACCCATCACCTTGACCTCGTTCCCTATCCTCTGCTGCATCAATGAGGCGGCCTTCAACGGCACCGACCAGTAACTGTCCTTCATCGGGTCCACGGGGACAACGGCATCCACCTTCCCCAGGTCGAGGTATTGGGCGGGACGGGGATAGAAATCCTTCTCAGGGAATTTCCATTCCATGCCGTGCGCCTGGGCCTCGATGAGCAGGTCACCCCACCCTGCCATCACATTGTCGAAGCCATATAGTTCGTGGGCCGCGGTCGCCAGCTTTGCGAAAATCTCCGGGTCGTGGAATCCTTCCCGCATCGTCAGTCCGGTGTGCTGGAGGACCCATTTCGCAGCCCCCAGATGCTGGTAGAACAATGGTGGCCGATCAAGAGGTCTCAGATCCAAGGCCGCATCGAACCTTTCGCGGGGGGTCATGAGCACTCAAATTATATCCATTCTACATAAATCCAATCTTAGGCGGTCCAATGATGGGGTTACTAGGAATCTCCATATTCGTCGTTCGCTAAACGGTCCATTCCCAATCATCCCTTCCCATTCCGAATTCCTGCATGCCATATTTATCTATCCAGCAATGCAATCTGGGCTCGATTTTTTATACGCATGCGACAGTTACCCTCCAGAGTGATACAGCATGGCTTACGGTGTCGCCCTTGACCTCGGAACCAGCGGATACCGGTCCCACCTGGTGGACCTGTCCAATCATGGAAAGATCATATCGACCTCCATCACCATGAGGCACCCCTTACCAGGCGCCAACATCATGGACCACCTGCACTTCTGGCTGGAGAACGGCAACGAGGTCGGTCATCGCATCATAATGGAGACGGTGGACAAGCTCATCGCCCTGCACGGCGCACCTGCCAACGAGATCGTCCGGGTCAGCTGCTGCGGCAACCCCGCCCAGCTGAGCATGTTCGAGAACATCGAGATCCGTGACCTGGCATTCGCTGGCCAGTCCCTCCTGAAGCGGTTGAACGTGAAGGTGCCGGAGCGCAAGGCCCACAGTCTTAAGGCCGACGAACTCGGCTTCTGCAATGTCCGCAAGGACGCCGAGGTGCGCATCCCGCCCTCCATCCGCCATGAGATAGGCGCGGATGCCCTGGCCATGATCATGAAGACCGGAATGATGGACAAGAAGGAGACCTGCATGGTCACCGACTACGGCACGAACGCGGAGATGGGCCTGCTCTACAAGGGCGAGCTCTACACCGGGTCAGCGGCCGCGGGACCGGCCATGGAAGGGCAGTCCATCGAGTTCGGAATGCTGGCCGCCCCCGAGGCCATATCCGACGTGTCCATTGGACCGGATGGCAAGTGGTACAACTATGTCCTCGATTCGAAGTTGAAGCCGATCAAGACCGCCCTCATCGATCCCAGGACCGGCAGGGGCGACCTCCTGGAGAGCGTCCCCGCCCGGGGCATCACCGGCACCGGTTGCGTGGCCTGCGTGGCCATGGGCCTGGAGAGCGGCATCATCCAGTTGCCCGATGTGGCGACCGCTGACAAGAAGATGCACCTCATGAACGGCATATCCTTCACCGAGTCGGACCTGCACGAGGCGGGCAAGGCCATGGGCGCCATCCGAGCCGGTCACCGCACCCTGATCGAAGAGGTCGGCATCGACGACGACGAGGTCAAGACCATGTACCTGGCGGGAGCGTCCGGCACCTACGTCGACCCGCTCAAGGCGCAGACCGTCGGTCTGGTGCCGCGGAGGATCGACAAGACGGTGCAGGCGGGCAACACCTCGCTGATGATGGCCTACGACATCCTGGTCGACGACAACGGACTGGACCACATGCAGGACGTGGCCAACGCCATCAGCTCCAAGCACATCATGTTCGCCACCTCGAAGGCATTCGAGGACATATACGTCAACGAGATCGCCTACTGGGACGAGGGCATGCCCATGGAGATGTTCAACAAGTACCTCAAGGACGGAGGTTATCGCCCGTTACCGCCCATCAAACGACCCAAGGAGACCATCAGGATCGTCTCCTCCGATATCCCGATCCTGGGGGACCGGGGCCTCAAAGTGCTGGACCAGGTCGGCGTGTACCTCATCGGTAACTTCGAAGGATGCACTGGATGCAAGTCCTGCGAGAAGCGGTGCCCAGAACGCGCCCTGAAGGTGCAGGAACAAGGTAAGGACGATTACAGGATACAGGTGGAGACAGAGCTCTGCCTGGGCACTGCCTGCAAGAACTGCGAGTCCGCCTGCCCGGTGAAGTGCTACGATTTCAGCCAGCTCAAGGTCGTGAACCGGAGCTAAGTGGCTTGCGGCCATTCTGCTTGGTGGACACCCCGGGACGTTCATATGGGTAACGACCGTATCCTCCGCACTATGGGCACCTGATGAACCTGGGTTGGAGATGGTGGCCCCGATGCTCCGGTTTCAATGCCACCAAGCTGCCTCGGACCGCTTCGTTCACGTGGACACCATCGGCTCCAGGGCGATGATGATAGAGATCCGTTAGAGGCGAGGAGACCAGACAGTCACGATTATATCGGAGCGATGGCAATTGCCTAACGAGGACATATGAATCCGGATAGCGACGCCGCGAAATCCAGGTTGGAGGGACGATGGGGGTTGGTGGTGGTCATCATCATCGTGGCCATAGTGGTCGTGGCGTTCGTGATATCGGCCCTCACCTATTCCGCCGGCCCTGACATCACGGCGACCGGCAAGATGTACGTGAGCTCCTCCGGTGAGTGGAACGGCACGGAGACGGCGGAGTACGAGGTGTCCTTGGAGTTCAAGGACGGCGAGGGCATGTTGACGATCAGCTTGCTGAACGGCAACTTCGATCCGGTGGAGAACAAGACCATGAAGGTCTTCAGCATCACAGAGATGGGGGATGATTACAATCTGGAGACCGAGGCCGGCCTGTTGCAGTTCGTCAAGTACCATATCGAGGACCCGGACGTATTCAACGGCACGGCCATCGAAGCCTATGTGGCCCTCTGGTCCGAGGGGAAGAACATCGGAGAGATCAATCCCAACCTATTCGGGATGCCAGAGAGCTATTTTGTGGCGATGGCGCTGGAAGAGCGATGATATGGTGGCACCAATTAACTACCAGGCGGGTTATTGGGTCCGCTAAGGAGAACCGATGAACTGGAACGATGAGGGAGGCGCCTATGATCACCAGATCTGGGAGCTCAACAACAGCTATTCCCAGCTGAAGGCAGAGGGCGACCTGGCCGGGGCCGCTCGGGCCATGGAGAGGCTGGTGGTCATCTATTCCAACATGGAAGGCTCCGAGGTCCTCCACTCCGTCTCCTTGGAACTCTTGGCGCGGGACCTGCTCGAGCTGGGCGAGCTGCAGGAGGCGAAGTTGGCGGCCAAGCAGGCGCTCGAGGTCGATCGCCAGTACATTGGCATGGACCTGCCCTACTATCCATTGCACCTGATATTGTTCGCCGACGTACTGGACAAGGAGGGGAACCAGAGCAAGGCCTCCAACTTCCGTCGGGACGCCTTGAACCACATGGTCTCCATCCTCAAAGGGGACGTGGCCGAGTCCACCAATCGCAGCACTGGACGTTTTTATGACCCGCAGCAGGACCGGGAGCACATGGTGCGGATGTGCGCCGCCGCGGTGGACCTGAGCATGCGCACGTTCGGCGAGGGTTCCCCGGAGCACATCGAGGTGATGATCCACGTGGCCCACTTCTACGAGAACGAGTACAACCCCGAGCTGGCCAAGGCCTTCTACCTTGAGGCCGTGGCGGCAGCGGAGAGGGCCAGGAGGGTCTACACCCCGGAGTTCATGTACCTGCTCGAATCGACCGCCGAGATATACCTCATGAACGATGAGGAGAAGGAGGCGGAGGACATCTACAAGCGGGAGATCGCGGTGGCCAAGACGCTATATGGCGAGGAGAGCGCCGAGGTCTCCATGTCCATGGGCAACCTTGCGTCCGTGTACCTGACCAGAGGGGAGAGCAAGAAGGCCGAGGAGGTTTTGACGGCCTCCATCGCGCTGGATGAAAAGCGTGACGAGGAGGGGGGCAAGGACCAGATGCGACGGATGAGGATGCTGGCGCTGGCCTATTCGAACCGAAAGGAGTACGCCAAGGCGCTGAAGTACTACTCCATCGTGGAGGAGCACCTCCAACCGGACGGGGAGGACGACCCCATGTTGGCCGCTGTGCTCAACCAGACGGGTCACATGCACCGGCTTCTGGGCCGCCCGGACCGGGCCGTCCGCGAGTACGAGAAGCAGCTGGCCGCCGTCGAACGCTACTATGGCGACCAAAGCATCTACTACACCGGGGTCTTGCAGAACCTGGCCGAGGCGCATGCCGCCATGGGGGACCAGGAAGAGGCCAAGGCATATCTGGACCAGATCAACAAGCTCTGTCAGCGCTACGGCTACAGCCGGAACCCATGGGTTTGAACCTCCATCTAATGATTTCCAGGGGCCTCGCGGTCGTACCTGAGCTCCTCGGTGGACTGGCGCAGGAGGTCGTCCGCGAAGGCGGCGGCATGCATGTTCCTTCTGGCGGACTCGATCGGCCCGAACATCACGAAGTCAGCGCCTGCCATGATAGGGATGACCGTTGATGCCGTGTCCACATGGCGATAGATGCCTGGTTCCTGGTCCTTGACCCTCTGTACCATGGGCCAGGATTCCACCGCGTTGTGCAGGGCGCAACCGCAGGGCAGCCCCCATTTGGATTTCGAGACGGTCAGGGCGCGAAGGGCGTTCCCGGCCGACTGCTCCGAGGCCAGCACGGCCATGTCCAGCAGCAGGTTCTTCACACCGGCCCCCCTCGCCATGTCGATCAGTCCTTGGGGCAATATGCCGCCACCATTCTCCAACAGGTAGATCTTCCCCTTGGTGCCCAGGTCGGCAGGGTTGAAGGCCAGGAGCACGGCGTTGCGCACTCCCGCCTCGGCCATGCCCTCAAGCTCCTCTTTCGTGACCCCGGCATTGAGGGTGTTGTACACCACACGGTCCGCGATGCCCATCTCCGCGGCCTTCCTTGCGCCGGCCAACCGCACCTCCCGAGAGGGCGAGTCGAGGAACAACGGGGCATGGCTGCGGTCCGCCATGAGCTCCAGGTACGATGCCATGGCCCCGCCCGTCTCGGCGAAGAGCATCAGTCCGAAGGGGCACTCCGTCTCCATGGACGCGACGGACAGTTGCGCCAGGGCCTTCTCCAGCTTTGCATGGTCCACCTTCCCCGTCACCCTGTCCAGGACCATGGTATGCCGCGGATAGAACAATGACCCGAGCAAAGCCGTCCTTCTCTTGCCTGGCTGGCCCCCGAAGGTCACATCCCCTATCCGTACCGTCTCCTGTCTGCATTGGAACCTGAACATGCTCATTCCCCCATGAAATAGCTGCGCATCCTTCTTGCCAGCTCGATATTGGAAACTTGGAATATGATGCCGCTGACCGGGTCCATCGCCGTGCCCATCTCATCCGAGACGACCGCCATCTCCGCCTCGGTCTTCAATCGTTCCGATGGCATGCACAGCATGTTCTCTATGATCACGTCCGCGGTCTTGTGCAGGTCGTGACCCAGACGGTCCGAGCCGCCCATAAGCCCGGGGACACTGATGACAAGCGGTTCGGAAGGGAAGCGTTCAGCCCCCCTGAGGTTCAGGGCCGTTGCCACATCGATCAGCTCGTCCCGGCGTTCCGCCTCGAACTGATAGATGGGGTCCATGGCCACGATCTCGATGGCGTCCTTAGGTCGCACCAGGTCCACCACCTCCACCTGGGCCCGGAACCGGTCCACTGCCTCGCTCGGCAAGGAGCACAGGAAAGGGATGGCGCTCTGCGCTCCGACGATCCTCCTCTCTCCGTCAGTGCCATTGCGGGCCAGCTTGAGCAGCGCGTCCGCGGGGAAATGTCCGAACTCCTCCTTGCCGCAGACGATGAGGAAGCGCACCATCGGGTTGGAGATGATGTTGAGCACCACCTTCTCCAGGCCGACGTTCTCGGTCTTCATTATCCCCTTGATGCAAAACAGGTCTGGTGGAACGTCCACCGCTCCCCTGCCGACGATCAGGATGGCCACATGTGAGGCCGGATCGCCGATGACATAATCGCCCGGATAGAGCGGCCAGCCCCTGATCTCGGGGTCCATGTCCTCTCATTCCCGTGCGCGGTGAAATAGGTTTGCTTCGCTCTCCAGATATCCTTCTCAAAGCCTCCAGCGCCTCGGGCATGTTCCTCCTCCCGAACCCGATGCGGAAACGACCCGTGAGGTCCTCGTAAACGGATCCGGGAAGCAAGAGCACCCCCGATGTCTCCACCAGGTCCTCACAGAACGCGTCCACGTCGCCCATGGTCCATCGCGGATAGGCGATCGGTCCGGCCCTTGGCCTGCTCCATTCGAACTGGTCCCTCCGCGCCTCGAAGAACCGGTCCAGCAATGAGAGGTTACCTTTGATGATGCGCAGGTTCCTTTCCTCGATATGTTCCCGGTGATGCAACGCCACCTCCGCCAGCAGCTCGCTCGGGGCGCTGTTGCAGATGGTGGTGTAATCCTTCAGACGTTCCATGGCGGCCTTTACCGCCCGATTGCGTGTCGCCACCCAGCCGATGCGCAGTCCCGCCAGCCCATAGGTCTTCGACATCACTCCCAAGGACACGGCGCTCTCGGACAGGTCGCAGGCCGCCGGGAGCCGGTCCGTCGCATCATGCTCCGAGCCTCTATAGACCTCGTCGGAGAGGAGCACCGTTCCCCGTTCATCGGCGATCTGGCACAGTCCTTTGAAATCGGACCGAGGCATCAGGTGACCAGTGGGGTTGTGGGGCGTGTTGACCACCACCGCCCTGGTGCGCGGTCCGATGAGCCCCTCCAGCTCCCCGATGTCCAGCGACCAATCCCCTGGTCTTGCGTTCCATCGCAATACCTTGCACCCGATGCCCCGTGCCACCTCCTCCAACGACTGGTAGCAGGGGGAGTGCACCACCACCTCATCACCGGGTCGGAGCACGGCGTGCATGAACAGGAATATCGCCTCCTCCGCCCCGCTGTGGACCACCACCTCCTCCGGGCCAATGGCCCCGTACATCGAGGATATGGCCTGCCGGAGCGAGGGCGAACCGGGCGGTTCGGTGTAGCCCAAGCGCAGGGAGGAAAGCCTATGTCTCGCCTCTGGCTCCAGGGATAGAAGTTCATCGACGCTCATGGTCTCGCAGTCGGAACTGCACAAAAGGTATCTGGCTTTGAACTCGTACTGGGCGAAGTAACGTTCCAATCTGAAAGGTTCCAGCTTCATGGCACCACCACTGATGAGGGAGGACGGATCGTCTCCAACGATCGACCTAGCGGACCAAGGATGGTCAGGTCACAGATAATCATTGTCCTGAGCTGAGGTCGGGCCACTGGAAAATGATATCAGACCGTCCGCCCATCCTTTCCTGGGTAGGACATGGACCAGACCGAGATCATGAGATGGACCAGCTTATTGCTCGAGTTCATTGTCCTGTTCCTCCTCATCTTCGCGCTGGTCGCGGCGAAGGTCATGAAGGATGTCAAGGGGCACTACAAACTGCTCGCCCTGGCCACGGCGCTCAACCTCATCGCCGTCCTCTTCCTGATGGTGCCGAGGTTCTGGGACATGGCAGCCGGCTACGTCGATTACGGCATGGACGCAACGCGCCTGGGTGGTCATAGTCCACCACACCCTCGGTGGCATCGGCGTCATACTTTCACTGATTTTGATGGTCCAGTTCACCCGAGCGAGGGGCGACATGGCCCGCTGCCCTAACGCGACGGCGAAGGGCAGGCTCTTGATGAGGCTGTGCTTCATCTTCTTGATCATCCCTCTGCTGATGGGCATCGGTCTGCGCCTGAGCGCCCTTTAAGGACCGACCACTAACTTCGCTCCATGGTCAGAGCGAGGCCTTCTTCCACGGTGAATCGGGGTTGGTAGCCGAGGACATCCTTGGCCCGCCCGATGTCGGCCAGGGAGTCCTTGATCTCACCCGGTCGGGCGGGAAGATAGGCGACGTTGCCCTCCATCCCCTTTCCGAACGCCTTGAGGACGATCTCCGCCAAGCGATTCACGGAGATGCTCTCGCCCCGGGCCACGTTTATGACCATGCCATCCGCCCGAGGGCATTTGGCGGCGAGCAAGCATCCCTGCACCACGTCCAGGACATAGGTGAAGTCCCGGCTCTGTCCCCCATCCCCGAAAATGGTGAGCTTATCGCCATGGCGGGCCTGGGCGATGAACTTGGGGACCACGGCGGCATATTGAGAACTGGGGTCCTGCCGCGGACCGAAGACGTTGAAGAAACGCAGCGGCACCGCCCCCAGTCCATAGAGGCGATGGAAGACCTGACAGTAGTATTCTCCGGCCAGTTTCGCCACCGCATAGGGCGACATGGGCGCGGGGAGCATGTCCTCTCGCTTGGGTTGCTCGGGAGCGTCCCCATAGACGGAGGAGGACGAAGCGTACACCACCCTCTCCACCTTGGCCTCCTTGGCGGCCATCAGCAGGTTCAGGGTGCCGTTCTGATTGGCGAGGTTCGATCCCACCGGGTCCTCCACGCTGCGGGGCACCGACGGCAGGGCACCGAGGTGGAAGATCAGGTCCATGCCCTTGACCGTGCGGTAAAGCAGGTCCTGGTCCAGGAGGCTTCCCACCACCAGCTCCGCATCGAGGTCGTCGAGGTTGTGCAATGCGCCGGTGGACAGGTCGTCGTAGACGAAGACCTTGTTTCGTTCCGAAAGCGCCTCCACCAGATGGGAGCCGATGAATCCAGCCCCTCCCGTCACCATCACCCTCCGGTCCTGGACCAGGCGGGCCAGGTCCAACTTCGCCTCTGGACCGTCCGACGTGGCCTTCACCGCCCTTCCTTGAGCAATTGCTCCATATGGGCACGCAAGGGCGCCGCGTAGGCGGGGTTGGCCAGGGCGAGCTCGCATTGGGTCTTGAGCCAACCCAGCATGTCCCCTATGTCGTACCGTTTGCCCTCGAAGCGCCAACCGTAGATCTCCTCCCTCTTCCGCAGAAGTCGGAGGGCGTCCGTGAGCTGGACCTCACCGTTCAGTCCAGGGGTGGTGTGATCGATGCAATCGAATATGGCGGGCGTGAGGACATAGGTCCCAGCGATGGCCAGGTTGGACGGGGCAAGCTCCGGGTGCGGTTTCTCCACCAGGTCGTCGATGAGCACCAGGTCGGGCTCGATCTGCTGCCCCTTCACGATCCCGTAGTCCTTGACCTTCTCCCTGGGCACGGGCTCGATGGCGATCACGGAGCGACCAGTGCGTTCATGCACGTTCATGAGCTGCTTCACCACTGGCACCTTGGACCGGTAGATGGTGTCCCCCAGCATCACGGCGAACGGCTCATCCCCGATATGTTGGCGCGCCATGCGAACGGCGTCGCCGAGCCCCTTCTGCTCCTTCTGCCTGATGAAATGGATGTCCGCCATGCTGGAGATCTCCCGCACCTGGCGAAGGTATTCGGTCTTGTTCCCCCTTTCCAGGATGGACTCGAGCTCGTAGGAGCGGTCGAAGTGGTCCTCGATGCCCCTCTTGTGCCGGCCAGTGATGATGACGATATCCGTTATGCCAGAGTCCAAGGCCTCCTCCACGACATATTGGATGGTGGGCTTGTCCACGACGGGCAGCATCTCCTTGGGCTGTTCCTTGGTCAGCGGCAGGAAGCGCAGACCCCAACCGGCGGCGGGAATTACGGCTTTCATTTAGATCACCAACAGATACCTTCGTAGTTCTTGGTTCGCACGACGCCCCTCCCATCCACCACCAGCTTGTCGCCGTAGAGGGACGGGTCCTCGAACTCCTTCCATTCCGTGAGCAGAAGCACGGCATCGGACGCATTCACACACTCCCGGGCGGTGCGACAATAGGTCACATCGGGATGCTCCCTTCGGAAATTCTCCATGGCCTTAGGGTCGTAGACGAAAACATTCGCTCCCTTCTTCCTCAATCGCAGCACCACTCGGTGCGAGGACGCCTCCCTGACATCATCAGTGTCTGGTTTGAACGCCAGGCCTAGGACGGCTATGTTCTTGCCCCGGGGGTCGATATGCCGCTCCAGGAGCGAGAGCATGCGGTCAGGTTGGACCCGGTTCACCCTCTGGACCGCCTCCAACAGCACTGGCCTTACCTTCTGCCTCTTGGAAACGGCGATCAGTCCTTTGAGGTCCTTGGGGAAGCATGAGCCGCCGAAACCACAGCCGGCGCGAAGGAAGTGCCTCCCCACCCTGGGATCGAGGCCCATCCCTTCCGCCACCTTGCGGAAGTCGATGCCCAAGGACTTGCAGACGTTCCCCACCTCGTTGACGAAGGAGATCCTTGTGGCGAGGAAGGCGTTCGATGCCACCTTGATCATTTCCGCCGTTGCGGTGTCCACACGCAGCTTGGGGCAGTCGAAACCCAGGTACAGCTCGGAAAGGACCTTTGCCGCATCATCGTCCTCGGCGCCGATCACTATCCGGTCCGGGTGCATGAAGTCATGGACCGCCATGCCCTCCTTCAGGAACTCAGGGTTCATGGCCACGCCGAAGTCCATCCCCGATCGGCGTCCAGAGGTCCTCTCCAAGATGGGAAGGACCGCATCCCGGGTGGTGCCTGGCATGACGGTGCTCTTGACCACCACCGTATGGCGTCGGTCCATCCGGGCCAACCTCTCCCCCACGGCGCGGGCGGCGGAACGGACATATTTCAGGTCCAGTGAGCCATCCTTACGCGAGGGTGTGCCCACGCAGAGGAAGGAGACCTCGGCGCCAAGCATGGCGTCCATGTCAGTGGTGGCGCGGAGGCGGCCCGCGGCCAGTTGCTTCCTGAGCAGGTCCTCCAGTCCAGGCTCGTAGATGGGGACCTTTCCCTCATTGATCGCCCTCACCTTATCCTCGATAACATCGATGCATACCACATCGTTGCCGAGATCGGCGAAGCAAGCCCCGGTGACCAGTCCAACATAACCTGTGCCAATGATGGCGATGCGCATGAGTCCGCCCCTTATGGAAAACGGCATCGGGGACTGATTATTTATGTTGATGGCACGGGCGGCACGCACCAAAAGCATTAAATTAAATTCCCGACTTATTTTTCATTCAAGGACGTTCCCGATCGCTAGGGCGGTGTGGTCATGGTAAGGAAGACCATAGAGTGCGTCAACTGCAGCAATAGCAATGACATCGACAGTCTGGCCGATTGCATCATTGTGAACGGCAAGGTGGCCCGCATCCCTGGGCTGGAGGGGATCATGGACCGGGTCATGAAGATGAGATTGGACACCCGGACCAAGGTGGCCAACGAACTGTTGCGCTTGGTCGGGGAGGAATACATCGTTCCGACCAGCGAGGTCGAGGCCTACCGCCAGGCCCTTCTCGATGATTACGAGCAGAGGATGGTGGATTTCGCCTGAGCATGGGTCGCCGATTGCAAATCTATTTTTAGAGTCCCGTCAGTTCACCGGGGGAGCATCATGATGACCAGCGACCTCTTTGGCCTGGACGACCTGTTCTTCATCGAACCGTCCTACGACCGCCTCATCGACCAACGTTTCACCGACGAGCTGGTGGCCTTGGGGGCCACGGAGGGGAGGGTGCTCCTGGATGAGGAGGAAAGGCCTCTGGCCATGGCCGTGAAGCAGGACTCATGGTATGGCATCAATATGATCCACAGGGAACCGACGGATGGCCTGATCGCCATGATAGAGGATATGGACCTTGGCGTCTTCCAGACCCGGCGGCGGGATTACATCGGAGCGGTCCGGGAGTACTACTCGGTCCTCATCGCTCATAACGTGACACCTGCCGGGGATGATCTGTCAACGGACCGCCTGGCCAAGGTGAAGGACCTATTGAAGGAAAGCTTCGGGAAGCATAAGGGCAAGACCTGTCTGGACGTTGGTTGCGGCTCGGGCCTTGGGTCGCTGGCCTTGCACGAGCTGGGCATGAACGCGGTAGCCTATGATATGGACCTGGCCTTGATCTCCCTCGGCCTGCAGAAGGGCCGACTCTATTACCACGAGGTCATGCAGATCGACGCCACGCGCGCCGACCTCTATGTGGAACCGGAGCCTTTCGGCATGGTGCTCATGGCGGGCAAGATCGCGGAGTTCAACTCGTTCTTGTGGAAGCAGATAATCGAGAAGGCCCTACAATTGTCCAGGACGACGCTGATCACAGTGGAAACGGAGATGGAGGCTCGCGCCATCGTCCCTTGGTGCGTCGGGCGAAAGGTCGAGGTCTTCGAGAACGAGAGAGACCCTTTCTATGACAGATGGGTGGTCATCGCCAAGTGAGCGGACATCACTATAGTTAAACCGAATCAGCTCACTGGCCGCATGCAGGGAAATCCGTCATTTATTAATAATGAGAGAGTCCGTCCCTTGGATTAATGGGTGTTTACTCATGACCAACTACGCGGATCTATCTCAACGTCTCATCAACGCTTTGGGTCTTCGGACCGAACCAGTGGCCGTAACTCTGATCAAGAAGGGGCAGAGCATTCCTTCTGACTATCCCGCCGTGGAAAGCGCCACCAGGCACTGCCAGTCGATCATGAAGGCCAGAAAGGGAGAGAAGCTATGTTTACCGGCGGAGAAGAACGCCTGCCCGGTGGGAGCCTCCGCCTTGGGCGAGGTGGCCTTGCCAGATAAGGTCAAGGCAGGGGAGTTCCACCACAACATGGGTCTCTATGAGGACACGGCGGCAGCGGCCAAGACCATGGAGATGCGCACCACCCTCCCTGAAGGGAGCACCATCGCCACCATCGTCTCTCCGTTGAGCAAGGCGACGGTCAAGCCTGACGTCGTGATCGTGGTCGGCATCCCGGAACAGATGTTCTGGATCATACCGGCGGCCCAGACCTTCCAGAAGGGGGGCCGGGTCCATGTGGACATGGCGGCGGTACAGGCATCATGTGTCGATTCCACCGTCATTCCGCTGATGACCGACCGGGTCAACATCTCCCTTGGTTGCTTCGGATGCCGTAAGACATCAGACATCCTGCCGGAGGAGATGCTGGTGGGAATACCGTGGACTCACTTCGAGGAGACGGTGGCGGCGATCGAGAAGATGGCTCAGGGCGCCATACCGAAGTCCAGGCAGAAGACCTGAAAACCCCTTCATCCCATTCATTTTTTTTACCAAATCCCTATATACTTACTTTGTAGATTATTGCAAAAAAGCATCGGTTGGAGGAACGTTCAACACAGTATCGATGCAAATAAATTTCATGGGGGGAGCAAGACGGACGAGATCGACCTCAAGATACTCCGCATACTGAGGGAAAATTCCAGGGAGAGCCTTTCAGTCATCGCTGAGAGCGTCGGCACCTCCAAGGCCACCGTTTCCCGTCGCATCACCAAGATGGAGCAGGACGGTTTCATCTCGAGCTACACCCTCACCACCAACTCCATAAAGCTAGGCTTGATGCGAGCCATGCTCGGCATCGAGCTATCTGGCACCTCGCTCGACCAGGTCATCGAGGAACTGGGCAAGTTCGAGGAGGTCCATTCCATATACAAGGTCTTCGGGGACCACAATCTGCTGTGCGAGATCTACGCGCGGAGCGTCGACTCGTTGTACGAGCTCATACAGAACAAGATCCTGAAGATCCCCGGGATCCTCAACGTCGAGGTGGACATTTACATCGAGAAGATATTGCTCAACTCCGACGCAGAGCTGGATATTTTGTCCAAGAAAAATGAGGCAACAAGGGTTTTAGTCAAGGAAAGGCCCTACCCGTCCTCCATGCGGTTGACCAGCCGACCCAAGGTCGATGATGGCGATGGACAAAGGTCCACGACGACCGAGGGAACGCTGAGGCGAGTCGAACCCCTGACCAGGAAGGCGGGCATAACCAGGGTGGCCGACATAACCCGTTTGGACCGCATCGGTATACCGGTTTTCTCCAGCATCCGTCCCGAGGCTGGCACGGGCGCCATCTCCGTCTATAACGGAAAGGGCCTGACCGAAACGCAGGCCCGGGTGTCCGCCATCATGGAGGGCATCGAACGTTACAGCGCCGAGCTGAGGGACGACGTGG
Organism: Methanomassiliicoccaceae archaeon; assembly: GCA_963806355.1. Taxonomy (GTDB): domain Archaea; phylum Thermoplasmatota; class Thermoplasmata; order Methanomassiliicoccales; family UBA472; genus JACXTP01. Next base: position 139,588 of record CAWDXN010000005.1, on the reverse strand, counting down.
TGGAACGCAAGCTCATAATGCGTGCAAAGGGCGCCTTGGACCCACGGGAGCTCATCCTGCCCAGGCAGACCCTTGCTGCGCTGAGCAACCGTCCAGTGGCGCTCGTGAAGGGCTACGACCTCGCAAATGGAGATGATGTCCTCGTTCCGTGCAGCGCCGTCTTCCACCCTTACTTCTCAGAACAGGACCTCATGCTCTTCCGAACGAACACCAACGGGCTTGCCTCTGGCAACAACCTGGAGGAGGCGATCCTGCATGGGATCTGTGAGGTGGTGGAGCGGGACGCCTGGTCCCTGTGCGAGGCGAGACGGGCGGTGTTAATGGACCTGGACCTTTCCGATTGCGGGCCGGTCCTACGTAGATGCATCGATCTGTTCGAGTCCAAGGGGGTGGAGCTCCACTTCAAGGACCTCACCAGCGATGTAGGGTTGCCCGTGATAGGGGTGGCCGCGGACGACGTGGCCAGCAAGGACCCCGGCCTACTTACGCTGGGGATCGGCGCACATCCGGTGCCGGAGGTGGCGGCGGTGAAGGGTCTGGTGGAGGTGGCGCAGAGCCGCCTGACCCAGATCCACGGGGCCCGAGAGGATACCACACGGGCGGGGACAAGCAGGCAGCTCGGCTACGAACGCATGAAGGAGATGAACCGCATGTGGTTCCAGCCATCGGCCGGGGGGAGGGGGTTAAGTGCCATGCCTGACCTCTCCACCGACGACATTAAGGATGATATCATGGAGATCATCGACCGCTTGCGCCAGGTGGGTTTGGGCAAGGTCATCGTCTACGACCTCACGCGGAACGAGCTAGGCGTGCCTGTGGTCCGGGTCATAGTCCCGGGTTTGGAAGTATATGCACTGGACCAGGACCGGGTGGGGCGCCGGTTCATGGAGGCGGCCCAGCGATGACCACGGTGGTCTATCTGGGCATGAGCCTATCCCAGGAGGAGGCCAAAGGGCTGCTCAAGGCTCGATATCTACCACCGGTGCGAAGGGGCGACCTTCCCAAGCTCCCCGATTCCGTAAGGATGGTGGGCATCATCGATGGTGTGTTCTTGAACGAGAGCGCGGTCGGGCATAGGGAGATAATCGAACTTCTAAAACGAGGCGTGACGGTGGTCGGAGGGGGCAGCATGGGAGCGCTCCGGGCCGCTGAGCTGCAGGACCTGGGCATGATCGGGGTGGGCAGGATATTCGAGATGTATCGCGATGGGGACATCGAAGGCGACGACGAGGTGGCGTTGGTCTTCGACCCCGAAACGTTCGAGCCCCTGTCCGAGCCTCTGGTCAATATCAGACATTTCCTCTCCGAGGCGGTGCACCGCGGCGTCGTCGAAGCGGCCATCGCAGAGTCGTACTTGCAGAGGGTCAGGGAGGTTTACTATCCTCGTCGTTCCTTCGACCTACTGCTCAAGATGGTCCATGATGATGACGAGGAGCTCTGCGACGAGCTCAAAAGCATGTTGAGTAACTCTTCCTTCGACCTGAAACGAAGTGACTCCTTAAAGGTATTAAATACAATGACGGAGTTAATGTCGTCGCGTTAGGGATGCGGGAAATTTTGATTTTAAGACCGTTAACCCTATACCCGTTTAACGCTAGTTAAGTGCATCCTATGTTATTCAAGTCGATAATATCGAATAACGTGCTGGATACATCAATGTTGTTATCTATTGTTTATGATGGATGGTTGGACCATCCAAGCACAAGTTTATATTGAAAAAAATGTAATTCCCTGTCCGCAAGGGGAGCCAATTTTCGTTGAGGAGTTTTTGTTCTTCAATGGAAATTGAGTTATAAAAAGGAGGTATAAAATGGCAAAATACAAGGACAAAATAGACTTGTACGACGACAGGGGCAAGCTCATCGATAAGGGCGTTCCTCTGGAGGCAATCAGCCCGTTGTACAACCCGGCCATTAAGCGGACCGTGTCTCTTGCCAAGAGGACCAACGCGGTCGACCTAGGAGCACTTGAGGCAGGCCTCAAGAAGGCAAAGGTCGGCGGCGGTCAGCTGAAGGGAAGAGAGATGGACCTCGCCGTTGTGGCCAACGCCGAGAAGATCGCAAAGAGAGTCAAGGAGATTCTGAAGACCACCAAGGACGACGACACCGAGGTCACTGTGATGGCCGATGGTAAGAAGATGATCGTCGTTACCCCGACCACCCGCATGGACGCCGGGGCCGAGTATACCACTGGCTTCACCGCATGCGCCGCCGCACTTACCCAGGCCGTCCTGGACCAGTTCGACGTGAACATGTTCGAGGCAAGCATGGTCAAGGCAGCCGTCTGGGGCAGGTACCCACAGACCCTTAACATGATGGGAGCTGTCGTGAAGTGCATCCTGGAGATACCGCAGTTGAACGAGGGCGCCGGTTACGCCCTAAGGAACATCATGGCCAACCACATCGTCATGTTGTCCGGCAAGAACGCCTTGAACGCCGCCGCTCTGTCCTCGATATTCGAGCAGGCCGCCGCCTTCGAGATGGGAGACGCCATCGGTCCGTTCGAGCGCCAGCAGCTGCTGGGCCTGGCCTATCAGGGCCTGAACGCGAACAACATCGTTTGCGACATAATCAAGAAGAACGGAAAGACCGGGACCGTCGGTACCGTCGTCGAGAGCATCGTCGACCGCGCCCTCGAAGACAAAGTGATCAAGAAGGGAAAGAAGTACCCGTCCGGATTCGTGGAGATGTCCACCACTGACTTCCCGTTGTGGAACGCCTACGCCGCCGCCGGTATGTTGGCCGCCATATGCGTCAACATCGGTGCTGCCCGTGCGTCCCAGGGTATCCCCTCCACCATCCTGTACTACAACGACCTGCTGGAGCACGAGACCTCCCTGCCAGGCTGTGACTACGGCCGGTGCATGGGTACATCCGTCGGTATGTCCTTCTTCAGCCACTCCATCTATGGTGGCGGTGGCCCAGGACTGTTCCACGGAAACCACGTCGTTACCAAGCACGCCAAGGGATTCGTCATCCCGGTCATCGCCGCTGGATGCGCTTTGGATGCTGGTACCCAGTACTTCTCTCCGGAGAACACCTCGAGCCTGATGAAGGAAGTATTCGGTGACATCCCCGAGTTCAAGACCCCAATAAAGGTCGTTGGCAAGGAGGCCAAGAAGATAAAGGATGACTTCTGAGGTGTAGAATGGCGAAGAAACCCCCCCAAGAACAAGTCCCATTGCCTGAGGTCCTAATATTCCCCGCCCGATTGTTGAAGGCGGAGACCACTGAGAAGCTGTTGAACCGGATCTACGACGACGTTCCCCATGTTCGTCACATCACGGTCAGCGGCGAATCGCTCCCCGCAACGCTCAACGCGGGTCCCGGTAAGGGCATGCCCGCGGAGCACCCAGAGAGGAGGACCATCAAGGTTAAGGGACAGGAAGTCGAGCTGAGACTGTTGGTCGGCAGAGTGTTCGTTGAGATCGATGACATCGATAACGTCGACGATTCGTTGGCGAGGATCGAGTCAATATGCAATGAGCTACTCCCCTTCGGTTTCAGCCTAGAGGTGGGGCGGTATTCGAAATTCAAGCCTACAGTCACCGATTACAAGAAATGCAGGTGAATCACATGGCATACAAAAGACAGTTCTACCCCGGAACTTCGCTACCTGCGAAGAACAGGCGCAAGTTCTACGACCCGAACTACAAGCTGGAAAAGCTCCGTGACGTCGCGATGGACGATGTCGTCCGCATCCTGGGCCACAGAAAGCCCGGTGAGGACTACAAGTCCATCCACCCGCCACTGGACGAGGGCAATGAGCCCGACTGCCCGGTAAGGCAAATGGTTGTCCCCATCGAGGGTGCCAAGAAAGGAGACAGGATCAGGTACGTTCAGTTCACTGACTCCGTCTACTGGGCCCCCGCGATCCCCTACATCCGCGCTAACATGTACATGTCGCGCTTGAGGGGTATCGACACCGGTACTTTGTCCGGCAGGCAGATCATAGAGATGAGAGAGAGGGACCTGGAAAAGGTCTCCAAAGAGTACATCGACAACGAGACCTTCGACCCGGCCAGGACCGGAATCAGGGGCGCCACCGTGCACGGGCACGCTTGCCGCCTCGATGAGAACGGCCTGATGTTCGACGCCTGGCAGAGATACAGGTGGAACGCCAAGAAGGGAGAGGTCGAGTATGTGAAGGACCAGGTCGCCATTCCCTTGGACAAGCCGATCTCCGTCGGCAAGCCCATGGACGACAAGTGGCTGAAGGCCCATACCACCATGTTCCGCGCCGATGGCGTTGACATGAGGGATGACGCCGAGGTCATGGCCCAGAACCTGAGGATCCACAGGCTGAGGACGCTGTGCGGATACCAGTCCTTCGCCCAAAAGGAGTGATCAAGATGGCAGGAAAGAGAAGGACAAGCTGTTCCTCGCAGCGATGAAGAAGAAGTTCAAGGAGGCCCCTACCGAGGTCAACACTAACTACTACACCTTCGGTGGCTGGAAGCAGTCCAAGAGGAAGCGCGAGTGGGTCGAGCAGGCCAACAAGATCGCCAAAGCAGCGCGGCATCCCCATGATGAACCAGGACATTGGTGTCCCGCTCGGACAGCGTGTGCTCATGCCCTACCAGCTGAGCCACACCGACATATACGTCGAGGCGGACGACCTCCACTTCGTCAACAACGCCGCTATGCAGCAGGCCTGGGACGATATCAGGAGGACCGTAGTCAGCGGTCTGGACACTGCCCACGCCGTCATTGAGAAGAGGCTCGGCAAGGAAGTCACCCCCGAGACCATCAACCACTATCTGGAGACCGTCAACCACGCTATGCCTGGTGGCGCCGTCGTGCAGGAGCACATGGCTGAGTGCAGCCCCGCCCTGACCGCCGACTGCTACGTCAAGGTGTTCTCCGGTGACGACGAGCTCATCGACGAGATCGACAAGCCCTACGTCATCAACATCAACAAGGAGTTCCCCGCGGACCAGGCCAAGCAGCTGAAGGAGGCCATCGGTAAGAGCCTCTGGCAGGCCATACGCTGCCCGACCATCGTCGGACGCGTTTGCGACGGTGGTACGATGTCCAGGTGGTCTGCGATGCAGATCTCGATGTCCTTCATCAGCAGCTACAAGTTGGCTGCCGGTGAGGCCGCCATCGCCGACTTCGCCTTCGCCGCCAAGCACGCCTCGGTGCTAGAGATGGGTACCATGATGCCCGCTCGCCGCGCCCGTGGCCCCAACGAGCCCGGTGGAATTCCATTCGGGTTCCTGGCTGACATGGTGCAGTCCCAGCGCAAGTACCCCGACGACCCAGTCCGCGCCTCCCTTGAGACCGTGGCCTTGGGCGCCGTGATCTTCGACCAGATCTACCTCGGCAGCTACATGTCCGGCGGTGTCGGCTTCACGCAGTACGCCACTGCGGCCTACACCGACAACATACTAGAGGACTACTGCTACTGGGCAGCTGACCTGGTGAAGACCAAGTACGGTGGCCTCTGCAAGTCCAAGCCGACCATGGAGCTCATCGAGAAGCTGGGCACGGAGATCAACTCCTATGCCCTGGAGATGTACGAGAAGTACCCGGCCGCGATGGAGGCCCACTTCGGTGGTTCCCAGCGTGCGACCGTGGCCGCAGCCGCCACCGGTATCGGTGTCGCCATGGCCACCGCCAACGCCAACGCCGGTGTCAACGCCTGGTACCTTTCCATGCTGCAGCACCGTGAGCGCATGGGCCGCCTAGGCTTCTACGGCTATGACCTGCAGGACATGTGCGGAGCGTCCAACTCGCTCTCGTACAGGTCCGACGAGGGTCTGCCGCACGAGCTCCGTGGACCCGAACTACCCGAACTACGCGATGAACGTCGGTCACCTATCTGGATACGCCGGTATCGCATGCGCTCCGCACGCCGCTCGCGGCGACGCCTTCGCATGCAACCCGCTGATCAAGGTGGCCTTCGCGGACAAGAACCTACCGTTCGACTTCGCGAACATCACCAAGGAGTTCGGTCGTGGCGGTCTGCGCGAGTTCATGCCAGCCGGTGAGAGGACAGTCATCATCCCCGCGAAGTGATCCTGAATGCAAAACGGAGAATACGCCAGGTACAAGAACACCGGGACCGTCGGAAAGGTGGTCAGCTCTCATAACGAGGGCGGGGTGGAGTGGGTCGAGCTCGACAACAAGCTCGTCTACGACGCCAGCTACCTTGAGCCAGCCTCGGCGGACGAGTATCGCGTGTCCTCCGTCAAGGATCGCGTGGAAGGGCTCGACCTGGAGCAGATCGAGAAGCTCAAGGAGGAGCTCTTCAAAGCGGAGCGGCATCAATACGTCACCGGTGGCGGTGGCGGCTGACCTCTATCAAACCCTTTCCCTTATCCCATTTTTTTTGTTTCGTGTTGTTGTTCCTGATCGAGCTCTCTAACGCAATATCGCCATCAAGATCGGCAGAGCATGGCTTTCGCTAGGATTGAAGAATAAATGAAAAAATATCGCCTAGACCTTCAGTCCGAGGCGTTGAAGCCCACCAGGATGGTGGCGTTCTGCGGGTCGTCATCGAGGCCGTAGCGGTTCTTGATGATGATGTCGCCCAGAGGCGAGGGGGAGCATGACACGATCGCGTCCACACCATGGATGGCCTTTAGCTCCGGGAAGCTCACCGGGGGCATGAGGAAGAACTCCTTGTGCTTGGGTTGCCTGTCCATGAAGACCACGAAATCCTCGCAGAGCCAGAGCACATCCTCCCGTCCTTTGTACTTCTCGTGTTGGCCAGGCAGGACCTCGGTCCCGATCACGATGCCCTCGTCGGCTATGAGCTGCACGGTCGGTTCTGGCGGCGGGCGGAACGACTTGTTCTTGAGGATGCAAAGGACATACCGACGGGCCAGACACTGCTCCAGCCCCTCGTTCTTGACCTCCATCCCCATCTGGGATTTGATGTTCTTCTCCACGTTCAGGATGCCTTCCCGGGTCTCCTCGTCCAATGGGAAGACCTGCAGTGTGCCGCGCATTCCTTCGATAATCCCTATGGCTTGGTCAAGGGAGGTCATGCCCCCTAAATCCCGAGAACCGATATAATGGATTCCCTAGCTCTCCATGAACGGAAAGTGGTCCGACCCGTCAAACCCGGGCCACTGGTTTGTTCTGCAGATAGTCCTTGACGCTGTCCAGGTCTATCTTCAGCATGATCATGTCACCCACGTTCATGATGTCAGCGGTGCGCATGCGTATCACCGATTTGGACACCATCATGCTCTTCTTCAGGTCCAGGTCCTTGCGGGTGGCCTTGTCGAGCCTCACGTCGAAACTAGGTACGGACCATTCGGTCTGGGCGTCGACCTTGAAGTCGGTGAGCACCCCGATCTCCCTGCCCTTTCGGCATATGACCCTCTTCCCGATGACATCGCCCACGCTGACCGGGACCTCTGACTCATCTAGGACTGCCTGAGATATCTGGTCCATGGTAAGGTTCAGGGTCACCAGATCGGAGATGTGGTGGACGGCCTCTATCCTGATGTGGGCGTGGGAGGCGCCTAAGACCCTCTTCTTCTTGTTAAGCTGGGCCTCCAGGCCCTTGTTGATGGTGATCCGCAGGGATGGCACCCTCCACTTATCGCGGTCCAGGTCCACACCCTCCACGTATCCGACCACCTTTGCGTCCGAGCTGACCATTTCCTTGCCCAAAATATCCTCAATGTCTAGCATATCCCGATCCCTGCCCGGTATAAGCGATTCTCATTATTTCATGATTAGCCGAAAGTCCGCCAACTCCGAACGGGGGAATCATTATATCGCTCTGAGACCGCTCCCTCCGCCATGGTCCTGGACACCATCATGAAGGAGCAGCCAGAGGTCATCAACGCCCTGTACCGTTACAAGAGCACGGTATTCAAGGACGGGCACCTGTCCTTCAAGGAGAAGGAGCTGATCGCCATCGGCATCATCTGCGTGCTCAAATGCGAGGAATGCCTGGACACCCACGTTCAGAAGGCCATGGAGCTGGGGGCGACCAGGGACGAGATCAGGGAAGCGGTGCTGGTGGCGATGTACCTGGCCGGACCTCATGCCGTCGTCTGGTCCAAGAAGGTGGACAGCTACATATCGGACGATTTCAACGCTGGAAATCCGCCTTGATGTCCCGTTTGATGCCCAGGCCGGACACCACCTCGCCGCATTTCAGGATGGCCATCGGGACTGGGCATACGGAATGCTTCAGCACTTTGCCGGAGATGATGTACACCTTGTTCTCGCAGAATGGCATGGTCATGATGTCCATCATAGGGATGGGCCCTAGCTCCTTTTCCAACCTCTTGACGTAGGGACAGTTGCTCTCCAGCTGGAACGCTTAAAACTCCGTCGACCATCACGCCTCGCACCTTGGTGGGGAAACGGCAAGCACCAGGGTCGAGGTTAACGACGACCTCCTCTTCGGCCATGAGCCCTGATCATTCAAGCTTCGCCTAAATTATCTTTGCGCCGGAGCGACCTGGTCAAAGGTTGACCTCAACCCTTGTCCTTCTTCCCCTTGGACGCCATCTCGTACATGGGTGCCCTGCTGATGTCGATGGCGCCGATGGCCGCCACTGGCTCCTTCTTCCTCATTATGGGCACGACCACCACGGGAAGTCCGCGGAACGGTCCGGTGGAGGCGATCCTTCCGCACGATCTGGCCTTTTTTGAGGACCTCCTCCAGCATCGGTCCGGTGTAGTTCGTGTCCACCACCTCGCCTTCCTCGCAGCGCACCCCATTGTGATTGCGGCTACGCATCGTGACCGGCGAACGGTTCAGCAGCTCGTGAATGGCCAGGCAGAGGCACTTGAGGTCCTCCGCCTCTGTGTCCTGGGTGATCAGGGTGGTGCCTTCGGTCCAGCATCTTCTCGACGCCGTGCCTAGGGCCAAGGCGGCGGTGACCGCGCCCTTCTCCGCGGCGTCATAGCTGAACGCCGAGCCGACGATGATCACATCCCCTTCCTCGATCTTGAAAACGCTTCGCAAGGGCGCCACCTGGGACTGCTCCGGAAAGTCCTCGTCGCCGGGGAAGACCATCTTATCGTCCCTCACGATCAGGGTGGTCGCCCCGACCGCCCCCGCCCGGACCGCCTCGTCCCTCTGCTCGCAACCCATCTTCACCTTGAAGCCCATGGCCTTGATGAGCACGGCACAATTATGCTTGCCAAGGGTAAGGTTCTGGAGATCGACCTGGGCCACCTCTATGCCAGAGTTCTCCAGCTTGCGGCGGCCCTTGTCGGTGATGACCGTCCCCATCCTCGTGTTCTCAATGCTCCCTTCCCTGGCCATCTTCTCGAGGATGGTCCGGATGGAACCTTCCCCGATCTGTAGGGCCTCAGCCAGAGCCTTTCTGCCGATCGGCCCTTGCTTCTCGATCACCTGATAGGCTTTCCATATGTGGTACATGGAGAACTTCGGTGTGGGACCACCGGAAAAAAACGATGTGAAAGCCATTGCCATATATTGGATGGATATATAATCCAACCATATAAACGTTGTGAAGGTGCATTTAACAATACTTGACCATCTGGAATGGTCATCTTAACGGGGGAAAGTATATCTAGATAGCTCTGCGTTCAACCCCTCATATGGCCGATGAGTCAGAGTTTTTTCTCATCATAGATAATGTTTCCAAGAGCTTCAACGGCGAGGTGGTCTTGAGGGACATCACCGCCACGCTGAAACCGGGAGAGTCTTTGGGGCTCATCGGCCGCAGCGGGGCTGGAAAATCCGTCCTGATCCACATCCTGCGCGGAACGCAGGAGTACAAGCCAGACAAAGGCAAGATCATCTATCGTGTCAACTATTGCGAGAAATGCAAGCGGGTCGAGATGCCCAAGAAGGGGGAGCCCTGCAAGAAGTGCGGGGGCAAGACCTCTCTACAGGATGTCGATTTCTGGGGTTTGAACGAGAGGGACCCATTGAGGGTGGCCATGCGCGACCGCATCGCCATAATGTTGCAGCGCACCTTCGCCCTCTTCGGCGAATCAAGCGTCATCGAGAACATCTTCGAGGCCTTGGGGCCGATGAACGAGAAGCAAAGGGTGGAAAAGGCCCTTGCCTTGCTCAAGGCGGTAGGTCTGGAGCACCGGACCATGCACATCGCCCGAGACCTTTCCGGGGGCGAGAAGCAACGTTGCGTCCTGGCCCGCCAACTGGCCAAGGATCCCTTGATGTTCCTCGCGGACGAACCGACCGGCACACTGGACCCCAGCACTGCGGACATGGTGCATAGGGCCTTGGTGGAATCGGTGAAGAACAAGGGAATGGCCATGGTGGTCTCCTCCCACTGGCCCAAGGCCATCAACCGTCTATCGGACAAGGCCATGTGGTTGGAGTCCGGGGAGGTGGTGAAGCTAGGTGACCCCCAGGATGTCACAAAGGAGTTCGAGGTCTGTTTCCAAAAGACCGAGGATATGATGGGCGTCGAGGTCGGGAACCCGGTGGTCAAGGTCGACAACGCCAAGAAGTACTTCTATTCGATCGTGCGCGGCGTGGTCAAGGCCGTGGACGATGTCACCTTCGAGGTCAAGGAAAGAGAGATATTCGGACTGGTCGGTCTCAGCGGAGCAGGAAAGACCACCGTCTCCCGCATGATCGCAGGCATCACCCCCGCCACTGGCGGTTCGGTGATGGTGCGCATCGGGGACGACTGGATCAACATGTCCGAGATGGGTGAGTTCGGCCGGGGTCGGGCCACGCCCTATATCGGATTACTGCACCAGGAATACTCGCTGTACCCTTTCAACACCGTGCTGCAGAACCTGACCATCTGCATCGGCATGAAGCTGCCCGCAGAGCTGGCCAAGATCAAGGCCATCCAGGTCCTGGCATCGGTCGGTTTCACGACCAGGGAGATAGAGCGGATCCTCTACGCCATGCCGGACAATCTGAGCGTGGGCGAGAAGCAGAGGGTGGCATTGGCCCGCGTGCTCATCGAGGAGCCGAGACTGGTCATATTGGACGAGCCGACCGGCACCATGGACCCCATAACCAAGAACTCGGTCGCCAAATCGGTCCTCATCGCAAGGAAGGAGATAGGGGAGACCTTCATGATCGTATCACACGATATGGACTTCGTCCTGGACTGCTGCGACCGGGTGGCGATGATGAAAGGAGGGAAGATCGTCGCCATCGGCGACCCGAAGAAGATCGTCGCCTCCATGACACAGGGCGAGCTTGCCGAGTTCACATCCTGCGATCAGACGAGCGGTGACGCTGAGGTGTCTAAGTGAGCCCGCAGAGCATCGGACGGAAGACCCGTTTCGTCGAGTGCCGGGAAGCGAGGGGCTTGGGGGTGGGAGGTTCTTTGGCGCAGCGTGCCACCATATCCGAGAGCGGGAGGCAGGTGGTGGCGGTGGCGATGGGACCAGGAAAGCGTCACATCACCAAGCCGGTCTGCGAGATCACCTATGAACTAAGGGAGCAGGGCATCGAGACCTCGGTCATAGTCATCAATGCCGGATCGGGGGTCCCAGCGGACGCGCCGGATGCCGTGACCAGCTCGCAATTCGGTCTGGACCAGATCGAGATCGATCGTATTCAGCAGTTCAAGGTGGCCTTGATCCACCTGGGCAATGTAAAGAACCATATCGTCTACAAGGCACGCCTCATCCTGCGCAACGTCGACATGCCCGCGGTCATCGTATGCCAGGCCCCGGTCGATTTCGAGGATTTCGCCCGGGTCGGGGTGAAGACCCGAGTGGTCATGCCGGTCAAGGAGAACATCGGCACGAAGGGCACCATAATGGAGATCATCAATGGAGTGGTGCGGGGCCAGACCATATCCCAGGCCAAGTTGGACGAGATCGTTTCGAAGATCAAGAAATGGAGCTGATGTCGCCCATTCGTCATCGTCCCTTTATCTTATCAAGGAAGATATGGGTCGAAATCGCCACGATCGCTACTTATTAAACTCTGTTGGAAAGGGGACATCATTATTTATCCAGCACGCCGTTCCCGCGTCGGATGAAGGGTCCAGCCCTCGAGCTTCTTTATGTCGATGATGAAACGCTCCTCCTAGAGCTCATCAAGGACGTCCTGGAATCGAACGACCAGGTACATGTGGACACCTTCCCTAGCGTCAAGGAAGCGGAGCTGGCGCTGAAGAGCAATCGCTACGACGCCATAATCTCCGATTACCAGATGCCAGAGATCGATGGCATAACATTCCTCAAGCGTCTTCGCATGGCCGGCAACGACATGCCGTTCGTGCTGTTCACCGGGCGAGGCAGGGAGGAGGTGGTCATCGAGGCCCTCAACGAGGGGGCGGATTTCTATCTCCAGAAAGGCCCGGACGTCAAGGACATGACCTTCGAGCTCATGCACAAGGTGAGAGCGGCGGTAGAGCGGAAGAGCTCGCAGCGGGTGCTCAGGGAGAGCGAGAGGACCGCCTGGACCTTGTTGAACGTGGGCGAGAGCCCAAGCCTGCTCTTCGACCGCGATGGTAAGATCATCGCCGCCAACCAGTTCATGGCAGACCTCATGAGCTGCCCCCCGGAGAAGATGGTGGGACGGAGCGCCCTGGACGTGATATCCCCTGGTTCTTTGGAGAGGGCCTCCCATCTGGTGGAGCGGGTGGCCAGGACCAAGAAGGCCATCACCTTCGTGGGCGAGAGCTACCTGAAACATTTCGAATTCACACTATATCCGGTCATAGAAGCGGAGGACGAGGTAAAGAGACTGGCATTGGTCTCCTATGACACCTCGTCCCATATGCGTACCGAGACGGAGCTAAGGAAGAGATTGGCAATGGAGGAACTGGTCTCCGAGGTGACCTCATCCCTGCTCCTTGCATCCACCTCTGAACTGGGCGATCGGATCGTGGACACATTGGTATCCGTGGGCCACGCGATGGAATTGGACGCACTGACGATATTCAATTTTGATGGCGAGGCCCTGGTGCACCGTTACGGCGCGTCGATGCTGGAAGGAAAGGACCCTCGCACCGACGAGATAAGGGAGTGGCAATGGCCCTGGTCCTTTGCGAGAATGCGCTCCGGCAACATGATCGGCATCGATGATGTGCAGGACCTTCCCAACGAGGCCTGGAGCGACAAGGAGCAATATCAGAGCTCCCATTATAACGCCTTGTTGTTGGTGCCGATGTCCGTCGGAGGGGCGTTCACCGGATGCCTCATGCTCGGCATGGTCCGGGGGACGAGACGTTGGTCCGATGAGGACCAAAGATTGGCAAGGGTGCTGGGGAACATCTATGCGAGCACCCTTTCGCGGCGTCGGGCGGAGGAAGAGCTATCCGAGACGAGCAGGCGCCTTATTGGAAGCGCAAGAGGGTCCAGTCGAGAGCGGGACGACGGAGAATCTAGTGGAGGCGGCCTTGCGCACCGCCAACCGAAAGCTCACCCTGCTCAGCAGCATCACCAGGCATGACATCCTGAACCAGGTTAGCGTCCTCGCGGGATACTTGGAATTGACGCGCATGGCCAACCGCAACCCAGACCTCGGGCAGAACCTGGACCGGATGGAGATCGCGATCAAGAGGGTCCAGGAGAGCATATCGTTCACCAAGGAATATGAGCAGCTTGGGGCCCTGGGGCCTAGCTGGCAATCGTTGGAGAAGGTGGTAAGGGATTCCAGTGCCGGCCTTGAGCTCAAAGGGATCGAGCTCGTCAGCGACATGAAAGGTTTCGAGGTTTTCGCAGACAAGATGCTCGACCGTGTCTTCATGAACCTCATCGACAACAGCATGAGGCATGGGGACGGGGTCAAGCACATCAAGGTCTGCAGCGAAGAGAAGGGTGATGAGCTCAACATCATCTACGAGGACGATGGGGCTGGGATTTCCCAGGACATGAGGGGGAAGCTGTTCCGTAGGGGCGCCGGAAGGAACACGGGCTTCGGGCTCTTCCTGTGCAAGGAGATACTAGACCTGACCCGGATCACCATAACCGAGATAGGTGAGCCAGGTGAGGGCGCCAAGTTCCTCATGAAGGTACCTAAGGGCATTTATCGTTACACGAAATAATAATTGGTATTACTGGCCAATTCTTATTTTCATTTTTGATAATTAGATAAAAGGAGGTTTTATAAAGAGGTAAACGGTTATTAACTCGTCTCCGGGCGAGTGAAAGGACGTTCAAGGTGTTTGGCAGCTTTCTTGAATGTCTTCTCCTCCCCCCAATTTTTTTTCCGAAGGTTCGTAATTGTTATTATTATCAATAAATAAAATAGCTGGGTTATATTTTGTGTAAATAATAAAACCAGGGACCAGACGTTAATAAAACGATACTGGCCTTGTTTTTTTATCTTGTTAAATAATATCTAAATGGAGATTATTATATATCGAGAGTATGATTCACATCTCGAGCAGGTCGTCTGGCATGGCTCTTTGATGTTCTAAAAAGCGAGCCTTGTCACCACGACCTAGGGGAGGAAAGGAAATGGACAAGAAAGCTGCCATCAAAGCATATGCTATCGTAGCAATATTGCTGGTCAGCGTTTCTGGAGTCGCATTGGCCCCCTTCTTGGCGTCTGCTGTTTACAGCGACCCGAGCGGGGACAATAATTCCGTAACCACCGAATGTTACGATAACCAGGGCACATCCCTATCTGCCTACAAGACCGCCACTGGTTATTGCGAACAGAACGTCAGTTACAATTGGGGCATCGACAAGACGGTGAACCCCGACAAGGCCGAGATCGACGAAGGAAATACTGCTACATTCCAATATACGCTTACGATAACTCGAAATGAAGAATCGAACGCCAAGGAATGCGGTGTGCGTGGATATATCTGGGTGAAGAACACCGGAGAGCACGCCACCGTGAACCTTAAGATCGTTGACTGGGTGCAGACCAAGGTCGGCGATGGTGCCTTCAAGAACTACGTCAAGATCGATGTGGACACCAGCGCCAAGCCGGTCCTCCAGCCCGGTGAGGAGTACAAGTACTACTATGATGTCTCCTTCACCCCAGTGAACGGAGCCTGTTACCGCAACTCCGCACTTGTTACGATCACCAACCACGGGAACAACATGGGTTGCCCGACCGGCCCGAACCCGAAGGCCGACTTCCAGCTGCCCGCGTCCCCGAGCATCACCTACTGCGACGAGACCGCCACCATCGTGGACGACCTCGTCGTGCCAGCCCATTACCAGCTGGTCTCCACTGACGCCCCGGCGAAGTGGAACATGAACGGACCTGGTGTGTTGATGTTCAACGTCACCATCAGGAACGTCGACGCCGCCAAGGGCTCCGTCGCCTACATGGACAACGTCGCCAACCTCACTGAGTGCGACAGCGGGAATATACCATGTCGACAACGCCCGCGTTACCTTGACCGGTGGCGATGAGTACATCCCCCCCGTCCCAGGCATATCTGTGGACAAGAAGGGACCTGAGTGCGTCATGCCTGGTGAGGTCATCACCTGGACCATAACCATAAAGAACACCGGCAACGTCGAACTAACCGATGTCTATGTCGAGGACTTCCTGGTCGGTCTGAACGAAAAGATCAGCCTCGCCGTGAACGGGGAGAAGATGTACACTGTCTTCTACACCGTGCCTCTTGATTACAAGGGCAAGTATGTTGTGAACACCGTAAACGTCACCGCAGACCTGGAGAAGGACCTGTTCGTTCAGGACTCCAGCAGCGTCGGCGTTTGCTACCCCGGATTGGAGGTAACAAAGGTCGCAAACTCGACCATGACCGCCCCCGGTCACTACGCCAACTGGACCATCACCGTGAAGAACACCGGTGATGTGGACATGTACAACGTGGCCGTGTACGATGCAATGTTCGCTCAGAACCCCATGTACGTTGATGTCATGGCGGGCGAGAGCGTCAAGATCTACGTCAGCACCACCATCCCGGCGGACAGCAAGCTGAACGAGATCTGCAACTCAGTAGAGGCCAAGTGGTTCTACGAGATACCGTGCGACGACGATGAGCCAGAGAAGGTATGGTTCATCGATGATGCGAAGAGCTGCATACCGGTCATCCGCCCTTGTATCGACATAACCAAAGAGGCGAACATGACCTGGGCCTGTGTCGGTGATGAGATCGAATACACGATCGTGGTCACCAACAACTGGCAACTACGACCTTGATGGTATCAACGTGTCCGACAAGATGCTGGACATCGATACCATGATCAGCCTTGATGCCGGAGAGTCCAAGACCTTCACCGGTAGCCTACATCGTGAAGCAGGGCGACAAGAAGATCGAGAACAACGCCAGTGTCTGCGTCGATGTGTTCGATGACAAGCACTGCGTACTAGAGGACTACGCCATCCGCATGCGTGAACGTCGGTTACCCCGCCGTTGACGTCTACAAGGTCGGTCCATCCCAGGGTCTGTACCCTGGTGACGAGTTCACCTACACCATCTACGTCAAGAACACCGGCGACGTGCCGCTGAAGGGCGTGAAGGTGGTCGACAGCCTCATCGGTCTGAACACCCAGGTCGATCTGGCCGTCGGTGAGAACAAGTCCATTGATGTGAACTGGAAGATCCCTGCCGACTACGCTCGCTGACAAATACTGCAACCAGGTATTCGCTGAAGGGTCCTGGTGCCACTGCACCGTGAAGGACACCTCCGAGTGGTGCATCCCCGTGCTGCACATGCCGGGCCAGCCATGCATCAGCATCGAGAAGCACGGACCATCCCGCGCCATGACCGGCGAGACCGTACCATACTTCATCATCGTGAAGAACACCGGTAGTGTCCCGCTGAACAACGTGAAGGTCAGCGATGACGTCGGTGCCGATGGTGTCGATGTTCAGTGGTTCTACTATGTAGACAACGGAGGTGTTCTGATGCCTGGTGCGTACTGGAACATCACCACCTCTGCGGACATACCGAGGACTTCAAGGGACCCTACTTCGTGAACGTGGTCGAGGTATTCGGCCAATATGATGGAAAGAACGTTTGGTGCATCGACTCCCATGCGATCGACATCATCCACCCGTGCTTCACCATCGAGAAGTCCGCCCCGAAGCTATCCGCTCTGGGCCACGACATAACCTACACCCTCTGGGTCAACAACACCGGTGATGTGGACCTGATCAACATCGTCATCATCGATGACATGGCCCCCGAGGGCAAGTTCACCATCGATTACCTGGCCATGGGCGCTTCCGCCAAACTGACCTACCTGTGGAACGTGCCTATGAACTATCAGCCAGATGAGGTCTGCAACGACGCTTGCGGCTCTGCCTACCCTGGCCCGTCCGCCTATTGGTGCGGATGCGGTGAGAGCTGCCCCTGGTTCGAAGAGACGAACCGTGGGCGCGTGGTAGAGGAGAAGTCCAACACCGTCTGCACCTTCATCGTGAAGCCTGGCATCGATGTGGAGAAGACCGGACCTGAGATGGCCAAGATCGGACAGACCATCCAGTACAACATAACCGTGAAGAACACGGGCAACTACAAGATCGAGAACGTGACCGTGTCCGACCCGATGCTCAAATTCTCTGAGCAGATCAGCCTGGCCAAGGGAGAGTCCAAGACCTTCCTGATCGACTGGTTACGTCAGCGAAGAGTGGGTGATGAAGTACATCAACGAGAAGTACTACGTCTGCAACATCGCTAACGCCACCGGAGACACGTTCGACGACAAGCACAGCATGGTCTATGACGAGGACATGTGGTGCGTCTTCATCGGAGCCCCAAGCATCGACATCATAAAGAAGGGCCCCGCAGAAGCTTCACCTGGTGAGGTAATCGAGTTCAACTTCACCGTGACCAACAACGGTAACCTGCCGCTGTACAACGTGAACGTCACTGACGCGTTGCTCGGTGCCGACTGGTACCACTACATCGGCTACATGGCCGTTGGAGCCGTGGTACAGTTCAACGCCAGCTACACGATCCCCGACCCGTTCGAGGGCAACTCCTTCAAGAACGTGGCGATCGTCACTGGCGATGATGTCACCGACACCACCGTGAACGACACAGACAACACCACCGTGTTCGTGGCCAAGCCCTGCATCCAGGTATACAAGTGCTGGGAGCCGACCATGACCGCCTTGGGACACTGGGTCAACTGGTCCATCGAGGTCAAGAACACCGGTAACGTCAACTTGACCGGTGTGGTCGTCAACGATCCCCTGACCGGCGATAGCTGGAACGTCGGGGACTTGAAGATCGGCGAGTCAAAGTTCATGACCGCCGACTATCTAGTGACCAAGGACAGCCCCTGGAACAAAACCTACGCTCTATGCAACATCGTTTACGCGGATGGATTCTACAAGACCGTCAAGGTCTCCGATGATGACAAGGACTGCGTGTTCGTGGCCTTGCCCAGCTTCGAGGTGACCAAGTGCGGTCCAGAGTACGTCTGCTACGGCGACTGCATCGTGTGGACGATCACCGTGAAGAACACCGGCAACGTCGACCTGAAGAACGTTACCATCACGGACCCATTGACTGGTCAGGAGTGGAAGAACGTCTGCATCGAGGTCGGTAAGGAATGGTCCACAGACCGTTTCTTATGACACCGATGGCCTAGTCTCCGCTTTGTGCACTGTCCCAAGTGACACGGTCTGCAACACCGTTTGCGTCGTTGCTGATACGTTCAACGACGGGCACTGCATCTTGGAGGGCAAGGCCGAGAGCTGTGTGTTCGTGGCTAGGCCGGATGTCGAGGTCGTGAAGTCCGGTCCGGAGGTTGCGGTCGGAGGCGAGAAGATCACCTACACCATAACCATCATGAACATCGGCAATGTGGACCTCAACGTCCATGTGCAGGACGTCTTGATCGGTCTGGACAAGGTCATACCAGTAGCGAAGGGCGCCACCAACGTGACGACCTACAGCTATGATGTGCCTCTGTGCAACCCTGGCGCCGTGATCTACAACACCGTGTACGTCAATGGGACCTGGACCATGTGCGACAAGTGCTACGACCTAGACCAGGCGACCTGGAAAGTCGAGATCCTGAACGAATCGATCAAGATCATAAAGACCGGTCCAGAGAGCGCCCAGGTCGGGACAACCATCACCTTCACCTTCAATGTGTGGAACGATGGCGAGGTCCCCCTGGAGAACGTCTACGTCTATGACCCGCTCTTCGAGAAGTTCCACGTCACCGCCTGGTTCTACCTGGCGGATGATGTGAACGAGGAGAACGACGTCCTAGAGGTCGGCGAGCACTGGGTGTTCTCTGTCCAGTTCACATTCCGGCGGACTACCTGTTGGGTGCCTCCTGCGGTGAGCTGAACAACTATGCCTGCGCGCACGGAAGCTACCACGGTGTCTCGACCACCTGGGGCGATGGATGGGCGGTCTATGTCTTTGACCCCGCCTGCCAGCCACCTCCGTGCCGATACTGAAGGGACTAAACGCTAACAACGGAAGGGCCTGGTGCCCTTCCCATTTCCCATATTTTTATTTTTCAAAGACAGACCTGGTCATCTCGACCCTTCCTTTTCTATAATCAATAGAATGCTCGAGACGATGGCCATTTCCTCCTCAGATCCGTGAAGGGGAGCTGATTCCCCGGGTTCAAGATCAAAAGCCTACCTCAAGGTTAGCGATAAAAATGACCATTGAAGGAGAGCTTGGAATAATAAAGTTCTAGTTGCGAAATATGAAAGGAGAAGTTATGACGGAAGTTTGGAGTCCATCAGATCGAACAATCTTTCGATGTCCTTCTTATCGGTCCCATAAGAGCAGAATCCGATGCTCAGCGTGAACCGCCCTTGGTAACTGCTCAATCCCAAGATGAGCATAGGTGGGTAAGCGAGGGGTACTGTCAAGTAGCAATCAGTTGGAACTTTGTCACCGAAGTGCAATCGCCCCTCCTCTAGGACACCCACATTGTAGAACAATGGTGGCAGAGACCTTCTCTTGACCATTTCCTCATAACCTTCCTCGACCTTCCTCTTGGTCAGATTGAATGGTAAAAGGCCATAGGTCATTTCGATGTAATGGGACGCTTACCAAAGCCGAATCGTTCTGCTTTTGTGCTTCCATGAAATGGTGGACGTTCAAGAGGAACCTCTCCGGGTCCGAGGCATCCTCCATCTGAAAACCGAGGGAATAACGCCCCATCGAGGTTGGCCACTTTCTGTCCCGCCTCAGGAGCGAAACGCCTCAGGTCGACCGCCACTTGGATCGGAACAGGAACCCCCTGCTTCGGTCTTATGGTCTCAAAAAGCGACTCGAAAAGGACGGCCAGGAAAAGGTCATCGACGGTCACCTTGTTGGAATGGCAATGGTCGAATATGCACTGGGAACGGTTGGAATCGAATCTCTTTACCAACATCGATCTGTTTTTCGTCTCTCTACTGGTGAAGGGAAGGCACCATTGACTGGTGGGCCTCTCTGGCTTTCTTATCCTATTCAGGGCTGTGCGGCGTAGTCTCCATCGGTCCCGCAGTTCAACCTTTCTCCAAATAGGTCTCATGGATCGGTCCTGGGGTCGCTTCGGAGGTCCGGACGGCGTCTCATTCCGCAGCAAATGATCGTACGCCTCGGACAGTTGGTAAGCGACCTCCTTGGCACCGATCGCGTCACAGACGACATGATTGACCTTCAAGGCAAGGATGTCCTCCTTTCCACGGAACAGCCTGACCTGTATCAATGGGTCAGCCCCAGGGTCGGATGGTGTTGTGAGGAAAACGCCCAACTCCTCCTGAGGGTCCGTTGATTCGATCAACATGAACAAAGGTAATGAATCCAAGTTCTGTCTGGCCCTCCAACCCGGTCTAGGTATCTCGACCCATCTCCAACCCAGTTCCGGTTCTGAGAGCAAGATATGCCTCACCGCCCTTTCCAGGACCTTCTCGTCCAACCTAGCCTGGAACTCCATCACGACATGGAACTGCTGGTCGCAAACATGTCGCAATATCGCGTTCATCCGGTCCTGGGGGGTGGCAGGGAAACGGGCTTTTCTCATCCACTGGCCCGATATGCGCTGGACGATAAAAAACTATCAAGGGAAAATTGACTGGCCTAAGATGGTCTCACTCGGACAGCAATGTCCTTACCTTGATCGAGGCGGTCTGGTACCATACCTGGAAGGAGTTCACATCCCAGGCCGGGGATATGCCAAG
This sequence comes from Methanomassiliicoccaceae archaeon, assembly GCA_963806355.1. Classification (GTDB taxonomy): domain Archaea; phylum Thermoplasmatota; class Thermoplasmata; order Methanomassiliicoccales; family UBA472; genus JACXTP01. The sequence continues at coordinate 118,614 of CAWDXN010000005.1, read as the reverse complement.
GACCTCGGAGTGATAGACGAGGATGTAGCTGGTTATGAGCAAGGCCACAGCTGCTGAAGAGCCAAGACCCACCTTAATAGCCAATTTGCTTGCCACGACATCCTCCCCCTGGCGCACGACCAGTGTCACTTGCGTTAAATTAATTATAATTAATCCAAACATAAAAGACTTTGCAATTATGATGGTGCGACCATCACCATATCTTCATTCATTTATGGAAAGCCCCCCTCAGTCCTCGTCCTCGATATTGAACCCTACCAGGTGCGTCCAGTGCCTGGTCTGGGTATATCCTAAGCCGTTCCCTGATCATATCGTCCGCTAGGGTGGAGATGGACCCAGAGGTCACCTCTTTGACACCCGAGATATCATCAAGGAAATGGAATGGGATCGGAGGGAGCACGAAGTAAGGCTCCCCTTTCGGGACAACGTTCAGGTAGAAGATGAAGTCCTCGCTCAGGAAACAAACATCATCCCGGTCCTGGATCTCCCCCCGGCGCGACGGTGTCAGGTACTCACCGACGATCTGTCCCTCCTGGTCCGCAATGTAGACCACATCCCTGGTCGGCGAAAGGATCATCATCGATGAGTCGACCACAAGCACGAACCCGTGTCTGCGGTCCAATGCCTTCCAGACCCCCGTGTTGACGAAAGGCATGAGCCCTCCGCAGGCACCGTTGTCCTCGGCCGATCGTTCCAAGGCGACGAGGTCGTCCTTGAACCCCTTATCGAGGTATCGGAAATCGATCACCCCAGGAAGATCCCGGGACCTTTGTTCCACTGCCCTGAGCACCTTGTCACGGTCCAAGGTCATCCTACCTCATGTCCATCGAGTCGAAGATCGCCCGGTCAACACGGACCTTTCAGCAGGTCACGTGGATCAGGGCCACGAACTTCTCCTTCGCCGCCAACATCTCCTCGATCACATCGGGGGTGGGCTTGACCACCGCATTCATCTCCTCGAGCATCTTGCTCAGCCTTGGGCGTTATGGGCATGCCTCCGCTCTGGCCCGTTCCGATGAACACCAGTTTGACCTTGTCGTCCAAAAGCGTCTTGAGCTCCTTCCTGGTCAGGGGTACGTGGCCGTACTTGTCCTTCTTGTCCTTCGACAACGACTTGTCGCGGCGTTCCACGGTTCCATCTGCTTTCATGATGAGGTCATGTTCATGCCTTATCCCGTTTATCTCGCACCAGCCGAACCGGGAACGTGCCTGGGTCACAACGCTCTTGACCGCCTTTTTGCGCCCTCCCCGTTTCTTGACCGCCGGTACCTCCACTGCGGGCTTCTCCAACTCGGCCTCCTCTCGCGGGGGTGGGATCACCTCGACTGGGATGGATAGCTCGACCTCTTGGGTTATGGGTTCCTTCTTCTTCCTCGGAGCGCGCTTGCGGGTCTTAGGCATCTCAGCCAATGGTTCTGCCACGACCTCTTCCGCAACAGGTTCTGGTTCGGCCACTGCCTCGACATTCTCCGCATTGTCTGACGAAGCCTCCTCTACGCTCTCCGTCTCCATGGGAGCGTTCTCCACGACCTCGATGCTCTCGACGATCGCCTCCTGTTCGTTAACCACATCGGCCATTCCCTCGGTTGGGGAGGGTTCCTTCTTGGCCTTTCTAGAAGTCCTTGCACCCGTTGTCTTTCTCGGCATAGAAATGTCACCAGACGAATCTGATATGGAAACGGCCTTTTATTAATGATTTGCCAACCACTCAATCCTTTTATGGGATGGGGGTCGACCAAAAACCGTCACCAATGGGTGGGAATTCGACCTTCCAGATGATGCAAAACCTTTTTTATCACCCCCTGCCATCCCACCCCGACCAGATGAGGATCAATGTTAATGGCAAGCCCATCGAGGTGGGGGAAGGGGCCAAGCTGGCCGATGTCCTGGAAGGACAACCTTATGTTCCCGGCACCTATTTGGCGATCATCCGTTCCCTGGAACAGGTGGTAAAGGAGACCAGCGAGTTCGAGTTCGTCACCGATAAGGGTTCGTTCATAGTCCAAGTGCAAGAGGGGGCATGGAAGCAGACATGGCTCGACCTCTACAAAGGATTGGAGGGGCGCAGTGTGCGGTGGCGCACCAGCAAGATCGACGCCATCGGATCGTTCCCATCATCCATACCTTCTTCGAGGGACCCTGCCAAGTTCATTCGCAACGATTGCTTCTTCGCCCTGGGCGGTTATGATAGCCAGACCACCTACATCATGATCGCCCGCCAGGACCATGAGGCCGCGTACGGCGTGGCCGCCCCGGTCTTCGGAAGGGTGACGAGCGGCAGGCATGTCGTCGATGCCCTTGATGAGGCGGACAAGGTCCTGGAAGTCAGACCGGTCATCATCGAGCTGCGGTCCAAGGATGCATTGGCCACCAACGATCTTGAGACCAGATTGGGACCGGGCATGTCGGTGGAGACCTTCGTGCAGGTCGACCTGGACCCCCGTTCGCCAGTGTCGGTGGAGCACTTCCTGGTGGCCGTCGATGGAGGGACCATCAAGGTCACCGAGAAGACCGAGTCGTTCACGGCCAACTCCTCCAGGATGGACGTCAATCTGATCGAGGAGTCCCATTCCATCCGCGAGCCTGACCTGGTGACGGTCCGTCACCAAGGTGACGGCATGGGTCGGATATACTTCTACAAGACCAGGAGGCAGGTCTCCAACAGCCACAACATCGTCGGCAAGGTATCGATCGGCCACCAATTGATACATCTCGTCCCGGAGGGAGGGGCCGTGACCATCGTCCCCAAACCGGGGAGGGTCATGGTCATAGGCATGACCCAGGCCGAAGGGCAGAGATTCCTGGAATCACAGGGGCTGAGGCAGGTGCGGACAGGGATCACCGACGACTCGGCCATCATCGTAGAGCAGGAACCGGAGCTTACCATGCATGTCATGGAGGAGGGTTCGGTCGACACATTCGGTACGACCTCCGATCGGATCCATGATTGGTACCTGTTCCGGTCCGAGGCGCCAGCCTCGGTCCGCTACATCGAGAAGCTCACCGGTCTGGACCACAAGCCCATAGGTACGGTCAAGGTGCACTTCACCTTTGAGGGCATGTCCATGGTCACCTTCGACGGGGACGACCAACTGGGTGCGAGCCTCTATCCTGAGCCGTCCTGGAAGGACATGAGCCGTCGCGGTGACATCGGTGTCACCAACATGTCCCGACCGAATCGGGGCCTGATCGGCATCAGGCTGCAGGAGAGCCCCGAGTTCGGTCCCACCGGGGAGGAACAGCATGGGACCAACATCATCGGTCGCTTCGCAGGCGACCTAGACGAGCATGATGGCCGGTCTGAAGGATGGGGACATCGTGTACCTTCGCGAGACGGATGTCAGCCCTGACAAGGTCTCCAAACCACGGCGCAAGTCAGCCAGCGATGATGCAGAGGTCAAGCCCAAGAAGGCGGCGGCGAAGAAGACGGCCTCGTCGTCCAAGGCCAAGAAGGCGGTGAAGAAATGACGCTCGACCACGAGACAAGATACATAGTTCTGGCCCCGGACTGCACCATGACACCGGACCAGCTGGTGCGCACCATACACACCATCGATGCCGACGTCATCGTCAAGGAGACATGCTTCGGGGCGGTCATCTCCGGCAAGACCGAGGCGGTGAGGAAGGTCCTCACCGAGGTGCGGAAGCTGGACCCCACCCGCATCTATTCCAAGGTGCGGGGCTTCCCAGTGGGCGATCAGAGAAGGTGCCGGGCCCATCATGGCTCGAGACCTGGGTTCGCCCAGCTGGAGAAGGAAGTGAAGGACCTGACCATGGTGGAGAAAGGCCTGCAATGCCTAGAGCGGGGGGAAAAGGTCCCTCCCATCAAGAAGAAGGGCAAGATGCCCGTCAAGGACCTGAAGAACGTATGCGAGGAGGCCTGTCCATGAAGGTGTTCATCGTCCCGCCGAACAGCCTGATACTGTTCGATCTGGTGGAACGATTCGGCCATGAGCCCCTGAGCGTCATGGGGGTGCTCCAGGAGAAGAGTCAGTCCAAGGAGATCGAGTCGCCGCCGATCAACGTCACGGTCGACGACGTGAAGAAAGGCCTGAAGTACGCGGGCATCGAGGTGCCGTCGGGCATAAGGGGTCGGCTGGCGGTCTATGGACCACTTGGTCGATGAGGCCGAGGCGGCGATAATCATGGAGGACGCGCCGTTCATGTTCGGCTGCGTCGGCTGCGCCCGGACCAACGAGATGATCAAGCTCCTGGTCCGGAAGCGGAAGATACCCTTGCTGGAGCTGGACTACCCGACCAACGAGGAAGAGGCCAAGGTCATGGTGCCAAAGATAAAGGCGTTCCTGGAGGGACTGGTGAAATGATCAAGATCGCACAGTTGTCCTGCGGGACCGAGTACTCCGGCGTCCAGTCCGAGATCGAGAGCGGCCGCGACCGCGGTCGGCGCGAAGATGGTGTACCCGGACGTGGACCTGGAGAAGATCAAGATCGGCCGTGGAGAAGTTCGGCTTCAACCCGGTGAGCGCCGCAACTGAAGCTGATGATCGCCCGCGCCATGGCCCTGGCCGAAGGACGCTACGAGGCCGACGCCGTGTTCATCTCCTCCTGCTTCCGTTGCGCCGAGGCGGCGTTGGTGCGCACCGAGCTGAGGAAGTTACATCCAGGAGCACACCCGTCTGCCGGTCGTCACCTATTCGTTCACCGAGAGGACGAAGTCCGGACAGCTGCTCACCAGGATGGAGGCGCTGGTCACCATCGTGGAGACGGAAGGAGCTGCTCGCCCGGGAAAGGCAGGTCGGACTGACCGCAGGCATGGACTCCGGTTCCTCCACCACCAAGGCGATGATCATGCGGGACAATGAGATCATCGGCAAGTTCTGGCTCCCGACCGCGGACGTGTTCTGCTCGGCCGAGACGGCGCTGACAGAGGCGCTGGCCGAGGCCGGGGTCAAGCGGGCAGCAGCTCGAGGCCATCGGCACCACTGGCTACGGGCGTTTCACCATGGGCAAGAAGTTCAATGCCAAGCTGATCCAGGAGGAGCTGACGACCAATTCCAAGGGCGCGGTCTGGCTGGCCGACCGGCAGAAGGGGGAGGCCACCATCATCGACATCGGCGGGATGGACAACAAGGCCATCACCGTGCGCGACGGCATCCCGGACAACTTCACCATGGGCGGCATATGCGCCGGTGCCTCCGGACGTTTCCTGGAGCTGACGGCAAAGCGGCTCAAGGTGGAGATAACCGAACTGGGGCGATGGCGGACCGGGGCGACGACACGAAGGTGCCCATGAACTCCTATTGCTCGATATTCGGCATCCAGGACCTGGTCACCTCGCTGGCCGGCGGGCCACACCATCGAGGACGTGGCCGCGGCCGCCTGCCACTCCGTGGCCGAACAGATCTACGAGCAGCAGCTCCAGGAGATCGAGGTGCGCAAACCGGTCATCCAGGTGGGCGGGACCTCGCTGATCATCTGGCCTGGTCACGGCCATGGAGCACACCCTGGGCGAGAGGCCGATCGTGCCGCCCCACTCCCAATACATCGGGGCGGTCGGCGCGGCATTGCTGTCGTCGGGATTCCTTGAGGGGCATTGAGATGGAGATCAGGTGAAGGGCACGGACCAGAAGGGCGCGGAGGACTATGCCCTGCTGTTCGAGCGACATCCTGGTGGACATGGGCCTGACCAACGTGCATCGACAAGGTCATGCTGCTGGTCCGGCCTGCCGACCCGCTGTTCGTGATCTCGGTGCGCATGCGGCCGCACCGCCGGCGCCCGTCCCATCTACGACGTGGTGCAGCTCGATGATAAGGAAGGCGGGGTGATGCTCTCCATAACCGACGAGACGTTCGCCCCCCGCGTGCTCGCCCTGCTCTGGAAGACCTTCGGCCGGGAGCGGGTGGAGCAGTTGACCCGTTAGGAGATCTTCGTGGCAGGGAAGAACCGCACCGACCTATGGGACCTGAAGCTGGACCCGGAGGAGGAGCTGCGAGCCCAAGTGCTTGACGCCATCTGGAAGCTCGTCCCAGAGGGTCTGAAGATCCGCCACTCCTTCAACTCCGAGACGTGATGACCATCGCCAACACCGAGCACGGCTTCCAGCCGGACTGGTTGGATGCGGCTGAGAAAGTGCATCATTCCATGGAGGCGTCCTGATGTACCAGGTGCTGATGTTCGACGGTGGTGTCTACCGGATCAACGAGCTGTACGAGCTCATCGAGGACATCGGCGGGCTTCGTCATCCAGAAGACCCAGCATCCAGGTCCAGATAATCATCACCATTGCCATCCCGGAGGAGGACCGGCCGATCATCGAGCGCAAGATCGCGGGAGCTGGGCGGCGAAGTTGGTCGACGTCCCCTTGGCCGGCACGGAGATAGTGGTGGTCGGGCCCGACCCTAGGAAGGCATCACATGCCCCACCCCATCTGCGACATCGCGGAGAACCTGCGTCGCTACGGCGCCATCACCGTGGTCATGGGCCTGGCGCGGGGCAGGGGCAAGCACACCGCGCAGATCAGCGCCGACGAGAAGGCCATCATCGAGGAGTACGACGCGGCGGTCTTCGTGGTCGGCAACTTCCGGGAGTGCGTGGAGAAGCACAAATTCAAGCTCTGGCAGGACATCCAGATACCGGTTGTCGCCACCTGTGGACCGGAGTTCGACTCGTTGCCCGCCTGCGATGCGCTGGTGTGCGGCATCGGGCGAAAGGTGGAGCGCATGCGCCGGGCCGAGGAGATCCAGAAGCTGGACGAGGTGGCGGAGAAGGTGCAAGGCCTCATCGAGCTGAAGCGCAAGGACACGGACGATGACCCGCTCTTCGTGCACCCGGCCGAGATCAAGGACCGCCTGGACTCGATGCAAGCGATCCAGGACAACCTGCGCCCGGCCCCCGTGGTCCTGCACGTCAACGGCGTGCGGGCCAAGCTGCCATTCGAGCAATATGCGGCTGCCATCGCCGACCTTGAGGTCTACGGACGTAAGTTGGGCGAGGTGACGACGATATCGCCGAGCCGCATGCCCGGCAGCATCCTCATCCGCATCAAGACCCGCAGCCAGGTGGAGTCAGAGGACAAGGCCAGGCGATCTCAGTCTGCCACCGCCAATACCTGAACGATGAATGGGATCCTTTCCAGAGCGAAGCTTTAAACCGTCTCAACCTGATTTTGTCGGTGGTTCACATGAAAGTGCTGGGAATTTCTGGAAGTCCGAGAAAGGACGGTAACACCGAGATCTTGATCATGGAGGCGCTGGAGGGGGCTAAGGCCAAGGGCGCTGAGGTCGAGTTCGTCTCCTTGGCCGGGAAGGACATCAAAGGTTGCGTGGCCCACCCCACCTGCGGGCAGGCGGGCAAGTGCCTCATCGATGACGACATGACCGACATCTACCCCAAGATGATGGAGGCCGACGCCATCATCATCGGCACGCCGATCTACTTCGGAAATATGACCTCCCAGACAAAAGCGCTGTTGGACCGGACCTATCTCCTATCGAAGATGGGCCGGAAGCTGGAGGGAAAGGTCGGGGGCGTGATCGCGGTGGGCGGTCGGGCCGGGCATGAGCTGACCACCGCCTGCCTGATGGATTTCATGACCTTGCAGGGGTTCGTGCTGCCTGCGGGCGCGTTCGCCCACTCCATGGTGAGGGAGCTTGGGGCGGCACGCTCCGACGAGAAGAGCATGAAGGCGGCCCGGGCTTTAGGTGAAAGGGTGGCCAGCCTCGCCACCAAGGTGAGGACCTAGGGCGAGTCGATGATGTCCCCGGCCTCGGCGCCAAAAGGTTCCTATCTTCTCCTTTTCCACTTAGGAGAAGAGGTCGAACTGCACGTGGGCGCCCCGGGCATATGCACCTTCCCCAGTTGGGACCTACGTTTACGCTGGCTCGGCCCAGTCATCCCTTTTCGCACGGGTGGGAAGACATTTCTCCACCGAGAAGAAGGTGCACTGGCACATCGACCGCTTGCTATTGCACGCCGAACCGGTCTCGGCGATAATGATCGAGGGGGACGACAGGGAGTGCGAGATCAATCGGTTGGTCGCCGGTACGGAAGGCTCGCGCATGGTGTGCGAGGGCTTCGGGTCGTCAGATTGCGCCTGTCCTACCCATCTTCATCTCATTGAGGAGGACATGCTGCCGACCATCATCAACGAGATGCGCTGGCTCGATGGAGCTTAGAGAAATGGGGTCCCGACCACATTATTATATCCCAGCTACCTCGATACTGTAATGCCTGGAGAGGTCGATATCTTGGACAAGGTCAAGAGGCTTGAGGAGAAGATAAAGGAGCTGAACGCGCTCAAGGCGGACTACCGCAAGGAGCTGGACGAGGCCCAGTTCAAGCTAAGCAAGAAGGAGATGGACAAGGAGCACTTCGACAAGGTCAAAGATAAGGTCCACAAGAAGGAGGCCAAGATAAACGCCAAGATCATCGATCTGCGACAGAAGGTGGAAGCGTTAAAGAAAGGCGGCGCCTGATCCCTTTATAATAACTTTCCGTTCTCACGCTAGAAGTGAAAATCCTTTGCGCGCCTCCTTCGATCACATCGTCCTTTGCCGATGTTGGCTCGGTCAAATTCTTAAACGATGGGCGCCCCGAAATTTCGTCTGCGAAGGTTAGAAATACTTGCCTCTGCCTAGTAATCAATCGGTCCGGGGGCCGTATGCCCTCTGGGGAAAACGGATTGATATCAGCGTCATTTGAGGATGGCGCCCCAGGTATCCGCCCCGATTCGAAGCCCTTGCTTCGGTTCGCCTGCGCCCTATGGTAAATCCATAGAAGGCAAAAGCGAATTCCCAACGCGGCCTACACCATTGAGGTGAAAAAGCCCAGTGAGGAGATTGGGCGACGCAGGTCCTACGACCAAGGTGATCTGCAGATACCCTTGGCGGAACCAAGCGCCGAAGTACCCAGAAGCCCGGTAAGCCCCGGACCGACCATATTGTTGATTTTTATACATTCCAGATGCGCCAGATTACAATACATTTAAAATAGAGCGAATTGTTTCCGGTACAATTCGTTCGTTCCCATTGTTAGAGGGTTTCAGATGGATGCCAATGATGACAAGAATGCCAACCCGCAGCTGGTCGCCAGGCTGAGGGACGCGATCGGTCAAGAGAACGTCAAGACGAGCATGATGGAGCGTGTGCTTTACAGCCACGACCTCGCCCCGTTGCCCAATTTGACCCAGATCGCCTTTAAGAACATCCCCGACATCGTGGTGCGCCCTCACTCCAGCGAGGACGTGGTCAAGATCGTCCGCATCTGCGCTGACGAAGGCGTCCCCATCACCCCGCGCGGTTCCTCCACCTGGGGGCTCGGAGGTTCCATACCGATCTATGGCGGAGTGCTCATCGATTTCACCGGGGGCATGAACAAGATCCTGGACATCGACCCGGTCGGCCTCACCGTCACCGCCCAGCCTGGCTGCACCTGGAAGCAGGTCTACGAGGCATGCATGGAGAAGGGACTGTTGCTCTGCTCCTACCCTTCCAGCTTCCCCAGCGCCACCTTGGCCGGATGGATCTCCACCGGTGGCATCGGCGTCGGCTCCTACAAGTACGGCTCGGCCGGACAGAACCTGCGCAACCTCGAGGTCGTCATGCCCGACGGCACGCTGGTGAACACCGGATTCGAAAAGGTGGTGGACAACCAGTCCGCCTACAATCTCACCTGGCTCATCGTCGGGGCGGAGGGCACCTTGGGCGTGATCAGCAAGGTCACCCTGAAGCTCATGCCCGGCCCCGAGGTAATGAAGCCCATCTCCTACGATTTCGATAACCTGATGGCGATGGGGAAGCCCTTGATGGAGATGTGCCGCAAGCGCATCGACCCGTTGCACATCGGTTTCAGCGACGGCAAGCACTTCGAGATGCTCCGCAAGGCCGGCAAGCACGCCCCCGAGGTCGGCTCCATGCTCAACATCATGCTGGAGGGCGACAAGACCATCGTGGAATACGAGGAGAAGGTCATAGATGAGATCATGGCCAAGCATGGGGGCAAGAGGCTGGAGCAGAGCATCGCCGAGCACGAGTGGGATGAGCGCTGCTACGAGTTCCGCGCCCGCGAGATCGGCATCGGCCACATCCCCGGCGAGGCCGTGGTCCCGCTAAAGGACTTCGAGGTCTTCGCCCAGCGCACCTACAAGCTCATGGAGGACATGAACATGACCGGCGCCATCATCGGCATCCTTGCCGATCGCAACACCGTGATGTTCATGCCCTACTACTTCGCCGACTTCGACGACCTGACCAACCTGACCTCCTTCGGTTTCAACAAGAAGTTCGCCGACATGTCCTACGACTATGGCGGTCGCCCGTTGGGATTCGGGGCGTTCTTCGCCTCGAACTTGGACAAGATCCGCGGGCCGGGCGCCAAGTACGTCCGGGCCATCAAGACCACCTTCGACCCCGAGGACATCATGAACCCCGGGAAACTGGTCGGAACGAGCCTGAGGGGCAACATCCGCATCCCGCCTGCCTTGTTCGAGTTCGGCATGGACGCCATGGCCACGGTGAAGAAGGTGCTGCCCAAGGACGGCACGTTCGAGCAGAGGGCCGAGGTGCTGGCACAGCAGCAGGCCAAGAAGGAGCGCGAAGAAGCAGTGCACGGCCATCCCAAGGAAGGCGGCAAGCACTAGGAAAAACCTTTTTTCATCAGTTCTTAACGCGCAGCGCCTCGATGGAGGTCTGCGCCACCTCATGTTTTATCAATTCCTTCAGACGGACCAGCGCTAGCGAATCGCATATCTGTTTCCAGAAGGTCCGCAGCACCTCCCGCCTTTCATATGATATCAGCTCTTCCTTGGTCGAGGCCAAGGCCATGATGCCATAGGGTTTGGCGCCATTGGTCAATGGGAATGCCACGAAGGACTCGACACCCCATGTCCTGGCCCAATCGGTCCGGTCCATGGCCTTCTCGCCCCAGACCGGCTCATGGCTATTCAAATAGTGGATCAAATTGGGATAATGGCCGTTCATCTTGTCCAGGATGCTAAGGCCCTCATTCGGTATGCCCTGATGGGCCACCAGCTTCAAACCGCCAATACCGTTGTTGAAGAAGACCGCTCCGGCCTCAAAACGGTTTCGATCGATCAGGAGCTTCAAGCCTCCCCGAGCATCTCCTCCTCGGTGACGCAATCCTCGGATAGATTGGCCAGGCCTGCTGCCGTCAGGAAGTCCTCCCTCTTCTCCGCGATCTTGCTCACCAGAGCGTTGGAATGGCTAACATCTCGGGAGAAGGCGACGATGGCCATATCGTCCTCCCATGGCATCGCCATCATGGACGTCTCCACATCCATGAGGGTGCGGTCCTTGCGGCGATGCTTTCCCTCCACCCTGACCAACTCTCCGGCGACGACCTTGTCCCTTAGGGCGGCCAGGTCATCTCGGTTCCAACCCTCCACGATCAAGGAGAGATGGTTACCGACCATCTCCTCCCGGCTATAGCCCAGGTCGGAACAGCTCCTCGGATTGGCCTCGAGGATGGTGCCCTTGTATGGATGGATGACCAGGACGATCTCCATGGCCGATCTGAGGAAACAGAGGTTGCGCGCCTCGCTCCTTCTCAGACCCACCTCAAGACGCTTCTCCTCGGTTATGTCCTTGGCGATGCCGAGGATGCCCACGGACTCGCCGCTGTCACGGCGGATCAACATCATCTTCTGTTCGCTCCAGAAGAATGTGCCATCCTTGCGCAACACCTTGGTCTCCACCTTCAGCACCGGGCTCTCTTTGACCCGATGTTGTTTGGCCAGGTTCTTAAGGGTCTTGTAGGCCTCCTCAAGCTTCTCGATGGACTCTTGGTCGAGGCACCGTTTCATCATGTCGAAATCGATCGGTCCCCCGTTCAGACCCAGGGACCTTCTCATGTTGTTGCTCACATATAGGAATTGGAAGTCAAGGTCGGTTATCCAGATATCCTCGGAGATGTTCTGCATTATCGTTTCGAGCTTCTGTTGCTCCAATTTCAGGGCTATCTCCTTCTCGACCCGGTCGGTCACGTTCCGCACCAGCGCCCGGTAGCCTCGGAACATGTTGTCATCGTCGAAGAAGGGTATGCCGTTCATCTCGAAATGCAGGACCTTCTCATCGGAACGTCGGGCACGGTAACGCACGGAGAAGAAGGGCTGCATGCGGCTCAGCAACGGTTCCATCTCCTCCACCAAGCTCAACCGGTCCTCCTCCTCCATGAGGTCGAAGGGGGCCTTGCCTATAACCTCCCGGACCGGGATGCCGGTGATGGTCTCGAAGTTGGAGCTCAGGTAACGGATGCTCAGGTCCTGGTCTATCTCCGCGAAGATGTCCTGCGAGTGGAGGTTGAGGTGGGGATGATGCACACTGTTGGTCTGGAACTCGTAGGCGATGCGGTTGCGCATCGAGGCGTCGTGCAATATCGCGATTATGCAGGACGGTTTCCCGGTCGATTCCAGTAGCACCGCTGCGCTGATCTCCATCAAAAGGCTGGTTCCATTGTCCCTCTGAAAGATGAACTCGGATTGGAAGTGCTCGTGGTTCCGCAACAGCTCTTGGAAGTAGTTGTTGGCCCGGTTCCTCTCACCTTCCGCGATGAAGGAGTAGAAGCTCCTGCCGATCAGCTCATTGGCCTTCGTGGCCCCGAGCAGACTGACCCCTGCCAAGTTCACGGACTCTATGCGCCCTCCCGGGCTGAGGGTGATGATCGGGTCAGGGGACGATTCGAAGAGTATGCTATAGCGGTCCTCCGCTATCATCAGGTCCTCCACCGCCTTCTTGTGGGTGGTCACGTCCCTGCAGGCGGCGATCATGCCCATATAAGCGCCGTCCACATCGAAGAGAGGCATGGCCAGACCCTCCAAGTGAACTACGGTGCCGGATTTGGATATGATCACGAACTGGAGCGCAGAGGGCTCCTGAGCATTCTGCCTGACCTCTTCCAATTGGGAGTGGAACCGTGGCATCTCGATGGTGGGCGTCAGCCTCCAGAGCACCTTGCCCTTGAGGTCGGTGTGAGTATAGCCCAGGATCTTGCGCACGCTCTCGCTCGAGAAGGTTATCTGCCCCTTCTCGTCGATGCGCCACACCCAATCGGCCAAGTTCTCCATCTTGTCCAACAAGCTCATCTCGGTCGGCTCGTTGTGGTCCCCGTTGTAACCGCCCCCAAGCCTTTCCACGTCGGCGACGAGGCGGCGGAACATATCGTCCACGTCCATGTCCAGGGGATAGATGAGATCGGCCCCGTTGTTGGCCAGTTCAGTGACGCCCACGATGTCCACATTTTGGAAAAGGACCACCACCGGGGTCGTCACCATCTGCTGGTTGATGTGGTTCAGCACTGGGATAACGTTGCATTGGGGGTCGTGCAGCATGATCAGCGCTCTCGCGTAACCGCTGATCTGGTCATCAAGGAAGGCATCGATGTCGGCCACCAGGCCGGCGCAGTAGCCCCGGCTCACCAGGTCCTCCCTCAGCGAGTCAACAAAAGGTTGACCGTTGTCCAGGACCCAGAATATCGACTGCATGTGCTGCCCCCAAGAAGGGATTTAATCGCTGTGGAATATTAAAAAGAATGCTATGGTATTTTCCCGCCCTTAGCACGAACGGGATAGACATCCTCAATTCAGGCCTTAATGTACTTCTCCGGGGTCGCATCGAACTTCTTCTTGCATCCAGGCGCGCAGAAGTAATAGGTCTTGCCCTTGTATTCGGATTTCCACTTGGCGGTCTTCTCGTCCACTTCCATCATGCATATCGGATCGATAGCCATTTCACTCCCTCTCCCTGATGATCTCAGGCACATACGTCCGCAACAGAGCGGCGTTGGTGACGACGGTGACTGAGCTCAGAGCCATCGCCCCTGCCGCCAGCGCGGGCGGTAACAACAATTGAAAACTGGGATATAGAATACCTGCGGCCACCGGTATCCCGATGGTGTTGAAAGCGAAGGCCCAGAACAGGTTCTGCCGGATCTTCACTGAGGTCCTTGCGCTCAGCTGGATCGCTGCCACGACGTCCCTCAGGTCGTTCCTTATCAGGACGATGTCCCCGGTCTCTATGGCCACATCGGTGCCAGAGCCCACCGCGATGCCAAGGTCGGCCTGGGCCAGGGCAGGGGCGTCGTTGACCCCGTCCCCGACCATGGCCACCACCTTGCCTTCCTTCTGAAGGGCGGCCACCTGCTCCGCCTTCTGACCGGGAAGCACCTCGGCCAGCACTCGGTCTATGCCGAGCTGCTTGGCGATGACGTCAGCGGTCCGCCGGTTGTCGCCGGTCATCATGACCACCTCGATCCCCATGCGCTTCAGCTCGTTCAACGCCACCAGGGCGGAATCCTTCACCACATCCGAGACCCCGAGCACACCGACCGCCACTCCTTCCTGGGCCACCACCAGAGTGGTCCGTCCAAGGTCTTCCAAGCGAGCGATGTGCGATTCGACCGGAGCAAGGTCCACCGAGTTATCCTGCATGATCCTCCTCGACCCTACCAGTACCCACCTGCCCTCGATATGGGCCGAAATGCCTTTGCCAGGCACGTTCTCGAACTGACCCACCTCCGGCAGTTCGGACATTCTCCTCGGCCTTCCTGACGATGGCCTTGGCGATGGGATGCTCCGACCCTTTCTCGGCCGCACCAGCGGTTCGCAGCAGATCCTCCTCGGCGATTCCGATGGCAACGATATCGGTCACCTCAAGTCTGCCCTGGGTCAAGGTACCGGTCTTGTCGAAGACCATGACCCCGACCTTACCGGCTATCTCCAATGCCTGCCCGTTCTTGATCAATATGCCCAGTTCCGCGCCCTTTCCCGTCCCTACCATGATGGCGGTCGGTGTGGCCAGGCCAAGGGCGCAGGGGCAGGCGATGACCAGCACGGCGATGAACACCGACAATGAGAACGGGAAGACCTGGTCCACCCCGTAATACGAGGCCCCAAAAAAGTACCAGAAGAGGAAGGCAGAGACAGCGATGGTGATGACGATGGGCACGAAGACCGAGGCCACCCGATCGGCCATGCGTTGGATGGGGGCCTTGGACACCTGGGCCTCCTCCACGAGACGGATGATCTGGGCCAGAGCGGTGTCGGCCCCCACCCGGGTGGCCCTGACCTTGAGCAATCCATTGCTGTTGATGGAACCTCCCACCACAGATGAGCCCTCCCCCTTGTGCACTGGCAGGCTCTCTCCGGTGATCAGGGACTCATCCACCTCCGATTCGCCCTCGATCACCACGCCATCGGTGGGGACCTTCTCCCCCGGTCGGACGACCATGACATCATTGACATCCAGCTCATCCACAGGAACGGTCACCTCCTTGCCTTCACGCACTATGGTGGCGCTCTTGGCCTGCAGGTCGATCAGCTTTCGTATGGAATCGGAGGTGCGGGACTTGGCCCTGGCCTCGATGTACTTGCCTAACAGCACTATCGCGATGATGAGGGCGGCGCTGTCATAGTAGACATCATGTGAAGGGGAAGGCGTCGGGAAAGAACGTCACTGCCACCGAATAGAAATAGGCCGCTGAGGTGCCCACCGCCACCAGCACGTCCATGTTGGCCACGCCATTGCGCAAGGATTTGTAACCGCCGATGTAGAATCGGTAACCGGCGACGAACTGGATCGGCGTGGTGAGCAGGAACAGGATGTAATTGCCATAGTCCATCAGGAAGGGCTCATCGCCCAATGTGGTGAACGTCATCAGCATCATTATGACGAATACCGGCAATGCGAGCGTCCAAGCGAAGACCAGCAATCGTTTCTGGCGGGCCGTCTCCTCAGCCCGAAGCTCCTTCTCCGCATCCACCGTCTGCGCCTCGAGCACATCGTATCCAGCGTCCTTGATGGCCTGCTTGATCTGAGGGAGGCGTACCTGCTGTGGATCGTACCTCACCGTCACCTTCTCGGTGGCAAGGTTCACAGAGGCGGAAAGAACGCCAGGTAATGATAGCAAGGATTCCTCCACAGAAAGAACGCAGGAGGAGCAGGTCATGCCCCCGACGGCGATGGTGACCTGGTTAACTATGACCCCATATCCAGCCTGGTCTATGGCGGAGGCCATTTTCTCCATGGTCACCTTCTCAGGGTCGTAGACCACAGTGGCCTTCTCGGTGGCAAGGTTGACGCTCGCCCCTTCCACCCCCTCCAATCCCTGCAGCGATTCAGTGATGGTCTGAGCACAGGTGGCACAGGTCATACCGGTGACCCCGAAGCTTGCCGTCCTCTTTCCTTTGGACTCCAGTTTCGGTCGGTCGGACCCTCCGTCCTTTGCGTCGCTCATCTACACCACATCCATGCTCTTGGTTCATCTACATGTCTATCAACGAATGCAAAGAATAGTTACGAGTATTTTGCATTCTTAACGTCATGTTAACCTCGACTAGTTTGTTCGTTTAACGGATATCTTTATTAATGATTGTTTAATTCCCCTTTTCCATATGAAACTGGACAATACCGACGTTAGGATCCTGAAGGTCCTTCAGGAGAACGGTCGCCTATCCTTCCGTCAGATCGCGGACAGGGTGAAGGTCAGCGTTCCCACGGTCAGCAGCAAGGTCGGCTCGATGGAGAACATGGGCATCATAAAGGGTTACACCGCCACCCTCGACCCAGAGAAACTGGGAGGGATCAGCGTTGTCCTGAGCATCAAGACCAAGCCAGTTGACATCAAGAAGGTGGCGGAGCAGTTCCAGGAGAACGAGAGCGTGAGGCAGATATTCATGCTCAGCAGCGGCAAGCTGATGCTCATGTGCACCTTCCACCACCAGCACCTCATCAACGATTTCCTTTCCAAGATGGCCGACATCCATGAGATCATCGAGTTCGACATTGCGAACATCGTCACCGTGGTCAAGGAGAACCAGAGGGCCACCGTCACCCCAGAGTCCTCTGTGGTGCTGACCTGCAACTACTGTAAGAAGGAGATCCACGACAACGCTTACAAGGTCAAGAAGGACGACCGCGAGTATTACGTCTGTTGTCCCGTCTGCCAAAAGGGATTCGAGGTCAAGTACGACGGCATCAAGGCCGATTCTGTGAATGCCAAGGCCTGATCAGGTCAGGGACGCGATCGCATCGATCTCCACCTTAGCCCCTCTGGGCAACGCCGCCACTTGAACGGTGGTCCTGGCAGGTGGCGACGCCGAGAAGAACTCCGCATAGACCGAGTTCAAGGCCTGGAAGTCCATCAGGTCGGTCATGAAGATGGTGCATCGCAGCACTTTCGTGAGGTCTGTCCCCGCCTGCTCCAGTATGGCCTTGAGGTTTTCGAGGCAACGTCGGGCCTCCGCGGCAGTCCCGCCATCGACCATCCTTCCAGTTCGAGGGTCGACACCTAACTGGCCTGAGCAGAACACCAGTTGGTCCGAGATGACGGCCTGGGAATAGGGACCGATCGGTTCCGGCGCATCCTCGCTCTTTACAATGGACCTCATGGTTCCCGAATCCCACGTCAGTGGGATATAGTTGGTGGAGTGAAGACGTTCCTCATGTCATCTCCTCGAGATATCTCGGCAGTTGGGCGATGGATGGGATCATCCTTTCCACACCCAGATCCTCCCAACCCTTCCGACCATTATGTCCGCTCAGGACCGCCACGAACATCGAGCCGGCCGAAAGGGCACATTCCAGGTCCATCAAATGATCCCCGACCAAGATGCATTGCTCCGGTCGCAGGTTCAGGGCGGCGGCGGCCCGGCGCATGGCCTCCGGGTGAGGTTTCGCCTCTGAGACGGTCGTAGTCGTCCCGGCAGATGATGGCGTCCAGCAATCCTGTAAGATTTGATGCGCGAAGAGCATGCGTGGCATAATTCCGGGACCCTCGGGTCAACAATGCCAGCGGATATCCCCATGACGCGAAGCGTTCTCAATGCATCGCCTGCCCCAGGCACTTCCTTCGTGTAATCCACGGACATCATCTCCACCTCGACGCAGATGGCCTCGACGCTCGTCTCGACGGTCTTGAGGTCTAGATTCATATCGCGGATCTCTTGCCGCACCCGGTCCATGTTGTTGGCGATAGTGTCCGATCGCTCCAGAACGTATCCCAAACCAATATCGATCAGATATCTGAAGACACGATCTCTCATGAGCCCGAAGTCGATAGTGCTTTCGATCAAGGTCCCGTCTAGATCGAACACGATCCCGAGCTTCGTCAGTCCTTCCCTTCTTTCACTCATTTGATAACGTGAGGAACGTTCGAATTAATAAAAAATCATAGACCGGACGATTTTTATCGATTCGGATAGTATTTCAATATAAATACTATTAATTATCAAATCTGATAAATCATTCAAATCTGGACACGTTATCACAGATTATAAACATTCAATAATATAGAAAGATTTTTATCATTACTGATATTTAATGTTTAGTGTAGCATGCTCAAAGACGCTTTTAATATCAACAATGATAAACAGGTTTGCATAATAATTTGGTGCAGGTGAAGTTGATGCAGAAGGCAACAAAGAAAATCATGGCCGTATTGATCGGCGTAGTCGCCGTGCTTGCGTGCCTTGTGATGGTGGGCTCCTTCCTAGGTGTGGCAGCCCTTGCCATCCCGGGCGTGGACCCGCATGTGATCCCTGGTGTTGACCCACACGTCATCCCCGGTGTCGATCCGCATGCTATTCCTGGCGTAGACCCGCATGTGATCCCTGGTGTTGACCCACACGTCATCCCCGGTGTCGATCCACATGTGATACCTGGCGTGGACCCTCATGTGATCCCTGGCGTGGATCCGCATGCCATCCCGGGCGTAGACCCACATGTGATTCCTGGCGTGGACCCGCATGTGATCCCTGGTGTTGACCCACACGTCATCCCCGGTGTCGACCCGCATGTGATCCCTGGCGTGGATCCCCACTAAGGGTTGCAGATCTTTCCTTCCCAAACTGTTTTCAAACGCCTTACTTATTTTTTATAAAAAAGATCAGGCCATGATCTTAGCCATGCTTTCCTTTGCATCCCGCATGATCCTCTCGTGACCGATGCGCGAAGCGACGGAATAGGCCTCTTCGTAAAGTTTCATGGCCTCTTCCTTCTCGTTGTTCTCCATGTAGACCGAGGCGATCTCAAGCAGCCATAGCGCCAACCTCGAGGGTATGTCGAACCCTCTTAAGGTGTCAATGCTGAGCTTGAACTCCTCCTTGGCCCATTCCCAATCGCCTCTCATATTGTAGAGGAAGCCACGATAGAAGTGCATGTTCGATATCATCACCTGGTCGTTGAGCTTGATGAAAAGCTTGGTGGCCTCATGCAATAGCTCGTCCGCTTTGGCCAGGTCGTTCCTCGCCAGGTACTCCGCCGCCTGGTTCGATAGCGCATAGGCCAATGTGTTGATGTCGCCAACCGAGGTGGCCAGGTCGACCGCCCTTTCCAGATATTTCAAACCTTCATCGCCCTGCTTGATGGAGCGCATGTCATTGCCGATGCCGATGCATACCTTGGAGGTCATGTTCACATCGCCGGTGCGCTCGAGGATGTTAAGGGCCTCCTTCTTCAATCGCACCGCTTCTGTGTATTCCAACAAACTTGCCTTGACCCTGCCCAGACCATATAGGGACCTTCCTAAGGCGATCTTATCCCCTACGCCCCGAGCGAAGTCTCCTGCCGCCTCGAAGTTCTGCACGGCCTCGTCGAACTTACCGCGCCGCTCCAGCAAACCCCCGGTGTCATAGTATATGTCCGCCAGGGTCTGGGAGTCCCGGATGTCATTGGCTATGCTGGACGCATCTGCCAAGTGTTGAGATGAGCTATCGTACAGGTTGCGCTTCATCTCCAGCACTCCCAGCCTCCTGTGCACCTCGGCCTTGAGACGGGAGCCCTTGTCGACAGGCAGGTCCTCTAGCATCTCGGCGAGCTCTTCCACCGCCCTTTCGTACTCACCATGCAGCTCCAGGATCTGGGCGTGCAACATGAGCAGCTCCATTCGGTCCCGGTTCGCCTGACCTTTTGTCTCCACCAGCAATCGGCTGAGCAAGGGGTCGAATTGCATGGCGTATCCCTTGGAGATGATCTCCTGGCCACTCCCTGCCGCCACCTCCACTGCCTTCTCTAGGTCCTTTGCCATGATACAATGGTACAAAGCCTCCACCTTGGATGAGTGCGAGGAGTCCTGGATATAGAACTTTGAAGCGGCCCGATGGTAGATCATTCTCTGCCTAGGCGTCAATCGCGAATAAGTGAACTCACGAAGTAGGTCGTGCATGCCTATCATGCGCCCGATGGACTCATGGAGGATGGATTTGGAAATCAGAGAGTCGACCGTCTCATACGAGACGGTGTAATCGATGTCCTGGAGCTCGATCTCCTTTCCGTTGAGGTCCTTGCGGATCTCCTCCTCGGTGATGAAAAAGGCGTCCATGATGACCGGGTAACGGAACACCGATGCCACGTTCATGATGCGCTTCTCCGCCACATCCAGTTTGGAGACCACCTCCTGATCGATGAACATGCGGATGTTCTTCCCCAATGCCGATTGAGGCTCCTCGATGAGCTCGAGGAACAAAGGATGCCCCTTCGTGATCTGGATGACCTGCTCTATGTCGCCCTCGGGCATGGAACGGGCCCTCAGCATCCTCAGGCTGCTCTCCCTGTCCAATCCCTCCATCTGCATCTCCCTGATCAGGTTCCGGATGACCAGGCTTCGAGAATAGAAGGCCGGGACCTCCCTGGTGGCGCAGACCACCCTGACCTTGGGCAGCTCCTCGATCATGTTGATAAGCGCGTTGAGGAAATCCAGCACCAGGCGCTCGCCCTTGTGCACATCGTCGAATATGAGCAGGACCGGGATGTCCCCCATGTCCGTGATCAGGATCTGCAAGACCTCACCAGTGTGAGGGGTCTCGTTCTGATTGAGGTACCATTCCAGGTTCTTCTTTCCCAGTTGGGAGAGGAACTCCGCCAGCGGTCGCAGCAGGCCTCGCACGTTGACCCATTCGTGAATCTTAAGCCAGAACACGTTGGTCTGTTCTCGGACATCTTGGGCGAACTTCGCCAGTAATGTGGTCTTCCCGATCCCTGGGATTCCATAGATTATGATGGCCCGGGTGCTCTCACCGTTGATCAGGTCCATCAGCTGACGGTATTCCTTTTCTCTGCCGAAGAAGGATCGGACCGCCGGCTTTTTGTCGGTGAAGTCAACGAAACGCCTCTCCTCTTTGGTCTTGGACTCGTGGAAGGATCGGCAATCGAACTTACCCCTGGCAACGCCCATGATTATTTCCAGGAAGGTGTAATTGCCGGGCATATAGACGGAAAGGCGACCTACTTCGTCCTGGTGCACGTCCCCCTTAAGGTCGATGACCTCGACCTTCATCGCCTCGAGGTCCTCCTTGAGATGCTTGGCCTCATCGAAGCCCTTGGTGGAAAGGAAATAGACCCGGCGGACGCTCGGAAGGCCCTTGACATGCTTGGAAAGGATATCGACGATGCGCTCGTTGGCCATCTCGTTCAAGATCTTGGCGACATTGTTGCGACCGACCTCAACCGCATCCGCTATTCCCTCTTGAATAACGGCTTTGGGGGCATCAGCGTCCTGACTGTACCTCTGGTAGGACAGTAGGTGCAGTAGCACCCTCTCCCGGGCAGTCAATAATGACTTCCGGGCGGCTCGGTTCACGGACTAAGATTGTTTTCTTGAATAAAAATAATTCCCTTCAAATTATTATCTTTGAGGATAAGATAGACTCTCATTTCAAAATGAGCATGCTCAAAATCAGTTTTTATATCACGAAAATGAAAGGGTATGTGCTAGCAGAGTGTACGTTATGTCTCCTGAGGATGCCAATATGAACGTGGTCATGCTGGTCGAGGGTTTTCCTCGGCTCGGTTTCAGTTCCTTTGCCAGCATGATCGCCGATGGCACCCCCGGTGTCTGCATAACCCGGTTGCATCCAGAGTACGTGATGGAGAAGTTCGGTCTTTTATCGCCCAAGTACTACTGGCTCAGCGGAAGCAAAGGGGACAACGTGATCTCTCCCAAGACCTTGACCGCACTGTCGAAGGCGGTCAAGCTGGAGGCGAAGGACCGGAAGGTGATATTCTTCCTGGACGGTCTGGAATACCTCCTGCTCTGGAATGACATGCGCAAATTGCTCGCCACACTCGAGGAGATCAACCAGGCTCTGAAGGTGAACGGTGGGGTGATGTACATCGGCATCGACCCCCTCACCCTGGAGCAGAAGGACCTGGACCGGTTATGGGCGGTGTTCCCCAAGATGCAGCTGGACGAGAGCACGGTCAAGGAAGCCCAGCGATCCGGACAGGGCGAGGCAATGTCGCAAGGGCAGATAACTGGAGGGCAGCATCCCGGCCGCCCTTTGACCGCATCGATGTGACAGACCGAGAAAAAAGGTCATGATCGATGAAGGGATAGCGGTGAGCTTGTCTGTTATAGACACGGTCGAATGGTGTCAGGATCAGATGATCGCTCTCATCCGCCCTATCTTATCGGTATAGGCCACCGCCATCCTTGGAGTGTTGTGGGCATAGGATATCTCCCCCATCCTATCGATGAGGATCACACCTCCATACCCCCCCACCCTTCTTTCTAAGAACGCTATCGCCTCGTTGGCTGCCGACCGGGCGTTCCTTCCCGCCTCAATATTCTGACATACCCTTCGTGCGACGCATATTTTCATCAAAGCCTCTCCATAACCTGTCGCGGACACGCCCGCTGAACTATTGTCGGCATATGTGCCGCACCCCACCAAAGGGCTGTCGCCGACCCTTCCGGACATCTTGTTGGGAGTTCCGCCCGTGGAGGTAGCGACGGCGATATCGCCCTCATCATCGATCGCGACCGCACCCACGGTCCCCATCGGGGCAGACGCGCCTTTCCGCTGAAGGCATCTCGCTGGTGGAAGCCTTTGATGCGTTGAATGTCCTTCCATCTTGCAAGCTCCCTCTCGGAGACCAAGCAGTGGTCCTCCAACATCTCAAAGCCCATCTCCTTAGCGAACCCGGTTGCCCCTTCGCCCACAAGCATGCAGTGCCTGGTCCTCTCCTTGACCGACCTCGCCACCTTGATGGGATGCCTCACATTGCCGATGGCCGCCACAGCGCCGAAGGCCAAGGTGCGCCCGTCCATGATGATGGCGTCCATCTCCACCTTTCCTTTCTCGTTCAGGAAGGAACCGCATCCTGCATCGAACACGCAATCCTCCTCCATCGAGACCACTGCCGCTTCCACTGCGTCCATCGCGTTACCTCCGGACTCTAGCAGCTCTTGTCCCAGCCCAAGGGCGCGCAGGCAACCCTTCTTATGGTCATCGTGAAGGTCCTTGGGTATGTCCCAGGCCCCTCCATGCACTATCATCCGTCTCAATCAGAACACCTGGACCTGGATGGAGAACATGCTAGATGGATATGAGATTTGTTAGAAAAAGAAAAAAAAAAGGAAAAGATGGGAGCTAAGCTCCCTGTTTAGACTCTTAGACTGGTACCGGTACCGGTACTCCACCGCAGCATCCGCAAACGATCATGATGCTCCAGCCTGCGTCCTCGTGTACGCAGCAGCACTTCGGCATCACAGATAGTTCTTGGGCGCCGCTCGGCATCCACGGGCAGTCCCAGCACTCGCAGCAGCATCCGACGATCTCGGTGGTCCCGCTCACATAGTGGGTCACGCCGTCACAGGCGGGTATTGCTACCTGCCTGGTGAAGGTCACCGACTCACACGGAGCGAGGCACCAGATCATCTCGTGCAGGCCCAACACCTGATCGCATACCTTTATACCGCAAGCCATTCCGGAACCCTCATTCTTCACCGTTACGGTGACAGTGACGGTCTCGCCAGACTTGGCGGTAAGCGGGTAGTCGATATAGATGCGGACGTCGCAAGCGTCTGACACATAGACGTAGTTGCTGTCGCTGACGGTCTGAGACGCGCCACACTGCCAGCCCTTCACGGTGACCGTGTTGACGATGACGTTTCCATCATCGCAATACGACCAGTCGCTCGGGATCTGGTAAGACCCACGGAAGACGGCCATGTTGCATGGCAGTCCATTCCATTTACGGTCTCATGGTTGCAGTCGATGCAGGGCATCAGGCAGTCGATCTTTGCGTGCAGCCCGATCATGTCGTCATCAACATAGACGTTGGTGATGGAGCATGTACCGGCGTTTGCCACCCAGATCTCGTACAGGATGATATCGCCGGGTTCCGCGCACCTAAGGCCGAAGTTGTTGATCTTCATGACCTCAAGGTGGAACTCGTTATGCACGAATAGCTTGTTCTCTGCACAGGCCAGTTCGAACCACGGGTTGTAACCGCAGTCCATCTTCTTCTGCATCTCGAAGCAGCATCCTATGTCGTTTACCAGACCGAAGGCCACTGCCTTGTCGCACAGATAGTCGCCCCACTCGCAGAACCACTCAGGCACGGTGTACTCGAAGGTCCACACGTACTCGGTGCACGGCGCCAGGCAGCAGATCATGTCCGACTGGAAGTATACCGGCATCATACCGATCATGACCGTGTCCATGATGTATATGCAGGAGACGGAGTGCTCACCGACGTTCTTCACGGTGATCTCGTAGGTCACGACATCACCGGGCATAACCTCGGTAACCAGCTTGCCATCCACATACGCATCCTTGGTCATGAGCAGCTGTGGGCCGCACACTTCCCTGCATGATCGCAGTCGCTGTCCACTATGGTAACCCTGCCGTACACTGGACAGACCTCACAGGCCATCGCAGTGAAGCAGTCCTCAAGGTACTTGCCGTCGTCGCAGTAGGTCCAGTTGCACGGGATCTGGTAATCATACCAGAAGTCGTCGGTCTCACCAGACTTCAGCGGAGCAGATGCGAGCACATACTCATGGACACCCATCAGAGTGTCAACGAGCTCATACCCGTATATGGTCTCCCTGCCATCGTTGGTCACGCTGACATGGATCTTGACACAATCTCCAGGCTCTGGGCAGCACCGGCATTCCATAAAGTTCTGCTCGATGCACTTCTGACACCTGAATAGTATGTCGACATCCACATCCAGTGAGTATACTGGCCTAACCTCGACCTTTCCAGTGGCTTCCTTGGTGATAACGCAGCAGTCGTCGTTGTTGCCATCGAGCGCAGCACTTCGCGGACACAGAGGCGGTGTTGTACACGCACGTTGCGGTTCCGTTGCACGGAATGTGCGTCGAGTTGTCGAACACATCTTTGTATACTTTGCTACGCCAACTGCCAGCTCAGCTATGTACCAGTATCCACCCGGCAGGAGGTCATCGGTCACGTTGACGCAGTAGAGCTTCTTCTCACCGACGTTCTTGACGGTGATGTTCCACCCTATCACCTCATCGGACCAGTACCACATCCTTCAGCGGGGTCTTCGCTATCTCTATGTCGCAGTCGCCCTGCACCATTGACGCACTCCTGTCAGTACCAGGATACGAACACATCCTCCGCCCATGCCGTTGCTGTGACGCTGTTGGTCAGCATGAAGTCGCCACAGCACTCCTCAGGCACGGTGAATTCGATGTCGAAGCAGTCCTGTCTCACACGGGGCCAGGCAGCAGGTCAGGGTCTTGTCGTACAATACCCACTCGCCACCCTGGCACGAGGTCATGATGTCGGTGACGTTGATGCAGCTCAGTGCGATCTTGCCGGTGTTCTTGACGAAGACATGCCAGACCAGCTTGTCACCTGGGTTGATCTCAGGCATGTGCCTCCGTCCGCGCAAGTTGTCGTTGGCATCGACGTACCCAGTTCCTTCCAGACCCTGATGCTCTCATCGATGTCGATGACCTTGACGCACTACATTGTCGTAGGCGATGTCATAGCCGAGCATCAACAGCGGGCAACCTATGGCCCATGCCACTAGCCATGTTCTCGATCCTACTCCCGTCACAGCAGTAGGTCCAGTCCTCGGGCACAGTGTAGGTGAGGGTGTAGGTCTCACTGTCGCACGGCATCAGGCACTCGATGGTCTCGCAGAAGTTCAGCATCTCATCGACGATCATGACGGAGCTCAGCACCTTAGAGCCAGCGTTCCACACCGTTATAGTGTAGGTGATGGTCTCGCCAGGCCTAACTCCATCAGGCTTATCGGAGGTCTTGCTTGATCCTCAGGTCCATCGGGTCCCAGATCATCAAGGTGTGTTCGGCGGAGTCGCTCACGCGCTTCGTGCACGCCCACGCAGACACCTCGACGGTGTTGTTTATGTACTCTCCGTTCTCGCAGTATGACCAGTCCGCCGGGACGGTGAACCAGACTGGGATCACGATCGTCTCGAATGGCTGCATGCACGGGATGACGTAATAGTAGTCAAGCATCTCGTCTTCAACCTCGACGCAGCCCAAAGCCATGCAGTTCGGGTTGGTCACTACGATGTTGTAGAGAACCTCTTGACCCGGCACAGCAACGCACTGAGCGTACTTCTCCACCTCGATGGTGGGCTTACGTCAACGATCTTGGTCCACACTAGGTCACCAGCGGTCAGCATCTCGCACGGCCAGCAAGCCTTGCCCATGACCTCGACCCAGTTGAACAGCCATTCGCCGTTCATGCAGGTCCAGTTCTCGGGCACGGTGTACGTTACCGTGAAGTTGTACCACTCGCAGGGATTCCAGACAGTCGATCTCGGTGTAGTTCAGCATCTCACAGATCGGCCTCATCGGATAGTTACCTACCCACATGTTGCTGACGAAGTCCACCACCTTCAGGCAGCACAGGGGCTGCTTTCCGCCGTTGTACACGCTTATCTGATAGGTGATGGTCTCGCCAGGCGTGGCCTCTGCTGGACCCGACTTGTACACCTGAACGATGTGGTCCGCGTTCACCAATACGGTCTCAGAGTCGCTGCTGCTCACTGCCACGTCGCAGGCCCAGCCTTCGGCGGTCGCAGTGTTCACCAGGTACTCGCCATTCTCGCAGTAGGTCCAGTTGCACGGTATCTCATAGAATACCTTGAATGCCTTCTGCTCGCAGGGGAGTAAGCACGGGATGCATCCAACGTATCCGATAAGATCATCGTACACTTCGATGCAGCTCAATGGCAGGCAACCCTTGTTGTAGACAACGATCTCATACAGTGACCATCTGTCCCGGTTTTGGCCTCGAATCGACATGGTTCTCAATGACGAAGCTCTCACTTCCGACCCCTGTCTGATTCCGATATACGTCTTATCGACGATAAGGGTTATCGGGTCGTTACAGGCCAACGGTACATTTCGACCTTGTCCTGGACCCAGCGCGCGCCCTTGCAGCATGAGGAGCACTCGCAGCACAATCCCTCGGCGCAGACCGTCACGACAAAGCTTATCTCCGTTGTCGCAGTGGTTCCAGCTCGCAGGTATCGTGTACTGTACATCCCAGCTCATGGACTGTCCAGCCATCAGACCTTCGATCTTCTTGCTCCATCCGAGCTCGTACGCGGTCACGTTGACACAGCACAGGTTGTTGACACCCAGGTTGGTCACAGTGATGGTGAAGACCACGGTCTGTCCAGGCTCGACGCACTCTGGACCGGTTATCTCAACTTCGATGGCGCAGCATGCCCTTACCCACAGCGAATCCGATGTCTCCATCCCAGACTTCCTTCTCGGAGCAGCCGCACTCTCCCTCAACTATGGCCATATAGCATCAGCTTGTAGCCGGATTGGCAGCACACTTCGCAGGTCGGGATGGTGTAGTTGAAGGTGAACTCCTTCGACTCACCGGGGTTCAGGTAGATGATGCATCCAAGCTTGTACTTCTCCCAGTTGTGGCAGGCGCAGGACATGATCATGGCGTACACGTCCATCTGAACGATGGTTATGTTACCGTCATTGGTGACGACGACCGTGAACTGCACGGTCTGACCAGGCTCCGCTCCCTCTGGGGCGATCACTTCGATGTCCAAGCTGCACGGGCACATGACCCATAGAGCACGCATGGTCAATATCTTTGACCATTATGTTGCGGACCCAGGCGGTGGCACAAATCTCGTTGACCAGCTTGTAATCCTTCTTGCAGCATTCCTGTGGCACGATGTACGATGGGTAGAACGTTACGCTCTCGCACGGTGCCAAGCACTCGATCGTCCAGTTCTGGTCGATCTTACCGTCATCCTCGAAGTCATCGAAGACATCGATGTAGGTCAGCGTCTTGCTTCCAGCGTTGCGGACCGTTATGACGTATGGGACGGACATTCCCTGATAGACGACCTCAGGGGCGGTCTTCTCGATCTCGAGATGGTACTCATCGATTATCTTCACCGACACGCTGTCGCTTGCGCCGACGGAGTAACCGCAGGCCCAACCGGAAACGGTGGCGGAGTTGTCAAGGAAGTCACCATCATCGCACCAGGACCAGTCGCACGGGACTTTTACTACCTTCTTGAAGGTCCAGGAGTTCATGCATCCTGCCATGGCAGGATGGGCAGTCACAATCCTCACCGTCAACCACTAGGGTGGCCGTCGGGTCGGTACCGTCACAGTCACCGCACGGGAAGCAGGGCATGAGGCAGCAGATCCACTGGTCCAGTCCGAGCATCTCGTCGACCACGTGCACGCAGGTGATCGGGGTCGGTCCGATGTTCCTAACGGTAACAGTGTATTCGATCATGTTGTTACCGAACATCGGGTCAGCCCAGGCCTGGGTGACGTTCGCGGTCTTGATTATCTCGATCTGGGGCGGGTAGACTATCTCGACCTGGTTGCAGTCCTTGTCCTTCACCCACTTGCCGCAGTCGCAGCAGTAGGCGCAGGCGCCAGCCTCGTTGATGATCATGTGTGGGTCATCGCACCAGTTCCAATCGGCAGGCACGGTGTACACAAAGGTGTAGGTGACGCTCTCGCAGGGGTCAAGGTCGCAGCCGAGATCGATCTTCTCGGACTCCATACGGTCCCATACCTTCAGGGCGCAGAGGCGGTTCATTCCGGTGTTGGTGATGACCAAGGTGTACTCGATCTGGTCGCCAGGGGCGGCCTCATCAACGTTGGAGAACTTCTCTACCCTTATGGAGCAGCAGTCAGTGATGTGTGTGCTCCAGGAGGCCTCTCCGCGGGCATAGCCGCCAGCGCAACAGGCCTGGGCCGTCGAAGGTGTTGTTCATCCATTCGCCGTCATCGCACCAGGTCCAATCCTTGGGGATCGTGAAGGTCACCGAGAATTTGAACCACTCGCCCGGCATCAGGGTGTATGGCACGTATACGACGCCGTTCGCGCACGGGATCAGGTCACCGGAGTAGGCGTCGAATATGCTTACGACGGTTCCGTCTCCGAGGGTGATCTCATCGTGCAACCAGAAGTTGGTCATGCATGGGTACTGGCCAGGATAGGCGCAGTTGTACAAGCTGTACTCCCAAGTAACGGTCTCTCCAGGCTTTGCCTCGGTTGTACCGGTCTTGGTGACCAACAGGCAGTCACAGTCGCAGGGCGACGTTCACCTCGACGGTGCGCGTCATCGCTGTCCTCTACCTCGTATACCGCACGCTCCGAGAGCGGTAACCGAGGCGACGTTGTCGACATCACCGGTCTCTGGGGCGGTGCTGAACAGGGAGAATTCCCAGGTAGCTCCGACCGCGAGTATTCCACCGTTCTCGGTGTACGGATAGGAGACACCGAGGTCGCTGTCAGTGAACACTACGTTCGACAGAGGAACATCACCGATGTTCTTGATGATGATAGTCCATTCGATCTCTGCACCAGGTTCAACGGAGTCAGGGGCGCTCTTCTCGATGCTGATCTTCGGGTTAACTACGCTAACCGAGACAGAATCGCTGCTGTCACTGACGTCGCCGAAATCTGAGCTAGCGACGACGGAACCGACATTTGTCACGGTTCCGGAGGTCATCGGGGCGTTGGATGTCTTGGTGAAGACATAGGGTTCCGCTCCAACTACCATATCAGGCAAGGCCATGTCGTTGATGCCCAACAGTGGGTCATCGAACAGGACGTTGGTCAGGTTTATGTTCCCAATGTTCGTGACCGTGAAGGTCCAAACGATCTGGGCTCCCACCTGAACACAGTCAGGGCCTTCCTTGATTATCTCAATACCAGGGCTGTCCAGGACAACCTCGACCACCCATGCCGACGAATCGGACACATCGGTCACAGTGCCGCATTCGGACTGGCCGGTGACGGTGGCCTCGTTGGTGACAGTTCCGGGCTCCGACGGGGCGATGGAGCTCAATGTGAAGTTCCAATAGGCACCGACGGCAAGGACTCCTCCATTATCATCATAGGTCTTGGTGACACCGAGCAATGGGTCATCGAAGATCACGTTGCTCAACGGGGTGTCTCCAATGTTCTTTATGGAGAATGTCCAAACGATCTCGCTACCAGCTCCGACCTCGCTGTTCGGTCCGCCCTTGACGATATCGATCGCCGGGTTGATGACCATCACAGAGTGGTCGTCGGTAACGTTCAGACTGCGCTCCGCATGGGGCGTCAGCGGTCACATAGGCGTAGTTGATCGCAGCTCCAGTGGCGCCGGGGTGGTAACATATGTGAAGTTCCAGAAGCTCACCGGGGGCCAGGCTGTCCTTGGGAACAGTCACGCCGGCTGGCGGGTCGACGAGCACCAGGTTGGTCAGCGTCACATCGCCGGTGTTCAATATGGAGAACGTCCAGGTGATGGAGTCGCCGATCCTGATGCAGTCAGGTCCGCCCTTCTGGAAGATCATGGACGGGTTTACGACAGTTACGGTCGCATCATCCGCATCTTCCACAGTCAATCCGCAAGAGGCGGTCGCGGTTACGGTCGCCTCATTCTCAACAGAGCCGCTCATCGGTGCAGTGCTGGTCTTAGTGAAAACTATGCTGGCACCTGGGGCAAGGCTGCCGCGGTTCTCATTAGATATTCCCAACAATTCATCGCTGAACAACACGTTGTTCAATAGAACATCACCAGTGTTGGTGATGTTGAAGGACCATGTTATGGTCGCTCCGCCTCCGACGCACTCCGGTCCGGTCTTCTCGATGCTAATGCTCGGGTTGACCACGTTGACCGTGGTGGTGGAGGAGTTAGACAACGGCATGCAAGCGAACTTGCCATAAACCGTCGCAGTGTTCACGAGCCTTGCTCGGCGTGTTCGCGTCGGTCTGGTATTCGACGGTGAAGGTCACTTCGCTGCCGGCCGACATGTCGCCGATGTAGTGGTTCAATGAGTCAGGGAACATCGGGTCGAGCACGGTCACGTTGTTGAGGTAGGCATCACCGATGTTGTACACCGTGAAGGTGTAGGTGATCATGTCTCCCCTCTTGACGCACTCCGGTGCGGATCTTCACGATCTTGATACCAGGCTCGAAGTTGGTGGACAGCTTCACAGTCTCGCTGGCCATCTGGGTCGCGCCCGAGTCGCTCTCAGTGAGCGTGGCGGTGTTGGTCAGATCGACCTCCGAGAAGAAGCTCGCGAAGACGTTGGTGACCTTTATCGTGTAAGATACCGTTTGGTTATCCGTAAGGGTCCACGGCCCAACGGTGGCAGGTGATGTCACCCATCCAGAGGGGGCGGTCCAAGCGTCTGTCAAGGTAGCGTTGGCATCCTGTCCGTTCGCCTGCAAGGGCGTCGGATGTTGCCTTTACGCTCATGACGGCTTCCGCGGCCATCGATTGGCCGGTCCGGTCGATCAGGTTACTGATCGACACGCGCTCAATGTTCTGGTACGTTGCACCCTCTATTTGCTTGAAATAGACGGTGAACGGGTACGAGAACTCCTCTCCCGCTGCCAACACCGGCTTCTTGCTGGTGTCGACTGCGATAGAGGCAACGTCAACGAAACCGTTTCCAACGTTGGCCTGCACCACATCTGTGATCATCAAGGTTCTTGGTCGCGGCGGAGCCCACGTTCTTGACGTGGACGCTGCCTTTGACAGCCATCACAGAAGCAGAGTCAGAAGCCGTACGGGACGCGGTAATCGTATAAGTCACGTCAGCTGATTCTCCTGGCGCTAATAGCAAAAAGTCAGGAGTGGCGGTTTTACTCAAGGTCCAATCATACGCTTGAGTAGTTGCTATAGATGGTTGCGCATCCTGGTCGACGCTGACCTGTGTACTGGTCTGAGATGATCCAGAGGCGTTTCCGAACCAATCTGGATTCATACTTCCGACCAATAACAGGACGCCTACCGTACATAGTGCTAGCACTACGATGATGGCTACCACTTTCTGGGCACCTGATTTATTCATTTAATCCTCCCCATTATCCTGTTCTCATCTGCGTTTTCAACGATGTTTCGCAGCCCCTATACTGTTTAAGATGGGAACAGAATCTGTATCGATATCGATAGTTGTAAAGTAGGCTATTTATAACTTGGTGATTTTTTCAAGAATGAAAATTAACATTTGTTAATAGTAAAAAAAGACAAGGTCCAGAATGTTTTATCGAAGATGATACGAAAATATATCATCGGATGGTCAAAACTTATTATCAACAATTGAAAAATATTTTACTAAATCGGATAGAACTGTACATTGAGACTCCTATGTGCTGCTCCAAACAATAGAGTTATTCTCATCGATTTCATAAAGAATATCTCTATCGACCTTATGATCATAATTCAAAAACCATTAAAAAAATGAAGGGTAAAGGGTTTGCGAAGGATCGGCTCAATTGCCGTTCATCTTGCCCGATATGTAGGAGGCATAACCGCCCATGTCGAGCAACCCGTGACCTGAGAGGTTGAAGACGATGGTCTTCTTCTCGTTCTTCCTCTTCGCCTCGAGGGCCAGGTCGATCGCTGCCCGGATGGCATGGGTCGACTCCGGAGCGGGGATGATGCCCTCGGACTGGGCGAACTGGAGCCCGGCCGCGAAGGTGTCCTTCTGCTCGTAGGCCATGCCTTTGACCAGGCCCAGATGGGCCATCAGGCTGACGGTGGGGGCCATGCCGTGGTAGCGCAGGCCTCCCGCATGGATGGCCGATGGCATGAAGTCAGCACCCAAGGTGTACATCTTGAACAGCGGGGTCATTCCAGCGGTATCGCCGAAGTCGTAACGGTACTCACCGCCGGTGATCGATGGGACGGACTTCGGTTCGGCCGCTATGAAAACAGTGTCCGTCTTCTTTCGGATCTTCTCACCCAGCATAGGGAATGAGAAACCCGCGAAATTGCTACCGCCGCCCACGCAGGCGATCATATAGTCCGCCTTCTCATCAACCTTATCCAGCTGGGCCATGACCTCCTGTCCGATGCAGGTCTGGTGAAGCATGACATGGTTGGCGACCGAGCCCAATGAGTATTTGGTGTTCTTTGCCTTGACGCAGGTCTCGATCGCTTCGGATATGGCGATCCCAAGGGAACCGGTGTTATCGGGGTTCTGCTTCAGCAACATCCTTCCGAACTCCGTCTCCGGGCTGGGGGACGGGAATACCTTCGCACCGTATGTCTCCATTATGTAGCGACGATAGGGCTTCTGGTCGTAGCTGACCCGCACCATGAAGACGGTGCATTTCATCTTGAAGTGGGCACAGGCCAATGCTAACGAGGACCCCCATTGCCCAGCGCCGGTCTCGGTGGTGAGGTTCTCGATGCCCTCCTTCATATTATAGTACGCTTGGGGGATGGCGGTGTTAGGTTTGTGGCTCCCACAGGGGGAGAGGTCCTCTCTTTTGAAGTAGATGTGGGCCGGCGTGTTCAAGGCCTTCTCCAGACGGATGGCACGCTGCAGTGGTGAGGGTCGGCCTAAAAGGACATAGGCCTCCCGGATCTCCTCCGGGATGTCGATGTATCGGTCGGTGGACATCTCCTGTCTTATTATGGCCTTGGGGAATATCGCCTCCAATGCCTCTGGCGGGGCTGGCTCCTTCGTGGCCGGATTGAGCGGTGGCGGGATGGGCTCGGGGGAATCGGCAGCGATGTTGTACCATTTCCTCGGGATCTCATCGACGTCGAGGTTGATGCGGATATGATCGAATTTCAAGCTCATGAGATTAAGAAATGCTTATGCAATATATAACAATTTAGGACTACAATGTATAATAATATACAATTAATACTCCTTCCTATCGAGATTCAACTCCATACATTATGAGGAATGGACATTCGATTCGTTGGCCAGTATAATTGATCTTGATTCGGTTAAGAACGGAACTATTAATATAGCGTGCTAAGGATAAGGCGGATTCATCGAAGGGGCGGATTCCCATTCCAATCATCAAATGCGAGAACATCAAGAAGACCTATGTGACCGGGGACGTAGTGGTGGAGGCGTTGCGCGGCATCAACCTCGAGATCCAAAAGGGCGAGATGGTGGCGGTCATGGGTCCATCTGGATGTGGCAAGACCACATTGCTCAACTGCCTTTCCGGCATCGACGATCCGACCTCCGGGAAGGTCTACATCGAGGACACTGAGCTAACATTGCTTAACGACGACCAGAAGAGCAACTTCCGCGCCAAGCGCATGGGATTCGTCTTCCAGTTCTACAACCTGCTTCCCGTACTGACCGCCGTGGAGAACGTTGAGCTGCCATTGCTCATATGTGGCGAGAAACCAGATGTCGCCAAGAAAAGGGCGATGGACCTCCTCACCACGGTCGGTCTGAAGGAGCGGGCCACGCTCCGCCCGGCGGCATTGTCGGGTGGTGAACGTCAACGCGTCACCATCGCACGAGCGCTGGCGAACGAACCGGCCCTGGTCTGGGCCGATGAGCCCACCGGCGATCTGGACAAGAAGACGGCCGATGACGTCGTCAACCTCATGCGCAAGCTGAACAAGGATAACAATGAGACGTTCATCATCGTCACCCATGACCCCGAGGTAGGGGCCCAGTGCGACCGCATCATCCACATGAGGGATGGCAGCGTCATCTCCGAGAACGGACATATCGGTGCCATCAAGAAGGACATTTGCGAGCTAGGGTGAGCGAATGACGGTCTCGAGGGGTTACCTCATCCGGGCCGTGGCCCTCATCGCCGCGGTCCTGCTATGCTTCCTGTTCCTCCCATTGGAATGGAGCATGGTCGCTGTTGTGTTTCTCATAGCCATATTCATCCTGATCGACGCCCGAAAACATATCGTCCTGTTCCGGATGGCCCGCCGTAACTTCATGCGTAGGAAGAGCACCACCGCCCTGGTCATCGGCGGCCTGATGGTCGGGACGGCGATAATATCCGCCTCCTTCGTGGTGGGGGACACCCTGGGCAACATGATAGGTGAACAGGTGACTGCCGGTGCCGGGGACGTCGACTTCGTGGTGGCCGATCCGACGACCAGGGAGGTTACATCTTCTACAACTCCACCTTCTCGGACGGCCTAACCGACCAGGAATTCGCAGGCATCCAGCATGTCAGCGCCGTCTCCGCGTTGGTCTCGCAATCCTTCAGCATCTACTGCGTCGAAACCCAGCTATCCACCCCCACTGTCACTGCCACCGGTGTCAACGAGACCCTTTGGAGGCCCGTTCGGAGGCTTCCAAGACGTCGACGGGTCGAGATTCGACACCGCGCCCTCCGCCCTGGGATGCTACCTTTTTGATCGCACCGCCAAGGACCTGGGGGCATATCCCGGGCGATCATGTCGTGCTCCTGCAGGGCACCCTCAACCTGACCTTGACCGTGGAGGCCATCGTCGAGAACAACGAGCCGGGGCAGGCTGACCTGCAGAGCCAGGTGTGGATGGACATCGCCACCATCCGCACTAGCCTTCGGCCATGTGGACGAGTCCAACGTCTGGTTCATCCATAACGATCCGCAGGGATCGAACCAGTTCGGTTACAACGATCAGGTGCAGGGAAGGCATCAACTCCACCTTGGCCGACCTACGCTCCCGGGTCAGGACCTGGAGATAGTCTTCGATGTCAAAGAGATCCTGGTCAGCGGGCAGAAGTCCATGGAGACCTTCACCCAACTGTTCCTGGTCTTCGGTTCCTTCTCTGTGATCGCTGGTGTCGTGCTCGTCATCAACATCTTCACCATGTTAGGTGAGGAGAGGAAGAGCGAGATGGGAATGGCACGCGCGCTCGGTATGCGTCGGGCGGACCTCCGTCGATTGCTTACATATGAGGGGCTGCTGTACGCCTTGGCCGCCTCAGCGGTGGGGTCATTGGTCGGTTTGGGTCTGGCCTACCTGCTGGTCTATGCCATCGAGGGCATCTTCTCGTTCGGCGACGTGAAGCTGACCCAATACTTCTACTTCACACCCTTCGGGCTGATCGTGGCGTTCGTGGCCGGTTTCCTGTTGACATTGGTCACGGTCTACTTCACCACCAGGCGCATATCCAACCTGAACATAGTCAGGGCCATCCGCAACATTCCCGAGCCGCCGGTGGAGCGTAAGGACCGGCGTGCCTTCATGCTCGGAGTCATGGCCTTGGTCGGAGGGACGTTGATCATGGTCTTGGGATTGCTGACCGAGCAGGCTGGGGCGGCCTACTCCGGGCTTTCCCTGATGACCCTATCCCTTGGCCTCATCCTGCGTCGGTTCATCGGCGATAGGCCCGCATGGTCCATCGCCGGGGTCGCGACCCTACTGGTATGGATGCCCTATCCGGGCGATTTCGAGATCTTCCCCAACACCACCGGGGGCATTGAGATGTTCATCGTCAGCGGCCTGTTCATGGTGGCCGGGTGCACTGATCTTGGTCATTTTCAACTCATCCTCGTTGGTGTGGTTCATCACCAAGCTTTTCCGCACCAGGGGAAGCTACCGGGCGGTAGCGGTGACCGCGGTATCATATCCGCTCCGGGCCCGGTTCCGCACCGGGCTGAGCATATTCATCTTCGGGCTGGTCATCTTCACGGTCACCGTGCTGAGCATGATGTCGAGCATCATCGGGGCCGGAGTGACCACCATGGTGGAGGAGACCTCGGGGGGCTTCGACCTGGTGGCGGTGAAGTCCTTGCCATCGCCCATGCCGGACAACCCCTGGGAATACATCAATTCCTCCGAATATTGCAGCCCACTACAGTACTCCAGCCAGATAACGTCACCAACATGATCTGGTTGCCGGCCGATGCCGGTGACCGCCAATTATCACCGGTATGACTGCCACGGGGGGATCGGCGTCATGGCGGAAAGGAGCACCAGTGTCATCGGCTTCAATCAACGATTCTTCACCGAAGGGAACTTCCCATTGTCCCAATGGAACTCCAGCCAGTACGCCTCCGAGGACGCCGTCTATCAAGCGGTGCTGGACGACCCATCGCTGATCATAGTGGATGGCGGATGGGCCTCAGCGTCCATGAACTTCGGTCCACCTGGCATGGGGGGGCGGCCCGGCCTGGAGGTGGGGACGACGGTGCGATTGGAGTCCATCTTCGGCACATTCCAGAACGTCACGGTGGCAGGTATCATGAAGCAGCAGTTCTTCAACGGTGTGTTCATGAACGAGAGCCCTGGTGGCATCCGACATACGGAGCGGTCGGACCATCGGTGATGTTCATCAATTTCGCCCCGGGTCTGGACGTGGCGGAACAGGCCGCCCTGCTGGAGCAGGAGTTCCTGCCTTGGGGGTTGGCAGACCGTGAACGTCAAGGAGCTGGCCGCATGGTGACCAGCGCCATCGACAGCGTGTTCGTGCTGTTCCGGGCGTTCTTGGCCATCGGCCTGGTCATAGGGATAGTGGGTCTGGGCATCATCACCATCCGTTCCATCAACGAACGCAAGCTGGAGATCGGTATGATGCGGGCCATAGGTTTCCGGAAACGGATGGTGGTGGTCAACTTCGCCATCGAGTCCGGCTTCGTCGCGGCCATTGGCATCATCATCGGAACCGTCATGGGCATAATCATCGGGTACACCATATGGAAGAGCAACTTCATGGGCGATTTCGAATTCCCGTTCGTGATCCCCTGGTGGCCGATCCTGCTGGTGGCCTTTGCCGCATTCGCGGCGACCGTGCTTTGCGTCTACCCTGCCGCCAGAGGGGCGAGCAAAGTGTCCCCTGCCGAGGTGTTGCGCTTCGACTGAGAAGTGGAATGAACAATCCCGGCCTTACCCTGGAATCTAGGGGAGGAAAGCCATTGTTGCGAGACAGCGACAGAGGGTAAGGCCGGTCGATCCTTTTTATCGGACCGTTTCGATCCACGCCGTGCTTCGCGGGGCTTAATATCTAGTTGGCGAACATGCTTTATAAACCCCGGCATCAAGGTATCATTGCTGATATCAATGACGGACCTTTTTTCCAACAGGTCCTCAAGGCTGGATGGAGTTCGCGATCGCCCCGAGGCGGCCGCAGGCCAGGCATTCCTGATGACCGGAAGCGGTGAGGACCTGTCCCGCCTTGGAGCCCTCCCTATAGACCGTGATGCCTTTGCAACGTAGATCGTGGGCCAGGGTGAAGGCCTCCTCCACATCGGTGATGGAAGCGTCCGCCCTTAGGTTGATGGTCTTGGAGACGGCGTTGTCCACATGCTCCTGGAACGCCGCCTGCACCCGCACCTGGTCCAGGGGATGGACATCATGGGCGCTGACGAAGATACGCTTGATGTCATCGGGTAATATGTCCAGATCCTGCACCGAGGTGTGGCCCACCATGGCCGAAAGGACCTGTCCCACATCCAATCGATGTTGGGCCAAGGCCCGGAGGAACTGGGGGTCGGTCTCGCGCAGCTCCTCGCCCTCGAGCACATGACGCTCCATGTGGAAGGCGTAATGGGGCTCGATCCCGCTGGAGCACCCGGCGATGATGCTGATGGTGCCAGTGGGAGCGACGCTGAGCAAGGTGGCGTTGCGTTGCGCCTCTTTCAACCTGCTTCCCGCGCAGGTTCGGGAACGCCCCGCGCGATTCAGCGATCGCCTTGGACGTCTCCTTGGCCTTCGCATCGATCCTGGCCATGACCTTGTCGATGAGCTCCAAGCAGTCCCTGGGTCCCATATCTGATGTCCATCATGATCAGGACATCGGCGAAGCCCATCACTCCCAGTCCGATCTTGCGGTTACCTCTCACCATGGCCTCTATCTGAGGCAGGGGGTAATGGCCGGCGTCGATGACATTGTCCAGGAAGCGGACCGCCATGTCGACGATGCTATCCAGGCGGTCCAGGTCCAGTTCGGGGCCGTTCGTTCCGGTCATGACCATCTTGGCCAGGTTTATCGACCCTAGGTTGCAGGCCTCGAAAGGCAACAAGGGCACCTCGCCACATGGGTTCGTCGACTCGATCATCCCGAGCTGAGGCGTAGGGTTGCTGCGGTTAATCTCATCGATGAAGATCACCCCAGGGTCGCCGTGGGCCCAGGCGGTGGAGCAGATATCGGCGAACAAGGCCTTCGCATCGAGCCTGGTGCGCTCCTGGTCAGTACGTGGGTCTCGCAGGGAAAGATCGCCGCCCTCCCTGACCGCGTCCATGAAGGAATCTGTTATCGCCACCGAGAGGTTGAAGTTGGTCAGCTCCTCCCCAGGGTCCTTCGCATGGATGAAGCTCACGATATCGGGATGGTCCACGCGAAGCACGCCCATGGATGCCCCCCTCCTCTTACCTCCCTGTCTCACCGCCTCGGTGGAGACGTCGAACACCCGCATGAATGATAGGGGACCGGAGGCCAGACCCCCAGTTGAAATCACCCTATCCCCCGAAGGTCTCAGTTTGGAGAAGGAAAATCCTGTCCCACCGCCGCTCTGATGCACCACCGCCGCCCACTTCACCGCATCGAAGATGGCCTCGATGGAATCCTCCACCGGAAGCACGAAACAGGCGGCCAACTGTTGCATATGGGTGCCGGCGTTCATCAATGTGGGGGAATTGGGCAGGAAGGTCAGGGACGTCATCGCGGCATAGAACTCCTCCTCCTCGGTTTCGGCGTCCCGATCCCCATAGTCCCGATCGACAATGGCAATGCACTTGGCCACCCTTCTGAACATCCCTTCTGGCGTCTCCATCAACCTTCCCTGGGGATCGCGTTGCAGGTAGCGCCTCTGCAGGACGGTCAACGCATTCTGGCTAAGTTCGATGGACCCCACTCCTCCCATTTGCAATTCCAGCGTATGGTATTTAATTGGCGCGCAAGGGAGTTACAGCGTTCAGCGCACGATGAAATATGGCATAAGGCGATATCCGGACGATGTCCATGAGATATAGCTGCAGGACAAGGCTGAACCCTGCTGAGGTCTTAGGGCAGGCCAAGGTGCGCTTTGACGGCCTGGGCCTGCGACCCACCGACGAGACCGCTTCCCGATTGGTGCTGGAGAGCGAGAAAGGTTTCATCGCGGTGCAAATTCGCGGAGGCGAGAGCAAAGAGGTCGACATCATTACCGAAGGGTTCGACCGGCAGGTGAAGGAGTTCCTGAAGAGGTTGGGTTGAGGAGGTTACGATATGAAGTTCAAGAAGTTCGACGCGCCGCAACATAAGGCGACGGTGCGCGAGGGCGAGATCTATCGGGTCAGCATAAGGGACATGGGCAAGCAGGGCGACGGCATGGCCAGGGTGGAGGGGATGGTGGTCTTCGTGCGGGGTGCCAAGGTCGGTGAGGAGCTCGAGGTCAGGATAACCAAGGTCTCCGGCAACTCGGCCTTCGCCGAAAAGGTGGAGCCCAGCTAACGTCTCAGTTCGCGCTGGAAACCAGAGCATTGCACCTTGACCAAGGGTATGTGCCTCACCAGCTCTTCCCCGAGGTCCAACATCTCCTCGACCGAGGGCGAGGCCACCTCAATGCCGTTCCAGGGGACGTCGTTCATCGGATTCCCCAAGAACTGGTTCAGTATCGCCTCGTCAGCGTATGGTGCCAGCTGCTCCCCGATCCTCCGCACCTTGTCCTTATCGATGTAACGGGGGATGGCACGGGTCATGATGCGCAAGGGCCTTCCTTTTATCATCTCCAAGCTCTGCCTCAACCTGGGGAGGAAGGCCTCCACCCACTCTTCGCCCTGACCCGAGAGCGAGGACCAGCAACCCAGGTCGTCCAGGGGGCACTTGATCTCGATGGCGAAACGGTCCACATACGGTAATAGCTCATGGATCGTGACCGGGTCGTTGCCAGAGGTCTTTAGGGTTACCTCCTTCCCTCTCTGTTTGAGGGTCTTGATGAAGGGGACGACCTCCTTCCTCTGTATCAGCGGGTC
Organism: Methanomassiliicoccaceae archaeon; assembly: GCA_963806355.1. GTDB lineage: Archaea > Thermoplasmatota > Thermoplasmata > Methanomassiliicoccales > UBA472 > JACXTP01. The sequence goes on along the minus strand of CAWDXN010000005.1, from coordinate 77,750 downwards.
CATCCCTCCGATGTAGACCCTCTTCACGGCATCGATGGAGACCTCTGCCACCACCTTCTCCAAGGTCATATCCCTTCTGTCCTGCCGGCCGTGGGCGCAATAGCCGCACTTCATGGGACAACCGGAGAGAGCAATGCTCGCCAGGTCCCCTGATTTCACAATGGAGATGACCTTCATGCACAATGGATGGGACGACAGAAAAGAAGTAGTTTGCGTCCTACTTCCAGGTCAGCGATCTCGGGGTTACGCTCCTCTTGTCGGTATAGATCATATCGATGAGGTCCAAGGGAGTGAGCTCGAATACCTGGGTCAGCTCATGCAATCCATCGGTCTCAAGTTTCTTCCTGCCGAAGTCGACATGTTCGAGCGGCGCGATCTTCAGCTCGCTGCACAACACGTTGAAGGGTTTCCCCGCGGTCATGGCCACGGTGGAGAGCGCCCTGGTCCCGACCTTGTTGAAAACACCCATAGGGGTTATGGCATCGGCACCTACCAGGCAACAATCCACCTCGTCGATAACCGCACCCACCAGCGAATCCGGGATGACCCTGACCTTGACCCCGTTCTTCATCAGCTTCTTGGCGGTGATCCGTCCCTCGGCCATAGGCAGGGACTCTGCCACCAGGACATCGATCTCCCTCTCGCTCTTCAGCATGAGCAGTGAGGCCATGATCGTGCTTGAATAGGACATGGTGAGGAATTTCTCACCTTGCACCAGATTGACGAAGTTAGAGGCGATGCGGCTTGGTGCGTTGATCTCCTGATCGGTGAACTGTTCGACCATCATCGTGATCGCGCCGTTCCAGTTCTGTATCGACTGGTTCCCCGCGATCGTCTCTATCTCCTTGGCGATGTTGTGGAAGGGAGCGATACCTGGTCTCGCCATCCTCACATCTGTGGCGAACTCCACCCATTCCGCTCGAGGCACGGTCTGGTTGTTGCTCAAGAACGCTCTCAGGTCCTGTAATAGTCTAGAGGTCATCTCGGACGCGCCGGAGATCGAATCGCCCATGATGGCGGTGATCATGACCTGCAAGGCCGGTCTCATGACCCGAAAGATGACGCTCCTTAATTAAGGAATTTGCACTTATATTATAAAAATGGATAATGAGGAGGTCATGCCTCCACATTGCTGACCACGACCTCGTCAGAGATCGCCTCGAGCTCTGCCAGCTGCTTGTCATAATGGTTCTTGGGGTCGAGGCTGATGATGAAATTGTGCCCGCAACCCTCGTTGACCTGGTTCTGGGTCCGCTTGAGTATCTTGAGCACTGGCTTGAAACCGTTCCACATCTCCAGCACATCCAGTCCGTTAAGGACCACCATACCGTTCTCATTCTCCCGCAAGAACTTCTCCAGATAGCCTCTCGAACATCCCTAGGTTCATGGGCGGGATGCACTCATCATCGGGACGAGGGGATAGCCATTTGGTGGTGAGGGGCTCGTGGAGGTTGGTGAACTGTCCCTTGATCTGATTCGGGGAATGCTTCGAAATGTACAATGCAGGCCTTCCCCGGGCAAGCTCCTTCCTGAGCAGCTGATGGGTACGCAACGGCACTCTTTCCTCGATGAGATACATCTTTCCATTGTCTAGTTTCATCCTTATCCTCCCCGATTACTTATGTCGAAGTCTGTCCGTCTGAGGATATACCGATTGTACGCATTAACGATGTAAAAGGGGGTATGAGCCCGCCATTAAAGCGGATTAATGAGGTTTTTGTAAGAACCCCTGTTAGACTCGAAGATACGCTTTTTATGGGAAACCGAACAAGTTCTACATGGGACGACATCCGTCCAGCAAGATCTCCATCATTACAAGTACTTACGAAGATGGGAGCGCATTACCGCCCTTAGACCATATCCGTCATTATAGCGGGTTTATCTTATCGGATAAAATTGGGTCAATGCACCTCAGTGGATTCCAGCAACGGCACACCGCTCTCTTTGAGGCTTTTTACCGCATCCTCCGCCTTGTCCACCCTGAGGATGAGGACGGCCCCGTGCTTCGAGCTGTAGGCGTAGCTGTAATCTATGTTGATCTCCGCCCGCCCCAGTACCTCCGCCACCTCCCTAAGGCCCCCTGGCCTGTCCTTCATGCGCACTGCGATCACGTCCGTCATCTTCACCATGAAGCCCAGATCGGTGAGCCGATCGCAAGCCATGGCTGGATCGGACACCAAGGCCCGGATGACCCCGAAACCATCGGCCTCCGCGATGCTGAAGGCATAGATGTCAATGCCTGCTTCCTCCATCGCTTGGGCGAAGGCCGCCAAACGTCCCGGTCGGTTCTCGGTGAACATCGAGACCTGCTGAATAAGGTGCTTCTTGACCATCAGATCCTCCTCCTATCGATCACCCGTTTCGCCTTGCCCTCGAACCGGGGCAGAGAGTCGGGGTTGGCCAGTTCCACATCCACGCTGACGTTCAACGCCGCGCGCAGGGTGTGGGTGACCTTCTTCTTGATGCGCATCAGGTCGTCGATGCGGTCGCTGAAGAACTCCCGCCTCAGCTCCACCCGCACCAACATGTCGTCCAACTCGCCCTTCCGGTCCACCTCGATCATGAAATGGCTACCCACCTCAGGGATGGACATCAGGGCATACTCCACCTGCGACGGGAAAACATTGATGCCACGGATGATAAGCATGTCGTCCACCCTTCCTTGGATCCGTCCGATGCGGGGATGGGTTCGACCGCAGGCGCACACCTCCTCATCCAAGGTGGTGATGTCCCCCACCTTGTAACGGATGATGGGCAGCGCCTCCTTCTGCAGCATGGTCACCACCAGTTCGCCTCGCTCTCCGGGCGAGACCGGTTCATGCGTGTCCGGGTCCAGGATCTCGACCAGCGCCAGGTCCCCCCAGATATGGATGCCCTTCTGCTCCTCGCATTCCGTGAACAACGGACCGGAGAGCTCGCTGGTGCCGTAGATGTCATAGGCCTTGATGCCCAGGTCTTCCTCGATCCTGTTCCTCATGCGCTCCGACCATGGTTCCGCCCCAAGTATCGCCCGGCGCAGTTTGGTGTCCCGTAAGAAGTTAACCCCCATCTTCTGGGCCACCTCACCCATATGGAGGAGGTAGGATGGGGTGCAGGCGATGGCTGTCACCTGCATGTCCATCATCAGTTCGATCTGTCTCTCAGTGTTCCCCACACTGGCGGGCAGCACCGCTGCGCCGATGCGCTCCGCCCCGTAGTGCAATCCCAGACCGCCGGTGAAGAGGCCATAGCCGTATGAGACCTGGATGGTGTCAGCCCGTCCCAGACCGCAGGACGTGAGCGCCCGCGCCAATGACGTGGTCCAACCGTCGAGGTCGTGCTGGGTATATCCGACCACAGTGGATTTTCCCGTGGTCCCGGATGAGGCATGGAAGCGTACCACCTCGTCCCTTGGCGTTACAAAAAGTTTGTCTGGATAGTTTTCCCGGAGATCGCTCTTGACCATGAAGGGCAATTTGCGGACGTCCTCCAAGCATTGGATGTCGTCAGGGTGGACCTTGGCCGCCTTCATACGCCGGCGGTAGAACTCGGAAAAGCTGTACAACTTGTAAACAAGGGTCTTCATCGATTTGAACTGGAGCGACCTCAGCTCCTCGCGGGGCATCTGTTCCATCCTTGGGTTCCAGTAACTGATGTTCTCACCATCCACCAGAGGTAACGGTGGGCGAACGCTTTGGTCCCATATAACATTGACTAAAAATGTCATGGCGAACGCTGACACGGTAAAGGAAGTTGGGCCAGGTGAGGGTAGTAGTCCCCCTTCTGTTTCAGGCAGCATTCAACTAAGCGCCCTACCCGCCGGTCCTGAGATCGTCATTCCAGCTGTTTGGGCTTGCTCCGGTGGGGAGTCACCGTTTCACCAAATCCCCGGGAACGTCATCGCCAGACGAATCATCCTGCCCCCGGGGCTGTGTCGTTTCTGCGTCCTTGCCTTGGCTCTCACCAGACCGCTACTGCGGTCCACCTTTCTCATGGAGGAGGGAACTTCCTCAGCTGGGCTTGCGCCCTACCGTCAGCCGCCCTCCCTCTCCTGGCAATTCCCATTACTCCTTTGTCGTATATAACCGTAACAGTTGAGTGCCCAGCAACTCAATCGGTACCGCCATGTGCGGTGCGATCATAGTTGATCTGGTGACCTCTTGGTTCGTATGCCCATCCTCATGGCCGGTGCAAAGTTTGATAAAGGGTCGGGGCATTCCGAGTCGACAGGCAGGGGTAGCCAAGCCTGGCCAACGGCGCTAGATTGAGGGTCTAGTCCTTAGTGGTCCTTGGGTTCAAATCCCAACCCCTGCACCATATCATTCTCTGACCTAGCGACTCTTCTCGACCTCGGCCAAGACTGCTCATCACATCATGGCGCTGATCATGTTCTGAACGTCGACGGTCTGTAGCGATGTGCCGCAATACTCGCAGATGAAGAAGCTGTTGGCGTCCCGCTGACCGTTCAATTTGATGGTCCCGTGGCATGAAGGGCATTTGTAAGGGATGGTGAAGTTGCTCTCCTTTAGGAACTCCAGCATCTTGTTCACATCGATGGTGATATGGTGCACGACCTGGTTCTTGTTCTTTATCCTCAGCTGCTTCGCCTTCTCCAAGAGCCCGGCCTTCTCATAATGGTTGGCGGCATCCTCGATGCGTTCCACGCTCTCGGCCAGCCTGGCCTGAGAGTAATTGTACCATTTCGGATCGTTCCAGTTGGATGGTCCATCATAAGGGTTCCCATGGACCCAAAGGAACTGCTTCGAATAGTTCTTGGTGCATTTCGGGCAATATGCCTTGAGGCAAAGCATGGGAACGGTGAAGTCGTTCTCGTTCGGGGAATGCGAAGTTCACTCCTTCATTGAGTGAAAACCGGAATTTCGTCGGGCGACGAATCGTAACCGCAGGCAGGGCATGCCCCGTAAGGGTTCGTGCCATAGGCCTCCGTGGTCACCTTGGCTCCAGGCTTTGCGATGCAAGGTTTGCACATCGTGGATTTTAGGGCGAAGTGCTCCGTGAAGGGTCTTCCTTCCGTTGTCCTTTTCGGTCCTTTCGACCCTATCCCGCCCCCATAATTGTCCACCGCAATCGTTGCAGTATTTCGTTCCGCAGCGTCTTGCAATTGGTTTTGATCAGCAAACCGATCTTCTTACCGCAGTTGGGGCACTGCGGCCATACTCCAGTGAATTACTTACTTGATAATAAATGACTAGGGCATGGGATGCGCGATATTGATATCCACGTGATATATTTTCATCAATTACAAGGCGATGCTATAATTCTATTAAAGATGCCTTTTGGTAGAATCGGTACAATATCCCATCATGGGCAGGAGCTTTCAGAGACGATGTTTCCTGTGCTTCACGATCAAATGATGAGGTCAGGGTCGTGGAACTGTGGCACCCTCTGACCATCACTTCTTCGGCAGCTGACCCATCTGTTGCTGACCGGGAGGCGCGGTCTTGGCCTGGCCTTGTGGGGACCCCCATCTGCCGTTGCGGCTTCTTTGCCCCGCGTAACCTCGCCTTGCGGCGTTTGCGGCGCCTCATTATGAACCACACGGCCAAGGCACATGCGGCAAGGACCAGTCCGATGTAGAAGAACATGCTGCCAAGGACCTGCCACATGAGGTCTGGCTCCTCCACCGGTGGGGGTGGGAGGGCGGTGGTCCCATTGACGACGTTCGTGGCCTGACCGGTCCCAATGTCGTTCACTGCCGCGACCTTATAGAAGTATGTGAGACCGGTCCCGAGTCCGGAGTTGTTGAAGCTCGTCGCCTCAACAGTGCGATAGTAGACCATGATGTCCGGCATCACCCCGCGATAGATGGCATATCCAGTTATCGGCTGTCCTCCGTCCTTGATGGGCGGGTCCCAGCTAAGGAATATCGAGTCGGTGCCGTTGACCACCATCAGGTTCATCGGGGCGCTAGGTACGGTGCCATTCAGGTGGGGTTGCGCGCTGACCGTCGGTGTGGTCGGACTGTAACCGATGGAGTTCTTCGCCATCACATAGTAATGATAGGTATCACCGTTCACCACATCAGTATCGGAATAGGAGATGCCAGTGATATTGGCTATAAGATCGAAATCAGACGTAGCGGAGTCGTTGGACCGGTATATGGAGTAAAGTTGAACGGAGCTTGTGCCGCTGTCGCTAGGGGCTTTCCATACCAATTGCACCTGGCCTTGCCAACCGAAGGCCTGCAGGTCCCTTGGGACGGTGGGTGTGCGACCGGATTTCAAAGCAAGCTCGGGGCTGAGATGCCCCTCCCCGGCCCGGTTGACCGCGCTCACTCGATAGTAATAGGTTTGACCGATCTCCAGTCCAGCGCTGACGTACCAGGTTCGGTTCGTGGAGCCTAGGTAGCTCTCGGCACCTGAGCTATCGCCCTTGTAGATGTTATAGGCCAAAACGGGAGCCCCACCGATGTCGGACGGAGCGCTCCAGTTCAATATCACATGATAGTCCTGAGATTCGCCAGTGACAGAGACAGGAGCGTTAGGGGTCGTGCAGGGGGTGCAGTTCAGGACCTGCGACAATCCCACTCCAGACGGCGTTCTCGCCCGCCACCCGGTAGAAGTAGGTGACGCCATTCTCCGCCTGTCGGTCCACATAGCTCAGTACATTGTCAAGAGTGGCATAGAGGGTGGGATTGGTCTCGTTGCTGCCACGGTATATCCAGTAACGGATGACCGGGGTCCCGCCATCGTTCACCGGGTACCAGATAAGCTCCACGCTGTGGTTCCCGCCTTTGATCACGTTGAGGGTGATAATTGGGGCACCGAAGGTGGCGCTGTAAACGATGTAGCTTTTAGGGCCGTCGCCGACACGGTTGAAGGCCACCACTTGGTAGTAGTAGGTGACGTTGTCCTCCAGTCCGAGGTCGAGGTAGGAGCCGACATGACCGACCGCGGCCAGGTAGCTCAGGTTGGTGGAGGTGTTGCCCCGGAATATCTTGTAACCAAGGATCGAGGAGCCGCCATTGGCGACAGGGTCGTTCCAGACCAGGGTGACGTTCCTCACCCCTTCAAGCACTGCCAGGTCTCGAGCCGAGCCCGGGACGATATCGGTGCTGCCTTCCTTCGACAAACTGAGCGCCCCTTCACCCGCCAGATTGAAGGCGGCCACGAAATAGATGTAGGTATGTCCGATGATCAACAGGGAATCGATGAAATAGGTCTGGTTGATGACCCTGCCCACTTCGGTCCTGACATTTGATTCGGAACGATATATGACATAACCGATGACCGGTGAACCACCATCGAAATCAGGCATCGCCCAGGTGACGTTGATGAACATGTTGCCCGGGATCAGCGTCACCTCCCTTGGACGGTTGGGCACGGTCATTGGCGTGGCGTTGAGCAGATCGGACCTTGGCCCTTCTCCGGCCGAATTCACCGCTGACACGGAGTAGAAGTAGGTCTTCCCATTGACCAGGCCAACGTCCACATATCCGGTGACATTGTCGAGGGTGACCACCAGTTCCAGGGTGACATTGGTCTCGCCCCTGTAGACGCGGTACTCAGTGACGGCGGAGGCGTTGGAATAGGCGGGCATGGTCCAGGTCAGGTCCATAGTGCCATTGCCCGGGGTCAGTCCCACCAGCACTGGTGCGGTGGGGGCGTCGGGATCGAAGGCTTGCACCCCCAATGGGATCACGGTTAGAACCATGGCCAGCGCCATGATAAGGGTTAAGACCGCACTCTTGCCGCTGATCGGGTGCCGTTCCTGATAGCATAGGGTATTACTCCGCTAGCTTTCTACGGATTATGCAGCCCGGAGCGGGATTATTAAGGTAGTTCGCAAATTATCATTGCTGATATCGAGCTTTTTCCCTTACCCAGCACATGGAATCACACCTGCGACATATCATCCGTCGTCATCGGTGAAATGATGTTATTACAGGCACTTCAGATGTGACAGGAGGCCCGACCATGTTTCTCCAGGTACCTCTGGTGATATTCCTCCGCCCTCCAGAAGGTGGAGGCAGGGACGATCTGCGTGACCACGGGTTTGGAGAAACGTCCAGAACGTCCCAACCTGGCCATGGAATCCTCAGCGGCCAGGCGCTGATCCTCATCATGATAGAATATGGCGGAACGGTACTGGCTCCCCACATCGACTCCCTGTCGGTTCATCTGGGTAGGGTTATGGATGCTCCAAAAGACATCGAGAAGACGATCGAACGAAACGACCTTGGGATCGTAACACCAGCTCGACCGCCTCGGCGTGACCGGTGTTACCGTTGCACACCATCTTATAGGTGGGATGGTCCACGGATCCCCCGGTATAACCTACCTGGGCATCTACGACCCCTGGCACCTTACGGAACTCCGCCTCGACGCCCCAGAAGCATCCAGCGGCGAATACCGCCTTTCTCGTTGCATCGCTCATTTGCTCACCACAGCCGGTTGGAAGTCGCATGTATATCTTAGCTTTCAACCATTGACACGGCGGAAACGCGTTAAAACCGTCGCTAATATCGTTTTAGCGTTCCAGATTGGCGAGCACGGTCTCTGTGAACCTCTCCGTCGAGGCATCCCCACCTGCATCACGCGTCAACGTGCCCTGGGCCAAGGTGGACTCGACCGCCCCCCGTAACTCGTCCCCGAGGCGTTTTATGCCAAGATGGTCGAGCATCATCGCCGCCGACAAGATCGCTCCGATGGGATTGGCGATGCCCTGGCCGGCGATGTCCGGCGCTGAGCCATGCATCGGTTCGAACAAGGCATACCTGTCCCCGATGTTGCCGGATGGGGCGAAGCCCAGGCCGCCCACCAGCGCCGCCGCCTCGTCCGAAAGGATGTCACCATATAGGTTCAGGGTGACCAGGCAACCCAGGTCCTTCGGTCTGGACACCAGGGCGGCCGCGGCCGCATCCACCAGCATGTCGTTCGCCTCCAGTCCCGAACCTTCCACCTTCCTCGTAGAAGATGCGCTTGAACAATCCGTCGGACCGGCGAAGCACGTTGGCCTTATGCACGCAGGTGATGCTTCTCGATCCCTTTCTGCTGACAAAGGTCGATCGCGTAATCTCACCAGGCGACGGCAGGCCTTCTCCGTGACCATCCTTTGCAGGGACACACCACCATCGATCTCGCTCTCCAGACCGGTGTACATGCCCTCGGTGTTCTCCCGGACGATGACCACGTCAAGGTCCACCAGACCGATGCGAGGGATTCAACCTCTTCGACGGTCGGACGTTGGCGTAGAGGTCGAACCGTCTTCCGCAGCTCCAGCAAGGGGGAGCGATAGCCTGGAATGGTCGGTGGTGGGGGAGGTGATGGCCCCGAAGAGGCAGCAGTCGGTCCCCTCCAAGGTCTGGATGGTCCCTTCGGGAAGATAGGAGCCATGGACCGAATGGCATCCTAGCCCCATCTCCGCCGGGACCAGCTCCAATGGTGCTCCGACCGCCTCCAGGATCCTTATCGCCGAGCCGATGACCTCCGGGCCGATGCCGTCCCCGCCGATGACCGCGACCCTTCCTCACTTTCGCATCCTCTCCACCAGGCTGGCCACGATCATGGGCAGGGTGATGGTGGCGTCACCTTCGACCGTGACATGGTCCGCCGTCTCCTTGACCTTGCCCCAGGAGACCGCTTCCCTCACCTGGGCCCCGGAAAGCGAGCCGTCGTACTCAGCGGCGGTGGTCATGTAGACGGCATAGTCCAGACCGCCGCGGAACTGGTTCCACCAGATCACATGGTGTTTGGAGATGCCTCCGCCGACGATGATCGCCCCGCGTCTCCTTGGCATGGAATATGATGTCCGAGAGGTCCTGCTCGTCCTGGAACAGGTCGATCTGGAGCTTGCGATGCGTCTGCCAGTACATCCACACCTGGCTGCCGAACGAGCCGTCGGTGATGCCCGGTACGAAGATCGGGACTTGGTTGCGGTGGCACCAGTGCAGCAACGAGCCTTCGTCATCGATGCGGGAGCCGACCTGGTCTATGAGCTCGCGGGTGGATATGGAATTCTTCCCTTCCAATATCTCCTCGAACATGGGGATCAGCCTCTCCTCCAACACCAGTCCGTAGCTCTCATCCGGGACCAGTATGTTGCCCAAGCGGTTGATGCCTTCGCGCCGCAGCTCCGCGTCGTCCATGTAGAAATCGCCATGGTAGTAGTCGCGCCAGGTGCGGGCCAGATCGTGGTCCAGGGTACCGCAGGTGGTGATGATCACGTCGACCAGCTTGCGTCTTGACCAGCTCCACGATGACACCCCTGGTGCCGGTGGCCATGATGCATGCCGGGAACGAGAGGAACTTGATGCAGCCTTCGCTGCGGGCCATCTTCTCCATGATGTCCACCGCGTCAGCCACCTTTCTACCGGTGAAGCCCCCTGAGCCCTTGAGCTCGCGCATGAGCTCGTCCACGCTCATGCATTCTCGAACCTTGATGTCCTCAACCTTGCGGCCGCGTCATTTGATCCCAATCCTCATTTTGGTCAGCCCGATAGGCCTAGAAATATGTTGCTGAGATCGCCTATCCGGCCCTCCAGAAAGATAATATCCATCGGCGATGATTCGGCCCGGATGGTCAACTACGCCCGCCTGGCAGTCTTCATCGGAGCTTTCTCCGGACCGCTCGCCGGCAACGCCGTCCTGGCCGTGGTCCCCATCCTCGAGCAGGAGTTCTCGCTCACCGCTGCGGAGGTGCTCATCTCCATCAGCTTCTACATGTTCCCCTTTGCGATATTCAGCTTCTTCTCTGGTTCGATCTCGGACATATATGGACGACGCAAGGTGGTGACCTTCGGGTTCATGGTCTATGCCGCCGGGGCGGTGCTTTGCGCCCTCAGCCAAGACGCTGGGGTGTTCTATCTTTCTCGAGCGGTGCAAGGATTCGGATATGCCTTCGTGAACCCGGTGCTGGTAGCGATACTGGCAGAGGTCGTCGCCTCCAGAGTCCCGAGGTCGGAACATGGGGTTCCTGGCCGCCGCCACCACCGCAGGCGTGGCATGTGGCCCGCTCATCGCCGGGATCATGAGCCAATGGGACTGGCGCTACACGTTCGTCCTCATAGCGGTGCTTTGCATCATATGCAACGTTGCCATTCTGGCGACCTATAAGGGACAGGGATTCCGATCCTCCGGAGCGTCAATGCGCTCGATGCGGCCGAATCTCAAACGGACGCTGAAGGACCATGGCGTGATCCTTATCTCCGCCATAGGGTTCCTCAATTTCTTCTGCTACATCGGAGCGCTCTCCTATGTATCCGACATACTGGCCAAGCCCCCATTGGACCTCACGGGAGGGGAGATAGGGGCGATGGTGGCGTTGACCGGCATGGCTGGCATTTTCGCCGCCCCCTTCGGCGGCTTCTTGGTGGAGAGGATCGGCAGAGCCACCACCGCCTCCCTCGGCCTAATGGTGGTCCTCGCTTCCATGATCTCCTTGTACAGCTCGACCAGCGTGCTGTGGTACGGTGTATCGTTGGCAATGCTCGGGACAGGGTCCCAGATATTGTGGGCATCGCTGTTCACCTTGACCGTCGAGTTCATTCCGGACATCAAAGGAACGGTCTCATCGGTGTTCAATAGCTCGCGCTTCCTTGGTTATGCGATCTCTCCCCTGATCCTAGGCTCGGTCTACATGGAACAGGGGTACGACGCTGTGCTGGTCATCGCTGCCATCACCATCACTGTCGCCATAGGTCTGTCCATATTGCTGCGGTCCAAGGTGACTAGGTCGATTCCCAGCGGTCCATGATGACCTTCAGTTCCGCCTTGGTCGCCTCGGCCGGTCCAGAGTTGTCGAGGACCAACCATCCATCCTTGGGCCAGGATCAAGGTCTTCCGTCTTGATTCCGTCAGTCCCTCGATGTTCTCGAACATCTCCCTTTCGTGGTCCCTCTGCTCGATCCGAGCCAAGGCCACCTCCGGGAGGACGTCCACCAGCATTCGGGCGGGTGGAAGTGTCTATGATGCGCTTGAAAAGTTCATATCCGGTGCCCATCAGACCTTCTGGTAGGTATGCCGCCCCCATTAGGTATCGGACGAATATCACGCGGTCCTTCGGACCCTTCAGCCTCACGTTTCCGACGTATCGAGACCAACACATCGGCGATGAAGAACATCGTGGCGATGGCGTGCATGAGGCTGCCCTTCGATTGCAATGCCGCCTTGGAGATCCGCCCCAACAAGCCCTCCGATGGGTGCACGAACAGGTGCACCGTGAAGCCCTCCTCTTTGTACCGGTCCGCCATCCAATGGGCCACCGTGCTCTTGCCTGAGCCATCGATGCCGTCCACGACGATCCAGCGCATCCTCAGATCCCCGCCGCCGCCAAGATGAGCACCGTGGTTATGGGTATGACCAGGTTGTCATACTCTCCCGGGGTGTACAGTTCCACCACCGCCACATAGGCGGCGATGCCGGCGCTTATCGGAAGGATCCAAATGGCTTCCACCTCGTGGTCGCCATAGATGCCATTGATGCTGAGGTAGCTGTAGAAGGCGAAGACCACGGCGCAGGCGATCATGGCGAATATGAAAACGGAGAGGGTTCCCTCCAAGGTCTTGCCATCGTGTATCTTTCGCTTCCCATACCTCTTGCCGATAAGTCCGCCCATGCCATCTCCGTAGGCCATGCTGACTATGCCGATGGAAGCTATCATCAGGTTGTCGAAGAACACGAACGCCAGCAACGTCCAGGAAATGGCATAGAAGACCAGTCCGAGCTTGTGCCCGTTGATCGATGCCTCTGCCAGTATGGACCCTTTGAGCTCCTTCTCCACCTTTGACTTGGGCTCATCGGTCCTGGAGCCTTCCTTGGAGAGCAGGTAACAGAAGAAGATGAAAGGCGCTGCGGCGAGCAGGGCCATGGCCCATGCGTTGTCGAACACCCACCAGAAGAAGACGATGTTCCCGATCATGATATGGATGAACTTGCGGTGCATCTTGGTGCGCTTCAGATAAGCGGATTTGCTGGCGATGAGCACCACCGCTCCGATGTAGGAATACACCAGCAACAGCCCCCAGATGTCTCCCTGGCTCAAGTTATCAGCATTGGAAAGCGATGAAAATATAAAATGGCTTGTCCCATGCGTCGAACCGAGGTCCACCCAGCAGATCGATATTTTATCATTCTACATATCGATTTTCTGATATATCGATGATAATTTGCCGAGTGATTTTAAATATCCTCGGGCCAATCGAATAGAAAGTGGCGGAATGAACGAGAAGGACCTGTATCTAATGGCTTATCTCAAGGACAACTTGAGCGCCTTCGACAACGGCCCGGTGCTCTTGGACGTCAAATCCACTCAGTTCGTCAGGGTCAACCTGCTCCTTCTCAAGGCGTTCTCATCCATGCCTGGACGTCCGGGGATGTTCATCGCGGTGGACAGACCGCACCATTACATGTTGCATCTGATGGGCATGCATCAGATCGATCCGCAGGGCCTGATATTCATCGATGCCATAAGTCGATTCGCGGCGGACACCAAGAACAGCCACAACCCCGCCAACCTTCTCAACGCCCCATCCAACATCGACTCCCTGCCATCGGTCATAAGGGACTGGGCAGGCAATTCGCCCCATCCTGCGCCCATGGACCTGCAACGGTGCCGGTTCGCCATGATCGATAACATATCCTCGTTGTTGCTCTACAACAGCTTCAACAACGTAGAGGTCTTCCTGCAGGATTTCATAGATGTCCTCACCTCCCACGCTCGGGTGCAGATCCCGTTGCTGGTGGACAAGGAGAGGAACTGCATGCTCTACGAGGCGGCGCGCTCGCTCTGCCCCCATGAGATAAGCGTCAACGATGGCATCCTGGCCTCGATGTCGCTCACCAGCAAGCGGAATGGAATAGCCAGGATCGTGGATTCTAACGAGGTTTGAAGAAAATGAGCACTCCCGATACATGTGTCAGGGCCCGGGCGGAGATCGTCCGCCTTACCAGCGGCATCAACGGTTTAGACGATTCCATCGAGGGAGGCTTCCCATTCCCATCCGTGATACTGGTGGCCGGCAGTGCTGGCACGGGAAAGACCACCTTCGCCATGAAATACCTATGCGAAGGGGCCAAGAAAGGAGAGCAATGCTTGTACATCACCACATTGAGCGAACCGACCCAGTGGATGATGCGCTATGCCATGCAGTTCGACTTCATGGACCCCTCCTACTTCGACGACCAGATAGTCTACATGGACCTGGGCGACAAGCTCCGCACCATGAAGCCAGAGGAGATACTGAACGTCATCGATGAGAAGATCGCCGAGGTCATGCCCACCCGCATCGTCATCGATCCATTGACCGTGATAGGGAACATGATGGGCGGCGACTATCGTCAATTCCTGTTCGACCTTACGAACCGTCTCAAGAACTGGAACGCTGTGACAGTGGTCACTGGAGAGGTCAAACCCAACGAGCTCTATCCCTCAGAGATAGCCTATGCCGTCGATGGCATCATCCTGCTCTTGCTCTCCGACGAGGTCGTAACGCGTAGGAAATATGTCGAGGTGCTGAAGATGAGAGGCACCAATCATGGCACCGGACGTCAGCCCATCGACATCTCCAGACGCGAGGGCATCATAGTCCTAAAAGCCAGGTTCTGAGCGCAATCATACGACCAGACTGATGATGAAAAGGGCCACGGTGTTCACGACCGCGACCGCCGTGACAGCTATCAATCGGTTCTTGGCCGCGGAGGCCAGGTCCTTATCGATCGACCGGGTGATTATGATCTTGTTGATGCAGCTGAAAACGCAGGCAAGCATGATGGTCTGCGCGGCGATGAGGGGATCCAACCCACTGGTGTAGACCAATGTTCCCAGGGAGGCCGCTACCGCGGCCGAGGAGACGAAACCGCCGATGGCGGAAACGTACACACCATAGTCTCCCAGGTATTCGTTGGCGGCGTAGGATATCACCGATATGACCAGGATCAGAAGGGCGAACTTCAAGGCCGGCATTATGGCGAACGGGGACTTGACCTCGAGCTTCTGCTGCGAGACCTCGCCAGACTTGATCATGAGCCCGAGCAGGAAGGCGACCGCGGTGGCGATCGCCGCTGGGAACAACAGGATGAGGGCAGTATCCATGGTGGGGTCGGAGAGCGCCACCACGATGAGGTTCCGCACGAACATCACACCCGTGGCGAAAAGGATGCCGGACATCGCTGTTTTGAGCAGGTCCTTGCGCTCCTTCACCATGTTGCTGATCGAGGCGGTGGTGGCCTCGGAGTTGATCATGCCACCGAGCAGACCGGAGAACTCCAGACCTCTCTTTGGCCCCTCTTTCCGGATGATGACGTAGGAAACGAAGCTGATGGCGCTCACAAAGACCACCAACAGCAGGATGAAGTTCAAGGCCAGGATGCCGCCGGGGTTGAACACGTCCCAAGGCTCCTGCAGGTCCAGCTCGTTCGTTAAGGGGATAAAGGATCACGGCCAGGGTGAGGAACTGCAGAGCCCCGATTATCTCATCGTCCTCCAGTATGGCGACGAACTTGTGGAGCCTTCGCCTCGATACCAATAGGAAGGTGGCCACCAGGGTCACCACCGCCGCGGCGAAGAGCAGGTTCAATCCCACCAATGCCCCGGCGAAGAAGGTCACCATCATGGCCATGGGCGTTGTCAGGCCAGGGAATCCCTTCACATATTTGATGTAGGCAAGGAATATCGCGAAGGCGCCTACCAGCAGGACCCCGATCATCAGCACCCAGGCGAAATCCGGGTCCTGCGTGGTCAGATAGGCGGTGATGAATCCGAATAACGATACCAGAGCGAACGTCCTCACTCCAGCATAAGAGGAGACCTCGTCACGATGGTGCTCCCTCTCCAGCCCGACCAAGGCACCCACACCTACTGCTATCAGGGCGTTGATCAGGAAATCCGGGTCCGTGAGGGCGGCCACGTCCCAAATATTATATTTTCACATATATATTTAATCCCGTTCCATTTTCATTGGGAAGATATTACCTCTGAGTGGAGAATTGGTAGAAAGCGAAGGTCAACCGGTTGATTATCAATATCAAATCAAACCTCTTAGGCTTAATCGAAGCCAGTATTCGAAAAACGTGGTTCTCAAAAGAACAAATGACTTATACAGGAATCCATATTTGCCCTTAAACTCGCATTGGAGAATATCCTATGATTGAAGTGGAATTGGATCCAATACTGTATGTGATTCCTATTGCGGGTCTTGTCGGTCTGCTCTTCGTTTGGCTGCTGACGCGCTGGGTGTTCAAGAAGGACACCGGTACACCTGAGATGAGGGTGGTCAGCGACGCCATAAAAGAAGGAGCCATGGCCTACTTGGCTCGACAATATAAGACGATTGCCATCATCAGCGTTGTACTTGGCGTCCTCATCATGGTCGCCATCGATCCGCTGACCGGTGCTGCGTTCCTGATCGGTGCCTTCTGTTCTGCCCTCTCGGGCTACATTGGGATGATCGTTTCCGTGAACGCCAACATCAGGACCGCCAGCGCCGCACGGCGCACCCTCCCCGAGGCCCTTCAGGTCTCCTTCAGAGGTGGTGCGGTCTCTGGTATCGCCGTGGTCACCCTGAGCTTGCTCGGTGTGGCCGGTGTGGTCTTCCTGTTCTGGTTCCTGCAGGGGTCCGATATCAACGCCAATGGCGTGGACACGGGCTTGCAGGACGCCCTCCTCCTTGCGGTCGGTTATGCCTTCGGTGCATCCTTCGCTGCGCTGTTCGCGCAACTTGGCGGCGGTATCTACACCAAGGCCGCCGATGTCGGCGCTGACCTGGTCGGAAAGGTCGAGGCAGGCATCCCCGAGGACAGCCCCAAGAACCCCGCGGTCATCGCTGACCTGGTCGGGGACAACGTGGGCGATTGCGCCGGTCGTGGCGCTGACCTGTTCGAGTCCACCGCGGCTGAGAACATCGGTGCCATGATACTCGGTTTCGTCATCTATGGGCTCACTGGGAACATCGGATTCGTATTCTTCCCCCTGGTCGCTCGTGGCCTAGGTATATTCGCCGGTATCGTCGGCATTTACATGGTCAAGATGAGGAGCGAGGACGAAGAGCCGATGAAGGCACTGAATCGCGGCTATTACATCGCTTGTGTCCTTGCCATCATCTTGTTCGGCATTGCAGCCAGCCAGATGCTTGGAGACAACTGGATTTACTTCCTTGCTTGTGGGATCGTGGGAGTCATACTCAGCATAGTCATTGTGTACATCACCCAATACTATACATCCGGTTCCTACCGTCCAGTGCGTGACATCGCCAAGGCCTCCGAGACCGGAGCGGCGACCAACATCATCAGTGGCTTCGCCATCGGTCTGGAGACCACGTTCATGCCGGTCATCGCCATAGCCGTCTCATTGCTAAGCGCTTATTATCTGGGACAGCTCGCGGCCCCATCCGGAGCATCTTCTGGGGAACTGTTCTCATACGGTCTCTACGGCACCGCCGTCGCCACCATGGGCATGCTGGCCACAGCCGCGTTCGTGCTGGCCGAGGACACCTTCGGTCCGATCACCGACAACGCCGGTGGCATAGTCGAGATGTCCCAGCAGCCGGAGGAGATCCGCCACCGCACCGACAAGCTCGACTCTGTTGGCAACACCACCAAGGCCCTGACCAAGGGATATGCCATGGGATCGGCTGCCTTGGCCGCATATCTGCTCTTCGGTGCCTACTTCGATGCGGTCGCATCTATCCGTGGTTTAGAAGGAACGGAGATCTTCACGGTCTACGAAGTGGACATCGCTCAACCCCCGGTGTTCGTCGGCGCGCTCATCGGTGCGATGCTTGTGTTCCTGTTCGCCTCCTTGGCCATACGTGCGGTCGGTAAGGCCGCTGGAGATATGATCTCCGAGGTCCGCCGCCAGTTCAAGGAGAACCCCAACATACTGGCCGGGAACGACAAGCCCGATTACGCCCGTTGCGTGGACATCTCCACCAAGGGTGCCCTGAAGGCCATGATCCTGCCAGGCATACTACCGGTCATCGTACCGGTGACCCTAGGTCTCGTCATGAGGTATGCCTATCCAGATGACTGGACCATCGCATATCAGTCCGTGGGCGCGTTGCTCATGGTCGGTACCATCGCAGGCTTGATGATGGCCCTGACCCTGAACAACAGCGGTGGTGCGTGGGACAACGCAAAGAAGTACGTCGAGTCCACCGGTCAGAAGAAGACCCCGCTTCACGCCGCGGCTGTGGTCGGAGACACCGTCGGTGACCCGTTCAAGGACACCGCTGGACCTTCGCTGCACGTGCTGATCAAGCTCCTGGCCACCATCACCCTGGTGTTCGCCGGCCTGTTCGTGATCGCGCCTTGAAAACCCTTTCCCCCATCTTTTCTTTTTTTATCCAGATACCAGATGACCATCGGTTTTTATAGTCAATCTTTAAATAAGGCTTACCATATCGCTGGTTAGTTACAGGGGTCTATCAATGTACTTATTGACACAACGTGAGAACGTTGTTCGCATTCCTCCGGAGCGACTGGGCGATGACCTGGAAGTGGTGGTCGACAGCTAGCTAGGGAATCCTACGAGGGCAAGATCGAGGGGGAGTCCCTCACCGTGCTCATCCGGAACATCGAGGCCGTTGGCCCAGGGCGCATCGTCCACGGCGACGGCGCGGTGTACCAGACGGTGAAGTATGACGCTCTGATCTTCAAGCCCATGCAGCAGGAGATCGTGGAAGGGGCCATCGTCGAGGTGCTCAAGTTCGGCGCCTTCGTGCGCTTCGGGCCGCTCGACGGCCTGCTCCACATCAGCCAGGTCATGGACGACCGCATCGACATCGATGATGTCAACCAGCGCCTCCTCGGCAAGGACACCAAGCGGGACCTGAGGGTGGGCGACAAGGTGCGCGCCCGCATAGTCGCTCTCTCGCTCAACGAGAGGAACCCGCGGGAGAGCAAGATCGGCCTGACCATGAGGCAGCCCGGTCTGGGCAAGATGGAATGGCTCGACGAGGACAAGGCCAAGAAGGCGGAGAAGGGAGCGGCATGACCAAACTGCTCAGGGCCTGCAAGCATTGCAGCTTCATAACCGAGGAGGATGTATGCCCGCTGTGCAGCAACCAGACCTCGAAGGATTGGCAGGGCTATGTGATCATCATCGATCACACCAAGTCCGAGATAGCCAAAAGGATGGGCATAAATGTCAACGGCAAGTTCGCGCTCAAGGTGCGCTGAACTGCGAGTCCCAAAGAACGGATGGGTGCTGCCTGAACGTCTTTGGCCGCAGATGCGGATGTTGTGGGGTGAGATTTTGACCGAGTCTGAGATAGTCAAGGAGGCACAAAAGTGCAAGAAGGTCATCTCAGTGGGAGATGTCGTCTCCCTGGCCTTGATCCAGAACCATGTCGTCCCACACCTTACCATCTATGACCGGAGCACAGAGAGGCGACCCATGACCGCCCTTGACCGTTACATCGACGAGATCGAGGGAAGGAACGTGGTGGTCAAGAACGAACCGGGCACGATAGGGCCGAGCCTGGTGGAGGAGGTCGAAAAGGCCTTGCGCATCAAGACGCCCACAAAAATGCTCATTGAAGGCGAGGAGGACCTGGCAGCGCTGGTATGCGCCGCTGTGGCACCGGACCGCTCCTGCCTGATCTACGGCATCCCCAAAAGGGGGATGACCATGGTCCGCATTGATGTCAATGTCCGCGAGAGAGCGAAACGTTTGATAAACGAGATGGAGGAATCGAATTGAACCTGAGGATCGACAACAAGAAACAGAACGCGCTCCAGCACAGATGGGAGCTGACCTTCACAGCCGAGCACAATGGTGTGGCCACCCCCAAGAGGGATGAGCTGCGCCAGAAGGTGGCGGAGGCCATGGGCGCGAAGAAGGAGCTGGTCATCATCGACCGCACCAACACCGAGACCGGCACCGGCGTGAGCCATGGGTATGCCAAGGTCTACGAGTCCGTCGAGGCCGCCAAGAAGACCGAGAGGAACTACATGCAGGTCCGCCACGGTCTGGCCGAGAAGAAGAAGCGCGTCGCTGCCGCTCCAGCGGCCAAGGCCGCCAAGAAGATAAAGTAAGGTGATTTGAAATGGCAAAGGACGACAAGAAGAAGGCCCCGGCCGCCAAGACCGTCCGCAAGTCCAAGAAGGACGCCTACGGCGTCGGAAAGGACGGAAAGCTCGAGCGCAAGAAGAAGCACTGCCCGAAGTGCGGTCCCGGAGTATTCCTGGCCAACCATGAGGACAGGGTGGCTTGCGGTCGGTGCGGATACACCGAGTTCGGCAAGAAGAAGTGAGACGCGCTCCATCTCTCTCGACCCGGTCTGAAAAGCTTTAATCGGCCCTCTTCATAGAGGACCGTACACGGGCTCGTAGTGTAGCTTGGATATCACAAAGGCCTCCGGAGCCTTGAACCGGGGTTCAAATCCCCGCGGGCCCGCTCCATTCCTCATCTTTTTATTTCTATTTTGAATCGAATATCGGTCCAACCACCATGTATCGTGTAAAATGTAAATAACCACAATGGAATCAAGGTGGGGCGGAGCGGCCGAGCAGGAACACAACTCGACAACGAGGAGGAACGACCGCTCCGTGTTTCATCTTAATTTTTCAGGTGACAGATTTGGTATGTCAAGCCCTGTCACGCAAAGACAATCACATGATGATATATATTTAAAAAAATCGTACCTTTTACAACGTTAGCGAATGGTTTCGGGATGATGTGGAACAATGTTCCACGCGACCTGCCTTCTGCTCAATTTCCAATGGCCTCTGTCACCATATCATAAATGATGTCCCTTGCTCGAAACATTATTTATCGGGCCTCCTGCGTTACACGGCCCGGACATGTACCTTACCGCTGAAGAGGAGAAGATCCTGTCCGGAGAGCAAGGTCCCGGACCGCAAAGGGCCATGGAGCTTTTAGTGGCGCTCGGCCGCATCTATGATGCCGACCGTCTGGTCCCGATATCCTCGGCCCACCTTTCCGGCGTTTCCTACAAGACCATAGGGGAGGGTGGGATCGATTTCTTGAACGATATGTCCAAGGACGCCAAGGTGCGGGTCCCCACCACCCTGAACCCCATGGGGATGGATGCCGAACGCTGGAAGGAGATGCGCGTCCCGGAGCGATTCTCGGACCGTCAGCTGGAGATAATGAGATGCTATTCGTCCCTGGGCGTTAGGACGACCTGCTCCTGCACACCATACCTAGGCGAGAACGTCCCGAGGAAGGGCGACACCATCGCGTGGGCCGAGTCCTCCGCGTTGTCATATTCAAATTCCGTCCTCGGGGCCCGTACGAACCGCGAAGGCGGCCCGGGGGCGCTGGCAGCGGCCATCTTGGGCAAGACGCCGCATTACGGTATGCATCTGGACGAGAACCGTGCACCCACCGTCGTGATCGAGGTCGAGGACGTGGCGGGTGTGTTCGAGCACTCATTGTTGGGCCATGCCGTGGGCTTGAGCACCGGCGCCTCCGTGCCTTATTTCAAAGGCATCCGCCCCGACCAGGATGAGCTGAAGATCATGGCGGCGGCCATGGCCGCCTCCGGGAGCGTGGCCATGTTCCATGTCGAGGGGTCGACCCCGGAGAGCGGAGGGCGCGACCTCAAGGGTCTGGAGGTGGTCCGCACTTTCCAAGAAGGACCTCGAGGAGGTCAGAGCGAAACTGAGCGTCGATGATAGGCCCGACCTCATTGCCCTGGGCTGCCCCCACCTCTCCGTCAAGGAGATAAGGGAACTGGCCAAGTTGATCAAGGGCAAACCCCGTCCTAAGGAGACCGAGGTTTGGTTCTGCAGCTCAAGGAGCACGGTGGCACAATGTCCCGAAGAGGTGGCGTTGTTGGACCGATTCGGAAAGGTCGTGTGCGACACATGCATGATCGTTGCCCCGATAGAGGGCACGCACAAGGTCA
This sequence comes from Methanomassiliicoccaceae archaeon, assembly GCA_963806355.1. GTDB lineage: Archaea > Thermoplasmatota > Thermoplasmata > Methanomassiliicoccales > UBA472 > JACXTP01. The sequence continues at coordinate 55,942 of CAWDXN010000005.1, read as the reverse complement.
CCGCCACCAATTCCTGCAAGGCATGCTCCTACCTGCCTGGCCTGTGCTCTCAGAAGGTGGTCTGCCAGTCCGTCCCAAGATTGCTCGAGGTGATAACTTGATCCTACAGGGAAGGCCGATCTCAAGAGGGAAGGCAAGGGGCAACGCCATTGTGCTGCGTTCCGCGTTCAGCTTCCTGGGCGGGGTGAACCCTCAATCAGGCATCCTCACCGTCTCGAGCGGTAAGGAGGGCGAGTCCCTCGACGGCAAGGTCTTCGTCTTCCAGAGGGGGAAAGGGAGCACGGTCGGTTCCTATACCTTGTTGGACCTGAAGAAGAACGGCCATCTGCCCGCGGCGATAATCAACGAGAGGGCGGAGACCATAGTGGCGACTGGCGCGGTGATGGCCGGCGTCCCGATGGTGGACGGGATCGACATCTCCCTGATCCAGGACGGGGACCTCATCGAGGTCGACGGGGACAAGGGCACGGTCGATATTTTGGATGTCACCGTCTCCGAGGTCGTGACCTGCGTCCTGAGGAACGAAGGCAAGTTCCTGGTCCTCAAGCGCAGCGATAAGGTCTCAACCAACCGCCAGAAATGGGCAGGCGTGAGCGGGTTCGTGGAAAAGGGAGAGGAGCCGTTGGAGACGGCCTACAAGGAGATCGCCGAGGAGACGGGGGTCGAGGACCCCCAATTGGTCCGAATAGGTAAGTCAGTGACGATACGCTCTGAAGGTCGCATTTGGAGGATCCACCCTTTTCTTTTCGATGTCGAGTCCCCCGACATAACCTTGGATTGGGAACACACAGAGTGCCGCTGGATGGCGAAGGGTGAGATGGAAGGCCTGGACCTGGTCCCGGGCTTTATGAGATTGCTCTCCGACCTCGAGCCATGAGAAGAATTTATTCTTGACGATCGATCATCGGTATTATCTTTAATTCAATCTATCAAATAATTATCACGATCAGGTTTTTATTCAGGTGCGCTCGGTCCTCGCCCTGCGGAGTGCCCCATGCCCATCAATGGTCACTTCTCTCGATATCGTGCAGGCTGACCGCTTCGTCCGAACCGATCTCCTCGATCTCATAAAGATAGGAGAGATGGTTCAGTTTCCCCACCTCGGTCTCGGTCGCCCGCATGACCGACCTCTCCCTGGCGCTGGTCACCGTGTAAGAGGCGTGACAATGGACGCAAAGCGTCTTAAGATTGGCAGGGTGGTCGGTACCACCCTCGCTCCGAGGGACGATATGGTGTACCTCCAAGCCTTTCCACTTCCCATCTACTAGGGTGCGTCCCTTCCGTCCGCAATCCTGACAGGTGAATCTGTCCCTGCGAAGGACCGTCACCTTGACCTTGGGCCACAGTTGGCGGCGCAGACCATCGTCGCACTCGATGGAGAACACTTCCTCCTTGGTGCCGTGCAGGTAGAACTTGCGAGCACCGGGCATGGCCCTCTGGTTCTCCATGTGGATGGTCTTGAACCGGTGCCACTCCCGACAAAGCTTTCGGTTCAACGAGTTGGGGTCGTGCCTCCCTCCGCACCATTCACAGCGCACCGTGCCTTTTTGGTCCAACGGGTCGCCCCTCACCCCATTGGCCTTGAAAGGGCAGTACCTGAAGAGCAGGGCATCGCAGCGGACCGGGCCGCCGCTCTCCGAATGGAAGACAAGGCTCCGACATCCTCTCTCATCGCAGAGATGCGATTCCATTAGGCAGTGGCCATCGACCTTCCCGCTCAATCTATGCTTGCAGCTCGTCCCATCCCTCGAGACATAAATGGTGAAAGGGAAATAAAAGGTTTGAGATGGCGGCTCAGATGGTGCCGTCCACCTCTTTCTCCAGAAGGTTCATCTCATGCGGGTCCAAGGTGGATGGGTTCAGCACCATCAGCAGAATGGAGTGGTTGATCGCCACCTGATCACGGAGAGATTGCACGAAGCGCAGCACCGTGAGGAAGTTGTTGTTGGTGATCAGATATTCCAAGCCATCCAGGAGCACGATCCCCCCGCCATTGGCAAGGAACTGCTCCAGGGAGTAGGACAGCTTCTCCAGGTCCTTCGGCCTCAGGGAGTCCTCCTTGCCGACATTGGACAACCAAACGATGGGCGTCGACCCGATGTTGAACTTCGATTTGATCTTCACCGGGTAGTTCCTGGTGACGCAGTAACCTTTCAGGCCTTTCCCGATCTCCTTCTCGAAGTAGGCGTAGGCGCGGTCGGATCGGTCCTCCTTGATCAGGTAGCTGAATGAACGCTCCAGGTCCAACACGGCCTTCTTCTCGAGCGCTGATGGCACCTCGTCCTCAGCCTCCTCCTCCATCAACACCGCCATGCCACAGTTGGGACAGATCAACATCTCCGGACCTACGGTCACGCCGCATTTCTTGCACGGCACGTTCTTCTCCAGATTTCCCTCGGCAACGTAGGCTAGGATGCTGTCGATCGTCTTCGAGCCCAGACCCTTGACGTTGCTCAGGTCGTCCTTGCTGGCGTTCTTCATTTTTTCCGGGTTGAAGTATCCCGCATCGTAGAGCATCTCAGCTTTGAGCTGATTGACCCGAGGTATGCGCATCAGCAACGGCAACATGCGCTCCTTCGGGAGCGGCTCGTTGGAGACCGGGGACTTGCCGCACTTGGGACAAAGGCCCTTTTCGTCAACCGGACCGTTGCATACGACGCAGCGATCGGCGGAGGCGTCCTTTCGCGACAACGCGTGGACTATCTTCTTCGCATCCGGTCTGGTCAGGCCAGGGATGGCCGTGAGCTTTTCCTCGTCCATGCCGCGCAGGGAATCCACCGATCCGGAAGCCGGCGTCGACCAGGGCGAGCGCGATCTTCTGCGTCATCCCGGGCAGGTCCATGAGCTCAGAGATGGCGTCTCGGATGTGCAGGGAGGTGATGCCAAGGGAGAGCTTCTCCCCCTCGATGTCCCATTGCACCTTATACTCGCCATTGGGCTGGTTCATGAACTGCATGCGACGGCACCTGGTCTCGGACATTATGTGGTCCATCCACACCTTGACGTACTCCTCGATCTTGGCCGGGGCGTTTATCTCGACCGCGATGAACTCCTCCACATCCAGCTTCATGTCCTTGCGCATCTGTTGGATGCGCCGGATGAGCTCACGGGAGTAACCTTCCGCCTCGATCTCGGCCGTGATCTGGAAATCAAGATAGATCTGCCCGCCGCTATATTTCACTGCCAGCACATCCTGCGGCAGCGCCGCCTCGAAGGAGACCATATTGGGCTCGATGCTCAGGTATTGGCCTTCGATCCCCAGCTGGTAGGAGCCTTTCTCCACCGACTCCTTGATGAGGCGGGCGGGACGCGATTTGAGCAGGACGGCGATCTTGGCGGCCCATTGGCGGTACACCTTGCCGATGGCGTTCGGGTTCGGGACCACCGTGAGAACGGTCTCGTCCCAGTCCTTTCCCGGTTCGACGTATTCGATGCGCTTGACATTGGCCTGGGGCATCAGGATGTCCTGCAATGCCTTGACCGCCTCCATGGAATCTGCCGTGTCGGGCAGCACGATCATGCGCTTCAAAGGCCAGCGCAACTTCATGCCCCGGGTCTGGCGTTCCCTGGTGACGATCTCGACCATCTCCTTGACGGTGTTCATCGCCGTTTCCAGGCGCACGTCCACCTTGGTGAGGTCGGAGGTGGGCCAGTCGAGCATATGAACGGTGTCCTTGCTCCCGTCCATGGCCCGGTACACCTGCTCCGAGATGTGCGGGCATATGGGCGCTATCATGAGGTTGAGGGAGGTTATGGAATCGTAGAGCACCCGGTAGGCGGAAAGCTTGTCCAGGTCCCCCTCCTCGCTCCACATGCGGTCCCTGATGAGGCGGACGTACCAACGGGACAGGTCCTCCAGGACGAAGTCTTCCATGTTGCGGGTGGCCTTGTGCAGCTCGTAATTGTTCAGGTCCCGGGTCACCTCGCTCTTCAGCTTTTCCATGCGGGAGACGAGCCAACGGTCCTCAGGACGGAGATGGCCCTCCAACTTCTCCATGGGCCAGTCCACCGATTCGAAATTGTCGATCACCATGTAGGTGGTGGCGAAGTTGACCACGTTCCAGTAGACATTGAGCATCTTCCTGGCGCTCTTCACCCCTTCCCATTGGAAACTGGTGTCCTCCCAAGGGGCCGATGCCCGCATGAGGTAGAAGCGCAGAGCGTCGGCGCCATAGTCCTTCACGACCTTCTCCGGCTCGATGACATTCCCCTTGCTCTTGGACATGGGTTGGCCATCGGGATCGAGCATCCAACCGTGCATGAGCACGCTTTCGTACGGGGCGCGGCCGAAGGCTATCACGCCTGCGGCGAGCTGGGAGTAGAACCATCCACGGGTCTGGTCGTGAGCCTCGCAGATGAACTTGGCAGGCCAGAGCCTTTCGAAGTCCGCCCTCTGCTTGGGGAAGCCCAGCTGGGCCCAGGATGCCACGGCCGAATCGAACCAGACATCGAGGACGTCAGGCACCCGGCGCATGGTCTCCCCGCACTTGGTGCACTTCATCGTCACCCCGTCTATCCAGGGACGGTGCAGGTCCATGTCGCGGCGATAGCCGTCCGCCTTCTCCAGCTCCTCGGTGGTGCCGATGACCTTCACCTCATTGCACTTGGAGCAGGTCCAGATCGGCATGGGGATGCCCCAATAACGTTGGCGCGATATGCACCAGTCGCGGGCGTTGGAGACCCAGTCGTACTCGCGGGAGGAACCGGCCCAGTCAGGGGTCCAGCGGATGCGCTCGACCTCCTCCAGCATGTGGTTCCTCACCTGGGACACCTTCAGGAACCACTGGTTGGTGGTGCGGAAGATGATGGGCGAGTTGCAGCGCCAGCAATGACCATAACGGTGCAGCAGGGTGGTGCGGTGGAAGAGGCGGTCCTTCTCCTCCAGGTCCTGGAGGATGAGCTCGTTCGCCTTTTTGATGTGCATGCCGGCGTAACGCTGACCGACGCTCTCGGTGTACTTGCCGGTCTCGTTCACCGGGCAGAACGGCTCGATGCCGAACTCCTTGCCCAGCTCGAAGTCCTCGGGACCGAAGCCAGGGGCGATGTGCACCAGGCCGGTGTTGGAGGCCTCGACCGTCTTGGAAGGGATGACGCGGTGCACCCATTTGCCCCGGACATCCTTCTGGTACGGGACCGTCTCCTCGAAGATGGAGACGTACTCCCGGCCCACCAGGTCATCGCCCTCGATCTCCTCCAGAATGTCGTACTTCTCCCATCCCGCCATCTCCCGGATCTGTTCCACCAGGTCCATCATGACGATGACCGTCTCGGTCTCGCCGATACGGCGGTAGCGCACCTTGGCATAGCGGAAGTCGGGATGGGCGGCCACGGCCAGGTTCGCCGGCAAGGTCCACGGGGTGGTGGTCCAGATGAGCAGGCTCACCTTCGGGTCGTCGCGCAACGGGAACTTGACATAAATGGACGGGTCCTTCTCGTCGGAATATTCGATCTCCGCCTCGGCCAGTGCCGTCTCGCAGCGAGGGCAGGAGGGCAGCACCCGGTTCGCCGGTGCGAGCAGGCCCTTGTCATAGGCCCGCTTCAAGGTCCACCAGGCGGCCTCGATATAGTACGGGGCGATGGTGAGGTAGGGGTTCTCCCAGTCCATCCAGACGCCAAGCTCGGCGAACTGGACGTTCATCTTCTGTTGGAACTCCATCGCGAAGTTCTTGCAGGTGGAAACGAAACGGTCTATGCCGTACTCCTCGATCTCCTTCTTGTTCTTCACCCCGATGGACTGCTCCACCTTGACCTCGATGGGCAGGCCGTGCATGTCGTAGCCGGGCTTGTCGAACACATTGTAGCGCTGCATGCGCCGGAAGCGGATGTAAGTGTCCTTGATGGTCTTGTTCAGGGTGGTCCCTAAGTGAATGGAGCCGGTGGTGTACGGCGGCCCGTCCACGAAATAGAAGTCGGGACCTCCGGACCGTAACTCCTTGGTCTTGCGATAAGCGTTGGTCTGAGTCCAGTACTCCCGCACTTGCTTCTCCAGCTCGGCGGGGTTGTAGTTGCTTTGGATTGGCTTTATCATCGCCCTTTCCCTTCCTTGCCCAGAATGTGACATGGGCTATTAAACCAACGGTCCTGGATTCCCCCAGGCTCCGTCGGATCGGCCCTCTGGCCGTTCTCTTATCCGAGGCGGTCCTTATAACTGCTGCCCTCACAATTCCGAGGTTGATAATCAGAAGAACGAGTCCAAGGACCTCTGGTTGCCTTTTTCCGGTCTCTTGGGGGCGGGCGGGGACATCTTCAGCAAGGCGTTCTCCACCCGCTGCTGCCCGAAATCAAACTGTCCCACCAGCATTTCCAGGACCTTATCGCGGTCCGGTTGGCGTAGGCGCAGGTCATATTCATCGGCGTGCTCGAAATGGAGGAACACATCCTTGATCTCCTCGTACTCGGGCAGTTCCTTGTCCAGCGAGGCCAAGGCCTTAGGCGCCGTACCATGCTCCTTGATGAGCTTCAAGGCCTTCTTCGGTCCGATGCCCCGGATACCTTCGTTGAAGTCCGTCCCGACCAGTATGCATAGGTCGATGAGCTGCTCCCGACTTAGGCCGATGGCGGCCAAGGTGGGCTCGAGCTCCGCCATCTCCATCTTGATGTCACGGTACTCGTTGCGCCCGGGCATCTTCCGCCTCGCCGGCCAAGGTGAGATTGCGTACCAGCCGAGGGGCGCCGAAAAGGAACGAGTCGAAGTCCTGGCTGGAAGCGGACCAGACATCACCCTTGGCGGCCATGTAGGCGGCCTGGGCCTCTCCTTCCCCTGGCGCCTGGACGATGGGGATGCCGAGATGCACCAGCAGCACCCGGGACGATTCCACTATCTCATTGGTGAGCTTGGAGGACTGGGTGGCCTTGGTGTAGGCCTTCTGCATGTCCCCCTCCTTGACCGCCTCCTTCCATTCCTCATGCGCCTTGACCCGCCTCTCGCTCCGCTCTCGGATGGTGGCCGACTTCAGCCTGGAGGGGATTCCGTCGAAGACGTAGACCGGGCTCAGGCCCAGCTCGATGAGGTTGGCGTTGCGGTTGAGCAGCCCGGCCAAATGACTGGTTACCCGTCCTTTGCCGTCCATGAGCGGCGCGCCGTCGGGACCGCGGATGACGGAGAGGAACTGGTATATGGCATTGTAGGCGTCGATGGCCACAGTCCTGCCTTTCAGCTGTGCGGGGTCCAGCTCGGCGAAGCTCACCAGGTCGCTAAGGTTCACGCCCATGTCGGCACCTTCGTCGGAGGCATGGGGCACATCCTAGATAGAAAATGCGACAGGCGTATCGTTAATAAGAGAGCGAAAGCGATATTGCGGTGATGAAGGACGAGTACGGATTCAAAGGGATCAAACCGGTCGAGGTGGGCAAGGTATACCAATTAGCCATCACTGACCTGGGGTCGCAAGGGGACGGGGTCGGTAAGGTGGGGGGCTTCGTGGTCATAGTGCCTGAGACCAGGGTGGGACAGACCTATAAGGTGAGGATCACCCGGGTGAGCAGCAAGATGGCCTTCGGCCAAGTGGTGGATTGATCATTCTTCTTTGAAATAGGGAATGAACACAGCCACCAAGGCCATGCCGACCCACATCAGGATGGACATGACGATGCATATGTTGGAATCGAGGTAGAGCGATACCCCTAAAAGGGTCAAGGGAAGCACGACCAGGACCAGCACCAATAATAGAGTTCTTCTCGAAATGTCCAATTTAGCCACTCGCCTCTGAATATCGTGTTCCGTTTATCAACCTTTTGGAGCCCTTAGTGCATCTGGAACGACGGACCGGCTCACTTTTCCTTGGTCTTCTTCACGAACTTCAGTCCCGACCAAGTGTCATCGATGGAAGAGACCTTGACATCGCTCATGCCGCTGTTGACCCCGGTGTCCCGGACTATCTTACCGGTGAGGTCGCTCTTTACCCCCGCGGACTCCTTAGGCCAGCAGACCCAGATGACGCCCTCTGGACTGAGGTAGTTGAGCATCTTGGGGTAAACGTCGGCCAGCTCCTTCTTGGCACTGCATGAAGATGAGGATGAAATCGGTGTCGGAGATGGGCTTTTCCAGTTCGACCACGTTCTTGGGGAGCCTTCCCAGGACGGTGTGGAAACCAGCCGGGGGATTGTGCATGTATACTTTGAAACCGTCCTTAATCCCCAGTTTGTACACCAGAGACTTCTTGGATCCTATCCTTGTCATATTGCATCCCCTCCTGGGTAGTATTTATATCATACCCGAAATGCGTTATCCATCATAAAGGCATCTATGGGGAAATCCCTTACCGGGCATCCCCGCTAATCACCTTTACATAACCCTTCCAGATGGACATTTCCGCTCCCATGTCGGCGAGTCCGAAGAGGGCGTTCCCCGCCACCAGCACCGATGCTCCCGCCTCCACGCAGACCTTCGCCGTGTGCCGGTTGATACCGCCGTCCACTTCGATCTCGTAGCGATAGCCGTTCTCCTCCTTCAGTCTCCATGCCTCCCTCACCTTGGGCATGACGTCCGGCATGAACGACTGGCCGCCGAAGCCTGGACGCACGCTCATGACAAGCAGTAGCTCCAGTTGCTCCAGGTAAGGCACGGCCCTCTCGAAGGCGGTCTCCGGGTTCACGGACAGCCCCGCCCCCTTGCCCAGGACATGGATGGTATCGAGGCTCTGCCGCACTTGATCGCTCGCTTCCACATGGACCGTTATCAGGTCGGCGCCTGCTTCGGCGAACTGTTTCAGGTACCTTTCCGGCTTGACTATCATCAAGTGGACGTCGAAGGGAAGTTTGGTATATGGCCGGACATGTTTTATCACGGTAGGCCCGAAGGTCAGGTTCGGGACGAACATGCCATCCATGACGTCCACGTGCACCCAGTCCGCACCGGCGCTCTCTACCCGACGCACCTCCTCGCCTAACCTGGAAAAGTCGGCCGATAGGATGGATGGGGCGATCTTCACCATGGGCTGCACAACCATCACGGCACGACCAGGACCGGGACCCGGGAGTACTGGGTCACCTTCTGGGCCACACTTCCGAAGAGGAATCTCTGTCCTCCGCTGTCCCCTTTGCTGCCGAGGATGATAAGGTCGTAACCATCCTCTTCCTCACCTTCCGCCTCGGCAAGTATTGCCTCTGCGGGATTACCGGTGACGACCTTTGGATCGAACAGCACCCTGGAGACCTCAAGCATCTTGATGGCCTCGCAAAGCTTGCTGTTCCCCTTTTCCGCGTCCTCGCACGACGGTTCCTTTCCTTTGCCAGAGAAATACTTCGGGTCGGAGGGGGCGACCACGTGGAGAAGCACGACACTGGCCCTAAAGGATAGTGCCATCTCGATGGACTTTTCGACCGCTCGTAACGAGTTCTCGGACCCGTCCACCGCCACAAGGATCCGCTTTATGGTGCATTGGGTTGGTGCGCATTTCATGTTCTCGGACGGTATTCCACCTGAACTAAAATAAACCTGCCGTAGGGCGGGTTGGCCAGCGACAGGATTTTTATAATGCTTGTGCGATTTCAAGGCCATGGCGGAACGTAAGTCCCCAGAGAGCCAGGAAGAACTTTGCACTGTCAAGGCATGCGGTAAGGCTGCGGAACGGTCCATCTCCACCGACGCCGCGAGCGAGGCGGGGCTTGACATCATGGAAGGATCCCGCCGGGCACATCTGTGCAAGGATCATTACAAGGAGTACAAGAAGCGCAGCAAAAAGGACCGTAAGTTGGACAGTTTAGGTCACTGAACGGTCATGAAGGCGTGATCCTTACATGGTCGGAGGGGGAAAGGCCTCATGGGTGCAGATGCTCTCCAGCGCGTCGCTGTCAGGCTCGGCGCTCCTCATACCCAACCTTCTAAGAGATGAGTTCGGCGCCAATACCATAGAGATAGGTCTGATCACCGCCTCATTCAGCGCGGCCCTCTTCTGTTCTTCGTATTATTTCGGGCGTTATTCCGACATCCATGGTCGGAAAATGATCCTCCAGGTCGGCCTGGCCCTGACATCTGTGGCCATATTCATGCTCATCTTCGCCGACGGTGTGACCAGCCTGGCCTTGGTAAGGCTGCTGATCGGCCTGTGCGCAGGCATCTATCCCTCCGCATTGCTCGCCCATGTCTATGATTCGGACAAGAAGGTGGGTAAGTTCTCGGCATACGGTAGCCTGGGTTTTGGGTTAGGCGTGTTCTTGGCCGGGGTCATCTCCATCTATTACGAGATCTTCCTGGCCTGCTCCATCCTCATGTTCGGGGCCTTCACGATATCCTTGCTCATCCCCTTTCCGACGGAGAAGCACCACAAGGTGCCATTCTTCCCCAAGGAGATATTGCGAAGGAACTATCCGGTATATCTGTCGGTAATGTTCCGCCACACCGGGGCGAACATGATCTGGGTCATCTACCCATTGTTCCTCCAGGACCTGGGAGCGGCCCCGTGGTTCATTGGGACGATATATGCGGTGAACGCGGTGGCCCAGTTCGTGTTCATGAACATAGTGGACCGTTTCAGCTCCAAGAAGCTGGTGGCGGCGGGCTTCCTCTTCTCGATCATCACGTTCCCATCCTATACTCTGGCCACCGAGGCTTGGCAGATCATCCCCGCCCAGATCACCATCGCCGCGGCATGGTCGAGCCTCTATGTGGGGAGCGTCAAGTACGTGATGGAGCGGAACGAGGAGAAAGGGACCAGTGCCGGACTGCTGCAATCGTCGCTGAGCATCTCGGCCATCATCGGGGCGATCTGCGGCGGCGTCGCCGCCTATGTCTATGGCTACCATGGGGCCATGTACATCGCCACCGTGCTAGCCATCATCGGACTGATCGTGTTCTACGTTTCCAGCCGGAAGGTCGATGGCTCGCCCGGCAAAGGAATTAATCCTGTCTGAACGATGCCGATGACGTGGAACTACTATTCCTAGGCACAGGGGGGAGCGTGCCCACGCCGGAACGCAACACCACGTCCATCGCCCTCAGGCACGGGCCGGAGGTGCTGCTCTTCGATTGCGGCGAAGGGACCCAGCGTCAGTTCATGCGCTCCTCGTTCTCCTACATGAAGGTCACAAGGATATTCATCACCCATCTCCACGGGGACCATTTCCTGGGACTGCCCGGGCTCATCCAGTCGATGAACTTCAATGGCAGGGAGAGGCAGCTCATCGTGTACGGTCCAGAGGGGATCAAGGACCTGATGGCGGCCGTGCTGGGCCTGGGATATTATGATCTAGGCTTCGATGTCCAAGCGGTTGAGCTGGAGGGTGGGGATGTGATCGAGGGTGATGATTTCACCGTGAGGGCGGTGGAGGTAGAGCACACGGTGCCGGCGCTGGGATACGTCTTCGAGGAAAACCCTACGCCAGGTAGGTTCATGCCGGACAAGGGCCAAGGAGCTTGGGGTGCCTGAGGGGCCTCTTTTCGCGAGGCTTCAGAACGGTGAGGCGGTGACCGTAGGGAACAGAGGTGGTGGGACCGGAATCGGTCATGGGCCCGCGGAGGAACGGCCTCAAAATGGCATATTCCGGGGATACGCGGCCATGCCCACGCCTTCTAGAGGCCGCCCGGGGCGCCGACCTGCTGGTGCACGAGGCCACGGTCGCCTCCGACCTGAAGGAGAAGGCGAAGGCGTTCGGGCACTCGACGGCGGAGGAGGCAGGGCGATTCGCGGCCGAGGCCGGGATAAGGAAGCTCTATCTGGTCCATTTCTCCGGAAGGTATGAGGACCCTTCGCCATTGCTAGAGGAGGCAAGGAGGTATTTTCCCGGAGACCTACCTTGGCGTCGACCTTATGACCGTCGAAGTGCGAAGGCAATGACCGCTTATCGAGATCAACTTCAGCACGTCCGAGCGGGTGATGATGCCCACGATCATCCCCTTCCTTGAGACGAGCACAGCGTCAGATGACGATAGCAGTGAGGTGACCACGTCCACCGGGGTGTCCTCATTGACGATGGGGAAGGTGGCTGACATTATCGACCCCACCACGAGCTCACTGAGGTCCTCCATGCGCGCCCCGTCCTGGAGCCTTGAAAGGATGTCATACTCGGTTATGCTCCCTACGTGCTGAACGCCGTCGAAGACCGGCAGCTGGGAATAGCCGGTCTGCCGCATGATCTCCGATGCATGCCGGGTGGTGTCCTTGACCTGGATGCTGATCACGTCCTCGGACATCACGTCCTTGGCCTGTCTGGTGCGACTGCGCTTCCCCATCTCCTCCTCCAGCACGGTGAAGATGCGGGTGACCGCCTCGTAACTGCCCTTGATGGCCCCCCTCTCCATCTTGGCGATGGTGGACTGGGAGACCCCGGATATGGCGGCCAGTTCGGACTGCGTGAGGTCCAGGTTCTTGCGCATCCGCTTGATCTCCGTCTCCTCCGGGAATTTCATATCGATCAGTGAATATGATTTATTCATATATGAATAATTGAGTCAATCATGCTTAAATCAGGGTAATAAATTACGAGCCATTCATCCCTTTAGAGGGCCATCCAGCTGGGTTTCCCCCAAATGGCCCGAGAGATCCACGGAGAAATACACATGGCGAAATCTGTCAAGAAGGCGGCGGCACCGAAGAAGCCGGCGGTCAAGAAAGCAAATAAGAACATCATAGTCGAAGGCGTCAGCCTCACCCCCATCGAGAAGCAGCGCGTCGAGCTGGTGGAGCGTAAGGGCATCGGGCACCCGGACAGCATCTCGGACGGCTTGGCCGAATCCGTGTCCAGGGCCCTATGCAAGATGTACCTGGACTATTGCGGCGAGATCCTGCACCACAACACCGACCAGAACGAGGTCGTCGGCGGTCAGAGCGCCCCTAAGTTCGGTGGCGGTCGCATGCTGGAGCCTATCTATATCGTCCTCGTCGGCAGGGCCATCACCACGGTCAACAACGAGAGACTGCCTTACGCCACCACGGCCATCGGGGCAGCGAAGGACTATCTGAAGCGTTTCCCGAACTTGGACATCAGGAACGATGTCATCGTTGACTGCAAGATCGGCAAGGGGTCGCAGGACCTGATCAAGAACTTCGAGGTTCTGCAGAACAAGTGCGGGACCGACTTCAGCGGCAACCACTGCCTGCTCGCCAACGACACCTCCTTCGGCTGCAGCTACGCCCCATTGTCCGAGACCGAGACCGTCTGTCTGGAGACCGAGCGTTATATCAATGGCCCCATGAAGAAGAAGCTCAAGGAGACCGGGGAGGACGTCAAGGTGATGTGCGCCCGCAACGGCGACAAGATCACCATGACCATCGCCTGCGCCATGGTGGACCGCTACATCCCCGACGCCGACCACTACACCAGCGCCTTGGAGCAGATGAAGGGCCTGGTCCTGGACCAGGCCTGCAAGCACACCGACTACGAGGTGGCGGTGGACATCAACTACGCCGATGACCCAGAGAACGGCAACTACTACCTGACCGTGACCGGTCTGAGCGCCGAGAACGGCGACGACGGCTCGGTGGGCCGCGGCAACCGGGTCAACGGCTTGATCACCCCTTACCGACCGATGTCCATGGAGGCCTCGGCGGGCAAGAACCCCATCACCCACGTGGGCAAGATGTACAACATCCTGGCCAACTGGATCGCCGCCGATATCGTGAAGGAGGCGAGGGGCGACGTGCTGGAGGCGCATGTGCGCATCCTGTCCCAGATCGGAAGGCCCATCAGCGACCCCCAGACCTGCAGCATCCAGCTGTTCATGGCCCCTGGTGTCAAGCAGGACAAGTGGCTGCGCAACGCCCAAGGCGTGGCGGACAACTGGTTCAACAACATCGGCAAGGTGACAGAGAAAGTTGTAAAAGGCGATGTGACGGTATTCTAGGGCAATGAAGCTCATCGACCTATCCCGGTACGGGCCGGTGCACAGGTTCGCTGATTACCATGTCTACAAGGCCCTTGCCGCCCTCTCCGATGGGAGGCGCAAGGGCCGCAAACAGCTCTCCCAGGCTGTGGGCATCGGGGAAGGGAGCATGCGGACCATCATCGAATACCTTCGCGACCACGACCTCATCGAGGTCAAGCAGACTGGGGATCTCGATATCGAACAAGGGCACCGAGTTCTTCAACGGCTTCCCTATCCAGGTGGGCATGCTCTCCAAGTCGGACGCCACCCTCGGCACCGAGACCGTGGCGGTCCTGGTGCGCGGTCATAAGAACCGCGTCAAGATCGGGGTGGAGCAGAGGGACGCGGCGGTGCGGGTCGGAGCGGACGGTGCCACCACCATTTTGGTTCAGGGCGGGGACCTTTGGGTGCCTCCCGACTTCTGCCTGGACAAGGAAAGGCCGGACTTCGCCGCGGAGCTGAGGGACATCTTCAGCGTGCGCGAGGGCGACGTGATCATCATAGGTACCGGGGCGGACTACCACAAGGCAGAGGATGGAGCTTTGGCGGCGGCCTTCGAGCTCATCTGACCATAGACCGCTCACCGGTTCGCCAACCAGGCGGAGAGCGCCTCAACGGTCGTTATGGGCGGGAGGCAACGATCTCCCTCGCATATATGAACGGTCACTTTCCCCCTCTCCGATCCCTTGTTGTTCAGATGGGGCAGCTCCTTGCAGCTCGCCTCCGCCCCTGGTCGTCGTATGATGACGACCGTGTCCGGCAGATAGGTGGAATCGATCGCCTTCGTCATGGCCCTGGCAAGTGCATCGTCACCGCCATCGTTCACCACCACCGTCGCAGGGGGGGATCTCAGTAGGTCGGCGGCCATTCCAAGGAAGGCATGGGCGCTGGGGACCCTGAGAGCGTGCGGAATGCTGGCCTTCAAGGCAGCGTTGGCCCTTTGGCGATATTTCTCATCCTCGGTGATCTGGTAAAGCATGGCCAGGACATAGGTGGCAATGGAGTTCCCGGCAGGGACAGCGCCATCGTAATGATCCTTGCCCCGCACCAATAGCTCCTCGTTATCCAGAGCCAGATAGAAATCGCCTGCTGGGGAGGTAAATTCGGAACACATCTCATCGGCGACCTGCCTTGCCCGCTTCAGGTAGCGCATCTCATGGGAGGCCATATACAACTCGAGCAAGCCCCAGGCATAGGAGGCGAGGTCACTGAGGAAGGCTTTGACGGCGGAGACACCCTCCCTGTAGGTGTGGTGCAGGCCATCGAACGGGTCCGACATCCTCGTCTCTATCATGTCGACCGCTCCCTTTGCCGCCATCAGATGCGACCTCATCTCCGAAGGTCCGATAGGCCTTGGCCAAGGCGGCGATCATCAGTCCGTTCCAATCCAATAGGACCTTATCGTCCAAGGCTGGACGTACCCTCCCCTCGCGCAATCGGTATAGTCTTTGGAACCCTAAGGCCAGTATGTCCGAGAGCTCCGATCGGGGCAGGTCCAGCTTCATGCTCAACGTCTCAAGGTCGTTGGTCATGTGCAGGATGTTCCTGCCCAGATACCGACCTGAGGCCTCCTCCTTGTAGTTGCCCGCCTCCCTGATGTCGCATGCCTCTAGGAATGGTTCAGCTCCATCCTCTCCCCAAGGCCTTGACCACCTCCTCGTAGGTGAAGGTGTAGAACCTACCCTCCTCCCCCTCGCTATCAGCGTCCTCGGAGGAATAGAAACCACCTTCGGGCGAGGTCAGGTCGCGAAGGACATATTCGAGGGTGTCGCACGCCACCTTCTTGAACCAGTCGTCTTTAGTGAGCAGATAGGCCTCGGTGTATGCCATGACCAACAAGGCCTGGTCGTATAGCATCTTCTCGAAATGGGGCACGAACCAGCGTCGGTCGGTGGAGTAGCGGTGGAACCCATGGCCCACGTGGTCGTACATGCCGCCGAGGCTCATGTTCCTCAAGGTCCAAAGGGCCATATCCAGTGCTTTTTGGTCCTTCCTCCTGACGCCATAGCGGAGCAACAACATGAGCTTGTGCGGGGTGGGGAACTTGGGGGACACCTCGAAACCACCGAACCTTTCCTCGTAGGTGGAGACGAGCTCCTGATACGCCTCTCGGGCCAGGTCCTGTTCCCCATGTGACGCGGTCCGCATCTCCGCCCTTCCTTTCAGTGAAGCGGTCACCTGCTCCGCCACCTTCTCCACCTCGCCCCGACGCTCCTGCCACACCTTGATCACCGTTGGGACGAGGTCCATGAGCCCCATCGTCCCGCCTCGGCCGTTCTTGGGGATGAAGGTGGCGGCATAGAACGGCCGACGGTCCGGCCCCATTATTATGGTCAAAGGCCAACCTCCTCCTCCGGTCATCATCTGGCACACCTTCATGTACAGATCGTCGATGTCCGGCCTCTCCTCCCGGTCCACCTTGATATTGACAAAGGACCGGTTCATCAAGGAGGCCACCTCCTCGTCCTCGAAGCACTCCCGCTCCATCACATGGCACCAATGGCAGGAGGAATAGCCTATGGACAGGAAAATGGGCCGGTCCTCCTCCTTGGCCCTTTGGAAGGCCTCCTCCCCCCAAGGATACCAGTCCACCGGATTGTGGGCATGCTGCAGAAGGTACGGGCTCTTCTCATTCGCAAGACGATTTTGTCTGACCAAGGGCACCACCGTTCAGTATGTTGTGAGCGGATGGTAATAAAAAATATGGGAAAGGGTAAGGTGTTTGGGCACACGCCCTCACTTCTTGCCCATGGTTGCTCTGATGTCCTCCAAGGGATCTCCGCTCACGTGCAGATCGAAGTTCTTCACTAGTAGGTCCAATATGTCCTTGTTGACCCATGCAGGCACGATAGGTCCGAGATAGATGCCCTTGATGCCGGCGGCCAGTAGGCTCCATAGGATCGAACAGGCCTTTTGCTCCATCCAGCTTACGATGAGGGTGAGCGGGAGCTGATTAACGTCCACCTTCAGGGCGGAGGCCAGGGCACCAGCCACGTCCATTGCCACGATCGCATCGTTGCATTGTCCGATATCTATGAGGCGGGGTATCCCCTCGATGTCGCCCATGTCCATATCGTTGAAGCGGTACTTGCCGCAGGCCAATGTTAGGACTATCGTGTCCTTGGGCAGGTTCTTCACGAAGGTGGTATAGTATTCTCCGGCCTTCCCTGGCCTATCGCAACCCCCGACCAGATAGATCCGGGAGATCTTGCCGGCCTTGACCAGGTCCAGCAGTTTCGGGGCGACGCTCACAAGAGTGCTCAGGCCGAACCCTGTTGTGACAGTTCCCTCTTTATGCTCCGGAAGGTCCGGAAGGGAAAGGGCCTTCTTGATGACAGGGGTGAAATCGTATTCGTTGATGTGCTGCACCCCAGGCAGTGAAGTGACACCTACGGTGAAGAGGCGGTCCCGGTACTCGTCCTTTGGAAGGAGGACGCAATTAGATGTCCCGACAACCGCCACATTCAGACTGGAGAACAGGTTCTTTTGGTCGAACCACGCCTTGCCTACATTACCGACCAGATGCTTGTACCTCTTCAGTCCTGGGTATGCATGGGCAGGAAGCAGTTCTGAATGCGTATAGACGTTGATTCCTTTGCCCTCGGTCTGCTTGAGCAGTTCTTCCAATGCCTTCAGCGAATGGCCCGTGGCGATTATGCCCTTACCCTTTACTGTCCCGACAGGAACGTTCACCGGGGTTGGTTCGCCATATTTCTCAATATGCGCCTTCTTCAACATCTGCATGGCCTTGGTGTTCATCCGCCCCGCTTCCAGCGCCATGTTCACCAGGCTACCGATGTCAAAACTGACGTTGGTCAAGGTGGTGTACAGCCCTTTGGCCAGGAAAGAATCGATCTCTGGGTCGTTGTATCCCAGCTCTCTCGCATGGTATGCGTAGGCCGATATGCCTTTCATTGCGAAGATGAGATTATCCTGTAACCTCGCGACAGTAGGGCTCTTCCCGCATACACCATAGGTGGTACAACCGGTACCATGGGCGGTCTGAGAGCATTGATAGCAAAACATGTCCAACGGTTTATCTTCCGTCATTTGGTTCACCGCATCCCCTTGGCAGGCACAGGTAGGTATAGTTAATCCCGAACAAGGGGAACGGTCGGGATGGCTATGTTCACAATGGGATGCAGAAGAAAGGGGTTTGGAAAAGGTTTGAGACTCGGCCGGTGGCCCAACCCCTTTCTGCGATTCTCTCCTCCTAAGAAAGTCCCGCGCTCCATCCCCGTGGAGCACCGTCCTTATGAACGGATACAAGTGCAAGCACATGGTCATTATAAAAATATTTTTCATTGCCTTATAAATATAAAGATGGGGGAAAAGGTTTGTTCCGTTATCGATGAAAGGTATCTTACTCGTCCCAGAACTCCAAGATGCCTGGCATTACCTTTTCCGCCATCTCGTCGATGGTGGGGATGCCGGTGACCTTGGCGGCATATGGGGTGAGCGACATGATATCGCCACGGTCCAATACCTCTAGGCTGAACTTCCTCGAGCCGGCCATCATCTGGCGCAGGCCGATGGCGAGGCGGTCGAAGTAGGTGTAGAGACCGACCGCGCCGTAGGGGATGTCCTTGCCCAACTTCTTGCCTGGGTATTCCTTCTTCAGGTCCTGGGCCAGTATGAAGAACTGCTCCGGGTCCGCGCCGTACTCGTCGGTGAAGGACTTGGCCAGCTTTCCCTCCGTGGCCTGCCGGGCGAAGTACTGGGACTTCATGCGGCCAGTATGGGGGCCCGGGCCATGGCTATGCCCTTCACGAGCGGGGCCATCGCCGAGGTTGCTCATGGCGATGGACTTGTACATCTGGGTCTCGTTGATGAAACCGCCGGCCATATCAGGTCGGGGACGAACTTGCCCTTCTTCCTTGAGGATCTCGGCGCAGGCCAGCATCTGGGCCTGCAGGTGCACCGTGGGGGTGGACATCTCGTTCATCATGGGCACCGGGGTCATTCCAGTGCCGCCGCCGGCCCCATCGAAGGTGAGCATGTCCACCTTGGCCATCGGAGGCGGCCTTCATGGTGAAGGCGACGACCTCCGGGCGGTACGCGCCGGTCTTAAGGAACACATACTTGGCGCCCTTCTCGCCGCAGCTTCTCGACGTCCTCCACGAAGGAGCGGATGTCCGGGAAGCCCACCCGGCTGTGCCGCTCGAAGGTCTTGAACGACCCCGGCCTTGAACGCCGCCTGGACCGCCTTGTCCTCGGGGTCGGGTAACACCAGATATCCACGCTTCTTCAGCTCCAAAGCGCGGTCGAGGCTGTTCAATCGCACCTCGCCACCGATGGCCTTGGCGCCCTGGCCCCACTTGCGCTCGATGATGTTGACCTCGAGCTTGGACATGACGTAATCGTCGACGCCGCCCCGGCCGTCCTCGACATTGGTCTGCACCGCGATGTCGCCGTGCTTGCCATCCCAAAGCTCGCGGTACGAGCTGATGCGGAAGGCCATGTCGGGGCTGACTCTGGACCTTGCCCTTGGCGTAGGTGGACTCGGTGGTCCATGCCGCAGACGTTCTCACCGACGGTCTCGATGATGCCGGCCATGGCCGATCCCTTGGCGAGCGACTCCCAGTTCCTCTTGGCCACCGCGGTCGAACCCAGGCCAGCGATGACGAAGGGCAGCTTCAGTTGTATGGGCTTCTTGTTCCTGGTGGCGACCGTGGTGCTGATGTCCACGTTCTCGAAGAAGGCCTTGTCGGGGTTGGGCTCGATGCCATAGGCACCGATGAGCTCGGCCATGATCTGGAAGTGGGACCAGTCCAGGAAAAAGTCCTTGTTGGACGAGGCGGTGCTCGGTTCCGAAGTACTCGGGGGAGGGGTAGAGGACCTCCCGGCCACGGAAGGCGGACTTGCCGACCTCGCATAGCACGTTGCATTCCTCAATACACAAAGGGCACATCCCGCTGGTCGGATTGACGTCCTGAACGCGGGTCTTGGTCCCGGTCGTTGACCGAGAGTTCTCTATTATCTGCACGCTGTTCACTCCCTGCTGTAAGATGTTTGAGAACTGGAAGCAATTACTGTATAAGAAAATATTTGAATTGACGTTAGACGTTTGTCTAAAGACTATAAATACATAATAGATAAAAAGTCGAAATTAGAGTATCTGGATTGTTGAATTCCATCCATTTGACTAACGACGGTTATGAATATATTGAACATGATAGGAATCATCACGTTATCTGTGATATTGCTCACCGTTGACCTTGATATAAGATGATGGAAGAAAACCACTTTTTTATTTGCTAATCCAGTCCGTTCGATAGTTTTAATATCGGACCCTTGAATATGCCTCATCCAGGGGATAAACCATGCCGGACGTAAGGCGAAAGGTCGAGGAGGATCGGGGCCTCCTGAAGAAGATCCAATTGATAATCCCGGGATATCGCGGCTACAGGATCAGGGAGGACCTTAGGGACTCCGATAAGATCATGCGGCTTGAGCTGGCGAAACGCCTGGCCTTGCAGAGGGACCAACTGGAGGAATCCAGGGTCGACCTCCTAGCCGCCATGCCCATGGCCAAAGAGGTCACCAGCCTGGGCGGGGTGATCAACCAGTACAAGAAGGTGGAGGGCCTGGTGAAATATTCCGAGAGCGGCTACTCCGGCTTTGTGACCGATGTTCGTTTCGATATAGACGAGCTCAACCGCATCTACGATTACGATTACAGCGTGCTTGAGAACGTCCAGTTCATCGATGAGGCCATAGGTGTCCTGAAGGGCGCCTTGGACGACGAGGACGAGGTCAAGATAAAGCAGAGCATCAAGGACGTCAAGAAAAGATTGACGGGCCTAGAGGACAAGTGGAAGAAGAGGATCGCCATCATACAAGGGACGGAGCTGTGATAACATGGCTGACAGTCTATTCGGGTCTGGGACGTTCTCCTGGGAGGACCAGGACAAGCGCGGCAACATCATGTATCGCCTGCCTCGCAACATCAAGTTGAACGACAACATCGTGGTGAGGGAGGACGAGATCGCCGCCTTCTACCGCGACGGTAAGGTGCTGGCCTATTTCGACCGGCCGGACCGTTACGCCCTTACCAGCCAGAACGCCCCCATCGTGGGCAAGCTGGTCAAGGCCCTTTCTGGCGTGCAGCAGCTGGCCGAGGTGATATACCTACAGAAGCGCGCCTTCGATGGCAAGTTCGGCTCCAAGCAGCCCTATCAGTTCCGGGACAAGGAGTTCGGCATGGTCAACCTGCGCGTCTTCGGGGAGTTCCGTTACAAGGTGGGCGCTCCAGAGAACTTCGTGAACCAGTTCGTAGGCACATTCAATTACGCCACCTCGGCCGAGGTGGAGGAAAGGATCAAGGAACAGATGGTGGTGCTCATCTACAACACCATCGGGGAGATGAAGAACGAAGGCATGGGGGTTCTCGACCTCGGTGCCAGCCTGACCAACATCGAGCAGTCCGTGCTCTCCAAGAGCAACGACCACTTCGAGCTATATGGTGTCAGCATCGACAAGATCTCCGGTCTGTACATATCCATGCCCGATGAGGTGCAGAAGGCGGTGGACACTAGGGCCTCCATGCAGGCACTGGGCACCAACTACATCCAGTACCAGAGCGGGCAGGCCATGAGGGAGGCGGCCCAGAACCCCTCTGGAGGCGCTGCAGGTGTGGGCGTAGGAGTTGGCGCGGGCGTCGGGCTGGGATACACCATGGTGGACCAGATGCGCGCCGGTCAGATGGCGCCCCCGGCAGGACAGGCCCCCCAACCCATGGCACTATGCCCCAAGTGCGGCGGTCAGAACCTGGCAGGGGCCAAGTTCTGCTCCAACTGCGGCGCGAAGATGGTGGTGGAAACGGTCAAGTGCCCCAAATGTGCCAGCCCTGTGTCGGCGGACGCCAAGTTCTGCCCCGAATGTGGCAATGCCATGCAAGCCAAGAAGAAATGCCCCAAGTGCGGGACCGAGTCGGCGGCAAGCGCCAAGTTCTGCCCTGAGTGCGGGACGACCTTCTGATCAGAGGTCATGGGATGGCGAAGATCAACTGCCCCAAATGCGGGGCTCCCGTGGAGTACGACGTGAAGGACCTACTGGTCCGATGCAACTATTGCTCCACTGGGATCTACATCGACAGGAGCGGGGCAGGGTTCTACTACATCCTGCCTTTCACCTTGGACGAGAACGCCGTCGTCGGAACCTTCCGGCGTTGGGCCGCAGGCTCCACCAAGGCCAAGGACCTGGACCGTCTGGCCCAGGTGCGGTCAGTGAAGCGGCAGTTCTTCCCCGTCTATATGTTCAAGCGTGACCAAGGCGGTGTGGAAGGGGTTTATGTGGAACCAGCGGCATCGACCACATTGCCTGGGCTCCATTCCCTTAAAGTGCCTGCCGGGGACATCCGGGTCTTCGACAGCACCTTCGAGCTGAAAGGGGTGGAGATGACCAAGCCAGACATCGAGATGCTCCCCTATCTGAACCGGTTGCCCGGGACCGCCAAGGAGCAGGCCTTGGTATATTTCCCAATATTCACCCTCGAATACAGTTTCAAGGGCAGCGATTGGAAGGTGATCATGTCGGGCACCTCCGGTGAGGTGTTCGCCACCGAGTTCCCCAAACGATCGTCCGCATTGTACGTTGCAGTGGCCGGGGCCGGTTTCCTCGCATTCATCGCCGAGGGGTTCATAGCTTTGGCGGCACCGATGCTGGCATTGGGTCTGATGGGCGCCACCGTTGCCGGTGTCTTCGTGGCCTCGTTGATAGTGGCAAGGAGGTACTGATATGAGCATAGAGGTGAGCCTGAACTGCCCGGCATGCGGAGGGGCGGTAAAGGCGCAGGAAGGCCGCACCGCCCTGAACTGCCAATATTGCGGTTCGGCGCTGTTCCTCGAGGGTGACGCGGGAGTGATCACCATCGCCTTCAAGAACAAAATGGACCGAGAACGGGCCTCGTCCCTGTCGCAGGGCTGGTTCCGCAAGGGTTGGAAGGCAAGGGACCTGGCCACGAAAGGCAAGGTGCTGGAGGCCTACCCGATATACCTGCCCTTCTGGATGACCCGGATGAGGGTCTTAGGATGGATCTGCGGATATGAGGAGAGGCAGCGCAGCGATTCCAAGGGCAACACCCGCACCGAGCGCATCCCCAAGGAGGAGATGGTGCTGCACGACTACCCACTTTCCGAGATCGCCTGCGACCCCGGGGACCTTGGCATCAAGCGGTTGCGCAACTTCTCCGGCGAGAGCGGCCTGGAGGACTTCACCATGATCCCCACCTATGAGGCCACGACGAGCAAGGACCAGGCCTTGGACCGCATGAAGGCGGAGGCGGTGACCAACGCTCGGAGGGATTCCGGCGTGCCGCACATCACCTTCGAGAGGTTGCACGTTCTTCCAAGGGCGATGAGCATGGTCTACTATCCCATCTGGGTGGTGCGCTATTCCTACAATGAGAACATGTACTTCTACACCATGGACGGGGTGACCGGGGAAGTGATATCCGGACGAGCCCCTGGCGATTACTCTATACCAGTCGCTCGCCATCACCGCCGGCACATCCATCGGGGGGATAATGGCCGGGCTGGGCATCGCCTCTGGGGTGGCCGAGTTCGCCCTGGGCGGTGTGGTCATCGGAGGCGGCCATCTTCTTCCTCACCTATACCTTCTTCCGACATGGGTCGGAGATCATACAAGGGGACTTCGACGACAAGAAGTACGGGATTTCGGCCTTGAAAGGCCTGGCGGGGATGTCGGACCTATTCAAGTTCCTCCCCTTCGACATGAGGCGGTGAGAGAGTGAAGGTAGTGCAAGTGAAATGTCCGCAGTGCGGTCTCCCCATCCAGACCAAGGTGCTGGACCAACTGTTCTATTGCGAGAGCTGCCACACCCTGCACAGTCGCAATGGCGGCGTGAACATCGTGCCCTATGAGATCGCCGATGTGAGGCCAGACCTCAAAGGTCAAGCGACGTACTACCCATTCTGGAGGGTGTTCTGCACCGTGAACATAACCAACTCGAACGTTGCTGGAGGCACATTGTACAAGCTTTCCAAGTACATGCAGGGAGGGGGCAACAGCGGTTCCTTCAACGTCTTTGTCCCCGCGGCCGAGATGGACATCGGAACATCGAAACAGCTGGCCATGAGCCTCACCTATGAACCTCCCCGCTACCGTCCGCGTATGGACTTCGGCGGAAGGCAGCGTCTGGGCACGAACATCACCAAAGAAGAGGCTGCCGATGTGGCGGATTTCGTCATCGTGACCATGGAGGCGGAGAAGCCGGGTGTGCTGCAGAGCCTTACCTATGACCTCAAGGTGAATGACACCAAGCTCATCTACCTGCCCTACTCCTCCGCGCCTGGGCTGGTCCCAGCCTGGTAGGTCGGAGAGAGGATTTGGGAACGGAATCCTTCGATTAATATAGCATGGGCAGCTATGGGAATGGCAATATCGATGAGAGCGACTAGGAACATCGCCCTGGCCATATCGTCAGTCCTGTTACTGTTAGGCGCACCCCTGGTCGCTTCCTTCCTATCTGGCAGCGCCTATGGGGCGGACGTCGATGCCCCCGAGGATGTCTGGGGCCGCATAGAGACGTTCGATGAGGTCCCAAGCGGCACCTCGCACGATATCGCCGGCTTGGACCTGCTCCCCTCATCTGACACCGACCTGGTGTTCCTCGATGGGAGTCTTTGGATCATGTTCCGGGGGAACGAGTCGAGGGAGATAGCCCGTTACTCGCCATCTGCACCCCAGACCGGATGGAACATATCTTTCGAGGCCTTCGCGCCTCGGGAGGGGAGCGCGTATTACGGGGTGGGGAAGGTCCCTGGCCGATTCTCGCTCATCGCGACCATCGAGGATGGGGCGGGCGGCATCCTGGCCGGTATTGACCTTCGGGTCTCCACCGTCGATCAGGAAGGCATATATGTGAACCAAGGGGATGGCGCCTGGACGAAGATGGTGGGGGACATCGAACCGGCCCTTTCCCGGGACACCTCCACCACTGGTCGGTCACCTGACCGATACACGATTGCCTTCGCGTATGATGGTCAGTTCTTGAACATGACCGTCCACCACGACCGACGGGGAACGTTGTTGATGGTACAGACCGTTCCGATGGAATCCGTGACTCCTGTCCTACATATCAAAGATGTCATCGTCATTACCCCGCTCCCATCAGCATATGGCGACTATGGGAACAACGGTGGTTGGATGGTGGACAACCTGGGGGCAAGACCAACTGGGACGCCTTACCCGCGTATATCCCCCATCGTCGAGACCGTGAGACAACAAGACCCGGTCTGGTTGGAGATAAGGGACCTTCGCGGTAACATCGTTCCCGACGCAGAGGTCAGGATCGACAATTTCCCTGCCCCATTCGACAGCTCGCTCGGTCGATACCTGGCCCCGATAAGTCGATCGGTGGACTGGGCCGCCCCGATGGTCTACGAGCTGCGCTTACCTTACCTGAGCATGCGCGGTCTGGTCAAAGTGACCACCACCGCCTGGGATGCGCACCTATCGACCGCCCCGTGGTGGAACGGTTGGGACTGGGTCACGGTCTTCGGCCTGGACGATTGCGTGGGTCCGGAGACCGCCATAAGCACTACTCCGATTTCGATCACCCCGCCACCGCTTATGTGATGTACCAGGCCGGTTCGTCCGACATGATCCTAGACAGCGGCACCGAGATCGCCATGCACGGTCCCCACGATTACTACACCTGGATGAAGAAGAACTGGTCAGAATCGGTCCAATCGGCGGAACAGAACCAATGGACCTTCAAGGACATTTATGACCTATGCCAGCCGTTGGGACGCCCCGGCGATGGGAGGGGCGGGGGATACCTACCTGTCATTGGCGAACCCGGGGAACACCGCGACATATCAGATGATGTTCGCCCAGTTCGCCGCCGGGACCAGGATCGAGGGGATCGGTTCCAATCAGTACAACGGCGCCCCGGGCAACTCCACTTGGTTAGGGAGCTATTACCTTTACGGACCTTGGAACAGCGACCCCTGGGTGGGTTGGGTGCCATTGACCAGCATGGACATGATGGACATGTCCAGGCAATGGTCCACGGATAATCCCGCCCAATCATACGAAGAGGTGGCTCAGAAGTTCGCCATGGTGGCGGACCGGTCCGGCGTGCTACGCGTCTATGGCCACCCAGAGTTCCCAATATGGGGATACGAATATTCCAATGTGACCGCCCTCTTGAACTATCTGGTCGACGTCAAGGCCGACGGGTCGCCCGAGAACTGGAAGGCGACAGATGGAGAAGTGGCCAGCTACATTTACGGCAGCCGGACCACAGGGTTCCGGTTGAACCAAAGCGAGACGGGCAAAGGTGTCCTGGTCTACGACGTGGAACGTAAGGACCCAAAGGCCGCGGGATACTGGAACGTACCTGTCACCTTAAAGCTCGACATGGGCGGGGCCAATGTGCTCGAGGTCAAGGTGGTCGAGGATGGGAAGACCTACAGCTCGCTGGGTGCTGGCCAGGAGCAACTGCGCAGATTGGACGGCACCAGGGAGATGGACTGGGGATACGATGTTCGGGACAGCCTCTATGTCTCGCACTTCTGGAACGGCACCTCCAAATTGATCATCAAATTGGAGAGCCCCAAGATCCTGAACCAGGCCCCACGCGTGGCCTTGCTGGGTGAACAATACGATTTCACCGCCTTCGCCTCCATGGCAGATTCCGGTGAGAACGTATGGGCCTTGAGCGGGCCTCAATCCCCCTGGTTGCAGATCATGAGCACATCGAGCTCTGAATGCCTCATCGCCGGAACCCCGTCCCAAATGGGTAGGTACAATGTTTCCTTGAGCGTGGCGGACGCCGACTCCGTCTCTTACCTGAACTGGACCATCAACGTGGGCGATGAACCCGACCTGATGGCGCCAAACTCGATGGCCTCGCTACATGGCAATGCATCCGCCTGGAACCGAGAAGCGGTGGAGGTGACCTTGATGGCAGAGGACATATGGAGCGGGGTGTGGAGGACGGAATACTACCTGGACGGCGAGGCCTGGAGGACATATACCGAGCCGATAGTCGTCAGCGATCAAGGGTGGCACCGCCTCCATTTCCGCTCCATCGACAATTGGGGGAACCAAGAGCCGATGCGAACGGTCGAGTTCGGGATCGATGTGGTTGCCCCAGAGCTGCGCATCCTGACCGCAAATGGTACCCTTTTCCCCAAAGGGGACGCTCTCCTTGCCCTCGAGGGGTGGGACAACGACTCGATGCTGAGCAACGATGGTGGTATCGGTAGATGGAAGGACAGTGTATCAAGGGCCTTTCGTAGAGACCTTGGAGCTGCCCGACCTGCCGGCCGGTGAACTGGTCGTCACAGTGCAGGTGGTGGACGCCGCTGGAAACGAAGCTTTGGCAGACGACCTCGATGACCGTAGGGGCGCTCCCCGCAGAACCTGGTGTGAACGGAGTAATCTTCCTGCTCGGGTCCGCGGTTTTCCTCCTCATCATCATCCTTGTCATCCAGCTTGCCATGTCAAGAAAACCCAAATGATCGATCATTTCGGAAGCTGGAAAGAGTAAGTTTGATAAAGGGTTCCTCCATTGATAGCGGTATGGCGGAATCCCGTTCCAACCTCAAGATCGTCATCGTCGTGGCGGTGGTCGTGATCTTGGTGCTGATGATGCTTTGGGTGGTGCTGGCCTATAACAGCACGGTATCTCAGGAACAATCTGTGAACTCCACTTCCTCAGATATCAAGAACAGGTACACAGTGAAGGTCGACACAATGTCCGAACTGGTGCCTCAACTTGATGGGTTCGCCGAGTACGAGTCCTCGCTCCTGACCAATATAACTCAGTTGCGCACTGCGTGGCTGAACGCCCTGGACAATGGTGACGACGTCCCAGCCTTGGAGAACATCTCTAACCAGATCGACACTCAGTTCGCAGCGTTATATGCTGTCTATGAGAACTACCCGAACCTGCAATATGGAGCCCTGGTCTCACAGTACATGGGAGAGGTGGTGGACCTGAATGAGGCCTTGGCCTTCGCCCGTGGGGAGTACAATGACGCGGTCCAGGAATATAACTCAAGCATCAAGTCCTTCCCCATGATGCTCTTCGCCTCCTCCTTCGGTTTCGAGGAGAGGGAATACTGGGGTAGCGAAAGGCCCGGTGACGGTAGCAACCTCTGAGAAGGGTGTTGATGAATCGGCGACAGCGTAACGCCGCCATCGTGGCGTTGGTGATAGTCGGAATGATATTAGCGGCGGCCTTGTTCGTAATCTACGACAGGCCCAGCGATGAATATTCCGGCATCCCGACCATACGACCATACATCAACGATGATACAGGCGTGCTACTGGATCAGGACTATTACGACCTGGAGGACTTCTGCTACGAGGTGGAGCTGAACAACTCCTGCGAGATCGCCGTCCTCATCGTCGATGACCTGGGCAAGTACGACCTGAACACCTTCGCTCTGAGCACCTTCGAGAAGAACGGGATCGGACAGGGGGACAAGGACAACGGCGTGCTGGTGGTCTTCTTCGTCAACGAGACGGTGGTGAGATGGCGCACAGTGACCGGGAAGGGGGTGATGGACATCCTCTCCGGTTTCGTCCTGAAGGGATTCGAGAACGACTATCTGATACCTCAGATGGAGGCGGGGGACCTTTCCTATGGGATCACATTATACGTCTACGCCATCGGACTGGAGTTGGTCGACAATTACGTTTCCGAGGGCAACGACCCTGTGGAGACACTATCCCATCTGGTTCATCCCTTTGAACGGATGGCAGCTCACTTTGGCGATCATCGGCATCGTGGCCTTGATGGTGATAACCCGAGGAAGGGCGCTGCTTTGGATATTCTCCCTTTTTTCACGGGGAGGGGGCGGGGGTCGCTGGGGCGGCGGCGGCACCGGGGGCGGCGGTTCGCGCGGCCGGTTCTGAACCTCCACGGTCGTTCATAACCGAAGGGCTCATAACGGACGGGATGCCATCCTTTCACCAGGGGTCAACTATGCAGGACGACATCGGACATAGGTTCTGGGCGGAGACGAAGCACCGGCGCGGGAGGATCAGCGGAGGACCGTTGGACTGGGATGCCAAGCCAGAGACGTATAAGACCTACCCTGGCCTGCCTCGGACCAAGCTTCCGACGCCTGGCCCTGGAAAGGGACATGAGCTTCGAAGAGGTCCTCCTGGCCAGACACAGCGGAAGGTCCTATGACCGATACCCGATAGGTCTTTCCGAGCTCTCATATCTTTTGAAATATAGCACTGGCTTGACAAGGAGGGAAAGGGGGCACGAGTTCCGCGTCGTCCCTTCCGCCGGCGCGCTCTACCCCATCGAGACCTATCTATGCGTCAACCGGGTGGAGGGGCTGGACCATGGCGCATACCATTACGACATCCGCGATCACGCCCTGGAGAGATTGCGGGACGGACATCTGGGAGAAACGATGGCCGCATCGGCTTTGGACCAGGAGATGGTCTCTGATTCGGCCGTGACCTTCGTTTGGACCGCGGTTTTCCCTAGGTCGATCTGGAAGTATGGACAACGCTCTTTTCGCTATGTCGGACTGGACGCCGGCCACATCGCCCAGAATCTGGCACTGGCATGCGCCGCCCAAGGTCTTGCAGCCTGCCACATCGCCGCCTTCTACGATGACGAGGTGAATGCGCTACTTGGTCTGGACGGGGTCGACGAATCCGTCATCTATATGACGTCGGTGGGACGACCGAGATGATTGAATAGGCGTCCTGCATTTCCCTGAAAGAGGACTTACAAATGGCCAATTGCCAAGCCTGCGGCATGGAGATTGCCGGGGACATGCTGTTCTGCCCCTATTGCGGCACCAAGAGAGCTGTTGACACTTCCGGTCAACCCGTAGAGCTTGCGGAGGAGAGGCTCCTTGGGAGCATTCCCGACGTCGGTTTTTCATCCTTGGTCAGAGGGGAAGGTCGCTATACCCTACTCGTTACTGACAAGAGGTTGGTGTTCGCTAAGATGACCGAACAAGACCTAAGGTCGATGCAACCATCGAAAGGATTGGGGGGGCTAGCGGCCTTCAGCCGCAATGACTCAGGGAGCGGGACGGGCGCCCCGTACGCGGACCGGTACAACGAGATGAGCCCCTCTGAGGCCCTGGATGAGACCGAAGGGAACTTCTTCATCCGCAACAAGGACGTGAGATCCATCCAGCTGTCCATCGACGACGAAGGTGAATCCTATACCATGGGCTTTCTCTGCATTTCTGAGCAGTTCACCCTGGTCATGAAGGCCAGTCACGACGATCGGGACCTTTTGATAGCGGTCTTCGGCGACAAGGTCAGATGGTGACGTAATCGGTTCAAAAAAAACGTGATGGGTCAAGCCACCGGCTTGCACCTCATAGCTTGCTCTTCCGCTTCAGGTCGGCCTTGCTGATGAGGTCCTTGATCTCCTCCAAGGAAGGGACCCTGCCCTGTGACACGATCTCGCCGTCGATTATCACCGCTGGATTGGCCATAACCCCGCGCTCCTTAAGTTCGAAGAGATCTTGCGTCTTCTCGACCTCCACATCAATGTCGGGAAGCTCCGCCACCGCCGTTATTACCACTTGTTCGGCCCGCCGACATTTAGCACAGGAAACCGCGAACACCTCGACCTTGACCGGACCTTTCTCCTCTGTCATGGTCGATATCATGAGCGGAGGGTGTATATTAAATTGATAAAAAATGGGATGAAAGATGTTTTTTAAATCTCTGATGCACCTTAATCATCGGTCCATTTGGAAATGTAGGCGCCGATGATCACGAAGACCGTCGCCAACAAGGTGATCACCCCTAGGTTGAAAAGGGCCCCCGAGGTGTTCCCGAACACCATGGCGTCCCGCAGTCCATTGTTTACATAGGTGAGTGGGAGCACCTTAGCTATCTGCTGAAGATATTCTGGCATCTGCTCCAAGGGGAAGAATGAACCTGAAAGGAACATCATGGGGAAGGTTATCGCCGATGCTGCCGCGTTGGCGGTCTCCTCGTCCTTAGCGAACCTCGAGATCATCATCCCCAATCCGGTGAACATCACCCCAGCGAAAATTATGATGAGGAGGGAAAGCCAGGTCAAGGTGAGATGGGCATCGAAGAAAGCGATCCCCACGATCAGCATGGCCGCCAATGACATGAAGACCACCACCAACTGCCACATGGACCTCGAGATGAGCCATTCCATCCGGGTCATGGGCGTCGTGGACAGTTTGCGGAATATGCCCGTGGCGAAGTAGTTGCTCTGCACCCCCTGCATGTACAAGGTACAGGTGGTCATCACCGTCAGACCGATCACACCAGGGAGGAAGAAGTCGATTTCGCTCACATTCTCGGCGACTATCGGCGTGTAGACGGTCTGGATGTACTCCTTCCCGCCAGAGAGCTGAAGGTTGTATTGGTTGACGACGGACGTCACCACGCTGGCGACGATGCCTGAGGACCCATAGGTCTGGTCCAACCGCAGTTCCACGTACGCCGTCTGATCGGATGCCAGGTTGGCGGTGAAGTTCGATGGGATTATCATTATCCCGGTAAGGGAGTTGTCCCGAACGTAATCGGATGCTGATATATCGGTCGGGACCATATGCACGTTCAGTACCCCGGTCTGGTTGAGCGAATCGATGAACTGGATCGAGGCCGGCCCTTCGTCTAGGTTCTGTACATAAAGGTCATAATCGCTCCTGTCCCGGTGTTGCTGAATATCGCCCCGAACAGGAGGATGAGAAGCAATGGGAAAGCGATCGTCCAGAAGACGGTGCTCTTTGCCCGGAAGAAACCTCTGGCCTCACCCTTTAATGCCACGAGGATGCGGTTCGCCATTTCATCCCCCTCCTCTTCTTCTTGCGGGACCTGCTCCGTTAGGCTCTACTTCCTCCGTGGAAGCTTCTTTCCGGTGAGAGTGAGGAACACGTCCTCCAACGTAGGACGGGTCACTCTGGATCTCGGTCGTAATCGCCTCTGCTCCTATCAGCGCATCAGACTTCGGGGGCGGAACGGCATCCTGGATTCTCCAAACGAACGATGATCGTCCCCTCTCCGCTCGACTCCATGGCGGGCCATGCTGCTTGAGGGCAATGGTACACGAGTTATCGCAATGGGAGATGATGCATCTGAGCCAGTGCCGTGGGTATCGATGATCTGCCTGGGTGTCCCCAGCGCGATGAACTTGCCCATGATCCATTATCCGGCAAACCGATCAGAGAGCACCTCTGCCTCTTCCATATAGTGGGTGGTCAGGATTACCGTCTTGCCTCGTTCCCTCAGGCTCTTGACCACGGTCCAGACGTCCCTGCGGGCGCGAGGGTCCAGACCGGTGGTCGGCTCGTCGAGGAAGATGATCTCGGGGTCGTTGACCATCGAGATGGCGACGCCCACCCTCTGCTTCAACCCTCCGGATAGGTTCCTGAACAGTTCGTCCCGTTTGGGATTAAGATTCACAGCGTCCAGGAGGTCCTGTGTGGGGACCGAACGGTCATAAAGACCCCCAAAATACTCTATGTTCTCCTTGACCGTCAGTCGGTCATATGTCGAAATCCCGAGGCAGGATGCCTACCCGCCTCTTGATCTCCTTGGCCTGATGGTGGACATCGAAACCGAGGACGGTGACAGTCCCAGAGGTGGGCTTTCGCAGACATTCCATGATCTCCCACCGTGGTGGTCTTGCCCGCGCCGTTCGGTCCTGAGGATGGGGAGTAGACCTCTCCTCGGTAGACATTGAACTCCACACCGTCGACCGCTTTGAGGCTGCCATAGCTCTTATGCTTGAGGTCCTTGACCTCGATGACCACTTCAGGAATGAACGCACCCCCAGGGGGAATGGTCTGAGGAAATATATGAAAAAATATCGCCGATCTTAATGAGCGGGAAAGAACGGTTGAATATGCGGCCAGAGGAGGTGAACCGAACCTATCGGATCCCTCGCCCTCCTCCTAATCGCTAAATCCCTGTCTGACCATATCTGAGAACGTGGACGGAGAACGGATGGCCATCGGGCCACGGATGGAGACCTGGGACCGCGAGTACCGAGGCAAGGGCGTCCTTTGGCGAGGAGTACCGGACCTGGAATTCGATCTTGAAAAGGACGATCGGGTGCTGGAGGTCGGTTGTGGTAACGGGAAGACGCTGGCCGTCCTTGCCCAACGCGACGTCGATGTCGTAGGTTTCGATTTTTCCAGGGGGGGTCTGGAGCTATGTAAACGCTCAGGACTACCAAGGACCGAACTGGTCCAGGGGAACGTCTTGGAGCTCCCCTTTGCTGCGGAGTGCTTTGACGCCATCCTATGCTACCACGTTTTGGAGCACCTCTACGGTGAGGAGCGGGTGATCGCCGCATCGGAATTGACCCGGGTCCTGAGCCAGGGCGGGAAGTTGCACATCCAGGCATTTACCGTCGAAGATATGAGGTGCGGTGATGGAACGATGGTAGAGCCCATGACCTTCGTACGTGGTCAAGGCATCCCATACCATTACTTCACTGAGCCCGAGTTGGTCCAGCTTTTCGCTTGCTTGAAGCCCATCGCCTCGGACCGCAAGACCCTGAACAAGCGATATTATGGAAAGGTGACCAAGAGGGACAGATTGCAAATCACTTTTCAGAAAGGACTCACTTCCGAACCTTCTTAAGCTCGGTGCCGGCCACCTTCTTCAGCTTTCCCGACTCCATGGCCCACCGATACCTCTCCAGTTCGCTGGGCGCCACCGCCACCTTGTCCCCGACGTTGTACTTGGTCTTGGTGTTCCAGTCCGTGAAACCAGATACGACCTTGTAGACCCCTGCCTGCTCCAATGACACGGTCGATTCCTTGACCTTCTGTCGAAACTGTGAGTAAGTGCCTGGAAATACCGTGATCGACCCGGCGCGCATCTCCCCCACCATGTTGCAAACTGTGTTCAGGAGATACCTGTCGTGGGTGATGATCAACATGGTCCCCTGATAGTCCATCAGTGCGCCCTCCACCGCTTGCCGGGCCTGTATGTCCAGATAGTTGGTGGGCTCGTCGAGCAGGAGCAGGTTGCGCCTCTCCGCGAGAAGCATTGCCAGGGCCACGCGGGCCCGCTCCCCACCAGATAGTGTGGAGATCGGTCTTTGCACCTCATGCGATCTCAGGTAGAATCGGGCCAACAGCCGCCTGGCCTCCACCCTGGCGTCATGTCCCAACGATTCCAGCAGATGGTCCTCCGGGGTCATCTCGGGGTTCAACTGATCGTGCCCCTGACCGAAGTAACCGATGACCGCCCCCGGTGCCAACCACATCTCGCCCTGGAACGGCAGCTCGCCGAGGATGGTCTTCATCAAGGTGGTCTTCCCGGAACCGTTGGCACCGAAAATGCCGAGCTTGTCGCCCACCTCGATCTCCAGGTCCAGGCCGTCTAGCACCAGTTTGTCGCCTCGTTTGACGTGAAGACCTTTGGCGGTGATCACGTTCTTGCCGGAGCGTTCCTTGGTCTCCACCTTGAAGTTGAGCTCTGGCCTCTTCTTTGGTGGTTCCGCCTCCTCCAGCCTATCCACCATCTTCATGCGGGTCTTATGCTTGGACTTGTACCATTCCTTCTGATGCATCTCCACCGCACTGTCCTCCAAGCGCTGCTTCTCCGTCTCGTACTTCTCGGCGGCGATGCGACGGCGCTCTATGTCCAAGCGTTTCTTGGCCACGTAGTCGGTGTAATTGCCGGTGAACTGCCTGACGATCCCGTCCTCCAGGTCGATTACGTTGGTCACCGTTCTGTCCAGGAAGTAACGGTCGTGCGATACCACCACCACCGCACCGGGTATTGTAGCAGATAATCCTCAAGCCATTCTGTGGCGGCCATGTCCAGATGGCTCGTTGGCTCGTCAAGCACCAGCAGGTCCGACTCGTCCGCTTGCATCAGCACCTTGGCCAGCATGACCTTGGTCCGCTCCCCCGCGCTGAGCTCGCTGACCTTCTTCTCCAACCGGTCGTCCGGTAATCCCACCTTGGCCAGGGTCTCCTTGACCTGGGCCATGTCATCGAAGGAATCAGCGTTGTTGAACTCCTCCTGCAACTGACCGTATTCCATGGCCACCTGGTCCATGTCCACCTCCGGGCCAGGCTGCAACATCATCTGCTCCAGCTCCCTCATCCTCTTACCTATGGCACCGGAGCTCTGCACGCAACCGCTGACCGAGTCCACCACGCTCTGCTCTGGATCGTACTGAGGGAACTGGGACATGTAACAGACATGATTGGTGCGGCGCACCACCTCACCCACGTCAGGGGCGAGCTCGCCCATCAGCACCCTTAATAGAGTGGATTTGCCCACCCCGTTCGGCCCGACGATGGCCACTCGGGCCTTCTCGTCGATGTTGAAGGTGACCTCCTTGAGGACCTCCTTCGGTCCGAATGATTTGCTGACCGCCCAGGCTCGGATGAGCATGAATCAGGAATCGAACTCTGGAATAAAGCCTTTGTTCGAAGCAATAGCTTGAATAGATTGCCCGACCGTTCGGAGAGGTCGAGGAGGACGTTCCCATGAGCATGGAAAAAGACCTGAGGAGCAAAGAGCTTGACCGCAAGGTGAAGGATAACCTGGAAAGGATCGAGCGCGCCTACGGGGAGGTACCTTTCATCACGACGACCATCGCGGAAAGGCCTGAGCTCTTCCTGGCCTACTCCGATCTTACCCGTCATGTCCTGTTCGAACCCGAGCACCTCGACCTAAAGACCTTGGAGCTTGCCGCCATCGCCGCCGGTGCAGCGCTGGGATCGGAGCGTTGTCTGGACGTGCACCTGCGTCAAGCTGGAAAGCACGGCGCCACGGAGGGGGAGATATTCGATGCCATAATGGTCGGTTCGGTCATGGCCATGACCAATAGCCAGGCCTCGGGGCTGCGCCGCTTCAAAGCCTATCAGGAAGCAACAGATAAGAGCTGAGCTCAGAGGTGCATCTGGACCGTCCGGGCCCCTTTCTCCACCGGTCGGATCAGGTCCGGTCCTTCCACACCAGGGTTGCGGACCAACTTGGCCACCGGATAGGCCGTCAGCTCCTCTGACAGGGCGTGGTGAGAACATCCTTTTTAAGGTCTGAGCGTCCAAAGGCTCATGCTCCATCCAGAGGTCCTCGTCCTCCTCCTGCAATATGACGGGCATTCGGTCGTGGATCGGGGCCATAAGGTCGTTCGCCGATGTGGTGAGGATTATGAACGAGGAGATGACCAGGCCGTCAGGAGAACGCCATCGGTCATAAAGTCCAGCGAAGCTCAGATATTCTCCTCTCTTGGAGGATATGAAATAAGGTTGCTTGCCCTCATCGGTCTTCATCCATTCATAAAAACCGGTCGCTGGCACCAGGCAGCGATGGCCGACCATGAGGCGTTTGAACATCGATTTTTCCATGACCGTCTCGGAACGGGCGTTGATAAGCTTCAGTCCGGTGCCCTCGGCCTTGGACCAGGACGGGATGAGGCCCCAGTGCATCATCTCCAGGTGGTTCGGGCTCTCCCTTATGATTATAGGGACATCCTGGGTGGGGGCGATGTTGAATCTTGGCTTCACGACCTCACTGGTCTCATCCACCTTGAATCGAGCGTGAAAGCC
This sequence comes from Methanomassiliicoccaceae archaeon, assembly GCA_963806355.1. GTDB lineage: Archaea > Thermoplasmatota > Thermoplasmata > Methanomassiliicoccales > UBA472 > JACXTP01. Next base: position 19,612 of record CAWDXN010000005.1, on the reverse strand, counting down.
GTCGGTGAAGGCGATGACGAATCGGCCGCACATCGATAATCCATCGTCGCAACGAACATTTATCCTTTGCTGAGACCCAGCCGTTTCCGGAAAAAGATATAGGAGCGAGGGTCGCTACGAATCGATAGGAAGGAAGTCGATGGCGGTCCTGCGAAAGGCGAAGGCTAAAAAGGGTGGCGTGGAAAATGAGGCGGGAAAGGGCTCGGACCGGTCCTTGGCCATCCCGCCCGATCGACTGGGACCTGGTTGGAGATCGATCGTTCCTGAGAAGGTCAGCATAGCCGATGACCTCAGACCGATCTACCGTGAGATAAAGGCGTACTCGTTGGAGGAGTTCGACGAGCGCAGGGCCCAACTGCTTACCATCATTTTTCAATTCAATGACAAGGAGGAAGCGGCCCAGGCCTTTGAAAAGGTGGGCGAGGGCTTGGAGTCGGACCTTCCGAAGCGTCCGACCATTGGCGATGGGAGCGTGATCTACGAGCTGGACATGCGACCCATGGTCGTGATGAAGATATTCTCATCGAGGAAGGGAAACTGGGTGACGATCTTCACGCTCTGGCTCTTCAAGGACTTCGACCTTGACGATTCGTGGGTGACCGGAGTGATGACCTCCCAGTTGAAGAAGCTCCAATGATTCGACGACGTGACCATCGGTACGAAAGTGTGATATCGTCCAGGGCGATTGCCGAGCATGGACGATTGGATGGTGTTGGGCTTAGCGGCCGGATTTCTCACCACGATAGGTTTCGTGCCGCAGCTGGTCAAAGGATATCGGACCAAACGGATGGACGATGTCTCTTTGGTGATGCCCATGCTGCTATCGGCTGGGATGGCGCTATGGCTCGGATACGGTATTATGATCGATAGCCTGCCGATCATCTTCTGGAACATCGTCGCGATTGGATTGAACTTGGGCATGATAGTCCTCAAGTTAAAATTCTCGAACCCAGTCGAAATGAAAACATGAAATTGCATCCGCTCGAGTGCCATATATTACTATACTAATGATCAGATATATTTAAGGTCCATTCTCTTTTTGGTTGAGACTAACAATCTTAAAAAAACTGACAATATTTTATTTTGAAAATATTATCGATTTTGAGAAAAGTATTAAATCGTCAATCCACGCCTCTAATTATCCAACCATTCGTTCGTGGGGGTGGGCCTAATCAAGAGGTGCACTCTCTACGGATTGGGGGAGGGGATTGACTGAAAGATAAATTTGCTGTTAACATGCGGAGATTTTTATCCATGGCAATCGTCATGGCAATGCTCACGACCAGTTTGGTCGTGCTCGCAGGAAGCTCGCTTGGTGATGAACAAGGTCCAGTTGACGATGTGGACCTTGGGGCCGGAGCGGTCCCGGGGGCGCCACGCAATCTAGTGGCCGATCAGGGCCCAGGATTTGTCTGGCTCTGGTGGGACCATCCGACCACTAACGGGGACGACCTGATCAAGAGGTACTACATCTTCCGGGGCCAACGTCCGGAGGGAGAGCACCACCGCCATCGATTGGGTATTCGTCGGAAGCACCACCTTCGAAGGAACAGACCTGGCCGGGGGTTAATTTCTACAATGACACCGATGTGACGTTGGATACCACTTATTTTTACCGATTGACCGCGTCCAGTGATGCGGGTAACAGTAGCTACTCCAACGAGGTTTCTGCCACCCCAAGCATGACCGGTGATGCTCCAGGAGCACCAGGTGTGGTGGGACTGAACCAAGTATATCAGGCCCAGGTGAATTGGACCAAACCGGCCACCGACGGGAGCACCCCGGTCAGGTTCTACTTCCTCTATCGTGATCCAGTCATGTTCTTCGGAACATTGGTTGAGGAGTGGACCCTCGACACAGGCTATACTGACGAGGTCGGGTTCTTCACCCAGATGGGGGTGGACTATACCTACACCGTGACCGCGGTCAACAGCTATGGCCAGGGGGCGGAAGGATCGGCATTGGTCAACATCGGGGGAACTGGTGACACACCGTCAGCACCGACCAACCTCACCGCCTTTGGACTGAACCAATCGGCTTTGCTCGTATGGGATAAACCGGTTAAATCCATCAGCCTCAGGTTTCGACAAGTATGAACTGTTCCGGGCTCCGGCTCAAGGAGGGCCATGGGTCTCGATACAGAACATAAGTACGGTTTCTTTCACAGGATATATTGGATTAACAGTAGATTCTGATCTGACCAATGGCGTTACCTATTATTACCAGGTCCAAGCGGTCAGGACCGCAGGGCCAGACAGTGGATTATCGAACATCGCTAATGCCACCCCAATGAGTAGTTCGGTTGATTTCAAGGTGGACACTCTGACGGCATATCCCGGAGATGGAAAGGTCCTCTTGATGTGGGACTCTGCTTTCAATGAAACGGACTATGCCGATGCATATGACATCTATCGGTCGACTACCGCGGGCGCGGAGACGTTCCTGATAACCGTCGATTCTGAAGAGCACTACTTTGATACCGATGTCGTTAACGGAGAGACCTATTTCTACAAGGTCAAGCCGAAGATCGACGCCTCTGATCGGGCCGTTCTCACCAGAGGCCAGTGCGACCCCTGGTACCGGAGCCGTGCCTGCAGCCCCGACCGGACTGGTGGCAACACCGAGCCCGTATGGGGTAATGCTCTATCTACCGCCTCAAAACCCGGCATCGAAATTGATCGGTTACGAGATCTATAGGGGCGACAGCACGGGTGCCCAGGAAGCTTTGGCCATTGATGTGGTCGAGGACCTTGATTTCGATGGAACCATCTTCGACACAGACTCGACAATAGAGGTTGACGTGAATTATTTCTATACCGTGAAATTGCTCAACATGTATGGGCTAAGCGCAGCTTCGAATGAGGCAACCTCGTTCGGCAGCCCGACCGGGGACGTACCCGACGCGGTTACGGACCTCGCAGCCACGGGTGGTGCAGGCAAGGTCACGCTGGATTGGAGCAGCCCGACCTACCAGGGCACTGCAAATCTGCTCTACTATAATGTGCAACGCAATGACACGGATGGGACATGGGACACTTTAGATAGCCTCCTGGTCGCCAAGGTCGGGAACGCCCAATTCGTGGATGAGTCGGGCATACCAGGAGTGGAATATGACTACCGTGTTCTAGCCGCCAATGAGTATGGGGATGGTTTCACTCCCTCCAACGTTGCCAGCGGCGCCGCTACCGGGGGCACGTCAGCACCCAGTGCGCCGCTAAACCTTGAGGTTCAGAGCGGAACAGGATACATCGTTCTGAACTGGGACGCGCCGTCCAGCAGCGGCACTCCAGCTTTCACGGCATATAGCATATTCCGGTCCACCAGCTCAGGGTCGTTCGGGACCGAAGCCTTGGCATCGGTCGGAGCCGGTACCCTGACGTACAATGATACATCAGCGGTGGCTGGCACACCTTATTTCTATGTGGTCAAGGCCATCGGTTCCGGTGGGGACAGCCCCGCCTCCAACCAGGTCACGGCTACGGCGTCCGGATCGACAGGGACCGCACCGAGCGCCCCGCAGAGCCTTTCCGCCGGGGGACATGATGGATATGTGATCCTGACCTGGCAGGCCCCATCTAGTGCGGGAAGTTCAGCGATAACGAGGTATGATGTGTTCAGGGGGACAACCGCTGGAAGCATAGGTACGACGGCGATCGGCAACGTGGCCGCTGGTGTCCTGACATATAACGATACCACGGTCTCCAATGACCAGGCCTACTTCTATGTGGTCAAGGCCGTCAACGCCGTGGGCAGCAGCGTGGCCTCGAACACAGCGCAAGCGACACCTTCCGCAGTAGGGACACCTCCGGGAACACCGACGGGCTTGAATGCAGAGGGCAACGCTGGCTCCATCTCATTGAGCTGGACCGAACCGGTCGGTGGTAACGTCGACAAGTACCTGTTGTACCGGGGCACAACCGCTGGCGGGGAGGACATCTACACCTTTGGCAACTGTGATCGGGGCAACATCATACACTGACTCCGATGTCACGCCTGGCACCCCGTACTTCTACAAGGTGAGGGCGAACAACTCCTATGGAGAGAGCGCCCTGTCCAATGAGGCTACAGCGACCGCCACCGCGATAACTGCGCCGGGAGCCCCGCAGAACCTGGTCGCAACACCGGGAAAGGGAAAGGTCACTCTGACCTGGACCGCCCCGAGCGATGATGGTGGTTCGGTTATCACAGGCTACCAGATATTCCGGGCTATCGAGGGAGAATCGGCCCAGCTCCTGGAGACCCGCGGGGCAAGCCCCCTCAGTTATGTGGACGAAGGTGTGACAGCAGGAACCAACTATACCTACACTGTGAAGGCGCTCAACTTTGTTGGTGCTGGATCAGCATCCTCCCCAGTGACCACGAGCCCACAGGAAGACTCTGGCGATGGCGGTTCTGACAACACCATGCTGTACATCGGCGCTGCGGTGGTGGGTGTGGCAGCGATCGGAGGTATCGCTTATTTCCTGATGCGTAAGAAGAAGTGATCAGGGCCATCGCAAACCCCTTCCAATCCTTTTATTTTATTTTCATTTTTTTCAGGCCATACGATCGATGCCTTACATCGGACCTCTCAATCAATGATGGTCTGCCGATGGTTCATATAGGGGCGGGTACGAACGAGAGCATGAGCGACCTGCCATGAGACCGTCGGAAGAAAAAGAGGGAGCAACTGGCAAAGGGGAGCCATATCAGAGGTTCCTGGAGAGCCAGAATATCGACTTCGACAAATGGCATGATGGCATCGGATATGACCTGGAAGCGTTGGACGAGATGTCACCAGAGGAGAGGGTCTCGATCGAATCGATCATCGTCTCCCGCTCCCCTTGGGACTGGAGGGACATCGAGGCCTTAGCACACCTGGACACCCCTCGTTCAAGAGATTGTTTGAGGGAGGCATCCAAAGGTGGAGATAGAGAGGTCAGGCTGAGTGTCGTTCAGTTCGGGGCGGAGGTCCTCACCGAAGGAGAGATCACTGCGATACTGGTCGAGGCTTTGGAGAACGCCGACCTATCGAACGGTCTATCACAGGCACTGGACCTTGTGGAGGGGCACCATCCTAAGAAGGTCGAGGACGCCTTGATGGATGGCGTGATCTCAAGGAAAGGAGATGTCGCTTATCACTTCGCATCGATGCTGCTTTTCATCCATGGAAAGATTGAAAGCCCTTACGACACAAGCATGCGTCCCTTCCTGCTCAGGTTCAACACTGAGGACGGAGAGGAAAGGGTCCTGGCCAACAACGAATTGAAGGAACTGATTGGTCTTTAGATCGTCATATTTGTCCCTAGGGTCGAGGTTTCCGCATTCCGGAAATATCCGTGAATCCCCCAGATAATCGTGCTCCCAAGCCGAAATCTTGAGGAAAGGCCCCTCCAATCGCGTCTCAAACGACCTCGACAAAAAATCGCATCATCTTGATCGCCTCATCCTCCCATGGTCTCCTGTACCGCATGGTGACGGTCGTTCTTCCACGCTTCAATGAGAGGAAGATGAAAATTGCATGGCCACCGCCTCCGATCGCCATCGACATTCGTTCGTATCCTTCGGACATCAGCTCTAGGATGTCCCGATCATATTCAGCAGTCCAGGAATATCCAGTGGTCGGATTGGACTCCAATCGGACCGTGAACACTTCCCCCAACCCTGTCCTGACCTCCGAGGAGCTCATCTTTTTGTCCCGTTCTACAATGGCGCCAATCTCAGATTAAACCATTCATCATCTGAGACCAGTGAATGAGATCGTTAGATGCTGGTTGCGGTATTTCGAATCGATCGAATTAAGGCCAGACGATAAGTTTTTTTATCTTTGGATGAGCTCCCCTCGATGTGGACCTTCCAGGCATCCTTTCCTACAAGGTCGAGACCTTGAGATTTCGGGCGACGAACCTCGACCTTGTCCTGGCATTGGTCGCGACCTTCCTATTGCCTATAGCTTGCTGGGCCTTGTTCGACTGGGGCGGGGCCTTACTTCCCCTGGTCCTATACTATGGCGTCTTCTGCGTGGCCGTCGTCCTTTGGCGCAAGAAGAGCCTGGAATATGTCAGGCCGGTGAGCTGGTCCCTCAAATTGTTCATAGCGCTGATGGCGGTCCAGATCGTGACCCAGACCGCCGCGTACATGACCATAATCCCTTCCGATGATCCCTGGGAAGGTGTGCTGCTCACCCTTATCGTCTGGGTTCCGATAAACGCTGCCATGGAACAACTCCTCTGGGTGTACATATTCGATGCCTTCGAGACCAGGTGGACGGAGCGGAGGGCCCGTTTCATCGGTGGTCTGGTCGGGATGTTCCTATCGATCGTCTTTGTAGGGATGATCCATGTCCTGTTCTGGGCCGAGTTCCTACCATCATTCGAATCGGTCTCCCCCTGGTCGCAGATATTCCTCGCCTCGCAGTTCATCATCACGCCGGGATATCTTCTCCTTTATCGCAGAACCGGTTCCATGTGGCCATTGTTCCTGATCCACATCGTCTCCGACGCCACCCTGGTGCTGGCGGGAACATATTCGATATGGCCCTATCTCTGGATGCCATAGGTCAAATGAAAAATACCAATCCTGTAGGTCCGTCACAAATTAACAAAGTAAAGCTTCTAAAGGTCACATGGTAATATTTCCCTTCAAAATGGATGAACGATCGAATGTTGCCATGAAAAAAAGGTCGGGGAACTATCTACGGAAGGCGCTCTCTACGGCCGGAGCGATCTTCACAAACTTCGGCATCTATATCTTTGCCATCACCTGGGTCATTACCATCCTCCTTGGGTACGTTGGTTACTACCAATATTATCAATTTAACGGCATGGAGATCTCCTTCTCGAGCATACTGTATGACACGTTGGCGCTCTTCACGCTCAAAGGAGGGGACCTGGAATGGTCCAACGGATATGTCCTCCCGCTCGATATGGCACGCTGGACCGCCCTGATCGTCTACTTCTGGGCGGCAGCTCTCATTGTATCTAGGGCTTTATTGGGACCGTTACGCCGGTTCAGGCTTTGGCTCTGCACGGACCATGTCATCGTCTGCGGAATGGGAAGGATCGGGTCCCGATTCGCTAAGAGCCATGAGCGAGGACGGCCAGGTTGTGGTCGATCGATAAAGGCCAAGGGGTAACGGTAGACGATGAGGCGAGAAGAGGCAACATCATCCTTGTCCATGGCAATGCCACTGACGAAAAGATCCTGCGCAGGTCTGGTATCAAACGAGCCAAGTACGTGGTCACCGCGCTGGGGGATGATAGCGCCAATGCCGAGATCGCGGTCCAAACACGCCTGTTGGTTAAGGACCGATCCCGCGACCCCCTCACCTGCTTCGTCCATGTCCAGATCCGGACCTCTGTGAGGTCCTGCGGGTGAACGAATACAATTCAGACAACCCCTCCACTCGGCTTGAGTTCTACAATGTCGTCGAGAACGGTGCCAGGACCATCCTCAACGAGTTCCCGGCATTCCAGGAAGGCAGCATGTAGAGGATGCACCGGCAAGGATGATGGTCATCGGTCTCGACGACGTCGGGAGGGAGCTGGTGCTCAGGGCTGCGAAGAGGTGGTGGCCTCGATACCAAGCCACGGACGAACGTCTCCCGATGGTACTGGTGGATACCGATGCGAAGCCGGCTTAGAGTCCATGTGCGCGCGCCATCCCAACCTGAGGAGCGCTTGCACCTTCGAGCCCATCGCCATGGATGTTCAGTAAGCTCAAGGTGGCCAATGATGAGGAGCTTAGGTGGCTGATTACCCCAATCCCTCATGCATCTATATCTGCGCTCCCAATGACAGCGATGGGCTCTCCCTGGCCCTCACTGCTGCGCAGACGGTTGGGGAATGATGGGGCACCGATCGTGGTACGATTGAACGCGGACTCGAAACCAGCGGCCCTGCTCGGCGAGGAGGGGAGGAACGCCGGGATTGAGCAACGTCCATCACATTCGGCTTCTGGGACCGCACCTGCACCAAGGCCCTGATCCAGTATGGAAGCCGGGAGGTCATGGGTCAGGCCATCCATGAGGAGTATTGCCTGGAGCAGCAGGCCGGAGGCACTCCAACCGAAGCCTCCAAGACGTCATGGGACGAGCTGAGCGAGGAACTGAGGGAGTCGAACCGCGCTCAGGCCGACCACATCATCACCAAGGCGAAGGCCATAGGTTGTAGGATCGAGGCGCTCACAGACTGGGGCTCTAACCATAGCGCTCTCACCCCCTATGAGGTCCATAAGCTCTCCAGGATGGAGCATGACCGGTGGTGCCAGGAGAAGACCAGGAAGGGATGGAGGTATGGAAAGGTCCGGGACGATGCGACTGAAGGTCCATGATGACCTACGTCCTTGGAAGGAGCTGTCCACCGAGGCCAAGTACAAGGACATCGCCACGGTGAAGAAGATCCCAGGACATTGGCGAGGGTGGACCTCAGGCTAGCGCACGAAGGACATGACCCTGCAGATCGGCAAGGCCCTGTTGATGGAAAAAATGAGGCGGTCCGACGGCAAGAAAGATGGCGATGTGGACGTATCCTCGGCCTGGAGTGGAGATGCTGGATGCGGAGAGGAAGCGATACCTGGACGAGGCGAAGGCGATGATCGATTGCATCGAGGGGATAGACTGTGGGATCTCCGGTCGAGGGTCGGTGGAGGAGGAGCTCGTCGCCTTAAGCCCGGTGGAGGTCGAGCGTGCGAACGTGAAATACCGTTCATTGATGGCCGATGAAGGTGAGGATGGCTCTCACGGTGGACGCCTCCAGCTGGCCCAGGATCCTTTCCAAGATGGACCTGGCGATATTCCGTTATAAGGATGCGAGGAAACTAATGGAAGTGGATAGGGAGGCGATGTTGATGGCCTTCGACCGAGAGCGAGCTGGAGGACCCGTTCCTCCACTCATGTGAACGAGTGACGCATGGACCTCATGAGATCGGTCCACATCTTGAGTATGGGAATCTGAGCTCAACCCATGGAAGCCATTATTATCCCTAACGAGTATTTTTCAATCTATGGTAGAGGAGCTTCATGTCTTCATAAGCCATGTCGAGGAGGATGCACCTCTAGCCCTCGCTCTGGCCGATAGGCTGGAGAAGAAAGGGTATTCCACCTGGTACTATGAACGCGACACCCTGCCCGGCATATCATATCTTGAGCAGACGGGGAACGCGGTCGGGAAATGCAAGGCGTTCCTCCTCCTCATCACCAAGGATTCCTTGGCCTCGCACCAGGTGGACCTGGAGCTGGAGAGGGCCCATGAGGAGTCCAAGACCATAATCCCGGTGAGGCATGGCGTTTCTCACCCTGAGTTCCAGAACCGTCGACCATTGTGGAGGCAGATCATCGGGACCCGGACATCCATCGAGGTCGACATGAACAGCGTGGACCTGGCGGCGAACCGCATCGGGGAGGCTTTGAAGCACATGGACATAGCGGCAGGAACTGTCGCCGCTGTTGCCGCCGTCGCGGCCATCCCATCACCGCCCCCCGCCCTGCCGAAGTTCTGCAGGGATTGCGGTCAGCCGTTCCAGGCGTCCGATGGAAGATGTGCGAGATGTGGGAAGCCCAGGAACCCCATCGAGTCGGCGAACCGAGTGGTCAATGAGCACCTAGGCCTGGTGTCGTATTCCGATGGTTATGTGGTGGACCCTAAGTATAAGCTCATTTGGCAGAGGGACGGGGACGAGGTAGGCCGAGACTACAACGAATCCATGGCCTATTGCAAGGACCTTAGACTGGGCGGGTTCAGCGATTGGCGGCTTCCTACCAAGGACGAGCTGAAGCATCTGGCCGGTTTCGGGTACTCGGACCTGCAAAAGCTCTTCCCTTCCATCCAGAAAAGGAACTATTGGGCGCTGACGTCCGCTCAGGAGATGCCGTTCTCCAACACGGCGCAGGACGAGGTGGCCTTCACCGTGGACCTCGACCCAGGCAGCCCAAACTTCGGGGGGATGGTCGTCTATTTCAAGAGGTACAAGTACTGCATGAAAGCAGTGCGAAGGTATCGTTGAGATCTCCGCAGTCCGTCACATACCACCCTGCCGGCAGCTAGCTCCCTCTTGAGGTCATGCCCTCAGCACAAGGTCTGGTCAACCTTTATCTATTCTCGTGGGCAATGGAATCATTGGGAGCGGTACGGAGAGCGCTTGCGTCGCAGGTTACGCGGGCACGAGAACCAATCGAGCCGTATGATTAGGGGAGGGGGGCAGATGTTAGATGAACTATGGGAGGCCCAGCGAGGTCGGAGGGCCGAGCGTCAGGGATGATGCGTCCAAAGACGCCATGACCAGAGAGCAAACGAAACTCCATGGAAACGATGGACCGCATGGAAGGACGGGGAATGGATCCATCGTCGTCCTATCACTTCTCCTCTCCTTCCTCTTGATCAGCTCATGTCTCGTATCTTCCATCGTCGTCACCGCCCGCAATGTGCCGGACAATGCTCAGCTCGACCCGGTTCGATCCAGAGAGAACGGGTCCGGCGGGCGCTGAAATAAACGGATCAGGGACTGACGCCCCTGGCTATAACGACGCCATGCGGTTCTTCATCGAGAACAAGGGTCAGTTCGACCGGGATGTAAGGTTCGTCGCGGTAACGGAGTTCGGAACAGCCTTCTTCTACGATTCGAAGGTGCAATACTGCCTGGAACTATATGAGGCAGGGAACATCAGAGGTTCCGACCTGGTCACGCTGACCTTCCCAGGCTCTGAGAGCATATGCCCCGAAGGGAAGGAGCTTCGGCCACACTACACCAATTACTTCATCGGGGATGAGAGCGCATGGGTCTCAGGGGCCAGGAACTTCGGTTCCATAGTATATCATGACATTTGGCCGGGCATCGATCTGGTCTATCGGTTCGACGCAAGCGGCCTGAAGTATGAGTTCGCCGTGGGTCCAAACGTCTCAGAGAACGCCATCAGTGGTCCAGGTCGCAGGGGCGTCCATCCATGCCGATGCCTCCTGCCTCACCTTCGACACGGGTCGGGGCCTCCTCCTCGATGACGGCCTCATGGTCTCCCAGGAAGGCAGTGGCCAAGACCTAGGCGCGGCGTTCCTAGCGGTCGAGGACCTCTTCACCTTCCAGGTGGAGGGGCGGGATCCGTCCAAGGCCCTCCTCATCGATCCATTGGTATATTCCACCTATTTCGGGGGCAGCGATTATGATTTCGGCCAAAGTGTCGCCGTGGATAGCGACGGCAATGTCTACGTGACCGGACAAACCCAATCCGTCGATTTCCCAAAAATTGGTCCGTTCCAAGGGAGCATTGCAGGGGGTAGCGACGCCATCGTCCTCAAGTTCGATGCGGAAGGCAAGTCCCTAATCTACTCGACCTACATCGGCGGCAACGGCGATGATTATGGACAGGACATCGCCATAGACGGCACCGGAAATGCCTATGTCGTTGGTACGACGAACTCAACGAACTTCCCCACCTCCAACCCAGCCCAGGCGATATATGGCGGAGGTAACTACGACGCATTCGCGTTCAAGCTCAATCCGGCCGGCAACGCCATAGCCTACTCGACATACGTCGGTGGGAGCGGGGAGGATGTGGGTAACTCCCTAGCCTTGGACGGCGTTGGCAACGCATTCGTCACTGGTTATACCTCATCCAACGACTTCCCTACCTCCGGTCCCATACAGGCGGCGAAAGGGGGTTCTTACGACGCCTTCGTCCTCAAGATCAATATGGCAGGGAACACGATCATATACTCCACGTACCTGGGAGGAGGGGATACCGATAGCGGGAATCAGATGGTGGTCGACGGCGACGGCAACGCCTATGTCACCGGGTCATCCTACTCCACGAACTTCCCCACCAAAAACCCATACCAGGCCAATAATTCGGGCAGCAGCGACGCCTTCGTCCTCAAGATCAACCCCTCCGGAAACGCCCTTGTCTTCTCCACCTATATCGGAGGGAGCCTCGCTGACCATGGGCAGGACATCGCCATCGACATCGATGGCAAGATCTACGTCGTGGGTTACACAGAATCCTCCAACTTCCCCACCACCATTGGCTCGTTCCAAACGATAAGCGGCGGGCGGCGGGGACACCTTCGTGGTGAAGCTCAACCCTTCGGGGGATGGCCTCGTCTACTCGACGTACTTTGGAGGAAGCAATGATGAAGTGGGCATGGGGATCGCCTTGGACGCGATGGGCGGTGCTTATGTCACAGGATACACCAGTTCCACCGACCTTCCCACCCTCAACCCTTTCCAAGCGTCCTATGGTGGCGATCTACTGTGACGCCTATATGTTCAAGCTCGATCCGACAGGCAAGGTCCTCTTGCTATCGACCTACTTCGGAGGGATGGACACCGACGCCGCGTACGACATCGCCCTGGACCCCAATGGCAACGTCTACCTCTGCGGGGGCACCTTTTCTACCGATTTCCCCACCTTCAACGCCTTCCAACCAGGCAATTCGGGCGATTGCGACGGTTTCATCCTGAAGTTCGATCTGAAGGGAAGCGCAGCATTGTACTCGACGTACGCTGGAGGTAGCGACGAGGAGCAAGGGGAGGCCATCGCCCTCGATGCCAATGGCAACATCTACATCGTTGGACAAACCTATTCCCCCAACTTCCCCATCTCATCAGGCTCGTTCCAATCGAACAATGAGGGCGAGGCGGACGTGTTCATCCTCAAGCTCGACCCGTCCGGAAGCGCCCTCATCTACTCCACCTATGTCGGTGGCAGCTGGGATGACCAAGGCATCGACATCGCCGTCGACGCTGCCGGCAACGCCTACGTCACGGGTTACACCTATTCCCAGGATTTCCCCACTTCCAGCCCTCTCCAGGCGACCAACGGGGGATACTATGACGCTTTCGCCCTCAAACTCAATCCTGCGGGGAACGCCCTGGTGTACTCGACATATGTTGGAGGGGGGGACACAGATTTCGCGCTCGGCATCGCCATCGATGACGCTGGGAACGCCTACATCACTGGCGGCACATACTCGCTCGAATTCCCCACCGCGAGCCCGTTGATCGCAAGCAACTCAGGAGGTTGCGACATCTTCGTCCTGAAGCTCAATGCGGCCGGGAACGCTCTCATCTACTCGACATTCATCGGAGGGGGTTTGGACGACGAGGGGATGGATATCGCCGTCGACGACATGGGCAACGCCTACGTCACCGGCGACACCAACTCCACCGATTTCTTAACGGCCAACCCGCTCCAGGCCGCCAATGGGGGCGACTATGATGCCTTCGTGCTGAAGCTAAATGTCGCTGGCAGCGTCCTGGTCTTCTCCACGTACATCGGAGGGAGCGGGGAGGACAATGGCAAAGGCATCGATCTCGACGATTTCGGCAACGCCTACGTGACCGGGGACACCAACTCCACCGACTTCCCGACCTCCATCAATTTTCAGATGGGAAAAGGGAGAGTTCTCGGACGCATTCGTCCTGAAGATAGATTCTGCTGGAAGGACGCTCATCTATTCGACCTTCATCGGAGGTGACGATGTTGACATCGGATACCATATCGCCGTGGACGAGGGCGGGAACGCCAACGTCGTGGGCTACACCTATTCTACCGATTTTCCGGTGGCCAGTCCGATGCAGGCGGTGAATGCGGGGTACTATGACGCATTCGTCCTTAGGCTGAACACCATGGGGAACATGCTGGTCTATTCAACGTTCGTCGGGGGCAGCGATAGCGATTATGGCCTGAGCATCGCTCTCGATGCCTCGGGCAATGCCTACGTCACCGGTGGCACCTATTCGATGGACTTCCCCATCGCCGACCCTTTCCAAGCGTCCAACGGTGGCGATGAGGATATCTTCCTCCTCAAACTGGGGTCATTCGCCGCGCCCTCAGAGCCTCTCACCCTCACCGCCATCCCTGGTGATGGTCATGTCATCCTCTCTTGGTCTGCGCCGAACGATGATGGGGGTGCCCCGGTCGATTACTATATCGTGTTCAAGGACGGCTTGGACGTGGCCCATCCGATCGCCACCTCGTTCGACATGACGGGACTGACCAACGGGGTCGCTTACACCTTCGCTGTGGCCGCGCACAACTCGCTGGGGGTCGGTCCAACCACTCCCACGACCGATGCGACACCAAGTACGGACATGGTGCTTCCAGGCGTACCGACGCTGCTGGAGCTGACCGCTGGTGATTCCAAGTGTGACGATAAGCTGGGGACCGCCTGCCAGTGGTGGCACTGGCATCGATTATTACATAATCTACAGCAATGGCGTGGACGTCAAGCACTCGACCGAACTGACAACCGAGATGGTCGGCCTGACCAATGGGGTCGAATACTCCTTCACGGTCGCCGCCCACAACGCCGCCGGGACCGGGCCGGAGACGGAGGTGGAACATGCCACGCCGAAAGCCAGCTCCTCAGATGGCTCTGGCGGGCTTGACCTGACGATCATATTGGCAGTGGTGGCGGCCATCGTCGTGGTTTTGCTAGCAGCGATCTTCATGGTGAGAAGGAAAAAACCGACCGCTCCCATGGCCCCCATCCCTCCGAAACCTGCGGAACCTGTCCCTCCTCCGATGCCGGTGGCTCCGATCCCACCGCCCGCCGAGGTCATCAAATATTGCCCCTGGTGCGGGGAGAGGGCGGGCGAGGAGTTCTGTGGGAATTGCGGCAGGAAGGTCAGCTGAGACATCTCCATGTGCCACCTTCCGTCAAATGGTGCGCAGTTCAGTCGAGGTGGTCCCTTAATCGATCTATAGACAATGCGATATTCGTCCATCGACATCTGAAACATATCGCAATGAAATGTCCAGCCATATTACTTGACTTGCCATTAAATAGTACGATTGCAAATATTCCAATGATCGGGGCAGGGGGGTTAAATTCATGGCATTCGAACCGTATGAACTTGAGCCAGCATTTTTGGAGCAGGCCAAATACAAATCGGAGATAACCGAATCGGTGGAAAAGAAATTGGAACTGGGAAAGCAGCTGAGGGAGAAGGTCCTTCGAGAGGACCTCGGAGATTGGACCCCACCGACGAATAGGCGTGACCCTATCGATATCATAATCGAATCCAATGAAGGGAGGCTCGAGGACCTCATCCCCATCCGTCATGGAAGGATGATGGTGAGCCCGTTCACTTTCCTGAGAGGTTCCGCGGCCGTAATGGCATATGACCTATCCAACACCCCCACCACCGGACTGACCGTTCAAGCCTGCGGGGACTGCCATCTGAGCAACTTCGGTCTATTTGCCACGCCAGAACGGAACCTCATCTTCGACGTGAACGACTTCGATGAGACCATCCCTGGTCCATGGGAATGGGACATCAAAAGATTGGTCGCCAGCATCTATGTCGGTTATACCCAGAGCGGGAAGTCGGCAAAGGAAGCCTACAATCTATCACTGGTCTGTGCCACTGCCTATAGGAAGGCCATGAGACGCATGGCCGGAATGAAGGCTTTGGACATATGGTACTTCCAGCTCGATATCGATACCTTTGATCGAGGCAGCGAAGGCCCGGAGGTGAAGAAAACGGCTCAAGGCAGCGAACGAGGCGGCCCGAAAAAGGGTCCATGAATACGTGTTCCCGAAGATCACGGAGTCCATCGGGGGATAAGAGCAGGATCGTTGACGATCCGCCCCTTGTCACACATATGTCCGATCCAGAGATAAATGAGGTACTGGTCGGAGGTCCTGAACGACTACCGTGATATCGATGCCACACAACACACAGGTCATCCTAGACCGATACAAGTTAAGCTGACGTGGCTCGTAAAGTGGTCGGCGTCGGAAGCGTCGGGACCCGTTGCTTCTTCACGTTGTTGGAGGCCAGGGAGAACGATCCGTTGTTGCTGCAGATCAAAGAGGCGAGGGCCTCGGTCCTCGAACCATACGTCAAGAAAAGTAAGTTCAGGAACAATGGTCAACGGGTGGTGGTGGGCCAGAAGATCATGCAATCGGCCAGCGACATGTTCCTCGGCTGGACCAAACATAAGGGACGGGACTTTTACGTCAGGCAGCTGAAGGACATGAAGATGAGCGCCGTCATCGAGAACCAACCGATCGAAATGGCCTAGGCTTATGTTGCTGCATGCGCGCTCGTCCTGGCAAAGGCCCATGGGAGGTCGGGGGACCCGGCTCTGATCGCCGGATACCTTGGGAAAGGGGATGCCTTCGATTATGCCATGGCAGATTTCGCTAGGAGCTACGCGGTCCAGACCGCCAAGGACCACCAGGCGATGCTGGAAGCCATCGAATCAGGGAGGATCGAGGCCAAACCTGGATTGTAGATGGCTTGCCATCGTTAATCAAACCGACCTCGGGCACAGCGACACCCGGACGACGATCCTCTATCTCGGGCTTTAATATGAGGATCAAAGCAGCCCGATGTCCCAATACGCCCAGTTTCAGAAAGACCTCGTTGTCCGAAAATGGGCAGTTTTTGAAAAAGCCAGCGTGAGTGGTGGACAGCGCGGGATTTCTGACCACACTTCTAGCTGGACAGTTGAAAAAAAGGCCCGAATGTGGGATCAACTCCAAATATCTCTCGGCGGAGCGGTAAAGTAAGTTCAAACCCCTTCCTTCTTTTTCTTAACTTTATTAATTTAATTAATTATATTATATTACCAGTTCAGTAGAATTCTAATGTTAATAATAATTTAATAAAGTGAAGAGCTCATAATATATGCGTGGATGATCGCCTCTAGGTAATACCTATTACCCTTTCATTTTTTTACACACCAATATCTCTATCCGTTTTCAGAAGAAATATTAATTGGGGGTGGGCAAGGTAGGAGTTGAGTAAATGAGTATAGCAACAATTAAAGATGCTGAACTGGTCATTCAGCTAAGTCAGCTTTATACAACCGAAAAAGTCGGTGAGGGGATAGATTGGCAGAGTAACAGGCCGTAAGGAAGGAGAGAAATCATGGGTACGAAGAACGGAATGTCAGGAATGCAGGCGTCGAGGGAGCACGCGACACGGCGCGAAGGTTCCGGAAAACCGCAAGCGGAGCCACACGGTTGGCCCAACACCGAAACGCTGAAATCTCGCGTCGGCGATTAACATAGGAGGAGAGTTCGATTGACGCATCGGTCCAGCAGCTTCTGGCCGACAACGACGTCGCCCTCTACGATCTGTTACTGGATCCTGAGGAAATGGACAATCTGGCCAACCCGGCCAATCCCAAATACAGTGAAGAATTGTTAGCGGCCATGAACCAAAAACTCAATGCGCTGATTGATGAGGATGTTGGGGAAGACAAAGCCCTATTCACTCCGCCTAAAAAGGATTAACACAAGTAACTAAGGGGAGAAATCATGAACAAGAAACCCAACATCCTGATGATCGTGACCGATCAGGAATATGCCCACCAGCCCATGCCGGCGGATTTTGCTTTGCACGCCCGGGACCGCATTCGCGCCCGCGGGGTCACGTTCAACCATCACCATTGCACCACCACCGTGTGCACCCCGTCCCGATCGGTGATGCTGACGGGCCGGCATACGCCGCACACCCGCATGTTCGACAACACCAATTTCGCCTGGATCGACGACATGAAGGCCGATCCGAAAACCTTGCCCACCATCGGCCATATGCTGCGCGATCTGGGCTATCACACCGTCTACAAGGGCAAGTGGCACCTCTCGGAGTTCCCCACCAAGGGCTCCCGTGCGGCGATGGAACCCTACGGTTTTTCCGAGTATCAGGACTGGGGCGATGTGCAGGGCGGGCCTATGGATGGAATCAAGAAGGATCCGCTGATTGCGACCGAAGCCGTGGACTGGCTGGAAAAGCGCGCCTCTCAAGTCGCCGCCGCCAAACCCTGGTTCATGAGCGTGAACTTCGTTAACCCGCACGATGTGATGTTTTTTGACACCGACGGGGAAGGAACGGTCCAGGCCAAAAGCATGTTCCCGATCTTCAGCGCGCCGGATACGCCGCTGTACCGCCAGAAATGGAAGACCAGTCTGCCGGCCTCGTTCTTTGACGACCTGGAGGGGCAGCCGCCGGCCGTCCGCAGTTACAAGCACCTGTGTGACGTGTACTATGGCCAGATTCCGGAGGAACGCCGGGACATGTGGCACAACCACGTCAATTACTACCTCAACTGCCATCTCGACGTGGACCGTCACATCGGGGCGGTGCTGGATGCGCTGGAAGCGAGCGGCCAGGCCGACAACACGATTGTCATCTTAACGGCGGATCACGGCGAGCAGGGCGGTGCCCATCACCTGCGCCAGAAGGGCAGCGTGGCGTTTCAGGAGACCGTCAACGTGCCGCTGGTGATTGCCGATCCGCGCCACCCCGGCGGAAACCGGACGGATGCGGTGGGATCGCATCTCGATCTGGTACCCACGATCCTGGCGTTTGCCGGCCTGTCGGAGAACGAGCGGCGGAAGCGCTACCCGCTCCTGAAAGGCCATGACCTCTCGAACGTGGTGCGCGATCCCGCTGCTGTCGGGCCCCGCGGCAGCAGCGAGAAGCCCGGCCTGGGCTGCCTGATGACTTACGACATGATCGCCACCATCGATGCGGAATGGTTCAGCCGCAACGCGCCCAGGGTGTTTGATGCCGCCGCCGCCCAGGCCGGGAAGGAGTTTCACCGCGGTAGGGAGGCGTTCAAAGGCCTCATCAACGAGATCGGTATGCCGGATCCTGAAAAGCGCGAACTGTTCCGCGGCGTGTTCGATGGCCGCTACAAGCTGGTCCGCTACTTCGGGCTGGGCAACTACAACCTGCCCGCATCGGTCCAGCAGCTTCTGGCCGACAACGACGTCGCCCTCTACGATCTGTTACTGGATCCTGAGGAAATGGACAATCTGGCCAACCCGGCCAATCCCAAATACAGTGAAGAATTGTTAGCGGCCATGAACCAAAAACTCAATGCGCTGATTGATGAGGAGGTTGGGGAAGACAAAGCCCTATTCACTCCGCCTAAAGAAGGTCCGCAGAAGTGAATTGGAAATCGTTGGTCCAGCCCCGCGTGTAACGCCTTCAACGGCCAGGTCAAGGGCGTACCGCTCGAAGAGATTGCCGCCATCTTTGGGCATGATGACATCCGAACAACGATCAAGTATCTCGGACTCGACCTCGACGATCTCAGTGGAGCGATAGGACAAATACTATGATCATGCCAAAAACTTGAAAGGCCCGAAAATGGGCCCTTTTATAGAAAGCCAGATGAAAAATGGACAGCGCGGGATTTGAACCCGCGGCCTCCGCCTTGCGAAGGCGGCGATCTTCCGCTGATCTAGCTGCCCGTTGGAACCCTCGTATAATCCACAGGGATATAATGTTTTGCGAATGGTCCAGCCAGACCGATCACTTTTTCCTTTTCTTAGGGATAAGTGCCATGGCCTTCTCCACCACGCGATCGGTGAGCTCCGGTGCCACTCCGAGGTAGTTGTTCGGGTCCATGATGGCGTCCAACTCCTTGGTGGTCATGCAAGAACGGACCGCCTTGTCCTTGAGCAGCACGTCACGGAACAACACGTCCTCCGCATCGGCCTTGATGCTAGCCTTGCGGACAACCTCGTGCGCCTCCTGTCGGCCCAAGCCCTTCGTGGCCAGAGCGATCATCACCGGTTCGGCCATGATGATACCTTTGGCGCTCTCCAAGTTCAAACGCATCTTGGCTGGATATACTACCAAGCCATCGAACACCGTCTCCATCTCAATCATTGCC
>CAWDXN010000004.1:0-286440 GCA_963806355.1 Methanomassiliicoccaceae archaeon | reverse complement strand
AAGCACCAGTCCGCGGTCGACCAACGCGTCATACTGCTGGGAGTTCTCCGCCAACTCTATGAACCGTTTGATCATGTCTTCGTCCTTGCCATACTGCTCTGCCAGGCGCTTCTCCATCTCTTCATAGACCGGAATCAGATGGAGCTTTGACTGGCACACCTGCTCGCAAGCCTTGCACCGCATGCAAAGGAAGGTCGCATGTGCGTGCTCCTTCGTCACCGCGCCGTACGTTTCCATTTCCGGGCCGTCAATAACTTGCCCCTTGCCGTGACCCTTTCATCCTTGGTCATCAGATAGGCGGGGCAGACACCTACGCACGCTCCGCACATGGCGCATTCGTCCGCCGTGTCCAAGAGGATGTCCTTTCCCTGCCGCTCCATAATCTCGCCGGACGCGATCACTTTGACCGCCGGGGCCGACAACGGTGCCAGACTGTTCACCATCTTGAGCACTGAACCCATGACCCCGGGACTGAACATCATGGCCGGCAATCCGCCCATTCTCCCGCTGAGCCTGGGGAACTTTCCCCGGTTCATGACGTTCGACGGGTCCATCTGGTGTTTGGCCTCGGTCAGGGCATTTGTCTCCTCTGGATCGGCGTAGTCAACGAACAAGTGGTTCCATACCCCGAACGAATAGGGAGTGGCACCTTCCTCGTACAGGGCCTTGCTGATAAGCAGGCCGCGGAACGAATCCATGGTGTACTTCAGTTGCTTCGTCTGGTCGGTGACATAGTAGCATAACAACATGCCGTCACCGTTGCCCAGGAAATGTATCTCCATCATCGGTTCGAGACCGTGCTGCTCGCAGACCTGCAACGCCTTGGCCACGATCTTGGATATCCTATCCTTAGGGGCGAACACCTCTGAGCCCATCAGACCTGGTCCGAGCTTGCGGAACTTCATGGGAAAGAACCGTTCGTTCCACATCAGGAATGATAGGTATGGCTGGGCCAGTTTGGCCTCTTTCGGGATCGGGTTGGCGGACGCGTCCTTATCGTTCTCGTAGGTGGCCATTATCCCGTGTGCTTCGGGGTAGTCCCCTCTGCCAAGGACCTGATTCAGGCCTTTGAACTTGGCCGGGCTGAAATAGGTCAGGTCCATGGGCTTCCTTTCGGATGTGGCCAACTTCACGGCATAATTGATGGCGCTCTCGTGATCTGCGAAGAATGCCAGTCGGGGAGCCACTGCCTTATTTCTTTCCCGCACCTTCAGCGTAACCGAGGCAATGACCGCGAGGTGGCCCTCGCTTCCGAATATGGAATGGAAGAGCGGGTCTTTGGGTGTGAGCTTCTTGACCTCCCCCAGAGAGGTGACGACTTCCACCTCCTCGACCGATTCGATCAAACGGCCGACCGAGACGCTACCGACACCGATGCCGCCGCAGGCGATCCAACCACCGATGGTCGAGAACCTGCTGGACGGCGAGGACCTAACGCTCATTCCGTTCTTCTCCAAAAACCAGTCCAGATCGGCCCAGCGGATGCCTGCCTCGACCTTAACCGTTTTTCTGGCAGCATCGAACGATATGACATTATTGAGGGTGTTCATGTCGAGAACGATCCCGCCCTTCACGGGCATGGAGCCGCCGAAGGGTGATGAACCGGCCCCACGGACGACCACCGGTATCTTTTTTGAAGCTGCAAATTTCAAGACCGCTTGGATCGACATGACCCAGAACGGCTGCACCACAACATCGGGCACAGTATCAAATAGGGTCGATCGGAGCATATCTGGGACATCGGCTTGGTCCCTGGAATACAGGGCCAGCGCGCCTTTGGCGGAGATCACCTTGAGGTCTGGGATATTCTGGGCCATTATGGCCTTGAATACCTTTCCCTTTTGGTTTTCTTCTTCCTCTGGAAAGAGATCCTGGACCTTCTGCTTTACTGTCCATGGATCGATCTTCATATCCTTGTCAGGGCCGTCGAGTGCGATTGTTGAAATGGCGTTCATACTAGATCCCTCAAAATGTTGTCGTTCTCAGAAATCGGTCGATGGAAATTATTGCGATGAACAGTACCGCGTCGGCCGGGTGCATTGGATGACATAGATTCTGACAGGTCGATGGCCGGACCTCTTCTGACCCGGATAGGTACCTCCCTTGTCTCATTCGTCATTTCAAGCCCCCCCTGTATGCTCCGATTATCCCGGGACACTCATACCCCTCGGCGAGACTGGCAGATGGCCGGATCGACGCCTCATTCTCAAGTCCCATAGGCCGCGATATCAAGCCACAATAGTGAATCAGGTTTTATACCTTATGCATATGTCTAATTATTGCCTTAAAATACCTTCGAAAACTGATTAGTACACTATAATTTTAGAAATAATTAGATGAACATCTATTGATTATAGTCAAAAACATATCCATATTCTAAAAATTCAATGCCTATTTTATTACCATTTATGGGCCGATAAGGAGTGCTGATTTACTACGATAGATATTCACGAAAACCAATGAATCGGTTTGTCTGGGGATGCGGGGAACGATCGAACCCTTAGAATGGTGTGGAGAAGATCGCAATAGGGGTGGGGAAGGGGCCAGAAACCAGACGGACTATTTCTTGTCTAGACCATAGAAACGAGAGGTCGCCCTTATTCTTTCATGCATATTCATTTCCATGACCGATTTGTTTTCGATCTCCTCGATGGTAATCCGGACCTTCTTTCCAACGAACCCTTTGAAGAATCCCCTAGCCGTGAACCATGTACCGTTTTGTGGCCCGCCCTCTTCTCCGACATAACAACCGTCGTCTATCTCATTGAGGAATCCTTCGATCTCTCGCTTCCCGCTCATGCCTCAGCCATGTGCACCCATTGCCTTATATTTTCGTCATCGGACACCCGGGCGATTCTCGTCCTCTGCTCGGACTAGGTTCGGATCGACGAGTTAGGCGAGCCATATTGGCCAGTGTTGATTATCAGTGAGCGGAACCAGCTCGAAGACCACGTATATCCCAACAGATGATCATACACCGCGACCGGCCCTCGAAATTTCTCCAAAGGTTTCCCGTAATCATATACCTGGCCGGTCGTTTCCGTATATGACATATTGGTCACGATCAAGGGTTTTTACCATTTTTGGTACTGGTGACAATATTTCCTTTTGTGGGGCCTTTCCCGAACGCTCTTGATGCAGACCACGGCACACTTTGGTCGCTGGACTTATTTCTGCTTCGATCTCCGCTTCATATATACAAGAGCGAATTCGGCCAGTGCCACAGCTACCACTACAGATATGACGATGATCGTCGTACGATTGTCCGACCATGAAGAGCTGGTTCCACGATTGCCTTCCAAGCTGGCAACCACATCATGCGAGCTGTGATGGTATGTGAAATATAGCACCCAGGATGTGGCGGTGGACCTTAGTGTATAGTTGATCTCCTTGGCATCTATGGTTATCTTGATGTCATTGCCATTTGAGACCAACTCCTTGCTGATGACAACCTCGGTATATCCGCCCGTTCCCGTGACTCCGTTGACCGTGAAACCCAGATCTTTTGTCACCGAATTGAACATCAGGTTAGATATGGTCGAATTGGACCGTACTGTAAATACATCATTTGTTGAGGATAATGTAATGGCCAAGTTGAACGTTGAGCTCGCTGATGGATACTGACTGCTGCCGTCCCATTTGGCTTTGATCAAATAAACTCCTGAAGATGTCGGAATCCAGCTTGTGGAGAAAGAACCGCTCTCATCACTTCTTACCGGCGATAGATCTATCCAAGAGATACCATTGTTCAAACTGTAGGATAAATCGATGTCGAAACCTGCCAGAGGTTGACCGCTTGCCAACGTACTGATCTGACCAGCAAGAACATTCACAATGCCCAATGAACTGGCCGATGATTCCGTGTCTATCTTCAAACTAACAAGAGAATGAGCAATGATGGAGGAGGTTCCGCTGCTGAGCGGTGAGCCTCCCAGTTGGTTGATGGCCTGAACCCGATATCGATATG
This sequence comes from Methanomassiliicoccaceae archaeon, assembly GCA_963806355.1. Taxonomy (GTDB): domain Archaea; phylum Thermoplasmatota; class Thermoplasmata; order Methanomassiliicoccales; family UBA472; genus JACXTP01. The sequence continues at coordinate 282,473 of CAWDXN010000004.1, read as the reverse complement.
ATTCCCCCAATGTGACCGAACGATCGACATATAGGTGAACGGTAGGATCTATTGAGGTCAATAGTTCAATACCTCCGGAGTTCTCAGACCTGAATATGGAATATGATGAGAGGGCATATCCGCCATCATTCATCGGTTCCGACCACGTTAATTCGATAGCGGTCCCACTGTCGACAGATACCGCTTTTACATCCAATGGCTCCGTAGGCACGGTCTTCGATGGTGAGGCGACCGTGTATGATGAGGGCAGCCCGAGCCCCACAGAATTATGTGCCGCAACGGTGTAGTTATAGGATTGTCCGTTGGTCAGGCCGATGACTGTTTCTGAGGTTGTTGTCGTGTGGGATATTTCAAGCCCATCCTGATAGAGAACATAGTAATCGATGTACGCCCCTCCAGTATCGTTTGGAGCCGTCCATACCAATGATATCTGGGTGTTTCCGGGCATTGCGGTCAGTCCTGTCGGTATCCCCGGGACCTTGGTCATTGCTGTTGGCGTCACAGCCGTTGCCGATGACTTTGAGCCCTCGCCGACAGAATTATGGGCGACGATGGTAAAAATGTACTGTTGATCGTTTGTCAATCCAGTTATCGTCGTGGACGTTGTCAGGTAGTGTTCGGATCTGATGATCCCGTCTACGTAGACCTGATAATAGTCGATCGGCGCCCCTCCGTTGTTGCTGGGAGCGATCCATACGAGAGACACCTCAGCATTGCCCGGAGTGGCTACCAGCCCCGTCGGAGCGTCTGGAACGGCCTTCCCGGGAGATGGTACGGCAGTAACCTCTGTTGACTGTGGACCGATGCCAGCCCGGTTATGCGCTGAAACGGTGAAGGAATATGTTTGGCTATTATTCAATCCGGAAATAATCGTTGAAGGGCCGGTCAAGTGATACGGCAACGCCACCCCGTCCTGATGCACGATATAGTAGTCGATATCCCTTCCACCATCGAAGAGTGGCGCATTCCAGCTCAAGGTCACCTGTCCGTTGCCAATGGCAACAGCAAGTCCCGTCGGAGCGTCAGGAAAGGTATACGGCGTTGCGAGGATGGCATTCGACCTAGGGCTGCTCCCGACATAATTGTGGGCAGAGACAGCGAAGGAATACGATACGTTATTCTTTAGTCCAGTAATTGTTGCGGAGTTGTCAGTGACATTCACGAGGCTGGTGTCGTTTTGATAGATAGTGAAATGGTCGATCGCCGCCCCGCCATCGGTGCTAGGCGTTGACCAAGATAGATCTACCTTTCCGTCACCTGGCGTTGAGGTCAAGCCACTTGGGGAGCTGGCTGTCTCATGAGTAGGAGCGGCCTGAACGGGAGAGGACCATAGACCCTCGGTGTAAGAATTAAGAGAGTTGTGGGCTGCGACCAGGAAACTGTAGGTACGATTATTTGTCAGTCCGGTGATCGTAATGGAAGTACCGGGAGAATCCGCCACAATAGAATTGTCCTGATACACGCTATACCCTTTAATGAAAGACTCGCCGCTGTTGGCAGGGGCAGCCCATGAAAGGGTTACATGACCGTTGCCGACGGTCGCTGATAGATCGGTCGGCGCATCGGGAATGGCCATTGGGGTCGCCGTCAGATTGTATTGACCAAAGTCGCCCCAAGTAGTGTGTTCGGCAACAGAAAAATTGTAGGTATGGCCATTGGTAAGCCCGGTGATCGTCGCGCTATACACACTCGAGCCTAAAGTGTGCATAACATCGACACCGTCCTGGTTGATGACGTAATAGAGTATCGGGGCCCCATTTCCCCGATAGTCTGGCTGCAATTCCCATTTAATGTTGACCTGTCCGTTTCCTGATATTGTGTATGCGGAAATTGAACTTATGCTATATGGATTGGCCTGGGTTGGAATGCATTGGGGGCCGGTTCCGGCAGTATTATGTGCAGCAATCGAGAAATTGTAAGAATATCTAAAGTCCAATGACCAAGACTGATAATGCAGTCCAGTGATCACAGCTGAAAAATCATTGGTGTGATCGGGGAGTTCGATACCGACTCGCATTATAATCTCATTCACCGAGGATATGGGGATAAACGGCCCGCCATCCATGGAGCTGACCTTTTGCCAATAAATGACATAATAATCGATAGCATTGCCACCGGTGGATGCGGGCGCGTTCCAACTTAAGGATACTTGTTCAACGCCTGGTTCAGCGGTCAACCCAGTCGGTATGCCTGGCAATTCTGGAATTGGGTCCGCTGCGACCGCACCAGTTCCGAATATTACGAATGAGCTTGAAAGAAGAATCAGAGAGACGAGGATGCCCATCTCAATTGTTCTTGTACTCTTTTCCATTGGAAACCCCCCGATGGAGATAGATAGAAGGGTTATTAGCTTAATGATTTAGGCAAGTCGCTGATTTTCCTCCTAAGAAATATGCAATAATATTGGATATGTATGATATAATACCACAATATGATAGATATGATGCAATGAGACCTTGCGGTCAGAGTCAGATCTCAAGGTTCCATAGCACTAGGGAGTCAGAAGGCATATCTATGGAAAACCATAGATTAAGCTGAAACGTCATGGTATTGAAAAAAGTGGCGCGAAGAGGGGGATTTGAACCCCCGAGTCCTTTCGGACAATGGATGTTTGCCACGAGGCGTAGCCCCGAGATAGCAATCCATCGCCTTGCCGAGCTGGGCCATCTCCGCTTAGGGTTCTGAGTAAGTCCATATCGTTCTTAAAGGTTTTTATGTCCATACAAGGAGACATGAATGGAACGTCATATCTGGCTGAATTTCATATCATTAACATCAATGAATGTGTCATGTCAAGCATATTCTTGTGTCATCTCAAGATTCACGATACGATATGGATAATATGCCATACCTTTATGCGATGCCCAATTTTGTCCATTCTGGGAGTTCGTACCGATTCTTACCTAGAGTATAAGTATAACGATCTGCTTAAAGTAATTCGATGAAATCGGCCCCATCCATGGGGTTCGGATTGCACCGTAATACGCCAAATAGTCCCCCTTGGAAAAGGTTTATATATCAAAACCGAGGTGAGGGGCTACCTTGCCAAGAAAGGCAAGGAAAAGGCGCATGAAGCCCCTAAAACCAAACGGTTATATATGTGACCGAAGTTAAGGGGATTCTACGCTAAGACACAGCAAAAAAAGAGCAATATGGGTCGTATGGCCTGTATAGCAACAAACGAGCTGTGAGCGATAATGGAGAACTGAGATCTCCGTTCAAGAATGACGTGCTCTCTTGGTTCTGACGCTCGATGGCGAATATCACTAATATCGACAGTGGTATCGCTGGTGAAACTTGGTAATCCTGCCAATTTCAGTAAGTGTACATCCTTATGCAGCAATTCAATGATTAGCATCAGGATCGATTCCGGTTGATCCTGCCGGCGGCCACCGCTATTGGAATTCGATTAAGACATGCGAGTCGAGAGACGTAAGGTCTCGGCGGACCGCTCAGTAACACGCGGATAACATGCCCTAAGGTGGAGGATAACCTCGGGAAACTGAGAATAATACTCCATAGATCTAGAATGCTGGAATGCTTCTAGGTCGAAAACTCCGGTGCCTTAGGATTGGTCTGCGGCGTATCAGGTTGTAGTGGGTGTAACGGACCCACTAGCCTATGACGCGTATGGGCCTTGAGAGAGGAAGCCCAGAGATGGACTCTGAGACATGAGTCCAGGCCCTACGGGGCGCAGCAGTCGCGAAAACTTCACAATGGGGGAAACCCCGATGAGGGAATTCCAAGTGCTAGCACTATTGTGTTAGCTGTTCTTCTGTCTAAAAAACAGGAGAAGTAAGGGCCGGGTAAGACGGGTGCCAGCCGCCGCGGTAATACCCGCGGCCCGAGTGGTGGTCGATATTATTGAGCCTAAAACGTTCGTAGCCGGTCTTGTAAATCCTTGGGTAAATCGGCCAGCTTAACTGTCCGAAGTCCGGGGAGACTGCAAGACTTGGGATCGGGAGAGGTCAGAGGTACTTCTGGGGTAGGGGTAAAATCCTGTAATCCTAGAAGGACCACCGGTGGCGAAGGCGTCTGACTAGAACGAATTCGACGGTGAGGGACGAAGCCCTGGGGCGCAAACGGGATTAGATACCCCGGTAGTCCAGGGTGTAAACGCTGCGGGCTTGGTGTTGGGGGTCCTTTGTGGGCGCCCAGTGCCGGAGAGAAGTTGTTAAGCCTGCTGCTTGGGGAGTACGTCCGCAAGGATGAAACTTAAAGGAATTGGCGGGGGAGCACCGCAACGGGAGGAGCGTGCGGTTCAATTGGATTCAACGCCGGACAACTCACCAGGAGCGACGGTTACATGAAGGCCAGGCTGATGACCTTGCCTGATTTTCCGAGAGGTGGTGCATGGCCGTCGTCAGTTCGTACCGTAAGGCGTTCTCTTAAGTGAGATAACGAACGAGACCCTCACCATTAATTGCTAGCTGTTTTCTCCGGAGGGAGCGCACATTAATGGGACCGCTGGCGCTAAGTCAGAGGAAGGAGAGGTCAACGGTAGGTCCGTATGCCCCGAATCTCCTGGGCTACACGCGCGCTACAAAGGTTGGGACAATGGGTTCCGACATCGAAAGGTGAAGGCAATCCCGAAACCCAATCGTAGTTCGGATTGAGGGCTGTAACTCGCCCTCATGAAGCTGGATTCCGTAGTAATCGCTTGTCAACATCAAGCGGTGAATATGCCCCTGCTCCTTGCACACACCGCCCGTCAAACCACCCGAGTTGGGTTTCAGTAAGGATGTCTCTCTTTGGGGTTTTCGAACTGAGATTCAGCAAGGAGGGTTAAGTCGTAACAAGGTATCTGTAGGGGAACCTGCAGATGGATCACCTCCTACGCAAGGGGAAACACGCCGAAGGCATTCGAGTGTTTCCCCCACCAATTCCTGGCAGGGTTACCAAGCACTAAAGAAAACATCGATCGTCATCTCGTTCAATAATTTTCATTTTTTCAATCAGTTATCAGCTTGATGCTCTTGTTTACAACGCCAGCAGAAGTTCTAAATAATATCCTGGGATTATGGTCGAATCCCGTGAATGGCATGAAGTATATTTTTGTCACGGGTGGGGTCATTTCCGGATTGGGGAAAGGCATTACCGCTTCCTCCATCGGTCGTCTTCTGAAATCCCGCGGGCTAAAGGTCACCGCGATCAAGATCGACCCCTATCTGAACTGTCGACGCAGGCACGATGAACCCGTTCGAACACGGCGAGGTCTTCGTGCTCGATGACGGGGGAGAGGTCGACCTGGACCTCGGCAACTACGAGCGGTTCCTGGACATCAGCCTCACCAGCAACCATAACATCACCACCGGTAAGGTCTATCGCCTGGTCATCGAGAAGGAGCGCATGGGCGAGTACCTGGGCAAGACCGTGCAGATCATCCCACACATCACCAACGAGATCAAGAACCAGATCATCACCGTGGCCGAGGCCACCGGCGCGGACGTCTGCATCGTGGAGCTGGGCGGGACCGTCGGTGACATCGAGTCCATGCCCTTCCTGGAGGCGGTCCGCCAGATGAACACCGAGATGGGCAAGGGGGAGAACTGCACTATTCGTGCACACCACCCTGGTACCGATGATGGGCGCGGTCGGTGAGCAGAAGACCAAGCCCACCCAGCACTCGGTGAAGGAGCTGCGGGCCATCGGTATTCAGCCGGACATCATCGTGGCCCGGGCCAAGGAGCCCCTGGAGGAGAGCATCAAGAAGAAGATATCCCTCTTCTGCGACGTCCCGATCGAGGCGGTGGTCAGCGCCCCGGACGCCAGTTCCATCTACGAGGTCCCGATGATCCTGAGGAGCAGGGCCTGACCGATTACATCATCGAACGCTTCAAGCTTGAACGCCAAGAGCCAGGACCTGGTGGACTGGAAGGAGTTCGCTCATCGCATCGTCAACCCCAACAAGACCGTCCGCATCGCCCTGCGTCGGAAAATACACCCACCTGGTAGATTCCTACATCAGCCATGTGGAGGCGTTCCATCATGCCGGGGCCGAGGCAGGCACCAAGGTCGAGCTCCTTTTCGTCGATTCCGAGGTGGTGCAGCAGTTTGGACATCACCGACGAGCTTGCTCAAGGCCGACGGCATCCTCATCCCTGGGGGCTTCGGGAACCGGGGCATCGAGGGCAAGATCATGGCAGCGGGCTTCGCCCGGGAGAACAAGGTCCCATACCTGGGGGTGTGCCTGGGGTTCCAGATCGCCACCATCGAGTTCGCCCGGAACGTGATGGACATGTCAAGGGTGCCAACAGCACCGAGTTCGACGCCGGAGACCGGTTACCCGGTGGTCGACCTGCTTCCAGAGCAGAAGCATGTCACCAAGAAGGGGGCCACGCATGCGCCTGGGCGCCCAGCCGGTGGTGGTGGCGGAGAACAGCAAGGCCTTCGAGCTCTACGGCTCCAGACCTGATCATGGAGCGGCACCGGCACCGGTACGAGGTCAACCCGAAGTACATCGAGCGAGCTCGAATCGGCCGGCTGGAGGTTCACCGGACGCTCGGCCGACGGCGTGCAAGCATGGAGATCGGGGAGCTGGACGCCCATCCTTACTATGTGGCCTGCCAGTTCCACCCGGAATTCAAATCGCGCCCGAACAAGCCCTCCCCTTTGCACTTGGGGCTACTGAGAGCGGCCATCAAGCACCGCTTTGGTTGAGCGTCCTGGCTGCGATGGAGCGGTCGCTAGCAACCTTTATATCAACGGTGGCTCTTGAGAGCGGTGGTTCACATGTCTGACGATTACCTCTCATTGCTTGATCGGGCCAAGGCCCAATTGCCGGAGACCATCGAGAAGCACGAGCGTTTCACCGTTCCGGAGCCAGACGTCTTCCAGGAGGGCAAGACCACGGTCCTGAAGAACTTCGGGGAGATAGTGGACGCCCTGCGCCGGGAGCCGGAACACCTTTTGCAGTACCTGTTGAAGGAGCTAGGTACGCCCGGGACTGTGGACGGGAGGAGGGTCATCTTCAAGGCCAGGCTCACCCCGCAACAGATCAAGGACCGCATCACCACCTATACCGAGACCTTTGTCCTGTGCTCGGAGTGCGGCCGCCCGGACACACACATCAACCGGGAGGGGCGCATACTCATTCTCGAGTGCGAGGCCTGCGGTGCGCACCGGCCAGTCAATGTCAAGAAGTCCGCCAAGGCCCCGGAGAAGGACGTGCTCAAGGAGGGCATCGAGGTGCGACCTGCAGATCGACGACGTCGGCAAGAAGGGCGATGGCGTGGCCAGGGTGGGAGATTACATCATCTACGTCCCTGGCACCTCCAAGGGGTCCCGGGTCAAGGCCAAGATCACCAAGGTCTCAGGCAACGTCGCCTTTGCCATCCTGACCGAGATAAAGTGATCTCACCAGATGTACCGGTCGAAGCTGGAGCGGTCGAAGCCGTCCACCAGCTCCACCTCCGCGTCCTGCCTTATCGGAGTGGCGACGCGGGGCGTGGCAAAGGGCATCACCCGGCCGATGTCCTCGGATATCCAGGTCGCGGCATGATGCGGCCCGAACAGTGCCAGACTTATCTCGTGGACCATTCTGCGCACCTGCTCCTCGTCCAGGAAACCGAGGGTGTGAAGGTATTCGTGCAACAGCACCGTGAAGACGTATGGCTTGTAAAGTTCCGGCCTGCTCGACAAGATGGCCTTGGTGGCGGTAAGGTTCAGGACGATGACATTGCTCGTGACCGGGTAGAGACCGCCCAGGAATTGCCCCGGGCCCCCTCCCATATCGGCGACCCCGAGCATCAGACCGGCCCTGGAGATGCCCAACCGAGCCCTCACACCATCCTTCACCAGTTCGAATATGTCCGCTAGGTCCTTGGTGCGGTCCAACCTATTGCCGTAACTAGTTGCGCCATCGGTCATATCTTTGTCACATCGAAGGCATGCTTGAGGATATAGGTTGTTCCCGATGTCCCGGCGGGACGAAAGTGCATGTCCCGATTTTTTCAGGGAATGGTTCATATGTCCAGCTTCCGTTGCCCTGGGTATGAGGGCCAGAGGACAGTACGTGGCGGTGTTCTTGCTCTTCCTCACCGTCCAGGGGGTAGCCCTGCTCTTCGCACCGATCCTTTACGACCTCAGCCTTCAAGCCTTCGAAGACCCAGGGGACCCATTGAACCCCCTCTATTACGTGGCGGCGATGATCATCATGACCGCCATCATACTGGTGGTCCTGAAGCTCACCAAGGGGAACGCCCTACGCTACATCTTCTTAGGGGCGGTTTTCATGACCTTGTATGCGGTCTTCCTGCCCCTGACGTTTTACATGACGGACAGCGCGCTGCTGGTGGACGTGCTGCCCACATTGCTCGCCCTGATACTGGTCCTGCTGTTGTGGAAAAGTCCCGAATGGTACGTCATCGATCTGGTCGGCTTCATCGTGGCCTTCGGCGCGGCGGCCATACTCGGGGTATCGTTCGGGATCTTACCCGTGTTCATCCTCCTCATAATCCTGGCCGTGTACGACGCCATCTCGGTCTACAAGACCAAGCACATGCTGACCCTGGCCGAGGGCGTCTCCGAGCTGCGCCTGCCGGTGCTGTTCGTGGTGCCCAAGAGCCTGGACTACCGAATGGACGAGGAGGGGCCACTGGACCTAAAGGACGAGAGCAAGGCCGGGACCAGGGAGACCATGATGATGGGGGTGGGCGATGCGGTCATACCGGGGATACTGGTGGTCTCGGCGGCCATCTTCCTCTCGCCGGAGGAGGTCCCATTCCAATATTCCATTGAAGCGTTGGCTGTGGCATTGGGAACCCTTCTCGGCTCTTTCCTTGGATTCGCCATCCTGATGCGTCAGGTGGCAACGGGCCGACCTCAGGCTGGGCTACCCTTCCTCAACGGAGGGGCCATGGCCGGTTTCCTCATAGCATATGTTCTTGTCTATGGTGCCTTGCCTTTCCTCTGATGTGAAAGGATAAGTCAAGGAAGTGTTTTACCCATCATCGGTGCTGCGATGCGCTTCCTGGTGATCTCGGACATACACATGCGTGACAAGGTCAAGACGTGGGCCAACCGATTGGTGGAGGAGCACGGCGCGGATGGTGTGATCGTCCTTGGCGACATAACCCATTTCGGACCGCCTCAATGGGCCTCTGAGTTCCTATCGGGACTGATGGGTAAGGTGTATGCCGTGCCTGGGAACTGCGACCCGCCCGTTACGCTGAACTATATCGAGAGGAGCTGCACTTCCCTGCACCTTCGCAAGGTGCGCATCGGCGAACGCGATTTCGTCGGTTTTGGCGGCTCCAATCCCACCATCTTCAACACGCCGAACGAGGTCCCGGAGGAGGAGATCTATCGACGGCTCGGTCAGGTGATGGTGCCAGGGGCGGTCCTGGTGGTGCACTGCCCTCCCTTGGGTATGAACGATCGGACCTTCAGCGGACATGACGGAGGCAGCGTCGCCATCAAGAGGGTGGTGGAGGAGTTCCATCCCCCATTGGTGCTCTCGGGGCACATACATGAGGCGAGAGGCATCCTTGAGAAGGATGGCACGATCTTCCTCAACCCCGGTGCCGCGAAGGATGGGAACAGCGCGCTCCTGGACATAGACGATCGGATCGAGCCAATGCTGTTGGACAAGGTCTCGGAATGAGCAACCTATTTATATCACCCTTCAATTAAGTGGCTCTAGATCCCTATGGCATTATGGCAAGGTAAGTCCCGCAGGAAACCGTCTGGAGGACGGTTGCGCCTGGGCAGGAAGAAGAGAAGGTTCGAGATCGGCAGCGAGCCGTCTTTCACTCTCATCGGCGAGGAGCGCCTTCAGATGATCAGGACCAGGGGCGGAAACGAGAAGGTCCGCATGTTGAAAGCTAGGTACGCCAACGTCGTCGACCCAGCCACCAAGAAGATGGCCAAGTCCAAGATCGTCACGGTGAAGAAGAACGCCGCCAACCCCAACTATGTGCAGCGCAACATCATCAACAAAGGCGCTGTCATCCAGACCGAGATGGGTCTGGCCAAGGTCACATCGCGACCGGGTCAGGACGGCATCGTCAACGCCGTGCTCGTCAAAGAGTGAGCGTTGACGGGGGACGGTACCCGTGGCCCTAGATGAGGACAAGGCTTGGGTGCTGTGGCCTGAATATTTTGACATAACGCGCAGCCGGGCGGAAGGTCGCAAGGTAGGCAAGGACATAGCAGTGGCCTCCCCCACCGTGGAGATGCTGGTCATCGCGGTGAAGCACCTAGGTCTGCAATACAAGGCAGAGCCTGAGAAGGCGTACCCCGGTGCGTGGCACCAAAAGAAGGGAAGGGTCTTAGTGGAAAGGTCCCTGCCCAAGACCCTATTGATCGAGAAGGTGGGGCAGCACCTGAAGAGGATGCCTCCGGTGCATCACACCCACCAGCACCAACAACATCATCGGTCCTGAGGGGTCTCGACCTCTTCAACCAGTTTTTTTCCAGCTGACACACTGTCCACTGAGTGGATCACCGCGCCGGACTCGGTGATGACCTCGTCGACATTGTCGCAGTTGATGTCGTTGCCTTCGATGGTGATCTTGACATTCTCGGTCTCCTGGTCCACTTCGTTCAAGCTCAGGTTGACGCCCATGACGCCCTCGACCGTGCTCAGTCGTCGGGCCAGCTCGATTATGGAAGGGTGGTGCGGCTTGAGCACGTCCAGGACAAGCCTCTTTATCTCAGTCATAACAGCTCAGCCATTCAAATCTGTGTACCCGTATAAAACGGTTATCGCACCGCGCAATGCTTGACCGTGGCAAGAATTATACCGCCTGGAATCGATGCGTGCCCCATGTTGAGCTTCAAGGACGTGAGCGTTCTAGATACCAATTCCGAGTATTTTGGGGTCTCATTGGAGACCTTGATGGAGAACGCGGGATGGGCGGTGGCCTCGGTCGTGGAAAGGGACTTTGGCAGCGGTCTCCGCATCGCCGTGCTCTGCGGCTGCGGTAACAATGGCGGAGATGGCTTCGTGACGGCTCGCCACCTCAAGGAAAGGAACGATGTGGATGTGATGCTTGCTCGGCCCCCCAACTTCATCAAGAAACAGGTGGCCTGGTCCAACTACGAGAAGGTCCAGGAGATCTCCATGCTTTGGAGGAAAGGTTGCCTGGAAGGTTACGACCTGCTCATAGACGCCCTGCTGGGCGTGCGCACGGTGGGTACGCCTAGGGAACCCTTCGGGGAGATCATCCAGGAGATGAACGCGTCGGGCATCCCTATCGTCTCGGTGGACATACCATCTGGATTGGGGAGCGAGTTCATGGTCAGGCCTAGGACCACGGTCACGTTCCATGACCTCAAGGAGGGGATGGACGAGGGGAACTCCGGCAAGATCGTTGTCGAGGCCATCGGCATACCTCAGGAGGCCGAGACGTACTGTGGTCCGGGCGATTACGCCTACTACCCCATCCCTGGACAGACGACGCACAAGGGTGACAATGGCCGGGTGCTCATAGTGGGAGGGGGGCCCTATACAGGGGCGCCTTGCCTGGCAGGGCTGGGATGCTACCGCATCGGTGCGGACCTGGTGCGGGTGGCGGCACCGAACGCCGTGGCATCCACCATCGCCTCCTATACGCCCAACCTCATCGTTCACCCGTTGGGAGGCCAGGTGCTCCATCCCGGGGACGTGCCGAAGGTGAAGGGCTACCTGAGGGAGGTGGACGCATTGCTCATCGGCTCTGGCTTGGGAAGGGACCCGCAGACCATGGAGGCGGTCCGTCTCATCATCAAGGCCTGCGACCTGCCCATCGTCGTCGATGCGGACGGTTTCGCCGCCCTTGCCGGGGGCAATCTGGACCTCCTCAAAGGAAAGAAGGGGATAATCACGCCCCACCCGGGGGAGTACATGAAGCTCATCGGGCAAGAGCTGCCCGAAGACATCGACATGAGGGTGCAGAAGGTCAAACATCTGGCTGCGCGGATCGGCATGACCGTGCTCCTCAAAGGCGCCCTGGACATCGTCAGCGACGGGGAGAGGGTCCGCTTCAATAAGACCGGCAACGCCGGAATGACCGTCGGTGGCACCGGGGATGTCCTGGCAGGGATATGCGCGGGGCTTTTGGCCAAGGGGATGGACCCGTTCATGGCGGCCCGGGTCGCCGCATACACGAGCGGGGCGGCCGGAGACCTGGCCTTCGAGACGCACAGCTATGGTCTTCTGGCCACCGATATGGTGGAAGAGGTGCCTCGGGTGCTTTCTCGCTCCCTTGATAGGTTCTTATAGAGGCCACTGGGATGGAATTGGCATGCGAGTGGCATTCCTCTCCGACGTCCATGCCAACCTCCCGGCCCTGAGGGCGGTGCTCGAAGAGCTGGACCGACAAGGGGTGGATAGGATATTCCATGCCGGGGACATAGTCGGTTATTACCCCTTCCCCAACGAGATCATCCGCGAATTTCAAGACCACGGAATAATAACCATCCTTGGCAACCATGATCGGGCAGCGCTGCATGCCAACGCCTCAGGCATGAACCCCATGGCCTCGACGGCGGCACGCTGGACGGCACGACATCTGGACGAGAACTCACTGAAATTCCTACGCTCCCTTCGACCCGATCTGAACGTCTTTATCGGCGCCCTCCGCGCCAGCATGTTCCATGGCAGCCCCCGTGGCGATGACGAGTACGTCTATGAGATCGAGGCGGACGAGGGACTGATCGACCGGTGCGGATGCCGATTGTTGGTGCTGGGCCACACCCATATACCCTATGTGGCGAGGACGTCCCGGGGGACCATCGTCAACCCAGGGTCGGTGGGACAGCCCAGGGATGGCGACAAAAGGGCGAGCTACATGGTCTTCGACTCGACCAAGGATGTGTTCGAGCACCGCCGCGTCGAATATGACATCGCCAAGGTGGAGGCGGCGGTATTTCGGGCCGGGCTGCCGGATGAGCTGTCGCATACGCCTCTGGAAGGGGGAATGAGACTGCAGCTCACACCTTTGCCGGACCGACCCATCCTCGAACTGGTGGGCGAATCGAAGCTGGTCTGTGTCGGGGACCTGCACATCGGATTGGAGCATGAGATGAGGCTCAATGGCGTGCACGTGCCTAGCCAGACCCATCGTATGGAGAGACAGCTCGTAGAGGTGGCCCCGGGGCATGATGGCATCGTCATCCTAGGCGACGTCAAACACATGGTCCCTGGTTCGAGCCGACAGGAGTTCCGGGAGGTGCCCCAGTTCTTCCGGGCATTGCTGAAGGCCTACCCCCGGGTCATGGTGGTGCGGGGCAACCATGACACAAGGTTGGAGGAGATGCTCCCTGACGCCGTGGAGATGCATCCAGCTTCGGGACTGGTGCTGGAGGACATCGGTTTTGTCCACGGTCATACTTGGCCTTCGGAGGAGGTCATGCGCTCCCGAGTGTTGGTTCTGGGTCATAACCATCCAGCGGTGCTTTTCGAGGATGGGCTGCACACGAGCGCGGTGGAACGATGCTGGGTCCGAGCCAGGTTCAGGCCTGGACCGCATGAGCGATACCAGCGCCTACCGGAGGAGGTCATAATGGTCCCTCCTCTGAACCCGGGCCTAAGAGGTTCCCCCATCAATTTTCAGGGGCCGAGGCTGCTTGGTCCCATCTTCTCCAAGGACATGATCGAGCTGGAATCGGCCCGCGTCTACCTTCTGGACGGCATCTATCTTGGCACGGTGGCGGACCTGACGGGTGGAACGAAGAGGACGATGGAAGCGTTATGCCGATAGCCCTAGCTCCTATGAAGAAAAATAAAAAATAAGGAAAAGGGAAAACGGTTTAGAAGTTCGACAGGACCTTGTACACGGACCCGTCGGAGTGCCTGATGACGGCCCTCATCGGCATCTGGCCAGGCAGGGTGTGCGTCGCGCAGGAGTTGCACGGGTCGTAGGCCCGGTAGGCCATCTCGACCATGTTCAGCAGACCGTTGGACACTTGCCAGTTCTTGATGAGCGCGCTGGCGGCCTTCTTGACGTCCAGGTTGATCGGGGCGTTGTTGTTGGTCGTCCCGACGACCAGGTTCACGTCGGTCGTGATGCCGTTCTCGTCCGCCATGTAGTGGTGGATCAGGGTTCCGCGCGGGGCCTCCAGTATACCGACTCCCTCGCCCGGGGTGTCCAGCTTGCCCTGGATGTTCGTGTCGGTGATCTCCGGGTCCTGGGACAGCTCGAGCATCTGCTCGGCCGCGTAGAGCAGCTCGATGACACGGGCCCAGTGCATGGCCATGGTGTGGTGGACCGGCCCCTTGATGCCGAGCGTCGCGGAACGTTCCCTTGAACTTGCTCGTACTCGGCCTGCGCCAGCGGGGTGGTGAAGCCCTTGGAGACGTTGAACCTGGAGAGCGGCGTGGCGCGGTAGATGCCGGAGTCCTTTCCGGCCACGAATCCCTTCCAGCCGACCGGCTTGAAGTAGCAGAACTTCTCGTAGGACCAGGGCTCGGACGTGCTCGGCGATGTACTTGAGGTACTCCTTGTCCGGTGTACCTGGCGACCTCCTTGCCGTCCGGGTCGATCATCTTCTGCGTTCCATCGTAGAAGTTGATCTTGTCGTTCTTGTCGACGGTGCCCAGGTTGTAGGTCTCCTGGTAGTAGATGTCCTGGTTGGTGATGATGGTCGAGGTAGTCCTTGTTCTTCAGCACCACGTCGGCGAAGACCTGCTGGGTGAACTTGGCGAACTCCACGCATGGACTTGGCACATGGCCTCGATCTTCTTGCGCTCGTCCTCGGTGATGACGGCTTGGACATTCCGCCGGGGATGACCGCACACCGGGTGCGTGGCCTTGCCACCCATGCATCTCCTGGATCTTCTGGGCGTAGGAGCGGTGCTTGATGACCTCGGCACCGACCGGCACGCCGACCGCGCCGACCACGCCGAGGATGTTCCTCGTTGGCGGCTGGGGCGCATGGCCCGAGCACGAAGTCCGCTGCGGCCAGGGCATAGAAGTGCGCGATGTGGCTGTGCACGTAGTGCGCGGCGTAGAACAGCTCACGCAGCTTGATCGGCCGTCGGGCGGGGGCGTGGCCTTGAACACCCCGTCCAGGGCCTTGGTGGAGCACAGGTGGTGCGCTCCGGGGCATACGCCGCACAGACGGGAGGTGATCTTGTTCAGCTCGTCGACCGACCGACCGATGCAGAACGTCTCGAAGCCACGCAGCTCCGGCACCTGCCAGTAGGCGTTGGCGACGTTCCCTGCGTCGTTCAGGAAGATCTCGATCTTGCCGTGGCCCTTCCAGCCTGGTGATGGGGTCGATGGTGATCCGCTTGGACTCGGACTTGTGGTGTTCTCGTCTGATAGTATCGGGCACATGTCTTATGCCTCCTTTCTTACCTGGCTTCCTTTCCTTGACGTTCCTCTTGATGATGGACTTGGGCATGGTGTACGCAGTAGAACGTTCCCAGCGGGTCCTTCACCTGCGGCATTATCTTGAGGATGTCCTCCTCGTTGAGCTGCGCCTCGTTGTCGCCGATCTTGAAGACCGAGGCCAGAGCGCTCAGCATCGAGCCGCCCTGGTCCAGCACCTCGGCGGTCGGTCCCATGCATCCCCGGCAGGGCTGGTTGGCCTCCAGGCACTTGGCCCCGCAGCCGGCGCGGGTGGCCGGTCCGAGGCAGATGACGCCCTGCTCCAGCATGCACTTGTCCGGGTCGATGTCGATCT
Source organism: Methanomassiliicoccaceae archaeon (assembly GCA_963806355.1). Taxonomy (GTDB): domain Archaea; phylum Thermoplasmatota; class Thermoplasmata; order Methanomassiliicoccales; family UBA472; genus JACXTP01. The sequence goes on along the minus strand of CAWDXN010000004.1, from coordinate 266,861 downwards.
CGTAGGGCATGATGATCTCGGTCGATGCTCTTGACCTCCTTCTTCCTCTTGCACTCGTCGCACAGGGTCTTCTGGGAAGCGATGACCGCTCCCTTCGGGGGCAGTGGCGCGCCCTCCTTGACGTGCTTCTCCACGACGCCCAGGAACTCGTTGATCAGGTTGGTGGTGGGCGGGCAGCCTGGCATGTAGTAGTCGACGTCGATGACCTGATCGAGCGTCAGCACGGTGTCGTACAGCGACGGGCAGCTCGAGGTCCCCGTCCTTGGTGTGGGTCATCGTCTGCGGGTACACCTGCTGCTCGAGCGTCTGATCCGAGGAGAAGGTCTTGGTGTAGACGTAGTCCAGCACGTCCTTCGCGTTGGTCACGTTCGCCAGGCCGGGTATGCCGCCGAAGCAGGCGCAGGAACCGAAGGAGACGATCGATGGCGGACTTCTGCCTGAGCAGCTTGGCCATGTGCTCGTTCTCGCTGTTCCTGACCGCTCCGTTGAAGAGGGTGCAGGTGATGGACTTGTCGGGCATCGCCTCGACGTCCTTCAGCTTGCGTGTCCACGGCGATCGGCCAGAACACGATGTCGGCCATCTCGGCCACGCCGAGGATCTTCTCGTCGATGTCGAGGAGGGCGACATCGCAGCCTCCGCAACCGGCTCCCCAATATTGCGCTATCTTGATCTTTGCCATGTTCTTCTCCACCTCGCCTTCGCATCCTGGATCTACTCCTCGTTGATCGGGTTCGGGCCGATGCTCTCTTGATCATCTCAGTGAACTCCTTGATCGTCTTCTGGAACTTCTGTCCCTCGGAAGCGGAGACCCACTCCAGCTTCAGCCGCTCGGGGTTGAAGCCGTACTGCTCCAGCAGCATCCTGAGGAGGGCGATCCTCCTCCTGGTCCGGTAATTGCCACCGATGTAGTGGCAGTCCGCGGGGTGGCAGCCGAGCACCAGGACGCCGTCGGCGCCCTTGGCGAAGGCCCGGAGCACGAACTCCGGGTCCACGCTGGCCGAGCACATGGTCCTGATGACCACGGAAGTTGGTCGGCATCTGCAAGCGGCTGACCTCCAGCCAGGTCGGCGCCGGCGTAGGAGCACCAGTTGCAGCAGAACGACGATGATCTTCGGTTCGAACTGTCCGGCCTCGGCCGGTTTGGGCTCTGCCTGGGCCATCTGTTGGCTGGACATTTACTTTCACCTCCCTCGAGCGCGGCGTCGATCTGCGCGATGATCTGCGTGGTTCTTGAAGCCCTTCTGCTCCATGGCACCGGACGGGCAGGCGGCCACGCAGGTGCCGCAGCCCTTGCACAGGCCCTCGTTGACGACGGCCTTCAGCTTCTCCGGGGTTCTTCGGGTCCGCCACGATGGTGATCGCCTTGTACTCGCAGACCGGCTCGCAGACGCCGCAACCGTCGCAGACATCGTCGTTCACCGCGGCGATGATACCCTGGGTCTCCAGGAACTCCTTGGAGATGATGGTCATCGCCCTCGCGGCCGCTCCGGATGCCTGTGCGATGGTCTCATCGATGAACTTCGGCCAGTGCGCCAGTCCGGCGAGGAACACGCCGTTGGTGGCGAAGTCGACCGGCCTCAGCTTCATGTGGGCCTCCAGGAAGTAACCGTCCTTGCTCAGAGGCACCTTCAGCATCTTGGCCAGGTGCTCGTTGTCCGGGTTGGGCCTGATGCCAGTGCTCAGCACGACCAGGTCCGGCCTGAGCAACATGTCGGCGCCCGAGGACCGTGTCCTCGACGATCATCTCGAAGTGCTCGCCTTCCTTGCTGCCAGGACCGGGTCCTTGTCCTCGGCGAAGCGGACGAACTTCACGCCGAGCTCTCCGGCCTCCTGGTAGAGGGCCTCGCGGAACCCGTAGGTCCGGATGTCCTTGTGGAGGATGTAGACCTCGGTCGTCGGGGTGCTTCTTCTTGATCTCGATGGCGTTCTTGACCGCCTTGGAGCAGCAGACCCGGCTGCAGTACGGGGCCTCCTTGTTCCGGGAGCCGACGCACTGGATCATGACGACCTTCTTGGCAGCTGAAGTGGCCGTGGTGCCATCTTCTCCTCCAGCTCGTTCATGGGTGACGACCTTCTTGTCCTGGCCGTACAGGTACTCCTTGGGCTTGTACTCCTCGGCACCGACCGCGACCACGATGGCGCCGGTCTCGATCTCCTGTCCCTCGGCGTCTGCATCTTGACCTTGAAGTTGCCGACGAAGCCGGCGACGTCCTCGATCTCCGAGTTCATGTGCAGGGTGATGTTCTCGCTGGCCTTGACCTGCGTGATCAATCTCCTTGATGAACTCCTTCGGGCTCTTGCCCTCCTCGGCGTGGTGAACAGCTTGTTCAGGCTGCCGCCCAGCTCGCCGGTCCTCTCGACCAGGTCGACGTGGAAGTCCTGCTGGGCGCATGTCCAGCGCTGCGGTCATTCCGGCCAGATCCGCCTCCGACCACGATGGCGGAGTGGGTGACGCCCAACCTTGACTTGGACAGGGGCTCCAGGAACCTGGACTTGGCGACGGCCATCCGCACCAGGTCCTTGGACTTCTGGGTGGCCTTCTCGGGCTCATGCATGTGGATCCAGGAGCACTGGTCACGGATGTTGGCCATCTCGAACAGGAACATGTTCAGGCCAGCTTCCTTGATGGTGCTCTGGAACAGCGCCTCGTGGGTACGGGGCGTGCACGAAGCGACGACGACGCGGTTCAGCTTGTGCTCCTTGATCATCTTCTTGATCATCTCCTGCGCATCGGCGGAGCAGGTGTACTTGTTCTCCTCCGCATAGACGACGTTGGGCAGGGTCTTGACGTACTCCACGACGGACGGTACATCCACGGTGCCTTTGATGTTGATCCCGCAGTCGCAGACGAAGACGCCGATCCTGGGCTCCTGTCCCTTCACATCGTCCTCGGGGACCTCCTTGACCACATCGTCGATGGAGATGCGGTTCATGAACACATGGGCGCCGGCCTTGGAGGCGGCACCAGAGGCCTCGGCCACGGTGGTCGGGATGTCCTTGGGGGCAGCTGAACGCGCCGGACACGAATATGCCCTTGCGGTTGGTCTCCAACGGGGTGTATACACCGGTCTGGCAGAAGCCGAACTCGTTCAACTTGATGCCGAGGCGGTCGGACATGCTCCTTGGCGGAGGCGGGCGGCCTCCAAGCCGACAGACAGCACGACCAGGTCGAAGTCGTCGGCGCTGACCTCGGAGGCACCGGAGCTGAACCTCAGGGTGAGGTCCTTGCTCTCAGGGTCCTCGTCGACCGAGGCGACACGGGAGCCACGGTACATCTTGATACCGTACTCGTTCTCGGCCCGGGCCCGGTAGTCCTCGAACTCCTTGCCGAAGGCCCGGATGTCCATGAAGAAGATGGTGGGCTCAAGGCCGTGGGTGTGCTCCCGGGCGATGATGGCCTGCTTCAGTGGCGTACATGCAACACACGGAGGAGCAGTAGGGGTTGCCTACCTTCTCGTCCCTGGAACCGACGCACTGGATGAATGCGACCTTCTTGGGGGTCTTGTGGTCGGAGGGCCGGACCACATGTCCCTGGTAGGGGCCAGTGGCGCTCAGGATCCTCTCGAACTCCAGGGAGGTGACGACGTTCTTGAAGTCGCCGTAACCGTATTCCCTCTTGCGGGTGGCATCGAATACCTGGAAGCCAGGTGTCAGAACGACGGCGCCCACGTTCAGCTTCTCGATCGACCTCCTTCTGTCTCGTAATCGATGGCATCGGCGGGACAGTACCTTCTTGCAAGTTCCCGCAGCGCTGCTTGGTCAACCAGAGGCAACGATCGGCGTCGATGGCGTACTTCATCGGCACGGCTTGGGCGTAGGGAACATAGATGGCCTTCCTCTGTGACATGCCCACCTCATATTCGCTCGAGACTTTGGACGGGCACTTCTCAGCGCACAGGCCACAACCGACACAGCGGTCCTCCCGCACGTAGCGGGGATGCTTCTTCAGTGTGACCGTGAAATTCCCGGCCTCACCCTCGACAGCCATTACCTCGCTCAATGTCAACATTGAGATCATTGGGTGCCTGGCGGCTTCCACTAGCTTCGGGGAGAGAATGCACATGGAACAGTCGTTCGTGGGGAACGTCTTGTCCAGCTGTGCCATCACTCCACCGATGCTCGGCTTTCTTTCAACGAGGTAGACCTTGAAACCGGACTCAGCCAAATCCAAAGAGGTCTGAACCCCGGCAATGCCTCCTCCTACAACCAACACAGATCCTGTCTTTTCCGACATCTATGCTCCTCCTACCTTCTCACTAAATACTGGATCACTAGCAAAGAACGGGTCACTGGCGTTCTGATTTCTTACGAAATCCGACCACCTTTCGCGCCTATTGGCGCACCTCCCCTTCACCTTTTCCCGTCCTACGTCGTGATAATTTGCGTTTTTCGTATATGTGATATAAACAGTTTGAGCGGTTTCCCCACAATAAGGATGAGCGTATTTCAAGATTTTGAAAACCCTCACTGTGTTAGCAACACCGGTCATACGAATCATCGTCAATGCGTATTGTTTAAATGACTTTCGGTTTTTTAGTTTATAATTTCGGAAGTAAGGTAGAGGCCGATCCCATGGAGGATTTCAATTATAGGTAATCTGAGCGTAAGTTATAACATACGTAGCTACCTTGGAAGGCGGGTCCACCATAGGAGCTGGGAAGCCTGAGAGCGAACGTTGAGAGGGAAACCGAAGGCACGACCCGGCATTTTGGAGTCGGTCCACCAGCTATTCCATCATCGGCTCCTCAATGGGCTCGGTCGATTCGCTCGCCCGGTGGCGGGCGCGGATGATGCCGCCTCACCGGTCCGAGGGGTCTCCAAGCCCAAGATCAAGGACGACGACAAGCCCAGGGCCCTCATGTGCCCCATGTGCATGGGTTACATCAAGGTGGGCCTCCAATATGCGAGATGCAAGTGCGGACAGCCTTTCCATGTGGTCTGCCTCACCCGCATGGGGTCATGCCCTCTATGCGGCGAACTATGGGACGAGGAAAAGGTGAGGGCCGTGACGATGGTCAACGGCGACCAAAGCGCGTTGCCCTCGTCCCAAAAGTTGCGGTGTCCCTCCTGCGACCGCTTGGTGGCGGTTCTATTGCAACGAGTGCGAGTGTGGGGCGATATTCGTCCGGGACAATGATAGCTTTCTGTGCCCAGAGTGCGGAGGCAGAGTGGACTTGGACGGTCTGACCTGTCGGTCCTGCGGGGAGGTCTTCAGGGACTGCGACATCGTCACCTGCCCCGCCTGTGGACTTCGCTTCGATGCCCTGGCCGGACCTTGCGAGTGCGGGACCTTCCTGGGGGACCAGTGCCCGGACTGCGGGTGCAAACTGGGCCTCACAGACCGCTCCTGCCCCAGCTGTGGGGTTCAGATGAATTTCGTCGAGTGATCGGGCTTCAAGGGACAACCGATATATATCCGTTTTTTTATATAGAAAATAGGGTGGGTGCACTTGAAGTCAGATTTTGACCAGGAAATCGAAGACCAACTGATGCAGTCTAGAGCAAACGCAGGCGAATCGCAGATGCTGAGCGCCGAGGACGAGGAGCTTTTGAAGCTTGTCCAATCCTTGCGCATCAAGATCTCCATCATCGGTTGCGGTGGAGGCGGCTCGAACACCATAAGACGCCTGAGCCAGGCCAGCGTGTCCGGTGCGACGTTGGTGGCATGCAACAGCGATGCCCGCCACCTCCTGTCCATCCAAGCGCCGAACAAGGTCCTACTGGGCAAGAGTCTGACCAAAGGACTGGGCGCCGGGGCCATCCCCGAGGTGGGCCAGAAGGCGGCCGAGGAATCGGAGGCGGACCTGCGCAAGTACCTGGAAGGAGCGAACATCGTTTTCATCACCGCGGGCATGGGCGGCGGCACTGGTACGGGTTCCGCCCCAGTGGTGGCGGACCTTGCCAAGAGGTACGGGGCCTTGGTCATCGGCGTGGTCACCTTGCCCTTCAAGGCCGAGGGCAGGCTGCGCATGGAGAACGCCATGAAGGGCCTGGAGAAGCTCCGTTCCCATTGCGACACCACCATCATCGTCCAGAACGAGCGCTTGCTGGCCTTGGTGCCCAAACTGCCCATCGAGGCGGCCTTCAAGGTGGCCGATGAGGTGCTCATGCAGGCCATCAAAGGCATAACCGAGGTCCTGACCAAGCCGGGGCTGGTGAACGTCGACTTCAACGACATCATGACCATCATGAAGGGCGCAGGACTTGCCATGATAGGGCTGGGCGAGAACGAGTCCGATGAGGACAGGGTTCAGAAGGCCGTTAACGAGGCCATCATGTCCCCCCTGCTGGCAGATGTGGACCTAAAGAGTGCCAAGGGGGCGCTGGTGCGAGTCATCGGTGGACCGGACATGACGGTCACCGAGGCGGAGAGCGCCGCCGAGCTGGTGAGCTCCAAGGTGGACCCGCGGGCCCGTATCATATGGGGTTGCTCGGTGGACCCGGAGTCCAAGGGCCGGGTGCGGGTGATGGTCGTCATCACCGGCGTTCGCGCCCAATCCGTCGAGGAGGGCATGCCCCAAACCTCATCTGCCAAGCCGGCGGTGAAGAAGTAGGATGGTCAAGGCGGACCGGGGGCGGCGTCGTTACGTGGCGGTGGAGACCTTGGACGGCCTACCCGCCAGCCAAGAGGACTATGTCCAATCGATCATGCTCGAGGCGGGGCGTCGCGGCCTGCGCACCACCAAGTTGATCCAATCCACCGGTCCTCGGGGCATCGTGCGATGCAACGAGCCGGAACTGGAGAGGCTCATCGATCTGGTGAACGGGACCGCTGCCCGTCCTGCGGTCCGTTCCTTCCATACCCTCCGCACCTCGGGGACCTTGCGCACCCTTCGGGAAAGGTACTTCCCGGAGTTGGAGGGGGCTCGGTCGGGAAAGCTCCGTTAATCGACCTGGCCAGCATATCAGAGCTCCATGTTTCCGGTGGCCAACAAATATATATCCCTTCATTTCTTAAGGTGGACCGGACAGCGGAAGGTGTGAAAAGATGCAACCAGGACAAATGGCATACGATAGGGCCATCACGGTTTTCTCCCCCGATGGTAGGCTCTTCCAGGTCGAATACGCCCGCGAGGCGGTCAAGACGCGGGACCACCACAGTCGGACTGAAGTTCAAGGACGGGGTGGTCCTGATAGTTGACAAGCGCATCGCCAGCAGACTGATGGAGCCGAAGTCCATCGAGAAGATCTTCCAGATCGACCACCACATCGGCTGCGCCACCTCTGGACTGGTGGCCGACGCCCGCATACTGGTGGACCAGGCCAGGGTCATCGCCCAGATCAACAAGATCACCTACGACGAGAACATGGGCGTCGAGGAGCTGGTCAAGCGGATCTGCGACTACAAGCAGAACTACACCCAGTATGGTGGCGTCAGGCCCTTCGGTACCGCCCTCCTGGTGGCTGGCGTGGACGACCATGGGCGAGCACCTGTTCGAGACCGACCCGAGCGGGGCGCTCGGTCTCCTACAAGGCAGGAAGCATCGGGGCCGGCCGCAACGTGGTCATGGAGGTCTTCGAGGAGCAGTACCGGAGGGCATGGCACAGGAGGAGGCGATCGTCCTCGGTCTCAAGGCGCTCAAGAAGGCCACCGAGGAAGAGAAGCTCAACCCCAAGGCGGTCGAGATCGGCTCGTCAGCCGTGGAGAGAACTTCCGCCGGCTGGACGACTCCGAGGTCGAGGCGTACATCGAAAAGGTCAATGCCGCATGAGCCTGGAGCTAGGATGGTCGACATCGAGGATGCGATTGTCGCGCGGCTCGAATCCCACGGGGAGACCTTCGAGATCCTGATCGACCCCAAGGTAGTGAACCTGCTCAGGGAGGGCAAGGAAGTCGAACCTCTACGAGCACATGGTCATCGACGAGATCTTCAAGAACGCCCACAAGGGAACTCGAGCCTCTGAGGAGAAGATGCAAGGAGGTCTTCGGCACCACCGACCCGATCGAGGTCGCCAAGCAGATCATCCTCAAGGGCGAGGTGCAGCTCACCGCCCAGCAACGCAAGGAGATGCTGGAGAGCAAGCGGAAGCGCATCGTCTCCGAGATCGCCAGAAATGCCATCAACCCCCAGACCGGCGGCCCGCACACCGCCGGCCCGCATCGAGGCGGCCATGGAGGAGGCGAAGGTGCACATCGACCCGTTCAAGCCGGTCGGACATGCAGATCAAGGATGTCCTGGACAAGCTCGCGGCCGATGATACCCGATCCGATTCGATAAGATCAGCATCGCGGTCAAGCTGACCGGTGACGAGTATGGCAAGTGCTACGATGACATCGTCCACTTCGGCAAGATCCAGAAGGAGGAATGGCAGAACGAACGGCGTCTGGATCGGCGTGGTGGAGATCCCAGCAGGCATGAGGGACGACTTCTTCGGGCAGCTTGAACGAAAGGACCAAGGGCGATGTGGAGACCAAGCAGCTCAAGACTAAGCGTTCGATACTGATTTATATGCAAGCAAAGATTTTTAAGTAACAAGATTTCATGAAGATGTGTGTAAATGAGATAAAGGAAGGTGAAGGTGGACAACCGGGAGATCGTAATGCCCGGAGATCTGCTGGATGGCGAGCAGGCTGAAGCCGGGAGCGGCGACCTATGCCCAGGAGGGCAAGATCTACGCCGCGCAGTTGGGCATCAAGAGTCGTAAAATCGAACTTTGTGAACGTCATACCGCTGGGCGGCCGGTACATACCGAGCCACGGGCGACAGCGTCATCGGCAAGGTGGAGGACATCGGACCGTCCAACTGGCTCATCGACATCAATTCCCCCTATCCGGCCCCGTTGCACGTGAACGAGGTCCCATGGAGGGTGGAGTTCGGGGACACGTCCCGCTACCTGAACGTCGGCGACACCATCCTGGCCAAGGTGCTGATGGTGGACGAGACCAAGAGGGTGCAGGTCACCATGAAGGAGCAGGGTCTGCGCAAGCTGCAGGGCGGCCAGGTCATCGAGATATCGCACAGCAAGGTGCCCCGGGTCATCGGCAAGGGCGGTTCAATGATCCAGCATGATCAAGAACCAGACCAACTGCCGCATCTTCATCGGGCAGAACGGCAGCATCTGGCTGGACGGGGAGATCGAGAGCATGATGGTGGCCATACGTGCCATCCGCATGATCGAGGAGGGCGCCCAGACTCCGCCGCCTCACGGAGAAGGTCAAGGAATACCTGGACTCGGTGACTAAGGAAATCAAAACTGACGGTAACTGAGAGTGATTCAAATGGGTGGAATACAGCGACGTCAAACTCATAGACGACAACGGGATCAGGATCGATGGGCGGAAGGTGGACGAGCTCCGGCCACATCAAGATCGAGGCCGGCGTTCTGAAGAGCGCCGATGGCTCCGCGTACGTGGAGATAGGCAAGAACAAGGTCTTGGCGGCGGTGTATGGCCCCAGGGAATGCCACCCCCGGCACATGCAGAACCCTGCCAAGGCCATCGTCCAGTGCAAGTACAACATGATCGCCTTCTCGGTGAATGACCGGAAGAGGCCCGGGCCGGACCGGCGCTCCGTCGAGATCTCCAAGATCATCTCCGAGGCGCTGGAGTACGTGGTGTTCACAGAGAACTACCCCCGCACCTCCATCGATGTGTTACATCGAGGTGCTGCAGGCCAACGCTGGCACCAGGTGCGCTGGCCTGACCGCCGCCTCCGTGGCGCTGGCCGACGCCGGCATCCCGATGAAGGACCTGGTCCCGTCCATCGCGGTCGGCAAGGTCAACGGTCAGGTGGTCCTGGACCTGAACAAGGAAGAGGACAACTTCGGCCAAGCCGACGTCCCGATCGCCATGATCCCCCGCACCGGCGAGGTCCTGCTGCTCCAGATGGACGGTCACCTGACCATCGCGGAGTTCAACCAGGCCCTGGAATACGGCACGTCCGGCCTGCCAGATGATCTATGAACTGCAGAAGGACGCCCTGCGCCGCCGCTACGCGTCGATGGACGCCGAGGAGAGACCGAGGACGGAGCCTGCCAGGCCGAATCGTCACAGGAGGCCTGAACATGGCACGCTCGATCATGTCCGAGATCAAGAGGGACCACATCCACAAGCTCATCTCCAAGGGGAAGCGCGTGGACGGCGCGCATGTGGGACGAGTACCGCCCGATCAGCATCGAGACCAACTACATCGAGAGCGCCGAGGGTTCCGCCCGGGTCAAGCTGGGCAACACCGACGTCCTGGTCGGCGTCAAGATGCGTCATCGGCACGCCGTTCGCGGACACGCCCGACAAGGGAGTGCTCTCCACCAACGCCGAGCTCATCCCGATGGGCTCGCCCAACTTCGAGGCCGGACCGCCAGATGAGCACTCCATCGAGCTGGCCAGGGTCGTCGACCGTGGCATCCGGGAGAGCGAGATGATCGACCTGGAGAAGATGTGCATCGAGAACCGGGCAAGGAGGTCTGGATCAACTTCGTGGACATCTATGTGCTGGATTACGACGGCAACCTGTTCGACGCGGCCTTCCTCGGCGCGGTCACCGCGCTGAAGACCGCCAAGGTGCCCATGGAAGGCGCACGGCAAGGGCGAGGACTTCATGATGCCGATCCGCTAGCATGCCCATCTCCTGCACCGCGGTGCAGATAGAAAACTCTATATTGTTCGATCCGACTCTCGACGAAGAAAAAGTAGCGTCGGCTCGACTGACCGTAACCACTGACGAGAACGGTGACCTGAGGGCCATGCAGAAGGGCCTGAAAGGCGCGCTGACCATCGATCAGGTCAAGAGCGTCATCGAGACCGCCCAGAGATTGGGCGACGACCTGCGTAAACTAGTAGGGTGATATCAATGGCGAAAGGTACAGAAAAAGCGGGCAGCTCCGGACGGTTCGGAGCTCGCTACGGTGTCGTGGTCAGCAAGTTGACCAGGGACATAGAGAAGCTACAGAAGTCCAAGTTCGAATGCCCGACCTGCCACCACTTGGCAGTGAAGCGGGAAGCCTCCGGCATCTGGGAGTGCAGGCACTGCTGCGCCAAGTTCGCGGCCGGTTCCTACGCCCCCACCATGAGGAGCATCACCTCCAAGGAGATCGTCGCCAAAGAGGATAAGACTGCCAAGGGAGGGGTGAAGAACGACCTATAAGTGCGGCAACTGCGACAAACCGTACCGCGCCAGCGTGAACACCGTGGGCATGCAGTGCGAGAAGTGCGGTTCCAAGATATTCTATAAGGAACGGCCGAACGTCAAGAAGGTCATCAAGGGACGTTGAGCGCATGCTCCGGGCCGAGCTGAGGGTCCGGTCCCCGTTCGCCAGCACCATACTGACCTCCATCTCGCCCGAGGCGGGGCGGGAGATCCCGCGCACCAAGGTGGAGACGGGACTGGAGGGCGATGAGGTGGTGCTGCGGGTGGAGGCGACCGACCTGGCGGCCCTGCGCGCTGCGCTGAACTCCTACCTCCGATGGATGGACATCGCCGAGGACATGAGCAAGACCATAGGTGAGAATCATGGATGAGATGAGCCCGAAACTACAGAACCAGATCGCCCAGTTCCAACAGCTGCAGCAACAGCTCCAGGGCGTGCTGCAGCAGAAGTACCGCATGGATGCCCAGCTGAAGGAGTTCGAGATGACGCTCGAGGAACTCCGAAAGACCGAGGCCGATACCCCCGTCTACAAGAACGTGGGAGCCTTGATGATCATGGTGAAGGACAAGGAGTCCCTCATCAAGGAGCTCGAGGACGACAAGGAGACCACCGAGGTCCGCGTCAAGACCCTGGACCGCCAGGAGAAGATGTTCCGCGAGAAGTACCAGGTCATGCAGGAACAGATCTCCAAGGCTCTAGGCCAAAACGAGGGCCGAGGCGAGGAAGAGGGACCTTAAGGTCCCGAAAGCCTTTTTTTCTTTTTCATAACTGAGGTCTGGTGAAAAAGTGTTCGAGGCGATCATCGCCAGACTGATGCAAGGTCGGAAGCTGGTGTTGATCCATGGCAATGCCGACCCGGACGCTTTCGGGAGCGCTTTTGCCTTGCGCAGCACCTTCACGGATGTGGACATCTGCGCCCCCCAGGGACTGGACCGGGTGGCCAAGGTCATATCCAAGAAGCTTGGCTGCGACACATTGGAGAGGGCCGATCTGAGCGCATACGACACCGTGCTGGTGGTGGACACCTCGTCACCTGAGCAGTTGGGTGAGATGAATCGTCCTGGACCGGACTGGATCATCATAGACCATCACGCCCGGAGCGACAAGTGGGCCGGTTGCCAATATTTTTGTGATGATACCAAGCGCAGTTGCTCGGAGATCATCTTCGAGCTCCTCAAGGAATCCGGTGCACCGATCGGGAAATCGACCGGTCTGGCATTGCTCTGTGGCATGACCACGGACAGCGGTCACTTCCGCTACGCCAACCCGGCCTTGCTGCATAGCTTCGCCGAGCTGATGTCCATGAGCGGGGCGGAGATGGACGAGATCTACACCATGACCGACCTGGAACCGGACATATCCGAGCGCATAGCCGTCCTCAAAGGTGGGCAGCGACTGCGCTTCGAACGAGTGGGCGAGCGCATAGTGGCGGTCTCGCTGGGAAGTTCGTTCGAGAGCTCGGTATGCAAGTCGCTGCTATCGATGGGGGCGGACGTGGCCTTTGTGGTCTCCCAACGGGATGAGACCTTCCGCCTCAGCGCCAGGGCCAGGGCGGAGATGGTCCGGGCCGGACTGCACCTGGGCAAGATGCTAGAGGACGTGGGAAAGGAGACCATGAACGAAGGCGGCGGTCATCCTGGGGCGGCCGGTCTCACTGGCAATGGTGACGCCGAGGCGATCGCCAACATCTGTATGAGCCGGACCATGGCATTCCTGCGCACCTTGAACGGCCGTTACTGATCAGCGCAATGACTTTACCTGGGCCAGTATGACCTTGATGTCATCGTAGTTCTTTGGGTTCCTGACGAAGTACTCCCTGGTGGGGGCAAGCACCTCTGACAACGTCTCCGCCACATTGTTCTTGAGGTCCATGGGGTGGACCTTACCGGCGACATAGGCCTCCTCGAGCTCCTGGTAGGACTTGAACTCCAGGTTGCCCCCGAACTTCTCAGGGCGCTTCAGGACAAAGGTGTCGATGCGCTCGAACAGGACATATTTTACGATCTCCAGGACCGGGTTCGCCTCCGCCTCGGGGGGACAGAACGCCTTGCCGACCTTCCGCTTGATGTCCTCTGGTGAATCGTGTATGAGGATGCCACTGTCCGGGTCGCTCTTGGACATCTTGGCGGAGACGGGGTCCATGCGGTTCCCGCCCTTCAGGCCGGATAGCAGTGGGGTATGGACCGCCACCGCCTTCTTCCACTTGAGCCTGTCCGCCGCCTCCCGGGCCAGCATATGGGCCTTCCTCTGGTCCATGCCAGCATATGCCACGTCGACGTCCAAGGCGAAAATGTCCGCCGCCTGCAGCAATGGGTAGAGCGTCTTGGACGAGTCCATCTCCCCCTCGTCCTCCTGCCTTCCCATGATGGTCAGGCATCGCTTGACCCGGGTGAGGCTGGAGGTCTTGCCGATGCGCATGACCTTCTCCCAGTAGTCGATGTCGTCCATCAGGTCCGATGCCAGTACGAAGGTGACCTTGTCCCTCGGCACGCCCAGCGCCTCGAAGCAGTCCTCCATGTACTTGGCGCAGGCGCGGATGTTGTCGATGTCGCCCCCCAGCTTATCGTTCAGGTAGGCGTGCCAATCGGCCAGGAATATGACGAAGTCGAAGCCTGCATCCACGAAGTTCTTGACCTTCTGGGCGCAGACCATCCAACCGATGTGGACCAGGCCAGAGGGTTCGAAGCCGATATAACCGCGCGGCCTGTCCTTGGTCGCCAACAGTTGGCGCAGGTCCTCCTCCGTCACGATCTCCTCGGTGTTCCGCACGACCAGATTGTATCTCTGCTCCAGGTCCATATCGATCGAGGTGGAATCGGCCCGCCTTTATTTATGTTATTTCGATTGGGACGTTCGGGAAACCGGTCTAGGGGACCTAGCGATATTATTTATCGGAATTCATCCAGTTCCATTTCGAGCTTATGTCGGAAGAGATGGTTCCATCAAAGATCATAGAGGATAGCGCCGCCGCGGACATCAAGAAGGTCCTGGAGGCTTTGCCTTCACCGGTGCGTCTGATACTTTTCACAGCTGCAGGGGACCATGCCAGCGATGTGCAACGAAAGATCCTGCATGAAATGCAGGCCCTCTCCAGCAACATCATTCTAGAGGAGCATGAGCTGATGATCGCTCCGGATGAGGTGGGGCGCTATGGCGTGGAGATGGCGCCCTGCACGATAGTACGGGCTGAGAAGGACTATGGGATCAAGTTCTATGGGATAACCAGCGGCATGGAGTTCCCCACCTTGTTGGAGGACATATTGATGGTGTCCTTTCAGAAGACGGAGCTGGACCAACAGCTGGAGGATATGGTCAAGGCCATCGAGCCCCCGGTGCAAATCAGGGTGATGGTGACCCTCACCTGCCCCTATTGCCCCAAGATGGTACGCTTGGCCCATCAGTTCGCTTTCCTGAACGAGAAGATAAGAGGGGAGATGGTGGACGCCTCCCAGTTCCAAGCCCTTGCCCAACGCTATGATGTACAAGGTGTCCCCCACACCGTCATAAACGAGAGTCTGCACCTGCAGGGTTCCATGGAAGCTGGTCCATTCTACCTCCAGGTCCTCAAGGCGGTGGACCCGGAACAGTACCATGAGATCGAGGAGGTGCTCCGCGAGGCGCAAGGGAAACGCAAGGTGGTCAGGTCCGAGGAGGGTCACGTTTACGATGTGGCGGTCATTGGCGCGGGGCCTGCCGGGATGTCCGCGACGATCTATGCCGTAAGGAAAGGACTGGACGCCCTCCTGGTGGCGAAGAAGATGGGCGGGCAGGTCACTTACACCTCCGAGGTGGACAACTACCTGGGCCTTCCAGGTCAGGATGGGGAGACCATGACGGCCACGTTCCGGGACCATATGGAGAGTTACCATCTGGCTGAGGAGATCGGCACTGACGTGATCTCCATCATTGCGACCAAGGAAGGATTCGAGACCGTACTTGAAGGAGGTAAGAGGTTCCAGTCCAAGGCCGTGATCTACTGCGCTGGCAAGGAATACCGCCGCCTCAACCTGCCCAACGAGGTGAAGTTCTTGGGTCGGGGGGTGCGCTTCTGCGCCACCTGCGACGCCCCATTGTATCGGGACAAGAAGGTCGCGGTGGTAGGTGGAGGAAACACTGCCCTCACGGCCGCGCGCGACCTGATGAGACAGGCCAAGGAGGTTCACATCGTGCACCGTCGCAAGGATTTCCGCGCCGACCAGGTGCTTCAGGACATGGTCCTGGCCTCGAAGAACGTCATAGTCCATGCATCAATGACCGTGAAGGAGTATCTGGGGGAGGAGAAGCTCATCGGCCTTCGTTTGGAGCCGATCGGAGGAGGCCAGACCGAGGACGTCCTGGTGGAGGGTGTTTTCCTTGGGATCGGACTGGACCCTAACTCCGGTCCGGTCAGGGGTTTGGTGCCATTGAACGAGATGGGAGAGGTCGTGGCGAACAAGGACCAATCGACCGCCCTTCCCGGGTTTTTCGTGGCCGGGGACGTGAGCGATGTCCCGGAGAAACAGATATCGGTCGCGGTGGGGCAAGGCGCCCTCGCGGCCATCTCTGCATATAGATATCTGATAGGAAAAGGGTTGCTTGTGCAGAAAGGGATGGAAAAGGATACTTGGCAGTGAGATGTCCAATTGATTCGGAATGACCGAACATTTGGTGACCATTCCTTCGAAGTGCGGCAAATCGATAAGAACTGATATTGCTGGCCATCCTTAGATTGGGGTGATGGCGCAGGATTTTGACCAGGGATTAAGGTGCGTTATCATGAACATATATACATTATTTAGAGAAAATAGTGTTCATTTGTCGAGTTAATAAAGTTTATTATGAGAATTTATCTATGCTCGAGCCGTGACCCTGTGCGAGGCATCGCAGGGTTGACCACTGGCGGGCGCTTGTGTGGTCAGAGTCGGGTGCCATTCCGTCATCGAGTCCTTCGATGTGCATGGCCGAGGTCTGATAACCTATGGAGGCTCCAGGAGGAGACTCCTGATCGCAGCGCCCACATGTCAACCCCGTGTGCCTTTTCATCATGAGATCGCTAGGCGTTCTCGAAGCACTGTCCCGGGTCGAAGAGTGTGATGTAAGAGATGGCAGACAAAAAGAAGAGCGCGGACAGCTACGCCAGCAAGGTCGATAGCGTCCTTAAGATGGCCAAATCGGTCAAGATGGTGGACTTCAAGTTCGTCGATCTGCCGGGCATACTGCAGCATGTGTCGATTCCGGCGGACAAACTGGACGAGGAAAAGTTCGGAGATGGGCACGGGTTCGACGGGTCCAGCATCCGTGGTTTCGCCCATATCAACGAGAGCGATATGCTCCTCATGCCAGACCCGGACACCGCGATCGTGGACTCGGTTTGCAAGATCCCCACCCTGAGCATCATGTGCGATGTGGCAGATCCAGTGACCAGGAGCCGTTTCGAGAGGGACCCACGCTACATCGGTCAGAAGGCCGAGGCCTATCTCAAGGAGACCGGCATCGCAGACACCGCCTTCTTCGGACCGGAGCTGGAGTTCTTCGTTTTCGACTCCGTCAGCTTCGACCAGAACCAGAACTCTGGATACTACTACATCGATTCTGAGGAGGGCATCTGGAACTCGGGCAGGAACGGAACTCCCAACCTGGGTCACCGCCCCAGGAACAAGGAGGGATACTTCCCCGTCCCGCCGATCGACACCCTGCAGGACTTCAGGTCCGAGTGCGTCCTGAGGCTCATGGACGCTGGCATCGATTGCGAGGTGCACCACCATGAGGTCGCCACCGCCGGACAGGGCGAGATCGGCATGGTCTTCAACACCCTGACCACGATGGCGGACCAGGTCATGATGTACAAGTACATCCTGAAGAACACCGCCAGGGAGTTCGGCAAGACCATCACCTTCATGCCCAAGCCCCTGTTCGGCGACAACGGTACCGGGATGCATGTGCACCAGATCCTTGTCCAAGGGCGGGAAGAACATCTTCTACGACGAGAATGGCTACGCCCTGCTGAGCGACACCGCCATGTACTACATCGGCGGTCTTCTGGAGCACTCCAACGCCCTGCTGGCCCTGACATCGCCGTCCACCAACTCGTACCGCCGCCTGGTGCCCGGATACGAGGCCCCGGTGAACCTGGTCTACTCCCAGAGGAACCGGTCCGCCGCCATCAGGATACCGGTGTACAGCAAGAGTCCAAAGTCCAAGAGGATCGAGTATCGTCCCCCAGACTGCACCTGCAACCCGTACCTGGCCTTCTCGGCCATGCTCATGGCCGGTCTGGACGGCATCAAGAAGAAGATCGACCCCGGCGAGCCCCACGACATGGACCTGTTCGAGCTCTCCAATGCGGAAGCGGCCAAGATCAAGAACGTGCCAGGCAGCCTGGAGAAGTCACTGGAGGCTCTCGAGTGCGACCACGACTTCCTGCTCGCCGGCAATGTCTTCACCAAGAACCTGGTCGAGACCTGGATCGACTACAAGAGGGTGAAGGAGAACGACGCCATCCGGCTGCGCCCCCACCCCTCGGAGTTCTTCCTCTACTACGATTGCTGAGACGCGATCCTCGGCCAAACCTTTTATTTTATATATTTTTATATAATTTTTCTTATTTTGAGAGGTTTTAATAGTCCATTGTCGCTTGTAGGGCGGTCCTAGATGATGGAGCATGAAGAGGAGGCAATGCCTGTCCAGGCGTCCGCCAAGAATAAGCTTTACATCTATGGTTCCCTAACGATCATGTGTGCCATCATGGCCTGGTTGTTCGCATTCGCGCATGACCAGGTGCTGCTCCACCTACAGATACTCATCCCATTCTCCTTCGTCAGCCTGGGCATCCTGATCAAATATGGCGACGAGTCCTTCGACGCCGATTGCTTCGACAGGAAGAAGGCCAAGGCGTTGGCGGTGCCGTGTGGCATATGGATGGGGTTGCTCATCTTCGTTGACCCCGACTCGGCCACCATCTTCGTCGGCCTGTTGCTGGCGCTGCTCGTCGCGGCAAAATATGACAACGCCGCCTTCAAGGCCGGTTTCGTGGTGGCGGCTCTTTTCGCCCTGCTCTCCTTCATCTATTTCCCAGATAACATGAGCTACTTGGGCGTCATCGTCGTTTTCATCGCGGCCTTCTTGGACGAGAAGCTGAGCGACATAGCGGACCGCAAGGGAGGGCATGGCGTCAAATGGGTCATCATGAGGCAGCGGCCCGTCCTCAAGCTCGCCATCCTCGCCCTGTGCGTCGTGGGGGTCCTGTCCTCCTACCTCTATCTGTTCGCCTTCCTAGGATTCGATTTCGGTTACTCCTTTGTGGAGAGCTATGCCCAATACCGGGGGTGCCGGGCTGTCCCATCATGACGTGGTCATCATCGGGGCAGGTCCGGGCGGGGCATCGGCCGCCTACCACCTGCTTCTCGCTTCCAAGCTCAAGGTGGCCCTGGTGGAACGCCTCGAGGACGATAGGTTCGCCCATTACCACCGCATGTGCGGGGAAGGGATATCCCAAGCCGGTTTGAGGGGGATCGACCTCCCTTTGGAAGGCCTGGTCGAACAGCCCATAGCCACCGTCGAGGAGCACTGGCCTGGCGACATCGATGTTAAAGTCAAGGTCAAAGGCGCCATCATCGACAGGGTCGCCTTGTTGAAGCGAATGAAGGGCAGGTTCCTGGAAATGGGCGGGGAAATGATCGACGATAGCGTTTCCCGCATAGTGGGCAACGGCCCAGGTATGGAGGTCCATCTGGCCTCGGGGGGAAAATTGACGACCGAGCATGTCATCGGGGCGGACGGTGCCCATTCCAAGGTGAGGGCGAGGTTCTTCCCCGAGCTGGTGCCCGGGCTGATCTGGGCGGACCAGTTCATCACAGACGAACGGACGGAGAAGGGGGTCCTGCACTTCCATTACGACCAACGCTATGTGGGCGGGTACAAATGGGTGTTCCCTGCCAAGGAAGGGTCGAGGATCGGTTTCCCACGGGGGACCGAACAAATGCCAGAGCGCGTCATCGAAAGACACCGTCGGGCCATACCCATCGCCAAGCCGGAAAGGGTGGTGAATGGGAGGGTGTGCTTGGTGGGCGATGCCGCCTGCCAGGTGAACTCGATCTCCTTCGGCGGAATACGCACGGCCATCATCGCTGGTCGCATGGCGGCGAAGGCGCTGGCCAAAGACGACCTTGCCCGATATCAAAGGGAATGGACGTCCTCGTCATTTGCGAAGGCCTCGGACATCGCTACCTACCGGAGGCTCAGTTCGATGAGCAACGAGGAGATGGCAAGGATCGCCAAGCCGTTCGAGAAGGGATATGTCGGGTTCAATGCCACGATGGCGATGTTGTTTTCAAGGGACCGGGCGATATACCTGGCGTTCCGAGCGGCGGGCAATTACGGTTGGTGAGAGGATGGATTGCGACGTTCTCATCGTTGGGGCGGGACCAGCGGGTTGCGCGGCGGGGGCGACCTCCGCAAAGAGAGGGGCAAGGACCCTGGTCATCGACAGGAAGAAGGAGATAGGAACGCCGGTGCAATGCGGTGAGGTGGTCAGCAGCTCCTTGCTGAGGCAGAGCGGGCTGCGTCTGCCACCAGCTGCGATCTCCTATCGGCAAGATTTCACGCGATTCGTCCTGGACAGGAAATGGACCTTGGACAACCGATCCCCCTATTGGAAGGGCGTGACCGTGGAAAGGAAGATGTTCGACAAGTTCCTGGCCGAGGAAGCGGCGCGCTTTGGCGCAGGTGTGCAGGCTGACACCTGCCTTATCGACCTGGAGCGGGACGGGGACCAAGTGCTGAGCGCCAAGCTGAGGATGAGAGGCAGGGAGGTCGAGATCGAACCTAAGGTGGTCGTGGCCGCGGACGGGGTGCATTCGACGGTGGGGAAACTGCTGGGCCGCAACGGGTTCGACCGCACCGACCTGGCCACCGGGGTGGAGTTCGAGATGGTGTCCAAGCGCAAATTGCCGCCCTGCATGCAGATATTCATCGAGCCCGAGATCGGTCTCGGATACGGATGGGTGATCCCCAAAGGGGACCGTCGGGCCAATGTAGGCTTTGGCCAGGTGGGCAAGCGACTGTCCCGTCGGGATGCTTTGTTGGACTGGATCGTGCAGCATCCCATCATTTCCAGCTATTTCGATGACCGGTGCATCCTGGAGGTCAAGACCGGTGACGCACCAGTGCCTGATTTCGAAGGCGGCCCTTGTAAAGGCAACGTACTCTTCGCCGGGGATGCCGCCGGTCAGACCTTGGCCTTCGTGGGAGAGGGCATCATGCCCGCCTACCTGTGCGGAGGGTGCGCTGGCAATGCGGCGGCTGACGCGGTCATCAACGGCATCGAGGCCTTGGGGGGCTACGATGCCGCAGTCCGAGATCTGGTGGGTACGGAGATGTCATTGGGGAGCGACCTGCGCGATGCGCTGGTCCTGATATGGACCATCGATGGACTGACCGGCCATCAGAGGGCTCTCATCTCAGGCCTGGTGATGAACCAGGTCCTGGGGGAGGGCGACATGGCCTTTTTCGATGACATCCCCGAAGATGGTGACCTGTGGAAGCTGGTCAAGCAGAGGATAAAGGCTCAAGGTCAGTCCATTCGTCTAAGCAAGGTCAAGTGAGGCTCATCTCTTCATTAGGCGTCGATGTCTCATCATCTTGAACAGGGCCGATCCGCCCTCCTTTCCGAACAGATCGTTGACCAAGGCCTCACCAGCCTCGCGCTTCTCCTGGTCGTAAGGGCTCCACCAGATGTCCTGAGCATAGCCTCCCTTGTCCCAATGCACGTGGTGCGTCTCCACCAGTTCCAAGAGCCCAAGGTGGCCATGCGTCCTTCCGAAGCCGCTCTCACCGCTGCCACCCCAAGGAGTCTCCCCGATCCCGAAGGTGTAGGGGGTGTTGTTGATGACCGCTGTTCCACCAGGCAACTTCTCCGCCAATCCCCTCCCACGTGCCAGGTCGCGGGTCCAGATGGAGGCGTTAAGAGCGTATGGACAGTCCGCCGCTAGGGCCAATGCCTCCTCATCGCTGTCGAAGGGGATGATGGTGACGATCGGTCCGAAGACCTCCTGCTGAACGATCTCCATGTCCTGCTTTGCGTCAACCAGTATGGTGGGCTCATAGAAATGACCGGACAAAGTCGGATGGCGCCTCCCACCTGTGATGCACCGGGCCCCCTGCTCCATGGCCAGGGATACGGCCGTCTCGACCTCGCGCAACGCCTTTTCGCTGATGAGTGGCCCAATGCTCACATCCGGGTCGTCCCAGCCCCAACCCATCTTCAGTCTGGAAGCCTGCATCGCCATCGCTTCCGTGAACCGGTCCGATATCTTCCGTTGCACGTAGATGCGCTTGACCCCCGCGCATGTCTGCCCAGCGTTCACGAAGGCCCCCCAGACCGCCCCTCTCACAGTTCGTTCCAGGTCCGCGTCCTCCAGCACGATGAAGGGGTCCTTCCCGCCTAGCTCCAGGGTGACCGGGGTCAACCGTTGCGCCGCCTCGGTCATAACCTCCCTGCCCTTTTCGCCGCTCCCCGTGAACACCACTCGGTCCACACCAGAGGCCAGCAGGGCCTTTCCCACTTTCCCTCCCTTCCCCACGAGCACCTGGACCAATCCTTCAGGGAGGCCGCAGGTCAGACAGGCCTTCTCCACCCACTTAGCGCTCAAAGGTGCTTCGAGAGGATGGCTTGATTATGACCGAGTTGCCAGCGGCCAAGGCCATGATGGTCTGGGAATAGGGAAGGCCGAACGGGTAGTTCCACGGTGTGATCACGCCGACCACCCCAAGCGGTCGGGCGTGCAGGTAGGACCCACGACCCATGGCCCTCATGGCCAGGTCCAACCGTCCCAGGTTGATGCGTTTCGGTCTGAACAGAGTGCCCATCTGGGCGATGGCGAACCTGCCGACGCTCAAGGATGACATGACGTCCACGTTGGTGGCCTCGAGACGGGGCTTTCCGGTCTCCTCGCAGACCGTGCGGGCGATCTCCAGCTGATGCTCCGCCACCCAGACCTGCAGCTGTTTCAACCTGTCCCTTCGAGCATCCAAGGAAAGGTCTGCCCAGACCTTCTGCGCTTGCCGGGCCTTGCGGACGGCTATCGGAACAAATGTGATGTCCACGCAAGGGACCTCGCCCACAAGCTCGAGCGTGGCGGGATTCCTCTTCACAATTATGTCGCCACTGTCGGCGGTCGCCGCCGTCGCGGATGGGGGCATGCCCTCAGGAACGTTCGTTCACTACTTTAATGCTTCAAAGGCAGGTGGACATGCTTCCATCAGAGATTGGCGACCAGGTCGTCCACCGCTTCGTTGACCACGTCCCTGACCATGGAGACAGGGGGACAATAGGCGTTCTCGAACCCCGCCTGGAATTCCTCTGCGGTCACCCCTTTGACTATGGCCGCGCCGATCCAATTGATCCTGCCGGTGACCTCCTCTCCCCCCACGATCTGCGCCCCGATCAGTTTATGGGTGGAGGCGTCTGCCAGCACCTTAACGGTCAGTGGCTTGCCGCCGGGATAGTAACGGGCCCGGGTCATGCCGTGGGCCTTGCCCTCCACGACCTTGACGCCATAGTAGTCGGCCAGGCCACGGGACATGCCCACGCCCCCCACCTGGACCTCACCTATGACGCTGACAAAGGGGCTGGCCACCCCTGGGTATTGGGCATAACCCCCCGCGGCGTTGATGCCCGCCACCCGCCCTTGGCGTACTGCCGAGGAACCGAGCTGGCTCATGGTCGGACCGGGAAGGATGGCGCTCTCACACGAAACCACGTCCCCCGCGAGATACAGGTCTTTGACCAACCTGCCTTTGCGATAGGGCTGCATGGAGGCTGAAACACGGACCGCCCCCAACGGGCCGATGTCCAGACCGATCTGGTTGGCGAGCTCCAGATTGGGCCGTACGCCTGTGGCCAATATGACCATCTGACAGGGCACCTCCTTTGATGCGACCTTGATCCCTTCCACCATGCCATTGCCTATGATGGCTCCCAAAGGCGAGCCCATCATGAACTTGATGCCCAGGCTTTCACAGTGCGCCTGGACCAACCGCGCCATGTCCTCATCGAAGAGACGGGGTATGGCCTGGTCGAACATCTCCACCACCGTGACCTCCTTGCCCCGGTGGCGCAACGCTATGGCCATCTCCAATCCGATGACGCCTGCCCCGGCCACCACAACGGACTGGACCTCGTCCAATGCCGATAAAATCTTCTCCCCGTCCTTGAGCCAGCGCACCGGATATACGCCGGGCAGCTTGACCCCTTCCACCGGCGGGACGAAGACCGTTCCCCCTGGCGCCAGGATCAGCGAGTCGAAGCTGATGTTGGCCCCATCATGTAATGTCAGGAGCTTGGCCTCGATGTCCACACGGGTGACCTTGGTCCTCACATGGACCTCGATCCTCCGTTCTTTGCGATACCATTCCGGGGTGTGCATGACTATGGATCGGAAGTCCTTGATCCTCCCTTCGATGACAAATGGTATGGCGCAAGGCGAGTAGGCGACGTGCTCGTCCTCGGTGAAGAGCGTGATCTCTGCCTCTGAGTCCTTCTCCCGAGCGGAGGAGGCGGCGGTCATCCCGGCCGCTCCCGAGCCTATCACTGCAATGCGCTTGGCCATCTCAAAGACCTCTCCAGTTGATTCTTGACCCTTGATATAAATTGTTCCACGTTGCGATGCCGCGCCACAATATGGTTTATATCGGAGGGGGCAATGACCGCATCATCAAGTTGATGTGACATGAGGAGCACCAGGACAATCGACCGCACGTCGCCAGTGGCGATCTGGAAGGAGGAGGACATGATCGGCGGGGAGCGTGTCAAGGCCATGGTGGCCATCCTCCGCACCAAGGGCTGTTGGTGGTCCAAGAGCGGAGGTTGCTCCATGTGCGGTTACAACGTGGAGAGCACCGATGTCTCCGTCGATGACCTCAAGGCCCAGTTGGCCAAGCTGCTCGATCGATACGATGGAGAGCCGATGCTCAAGGTCTACACCTCGGGTAGCTTCCTTGACGAGAATGAGGTCCCAGCGACGATGAAGGGGGAACTGTTCGATTCGTTCCCGAGGGTCAGGCGTTTCCTCATCGAGTCCCGCCCGGAGTTCGTCATCGAGGCGAACATCGATGCCCTGCCGAAGGGAAGGTCGGCGATCGCGTTGGGTTTAGAGAGCGCCAACGACGATGTGCTGGACCGGTCTGTGCGCAAGGGCTTCCACCTCAAGGATTACCAGAGGGCTGCCGAGGTGCTCGCTTCAGGCTCCGTCCCGTTGCGTACCTACCTATTGCTCAAGCCGCCCTACCTGACCGAGGCCCAGGCCATCAGGGACACGGCCGCCTCGATCGAGGTGGCGCGGAGGACCTCGGAATCGATTTCCATCAACCCGCTCAATGTGCAATCCCACACCTTGGTCGAGGCCTTGTGGCGCCGCGGCGATTACCGCCCCCCTTGGTTATGGTCCTTGGTCGAGGTTTTGCGCTGCACCGCGGGCAAGGGCGGACCAAGGATATTGTCCACCCCCAGTGGCGGAGGCACGCCCCGAGGGGTGCACAATTGTGGCAAGTGCGACAGAAAGATACTTGATGCGGTCGAGCGTTTCTCCTACACCCAGGACGTCCGGGAACTGGACGAGCTGGAATGTGGGTGTCGCCATGAATGGGAGGGGCTGCTGCTCTACCAGGACCGGATGCGAACGGCGGTGGACCTGGACCGACATCTAGGTAGCGATCAGGAACGTTGACATGGAGGGATGGCTATGGACTACGATATCAAGAAGGGGAAGTACTCGGACTTGGAAGGCGAAGGACTGAAGAAGATCGTGGCGGAGACCATAGGGAACGCCACGATGGAAGGGGACCTGGTGGTCGCCTCCTTCGGAGCGCTGGATCGAATGGAGACCAAGGTCATCAGCAAGACCGCATTGTCCGTGTGCACCAAGATGAAGAAGGATGTCAGCGAGGAAGTGGCCACCGAGACCATCAAGCGCTACAATCAGTTCCTTGAGGCCGCCACCGGGTTCAACGCCAAGGAAAGGGGCAAGCGGGCGCAGAAGAAGGCGAAGGAAGGCAAGGCCTGATAGAGGCCAGATTTGGCCTGCCGAGGCTTCCCTCGGCCTGGTTTTATTTATATACCCCCACCACACAGTATAAATATAAGTACCCTTATGCGAGGTTGCTCAACGCGATAAGGACGTTCGACCAGACTCCTTGGGCAATGCGCGAGCAACCCTTAACCGCCAACCGATTAAGTTCTGGGGGGCGACATCAGAGTCACGGTCGAAGGTGCGGACCTCAACACTCGTGAGAATGGGCGTTAGCAAGAACAGAGAGTGTGCTCTCTCGGCAAGCAGAGAGGGAGACATATGCCGAACAAAAGACGTCCGAGACAGGGCTCCATGGCGTATTCGCCAAGAAAGAGAGCTTCGAGACAGACACCTAAACTGGACCACTGGCCCGAGATCAGCGAAGGCCCGAAGGTACAGGGATTTGCCGGCTACAAGGCCGGCATGACGCACGCTATGATGGTCGACTACCGCAAGACCAGCACCACCGCTGGCCAGGAGATCAAGATCCCGGTCACGGTGCTGGAGGTCCCGCCGATGAAGGTGGCCGCGGTGCGACTCTACGAGAACACCCGCTACGGCCTGAGGACCGCTGGAGAGGTCTGGGCCGCTAGCATCGACGAGACGCTGTCCCGGCGCCTGCCCATACCCAAGAACTACGACCAGGGCAAGGCCTGGGAGAAAGCTGAAGGAGGTCGATGTCGAGGATATCCGCATCCTCGCCTACACCCAGCCCAAGATGGTGAAGGGCGTCCCGAAGAAGGTCCCCGAGCTCATGGAGCTCCGCATCGGGGGCGGCACCATGGACGCGCGCATGGAGTACGCGAAGGGCATCCTGGGCAAGGACATCGGCATCACCGACTTCGCCAAGGAGGGCGCGTTGATCGATGTGTCCGCGGTCACCAACGGGAAAGGGCTTCCAGGGAGCCGTCAAGCGCTGGGGCCTGAAGCTTCTATCCCACAAGAACAGCAAGCACCGCCGGATGGTCGGTACCCTGGCCCCGAAGAGGCCCGGTTACGTCCGTGAGACCGTGCCCCAGTCCGGTCAGATGGGCTACCACCAGAGGACCGAGGTCAACAAGCGCATACTCAAGATCGGTGAGAAGGGCGAGGAGATCAACCCCAAGGGCGGCTTCGTCCATTATGGAACTGGTCAACAACCCATATGTTCTGATACACGGCTCCGTGCCCGGCCCGACCAAGAGACTGGTCCGCCTGAGGGACCCGGTGCGCAAGCAGGGCATGGACCTGAAGGAGGCGCCCAGCATGGTGTACGTCTCCACTGAATCCAAGCAGGGGGCGTAAGCAATGGCTGTGAAGAAAGGTAACATCAACGTTTATTCCGTAAAGGGCGACGTCGTCAAGACCATGGACCTGCCCGAGGTGTTCGCCACCGAGTTCCGTCCGGACGTCATCCGGAAGGCCGTGGTGGCAGAGGAGGCCAACCGGCGCCAGCCCTACGGTTCCAAGCCCGGGGCCGGTATCAGGCACGCGGTGTCCACCTGGGGCAAGGGAAGGGGCGTCGCCCGTGTGCAGAGCCTCACCCAGGGAGCGAAGGCCGCAGAGTCCCCTAACAACGTGGGCGGACGCCGGGCCTTCCCGCCCAAGGCGGAGAAGGACTGGTCCAAGAAGGTCAACCGAAAGGAGAAGGCATTGGCCACGCTCTCCGCTCTGGCCGCCGCCTCCGATGTGGAGACGGTCAAGAAGAGGGGGCACCAGTTCGACGAGAAGGTCACCCTGCCGGTCGTCATCGAGGACGACGTGGAGGGACTGAAGAGCACCTCTGACGTCATGGAGACCCTGCGCAGCATCGGGCTGGAGCAGGACATCGTGCGCAGCAAGGACGGCAAGAAGGTACGGGCTGGCCGCGGAAAGATGCGGGGCAGGCGGTACAAGTCGCCCCGCGCACCTGCTCATAGTCGTCTCCAACGAGAAGGCAGACCTGTTCATCGGGGCCAAGAACCTGCCCGGAGTGGAGATCGCTTACGCAGAGCAAGCTGAACGCGGGCAACCTGGCCCCGGGCGGAATGCCTGGAAGCCTGACCGTGTTCTCCGAGTCCGCCATCAAGAAGGTAGGAGAGTGGTGCTAATGGCCAAAGAAGGTCCTGTTGCACCCGTTCGTCACAGAAAAGACGATGAACCACATGACTGGCACCCCGACCCTGGACTTCAAGGACGGGAACAAGCTCGAGTTCATCGTGATGCGCACCGCCACCAAGGCGGAGATCAAGGCCGCCTTCGAGGAGCACTTCGATGTCAAGGTCGCGAAGGTCTGGACCAAGATCGCCCGGGACGGCAAGCACGCCATCGTCAAGCTGGCTGAAGGCTACTCTGCCGAGGACATCGGCATGAGGATCGGAGTGTTCTGAGGGGATTGACATGGGAAAGAACCTTAGACAGCAGAGGCGCGGGCACGGCGGTATGACCTACCGTTCCCCGAGCCACAGGCACGTGGGCGACATTCGCATCCCGCTGCCGTCCATGAAGGACGGGCAAGATCGTGGACATCATGCACGCCCCCGGGCGACCTGGCCCGGTGGTCAAGGTCGACTTCGCCGGCGAGAACAACATCATGTTGGCCGCCGAGGGAATGATGGTCGGGCCAGGAGGTCATCCGTCGATGGGGACCGGCTCAGATCGCGGCCGGCAACGTCATGCCTCTGGCCAACGTCCCTGAGGGTACCCTCGTCTTCAATATCGAGGGGCGGCCCGGCGACGGCGGCAAGTACGTCAAGGCCGCCGGTAGCTCGGCCACGGTCGTCACCAAGGGCGAGCAAGGTCGTCCTGCTGATGCCCTCCGGAGCGTTCAAGAACTTTGACCCGCGCTGCCGCGCCACCGTTGGCATCGTCGCTGGCGGAGGCCACGAGGAGAAGCCGTTCGGTAAGGCGGGAAACAAGTTCCATGCCTACCGCAGCAAGAGCAAGGCGTACTTCAAGGTCAAGGGTATCGCCATGAACCCGGTGGACCACCCCCACGGTGGTGGCGGTCACCCGCACGTCGGTAAGCCCAGCACTGTGTCGAGGAACGCCCCACCAGGACGTAAGGTAGGTACGCCTCTCACCACAGAAGAAGAAGAAAGGGAAGAGGTGATCTAAATGGCTGAAGAGAAGCTCACCGGAACGAAGTCCTCGCGCAGGAAGCAGCGGAAGAAGAAGGGCGCTGATCACTGGCCGCAGGAAGAAGGAGTTCACCTACCGCGGTTTCACCATGGAGCAGCTGCTGGAGATGCCCTTCGACGAGGTCCTGGAGCTGATGCCCAGTCCGCATCAGGAGGACCTTCGTCCGCGGGTTCAACGAGGAGCAGAAGACCGCCTTCGACAAGATCAAGTCCGGGGAACAGACGTGGTGCGCACGCACCGCAGGGACATCCCCATCATCCCGCAGTTCGTCGGAAAGAAGGTCGCCGTCTACAACGGCAAGGAGTTCAAGGAGATCGAGATCAGGCCTGAGATGATCGGGCACTATCTGGGCGAGTTCAGCATGACCAGGCAAGATCCGTCAAGCACTCCGGACCAGGTGTCGGTGCGACCAGGTTCGTCCAAGTTCCTGCCGCTGAAGTGAGGTGTGATGCAATGGTTGGATACACACAAGACAGCTGACCCGGACACGACCTCTAGGGCCATCGGGAAGGAGATGCCCATCTCCCCCAAGTTCTCCCGTGAGATCTGCCGCATGATCAGGGGCAAGAACGTCAACGTCGCCCTGAAGATGCTGGAGGAGGTCGTCGAGCTGAAGCGCCCGGTCCCGATCCGCCGCTACAACATCGGCGTGGCGCACAAGCAGGGAGTCGGCCCGGGCCGCTACCCGGAGAAGGCGGCCAAGGCCATTCATCAAGGTGATCGAGAGCGCCAAGCACAACGCCGAGTACAAGGGCTTGGACGCGGACAACATGACGCGTCAAGGTCATCGCCGCCCACCTCGGACGGACCATCGCTGGGCTATATGCCCAGGGCGCTACGGCCGCAGCACCCCCTGGAACCAGCAGACCGTGAACATCGAGGTCATCCTGGAGGAGATGAGTAAATGGCAAGCGAGAGGAAGTTCATCGCTGAGAACATCCGGAGGGTCCTCCTCAAGGAGTACCTGATGAAGACCGTCGACCGCGCTGGCTTCGGAGGCGTGGACGTGCAGAGGACCCCGATGGGTACGCGGGTCACGCTCATCACCGAGAGGCCGGGCATCGTCATCGGGCGCCGCGGCGCCGCCATCAAGACGCTCACCACCGGCGATCGAGAGACGGATTTCAAGTACGACAACCCCCAGATCGAGGTCCAAGAGGTGGACGACCCCAACCTGAACGCCCAGATCATGGCCGAGAAGCTCGCCTTCGCGCTGGAGCGCGGCTGGCACTTCCGACGGGCCGGGCACAGCACCGTCCGCCGGATCATGGACTCCGGTGCCAGAGGATGCCTCATCATCATCTCCGGCAAGCTGACCGGGGAGAGGCACCGCACTGAGAAGTTCAAAGAGGGCTACATCAAGTACTGCGGCGAGACCCGAACCTGCAGTTCGTCAAGACCGGGTTCGCCGTCGCCAAGCTCAAGCCTGGCGTCATCGGCGTCAAGGTCGAGATCATGGACCCGGACGCAAGGTTGCCCGCCGAGATCGACGTCCTGAACCTGGAACAGGCCAAGACCGCCCTCCCGGACATGGTGGAGCAGTTGACACCGAGGGACACCTTGATCGACGCCACCGTGCCTTTGGACCAATCCCGAACGGAATCCGACGTGGATGACGAGAAGGAGGTGTCCAGCTGATGGCGCTGATAAGGACATCGAGATCAAGGCTTGAACCCGGAGGAGCGCTCCTCCAAGCTGCAGGAGCTGCAGGATGAGCTCATGCACGAGAGGGGAACGGCGGCGATGGGCGGTGCCCCCGCCAACCCGGCAGGATCCGCGCGATCAGGACCAACATCGCCAGGATCCTCACCATCCAGAAGGAGGAAGAGAAGTAATGGCCGAGATTTGCTCCGTGTGTGGACTACCCAAAGAGCTGTGCATGTGCGAGGAGATCGCACGTGAGCAGCACATCGGTCAGGATTACACCGACAGCCGCCGCTACGGGAAGATCGTCACCGTCGTCGAGGGAATCGACGACAACGACATCGACATGGACGACCTGGCCAAGAAGCTGAAGAACAAGTGCGCTGCCGGCGGGACGGCCAAAGAAGGCAAGATCGAGCTCCAGGGAGACCACAAGAAGAAGGTCAAGGAAGTCCTGGAAGAGATGGGCTTCAAGACTGAGGTCAGATGATCCATCTATGGACAAGAGGGATTTCATGAGGCAGGAGTTCATCGGTCTGGAGGTTGAGGTCGTGGCGTCGGGCCACCCAGGTTACATCATGCGCGGCATCGTGGTGGACGAGACCAAGAACACCATCACCATCGTCAGACGGTGACTCGCGAGGTCATGGTCCCCAAACGCGGCAACGAGTTCGAGTTCACATATCGAGAGCGAAAAGGTTCAGAGTGTCACGGGTCGGAGATCCAGCACCGACCAGAGGATCGTATCAAGAAGATTAGGTGATCTCATATGAATGGTGAGGTCAAGGACATTGGCATTGATGTAAAGGCCCCAGAGACCGTCTGCGACGACAAGCACTGCCCCTTCCACGGCAATCTGCCGGTGAGGGGTCAGATCATCGACGGGGTCGTCGTATCCATCAAGATGAACAAGCACCGCGGTGGTGGAGCGCAACTACTCTGAAATATGATCAGAAGTACGAAAGGTACGAGAAGAGGACCAGCCGCTACTCCGTGCACAACCCGCCCTGTCTTGGAGATCAAGGCCGGGGACCAGGTGCAAGATCATGGAGTGCCGGCCGCTCAGCAAGACCGTCTCGTTCGTCGATCGTCGAGAAGAGGTGAACGTGATGAAGGGATTGGCCGGCAAACAGACCAAGGGAGTCATGACCGGCACCATCCTCGACGTCATCGACAACACCGGCGCGAAGACCATCAGCGATCATCGCCGTCCCGGGATACCATGGCGTGAACCGCCGCTGCCCCAGCGCCGCGGTGGGAGACATCGTCGTGGCTCAGCGTGAAGAAGGGCACCCCGGAGATGAGACGGCAGGTCGTCTATGCCGTCATCGTCCGCCAGAGGCGGCCGTTCCGCCGCGCTGACGGGACAATGGTGCACTTCGAGGACAACGCCGCGGTCATCACCACCGAGGAGGGCGAGACCAAGGGCAGCGACATCAAGGGACCGGTGGCGAGAGAGGCCGCCGAGAGATGGCCGCGCATCGCCGCGACCGCGTCCACGATCATCTGAGGTGAGAGAAATGAACAAGAGCGTTCAAGCGAGGAAGCAGAGGAAGAGGCTATACAACGCCCCCACTCACGTGAAGAGCCGGATGGTGGCCTCTCATCTCAGCCCTGAGCTGAGGAAGGAGTTCGACCGTCGCTCCGCCCGCGTCGTCAGGGCGACACCGTAAAGGTGATGCGCGGAGACGAGGAGATCGTCGGCGTTGAAGGGAAGGTCACCAAGGTGACACCCAGACCGGAAGGATCATGGTCGAAGGCATGACCATGCCGAAGGCCGATGGTACCATGGAGGGGCGCCTGTGCACGCCTCCAAGGTCGAGATAATCAAGCTGGACCTTAAGGACCCCTGGAGGAAGGAAAGGCTCCAGAAGAAGGAGGTATCCTCATGAGCAACGATATGAAGAGAGTGACGGCCCCGCGAAGCTGGCCGGTTCCGCGCAAGACCACGGTCTGGATCACCAGCCCGCCCCGGGCGCCCACCAGAAGGAGTGGAGCATGCCGATAATGATCGTCATCCGCGACATGCTCGGCCTATGCGACAACGCCTCCGAAGGCGTCAAGATACTGTCCGGACGGGACGTCCTGGTGGACGGCAGGGTCGTCACCGACCCCAAGTTCCCGGTGGGCCTGATGGACGTCGTCTCCATCCCCAAGATCAACCAGCACTACCGCATGGTTCTGGACCGCAATGGCAAGTTGCGCCTGGTCACGGTCCCCGAGGGCAAGGAGAAGTGGAAGCTGTGCCGCATCGAGGACAAGACCACCGTGACGGGCGGAAAGACCCAGCTCAACCTGCACGACGGACGCAACGTACTGGTGGAGAAGGACGACTTCAAGCTGCGGCGACGTGCTGAAGCTCGAGGTCCCATCCCAGAAGATCCTCGAGACCTACAAGCTCGGCAAGGGCAACGTGGCGCTCATCGTGAGCGGTGTGCACGCCGGTGAGATCGGGGTCATCGAGGAGTACGTCATCACCCGCAGCTCCGCCCCTAACCTGGTAAGGTTCAAGGACGGGAACCTCACCATCCGCAGACAATGTGTTCGTCATCGGCACCAAGGTGCCGGAGATCGACCCTGCCGGAGGCGAACTGAGATGAGCGGACGTGATGAGGCAGCCCCGCGTCGAGAAGGTCGTCGTCAACATCGGCGTCGGCGAGGCCGGCGAGCGCCTGGTGAAGGCCCAGAAGGTCCTGGAGATGGTCACCAAGCAGAAGCCCGTGATCACCATCGCCAAGGTCACCAACCGTGACCTGGGCGTGAGGGAAGGCATGCCCATCGGGTGCAAGGTCACCCTGAGGGGAGAGAGGGCCGAGACGTTCCTGAAGAAGGCCCTGTGCGGTGCGCGAGAACCGCGTTGCCATGTAGTCCTTCGACCAGGAGGGCAACCTGTCCTTCGGCATATCCGACTACACTGACTTCGAAGGCATGAAGTACGACCCCGAGATCGGCATCTTCGGCATGGACGTCAACGTCGTCATCTGAGGCCCGGGAGACGGGTGGCCAGGCGCAGGGTCATGAAGCGCAAGATCCCGCAAGCAGCCACCGCATGACCCGCGAAGAGGCGGTCGTGTTCATGAAGGAGAAGTACAACGTCGAGGTGGTCGAGTGAAGCCCAAGAAGAAGTTCGGGCAGGACCGAAGGCTGCACGCGCTGTGGAAGGAAGAGGGGCATCGTGCAGGAGGTACGGCATGCACCTTTGCAGGCAGTGCTTCCGCGAGATCGCTCCGCAGATCGGGTTCAAGAAGTATTCATGAGGTGAGCACATGCAGAACGACCCATTGAACGATGCTATGTCGACCATCAAGAATGCGGCGACAGTAGGCAAGAGCGAATGCATGATCAGGCCGTCCTCGAAGCTGATCGGGCGCGTGCTCAAGGTCATGCAGGAGAACGGTTACATCAACCAGTTCGAGTTCGTAGAAGATGGTAAGGCCGGTGTCTTCAAGGTGAAGATCGCAAGGCAAGATCAACAACTGCGGCGTCATCAAGCCGCAGGTACTCGGTCAAGAAGGTGGACCTGGAACAGTGCGAGTCCCGTTACCTCCCCGCCCAGGACTTCGGCGTGCTGATACTCTCGACCACCGAGGGCGTCATAAGCCACGTCCAAGCCAAGGAGCTCGGTGTGGGCGGCAAGCTGCTGGCGTTCGTGTACTGAGGGATTTGAGATGACAGTAAGCGGATATATCGAAGAGAAGATCGAGATCCCCAAGGGCGTCCAGGTCACCATGGCCGGTCAGAAGCTGACCGTCAAGGGACCCAACGGCACCCTGACCAGGGACTTCTCCCACCCGAAGGTGAAGATGAAGGTGGACGGCGACCACGTGGATAGTCAGCTGCGAGATGCCGCGCACGTGCGGAAAAGGCGCTGGTGGGCACCTACGGATCGCACGTCGCAACATGATCGACGGAGTGACCCATGGCTGCGAGTACGAGATGAAGATCGTCTACTCGCACTTCCCCATCAAGGCGGCCGTCAAGGGGAACAAGTTCATCATAGAGAACTTCCTCGGGGAGAAGGCGCCCAGGCAGGCCAACATCATCGGGGACACCAAGGTCCAGGTCAAAGGGAACGAGGTCATCGCTCACCGGCGCGGACCTGGAGTCCGGTCTCGCAGACCGCGGCCAACATCGAGAGGGCCACCAGCATCAGGGGATTCGACCCCAGGGTGTTCCAGGATGGAATATACATCACTGAGAAGGCCAGGAGGGCGAAGCTAATGGCTAAGAAGAAGAAGTTGGAATCAAGGACTGTCCGACCTTCCGTACTACAGGGAGGAGTACACCGAGCAGCTGGAGAAGATGGGCATCACCGACCTCCAGGAGCTCCTGGACGCGCTCCTCGTCGATGACAAGAAGAAGCAGATCGTGGACGAGCTCGACGGCGTCGGCAAGAAGAGTGGCGGACCACTGGGCCGAGGTCATCGAGGAGTCCGGCGAGTCCACCCCCACCGAGGCCAAGGAAGACAAGGCAGAGGTCGTGGAGACGGAGGCCGCCGTGGTCGAGAAGGGCGAATACGTCACCAAGCGCAAGCCCGAGCTCGACGACGAGACGAAGGCACTGCTCGCTCAAGCGCGAGGAGATCGACTCCCGCCGCCCCGAGTTCCTTCGCCAGGAGTGGTTCCGGTACCAGAAGCTCGAGGGCAAGTGGAGGAAGCCGCGCGGCATGCACAGCAAGATGCGCCGCCACTATGGCTACCGCCCGCCCATCGTGTCCATCGGGTACCGCGGCCCGGCAGAGGTCCGGGGCCTGCATCCCTCCGGATTCGAAGAGGTAATGGTCTTCAACCCGTCAGCCAATTGAACGGTATCGACCCCAAGGTCCAGGCCGTCCGGATCGGCGGCACCGTGGGGGCGAGGAAGAGGGGCGACATCATCGCGAAGGCGGACCAGGAAGGGATCCGCGTACTCAACAGATGAATTTGAACAGGAAGTGAAGATAATGGATCTGAAGAACCAGAAGCGCATGGCGGCTGAGATCCTCGACTGCGGTCATTCCCGGGTCTGGATCGACCCGAACCGGATCGAGGACGTCGCAGACGCCATTACCCGGGCGGACATCAGGACGGCGATCGAATCCGGGACCATCCGCGCCCTCCCCAAGACGGGAGTCTCCCGCGGCCGGGCGAGATACAGGCTCGCCCAGAAGAGCAAGGGCCGCCGGCGTGGACAGGGCAGCAGGAAGGGTACCGCTGGAGCCCGTACCCCGAGGAAGCAGAGGTGGATCCAGACCATCCGCCCGATCCGCGTCGAGTTGCGCGAGCTGCGCGACACCGGGACAGATCACGCAGAGCAGTCTACCGTGAGTTCTACACGAAGGCCAAGGGCGGCATGTTCAAGAGCAAGCATCACCTGATGCTTCACCTCAAGACCGAGGGACACCTGAAGGAGGCTAACTGATGGCAACATGGACCGAGATACAAGGTCGCCCTTCCGCCGCCGCCGGGAGGGACAGGACAGATTACAGGCAGAGGGCCAGGCTGCTCCGGGGCCACGATCCCGCGGGCGGTGGTCCGTGTCTCCCTGCGCAACGCCAGCGTACAGTTCATCGCCTATGACCCCAGGGCGACACGGTCCTGGTCGCGGCCCACTCCCGCGAGCTGGTGGAGCTGGGTTGGGACCAGGCCACCGGCAACCTCCCGGCAGCCTACCTGACCGGCTACCTGGCCGGCAAGAGGGCAAAGAAGAACGGCATCGACCGAATGCCGTGCTGGACATCGGCCTCAAGGAGCCGGCCAAGGGCTCGGCGGTCTTCGCCGCCCTGAAGGGCATGGTCGACGCAGGCGTCGATATCCCCCATGGCAAGGACGTGCTGCCCGTCCAAGGAGAGGCTGAATGGGGCAGCACATCGGCGAGGATGTGGGAAAGACTGGTTCAGAAGTAAAGAACCGCATGGAGGCGAACTAAGATGGAATGGGTTCCAAAGACAAGATTGGGCAAGATGGTCCTCAACGGAGAGATCACCACCATGAGCCAGGCCCTCGCCACGAAGCTCCCGCTGCGTGAGGCCGGAGATCGTGGACATCCTTCTGCCGGACCTCAAGGACGAGGTCATCGACGTCAACATCGTGCAGAGGATGACCGACTCAGGCCGAAGGGTCAAGTTCCGGATCACAGTGGTGGTCGGCAACGGCGATGGCTTCGTCGGCATCGGTCGCGTGCAAGGGAAAGGAGGTCGGGCCTTCCATCCGGAAGGCCATCGACAACGCCAAGCTGAACATGATCGAGATCAAGCGCGGCTGCGGTTCCTGGGAATGCGGTTGCGGCACGCCCCACTCGTTGCCTTTCGAGGTCACGGGCAAGTCCGGCTCGCGTCGAGGTCACCCTCAAGCCGGCCCCGCGCGGCATCACCCTGGCCGTCGGCGACGTCGCCAAGAGCATCCTGCGCCCTGGCCGGCGTCAAGGACTCCTGGGGCTTCGCCGGGCGGACACACCAAGACCACCGTCAACTACGCGCTACGCCACCTACAACGCGCTGAAGAAGACCTCCGAGATCCGCGTCACCGAGGAGCAGGAGAAGAGGCTGAAGATCGTCTCCGGGCCGGTCCAGGTGCACGTGGCCGGAGCAACAGCTCGACGTCGCCGCCCGGCGCCAGGAGGAGCTGAGCCCCATGGCATTCGCAGTCATCAGGGTCCGCGGACACTCCAAGGTGAACCACGACATCGAGGACACCATGATGCATGCTCCGCCTGAACCGGGTCAACCACTGCGTCATCACTGCCCGAGAACGACAGCCATGAAGGGCATGCTGCAGAAGACCAAGGACTACGTCACCTGGGGCGAGGTCTCCGAGGAGACCTTGGCCCGCATGATGAAGTTCCGTGGCCGCCTGGTGGGCGACAAGCCCATCGACGACGAAGTGGTCAAGGAGAGGATCGGAGTTCAGCTCGATCCTCGCCCTGTCCAGGGCCGTCTGCGCCAGGACGAGGATCCAGTACTGCCGAGATGAAGGACATCAAGCCCCTCTTCCGCCTTACGCCTCCGACGCAAGGGGTATGAGGGAGTGAAGCGGTCCTTCAAGAACGGTGGTGCCCTGGGTTACCGTGGCGAGCAAGATCAACGACCTCATCGAGAGGATGATGTGAAGGGGAGTTGAGATCATGGTAAGCAGGACCAATAAGTTCAGGGGATCCAGGACCCACGGCCGCGGCAAGAAGAGCGGAAGGGGCGCAGGCAAGCACGGCAGGTACGGGCAACGCCGGTCTGCACAAGCACAAGGCCATGCACATGCTGAAGTACATGCCCGACCACTTCGGTCGCCACGGCTTCAAGAGGCCGCAGAAGGTCGTCTGCGCCAAGATCACCATGAACGTCGGCGACCTGGAGGAGAGACTGGAAGGACTGATGAAGGACGGCTTACGCCGTCAAGACAGGGACGGCACGTACAAGTCAACCTTACCAAGATGGGCGTGGACAAGCTCCTCGGGTTCCGGCAGATAGGTCTCGCAGTCGATGTCGATGGTGGCCGAGTGCCACCGAGACCGGCGAAGGAAGAAGGTTGAAGCGGCTGGTGGGCATATCCTCACGCCATAAGTCTCCCAGTGATCGACATGGCGGAAGAGACAGAAGAGCAGGCTTTACAGGTTTAAGCCGCTAACCGACAGGCTACCGGCGGTCAAGAAGCCGGAGGGCCACGTCCACTTCAGGACCAAGATGCTATGGGTCGTCCTGATCCTGGTCTTCTATTTCGTCATGACCAACGTGTTCATCTATGGTCTGGACCAGGCAACAGACATCGACATATTCGCCCAGTACCGGGCCATTCTGGCCGGTGCGCAGGGCTCGCTGATGCATCTCGGTATAGGTCCGATAGTCACTGCGTCGATCATCATGCAGCTGTTCGTCGGCGCCAAGATCATCAAGCTGGACCTGACCAACAAGGAGGACAAGGCGGTCTACCAGAGCACCCAGAAGTTCCTGGTCATCATCATGATCCTCGTAGAAGCCGTACCTCAGGTGTTCGGTTACCTGGTGCCGTCCGACCACCTTCGTCGGCAACTTGGAACGGTGTGGTCGGCGCGGGCGGGCTTACTCAACGGCACTGAACCTGGCCCGATTCATCATCATCCTCCAGCTGTTCGTCGGTTCCTATCTCGTGTTCCTCATGGACGAGGTCGTGTCCAAATGGGGCATAGGGAGCGGCATATCGCTGTTCATCGCCGCGGGCGTGGCGCAAGCCATATTCACAGGTACGGTCAACTGGGAGCCGGTCGACGGCAGGCAGACCCGCTGAGCCTGAGCAATCCGCCGGCCGGTACCATCCCGAAGACGCTTCTACTATCCTGCCAACAGATGTCGGCAGCCAGCTGGTCAAGCGGAGGGTATGAACGGATATTGCTTGCAGAATCCCAATCCGATGATCGCGCTGATCGGAACGATAGTGATATTCATGTTCGTCGCGTACATCGAATCGGCGCAGGATCGAGCTGCCGTTGGCCCACGGCACGGCCAGGGGCGCTCGGGGCCGCTATCCGATCAAGCTGCTGTACGCGTCCAACATCCCGGTCATCCTGATGGCCGCCGTGCTGGCGAACGTCAGCATGTTCACGCTGTTGCTTCTACACCAACCGCGACGCTGAGACAGATACCGCTCATCGGTGGACAACCGGTGGCTGGGTTACTTCGACCGCCGGTTCGACCTACGCCGCCGGGCGGTCTGGCCTGGTACCTGTCCACGCCGCAGGGGGTGAGCGATTGGCTGTTGCCGATACTGAACCCAGATAGCCTACGGCTAGTCTGGCGTTACGACCATACGCAACCTGGCAGATCATGGTGCACGTGATCGTGTTCTTCAGCGTCATGGTCATCGGCTCGATCCTGTTCGCCAAGTTCTGGATCATGACCACCAACATGGGCCCGGAGGCGGTGGCCAGGCAGATCGAGTCCATCGGGACTGCAGATACCCGGGTTCCGGCGCGATCCGCGAGTGCTCAAGCGGGTGCTGGAGAGATATATCCCGGTGGTCACCGTCATATCCGGTGCCACCGTCGGAGCTCTGGCGGCAGGGGCGGACCTGATAGGTACGGTGGGTAACGCCAGCGGTACCGGTGTGCTGCTGGCCGTGGGCATCATGATCCAGTTCTACGAGGCGATAGGCCGGGAACAGATGATGGAGATGCACCCAGTGCTGAGAGGCTTCTTCGGAGGCGAGTGATAGATGGCTGAGAAGTCGCAGCACCGGCCCGGCGGCACCGCGCCGGCGGCGCCAAAACGCCTTCAAGCGCGCCGATGTCACCGGATGGCTTCACCATCTTCATCTTCGTGCTGGCGATGATTCGTCCTGTTCGACCCAGGCGCTCAGGAACGCACTGGGGACGGCCGTCGGCTATGTGCTTGACGCCGCTGGTCGGCTTCGATAACCAGTGGCCCGATCGTGACGCTGTTGCTCTCCGGTCTGCTCATGACCAGCGCTGACCATCGTCGTCCGGCACTTCTTCACCGACTACGTCGAGCAGGCGGAGAACCAGAAGATCGTCGGCGCCTTCAACAAGGAGCTGCGCGACGCCCGCAAGAACAACAACACCTTCAAGATGAAGAAGCTCCTGGAGAAGCAGCCGAAGATCATGACAGAAGTCCATGGAGCAGACCAAGACCCAGTTCAAGCTGCTGCCGGTGACCATGCTCATCGTCATCCCGATATTCGCCTGGCTGTCGGTGTTCGTCAACGACCTTCCATCCACCGTGTTCTCCACGCCCTGGAACTTCAATGCCGAGCTGACTCGCCGTCATACATCTTCCCCAGTGTGGATATTCGTCTACACCACTGTCAGCATACCGTTCGGCCAGATCCTGAGCCCGCATGTTGCGTTACTTCTCGTTCAAGAAGCGCTTGGACAAGCTGGCGGCGCCGGTGGTATGAGGATCACCATCAGCGGTCCCATCGGGTCCGGCAAGACCACCGTGTGCAATCTCCTGTCCGAGCGGACGGGCATGCCTTACGTGGTCTCCGGCCACATATTCCGGCAGATGGCGAAGGAGCACGGCCTCAGCCTGGCCGAGTTCGGTCGTTTGGCAGAGAAGGAGCCTCGCTTCGACATCGAGCTCGATCAACGCATGGTCCGTTTGGCCGAGGAGAAGGAGGACATAATCCTAGAAGGTCGTCTGGTGGCGCAGATGCTCACCCGGCACCGCATACCCGCCCTGCGCGTGCTATCTGGACGCCTCGCTCGATGTTCGGGTGGACCGAGTGGTGGAACGTGAAGGAAAGGACAGGGAGCAGCCCGCACCGAACTGATGGAAAGGGAGGCGTCCGAGGCCACTCGTTATCGGTCGCTACTACGGCATCGATATCAGGGACCGAGGCGTATACGACCTCATCATCGACACCGGCGAACTCCGTCCCGAGCAGATCGTGGACAGGATAGTCGCCGCTGCGGGGCTGTGAGATGCCAAGTGCTCATCAGGGACAAGGCCCCCCGGACCTCCGGGAGGGGAAAGGCACCGGAGGAACGCTCCATCGAGGAGCTGCTCCAGGCTGGCGTCATCGTCCTGGACAAGATGCAGGGGCCGACCTCGCATCAGGCCACCGCTTGGGTCCGGGACGTCCTGCAGGTCGACCGGATCGGTCACGGCGGCACGCTCGACCCGAACGTGAGCGGCGTGCTGCCCATCGCGCTCGGCCGCGCCACCCGACTGACGGACCTGGTGCTCCGTTCCGACAAGGAGTACGTCTGTCATATGAAACTGCACCGCGACCGTCCCGAGGCCAAGGTGCGCGAGGTCATAGGCACGTTCGTGGGCGACATCTATCAGATCCCACCGGTGCGCGCCGCCGTGAAGAGGCAGATGCGTGTCCGCAAGGTCCGCTCCATCGATATCCTTGAGGTAGGGGGGCGAGAAGTGCTCTTCCGGGTCGATTGCGACGCCGGGACCTACATCCGCACGCTGTGCGTCGACATCGGCGAGGCCCTGGGCGTCGGGGCCAACATGGAGGCCCTGCGCCGTACCCGCTCCGGCTCCATGGTGGAGGATCAGGCGGTCACGCTGCAGGACCTCACCGACGCGGTGGTGCGATGGAAGGAAGGCGACCCGACCTGGCTTCGCTCCATGCTCATTTCCGATGGAAGTATTGCTGGAACCTCTCCCCCAGATCATATTGAAGGACAGCGCCGTGGACGCGGTCTGCCACGGGGCGGACCTGGCCTGCCCCGGGGTGGTGGAGCTCGACGAAAGCATCGCCAAGGGGGCCACTGTGGCCATGATGACGCTCAAGGGGGAGGCGGTCGGTCTGGGCATAGCATCATCGGCCGCTGCGGACCTGATGAAGGCCACCGATGGGCTGGCCGTGCGCACCCAGCGGGTGTTGATGCCCCCAGGGACCTATGCCAAGGGCTGGACCCTCAGGCAGAAGCCTGCTTGAAATCGTTGTATGTCGCAGCTAGAGGTATGAAAGCCAGGGCTAGCACGGTGATGTTGACGAACACATTGATGGTCACGTCATAATATGCGGAGAACCCGGTGTCGATGGCGAACCATGCCAGAACGCCGAACGCGATCGCCCGCCAGGACCATGGCTCTTTTTTCGCGAAGGGTCCTCGGACCACGAAGTACAGCACGATGCCCCATCCCACCATGGTGGCCCCCCACACACCATAGGCCCAGGCCTGGAACGTCCTTCTCCGCCTCGGTGAGATCGCCATCGAAGAACGCATCGTCGATAGGACCGGAGATAGCGGAGAAGGCGTCCAAGCCGATCAGGAAGGCCATGAACAGGCCGAGGGCGATGACGAGGATGCATACCCCTTGCAGCCACCTTTGCCAGAATTGGAATGAGGGCATGGCAGATGGAGCACGTTCCCTGCTTAAGAGAATTTTCTCAATAATTCAGGAGGCATTGCTGCCCCGCGCTCGGGACCGGACAGGCATCGATGCCCAGCTTCTGACGTATCTCCCCCGCCAGTTCCGAGGCGTACCCATGCTCCACGTACACCATGCGGGGAGAGCAGGCCTTCACGAAGTCCAGAAGCTCATCGTGGTCCGCATGGTCAGAGATGGCGAACTGCTCGTCCACATATCCCCGCTTGTTCCCGTTCGCCGCCCAACCGCTCACGCTTGCCTTGCGGAACCGTCGCCCCTTGCGGTTCGCTGTCATGATCTCCTCGGTCATGCCATTGCCGTGCGCCCCGATGAGGACACAAGGTGAGCTGACGTCCCCGGGACTGTGCTCCCGGATCTCCAGGTCCAGGCCGCAGCGCTGCAGCAATCTGCTGCTCTCGGAGATAGTGCCGTGCACCCGGGGCTCCAGGTCGCGCAGGGCATGGATCAGCTCGTGCGTCTTGCCCAGGTTGGACGATGTGAACAACGCGACGGAGAAGCCCTGGGACAGCGAGTCCTCGATCCAGTCCGTCATGACCTTGAAGATGCGGTCCGTGGGCGGGAAGACGTACTGGGGCTTGCCGAAGGTGGCCTCGGTCAGCAGCACGTCCACCTTGACCGGGCGAGCGCCCTTGATGCGGAACCGGTCCCTGGGGGAGAAGTCACCGGTGTAGAGCACCTTCTGCCCCTCGACGTCCATCTCGAACATCACCGAGCCGGTCACATGGCCGGCATCGTGCATCTGGACCCGGTCGCAATGCTCGCGTCGATATCTCCCTTCCCTTGATCTCGGAGATGAAGCGCCTGGTGAACTCGGATGACGACGATGCGGTTGGGGCCCTTGCGCTCGAAGGTGCTGGGGATGTGGTCGGAATGGGCATGGGAGGTGCAGCAGACCGTGCCAGTCGGGACCTTCTTGGTGGATAGGCTGCGCGGGTCGAGATGGAAGCTGAGGCCAGCGCCGCTCACCTCGATGCCGTTGCCGCACCTGACGCTGAGCGCACCCCCTTCCATGTACTGTGCCTATACAAGGGCGAATATAGAACATTTATCCTGGCATCATCGTAACTTTTAGATGCTGGCTCACTTTCGGGAAACCCCCACCTACACCCCTTTATACCCTCAAGACAAGGCATACCCGGTGAGGGCCAATGGAATACACATACCTAGAGACGGAGGAGCACTCCCGCATCGGGCTGGGCGCCAGCGCCGCCCGGTACCGGTCCCTGGTCACGTCCATACCGCCAGTGGACGCATTGCTGCGCGGATTGGAGCCGGGGACCATCACGTTCATCGATAGCTCCGACCGGCTGGTCTTCGAACTGGTCAACCTGTTCTGCTTCAACGCGGTGAACGAGCTGCACGAGGAGGTGCTGTGGATCGACGGAGGGAACTCGGTGAACCCGTACGAGCTGAGCGCCATCTGCAAGCGCTACCGCGTGCCGCCGGAGGAGGTGCTGCACAACATCACCGTGTCCAGGGCGTTCACCGCCTACCAGATGTCCACCCTCATCGAGGACATGCTGGACCCCGAGGTGGACCGCATCCGCACCGGCCTGGTGGTGGTCTCCTGCTTCCCCGACCTGTTCCAGGACGCGGACATGAACTGGACCGAGTCGCTGCAGCTGATGCGCCGCGCCATGGAGAAGCTGCGCGCCCTGACCGAGGAGCGGTCGCTCATCACCATCATCACTAACTATGGCCAGGCCAAGCCCATGTCCCGCAAGGGCCTGCGCTCCCTGCTGTACGACGGCGCGGACCGGGTGGTCCGCATCGACGGCAAGGGGGTGTCGGTGCGCATCACCCTGCCCAAGGAGGGGGAGGGCATGCTGTACCGGCCGGTGGTGCGCAACCAGACCACCCTGGACGAGTTCCAGGTATGATCGGATGGGGTCGGGATCGATGGGCATGCCATCCCATAAATAATGCCGACGGCGTAGAATCCATAGGGATACCATGGCGGACGCTACTAAAGGACGAGCTGGCGAAGCTCACCGACCTGGCCCGAAGGGAACGGGTCGAGGCCAGGGAGATATCGCCGGAGGACGTGACGGTGGCCGACTGGGTGCGGTACAAGTGCGCCTGGGGCTGCAAGGGCTACGGGAAGCACCTTTGCTGCCCCCCGTACGCGCCCTCGCCCGAGGAGACCAGGCGAATACTCGCGGAGTACCGCGTCGGCCTCCTGCTGCGCTTCGAGGGCGTGCCGGGCATGAGGGGCATCGACCCGGACCGCATCCCGGAGGACTTCCACCCCATGTACAAGGACCTGATCCTCTGGGTGCATGACACGTTGTACAAGCTGGAGAAGACCGCCTTTTACGACGGCTTCTACAAGGCCATCGGCTTCGGGGCGTACCCCTGCATCTACTGCGAGCACTGCGTGGCCGAGGAGTCATCCGGCCCGGTGGACCGGAGCATGAAGCGAAATTGCAGGCACATGGACAAGGTCCGGCCGAGCATGGAGGCGGCGGGCATGGACGTCTTCGCCACCGCCCGCAAGGCAGGATGGGAAATCGAGACCATACCCTGCAAGGACCTGGAGTACGGCAAGATAGTTCATTCCAATATCATCTCGTATGCCCTGTTGCTGATCGACTGACCGGGGGGTCTCGGCTGAGCCATCACTTGACGTACCAATCCCTGATTTCTGCACCGCAAAAAAATAAGCACCCGCCCAGGGTCGATCATGCCTGGGCTGGCGTTGCGGTGGGAGTTGATGCCGTATCCTTCTTGCTGTTTTTGCGCATAAAGAGCTTGACGACCTCATCGATGAGCAGAAGGCCGATGGCGAATCCGATGCAGAGCAGCCACTGGCCACCATCAAGCGAGGTCAGACCTAG
The DNA here is from genome assembly GCA_963806355.1 of Methanomassiliicoccaceae archaeon. Taxonomy (GTDB): domain Archaea; phylum Thermoplasmatota; class Thermoplasmata; order Methanomassiliicoccales; family UBA472; genus JACXTP01. The sequence continues at coordinate 222,328 of CAWDXN010000004.1, read as the reverse complement.
GCCCGATTGCAGGAAGTTCAGTTCGGTCGGGAGGATGATGAGGAGCAGCGCCAAACCATACAGCATCAACTGATGTCGGTCGTTCAGTACATCTCGGTTCAATGCACTTTTTGTCTCACTGCGGCAGCTAAGACCACGGGAGATGCAGAACAGAGAGAAGACGACGAACGCCATGGTCAAGCCTACCGTCATTCCGTCTGAATCCTCCATATAAGCTGCGAGGAACAGAGTTCCAGCCGCGGTGAGGATCCCGATGAACACTACACGCATCCATTGCTTGAGGTTGAGGATAGGTTGTATGAGCGGACGTGGTTTACGCTCCATTAGTCCGGGCTCAGGCTTATCGAAGGCCAGCGCGATGGCTACGGGCATCTGGATCAGGAAGTTGATCCACAGGACGACGCCCGGTGTAAATGGCACACCGCCAGTGATAAGTAAGAGAGCTGCACCGAGGTAGGCAATGATGTATGCTACCAGTGACGTCATTTGGAAGCGAACGAAATTGAACAGGGTGCCGTAGATCCCCCGTCCGAACTCCACCGCCTTGACGATCGTGGCAAAGTTGTCATCGGTCAGGATCATCACTGCGGCTCCCTTGGATACCTCAGTGCCTGTGATGCCCATCGCTACGCCGATGTCGGCCTTCTTGAGTGCCGGGGCGTCGTTGACGCCATCGCCGGTCATGGCAACGATGTTCTTCTGCCGTTGCAGAAGATCGACGAGACGGATCTTGTCCTCGGGCGTTACCCTGGCCACTATGCCGATTTCGGGGAGATCTTTCATGAGCTCCTCATCGTTCATGCTGGCGAACTGCGCCCCAGTGATCGCCTTGCCTTTTATGCCAAGCTCATGCCCTATTGCCGCTGCGGTGGCGGCATGGTCACCGGTTATCATACGCACCTGGATACCGGCGCTATGGCATTTGGTGATGGCTTCTTTGGCCTCAGGGCGAGGCGGGTCCACGATGCCCACCATGGCCAGCAAGGTGAGGTCCTTCACATGGTCGAGTAGGTTGGCCTTAGGATCGAAGGTCTGTGGATCGAAGTCACGACGTGCGACGACCATCACCCGTTCGCCGGCCTGGCCCATGCGGTCGTTCTCCTTTAATGCCAAGGGACGGTTCTCATCGGTGATTGGTATCAGCTCTCCTCCTGGCATCCAAAATGAGCTACCTCGGGATATTAGCACGTCCGGCGCGCCTTTGACGAAACAGCGCACCACTGGCTTGCCATGCTCATCGGTCATATTGTGGAACGTGGCCATGAACTTATATTCGGCGTCGAACGGAACCTCCGCCACACGAGGATACATATCTCGGGCACCGTCCACGCTGATACCGCCTTTCTCCGCCAGAACGATAAGTGCGCCCTCGGTTGGGTCACCGATCAGGGTACCGTTATCGAGACGGGCATCAGCACATAACGCCATAGGCAGTAGGATCGGGTCGAGCTCAAATCTGGCGCCACCAGCGCTCAATAGCTTGCCTTCCGTACTATAGGACAGAGTGCTCTTTTGCCAGGGTTGTTGTCCTGCCTGACCTTTGGAGAGCTCCATTGCTCCCTCCGTGCCATAGCCTTCACCGGTCACCAGGAAGCGATTCTGGCCAGGGATGGTGAACTCCCGTGCTGTCATCTTGTTGAGCGTCAGGGTGCCGGTCTTGTCAGAGCAGATGGCCGAGACCGAGCCCAGCGTCTCAACTGACGGTAGCCGCTTAACGATGGCACCCAGGCCGGCCAGCGCACGCGTCCCCATTGAGTACATCGTGGTCACGACGGCAGGCAGGCCGGTAGGGATGGCCGCGATTGCCAGCGCGATTCCGGCAATGAAGATCGTATCTAAGGGATCTCCCCGGTTCAGACCCATGATCACCATGAGGGCAAATGCTACACCGGCCAGACCCGCTATGATCATGGTCAGCTTGTCCAGCTGCTTCTGCAACGGTGTCTTTTCGGACTTGGTCTTATTGAGCATGTCGGCGATGTGCCCCATCTCGGTGCCCATTCCGGTTGTGGTCACGATCATCTCTGCACGACCGCGGGTCACCGATGTGTTCATGAAGGCCATGTTATGGCGATCGCCCAGGGGTACTTCGGCCTCTGTTATCGCCCCGGTCTCTTTTGTTGAGGCGATGCTCTCGCCAGTCAGAGCAGCCTCTTCGATCTCGAGGTTCGCCGCGACGAACACACGCCCATCGGCCGGAACACTGTTGCCCGCCTCCATCAGCACGACGTCACCTGGCACCAGTCCCTCCGCCTCGATCTCGATGGCCTGTCCATCGCGGCGTACGCGGGCGATGTTCTTCATCATCTTCTGGAGCGCGGCCAAGCTGGCCTCAGCCTTGGATTCACCCCGCAGCCCTAATATTGCATTAAAGACTGTCAGGCCCAGTAATACCACGGTCGTGCCCCACTCCCCAGTTACCACCAGACTGGCCAAAGCGGCGAATACCAAAATGATCTGCATGAAGTCCTGGTACTGGCGTAAAAACGCTTTCCAACCTGGCTCCTTCTTCATAGCGGCCAGAATATTGGGGCCATATTGTTGCAGTCGCTTTTTCGCCTCGTCCGAGCTCAGCCCTTTCGCCGGATCGACCGTCAGTTGCTGGGCGACTGCATCCGTGGTCATTGCATACCATTTGGGTTTTTGATCTACCGGATTTGCCATATTTTCGCCTGCTTGTCAGTATTTTTCAGGGATCCAGCGGAAGGGATGGTTCGGTTCTACATAGTTGCCCTTCTGCTTGCGTTTAGGGAGTTTAACTTTCTTATGAGGGATTTCCTCGTAGGGGACCAGACTTAACAGATGGGTTATGCAGTTCAACCGCCCGCGCCGTTGGTCATGCGAATCCACGACGTACCAAGGTGATTCGGGGGTATCTGTGGCTGCAAACATAGCATCACGAGCCCGAGAGTAGTCATACCAGCGACGATGGCTCTCAAGGTCCATCGGGCTAAGCTTCCAGATCTTGCGGTAGTCGGTCATGCGTTCCTCGAAGCGCTGGGTCTGGTCTTCCATGGTCTCCTCCAGCCAATACTTCACCAGGATGACCCCGGAAGCAATGATCGCGTGTTCGATGGCAGGCGTCCATTTCAGGAAATTTTCCACCTGTTCCTCGGTTGCGAATCCCATCACCCGTTCTACGCCGGCCCGATTGTACCAGCTTCGGTCAAAGACCACCACTTCACCAGCCGCCGGCAAATACGGAATATAGCGTTGGAAATACATCTGGGATTTCTCCCGATCAGTGGGTGCAGGCAGAGCCACCAATCGGAAGATACGAGGACTTGTGCGCTCGGTGATACGTTTGATGACGCCACCCTTGCCGGCTGCGTCTCGGCCTTCAAAGAGCACGCAGACCTTGGCACCTGTGGCCTTCACCCACTCCTGCATCTTGACGAGCTCGATCTGGAGTTTCTCAAGCTCTTTTTCAAATTCTTTGCGGCTCATTTTCGGCTTTAATTCCGCTACTGCATCGGGAGCCTTATTGTCAGATACCGCAGGAACATCATCCTGCGCCTCGGCAATGATATTTCCATGGCGCTTCGATTTCTTCTTGCCTTGTTTTTTCGCCATTCTCATTCCACCTATTGTTTGTTCATCGAATTTATTAACGTTGTGTTCATTGCCAGAGTGAGCAATGGCGTCTTTCTTGCTCGAATCGCCTATCTTGCATCCGCAAGCAAGTTTTTTAGCTGCCATTAGCAAACCCCTTAAGCATAATTGACCATCGCTTTTCTATGGCCCCATCAGCATAGGAGAGTTGGGACGACAATCGATCATTATTACTATTTTTGGTATTAAGTGATATATATAGTATAGCGCAAGTTGGAGAATCTGCGCGAGAAGAGATCATCGGGCTGGTTGATGCACTTGCCGTTGAAAGGACAAGAAGGGAAATTTCTAGAAGGTTGGGTTGACCGACTTCGACGTGGACGATTGATAGGGCTGGGCTCAGATCGGCATCGATTAAATTGGTGGCGATGGGCAATGGTTTTTCAGGCTGTCGTCAGTGAACATAAAAATAAGTGAATTTCGAAAATAGACATCTGGGTTAAACGTTAGGTGATCCCGGCTGAGCCCACCCCTCATCTCTTCCCATCCGGTGACCTCACTTTCGGCCGACCCTCCCGGTTCGGGCTTTATACCATCCGCTAGGTCGAAAGATTGGTGAGAAAATGGGACGGACCGTACCCACCTACCGCATGACGGCGGAGATGATGATCGAGAGCTGGAACGACTACCGCAGGGCGCTGCCCCAGGAGGACCGTGAGGTCTTCGACCGTATGGTGAACCGCATACGCATGCACGCCTCCGCCTCCACCTACGCCATATTCAACGACCCCTTCGAGGGGGCGGTCCTCTCCATGCTCCTGGAGCAGGAGAAGGAGCTCGCCAAGCTGAGACGGGAGGCGGCCGGCCATGCGGGGCTGGATCGTTGACTGCTATGCCGACCCCGCCCAGGACGCCATGGTCACCTGGCTGCGGACCAACTCCGGGGTGGAGCGCCTGGAGGACCGGCGCTTCCGCCCCGCCTTCTACGTCTGGGCGCCGCGCGACCGCCTCGGCGAGCTGAAGACCTCCCTGCGCATGCTCGGCACCGCCGAGGTCTCCGAGGAGCGGCGACGCATCTGGCTGGGGGAGAGGGAGCGCGAGGTGCTGCGCGTGGTGCCGTCCACCTACGACCAGCTCACCCCCCTGGCCCGCACCGTGGACCGCTGGGGGCTGTACCGCGACTACAAGCTCTTCAACGTGGACTTCCGCATGGAGCACCGCTACTTCATGGCCCACGACATCTTCCCCATGGGGCTGCTGGAGTACGACGGGCGCTTCCACCATCTCGACACCCCCTACCGCCTGGACTACGCCCTGCCGGACCTGCGCGTGTGCCGCCTCGACCTGAAGGTGGAGGCGAGGCAGCGCATACCCACGATGGAGGACCGGTTGCTCTCCGCGCACCTCAACGACACGGTGCTGGAGGGCGACGAGGCGGCGGTGCTGGAGGACCTGGACCGCACCCTGCGCCGCATGGACCCGGACGTGGTGGTGACCGACGGCGGCGACGCGTTCTACCTGGACTACCTGCGGGCCCGGGCCGAACTGCACGGCGTCCCGGTGGAGCTGGGACGGGACCAGGGCATGCGCCAGGCCAAGGGCAAGAGCTACTTCACCTACGGCCGCATCGTGTACAAGGCCGCCGGCGCACAAGCTGCGCGGGCGCATCCACATCGACTCCGCCGGCTCGTTCACGTTCGACGAGACCGGGCTGCACGGCGCTCATCGACCTGTCGCGGCTGTCCCGCATCCCGGTGCAGGAGATGTCCCGCCTGTCGCCGGGCACCGCCATCAGCGCCATGCAGGTGAACGAGGCGGTGCGCATGGGCACCCTGGTGCTGTGGAAGAAGAACCTGCCCGAGGACTTCAAGACCGCCGGGGCGCTGCTCGTCTCCGACCGGGGCGGCTTCATCTACGAGCCGAAGGTGGGCATGCACGAGCGCGTCTCGGAGGTCGACTTCGCCTCGCTCTATCCGAGCATCATGGTGGTGCACAACATCTCCCCGGAGACGCTGCAGTGCGCCTGCTGCCCCGATTCCCGCCGCATCGTGCCGGAGCATCGGCTACCGCATCTGCGAGAAGCGGGAGGGCCTGCTGCCGACGGTGCTGGCGCCCGATCATCAAGCGCCGCCTGGCGTTGAAGCGGCTGACCAAGGAGGGCGGGCCGCCACGCCGAGATCTACGACCAGCGGGCCAAGGCCGCTCAAGTGGGTGCTGGTCACCTGCTTCGGCTACACCGGCTACCGCAACGCCCGCTTCGGCCGCATCGAGTGCCACGAGGCCATCAACGCCTACGGGCGGGAGATCCTGCTGCGCACCGCGGAGATGGCGGAGGCGCGCGGCTTCCGCATCCTGCACGGCATCGTCGACTCGCTGTGGCTCGAAGGGGACGGCGACGTCGCGGCCTTCTGCTCGCGACGTCAGCCGGGAGGATGGGCATACCGCTGCAGCTGGAGGGCGTGTACAGCTGGATCGTCTTCCTGCCCAACGTCAGCCACCGGCGTGGGCGCGCTGAACCGCTACTACGGCCTGTTCGAGAGCGGGGAGCTGAAGCTGCGCGGCATCGCCGTGAGGCGGGGCGACACCACCGGCCTGGTGAAACGCCTGCAGGGCGAGCTGCTGGAGGGCATGGCGCGCTGCGCCGACGGCAAGGAGTTCCTGGAGAACATACCGGAGGCGCTGGCGACGACGAGGCGCTTCGTGGAGGAGGTGCGCTCGGGCGCGGTCCCACTGGACCAGCTGGTCATAACCAAGCGCGTGTCTCGGGAGGTGGAGGAGTACAGCGACCGCAAGAACGAGTCGCTGGACGCGCTCAAGCAGCTCAAGGCGGCCGGTTTCCGCGTCCCGCCGGGGGAGATGATCGAGTACGTGGTCCTGGCCAAGGACCGCCGCACCAAACCGGCGCAGTTCCTCGACGGCGACGAGGCCTACGATGAGGGCAAGTACGTGGACCTGGTGCTGCGGGCCACGAGCGAGCTGCTCGCCCCCTTCGGCTACGACCTGGAGCGGATGCGGGCCGAGGTGGCTAGGCCAGGATGAGCAGGGCGGAGAGCGGGCAGGCTGAGAAGCCCCATCACATGGGCCGCTCTCGGGCGTTCGAGCTTAGACAGGTTCAGCTTCCTCAGCAAAGGGTCGCGGGGGTGCATGGGCTCGCCCCGAAGGATGTCGAGGGCCAGGTGGGAGAGGCAGGCGGCGAGGGCCAGGGTCGGGTAGTGGCCGAAAAAGGGGACGAATGCCGAGGCGGCCACGAGAGGCAGCAGCGCTAGGGGAAGGTAGCTGGAGTGGAGCAGTCGCTCGTGAGCCTGGTCGGGGGAGAGGAGGGAGTCCAGGTCGAGCAGCAGGGAGACGAAGGCCGAGGTCAGTGCCACCGGCCCCATCGACCCGTCCAGAAGGAGAAGGGAGCCGCCCAGCGCGAAAGCCACCGAGGCGTGGTAGGGGGTGATGCTCAGGGCATCAGCCCCAGGACGGTCTCGATCGCGGGCCGCCAGCCATTGGTGGACAGGATTATGGGCAGGATGAGGCAACCGGTGAGACAGACCCGGCTCACGCCGAGAGCGGGTGGCAGGGACCCGACCAGGGTGGCCACCGTCAGGACGATAAGTCCGGCGGGACCGCACAGGATGACGCAAAGTGCGACGATCAGGACCAGAATGGCCCGGGAGAGCCGTCCCCCGGAACTTCCGGATGACCTCCTGGCCACGATAACCCCGACCTTGATCGTGAGGACGAAGGCCAACAGTGAGGATAGCAGCACGGACAGCAGCAGCAGGGTGAGGTGGGCCGAGGTGGGTCGGGCCATGTCCTCGAGGGCGTCGTTACCGAGCATGCTCTCCACCACCATCAGGGCCCCGGTGCCGCCTTGCCCCGTGGAGGCCAATGCGAGCACGCCGAAGACCATGGCGGCGGTGCCGACGGCGGCGCTCAGGACGATGAAACGTTCCGCGCTGGCCTCATCGTCCCGCTCGGCATCGCCGCAGATCATAGAGGCAGGGACGGTGGCGGAGGTGGAGGTGATGCCAGGCACCAGGCCGGCCAGTAGGCCGGACAAGGAACCGCTCAGCACCACGTGGGACTCCAGGTGGACCGGCCCTGGGTCCTGCTGTTCCGGGATCGGGCGACCCTCTTGGGAGGCCAGGAGCGAAGGCAGACCGAAGAGCCCGGTGAGTAGGGGGAACATCATGTTGCCATCGACCCCCGACCATATGAGGTCGGGTAGATGCCCCCAGAGCACCGATACCCCCAAGAGACCGGAGAGGGCGACCACCCCGCAGGCCATGGCCGATGGGACCCAGCGCTTACGGGTCAGTACCCATTGACCATGCAGGGCGATGTGCCCTCTGGGCAACCGACCCTTGAACTTGGCGGTGAATGTGCCTTGGGCGGTCTCGATCCGGTACCTTGACCAATGGCGCCGGGCCCGACCATGCAGGATGGCTTCAGCCCCCTTCATGGGCCGCGCTGGCAATATGGAGGTCTTGGCCCCCTGGGAAAAGGACTTGCCCAGGAAAAGGGCCCTGACCTCGCGGTCCTGTCTCTGGCTTAGGACCAAGAGGAGCAGGACGAGCAACAGGAGCCCTGGAATGTATGCGTCAAGACGGTCCAATGGTCGGGAGCCGCTCTGGAAGAACAGGAGAAGGGGGACCGAGAGCAAAAGGGCGATCACGGCCCCGCATAGGGAGCCACCGGCGGCCAGTCGCACGGCGAGAAGGCCCTTGCCCGCCATTAGGAGACGGTGTCCCGGCAGCACCGAGAGGCAGTCCTCCTCATCTGGTACGCCGATGAACACGGAAGGGATGAAGTCCAAAAAGCTGTGAGTCACCGCAGCGGACACGATGACGCAGGAGAGCAGCAGGGGGACGACCAAGGGATCCAGTCCGAGCCCTCCGCATAGGGGCTCGAGCAGTGATGACAGGCTAGGATAGCTGACGAGGATCAATAGGGCCATGGTGTTGACGTGGATGCCTGGGACCAGACCAGTGAACGTACCGAGGGCGGTCCCGGCGAGCATGCCGCAAATGGCAACGAGGACGACCACGGCATCCATGGCGCTGCCATCGCGAGCCATCCATGAAGGGTGCGACCATTACTATCAGACTGCGCCGCGAAGGATTATATCTCCAAGCTGGGTTCACTTTCGTCATGGCCGAGGTGGTGGTGGCGGAGAAGCTCGTAAAGAACTACGATGAGTTCCGCGCGGTGGACTCCATCGGTTTCAGCATCCATCAGGGCGAATGCTTCGGCTTCCTTGGTCCGAACGGCGCGGGCAAGAGCACCACCATGCGCATGATCCATTGCGCCTCGCCATTGACCTCCGGCAGGCTCTCGGTCCTCGACATGGACGTCCAGGTGGAACCAAGGCGCATCAAGGCGCTGATCGGCGTGGCACCACAGGAGAACAACCTCGACCCGGACTTCTCCGTCATCAAGAACCTCACCGTCTATGCCCGCTATTTCAACATGGACAAGGCCGTGGCGCTGAAGCGGTCCGAGGAGCTGCTGGAGTTCATGCAGCTGACGGAGAAGCGTGATGAAATGATGGAGAGCCTCTCGGGGGGCATGAAGCGCCGTCTCATCATCGCCAGGGCGCTGATCAACGAGCCCAGGATCCTGATCCTGGACGAGCCGACCACCGGCCTCGACCCTCAGGCCAGGCATCTGATATGGGAGCGGATACGCGAGCTGAAGCGCAAGGGGGTGACGGTGATCCTGACCACCCATTACATGGACGAGGCGGAGAAGCTCTGCGACCGCCTGGTCATCATGGACAAGGGCAAGATCGTGGTGGAGGGCACGCCCCGCAAGCTCATCGAGGAGCGCGTCGGGGCGGAGGTGGTGGAGATAGATGAGCCCAGGCCCAGAGGTGGAGGCGTTCGTCAAGGGGAGGGGCCTGGACTTCGAGCGGACGGCGGACCGCCTGCTCATCTACTCACGCTGCTGCGAGGACCTGCTAGGCGAGCTGCGCACCAAGTTCCAGCTGGAATCGGTCATCATCCGCCGCGCCACCCTGGAGGACGTCTTCCTCCGCTTGACCGGCAGGAGGCTGATGGAATGAGCCTGGTCAAGAACATCAGCTGGCGTTGCTGGGCGGTCTGGCAGCGGAACAAGGACGTCTTCCTCAAGACCTGGAAGACCAACTTCCTCCCGCCGTTCCTCGAGCCGATCCTCTACCTGGTGGCCATGGGATTGGGCTTCGGGGTGCTCATCAACGACCTGGTGTTCCGCGGCGAGACCATCACGTACATCCAGTTCCTCGCCCCCGGCCTGCTCGCCATATCCATCATGTACGGCGCCTTCTTCGAATGCACCTACGGCTCGTTCGTGCGCATGCATTACCAGAAGACCTTCGATGCCATGGTGGCCACTCCCCTGACGATAGAGGACGTCATCGCCGGGGAGATACTCTGGGGGGCGACGAAGAGCCTCATCAACACCACCATAGTCCTGGTCGTGATCACGGCCTTCGGGCTGGCCGATTTCCCAGGACTGGTCTTCGTACCGGTGATCGCCTTCCTGGGCGGCATGATGTTCGCCAGCCTGGCCATGATCTTCACCGGCCTTGGTGCCGAACATCGACTCCTTCAACTACCCGTTCTTCCTGCTGATAACGCCCATGTTCCTGTTCAGCGGGACATTCTTCCCCCTGGACGTTCTGCCGACCTGGGCCCAGGGTCTGGCCTACGCCTTGCCGCTGACCCATGTCAGCATCGTGGTCCGGGACCTGTGCTTCAACTATTTCGTGCTGATCGACCTGGCCAGCATCAGCATACATGATCGTGTTCACGGTCATCTTCTTCTTCGCGGCCCTCTATCTCATGAAGCGACGCCTGATCAAGTGACGACCCTGGTCCGGCCCTGGTGCACCTCGACCTTCACCAGGGTCTTGATGGCCACCCCCAGCTCCCTCTCCAGCTGGCCTTCCGGTCCCCCTTCTCCACCACCACGATGATGTCGACGATCTGCACCCCCATGCCCTGTAACGCCTTGACGATGGCCGCGATGGTCCCTCCGGTGCTGATGACATCGTCGACGATGACCACCCGGTCGCCTTCTGATATGCCATTGATGAACATGTCCGTTCGGGAGTATCCAGTGGTCTGCTGTAGGCTGACCTCGCCCGGAAGCCCGTATCGGCGCTTCCGCACCACGTTGTAGGGTATGCCGGTCCTGAGCGAGAGCGGGACGGCCAGAGGGATGCCCATGGCCTCCGGGGCGACGATGAGGTCGCAATCGAAGTCGCCGACCTCCAGGATGCGGTCCACCACCTCCTGGAGCACGTTCGGGTCCATCCGCGGGATGCCATCGGTGATGGGGTTGACGAAGTAATCGTAATCGCCGATGCTCACGACGGGGCTTTCCTCCAGGCTCCTCTTCAATCGTTCCAACATCGTCCTGCCATCCCTTTGGGCGGTAATAAGGCTCACCATTTCGCGCCCAGAGCAGGTCGTTGGTGAGCCCTTCGACGTTGACGGCTCAGTCCGCCAAGCCCCAGGTTCGTCCCCGGCCTGCGCACCTTGCCTTCCGCCTCCAGGTCCTTCAGGGTGCCACGCACCAGGTCGTGCGAGACGTCGATCTGGAACTGTTCCTGGAAGGCCTTCTGCACCTCGTCCTCCGCCTTGCTTTCGATCAACGTCTTTGGGAGCAATGTGCGCAGGTCCTCATGCAGGTTCCAGGGGAAGATGAACCAGGTCCATTGGTCCTCCGGGACCTTGACCGAGTAGAAATCTGGCTCCATCCGGGAATGGGTGATGTGCAGCAGGGTGGCAGTGCGCACCTCCCTGGGGCGGAGGGCGTCGACATGGTTCCTGGCCAGTTTCAGGCTCTCCCCGGTGTCGGTGATGTCGTCGACGATGAGCACGTTCTCGTTCTCGATGTTGGCGTTCAGCTCCTGGGTCAGCAGTGCCTTCCCGTCCTGGTTGGCGGTGATGCCCCAATGCTCGGTCTTGATGGCGTAGAGCTTCTTGACATGAAGATGGTCGCACAGCAGACGGGCCGGCACCCATCCGCCCCGGGTGAGCCCTATGATGACGGTCGGCTGGCATTCGCTGTCTCGGATCTGGCGGGAAACGTCCAATGTCCATTTCGAAATCTCGTCATATGTGACCAATTTGCACCGGAAGCTCTCGACCTTGTTCATCGTCTCAGATCCCCTGGGCCGACCCAGAGCAATTGCATGAAGGTTTCCAGGGTGATATTTTTTTCCGGGACCTCAGTCGATGACGACCGGGACGAACTCCTGCCTCTTGGTATCGAACAGACCTTTGTCGCAAAGCTTGAGCTCAGGGACCACCAGCAGGCTCTGGAAAGAGAGCGTCATCATTGGCGCTGAGAGGTCGCATCCCATGCGAGCGAGCATCTCGAAGACCCGAGCCTCATCCTCGGCCACGGCATGACAGGGTGCGGTGCTCATCAGGCCGGCCACGTCCAGTACGAGGGACTCGTGACGGTCCTTGTCGGTGACATAATACCCCCCGCCCTGTTCCGTCACCTTGTTCACCGCCTGGGCCAGGCATTCCGGGTCAGGACCGATGGCGATGATGTTGTGGGAATCGTGGGCCACTGTGGACGCCACCGCTCCCCTTTTTATCTTGAAGCCTGAGACGAATCCCAAAGCCACTGGTGCCTGGTGGTAGCGGTTCACGACCGCCATGGTGATGACGTCCTTTACCATGTCGGACTGGATCACGCCATCTTTGACCTCCAGTTCGGCCACCTCGGCCTTGCTGTTGATGTGATTCGGCACCACCCGGATGACCCGGACCTTGGCCTTAGGACCGGCATGTGGCAGCGTGAACTCATCGGGCCTGCGGTGCTGTGCGGCCATGCGATCGCCCAGATGCACCGGTTTCGGGGTGAAGAGGGCCTTTCCTCCTTTCGCTACCAGATCGCCCGCGACGTAAACCTCCTGGACGTTGAAGTTCTTCAGGTCGTCCACGATCACGATGTCGGCCACCTTGCCCTTGGCCAACGAGCCGCCGGGAAGGAAGTAATGCCACGAAGGCCAGGCGGTGACCGCCCTGATGGCATGGATGGGGTCCATGCCCAGTGCCACCGCTTTTCTCAAAAGGAGGTCGAGATGACCCCTCATGAGGTCTGTCGCCTGGAGGTCGTCCGATACGAGGAAGCACTCGTTCGCCTTGGCGAAGGGGAGCAGGGCGCCGAGGTTACGGTTGGCCGACCCCTCCTGGACCATGATCCACATGCCCAGGTGGAACTTCTCCTCCGCCTCGTCCGCGGTCAAGGACTCGTGGTCGGAGGATATCCCGGCATTGATGTACTTCACCAGATCGCTTCCGATCAGACCGGGGCAGTGACCGTCCACCGGCTTCCAATACTCCCTGGCCACCTTGATCTTCTCTTTTATTCCGTTATCGTCCCGAAGAACAGCGGGGAAGTCCATCACCTCTCCCAATGCCACGAACTCTTTCATGCGCAGGAGCAGGTCGATCTCCTCCTTGCCGAAGACCGCACCCGAGGTATCGTGCTTGGTGGAAGGGACGCAGGAGGGGGCGGTGAAGTATGTGCGCAACGGAACCCCGTTGGCGTCCTCGAGCATGTACCGCACACCGGTCATGCCCAGCACGTTGGATATCTCATGAGGGTCGTTGATGACCGAGGTGGTGCCATGTGGCACGGCGGCCTCGGCGAATCTGGATGGGCAAAGTTGTGAGGACTCGATGTGTATATGGGCTTCCACGAAACCGGGCAGGATGTGATGCTCGGGCGCTTGGTCCAACCTTTCCACTGCCAGGACCCTTCCGTCCGCAAAGCTGACCCGGGCGGGATAGACCTTGCCCTCGATGACGTCCACGAACTGCCCCTCGACCGACCTCGGCTCCATGGTCGAACCAATCGTACCTGATGCCATAAAAATACTTTTAATCGGGACACGGTCTGAACGTTGTGACCTATCCCCGGGAGGTGTTGAACGAGATCAAGTGGCACCACCAGGCCTTGGACGAGACTCTATATCACCTATGTGCACCGCGGGGCGCCAGGTGACGTATTGACCATCACTGGCAAGGACATCGTCGAGCTGGGCCGTTCCTTCTTCTCGACCGGGGAGGCGACCATCCCGTACCATAGGATCGTGAGGATAGTCTTCAGACAGAAAGTGGTGTTCCCGGACAGATAGAAAAGTGATGGAAGGGGTTTGGAGGTCCTTCGTTCACCGCGGCTCGTTGCAGTTGGGGCAGTGGTGCATGAAGGCCGGGTAGTTAACGCCGCACTTCTTGCACTTCACCATGTCCACCTTCTGCTGCTGGGCCGGCTGGGGCTCAGCTGCGGGCGGGGGTGGGGGGGCCTGTTGGGGCGGGGCCGGTGGCGGGGGCGCGTACTGGGACGGCTGCTGCGCCGGTGGGGGTCCGACCTGACCCGGTTGGGCCTGGTACTGGGCATACTGGGGCTGGAAGACCTCCTGGAACTTTATCCAACCGATTATCATCAAGATGCCTGGGATCAGACCGACGAACAACATCAGGATGCTCCAGAGCAGGAACATGACATTGGCATCATGGAACCTTCCTTGATCGATCTGGTCGAACACTGTGGACTTGATCAGGAAGAAGAATATTATGTCGATGATGATCCACAGCACGAACCCGTACAGATAGACCGACCAGGACAACATTGCGATTATCAACCAAATGATGCCGACCACAAACATGATGAAGGCGAACAGGACGCCGTAGTAGGCGAGCTGTCTTCCCTGTGCGGCGGGCGCTGGGAGCCATGGCGGCCCCCTCGAGTTAGGCATGAATGGTATATTGTTTAAAGCGTCCATCGTCTCAACTCCTTATCCCTTCTGACCAGCTTACAGCTGGAATGTCAAGTGAATCATGTTCGTAATATAAGTTTTTCACGTAGAGAGATGACTGAGCGTTCGATGGCAACATGGACAGTTGCTCATCTGACCATGAAGGAGGGGATTCTTTATCAGGATGCATGATGAACATACTTATTTGGACATCATCATCACATTGAAGGATTAGGAATCGGGTCAAATATAGGTCCTTGAATGGTCATGTTCAGATCTGAGGATTGGGGGTGTCTTTACGAAGATCGATGTCAAAGGATGGCTCAAATCGAACATCCCTGTCTTGGATTGGCTCCCAAAATATGAAAGGAAGGACCTGAGGATCGATTTTGTGGCCGGTCTGACCGTGGGGGCGGTCGTCATCCCCTCCGCCATGGGCTGGGCCACCTTGGCCGGCCTGCCCACCCAATATGGGCTTTACGCCGCGGTAGCCTCCCTGATCGCCTATTTCATCTTCGGCTCGTCCAAGCATCTGATCGTGGTGCCATCGTCCGGACCGGCGGCGCTGGTAGGGGCCGGCCTGGTGGGTCTGGTCTTCGCTGACGAGAGTCAGTACATAGCGGCCGTGGCCATGCTCGCCTTCATCACGGGTCTCATGCTCCTCATGGCCAGAGTGGTCAAGCTGGGATTCATCGTCAATTTCATCTCCCAGACCGTGCTGATCGGTTTCCAGATAGGGTTGGCCCTTTATGTTATCAATCTCCAGATGGGGAGGGTCCTGGGCATAAGCGGGGCAAGTGGAAATTTCTTCGAGGTGGCCATTTTCTATATAAAAAACATCGACCAGGCCAGTCTCACCACCATCTCCATCGCCCTGATGGCCTTCGCCCTGATCTTTATCGGAAAAAGATATTACAGAAGGATCCCTTGGAATTTCGTGCTCATCATCGTGGCCACGGCGCTGGCCACGGTCCTGCCCGTCGTGGATTGGGGGATAGAAGTGGTGGGCTCCATCCCCGAGGGCTTGCCCGATTTCGTCGTCCCGAATACCGGCGGGCAGTCGTTAACAGCTCTCTTGACCATCGCTGTGGGCCTATTCCTCATCACCTACATCGAAGGCATATCCGTGAGCAAGACCTTTGCCAAGAAGGGAGGGTATGAGATCGATAACAACCAGGAGTTCACGGCATATGGCGCTGCCAACTTGACGGCGAGCTTCTTCCAAGGCATGCCCTTGAACGGCAGCGCTTCGAACACGGCCATCAACTACGAGAACAACTCCAAGAGCCAACTCTCCAGTGCGGTGGCGGCGATCGTCCTCATACTGGTCCTGCTATTCTTCACATCCTTCTTCAGTAACCTTCCTCGGGTCGTCATCGGGGTGATCATCATCGCCGCCATGATCACCCTCATCGACATCAAGTCCTTGCAGGGGGTCTATGCCTTCGACAAGAAGGAGTTCGGTTTCGCGGTGGCGGCGATCCTGGGCGTCCTGATCTTCGGACTGTTGGAGGGGATCTTCATCGGTGTGGCGCTGACCATGCTCGACCTGCTCTACCGCATCTCCCAGCCTGGCATAAGGCAGCTTGGTCGCATACCGGGGACCCAAGAGTTCACCGACCTTGACCGCAATCCCGAGAATGAGACCATCACCGGTGTGATGGTCTTCCGGGTGGACGGTCCATTGATGTTCCCCAACGTCTCCAAGGTGAGGCAGGAGGTCCTTACCCAGGTCAGGCGATCGAGCAACATCAAGCTGGTGGTGCTCAGCCTACGCAGCTCTCCCTATCTAGACCTCTCCGCGACACAAACCATCGAGACCTTGTACATGGAATTGAAGGACCTGGGGGCCACGCTAAGATTGTCCGACGCCTCCGGGTCCTGCCGGGACTCCATACGCCAGGCGGGGCTGGAGGCTAAGATCGGGGAGCTGAACCCTGGCATGTCCGTTCAGAAGGTGATCGATCAATGGCTCAAGGAATCGGTGACCTGAGAGTGAACCATAGGGTCCGACCCTCCGAGCTCGTCTAAGAAGGATTATGTGGGACAGACGAACGCCTCCGACCCCATCTCCATCAAGGTTCGACGATGTTGAACCAGAATGGGAATTCATCGGACATGGAGAACAGGTCGAAACAAATATTTAATTTGAAAATAAATAATAATAAAGTTCTTACTACCAAAAAATGTCCAGCACTTCGTTCTATAGCTTAGAACCGGCGATATTTTCAAATAGTGGCCCTCTCTCTACATGGCGATTGTAACTATCCGATAGAGTGAATTTAATGCAGTATCATGAGTTCAAAAAAATTTACGATAGTCTGAACCGACCCTCGGACATCAAAATCCTTTCCCAGGAACTTGGTCTCGATGAGGAACTTGTCACGGTCATCTATACCCAGAGGACCGTGAGAGAGACCACTCGGGCGTTCTACAGAGTGCAACGCTACGGAAAGGAGATGGTCCGGGATTGGGAGAAGGGCAAGTCCCTTTTACAGATCTCGGAGAAGGCGGAATTCTCCCCCATACTCACTGCACTTCTCATCTTCAAGGAGATGGGGAAATCCCGCAAGCAGTTCTGGAGCTTCGTCCGCAATCCGGAGATCATCCCTGACCGGAGGATGCGAAAGGAGATCGAGGAGATCACCGCTGCCGACTACGTCTACTCGCCCTGGGCCAACGAGGTGCAGTGCAAGAGGGGCATATGGGGCGAGGCCAAGCTGCAGGGCTGGCTAGCAGAGAACAACATCACCTTCAGGACAGAGAAGGACCTCCGTGGCGAGTTCCAGAAGACCCCGGACTGCCTCTTCGACAAGCCCGTCACCGTCAACGGCTGGGAAGTGAACTGGATCGAGTCCAAGGCCACCTTCGGGGACAAGGTGGAGGTCAACAAGAACCTCAAGAAGCAATTGGCCCCGTACCTGGAGCTCTTCGGCCAAGGTCTGGTCGTCTATTGGTTCGGTTACCTGGAAGAGGTGGAGATCCCCGAGGGCATCTTCATCATGGACTCGGCGCTGGTGGAGCACTGCTGCGACTACATGCAGTGAGCTGATAACCGGCCGAGAACCGTATTATAAGGGTCAGGGCATTCCTAGGGCATGGCTTCCGAGATCCTCTCGGCCAGCGAGCTGGAGCGTTTCAGCTATTGCCCATTGAGCTGGTGGCTGAGCCGGAGCCAGGACACCACATCGGAGCGATTGGAGGAGGGGGAGCGACGACATGGAGACCTGTCCAACGATCTGCAACAGGTGATAGATTCTGAGAAGAGGGTGATGTCCTGGGAGAGGGCGGTGCTTTGGTTCTCATTGGTGGCCACGATGCTGGCATTGGTGGCCATACTGATCGTCAACCAGACCCTGGCTCAGGAGTCCATCTGGTTGAGCGCCATCCCCTCCGTGCTCTGGATATCGCTCATCCTCTATCTCGTCTACCGCTCAGGAAGGGGGGAGCATGCCAAGGAACTTCGCAAGGAACGGGCGGCGGCGGTGGCGGGCGTGGTGCTCCTTTTCGTCGTCCTCAACCTCATCATCGTCTTGGACGTCCCGACCCAAATTTCCAACATAATGCTCATTCTCGCCCTGATCTGGCTGATAGGCACAGGGATCGTCCTATACTGGTCTCTGTCGGCGCAACGCAGGGCGGAGATCAAACGTCAGGAGATGCATCTCAAGGGCAACGTTCTCTATGTTGGCAACGACGAGGCGCCGATCTACCGTTCCGAGCGTTACGGCCTGAGCGGGAAGCCGGACTACGTGCTGCAAGAGGGCGGGGAGCTGGTCCCCGTGGAGATGAAGAGCGGGCGCACCCCCAAGGGACCGCTTTTCTCGCACATCGTGCAGGTGGCGGCCTATTGCCTGCTGTTGGAGGACCACACCGGCAAGAAGGTCAACCGCGGTGTGTTGAAATATTCCGAGGCGGAGTTCGATGTGGAGTTCGACGAGAACCTGCGTCAGATCGTTTTGACGAAGGTCGAGGAGATGCACCGCACGCTGGAGGAGGGCGAGGCCCATCGCAACCACAATCGGCCGGGCAAGTGCCACTCCTGCTCGCGCCGGGACATCTGCCCAGAACGCCTGGCCTGATCACTCCACCGTGACGCTCTTGGCCAGGTTCTTGGGCTTGTCGATGGAGCAACCTCTTTTCAGGGCGGCGTAGTACGCGATGAGCTGCAGCACCACCGTCACCAGCACCGGCGAGTACAGCGGGTCGACGCATGGAACCCTCAGGACCAGATCGGCCACCTGGGGCAGCTCCTTGTCATCCTCGCAGCCGATGGCGAGCACCGGGCTGTCCCGGGCCGCCACCTCGGATATGTTGGCCATCATCTTGTCGTAGGTGTGATCCTTGGTCAAGGCGACGGCCACCACCGGCGTGGTGCTGTCCAGAAGCGCGAGGGGGCCGTGCTTCAGCTCGCCCGCGGCGAAGCCCTCGGCATGGATGTAGGATATCTCCTTCAACTTCAAGGCGCCCTCGAGCATGGTCGGGTAGTTGATGTTCCGCCCGATGAAGAAGACGTCCCGGGCGGGGACCAACAGGTCCACCGCCGCCTCTACCTCGGAGGCCTTGTCCAGCACGCTTTGCACCGCACCGGGCATGGCCCGCAGCTTGGAGAGCTCGTTCCACATGGCGTCGTGGCTGAGGTTGCGCCTCGCATATCCGATGCGGATGGCGATGATGTAGAGCGCGATGAGCTGGGTGAGGTAGGTCTTGGTGGCGGCCACGCCGATCTCCGGTCCGGCCCGGGTGTAGAACACCTCGTCCACCTCGCGGGTGATGGTGGTACCGATCACGTTGGTGATCCCCAAGGTCTTGCAACCCCGGCGCTTCGCCTCCCGGGCGGCGGCCAGCGTGTCGGCGGTCTCCCCGCTCTGGGATATCAGCACCACCAAGGGGAATTCCTTGGCCCCGGGCGAATAACGGTACTCGGAGGCCAGCTCCACCGTGATCGGGATCTTGGCCAACTCCTCCAGGACGTACTTGCCCACCATGGCGGCATGGTAGGAGGTACCGCAAGCGATGATCTTGATGGAATTGAACTGGACGTTCGGCAGGATCTCGCCGTTCTCGATGACGTCCAGGGCGCCCAGCAGGGAATTGTGGATGGCCTGGGGCTCCTCGAATATCTCCTTGAGCATGAAATGCTCGAAACCGCCCTTCTGGGCGTCCTCCGCGTTCCATGTCACCGTCTGGGATGTACGCTCCACCATCTCCCCGTCCGGGTCATAGATGGTGACTCTCTCAGGGGTTATCACCACCGTCTCCCCGTCCATGACGTACTTGACCTTGTTCGTGTAGCTCAGGATGGCGGTGACGTCAGAGGCGACGAAGTTCTCCTCGACGCCCAGGCCGAGCACCAGTGGGTTCTCCTTCCTGGCGGCGACGATTTGCTCAGAGCCTGTCTCGATGCAGCGATGGCGTAGGTGCCTTTTATCTCCGCCACGGTCGCTCGCACCGCCTGGTGCAGATCGCCCTTGTCATGCTTCTCGATCAGATGGACGATGACCTCGGTGTCGGTCTGCGAGGTGAAGACGTGACCTTCGTTCTGCAGCTGCTTCTTCAAGGCCATGTAGTTCTCGATGATGCCGTTGTGCACCAGGGCGATGCGTCCGTGACAATCCAGGAACGGGTGGGCGTTCTCATTGGATGGCTTGCCGCAGGTGGCCCAGCGGGTGTGCCCGATGCCCACGTGCCCGTTTATCTGGGGCAGGGTCCTCTGCATCTCGGTGATCTCGCCCTTGTTCTTATGCAGCGTGAGCTCAGGGTTCATGATGGCGATGCCGGCGGAATCGTAACCGCGGTACTCCAGGCGTCTCAGGGCGTCCAGGATGACCTCGGAGGCCTCCCTCTGTCCGGTATATCCGATGATGCCGCACATCTCAGATCACAATGCTCCTGTTCTCCACGTTCGTTGAGACCTTGGCACCATCTCCGATGCGGCAACCTTGGCCAATTATGCAACCAGGCGAAATGACCACCCTTGCCCCGGTGGTGCTCTCGTCCCCGATCATGCAGCCGATCTTAGGCACGTTATGGAATCCGTCGTCCATGCGCACGTACGCGGTGCCACAATAGCAAGAGAAACCGGGACCCAGACGCACATTGTCATCCACAACGGACTGGCAGAGATGGGAATGCGCGCCGATGACTATGTTGTTCATGATGACGCAGTTCTTGATGGCCACGAAGGGCTCGATGGAGACGCCGTCACCGATGCTGGTTGATGGGAAAATGCAGCTGGAAGGGCCGATGTCGCAGCCTTCGCCGATGATGACCGGTCCCTCGATGTACGTTCCCGAGCGGACGCGCGTGCCTTTGCCGATCTGCACGGACCCTTTGATGGTGACCCCTGGTTCGATCGTCCCGGAGATGGCTTGGCCATGGCTCTCCAGCACTATCTCGTTGAGGCGCACCAGGTCCCATGGATAGACCGCATCGTCCCATTCCCCTTTGGCCAGAGCTGCCCGTAGTCTCATGTCCGGCACATGGGCGCTCAATACCTGGGTGATGCCATAATTGCCGACCTTGACGCCCGCCTCCATGATGGGGATGATGTCAGGTTCGAAACTGTATAGCCCGGTGTTTATGATGTTGCCGATGCGGTCCCGGGGCTTCTCCTCGATGGCCACCACACGATCGTCCTTGAGCAGCACCACGCCATACTTGGAGGGCTCATTGCTCTCCGTGACCAGGACCGAGTTGCCTTCGCCCAATGAAAGCAGGGTGGAAACCATCTCTTTGTCGATGACGTTGTCGCCCGAGAGCACGAGGAACCGGTCGTCCACCAGGTCCTTGACGGAGGTCAGGGCGTGGGCGGTGCCGAGCTGGCGGTCCTGCACCATGTAGCTGATGTTGGCCCCGAATCTGGAACCGTCCCCGAAATAGGACATGATGCGCTCCTTCTTGTAACCGACCACAAGGATGAGGTCGCGCACGCCGTTGGCCACCAGCGCATGAACGACATACTCGAGGATGGGGCGGTTACCGATGGGCAGCATCACCTTGGGGCGGCTGTTCGTGAACGGTCTCAATCTTGTCCCTTCCCCTGCTGCCAGAATGACGGCCTTCATAGCATCCCCTTCCCTTTCAACATCCCGATTTTTTGATATAAACCTTTCATAGGAAATAACATTCCAGACAGGAGCGTAAGTCCCCGTTTTGATAATTGCTACAAAAGGTTGTTGAATAGAGAAGGGGGTGAGGAATCATTGGGAGAAGGTAATCAAATGGACCCCGCACCTAAATTGAGAATACCTGCTGAGGTGCACCATTTCTTCACGGCACCAGGCGGTCATTCGCTTATCATCAGGGGCAACGCTGGGGCGGGAAAGACCACCTTCGCCCTGCAGGTCATCGAGGACCTGGCAGCGACGGAACGGGGCTACTACTTCTCCACTCGCGTCTCCGACCATGCCCTGTTGAAC
The DNA here is from genome assembly GCA_963806355.1 of Methanomassiliicoccaceae archaeon. GTDB lineage: Archaea > Thermoplasmatota > Thermoplasmata > Methanomassiliicoccales > UBA472 > JACXTP01. Next base: position 200,602 of record CAWDXN010000004.1, on the reverse strand, counting down.
CACTTCCCCTGGCTGGAGCAGAAGCTAGTGGGGGGAGCGATCAAGAGCGGGAACAACGGGAACCGGTCCGGGCTTTCGAGGCTGAAGGGACTTGGGGCCCAACCATCGAACCCCCAGAAGAAGGTCATGACCATCTCCATCGGCAAGGACCTGGGGGATCTGGAGGACCTCTACAAGTTGGTGGAAGGCAGCGAAGGTCGATTATTGGTGGTCATCGATAGCATCGATGCCCTGGCGGACCGTTACGGGCTCACCTATGCCAATCTCATCTCCGCCCTGCAGAAGGACCTTGTGGAAGGCAAGGGCGCTAATTTGCTCTATGTGCTGGAGAACAGCGACCAGGGCCTAGATTACCTGGGCGATGGCGTGGTCATAGTCTCTCGCGGCGAGTTCAACCGTCGCCGTGTCAGGGAGATCGACCTCCTCAAGATGAGGGGTTGCGAGATCGCCCAGCCGAAATACCTGTTCACTTTGAAAGGAGGAAGGATACAGACCTTCGCCTACGGCGCGGACCAGCATGCCCCGGCCATGAACGGCTGGAGAGCGGTCCCGGACAATGACGGCAGGGTCTCCTCCGGCATCACGGACCTGGACCGCGTCATCGCAGGCGGCCTGCCTCGGGGCAGCACCGTCCTGGTGGAGCTGGGCCAAAGCGTGCCCTCTTCAGTAGGTGGCATGCTGGAACAGTCGCTGGTGGCCAACTTCGTGGCTCTGGGGCGTGGAGTGGTGTGGGTGCCCTTGCGCAAGGCCGGCGCTGAGGCGATGCGCGCCCAGATGTCGTCCTCCCTGACCAAGGACCAGTTCGAGCGCTTCGTGCGCATACCCGAGATCGCCTCTCAAGTAGAGGTCTCGGCCCCGTACATAATGGCTGTCGAGGGAACCGACGCAGGGGCGGACCTCAAATGGAAGAACATTTCCTACAGCCTGAGCGGGACCGAGGCTCCATTCCTATCCTTACTGGGCTTCGACACCCTGGAATCCACCTATGGTCCGAACGTCATGGACCAACTCACCGATCATGTCGGGATGATGAAGCGGCAGAAAGGGGTGTGCGTGGCCATCACCTCGCCCTCCTCCCATTCGGTCCGCAAGTTGAACGATCTGGCCAACCTCCATGTGAAAGTGGAGCGGCTGGGGGGCACGGTCGTCCTGTATGGTGAGGAACCATTCACTGAATGCAACGCGTTGGCGATAGAGGAGCGCGGCCAAGGCGGTAAGCTCTCGCTCACCCCCATAGTGTGATGCCATGTTGCTCAAGGCCTCGTTACCGGACCTCTGTTCCGTGCTCATGATCGGCAGCCCAGGCATCGGCATGTTGGAGTTCGAGGTCAGTCTGGCAAAGGACTATCTCGATGCGGGAGAGACGGTGATCTTCGTCACCATGGACATGTTGCCCGGGGACCTGATAGACCTCATGAAGGGTTTCGACATCAAGCTCGACGAGTCGCTGGGCAAGAACCTGTTCATCATCGATTACCATACCAGTCTGCTCGGTTCCTTGGAGGAGAAGAAGTCCTATCCGCGCCAAGAGGTCCGGTCCGCCGGCGACATCGAGGGTATAATGTTCAATGTTTCCAGCATAGCGCACGAGCAGGGCAAGCCGGTGCGCATCTTCTTCTATACCCTGTCCACTTTGTTCCTGTACAACCAGGCCAATGTGGTATTGAAGTTCTTCCAGATATCCGCTTCAAGGGTGAGGAACGAGTTCGGCACAGCCATCTTCTCCATCCATGACGGTGTGCACGATGATAAGACCGTCAATCACCTGATGGCGATCGCGGATGGGGTCATCGAGCTGCGCTTCGATGATGAGCTGAACCGCATGATGAGGGTGCGGCATATGAGGGGTGTGCCCTTGGCCAACCAATGGGTCCCCTTCGAGATCAGGGCGAACGGCAACGGGCATGCCCACCCGTTGCTAGAATGGCACTAGTACTCGCCCTCTCCTTCCTGGATGACGCCGTAAAGGGAGCGTTCCAGCTCTTTGATGGATTGTTTGGTGGCGCGGGAGTATATGTCGCATTTCAGCTTTGGGCTGACCACCATCTCCTTCTTCCGGCAATAGATCAACTTCCCGCCCAGTCCGAGCTCGGGCCGGTCTCTCCCGGTGCAGGCAGGTACAACAGAGAGGATTCTCGTTCATTCTGCTGCCAAAGAATATCTGGAGCTATTTTAGTGTTGCCCTGGGAATCTCAGCCTGGAGGAGATGAGCTGGGTCAACTCCATCACCTCGATCCCTCCTGGTCGGCGCAGGTTCACGGCGCAGAAGGGGCAGGCGGCGGTGATCATCTGTGCGCCACAGGAGATGGCGTTATCGACCTTGCGGGCGGCCATGCGGCCCGCCACGTCCGGGTAGCCGGAGAGCAGCGACCCGCCGGCGCCGCAGCACACCGTCTCGTCCCCGGTCGATACCAGTTCGATGCCTGGCACTTCCGATAACAGCTCATACGTCCTTTCCTTGGTGTGGGGCCCCACGCCGCGGGACAGATGGCAGGCATGATGCACGGCCAGGCGAATGGTCTGTGAACCAGGTCTGAACCTCATCCCTTTGGTCCCGGTGACCTCGGTGAGGAACTCGGTGATGTGCAAAGCCTCCAAGCCATATCCTTCCACCAACTGGACCGTGCAACCGGGGCAGGAGGTGACCACCTGGTCGTATCTCTCCAGTATCTTCAGGTTGGCATCCATGAGCCGCCCGCGCCTGCGTTCGTCACCGAGCTTGGCCAGGGGCGACCCGCAGCAGACCAACCCGCTTGGCACCTCGACCTCGGCTCCAGCTGCCTCCAGCAGTCCCAAGGAGCATTCCATGGTCTCCACCTCGCGCTGCGAGGCGATGCAGCCAGGGAAATAGGCGATCTTGGCCTTAGGCATGGACTCCCTCGCCGACCTTTCGAACCGGTTCGATCGACAGTCCATAACGGTCGATGTTGTCCAATAACCGTTCATGGCCAGGGCGGACCCTGACGTTCGGATAGAGGGACGTCCTCAGGTCCAACATCGCCTTGGGAAGCCCTATGCGGGAAGGGCAGGCCTCTGCGCAACGCTCGCACATGGAGCAGAGCCAGGCCACCTCCGCTATGGCAACGCTGGAAGGACCGAAGCGAGGCGCGTCCACGGCGACGGTGCGGGGCCCGGGGAATGTCATCTCCCCGATCTCGGCCACCACGGGGCAGGCGCGGACGCAGCTGCTGCACTTCACGCAACGGTCCGTTCCCGGCATCAGAGCGCCTCCTCGATGGCACGGCAGGCGGCCAAGGCGGTCGTCAGGCAGGCCCCGAGCCCGTATCCGTTGGCGAAGTTCAAACCGGGCAGCGCCGCTCCAGCGACCAGCACCTTGTCCATCCTCGCTCCTTTCCTGACCGACCGGAAGTAGGGATCGCAGGCTATGCCAGAGTGCGTCGCCATGTCAAAATTCGATGAGCCTGCGGCACCGTTCCTGATGTCGAAGAACGATAGGGGATCGATGACGTCACGACCCTGGATGTCCAGACCGCCCCCGACCGCATTCCCGCCGCAGAACAACATCATCGCGGCCCGGACCTCGACCCGCCTCAATCCGGACCGGCAAAGGGCGATCACATCGTCATCCCTCAGATCGATCTTTTCCAGGAGCGTTCCGTTCAGGTCCCTTGCTCCAGCCTCGAAGTGCTGCCCTCCCGAACGAATCCACAAGAGAGCGGCCGGGTAGGGAAAGAGGGGTGATGACCTCGCAAAGTCGCTTGCCCACCTCGTCCGCAAGATCCCTCCAGGCCCTGTCGTGACCTCCCCTTTGCGTGAATGGCGGGAGCATCACCATATCGGCATCGATCCCTTGGAGTGACCTCTGAAAAAGCATCATGGGAATGCCTGATCCCATGGTTCATCTCGATGTGAGGGCGATGAGGTTCTGCCGGCACGGGAGCGGCCCAGGATGATGATGCTTCCACCCCCGCCTCGCTCCTTAGCATATTGTTGAAAAGGCCAGGGTCGAGGTCCTTGTTCCCATGGAACCCTAGGGTCGCCACCTTCGCACCTCGAATGGCAATGATGTCGTGTCTGGATGAGGTGGACGGCGCATAGTTGGTCCTAATGATCGTGCCTAAGTTCGTGACAAGTGCCATCCTCTTCTCGGAGGTGCCCTCCCAGGTGCACGGTCCAACGGTCAGGGCCTTCTGTATCCCTTGGTCCACCCTGTCGGAGGCATCCTGCATCAACCCATCGTCCAATCCGAGCCCCCTCCACCACTCCGCCTCCTCAGGGAAGGATATGCAACCAGTGGACATCTCGCTGCTCGGCGTGCCGTTCCCTACCAGCAATACCTCATGACCAGTGCTGGCCAGTTCGATCGCGGCGAAGAGCCCGGTGGCACCGTGGCCTATGACAACGACCTCGGTCTCGATGGCAGGGAGGTCCCTCATCGGCATCGCTCCTCCCCGGTGGAGAACCCATATACTCCTTTCAACAGATCGGCGCGGAACATCTCTTGGCGAAGCTGGTCACCCTCCAGGACCGGGGCGATGCCCCGATGTCGATCACAAAGGAACCGGGACATGGCCTCGCGTGGGACGCCGCCCTTGTTGCATAGGGCGGAGAGCATGGCGATGCTGCATCCTGTTCCTTGGCAGTACCCCATCCCGGCACGGGTCCGCCTCATGAGGTCGGATAGGTCGATGACGTCCTCGTTTGCGGCGAAGTGTTCCAGCTCGAAGCGGGTCACCTGCTCGCAGCTGCACGCGATCGACCTGGCCGATGTGGTGCCCATGGCCCTTGCCCGCATGCCTTCTGGCAGTTGCCCATAGCGTCGTTGTAGCTGCGATGTCGGTAATGATTGCAGGCCAAGGTCCGAAATGTCCTCGCCCCTTTCCACCAATGGTTCCACCGCCGTCCTGCAAGGATCGGTGGTCCCGAGCTCGCCGGCGAGAAGGTCGGAGAGATGCTCCGCCATGGAACGATAGGTGGTCAACTTACCTCCGACGATGCTGAAGAAATTGTCCAGCCCATCGTCGGTGTGCTCGTATATTTGATAGGAACGGCTCGCCCGACGGCTCTCGCCTTGGTTGCGCACCAAGGGTCTGACGCTAGCATAGGCGCGGATGGGGCGGCACTCGGCAAGTTTCGGTACCATCTGGACCGCCTCCCTCATCAAAAGCCTTACCTCCTCGTCCCCTACCTTGGCGGAACGTGGGTCCTGGATCGACCTGGAGGTGGTCCCTATCACCATGCTGGTCCGATTGGGGACAACGATATCACCGTCGGATGGGGGACGGAGCCGGTTCACCAGCGTGTTCACCAATCTTCCACTCATGACCAGGAGGGCGCCGCAATCCTTGGACAGATCGACGTGGCATCCGGCCAGCTTGGCCACCTCATCTGACCATGCTCCTGCGGCGTTGACCACCAGTTCAGGCCTGATGGTCGAAATCTGCCCATTTCGACGGTCCTTGTATCGGACCTCGACGATCCTTTCCTCTTCCCTCACCATCTCGATAACGGGAGAATGATTGTGAACGATGGCCCCCAAGGCCCGGGCGGATTGTACGTTCGCCAACACCAATTGGAAAGGGTCTATGGAAGCATCTCTGACCTGGAATCCCTCCTCCACCTGAGCAGAGAGCATCGGCTCGAATTCCAGGACCTCTTTCCGGGTCAGGCGCTCAGCGGGAACGCTGGAGTCGTGGCAGCCTGTTTCGAACCGGTCGACATAATCGCCATCATCGTTCGCCAATCGGATGAACAGACCGCCCAGGTCCTCGATGCAATGCCAGGCGATGTTGCGGAGAACCTCGCACTCTTGCGCGCATTCCCTGGCCGACTCCTGGTCACGGACAACGTAACGGGCCCCGCTGTGGAGCAGGCCATGGTTCCCTCCACTGGCGCCCCCGGAGAAGTCGCCCTTCTCCAAAAGCATCACCGAAGCCCCGCGCATGGCCATGTCACGGGCGATGCCTGCTCCGGTTGTGCCTCCGCCGATGATGAGGACATCTATGCGCATCGACAGCCCGCCTCCTGAACAGAAATGGAGAGGAACGACATGGATGGGACGTCCAACGGCTTAAGAAAATATAAATGGTAGCGGGGGGTCGATTTGAACGACCGGTCTCCGGGTTATGAGCCCGACGGGATGTCCTGGCTACCCCACCCCGCTATGTGGAAAGCTCCTATCGGACATGCCTTATTTAAAACCTTTTGACGGTCAGAACAGGTTCCTCAACCGCATCACGTCCTCCATGGAGCCTTTGACACGGATCTTGCGCAAGGCGTAGGCCTTCATGATCTTCATCTTGCCAGTGTAGAGGTCCTCCACCGTTTGAGGGTCGGAAGTTATGAGGATGTCTGGGCAATCCACCATCCCATCGCAGAGTTGATCGATGTGAGCGTCCTTCAGGATGAAATGGTAGGATTCGCAACCGAGGTCGATGTTGACGCATTTCTTGATGCCGAGAAGCTCCTGCCTGAGCTTGGGGTCGCATTCGACCTTTTTGTGGAAACGATCAATGGTGTCCTGAAGGATCTTTCTCGATGACATGTTCTTCACTCCCAATCGCTGAGCTTGGACACCTTGCTGTCCGAACTCAGTTTCCTGATGTTCTTCCAGGATCTCCTGGTATGTGGCGGAAGGCTCCCATGCTCTTTAAGGTAACCCTCTACGAAATCATTGGTCCGCTTATCGCCACAGTAACCGCTCATCCCCACGATGCCCAATGAACGGCATATCCGTTCCATCTCCTCATCCCGCACCGTCTTGGCGATGATGGAGGCGGCAGATACCACTGGATAGATGTCGTCCGCTTTGTGCTTGGCCACCAATCGGGGGTGGCATCTAAGCTTGGAGCCGACCGTCCTGGCGAACCGCGCCTCGTTCGTATCGCAGGCGTCCAGGAATGCCTCGGTAGGGGCGATTCGGTCCAGGAGCTCAGCGAACAGCTCGGCCTCGAGCTCGTTCAGGCTGTTCTCCCGAGCGTCGATCTCCTCTGCCGGGACCACCCTGACCTCCACCCTCGCCATCTCGCGGATCCGAACGGAAAGCTCGATTCGTTTCGCTGGGGGACAGCTTCTTGGAGTCCTTGACCCCGATCTCTCGCAATGGGGCGTCATCGGCTATGGCCACGGCTGCCACCACCAAAGGCCCCATGGCCGGGCCTCTCCCCGCCTCGTCCACCCCGCAGAGCACGACCCTGAGTGTCATCGCTTCATATTAATGGCTCACATTCAGGCCAAACCTGATATCATCGGCCGTAGGTTCGGTGTTCGATACCATGTCAGATGTTTTCTTCGCCGACCTGCGGACCGAGAGCGAGAAGGACAATGTGCCCAACAAGATCGGGCGCCTGTTCAAGAAGGCCGGCCTAGATGGCACGTTCAGCAAGGGGGACCTGGTCGGCATCAAGACCCATTTTGGGGAGAGAGGGAACACCGCCTTCCTCCGACCGCAGTACCTGGCCAAGGTGGTCGACCTCGTCGCCGCCAACGGCGGTAGGCCGTTCCTCACCGACAGCAACACCTTGTACGTAGGGATGAGGGCCAACGCCGTCGACCATTTGGAGACCGCGGCCTTGCATGGTTTCTCCTACCCAGTGGTTAACGCACCGGTGGTCATCGCCGATGGCCTCAAGGGCAAGGACGAGGCCGTGATCGATGTCAATCTGAAGCGATGCCGGTCCATCCGAGTGGGTTCGGCGGCCATGCAAGCGGACAGCATCATGTGCGTCTCCCACCTGAAGGGGCACATGCTCACCGGCTTCGGTGGCGCAATGAAGAACCTGGGCATGGGCTTCGGCTCCCGGGCGGGCAAGCTGGACATGCACATGGAGGTGACGCCCCAGGTCAAAAAGGACAAGTGCCGGGGCTGCGGCACCTGCGTGCGCAAGTGCCCTGAGCATGCCATCAAGCTTAGCAAGAGGAAGGCGATGATCGATGATGAGAAGTGCATCGGTTGTGGCGAATGTCTTGTCGTCTGCCCCTATAGCGCGGTGGACTTCGGGGACTGTTGCATGGACTCCACCGCCATACAGGAGAAGATCGCCGAATATTGCTATGGCATCATGAAAGGGCGGGAGGGCCGCTTCGGATTCATCACCTTCATCATGGACGTGGTGCCATACTGCGATTGCGCTCCCTTCAACGACGCCCCGATCGTGCCGAACGTGGGCATCCTGGCCTCGAAGGACATCGTGGCCATCGACCAGGCGGCGGCGGACCTGGTGAACGGCTCCCCTGGACTGAAAGGAACGAAGCTTAAGAAGGGCATGAGAGTGGGCGATGACAAGTTCAAGGCCCTGTTCGACCTCGATTGGTCCGTGCAACTGGAATATGGGGAGAGCATAGGACTGGGCGAGCGCAGAGTACAAACTGACCAAGCTCTGATCAACCATGAACATGTTTAGCTACTAAAAAAGGTCGATGGGGCATTATTTATAAAACATCTTGAAATGAAGGGGCGGTGATAGCATAGAGCTGAGCGATGTCCAGGGGAGGCGCATGACCGGTGGGTTCATGCTCACCCGGGTGGGCGTCACCGGGGTCAAGAAACCGGTGCAGGTCTGCCGCGGGGACAAGAAGGTCACTTTGATTTGCACCATCGACGTGTTCGTCGACCTCCCTTCCAGCCAGAAGGGCTCCCATCTCTCCCGCAATCTGGAGGTCATCTCCGACGTGGTGGAGCAGAGCCTGAGCAAGCCCGTGTCCGGGATCGAGGCGTTGGCCGCGATCATCAGCAAGGACCTGCTGGACCGTCACGAGTACGCGACCCATTCCGAGGCGCACGTCACCGCTGAGTACTTTTTGGAACGCACCGTCCCGAGCGGAAGGAAGACCATGGAGTCCTACAAGCTCCTGGCCAGGGCCACCGACAAGAAGGGGAACGGCATGAAGAAGATGATCGGCGTCGAGGTCATCGGAATGACCGCCTGCCCCTGCGCCATGGAGACCGTCCAGGACCTGCAGAAGGGGAATCTGCGCGACAAGTCATGCGATGGGCCGAATATCACACACAACCAGCGCAACATCACCACGCTCATGATGGAGGTGCCAGAGGCCTTCGATGTGGAGGCGGACGACCTGATAGACATCGCAGAGCGGTCGTTCAGCAGCCCCACGTTCGAGATCCTGAAGCGTGCGGAGGAGGCCCAGGTGGTCATCGTCGCGCACCAGAACCCCAAGTTCGTGGAGGATGTGGTGCGAGTGAACCTCTCGCACATCCTGAAGCAGTTCACCCATCTGCCGGATGACACGGTGATCACGGTCCGGAGCGAGAGCCAGGAGTCCATCCATAAGCACAACGCCTTCGCGGAGAGGGTCACTACCCTCGGCCAGTTGCGCTGTTGTGACTGATAGGGTGTCATCATGATCGGGCGGTTCAAGGCAGTGGTGTCCGATGTCGATGGCACCATCACCGATGAGACTAAGCATATCCAGTGCCGCGGCATCGAGGCCTTGCGCCAGGCGCAGGAGAGGGGGCTCAAGTGTCATGCTGGCGAGCGGAAACGTCCTTCCAGTGGCATATGGTCTTTCGGCCTTCATCGGATTGCGAGGTCCGGTCATCGCCGAGAACGGCGGCATGGTCTGCTACCAGGACCGGATCTACCAATTGCAATCGGGCGATCTTCCGGAGAGGGCGTTCCATGAGCTGGAGAGGGCGATGCCGGAGACCAAACGCCTCTTCACGGACAATTGGAGGACCACCGAGGTGGGACTACGCCGGGACCAGGACCTGAACAAGGTGCGGAACGCATTGGCCGGCTGGGACCTGGAAATCGAGGCCACCGGTTTCGCCATACACATCATGGAGAAAGGACACTCCAAGATGAAGGGCGTGCGAAAAGGCCTGTGAGCTATTGGGGATCTCCCCCGCCGAGGTGGTCGCGTTCGGCGACGCGGACAACGACGTCAAGATGTTGGAGGGTTGCGGCTACGGCATCGCGGTAGGCAACGCCTCACCAGCGGCCAAAGCGGCGGCGAAGTACGTCAGCAAGGCAAACCAGGCTGAAGGCGTGGTGGAGGGTCTGATCATGTTAGGCCTTTTGTGAAGAAAAGCGTATATACGTGGACTACCAATGATTCGGCATGGAGACCTTAGGACTTTGCCAACATTGCTCCAGGCCAGCAAGGCACTCCTGCTCCCTTTGCGGAGGTATGTTCTGCGAGGAACACTTCGATAGAGCGAGTGGGCTATGTTACAACTGCGCCCTCAAAGTCAGAAAGGGGAGAAAAGAGGACGGCCAGGACATGGACCGTCTATTGCACTGAATTTAGAGCAGTTTCTTGGCCGCCGCTTCATCCAGACCGATGGACTTCAGCAGATATTTGAGCGACTTTTTGGCGATGATCTGCTTGGTGTTCTCGTCGAGATGCTGTTCGAAGACCGCCGGTGCCCTCTTATAATACTCCACTCCGAACTCTGAATAATAATAGGAGGAGTTGTCTGGGTCGACCTCTGCCGCCTTGTTGTAGGCGGTCTCCGCCTCGTTGAACGTACCTATGTCCATGCAGAAGGCCGCGTAGGACTGGTACATGAACGGGTTGTCTGGCTGGAGCTCGATGGCCTTCTTGTACAACGCCACGATCTCCTCCTGAGGGACCTTCGGGACCAATACCGCGGCATCTGCCTTGGCTAGGTAGGCCTCTGCGTTCTTGGGGTCGAGCTTGATGGCCTTGTCGAACTTGGTGAGGGCTTGCTGATACTCCCCCTCGCCCATCAGCTGGAATCCTTGCTTCATCAATTTTTCAAACTCGTCCGCCATCGGATCACTGAAATCGAGTAAGTGCTGATGATTGATAAAGATTTTGAGTCAGTGAACGCCTCTTGTGAATGAGTCGTGCATGCTGGCCTTCCTTGATCTTCGTTCGGATATCATCGTAGGGAGACGACTGTGCCTACTATGTTGTCCGGGACGGTGAACGTCTCCAAGGTGGCATGCCCCTCTGCCGGGATGAGCTTGATCGACGCCGACTGCCCGATCGCCACCGGAGGGTATGTCCACCACGATCTTGACGAGGTCCCCCTGGCCTATCAACGGTGGAACGCCATTGGACCATGCAGGAAGGTTTGATGCCAGGCAGACCTGCCTGGCGGTGAACCTCGTTTCTGACGAGGTGGAGTTCAAGGTATAGATCGATGGAGCTGGTCATCGTCATGACCTTGACGAGGAGATGATCGAGGTTGATGGGGGCGCTTCCCTGACCCAGTCTCACCAGCACACTCGACCGAGGTTATCTTGCCGTCGTCATAATGTCCAACCATGTCCACCACGTCCAGGCCGGTGGAGACCTGGGACAGGGCATCCTGGGCGGTCTGTTCCGCCTGTTGAGCGGAATCGCTGTTGGTGTCGATGATCAAGCTGGCCGCGGATCCGGAGACCAAAAGAAGGGACATCAGTATTATGGTGGCCCCTATCCCGGTCTCTCCCCTACGGCTAGCGCTAAGCCTGACTTTGCTGATGGACATCTCTAATGCTCCTCCCCTGATTAGACGGACGGTCCGTCCGAGATGCGGCAGGGCGCTGCGCCTGCCTTTCTTATCTTTCCGGATAATTTTAACGTGTTCCTTTATACTAATATTTTGTGTTTAATATGAATTATTTAAGATAATTTTTGTTATCATCATATGAAAAATTGTCATACTGGCCATATTATCAATAATGAAAAATAATTAATTATCTCATGAGATAAATTATATAGCTGGGCTTATCATCGATTTATATTATTTTAATTAATATATAATATAACGATTATTCTTTAATTATCGAGGCTGCCTCCGAACCTGATGGTCCTTCGAAAGGTTCCTATGCCAGTTCGACATTGCCTCCTGCCATATCATTGCGGTGGAGTGGATCCTGTGGACCGGGCAACAGTGCAAAGGGTCGCCAAGGTGGCCAGGCTAAGGCTTAGCGAAGAGGAGCTGGAGCGTTACGCTCAGGACCTGGAGGAGATACTCAATAGCTTCGATGTTCTGGACCAAGCCCCCTCCCGGGACAGCTTCTCGTTCAATCCCGTCCCCATAGACGACGTGATGCGTGAGGACGAGGTCGGTTGCGACATCGACCCGGAGAAGCTCATCGGACCGATGGATACCTATGATGGATACGTAAGGGGGCCTAAGCTCTCGTGACGGGTTGTTCGCCTCAGGCATTGCTTCGCCTGAACGAGAGGTATTCCATCTTCTGCCAGTTGATCGAAGGAGGGCCCCTGCCCGATCACCGCTTCACATTCTCCGCCAAGGACAACCTCTGCACCACCGAGTTCCAGGCAAGAGCTGGGTCCCACATCCTCGAGGGTTATCGCCCACCCTTCGACGCCACCCCGGTCCACCGTATGCGGCAAGAGGGTGGACTGCTCATCGGCAAGACCAACATGGACGAGTTCGGGTTCGGCACCTTCAGCACCAACTCCGCGTTCGGTGTGCCGCGAAACCCCTTCGATGAGGAAAGGGCCTGCGGAGGTTCCAGTGGGGGCGCTGCCGCGGCGGCTTGCCTGATCCCGGGCCATGTCTCGCTGGGAGTGTCCACAGGCGGTTCGATCGCCTGCCCGGCCTCATTCTGCGGAGTGGTCGGCCTGACCCCGACCTATGGTCGGGTCTCGCGCTATGGCCTGATCGATTACGGCAACTCACTGGACAAGGTCGGCCTGCTGTCCCGCACCGTCAAGGACCTCTCCCATTTCCTTCCCGTCATCTCTGGGTCGGACCCCAAGGACCCGACCTCATGCGTGCAGCCTCCCTTGGACCTGAACCAGATCAGGGAAGGTCCGCTGGCATTGCCCACCGAATGCCTCGATGGCCTCGCCCCGACGGTAAAGGAGGCGTTCCTTAGGGCTTTGGACAAGCTAAGCCATCATCTCGGTGTGGAAGTGCACGAGATCAGCATGCCGAGCCTGCGCTTCGCCATGCCCGCCTACTATGTCATCGCGACGACCGAGGCCTCCACCAACCTGGCGCGTTATTGTGGCATGCGCTTCGGCGTGCCAGAGAAGGAATATCATCAACACTTCAACGACTACTTCAGCGGTGTGCGTTCTGAGCAGTTCGGGGACGAGGCCAAACGACGCATCCTCCTCGGTACTTTCTGTCGCATGGTCGGGTTCAGGAACAAATACTACCTCAAGGCGCTCGGGGTCAGGGACCTGGTGCTGGAGGAATACAAAAAAGTGCTGGCCGACCACTCGTTCATCGTCTCACCGACCATGCCTTTCCTTCCGCCACGTTTCGATGAGATCTCCAAGATGAGGCCCATCGAGATGTACCAGGCCGACTTCCTGACCATACCACCGAACCTCACGGGCCTACCGCATATCTCGGTGCCCTGTGGCTATGAAGGTGGGCTTCCCATAGGGCTGCAGCTTGTGGCCCCTCACTGGGAGGAGGGCGGCCTGATCAGGACGGCCGAGGTCTGGGAACGGCACTTCCATTACCATTTCCCGGAGGTGTCGCCATGAAGATCGGGCTGGAAGTGCACCTGCAGCTCCCCACCAGGTCCAAGCTGTTCTGCTCCTGCCCCACCACGGCCGAGCAGCCGAACACCGCGGTCTGCCCCACTTGCCTGGGCTTCCCTGGCTCTAGGCCGGTGATGAACCGACGAGCGCTGCAATTAGGACTGATGATCACCAAGTTCCTCGACTGCAAGGTCAACGAGAAGGTGTGGTTCTCCCGCAAGACCTACTTCTATCCAGACCTGCCCAAGGACTTCCAGATCACACAGTACGAGTCGCCCCTGGGCACGGACGGGCACTTCACACTGAATGACCATCGCATTGGCATCTGGCGAGTGCACCTGGAGGAGGACCCTGGTCGCATCAAGCGCGTCGGGCGCAGCGGGGAGGAGGTCTCCTTCATCGATTACAACCGATCTGGCATCCCTCTTGTGGAGATCGTCAGCGCTCCGGACCTAAGGTCGCCGGACGAGGCCAGGGAATACATCGATATGCTCGTCACCGAGCTCAGGCATCTGGTGGGTCTTTCGGTCCAGGACGAGCAGACCGTGCGGGTGGACGCCAACATCTCGGTGGGGGAGGAGCGCGTGGAGGTCAAGAACGTCCAAGGGCTGCGCAACCTGGAGCGAGCGCTGCGCTACGAGGCGAACCGCCAGACGAAGGTGCTCGAAGCGGGCAAGAAGGTGGTGCGCGAGACCCGTCGTTACGACGAGGAGCGAAAGGTGACCCTGCCGGCGCGGGAGAAGGAGTTCGAGGAGGATTACGGCTACATAGGCGAGCCGGACCTGGGTGAGTTCACCATCGGGCCCATGGCGCGCGAGCTGGTGATCCCAGAGACGCCATACCGGAGAGCGGAGCGCCTCGCCCAGTCAATATGGCATCGAGCATCAGACGGCGCGACAGATGGTGAGCACCTCTTGGTCCATGGCCGACCTTTTCGAGTCCCTGTGCGAGTTTGTCCCGGTGGAGAAGGCGTTGACCTGGTTGCTAGGCCCGATCTCAGCATACTGGTCGAAGTTCGAGGTCTTGGTAAAGGAAGGTCGCACCGACGATATCGGCGCGGTGATCAAGGCCGACGTCGATGGCACGATCACCGACAACGAGGCCCGTTTGAGATTGCTCCGTTTGATCGGGGAGGCCGAGCATGAGAGCGGTCCGACCTGTGAGCCGGGATCGAACCTGGAATCATTGGTCGACGCAATACCTCGAGGCCCACCCCGAGGTGCTTGAGGATTGCAAGAAGAACCCTAAGGCAGCCAACCGCGTCATCGGCCATCTGATGAAAGAGACGAAAGGCCTCTACTCCTCGAAGGACATCGTGTCATGCGTGGAGGCAGAGGTCAGGAAAAGGTTGGGTTGAGGGGGTTCAGCTCTCCTCATCCTCGTCGGCCAGGGACATGAGCTGCAGCTCGTCGAGCTTGGACTGGTCCACGGGGTTGGGCGACCCGTCCACCAGGGATTGGAACTTCTTGTTCTTGGGGAACGCTATCACGTCACGGATGCTCTCGCAACCCAACAGGATGGCGCAAAGCCGGTCCATGCCCATGCCGATGCCCCCATGGGGCGGGGCTCCGAACGACAGCGCCTCCAGGAAGAAATCGAACTCCCTCTCGATGCGCTCCTCGCTCATGCCCAGGGCCTTGAACATCTTGCGCTGCACCTCCACGTTGTGGTTACGCAACGAGCCCGATCCGATCTCGCTCCCGTTCAGGACCAGGTCGTAGGAGTAGCCCTTCAGGGCCATGAGGTCAGAGCCCTCAAGGATGTCCCCCTGGACCGGCCGCACGAACGGATGGTGGAACGAGGCCAGCTTGCCCGTGACCGGGTCGGCCTGGAACAACGGACAGTCGACCACCCATACGAACTGGTGACCTTTGCCCTCGAGAAGTCCGTTGTCCTGGGCCAACTTCAGACGGAGCAGCCCACCCGCCTTCTGGGTCGGGTGCTTCGGACCTGCGAGGAAGAGGCATAGGTCCCCTCTCTCCGCCTTGAGGCGGGAGGCCAGGTCCTCAAGGACCTTCTTGTCGAAATATTTCACGATGTTGGAGCTCAACCCCTCATCGGTCATGCGCATCCAGGTCAGACCGCCCATGCCCTGTTGCTTGGCCCAATCGATGAGGCGGTCCACCTCCTTTCGGCCCACATTGGCGTCCAGAGACTTCTCCTGTACCAGTGAGGACTTGAGATTGATGGCGAAGATGACGCCCTTCTTCTGCAGGACCTTCTGGAATATCTCGTAGTGGGCGTGCGCGGCGATGTCGGTGACATCGGTCAGTTCCAATCCGAAACGGATGTCCGGAGCGTCCGTCCCGTAGCGAGACATGGCATCCTCCAGCTGTATGCGGGGGAATGGCGTGACCAGCTCCTTTCCGAACAGGTCCTTCCAAACCTGAGAATAGAGCCTCTCCACCATGTGGAATATGTCCTCCTGGTCCACGAATGCCATCTCCATGTCCAACTGGGTGAACTCTGGTTGGCGGTCCGATCGGGCGTCCTCGTCCCGATAGCAGCGAGCGATCTGGAAGTATCGTTCCACGCTCCCTACCATGAGCATCTGCTTGTAGAGCTGGGGCGACTGCGGCAGGGCGTAGAAAGCCCCGGGCATGATCCTCGAAGGCACCAGGAAATCCCTGGCCCCCTCCTGCGTGCTCCTTGTCAGTGTGGGTGTCTCCACTTCGATGAAATCGATGGCGTCGAGATGCCGTCTGATGGAGGCGAGAAGGGAATGTCTGAACCGAAGGTTGGCCACCATGTCCGATCGTCTAAGGTCGAGGTAACGATATTTCAGGCGAAGGTCCTCTCCGGGCAACATGGAGTTCTTCTGGTCGGCGATCTCGAACGGTATGGGCTTGGAGGAGTTCAGCACCTCTGCCTCCTCGATGAGCACCTCCACCTTGCCTGTGGGGTTTCTCTCATCTTCGGTACCAGGCACCCGTTCCCTAACGACGCCTGAAATGGAAATGACATACTCTCTTGCGACATTATTCAGCTTCTTGCCCAATCCAACTATGTCCACGTTCGACTGGTACGCTTCCGGGTCAAATACGGTCTGGGTCGAACCCATGGCATCGGCCAGGTCGATGAACCTGACCCCACCATGGTCCCGATAGAAGCGCACCCAGCCAGCGAGCTTGACCCTCTTGCCGATGTCCTTGGCGCGAAGGCTCCCACAATCCTGTGTCTTCATCATGCTCATTGCCTCTGGGTAAGATAGCTTCGATATTGCGGTTAAATGTCCTAGGATATTAAACCCTTTTCCAACCAAGGGCCATAATATGATTCCAATAATGTTACATTTTTCAAATAAACCTGACAAAATGATGATTTATCGATGATATTTGTAATAATCTGAACGAAATATTTAACGGATGTCGCGGTTAGATCTCAGGATCATCGTTCTTTGGACTCTTCGAAATCGGGCATGAAGTTGAACGGGTCCTTGATCATGTTCAGTATGACATAGGTATTGGTCTTCTTCACCCCAGGTATGGTGAGCATGCCCTTAACCACGCTGCTGAACTCCTCCCGGCTGCGGCATGCCACCCAGGCTATGGAATCGCACTCGCCGGTGACATCGAATATGGCCACCACGTTGGTGAGGTCCATTATCTTCTTCTGCACGTCCATGAGGTCCCCCTCGACATAGATGTGGACTATGGCCATGAACTCGTACCCTAATTTCATGTAGTCGACCTGGGCACGGTACCCCTTTATCACCCCTTCCTCCTCCAGATGCTTGACCCTCTGGATCAGCGTGGTGGGGTGTATGCCCAGTCGTTTCGCTATTTGGCGGTAGGAGCCTTGGCTGGAATGACATATCTCCTTAACGATCTTCTTGTCAAGGTCATCGATCTTCATATAGAACGCTCCATTTTCGCGTGCTGGAGGATAATTGTGGACATATGTCCTTTTCATTATAAATATGATGAGCCATTCATCTAACGGCCTCTTCCCAAGACCTCGCTGCCGAGCATCGGGTTTTTTAATACCCGTAACGATGCATGGCATATGAGATCCACCACCGTGAAACTCTATGAGGGGGAACCTTATCTGACGCATTTCGTCGCCCAGGTGGTCGGGATCTCAGGTGACATGGTGGAGCTGGACAGGACCGCCTTCTATCCTGGGGGCGGGGGTCAGGACCCTGACGTGGGTACCCTCGCTGGACTCGTCGTCTCTGAGGTGCAGAACAAGAACGGTGCGATCATGCACAGGGTCCAGGGGCACAACCTCCAGGTAGGTCAGGAGGTGGAGGGAATGATAGACTGGCCGAGGCGGTTCGACCTGATGAGGGCCCATACCGGCGAGCACCTGCTCTTCTCGTCATTGAACAGGTTGGTCGCGGATCTGGAACTGGTCAAGATAGCCATCACCCCGACCAAGAAGAGCTTCATCGTCAAAGGCAAGCTAGACTGGGACATAGTGCTGCAAGCAGAGACCGTGGTCAACCAGGTGATAGCGGCGAACGTCGAGACGGAGGACATGCATGTCACCCGTGATGACCCGCTGGTGGCGGAATCCAGGGTCAAGCTGGAACGCATCCCTGGTGACCGCATCAGGTTGGTGCGAATCGGCGATTTTGACCTGGCCGCGTGCGCTGGTGTGCATGTGCGCAGGACCGGCGAGATCGGCATGCTGCTGGTGGAGAAGGTATCCTCGGCCAAACCCGCTGGGGATCACGAGGTGGAGTTCAAGGTGGGGGAGGAGGCGATGCGCCGAAGTCTGCAGCTGGCCACCATTTCCCAGCAAGTGTCCGAACTCTATGGCGCCCACCCGGAGGACCTGCTCAAGGCGTTGCGCAATCAGGTAGAGGAACTTGAGAGGACCAGAGGATGCGCTAAGATGCTACGCCAAGGCTTGGCTGGGCAACCTTACGGCCGAGAAGGTCGGGGAGGCCTCGCTTTACACGCAGTGACCCATGGACTGGACCGAAAGACATTGTCGGAAGAGGCGACCAAAAGGGCGCTGTCGCCCAAGACCGCCTGTTTTTTCGTGGACGAGGCGGAGCGGACCTTGGTGGTGGTGGCGGTCTCCAAGGACCTGGACGGCATCGATGCCAACTCCATCCTCCAAGCGGTGATCAACGAGCACGGTGGTAAAGGTGGAGGGAACAAGACCTTCGCGAGCGGAGGTCTTGGCGGCACCGGATCGTGCAGGGTCGATGTTGGAGAGAGGACGGGATCTCCTCATCAAGACGCCGTGAAGGAAGTGCCATCTAGCCAGCATTAAATGTACAAATATTTTTAAAATAACTATACATTCATCTATTCTATTCTGAATATTGTAGATATTTGTAGCCAAAGCAAAGGTTCTTCTAGTAATTTTATTTTACATCAATCCATGGCGCTATCGGAATACGAGTTGAAAGAGCAGATCCTATCTAGGGTCAAAAAGGAGAACGTGAAGTTCATCGAGATGCAGTTCTCGGACATCCTGGGCATGGTGAAGAGCGTGTCCATCCCGATGACCAGGATCGAGCATGTCATCGATGATGGTGTCTACATCGACGGGTCCTCTATCCTCGGTTATGCCACCATCGAAGAGAGCGACATGCGCGCGAACCCCATCCTCGATTCGTTCCAGATATACCCCTGGATCGAAGAGGCGAACATGCAGACCGCGAGGTTCATGTGCACCATCTCCGACCACAGCGGCAACCGCTTCAAGGGAGACCCCAGATGGGTCCTGGAGAAGATGGTGGCCAAGGTCAAGGACATGGGCTACAACTTCAACGTCGGCCCGGAGTTCGAGTTCTTCCTCTTCCCAATGGACGATGAGGGCAAGCCGGTCAGGAAGCCCGCCGACTCCGGCGGTTACTTCGACCTGATGCCTATGGACGCAGGGGAGATGGCCAGGAAGCACATCATGCTCATGTTCGACGAGCTCCACTACGACATGGAGGCCTCGCACCATGAGGTGGCTCCCGGTCAGGTCGAGGTGGACATGCGCTACCAGGATGCCCTGACCATGGCCGACCGTGTCCTCACCCTCAAGTACGGCATAAAGACAATGGCCATGCAGTACGGGTTCTATGCCACGTTCATGCCCAAGCCCATCTTCGGATTGGCCGGGTCTGGCATGCACGTGCACCAATCGATGGCGAGCAAGGACAAGAACGCCTTCGATGACCCGAACGGGGCATTCGGCCTATCAGATATGGCGATGAAATACATCGGCGGACTGCTGGCGCACGCAAGGGACAACTGTGCGATCTTGGCCTCCTACGTCAACTCGTACAAGCGCCTAGTACCGGGATATGAAGCTCCCTGCTACCTATCCTGGGCGAATATGAATAGGAGCGCGCTCATCCGCGTCCCTGCCGGTAGAGGCGGCAGGACGAGGGTCGAGCTGCGGAACCCGGATCCAGCAGGAAATCCCTACCTGCAGTTCGCCGTCATGCTCGCAGCGGGCCTGGATGGAATTAAGTCCAATATCAAACCTCCGGAGCCAGTGGAGAAGGACATCTACCACATGAGCAAGGAGGAGAGGGCGAGGCAGGGCATAGACTCCCTGCCGATGAACCTGGGAGAGGCCCTTGATTGCATGGCGAAGAGCAAGCTGATGAAGGAATGCCTGGGCGACCACATCTTCAACAACTACCTGTACATCAAAGGGAAGGAGTGGGACGATTACAGGAAATATGTGACGGACTGGGAAGTGAACCGTTACCTGCCCGTGCTCTGAGCCAGGGACAAACATTTTCCCACCTCCTTCCGGAGGTCCGCCCGGACCTCCGTCCCTTTTTTGAAAATGCTATATATAGGTGGAGTAATCACTCCAAGGACCGTCATGATGCCAGGTATGCGGGGAGTGAACCCCCGGCAGATGAAGCAGGCCATGAAGCGCATGGGCATCTCCACCGAGGACCTCGATGGGGTGGAGGAGATAATCATACGCACCAAGGACAAGGAATACGTCTTCAAGGAAGCCTCAGTGTCCATTATGAACGTGCAAGGGCAGAAGACCTTCCAGATCGTCGGAGAGCCGGAGGTGAGGGCCATAACCGGTCCATCGTCAAAGCAGGATAAGGCTGCCACCTCCGCCCCATCAGTGCCGGAGGAGGATGTGCAATTGGTCATGGAGCAGACCGGTTGTTCCCGCGAGAAGGCCCTGCAGGCATTGAAGGACACCGATGGCCAACCGGCCGAGGCCATCATCAAGATCATTTCATCGTGAGGTCATATCCATGTGTCTAGCGGTCCCAGGTAAGATCGTGTCCATCGAAGGCAAGGACGCCCAGATCGATTTCGGAGGCGTCATGAGAGAGGCCAACATTTCCATGGTCCAAGTGGGGGTGGGCGATTATGTGATCGTTCACGCAGGCTTCGCCATCCAGGTGATCGACGAGGATGAGGCCAAAGAGACCATCCAACTTTGGGAGGAGATGCTCGCCCATACCTCCCAAGCCGATTAAGAAGGGAACCAAGTCCAATACCGCTATTTTATCGGATTTCCCCGCTCATTTTGCGCGGCCCTGAAGCAAATCTTTATGGTGGAAAGGCACGGCTATGCGCTACAAGCTTCGTTAAACGATGCCGTCGACGCATGTGCGTCTCCTCGCTGCCGGGGCAATAAAGGCGTGCAACTGACCCATGAAGAGATGGAGCTGTGCAGTCAATGGTGGAAGGATGAAATCGGTTTACGGACCGTTGCGGTCTTGGCGCTTGGGTCGTTGCCATGGGGTTGGACCCCATCTGCAGGCAGCCCAAGGTCTGCAATTACAAATGCGTGTACTGCAGGCTGGGACACGGCGGCATTATGGTGACCGAGCGTTGCAGGTTCGTGGACGAACGGTCGGTCCTTGAGGAGGCCCGGGACCTACTGAATCAGAATCGAGTCGATGCCGTGGAGGTCAGGGGGACCGGAGAGCCGTTCCTGGCCAAGAACCTGGTGGAGATCGTCAAGGGCCTGCGCGGGCTGACCGACGCCCCGATATGTGTGGTCACCAATGGCTCTATGTTTTGCCGACCGGACGTCCAGTCCGAATTGGACTCGTTCGATATTGTGGTGGTCAAGCTAGATTGCGCCGATTCCCAATCATTCCATGCCATAAATCGTCCACATTGCTCCGTCAATTACGATCGGATGATGGATTTCATGCTAAGGGCCAGGAGATCGCACAAGGGGAGCTTCCGGGTGCAAGTTACCGCGGTGCGCCAGAACCTGGGGGAGATGGAGCGCATCGTCAACATTTGCGAGACGTTCCGGCCAGACCTTGTATATCTGAACACGCCCTTGCGAGGCACATCCTCGGAACTTTCCCGAAAGGACCTGGCTGAGGTAGCTAAACTTTTCAGCGCCTTCAAGGTGCGCACGGTCTTTGACGGCGAACCATAAAAAATGGAAATTTGAAAGTGTTTATATCTGGCAGAGTTTCAGCAGCTCGTCCCATTTCTTGTCGACGTTCTGCTGGATCTCCTCGGCCACCGAGGCCCACTGGGGCTTGAGCAGGTGGCTGAAACGGCCTTGGGACTTCAACCAGTCGCTGATGGGCTTTTTGGGCTTGCTTCCTTCGGCGATGCGCTTGCTGTCAGCGGTCAGGGCGTCCACTTGCCGTTCTCGATACTCGTACAGAGGCCAGACGCAGGTCTCGACCGCCAGCTTGGCCATCTCGATGGTCTGGGACGGGTCGTAGCGCCAGCCGCGAGGGCAGGGAGCGATGACGTTGAGGAATGCCGGGCCGTTCGCCTCGAATCCCTTGCTCGCCTTCTCGATCAGGTCCTTCCAGTTATGGGGGGAGCACTGCGCCGCGTAGGGCAGGTCATGGGCGATGATGATCTTGGTCATGTCCTTGGGGAACTCCCTCTTGCCCGGGATGCATGTGCCCGCCGGGCAGGTGGTGGTCTGGGCACCCCTTCCGGTCGCCCCGGACCGTCTGGATCCCGGTGTTCATGTAGGCCTCGTTGTTCAGACAGACGTACAGGAAACGGTGACCGCGCTCGATCGCCCCAGACAGCGCCTGGAACCCGATATCGTAGGTCGCGCCATCCCCGCCGAAGGAGACGAAGCGGATGTCCTCGGTGATCATGCCCTTGCGCTTCAAGGCCAGATAAGCGGCCTCCACGCCGGTGATGGTCGCGGCGGCGTTCTCGAAGGCGCTGTGGATCCATGGCACGTTCCAGGAGGTGTACGGGTAGATGGAGGTGGAGACCTCGAAGCAGCCGGTGGCGTTGGACACCACGACAGGCTTCTCGGTGGCCATCAATATCTGCCTGGCGATGATCGGCTCGGTGCAACCGGCGCAGAGACGGTGGCCTTCGGTGAACCGGTCTCCTGCTTGGACAGCTCTTTCAGAGTGATGCGCTCATATCCGCACCCCCAGGAAGTTAAGCTCGTTCACATTCCCGGACATCAGCTTGCTTGAACACGTCCTTCAGCTCCTCGGTCGTGACGTCCCTTCCGCCCAGACCGTAGACGTAGTTCACGATCTTGGGGCGGTCCTTGACGTCGAAGAGCGCGGAGCGGACCTCGGGGAACATCGGTCCGGTGGAACCGATGCTGATGGCCCGGTCGATGACCGCCACGGCCTTCTTGCCCTCCAGCATCTTGGCGATCTCCTTGGCGGGGAAGGGCCGGAACAGACGGAGCTTGATGGAGCCCACCTTGTGGCCTTCGGCACGCAGCTCGTCCACGACATATTTTAGCGTGCCGGCGGTCGAACCCATGGCCATGATGACATAGTCGGCATCGTCCAGGCGGTAACCCTCGATGACATCGTAGTGGCGCCCGGTGATCTTCGCGTACTCCTTGAAGGTGTCCTTGATGACCGGCATGGCCTTGTTCATCGCCTCCACCTGCTGGTACTTGTGCTCGAAGTAGTAATCGGTGCAGGAGAACGGTCCCATGGTGGTGGGGTTCTTGAGGTCCAGCAGTGGGCGGACCGGCTTGAAGTCCCCGATGAACTTCTTGACCACGGCGTCGTCCAAGGGCTCGAACTTCTCCAGGGAGTGGGTGACGATGAAACCGTCGATGCAGTTCATCACCGGCAGCCGCACGTCCATGTGCTCCGCGATCTTGAAGGACATGAGGGAGTTGTCGTAGGCCTCCTGCACGTTCTCACCGAATAACTGGATCCAGCCAGAGTCCCGTGGCGCCCATGGCGTCGCTGTGGTCGCAATGGATGTTGATCGGCCCGCTCAGGGCTCGGTTGGCCACCGACATGACGATGGGGAGGCGCATGGCGGAGGCGATGTAAAGCACCTCCCACATGAATGCCAGTCCGGCCGAGGCGGTGGCGGTCGCCACCCTGGCCCCGGCCGCGGCGGCGCCGATGCAGATGGACATGGCGCTGTGCTCCGACTCGGCGCAGACGTATTCGGTGTTGACCTCCCCGTTGGCCACGAAATCGGAGAAGTTCTCCACGATGATGGTCTGCGGGGTGATGGGATAGGATGCCACCACGTCCGGGTCTATCTGCTTCCACGAGAATGCGATGGCCTGGTCGCCGTTGAACGCCATTGTGATTCCATTTAGCTCCCCTCCTCTTTCATGGTGATGCACTTCGCCGGGCACTGGATCGCGCAGATGCCACAGCCCTTGCAATGTGAGTACTTGAAACCCTTCATCTTCCCTTCCTCGACGATGATGCTGTTGTCAGGGCAGTAGATCCAGCAGATCAGGCAGTTGGTGCACTTCTCCTTGTCCACCTCGGGCCGCTTGGACCTCCAGTCCCCGTCTCGTACTTTCACGGCATTACCGGGCTCAATGATCATGGCGCCAGATGGCAGGTCCTTGGAACGCTTCTCCGACATCACTCCACCTCCTCGTAGGCCCGTTGCACGGCACGTAGGTTCTTGGTCACCACTTCTTTGGAGAACTTGCCGCTGAACTTGCTCTCCAGCTCCTCCAACACTGAGCTTAGCTTCACATAGTCCAGTACTTTGACCACCGCGCCCAGCATGGCGGTGTTGGCGGTAGGCCTGCCGATCTCCTCCATGGCGATCTTGGTGGCATTGACGGCATGGACGTCGGCGCTCGTGGCCAGGAGCTCCCTAAGGTGACCTCTGCCCTCCGGATAGTTGGCCACAAGATGCCCATTCTCCTTCATTCCGTCCAGTACCTTGACCTGTTTCAGGAGGGTCGAATCCAGGACCACGACCATGTCAGGATAGTAGACCTGACTATGGACGACAATCGGATCGTCCGACAATCGAGTGAACGCCCTGATCGGGGCGCCCATGCGCTCCGGCCCGAACTCTGGGAAGGCCTTGATGTACTTGCCCTCCTTCAGAGCGGCGCCTGCGAGAAGCTCGTTCGCGGTGACCACTCCTTGGCCTCCTCTCCCATGCCAACGTATCTCTATGGTCGTCACGTGAAGCACCGTACAATCATCCCTGAAAAGGCTCATGATATATAAGGATTCCATTAAATTCTTTACGAAAGCTAACTATATTTTTACGAATACCTTGCTTAAGTCACCATAAACATGTCATTATTAGCCGATTCCCTATGAAAATGAACGGATAGAGGAGGCTAGAATTGCCATAGCATGGCACTGAGCCCTACTTTCAGTAAGGCCATATCGCGAACATGATTTTCGGGTTCGAACAAAATGATTGGCTACCTACAACTAAAATATGTAACTACCCGTCGAACAAAAGTTTATACCTTTTAGGGCTATCCTGCGATTGTGAGGACCGCGAAGAGGGACTATCTTCAGGCGGGACCCATGTTCTGAGGGATGATGGATGGTCGACAGGATAGTGGAGATTTCCGATCTGACGAAGGATGACATACCTATCGCAGGAGGCAAGGGTGCCAACCTGGGGGAGCTGGTCGGGGCAGGGTTCAATGTCCCTCCCGGGTTCGTGCTGACCACCATCGCCTATGATTATTTCGTCAAGAGCAACGACATCGAGAAGAGGATCGAGGATATCCTCGAGGGCATAGATGCCAGCAGCGAGAGTTCCTTACAGTCCGCATCGGTAAGGATCCGTAGGTCTGTTCGAGCAGATGCCTATCCCCAAGGACCTCGCTGAACAGATCCGCTCCGAGTGGCAGAGGATGTGGAAAGGCCGCAAGAGCGGTTTCGTGGCGGTGCGCTCCAGCGCCACCGCCGAGGACCTGCCCACCGCATCCTTCGCCGGCCAGCAGGACACCTACCTGAACGTGGGCGACGCCGGAGGACCTCATGGACAAGATCAAGAAGTGCTGGTCCTCGCTGTTCACGCCCCGGGCCATATCCTATCGGGTCACCAAGGGCTTCGAGCATTCGAAGGTCAAGTTGGCCGTCGTGGTGCAGAAGATGGTGCAACTCAGATATCTCCGGCATCATGTTCACGGTCGACCCGAACTCGGAGATGCCGCACATCATCATCGAGGCCGGCTACGGCCTGGGCGAGGCGATCGTGGGCGGGAAGGTCACCCCCGACACCTACGTGGTCGACAAGTTCCATAACAAGATCATCAACAAGCGCATCGCCAAGCAGACCTGGAAGCTGCGTCCGGGGCAAGACCGGGGACACGCGTCAAGGAGGACATCCCAGAGAGCTGATCCAGCGCGCAGAAGCTGACCGACGAGCAGATCCTAGACCTCGCGCGAGATCGGCAACCAGATCGAGATGCACTACGACCAAGCCCATGGACATCGAATGGGCCGTGGAGGAAGGTAAGATATATGTGGTCCAGGCGAGGCCCGTGACCACCTTGAAGTCGACAAAGGGTGAGGACATGGCGAGAGGAAGGACACATGCCGAGGGCGAACTGAAGAAATCGGGAAAGATCCTGGTCAAAGGGCTGGCCGCCATCGCCCGGGACGGGCGTCCGGTGCGGTGCGCATGGTCTCGGAGGAGATGAACCTGGACGTGGTCAAGAAGGGTGACATAATGGTCACCGTGATGACCTCTCCGGACATGGTCCCGGCGATGACCCGCGCGGCGGCCATCGTCACCGACGAGGGCGGGATGACCTGCCACGCCGCCATCGTGGCCAGGGAGCTGGGCATCCCATGCATCGTGGGCGCCATCCAACGCCACCACAGATGCTCAAGGAAGGCATGATGGTCACCGTGGACGGCAACACCGGTGTGGTGACCGAAGGGGCGTGAGCAGAAGAAGGAGGAGAGCCAAGGCCGTCCCGGCAGCGATCGGCCGCGAGCGTTCCGGTCACCGGCACCAAGATCTGGTCAACGTGGGCGTCCCCCACAAGGCCGAGGAATACTCCAAACTGCCGGTCTCGGGCGTCGGCCTGATGCGCATCGAGTTCCTTTTCACCTCCTACATCCAGGAGCACCCTCTGCTCGCTGATGGAGCAGGGCAGGTCAGAACGAACTGGTGGACAAGCTCGCCGATGGCATCGCCATAGTGGGCAAGGCGTTCTATCCCCCGGCCGATCATCCTGCGCACCTCGCGACTTCAAGACCAACGAGTACCGGGACATGAAGGGCGGGGAGAAGTACGAGCCGAAGGAACAGAACCCCATGATCGGATGGAGGGGCTGCTCCCGCTACGTCTCCGACTCAGTACCGCGAGGCGTTCAAGCTGGAGCTGCAGGCGATCAAGAAGGTCGCGGGACGAGATGGGCCTGAAGAACGTCATGGTCATGCTGCCCTTCGTCCGCACCGTCGAGGAGCTCAAGAAGATCACCGAGATGATGAACGAGGTCGGACTGGAGCGCGAACCGCGACTTCAAGCTCTACCTCATGGCCGAGATCCCGGTGCATCATCTTCATGGCCGAGGAGTTCTCCGATGTCTGCGATGGTTTCTCCATCGGCACGCAACGACCTGACCCAGCTGACCATGGGCGCGGACCGCGACTCGGACGTCCTGGGCAAGATGGGCTACTTCGACGAGCGGAACGAGGCCATCAAGCGGGCCATCAAGCATCCTCATCGATGCGGCCCACAAGAAGGGTCGCACCGGTGGGCATCTGCGGACAGGCACCATCGGTCTACCCGGAGTTCACGCGAGTTCCTGGTGAAGGCGGGCATCGACTCCATCAGCCTGAACCCGGACACCGTGATCAAGACCATCTCGATCATCGCCTCGGCGGAGCAGAGGATGCTCCTGGAAGCGGCCAGAAAGATAAGCGGGGCATAAGCCCCATCCTTTCAATTATTTAGATACCCGGTCCTCGATCTGCTTGCCCTCGTCCTTCAGGAACCGGGTGGTTATCTCCATCAGGGGATGGTGCGAGCCTTCGATGATCTTGACATCGTCCAAGGTGCGCAGGCCCATCTCCTCGGCCGGCTTCTCCATGCCCAGCTCGACGTCCCGGCTCGGCTCCAGCACGAAGGCGGAGAACTGCCTCACGCCCATCTGCTTGGAGGCCAACGCTCGGTGGTGACCGTCCACCAGGACGTAATGGTCCGTTCTTCTGCACCACGATGAGCGGCTCGACCAGTCCTCGCTTGATCTCCTCCATTCGGCCCGAGCAGCTCATCGGCGAAGACCTCGTCGCTGGGTTGGACGGAGCAGCTCCATCGGGACGATCTTGCGGCGCTTGACCGTGATGGTGATGCCGTGCTTCGTCTCCAGGAAGGTCTTCACCATGGTCACCTTGTTCGGGGTGGCCCTCTCGATGTGCGAACGAACGATGTCGAGGTTGGAGATGATGCCGATCAGGTTGCCCTTCTCGTCCACCACCGGCACGTTGCGCAGCCCATAGCGGAAAAGGATCCGGGCGGCGTCGTCCAGGTCCATGTTGGGAGTGACGGTGTAGGTGCCATGGCGTGATGATGTCCAAGACGCAGGCATCGGGCTGATGGGCGGCTCGGAGCAGCTCCTTGGCCGTGATGAAACCGATGAGCTTGGAGTCCTCGCACACTGGCAGGCCATGGAACTCGGTGGAGATCAGCTTCTTGGTGGCCTCCCGTACCGTGAAAGTGTGGGGAATGTACTGGACGTCGCGAACGATGTAATCCTCCACCTTTGGCTTCCTTTCTGTCATCTCACGACACCTGCCTCAACCGGCCCTTTGAGGCGACCTTCGGATAAATATCTTTCTG
Organism: Methanomassiliicoccaceae archaeon; assembly: GCA_963806355.1. Lineage (GTDB taxonomy): Archaea > Thermoplasmatota > Thermoplasmata > Methanomassiliicoccales > UBA472 > JACXTP01. The sequence goes on along the minus strand of CAWDXN010000004.1, from coordinate 172,256 downwards.
GATTGGCCGCTACCATCGTCTGGAGCAGCCAGTCCCTCATTCGAGGGACCTTAACTCATAAATATGAGTTCAATGTTTGGGTGTCTACAAGCCCTGGTAGTGTAGCGGCCTATCATGAAGCCCTGTCGAGGCTTCGACTCGGGTTCAAATCCCGACCAGGGCGCCATTCTGTCATTTGTTTCGATGTGTTGGACAATTTGTTTTTATGAAAAGTATCAAATATTTTCATACGGTATTAAAAAAATCTAAAAAGTTCGATATCATATCGTAGGTTGGGGAAAGATATGGTATCAATAATGGGGACGTTGGGTTTCAGGCCAGACACCATCCTGCCGACGATAAGGTCCACTGAGGGGCTGCAGAGGGTGGTGGTCTTCCACAGCGACCATGTGCGCTCCAGGGAGGCGGTGTCCGAGGTCAGGGACATCTGCGAGCAGATGGGGCTCAGATTCAGCCATCATGAGGTCCCGGACGCGTTCAACTTCATGAGGGTCTCCAAGGCCATCCAGAGACGAGATCGCGGCGATGAGGGCTGCGGGAGATGCGCTGCAGGTTTTCAATGTGGCAGGCGGGACGCGCATCATGAGCGCATGCGCCCTGCTGGTATGCACCCTTGAGGGGGTGAACTGCGTCTATGTCCATGATGACACCTTGGAGGAGATACCCCTGCCCATGCTCCAGATCCGTTACTCGGATGTGCTCACGCCCGTGCAGAGGGATATCCTGAGATATCTGTCTGGCGCACCGCGGGGAGGACATCACCCAAAAGGGGCTGGGATTGGCCTTCGGTCTGCACAAGGCCACGGTGAACCACCACATCAAAGAGCTTGTGGCCCGAGGAGCGGTGCAGCTGATGCCCTCCCCCAAGGATTCCCGCATCAAGTTGATCAAGGTGGAGGAGTCCATGGAGCTCTTGCTGGGGAGGCCTTGATGCGCGCCCTGATCTGCACTTTCGGCTTCGATGCGGACAAGATCATCCTGGCCATGAAGTGCATCAAGCACGACCGCTTGGTGCTCGTGACCGGGACCGACAACCTGGAACATGATTCGTTCGATCGCATTTCCTCACTGTGCCATCGGTTAAGGACCCCTTTCGAGGTGATGACCACCGATAAGTTCGATGTGTTGGCCAGCATGAGCGTGTTCCAGGACCTGGTGGGGAGGCTCAGGTCCGAGGGGTTCGCGGTGTGCATGGACATCGGCGGAGGGGTGCACACACTGAGCCTAGCCGCTTTGCTTACCGCCATGAACCTGGGTGTCGAAACATGGCACATCGATCGGGATCCTATCCGATTACCTGTGCTATCGGGTGTCAGTATCAGTTCTAGGTTGAGCTCGGAGCAACGCGCACTGCTGTTGCAGATCGGTCCCGGGGCGAGGATGGACGGGCTCAGGCTGCCAGGGAACAGGAGGGATGCGGTCAAGCGGGTTTTGTTGGAATTGAAACGGTCGGGAATGGTCCGGGTCGAATCAGCGCTGCCTGATGCGTCGGTCTCCCTCACTGAGGAAGGGGTGGTTTGTCGACAGAACATGATGAGAGGGCATCCAAGGCCGCTGGGTTCACTGGATGAGCGGTAGGACGAACTTCTGCAGATATTCCAACTTATCATTTAGGTCTTCAGCGGCAAAATGATGCCTGGTATGGATCAAGCTGTCCTGAAGGTGGTGCAGGCCCTCAGGCTCGTATGGACAGGCCCCGGAGATGGCGCAGGCAGCGATGGCCCATACCCGGCGCGCCGCGTCTATGTTGTACCCACCCCCGCCCGTGACCACATACCGCCCGTCACAATATTTGTGCGCCAGGTCGTGGGTGAACTCAGCTATGCCCTCATAGGCCTTGGTGGTGAGGCTGAGATCGACCAGGCTGTCCCCGAAATGGGCGTCTGTTCCGAACTGGTGCAATATGAACTCTGGCCTATAGGCGTCCAGGGCCTCCTTGACCACCATTCGATAGGCGTTAAGGTAGGCCTCGTCCGGAGTGTTCGCTGGCAATGGCACATTGATGGAATATCCATATCCTTCGCCCCGACCGATCTCCCGTTCTGAGCCAGTGCCCGGATAGAACCCCTTTCCGTAGCGATGCAGGGAGATGGTGAGCACCTTCTCGTTGTAGAATATGTGCTGGGTGCCATCACCATGATGCCCGTCGATGTCGATGATGGCGATCCTTTTCAGGCCATGCCGCTTTCTGCAATACCCGGGCTGCGATGGCCAGGTCGTTGAAGACGCAGAAACCGGAGGCGCGGTCTGGATGGGCGTGATGCATTCCCCCTGCGGGATTGAGCCCATGGGCGAACACGCCCTTCGCCACCGCCTCAGTCGCTGCCACTGTGCCTCCGGTGACCGCCAGAGCACCCTGATATAAGGTGGGGGTGGCTGGAGTGTCCCCGCGGTCCAGATAGCCCTCTCCGACCTCGCTCATCTCCCGCACCATGTCGATATAGGCTGGGCTATGCACCATATTCAGGCAATCGACCCGGGCCGGTTTCGGCTCCACCAGGTGCAAGGTATGACCGAAGGCTCCGATCTCCTCCAAGGTGTCCCTTATCTTGCGGTACCTGATCGGCTGGAAAGGATGCTCTGGGCCGAAGTAATACTTCAACATGGCATCGCTGTAATAGAAGGCGGTGGTCCCAGACATCGCAGCGTGTTCCTCCCAGTGAAAGGTTGTTCAAACCATAATAATATGCACCAGCGTCCTAGTCCAAAAATTCGATGCAGATGGTTCGCTTCTGCATGGCCAAGTTCTTGGAGATCATGCCCTGCTCCATCCAGCATGCGTTATAGACCGCCACCGGCACGAGGCAGGTGGGGGTCAGCCCTGATTCAGCTGGCCATCTTCATGATCTGGGAACCCTCCAGATCCATCAGGTCGCTCATCGAGACCTTCCTCAATCGCTCAGCGTAGACATGCACCGACTTGCAATCAGAGGTGATCGTGATCAGGGTCTCATCGCCGGACCGCTCCGCCGCCACAATGGTCTGATGATCGCATATCGGCGCGTCAACTCTCACTCGAGATGTGATGATACCACCAAATCAGGGACAGATATGCTGATACATCATGTTTATCACAGATGGACATCGAATGAGCCGTTCGTTCATGGGGCAATTATGACCTATAACCTTCCCTTTTGAATCCCTTGACCTAGCTCCAGGATGATCCCATGAACCTGTAACATGTCCTTCATGTAGGAACGGAATGCGGTGATACCAACATCCGCACTCAATTTAATGTCCAGTCCCTCAAAGGAATGAATGACATCTTGACCTTCATCGAGACTGAGGTCGGATCCATTCCCGCCCTTGGATTCCAAGATCTTGCGTGTCTTGGAGATGTTCTTTGAGATAACGCCGATAAGGGAATTGAGGATGTCGAGTCTGAATTCATCGATCTTTACATCATCTTGCTTGCGCCTCAATCCCACCAATGCCAGGTGCAGGGTCTGGACCGCGGTGGTCATGTCATAGCTGTTCTCTCGGTCGGCAGAGGAGAACGGGTTGGCCTCGTACAGGTTCGCCCTCGAAGAGGCCTCAAGCACCATCTGTCCTTTGTCGAGATCGGCCGACCCTTCTATCGTGGCCGAGCCTTGACCTCTTTTTAGACGTTCGTTGAAGGAGTGGAGGTAACGGTCTGTGGCGGCCAGGTAACCCGAGAAAGCCATCATGTATTGCTTCCTGACCTTGATGGGGAACAGGACCGTCGTGGCGAGAATGGCCGCTCCCACCCCTATCATGCTGCTTATCAACAGCAACTTGGCCGCTTCAACATAATCCGTGCCTACCTGGGCCAATGACACAACGCTCATGGCGACGAGACATAGAATGAACCAGTTCAAAGAAATGGTCCTGGTGAACTCCATGATGAAGAAAAGGACCAGGACGAATCCGACCGTTACGAACATCACCTCTCCAGCGACAAATCCCAACGCCAAACCTATAGCGAGACCGAGCACGGTCCCTACCACCCGGGATAGCGATTTCGCCTTCGTGGCTCCCAAGGAACCTGAGACGGTAAGTAGCGCGAACCAGAAGGATTGGACGATGCTGGTGAGGCCTAGCAGTTCCGCCACGCTCAAGGCGATAAACGCCGCTGCCAACGCCTGGAAGGCCATCAGGCTAGTGATGGATATCTTCCATCGACCGAACAATTTTGACATGGGCACAGGGGAACTGGGTTTTATCTGAGGGATTATCCTGGCCCTGGTTTCCTTCCTGTTCCTGACCTTGGCCGATGCCTTCTCGAAGTTCCCAATGAAATCGATAATGCTCCCCATCAACAATTGGCCATCCAAGTAGAAAATGCCCAAACCGACGATCCAGGCCTTTGCCGATCCGTCCGACTCATAGGTATGGATCAAATCCCTCAACGTGTTCAATCGGTCCGAGATAACCTTCCTCTTATCTTCAGAAAATGGATCCTGAACCCAATCTGCCATTGCCCCCAAAAGGTCTGAAAGCGCCTTTCGAACCTCTTGTGGAGGATCATAACTGTTCTGGGAGAGGTCGTCGATGTCGTTCACTAATAATCGGGTTGCGCGCTCGTACGAGAACAGGTCGACCTTCATCCTTTCGATGGGTTCGGACAAGGAAGGATATGAACTTAGGATGTCCATCATCTGGATCTCTATCATCCGTCTCGATTCCGTGAGTCTTCTCAGATCTCGAACGATGTGTTTTTTACTTCGAATGTCCAGATGTCCTTCGTCAAAGGATTGTTTTGCGGTCAATATGATCCGGTGACTTCGCCGGTTGTAGGATCTGACCCCTCGGATGAACGCTGGACCAGGTCGGGCCGGCATGAGCATGAACCAAAATACGAAATTGATGAGAACGGCGACCCCGATGGTGAACACCAGGCCATCAATGACGGATTGATCGATCCTAAGTAAGAATGAGACGTAGAACATTGTCACCGCGGTGAAACCTAAGAGGAACAATATCACTCCGAACCTTCGTAAAAAGTAAGCCAGGTAAAAGGTCATGATGATCACGACGGCGGTCCAGAAAGGGTCTCGGTCGACCAATGCAACTATAACAATGGCGGCGACCATCGGAATGAACGCCAAAGGGAGAGCGATGAACCGGTCGTCTGGGGGAACCTGGTGCATCATCAGGTCACATATGAAGCTGGCCAATAGCGCGAAGACACCGATCCCGACGAAATACCAGCCCATTTCGGGGGTTATGAAATAAACTATGGCCCAGGTGGCGAACATGGCCAGCGTCGCACGTAATGCATTGAGGGAGCGAAGGCGCCCTGGATCGATGGCGTCAAGCCAATCCGTCATCATCTGGCGTACGGTGATGGGGTCATTCACTCATATGGCACTCTCATGAATGTGTTCAATTCCAAATAGTTTGATGCATCGCTCCTCGCACGAACGATCAGAGGTCGATCTCTGCTGCGATCCCCCTCATACCGGTGAGGGCTATCCCTAGGAACTCCTCCAAGCTCAAACCCGAGCTCTGCGCATAGGGCTATCCGTTCTCGGCTCACCCCTTTGGCGAAGTCCTTGGAGTTGTATTTTTTCATCAAGGACTTGGGATTGACATCGGCGATCTTCTTGCTGGGAAGGACCAGTGTGGCTGCGATGATGAGCCCTGAGACCGCGTCACTGCAGATCAAGGCCCGTTTGATATCGTTGTCCACCGGAACCCGCGTATGCTCATGGTTGTGTGCCATGATGGCCTCTATCAGGGTTTGGTCGAGTTGGTCGCAAAGAATGTCCCTTGCCACGATCGTGTGGTCCTGAGGCCCCGTGCACATCTCAAAATCGATGTCGTGAAGGATGCCCACGGCCTCCCAGTCCTGAGACATCCTGTCCCAGTTGGATGGCCAGCTCTCGCATTATGCCTCCAACCGCGATCATATGCTTAAGGTTCGATTCCTTCGAAACGTGTTTTCGTGCCAGGTCCAGCGCTTGCTCTCTTTCCATATTCGTCGACCTAGATCACTCTTTTAGAATTGATCACCTTGACCGCGGAAAGATATGCGACCTCTACCTGTTGTTTCCCCCATTCTGTCGCAATGAATTGATTTGCTTCATTGCGAACCAGCTCAGCGTGCATTTGAAGGATGTCAAGGTGATTGGCTTTTGTAGAACGATATGCGATCGCTTCGATGGCGTTCAGCTGTCTCTCCATGACCTCGAATTGTGCATGTCCATATTGTCTGATCTGATTGAAACCTGTGTTCATCAGTAGATCAAACGTATCAGGTTTTGAGATGACCCTTAATTCCTCCTTCCTGCTGATCTTATAGGGGGATTGTGAGGGTCTTGCTGTGATCTCTCCAAGCACAAGACCAAGCCTGTCGACGCAAATGATCGCTGTCAAAGGTGCATTAATGGCTGGCGATAGGGCCGTGCAAGCCATCACCACCAGTTGTTGAAGACCGTAATCAATGTCCTGGAGCAGAGAGCGCTGCATCCCAAAGTTATATGATTTGTTGACCCAACGACTTATGACCTTCTCGTCTATCATTCGATAGACATCCTCGTTCCGCTCCCATATTCTCAATCGTTCCCTTCTCTTGAGCAACCAACGGTCATTACGGACCTTCTCAGGTTTTCTGCTCATTTTTGCTCTTTGCCAGACCCTTCTTCTAAGATGGGCGGTCGACCTTTCAGGGAGGTATCTGACCAGAGGTTCTCCGACCGCACTGTAATCTCCAGGAGATTTTTGTACAAGGATGGTGATTTTCCTTTTCTCCGCCTTTCGAACCATTCGACTATAGTCAACGCCTCTGACATACCCCGAATGACGGGACCGAATGTAATATCCATCTACCTCTATTCTTTTTAACGTGGCCTCGAATTTCTCTATCATTTCCGGTGAATAATTAAATACCCGGTCGTAGGGCCTTTGGATTCTCAATCTCCTCCATAGTCTGTTTTGATATGAGGTTCGCGACCGTCATAGCGGAGAGCAATCCTGCCACGTGGCTGAAGAAATAGATCACCACGACAAGGGACCCGACGAAGAAGAACCACCCGAACATCACAGCGAATTCGGGGAGAGTGGCCGCGGTTGGTGAAGTCGGCATTGCGAATAATACTGTGGCATTATAGAAGATCGCAGCCCCGAACCAACCGGTGACGTTCTGGATGCCTTTGTCCTTCATATAAATGGCAACCACGGTGTGCCCATACTGACCCACTGCAAGGGAGAATGGGATCAAAGCCACGGACATGATCACGCCAAATAGGCTGATCAAGGTCGCGGTCAGCGTGATCGTGTTCCCTCTGACCGTATCGGGGTTGAATGGATTCCGATAAACAATCCAATCCATGAATCCATTATTTTCTAACCATATCAATAGTAATGCAAGGACGATCGAAATGGCGCTCATGAACAAAGGCGTGAACCAGAACGAGCCCAAGATCGCGTCATAACGGGCTCTCGTTCCGATGAACCTTTTCTCTTTGACAAGACCCTTGGCCAAGTTCGAACCTCTAATCTAAATGGACAAATCCATGTAATAATGATTATGAATCTCTAGAATACCGGGCCTGCTCATCATTCGACTATGTGGTCTTAACATACCCATAACCTAGCTGATGATTTCCTTGATATATTTTCTAATAACAATAATTTGAGAAAGGATGGTGCGAGCCATACTAACTTTCGAAAACATTATGTCAGCGTATATACACTGGCCTTAGCTGAACAATCGAATGGTATAAGGAAAAGATATTTGGGAATGGTGATTATGGAGGGATTATGCGCTTCGTCCTTCGAGGTAAGATACACCGGGCCACCATCACCGAGAGGCACCCGGACTACATAGGGAGCATCGTCATCGACCCCCTGCTCCTCGAGAAGACGGACATCTGGCCAGGGGAGAAGGTGCTGGTGTCAGATGCGGACAATGGGGCTCGCTTCGAGACCTATGTTTTCGAGGGGGAGAGAGGGTCCGGGACGATATCCGTGAACGGCGGAGCAGCACATCTGGTGAAAGAAGGGCATAAGGTCATAATCATGTCCTTCGAGCTCACTGACCGTCCGATCAAGCCCAAAGTGATATTCGTCGACGATATGAACCGGTACGTGAAGGACCTATGAAGCTGACGACGTATTCCGATGGTGGGTCCAGGGGCAACCCCGGGGCGGCGGCCTATGGCTTCCTGCTATGCGACCAGGAGGGCAAGGTGATCAAGAAGGGTGCGAGATATCTTGGCCGAATGACGAACAACGAGGCGGAATACCTTGGACTTCTTGCGGCCATCGAGGCGGCGAAGCAACATGGCGCCGATGAGCTGGAGATCTTCATGGACAGCGAACTGGTGGTGAACCATGTCCTCGGGAAGATATGCGGTCAAGGCGGCCAACCTGCGGCCGCATTATGAAAAGGTCATGGCAGCGTTGGCCGATCTCCGAACACTACCGCATCAAACATGTCCCCCGAGAGAACCCTATGATCAGGCAGGCGGATGCCTTGGTGAACCAGGAGCTTGACATCTGCACCGTACCTCATTGACAGAGGTGACGCCTTATGGCGATATGGCTTCGATTAATTCGTGTGTGATTGGACCTCTCTTGATTAATTATTTATAGGGGGGGCTGATGAGTGTGTTTCGGTGCTGAGGGCCGGTGGCTCAACTCTCCTCCTTATAGAGTTAGTTTATCCCCCCATCTTCATCGGCCTCGCACCAACTTTTCATTATTGCCTTGCGAGGTCGTTGCCCTTTGATCATGTTCGAGCCTGGCAACCTCATTAATATCTTCGCAGATGAACATCATATGAAAAATTGGAGATAGGGGATGGCGGTGTCGGAAATCATCCTCGGATGGTCTGCCCAAGAGGCGGACCCGCAAGCGATGGATGATCATGATGGTCATGGACGATGAGAAGAAGAGGGAGATCGAGCGTCGCTGCGGGAAATCCATAGATGACATGGACGATGATGAGCTGGAGAGAGCCAGATCGGAGATTGGAAGCGAGCCCAGGAAGACCGACCATAATCTGATCGAACTCAAGACTTTGTCGGTCCGAGATGACGACGAGCTCCTCGATGCCCACCAGGGTCTGGGTGCCGCTCGCCATGTCCCGGACGTTGACCGACCCGGTCTCCAGTTCCTTCTCGCCCACGATTATTACCTTCTCCGCGCCCACCGCGTCGGCGTACTTGAAGTTCTTGCCCATGTTCCGTCGCATCAGGTCCATGTCGGCAGAAATGCCGCCCTTGCGCAACATGGCGGTGATCTCACAGGCCTTGCTTCGGGTGGAATCGCCCACCGGGACCACGTAAGCCTGCAAACGGACCTTGATCGGAAGCGATCCTTCCTTCTCCAAAGCGATGAGGGTCCTGTCGAAACCGATGCCAAAGCCGGTGGAATGGACCTTCTCACCGCCGAACAGCTCGCTCAGGGAGTAAGACCCTCCCCCGCAGATCTGCTTCTCCGCCCCTAGCTTGGGGGCGTCGACCTCGAACACCACGCCAGTGTAATAGGCCAGCCCACGGACCACGCCCAGATCGACCTGCAGGTTGCGGAAACCATAGTGCTGAAGGATGTCGAAGACCTCCTCCAGGTAGGCTTTGGCCTCGCCTTCATAATCCTTTAACACGCTGATGGGGCCAGATATCTGGGTGGTCCGAACGACCTTCTCCATCGCCTCATCGGACATGCCCGCCCCCTTCATCAATGGGGCCGCCTCGTCGTACAGCTTCTTGTCCAGCTTCTGCAATATGGGCAACGCCGCATCACCCGCCACCCCCGCGTCGGCGAGCAGCGACCGCAGAATGCCGATGTGCCCGATGCGGATGCGATAGTCCTGAAGGCCGGTGGCCTCGAGCATGGAGGCCGCCAGACCGATGACCTCGGCGTCCATCTCCGGGGTCGAGGAACCGATGACCTCGGCCCCGAACTGGTAGAACTCACGGAACCTACCGGCCTGGGGCCTTTCGTACCGGAAGCACGGTCCGAAGTAGAACAGCTTGAGCGGGCGGGGATAGTTGGTTAGATCGTTGATGAAGAAACGGATGACCGGTGCGGTGAGCTCTGGGCGGAGGCATATCTCCCTGTCCCCCTTGTCCTTGAAGGCATAGATCTCGTCAACGATCCCTGGCCCGGACTTTGTGGTGAATAGCTCGGTATGCTCGAAGGTGGGGGTCTGGACCTCGCGGAAGCCATGGGCCAGACATATCGAACGCATCATGCTTTCGAAATATCTTCTGGTCTCCATCTCGGAAGGCCCGAAATCCCTCGTGCCGCGCGGTCTTTGGATCATCTGCCGAGCAATATTTTGGTCGGACTTAACCTTTTCGTGGACTGGCCCTCCATCAGCCTTGACCAGCTTTCCTATTTTGCCGAGTCCAAGGCTTGGTCCAGGTCCTCGATGATGTCCTCGATGTCCTCTATTCCAGCGGATATGCGGATGAGCGAATCGTTTAGGCCCAGGCGTTTACGCTCCTCGGCGGAGAAGGCCACATGGGATGTGTTTAGCGGCATGCTGGCCAACGATTCCACGCCGCCCAAGCTAGGGGCCAGAGCTATCATGCGCAAGGACCTCATCACCTTGAAGGCGGCTTTCTGATCGCCCTTGATCTCGAAGGAGACCATGCCTCCGAAGCCCCGTAATGTACGCCGGGCGAGATCGTATTGGGGATGGGACGGCAGACCAGGATAATGCACCTTCTGCACCTTCTCATGGCTCTGAAGATGAGTGGCCAAAGGCCATTCCGTTCTCGTTGTGCCTCTGCATGCGCACCGCCAAGGTCTTCATACCCCGGAGGAGAAGGAACCCGCCCATCGGGTCCAGGTTCCCACCTATGGTGACGCGGCGCTTCCAGATCTCCTGCATGATCGACTTGGGACCGGCCACCGCCCCTGCCACCAGGTCCGAATGCCCATTGAGGTACTTTGTGCAGGAATGCATCACGATGTCGGCGCCCATGGCCAATGGGTTCTGGTTCATGGGGCTGGCAAAGGTGCTGTCGATGGCGACCTTGACGCCGAGTGTCGTGGGCGCCCTTCGCCACCGCCTCAACGTCCACCAACTTCAGCAATGGATTGGTGGGGCTCTCCAACCAGATGAGCTTTGTGCTCTTGTCCACTGCGGACAGGATGTCCTCGGTCCGCACCGATGGCACGAAAGAGGTCTCTATCCCGAGCCGAGGTAGCTCGTTCTTGAACAGGTTGAACGTGCCGCCATAGATGTCCTCCATGGAGACTATCCGGTCCCCCTTGCTCAGCAACGAAAGGGCTATGGCCGAGGTCGCTGCCATGCCCGAGGCGAACACCAAGGCGTCCTCCGCTCCCTCCAACGAGGCGATCTTCTCCTCCGCCGCCCTAATGGTGGGGTTGCCATGCCGAGAGTAGATGTACGTGCCCTCCGGGAGCTCACCCTTCCAAGTGGACTCGTTCTCGGTGGGGTAGTAGAAGGTGGCCGTCTGGACGATCGGGGTGTTCACTGACCCCATGACGCCCACGAGCTCGCCTGCATGCACCGCTTTGGTGGATGGGCCTTGCCTTGGCTTCATGCTTCGAAAAAACGCTTCCCCATGATTAAACATTCGTCCCGGCCCTTCATTCGCCGGTGCGTTTTATGATCACGCTCAGCACGTCCCCGTCCTGGAGAACATGGTCCAAGCCCACCATCTGCCCTGGGAACTTGGCGCTCTTGCCCCAGACCACGGCGTAGCGGAAGTTCTGCCGGAAGACACGGTGCAACGAGTCGCAAACCTCCCCGACGGTGCTGTCCTTGCGCACAATCAAGGGTTCCTTGAGGTCGGCATCCTGCCCCTGCTTCTTCAGGAACACCCGGATGAGGTCGATGTGTTTGAAGATGGACTCCTTGAGCTCGTCCAGACCCTGCTCCTTGGAGGCGGAGATGAATATGGGGTGCCACTGACGCAGCTCCTTCTTCAACTGCTTCAAGTGCTCCTTGTCGGCGGTGTCCATCTTGTTGATGGTCAGGATGGCCTTGCTATAGATCCGGTTCCCGGTAAGCACATCGATGAGCTGGTCCACCGTCACGTCCTCGCGGATGACCACATCGGCGCTGATGTAGCCATACTCCGCCACCACCTCCTTGGCAAGTTCCTCGTCCATCTTGGTGAGGGGGACGGTGGTCTTGATCTCGATGCCCCCCTGCTCGCGCCTGGTGATGACCACGTCCGGAGGTCGGGTGTTCAGTCGCATCCCGGTGCCCTCCAGCTCGTTTATCAGGACATGCAGGTTCGTATCATAGGGGTCCATGATGAAAAGGATGAGGTCGGCGGCCCGCACCACCGAAAGCACCTCCCTCCCCCGACCCTTGCCCTTGGCCGCGTCCCGGATCAGACCAGGCAGGTCGAGTATCTGGATCTTGGCGCCCTTGTACTCCATAATGCCTGGCACAACGTCCAGCGTGGTGAAGTCATAGGCGCCCACCTCGCTATCGGCATCGGTGAGCTTGTTCAGGAGCGTGGACTTGCCCACGCTGGGGAAGCCCACCAAGGCCACGGTGGCATTCCCTGACTTCTTTACTCCATAGACCCGCCCCCCGCCCCCGGAGGCGGAGCGGCGCTTCTCCTGTTCCATCTTGAGGCGGGCTATCTTGGCCTTCAGCTTACCGACGTGATACTCGGTATGCTTGTTGACCTGGGTCTTGTCGATCTCCGCCTGGACCTCTTTGATCTGTTCTTCTATGGGGGAGCCCATTTTTACCGCTCTTTGACTATGGTCGTTCCGGAAAGACCCTCTAGGGCCGATGGCAGGTGGTCAGCGTCGGTTATCAACGCCGTGCCACCTTCCTCGGCGAACCCGCAGGCCGCCCTCACCTTGGGGCCCATGGTCCCTGCGGGGAATTGACCCTCGACCATCAGTGCCATCATCTCGTTGGGGGTGGCCTTGGTTATGGCGAGGGGGGACCGGGTCCGGAACCCTTTGTAGACTGCCTCAATATCGGTCAGCATTATTAGCATATCGGCGCTCAGGTCCCTAGCGATGAGCGCGGAGGTCAGGTCCTTGTCGATGACCGCCTCCATCCCTGAATATACGTCCCCCTGACGGCGGAGCGGCACGCCACCCCCTCCACCAGCAATGAGGATGGTCCGTCTCCCCTGCCTCATAACCAATTCCCCCAGATGTTTGATGCCCAAAACCTCCAAGGGGGGCGGGGATGGGACGACCCGGCGATAGCCCCCTCGGGCAGCGTCCTCGACCATCTCCCAACCCCTCTGCGCCTTTATCTCGACCGCCTCCTGTTCCGAATAATATGGTCCGATGGGTTTGATGGCCCGTTCGTTGTTATGTCCTGGGTCGATGGTCACGGCGGTCAGGGCGCAGATGACGTCAGTTTCGATCCCTGCCCTCCGCATTTCGTTCATCAGGGCCAATTGGACCATATAACCGATCTGACCTTGCGATTGCGCCACGCAGACGTCCAATGGCATGGGCGGGACCTTGCCACGGGCCATCTCGTTCTGCAATAGGATGTCCCCCACCTGGGGGCCGTTGCCATGGGTGATGACCATGCCACTGAAACGTTCCATGACGCTCACCACACGACGCATCGTCGCATGGAGATGACGCATTTGGACGGCGAAGGTGGCCTCCTCTCCGGGACGGAGTATGGCGTTCCCCCCCAAGGCGATGACGGCAAGTCCAAGTCCCTCGATCATTGAATGACCAATGGTAGCGTCGGGCATCTATTCTTTGCGATGTCGCCCTTGAGGGGAGGATGGAGCTGGGTGGCGTCTGATGCAGTGGGGCAACTGCAATAGATTTAAGGATTGCATCACCATGCCCTGCCGATGTCGCCCGAGGACGGTTCCGGGTCCATGTTATCTGGCATAAGAAAGAGCAAGTACGCCACCCCATTGGGTTTAGGGCTGGCGGCCTTGATATCGGTCCTACTGATGGTCTTCGCATGGTGGGTATGCTTCAGCTTCCTCGCCATAGCCTTGGTCCTCTATGGGGTCCCGACCATATTCGGGTTCAAGAACAAGAAATGGTTGGCCGTCTTCGGGACGGTCATGCTTGTGGTCCTCGGCCTTACCTGGACGACCATGATGTACAACCAGACCGTCAACTTCGAGGGCGACACCGTGGAATCCCCCAACGGTGCGATGGTCGATGGGATGGTCAACCCCGCGGTGGGTCGTCCCAGGCACGTTCTACACGTTCAATGTCACTCTGACCTCTGGGGCCACAGACGCTTCAGTTCATCTTTATCTGACCAATGATTGGGATACAGGGGAATCGGCGATCACCAACACGAGCATGCCGTTCTCCCATAACACGTCCAATGGGGCGGTCTATTCAAGGACCATCCAATTGAACGAATCGGGCCTCTATGGCTTCGAGTTCTTGCTCGACACGACAGCTGCCGGTGGGACCTGGGAGATAACCAATGGGGCTTATGGACCGGTCAACGCCGACAACAATGACATCCTGATGCTACTGGCTGCAGTCCGGCATGATGATCGCCTTCTTCAACATCGGCCTGCTGTTCTACATGCTGTTGCTCCTGGTCTTCTGGATGGACCGTAGCCGAAAGAAGATGGAGGGCGAAGTGAAGAAGCGCGAGGCGGCCAAGGCGGTCGCCACCGAGAAAATGGTCTGCTCGGAGTGCGGATCGGACGTCCCGGTCGATGCCGAGAAGTGCCCTCAATGCGGAGAACGCTTCGACGATGCTCAGAAGAACGCCACGGCCGAGGAGAAGAAGTGCCCCAAGTGCAATGCCGTCATCTTCGACACGGACAAGAAATGCTGGAACTGCGGCACCGAGCTCATCGCCCCGCCTAAGCAGGACTGAGCCCAACAACTTTTATTTACGTCCCTGGGGATACTAAGCCCCAGGGATGCATTCGTTAATTATCCAGTGTAGCCCAGGTCGATACCATGAGTTCTATCGCTGAAGAGCTGGCCAAGAAGCAGAAGGAGATATCCGTCTCGGAGTTCTTCGAGAGGAACCGGCAGATCCTCGGCTTCGATTCGCAGGTGAAAGCGCTGATCATGGGCGTCAAGGAGGCGGTGGACAACTCCCTGGACGCCTGCGAGGAGGCGTCCATCCTGCCAGAGATCCAGGTCCGCATCGAGAGGGTCGAGAAGAACGAGTACAAGGTGACGGTGGAGGACAACGGTCCGGGCATCGTCAAGAGGATGATACCCAACGTCTTCGGTCGCCTGCTCTACGGTTCAAGGTTCCACGCGGTGCGACAGTCCCGGGGGCAGCAGGGCATCGGCATCTCCGCCACGGTCATGTTCGGCCAGATCACCACCGGTAAGGCCGACCACGGTCCGCTCCAAGACCGCCCACGAGGAGACCGCCTGGGAGCTGGACATCATGATCAACACCAAGAAGAACCTCCCCGAGGTGCTGCGCGAGGAACCTCGAGCATCTGGGACGAGAAGGAGCACGGGACCAGGGTGGAGTTCTTCATGAACGGGCGGTACCTGTCCGGCAAGCAGTCGGTGCTGGAGTACCTCAAACAGACCGCCATCGTCAACCCCCATGCCAAGTTCACCTTCGTCGATCCAGAGGGGCGGAGCATCACCTTCGAGAGGGCCACCGATGACCTCCCGCCACCGACCAAGGAGATCAAGCCTCATCCCGAGGGCCTCGAGCTGGGCACCTTGATGAACATGGCCAACGAGACCAAGGCCAAGACCCTGTCCAAGTTCCTCCAGACCGACTTCAGCCGCATCAGCGACCGGCTGGCCAAGGAGATCTGCGAGAAGGCCGGTCTGGACCCGGAAAGGACCAACCTGCGCCTGTGGACAAGAAGGACAACCCGGGAGGCCTCCGGCTGGAGGATTACAAGCGGCTGCTCGAGGCGCTCGGCTCCGTGAAGATAATGGCCCCCCAGACGGACTGCCTGTCGCCCATCGGCGGAGAACCTGATCCGCAAGGGCCTGAAGAACGTCCTCGACGAGATACGACCGGAGTTCTACGCCCCCCCGGTCACCCGCGAGCCGCAAGGTCTACGCCGGCAACCCCTTCCTGGTGGAGGTGGGCATCGTCTACGGCGGCGATCTGCCCAAGGAACAGCCGGTGCAGATACTGCGTTTCGCCAACCGCGTGCCACTGCTCTACCAGCAAGGCGCATGTGCGGTCACCAAGGCCATCGAGAGCACCGACTGGCGCCGCTACGGCCTGGAGCAGAGGGGCGGCGAGGGCATCCCGTTCGGACCGGCCATCATCATGGTGCACGTCGCCTCCACCAAGGTCCCGTTCACCTCCGAGGCCAAGGAGGCCATCGCCAGCATCCCGGAGATCCAGGAGGAGATCGAACTGGCCCTCAAGACCTGCGGTCGCAGCCTCAAGACCCATCTCAACAAGAAGGAGACCAAGGTCAAGACCAAGGCCAAGTTCGACATCGTGCAGGTCATCCTGCCGCTGATCGCGGAGAAGAGCGCCAAGATCGTCGGCAAACCGGTGCCCATCCCTCTCCGGCACGCATCACCAAGATCATGAACGTGGTCTGGATCGATGATGCCGTCACCTACGAGAAGAAGCGCCACAAGGTCAGGGTCACCATCTACAACTACACGCCGCAAGGGGCAGAAGTTCAACCTCCACATGGTCCTGCCCCAGGACAAGCTCGACTACACTGGGCTGCAGCATGTTCCCCGACCGAGGTCAAGGACGATGGCAAGATCACCTGGGAGCTGAGGTCCATCCCCATCCACCGCAGAAGGTGGAGATATCAGTTCGACCTGAAGGGGCTGGACCAGGAGGCCTATGAGGAGAACGAGATCTATGTCAGCGGCATCGACCCGGCGCTGGTCATCGGGGCCGATCCGTTGCCTGGCGACTGGGACGTCAAGGCCTTGCAGATATCCGAGTGCCGCCTCGGCGGAACCGGTCGAGGAGGACGAGGACGAGGTCGACTATGACGAACAGAAGGAGGCGCTGAGCGATGACTGAGCAGGAGACGGTCAGAGGAAGGCGATAAAGGAGCTGTACGACATCGCCGAGTCCATCTATGACCAGATCGACTCGGGCAAGATCCCGAAGATGGTGCTTCCGCTGCGCACCAAGAGCAACATCCGGTTCGACCCCAAGCACGGGGTCTGGAAGTACGGCAAGGCCACCGGAGCCAGGACCGCCAAGAAGACCAACGGGGCGATGATGCTGCTGCGCACCATGTATGTGCTGGAGCTCATCGAGGACATGATCGAGAAGAAGAAGTCCTCCACCCTCAGGGAGATGTACTACATCTCCGAGGGCTGGGAGAAGGCGAAGTTCCACTCCCAGGACGAGATCGCAACTTCCTGGCCGAGGACCTGGAGATCGTCACCGACTGCATGCGCGAGGACTTCAAGCTGCGCCCCGAGGAGGATGGCGCCAGGGTCATGGGCGACATCACCATCGTGGAGACGGACCGCAAGGGCAAGAAGAAGACGCATCAACTGCCGGGACGACGTCGGCGACTCCGGCTACGGCATACCTTACAACGTGGAGAAGGACAAGCTCGACCTGGTGAGCACGGATGCCAAGTTCCTCATCGCCATCGAGACCGGCGGTATGTTCGACCGTCTGGTGGAGAACGGGTTCGACGAGGACTTCGATGCCGTGCTGGTGCACCTCAAGGGACAGCCGGCCCGGAGCACCCGGCGCTTCATCAAGCGGCGTCAACGAAGAGCTGAAGCTGCCCGTGATCGTGTTCACCGATGGCGATCCCTGGTCCTTCCGCATCTTCGCCTCCGTGGCCTACGGCGCCATCAAGACCGCGCACATATCCGAGTATCTGGCCACGCCGACCGCGGAGTACATCGGCATCACCGCCTCGGACATCACGAACTACGACCTTCCGACCGACAAGCTGACCGACATGGACGTCAGGGCGCTGAACGCCGAGCTGAAGGACCCCCGTTTCAACGACGATTTCTGGCGCGGGGAGATCGAGACCATGCTGAAGCTCAACAAGAAGGCTGAACAGCAGGCGCTGGCCAAGTACGGCCTGGACTATGTCACGGACAAGTACCTGCCGGACAAGCTGACCAACATGGGAGTGACCCACCGCTGAGGGTTAGTTTTAAAATCCCAGCCTCCAATCGATATGTGATATCCAATGCAGAACGGACCGGGGAGGGTCGGTCTGGCCAGCGTCTCGGCCGCCGTGGTTCTTTTAACGGTAGCCGTGGCCACCATGGCCAGTTGGTTCGAGGATGATTGGTTCCTATTCCTGCCCATCCTGATGGTGGGCGTGGGCGCATACATCATGCTGGTGGGGCTATCTGACCATTCGACCACGGCTGACCGGTTCAAGTATGCCAGCGGCTCGTTCCTCATGTTCTGGGGGAGCCTGTTGGCCTTGATCGGGTTGGTCCTGCTCGTGAACCACTATTACCCAGGCAACGGCATCTGGCTGTTCGTGATCGTGCTGGTCTGGTTGGCCATCTCCGCGTTGCTGTTCACCATGAGGCCGAAAAGAGGCTGATGGCTCAGGCGTTGGAGCGGACCGCCTCGGCGATCCGTTGCAGCACGAAAGCCTTGTCCAAGGTGGAGAGGAAATAGCCCAGGCGAGGGCCCTGCTTCTTGTCGATGAATATCTGGTACAAGACCTGGAAACCAGACTTGGCGGGGATGCCGGAGTCCTTGGCGCAATCGTAGACGGAGTTGTGGATGTTGTCGCCAAGCCATTCGGTCGTTGTCAGCCTATCCGACAACGCGCTCAGGAAACCTACCTCCTGAGCGGTGAGCTTCACCGGTGGCAACTGCTTGGCCAGGGAGAACTTGACCTCATCCGGGGCGAAGTTCAGCAACCAATGCTTAACGCAATTGACCCGTTGCAATAGGACCTCCACGATCCGCGGGGGCTATCTCCACGATGCCCTCGGTCCTCATCAGGATCTCCATGACGCCATCGAAGTCCTCCGTGATCTGAACCATGGAGACCAGATGTCTGTAGGGCACCTGCAAAGGCAGCTTGTCCCTCACGCACTTGGCCTGGGCGATCTCGTAGGCGCGGAGCAGGTCCTTGTCCTTGTCCTCCGCTCCTCCAGTAAAGTAAAGAGCTTCCACCCGGTCATATTCGTCCACGATGTCCAGTATGCCCAAGTCCTGGGTCGTAATCGATGTGCCTGTCCGGGTTGTAACGAAGCACGCTGAAGTTCAGCACCGGGGCGGGGGTGATCTGCAGAGCATCGGTCCCGGTGACCACCACTCCGGTCGACTTGTGCATCTGGCCTTTGCCTTTGAACTGGATGAACTCGTAAGGTACTGGGAAAGGAGGCTCGATGCCGAAAAGGTCCCGGGCGAAGCGCTCCCCGGTCTCATAGGAACCTCCAGCGGCGGCGTGGTCCTTGCCGAACGGTTCGCACGTGACCCCCAAGATCTTCCACTTGGCGGCCCACTCGATGCGCCAGGGCAGCTTGGCCTCCCCGATGCGTATGTCCGCCTTGCCCTCATGACCGCATCCGCACTGGTAGTGGACGAAGGGGTACTCATAGCCAGTTACCTTATCGGTGAAACGGCGGCAACTGGCGCATTGAGGGCTGACCGGATAGTAGCCTTCAGGCACGGCCCTGCCGGTGACCTCCTTTAGGATCTGGCGCCACCTTCTCCTTCTCCCGGATCACCAGGTCCGTGAGCTCGGCGAACTTGCCCTGCTCGTACAGCTCGTGGGTGTAGTAGACATCGGGTCGGATGCCCATCTCCGCGATGGCGTCGAGGAACGGCTGGATGAAGTGATGCCCATAGGATTCGTGGCATCCGTCCCCTGGACAGGGTATCTGGCAAAGGGGCTTGCCGATCTCCTTGTCGTAGCACTCGGGAAGGAAGGGGTAGCGCTTGCGCAGAGGGTCGTAATCGTCCACCAGGTAGATCAGTCGGACATCGGCCCCCTGGTCGGCCGCTGCCTTGTAGACCGCGTTGGCGGTGATCGCCTCCCTCAAGGAACCGACGTGTATGAAACCGGAGGGACTGATGCCCGTGTTGATGAGGTGCTTGCTTCCCCGCTTCAGGAGGTCCCTAGCGATCACGTCTGCCCATTGCATGGCTATCAAGCGGACCGAATGCCCGGCTAAATATAAGCATTGTGCGAGCCATCCCCGACCGGCCTCGATCGGATTCAGTCGGACGAAAGATTATATACTGATTTTCCAGTAAGCAGAATCGATTACAATGGCAAAGGACAAGGACAAGAGCGGTTTCCAATCTTCTGCCGGTCTCATACGCTACTTCGACAGCGAGGACGAGAAGTCCATCAAGATCCATCCCTACTACATCGTAGGTCTGGCGGTAGGGGTCAGCGCCATTGTCATCGCCTGTAACTGGCTATGGCCGACCTGAAACATCTTTCGGTCATTCCTCGCTAGTTTTGAGATTGTTATCACGTATCTTTCCATATTTTTTATTGAAGAAATAGGTCAGCAACGGCGGGGCGATCAATGTGGTGGCTATCGCCATGAACACGACCATACCAAAGACCGAGTCCTCCACGATGCCCGCCGCGAGACCGATGGTGGCAACGATCATCGCCACCTCCCCTCGGGGGAACATTCCAGAGCCGACGATCCCCGCCGAGGTTCTGCCCATACTTAATGCCCCGACGCCGCAACCAACGAACTTGGTGGCGACCGCGACGATGGTCAGGATCAATGCGATGCCGATCACTGCGCTGAAGGAGTCGATGTCGACCTTGCACCCCGACAAAGACGAAGAAGAAGGGCACGATGAACTCGTTGATGGTCTCGATCTTCTCCTTGCAGAACCAGCGGTCCTGGAACTCAGCGAAGAGCATGCCCGCCAGGAAAGCCCCGACGATGGCTGCCAGTCCTAGGAATGTGGATATGGCTGATAGGAAAAGGCACAGTATCAGGGCCAGGTAAAGGCCGGTATGCGTCCTCGCACGACCCTCTGGTGTGTTCGGGCTGCAAACGGTCCCGTCCTCATTGACAGGCTTTCTTCGTTTCCTCTGGTTGAGATGGTGGTTCACCTTTCCGACCACTGGGAAGGCTTGCCCGTTCTTCTTGGTCTTGCTTATGTAGCTGCCAAGGAGCATCATCATCACCACGAACAGGATGGCGATCATGATGGTGAGCACTGTGTCAGCGTAGTTGGTCGGAGTCCCCCTCCGACATGCGCGATGACGATGGAGAGGACGATCAGCCCCATGACATCGTCGATCACCGCCGCCCCGATGATGATCCTCGCCTCCACGGAGTTCATCAGATGCAGGTCCTTGATCACCCTGGCGGTTATGCCCACCGAGGTGGCCACCATCGCCGCCCCCACGAACATGGCCTCGCTGCTGCCATAGTTGAGGCCGATGAACAGGAGGTACCCACCGAAGAAGGGTATGACGACCCCCAGCAACGCCACCAGGAAGGCCTTCTTGCCCACTTTGCTGAGCTCGCTGTATGGCGTCTCCAGCCCGACCGCGAAGAGCAGGAAGATCACCCCCAGCTGGGCGAAGACCTCGAAGAACTGGGCCGTCGACTCGGAATCCAGGTTCAAGGCCCCATAAAGGAGGGTGTTGCCCAGGATCACACCGACCAGGATCTCACCGATCACGCCTGGTATCACGATCTTGTTCTTCATCGCCGCGGTGGCCCATTCGCAGAGAAGACCAGCGACCTTTGCCATGGTGAAGATGACCGCCAGGTCCAGGATGATTATCCCGATGTCCGCTTCACTGATCGCCATGGCAATTCTTGACCCTAATGGTCTTTCCATTATTATTCATTTAGTCGAGACGAATCCGATGAACGACATGGG
Organism: Methanomassiliicoccaceae archaeon; assembly: GCA_963806355.1. Taxonomy (GTDB): domain Archaea; phylum Thermoplasmatota; class Thermoplasmata; order Methanomassiliicoccales; family UBA472; genus JACXTP01. The sequence goes on along the minus strand of CAWDXN010000004.1, from coordinate 150,598 downwards.
AATTGATTATTATTGGAATCTATAATTCTGACCAGATTCTTCGATAGGTCGGTTATGACAAAAGAGATAAGTATGGAAGGGAAATGACAGGCATCAGGGTTGATCTGAATGTCATTATGGAAGAAGGTCCCCTCTGGCCGTAATCCGCCGGAGATCATCAACGTCATCGTCGAGACGCCAAAGGACAGCAAGAACAAGTACGAGGTCTCCAAGGAGTTCGACTTCATCTATCTTGGACCGGGTCCTGCACTCCAGCGTCGTGTTCCCTGTCGCCTATGGCCTGGTGCCCCGTACCTACTACGACGACGGAGACCCCGTGGACGCGATGGTCATGCTCAGCGAGCCTACCTTCCCCGGTTGCGTCGTGGAGGCCAAGCCCATCGGGGTCCTGCGCATGAGGGACGAGAAAGGTGTGGACGACAAGCTCCTCTGCGTCGCCATCGGAGACCCTCGAAACAAGGAGATAGACTCCTTGGAGGATGTCCCCCAGCACTATCTGGACGAGATAGCGGAGTTCTTCCGAACCTACAAAAGATTGGAGGAGGGGAAGATGACCGAGGTCTTAGGATGGGAGGGCAAGGACAAAGCGATCGAGGCCTTGAACTACAGTCTCAACCTGTTCAGGAACAATTTCGGATTGAAGTGAGACGCCCCGTCCCTTAATGGACAAGGATCAGAACTTGTCCATGGTCCCGAGGCGGCGGGACAGGTCCTCGAAGAGCTTGAAGATCAGATAACCGATGAGCAGGGCGATGGTGCCCACGATAATCTGGGCGATGAGGAGGTCCGCCATGCCCATCAGGCCCGTTCCCGACACCGCCTCCCTTGCCGCTTCCGTGCCATAGGTCAACGGGAAGATGTAGGCCAATGGCTGAAGGTAATCTGGCAGGTATGTCACCGGGAAGTTGACGCCGCTGAACAGCAGCCCTATGAACAGGAAGATGTTGGCGATGACCATGGACGTCCTGAGGTAGAGCCCGAACGAGCTGAGCATCAGGCCGAAACCCACGGTCGTCAACGAGGTGAGGACCACCACCACGATCAAGGCAGGCCAGTTGGTCATGCTGAAATCGACGCCGAACACCGCCCAGGCATAGAACAGGGCGATGAAGACCGTGGCGATGCCGTTGAACACCTGGAACATCGCCCTGCCCACGAACATGGCCATGCGATTGGCCGGGGTGGCCAATAACGGGGTCAGCGTCCCTCCTTGTTTCTCCTCTCCGGTGATGTTGCAGACCGAGAATATCGCCACATAGGCCACGGAGGCGATGGCGTTACCGACCGCCACGAAGGCGATCCCGATCTCCTCCCCTCCAGCGAACTTGACGATGTAGACGAAGAAGGCCATCTGGAAGAGCGACATGAAGAACAGCTGCATGGCCCACAGCGCGGGGTTGAGCCAGGAGAACAGAGCCCTCTTCGCCAGGACGGCGCTGCTCACGAAGACCCTGGTGCCTTGCATGATGTAGGTGAACATGTCAGTGCCTCGCGAAATTCGCGTCCTCCCTGGCCCTGCGCTCCACCACCCCGAAAAGATAGAAGGCCGCGGCCAGGTAAGCAATGGAGATCATGAACATTATCCCGATGTCGCCCCAGATAACCGATGCCGAAGCCCTCATAGCCCTCGAGCGCCCCGTATCTTATGGCGTCGATGCCCCAGGTCGGGCCTAGGGAAAGAGAGAGCGGATTGGTCCAGAAGGGCAGCAGGGCGATGGGGAACATGCATCCCGTGCCTATGTAGATCGGGATACTCCAGGCCATTGGTGAGCACCCCTGCCTGGCGCGTGAGCACGAAGGCCGAGCTGAACAGCATGCCCAGGGCCGACAGTGAGAGCAAGGTCATGAAGAAGGCGAAGAAGAACAAGATCGGATAGGCCAGCTCCAGATCGACCTCGAAGAATACCACGGCGATCACGAGTATGAGCACCCCGTTCAGAATGCCGATCAGGGCGTTCCATAAAGACCGACCCATGATGATCCAGACCAGACCGGAGGGCGTGGCCAGAACCTCTTCCAAGGTGCCGTTCCATCGATCGAACGCGATGCTCCAGCCAGATGAGTACAGGGTGTTGCCCCACATGCTCATCATGCCGCCCCCCAGCACCGCGTAGAGGACGAAGTTGCCCTCCCCCTCCTGGACGCTCTCGAACATGATGAGCGCCACCATGGTGATGACGAAGGGCAGGATGACATTGGGTATCAACCACTGCGGGTCCGCGAGGAAATGCAGGAATTGATGACGGAACGAGGCGGTGACCGCGCGTACCCTAGGCATCTTCCTTCACCAGCCAGAGATAGGCGTCCTCGAGGGTCGGCTCCTTCACCCTGACCCCTATGACCTTGCTCTCGCCCAATTTGTTGGCCACCGGGGTCAGCATCTCCGAGGCCTCCACCACCTGCACCCGAAGGACCTGCTTGTCCTCGTTCATGGTGGCGGACACCGCCTTCACGCCAGGTAGAGAACGAAGCATCTCCGTGTCCTTGTCCGTGATGCCGAAACCCTCCACCTCGATGATGCACAGGTCCTTGACCAGGGACTTGAGGCCCTTCGGCGTGTCCAGGGCCACGATCTTGCCCTTGTTGATGACGGCGATGCGGTCGCATAGCTCGTCAGCCTCGTACATGTAGTGGGTGGTGAGCAAGAGGGTCTTCCCCTCCTGTACCAGCTCCTTGATCATCCGGCGCGCATCCAAGGCGGCCTGGGGGTCCAGCCCGATGGTGGGCTCGTCCAGGAAGATCACCTCCGGGTCGTTGATCAGACCTTTGGCCAGATGCAGACGTTGCTTCATTCCTCGGGAGTAATCCTCCACCCGGGTGTCCGCCCTCTCCTTGAGGTCGACCCTTTCCAACAGGTCGTTGATCCGCTTCTCCCTGATGTTCATCGGCACCGCGTACAGGTCGGCGAAGTAGCGCAGGTTCTGCCTGGCGGTGACGCGGGTGTAAAGCCCCCTCTCCCCTCCCAAGACCAGCCCGATGCGCTTGCGCACCTCGAATGGGTCCTTGGCCACATCGTGCCCTAAGACCTTTATCTGACCAGAGGTGGGCAGGAGCAGGGTGGTCATCATCTTGATGGTGGTGGTCTTGCCAGCCCCGTTTGGGCCGAGCATGCCGAACAGTTCGCCGCGCCTTACTTCGAAGGATATGTTGTTCACTGCCAACGTCTCCCTCTTCTTCTTGAGGAACCGGTCCGATGAGCGGTAGATGCGCACCAGGTCCTTGCACTCGATCACGGTCTCGCTGTTCATGGATAGGACGCACCCTCACCTGATTGCCTCGTAATAAGCGTTATCTTTCAACCATCTGGACGCCTGTCCAGTGCTACCAGATTGCATGTTGTTCGCACCCTAGTGATAAGTGCACCCTTCTCAGGTAGTTTATCCTCAGTTCACTGAAAGTGGTATCGTCCCTCTCATCATCAGCATAATATTGGCGATATCGCGACGGTTGGGCGGGATCGGGTAGGATCGCTAGCTCTATTCTTGACTGGGCCTCCTCGTTCAAGCGCTCAAATGGAGAACTGAAGTAGGGGGACGATATCACGGAGAAACAAGGGCGAACCCCCGCTTTGGACGTTCCTCTGAGAATGAAAGAGATAAAGCCGCCTTATGCTGCCACCCAAGAGAGCCTTGGTAGCATGGGTGGAGGCGATGATCAGTAGGCGCGCCATCGATACATTGTCTCTCAATCCAGATAGGCTTACGATCCTCTCTGGCTTTCCCAACGGTGGATGGACCCGTCCTTCGTGAGGATGAACCAATTCACCTTGTCAAGGAACATGTCCGAGGGTGAGCGATCCGTCACCTTTCCTCCCTTCACAGAAGATGGGTTTGAAGGTGTTGAGAATGAGATCATAAAGGTCCTTGGGCTCTTCCTGCCAGGACCGACCGCAAAGATCGACCCCTTCCACCTTCCGATCCAATGCCTCCAATCCTGGCACGATGCCTTCGCCTGCCCACGCTCCAAAATGGGACCTGGATATGAAGACGATATCCCGACCGCCTCCCAAATCGACACCGATGATGACAGATGCGTTCCGCACCGATAAAACGATCGAATTCGCACAAAGGATATTGCCCTCGAAGGACCATAGAGCGACGATGAGACAAGAGACGAAGGCGATCCTGGAGATGGTGGCGAAAAGGCGGATGGATGCGATGAAGAAGAACCGCCCGGACTTGGAGATCAGCCAGATAGTGGACGATTCTGGGCTAAGGGCCGTTCTGAATGTGAGCAGCAACGGGGCATTGATCAGGATCGAGTTCATCGAATCGAGCTCCACCGCCGGCAACATCTCCATGCTCGACGATTATGTCGAGGTCGCAAAGGAGATCGGGTCTCTGGCCTTGTTCTATCCGGAGAGCAAGTACTCCCGAGATATGGCATCCGCCATCTATTCCAGCCTGGTCAAGGAGATCAAGGCGAAGGCGGGACGGGACCTCACCTTCTCCGGCTTTTTGTACGATGACCTAGGGAACATCAAGAATGTTCCATAGGTCCATTTCAAGTACGTTCCCTTTTTTACTCTACCCTTTCTGCTTCAAAGCCTGATCGGCCTCTTTCTCCAATACTGCCAGCCTTGTGTAATAATCGGGGAACTCGTTCAAATGGGCCAGGGCGATCTTGCCGGTCAAGATGGGGTCGTCATCCGTAACGTTCGTGGCCGGGCTCCTCGTGCCATGCTCCAGCTCTACGTCCAATCCCATGCGGAACTGCTCCACGTCAAAATCATTCCATGTGATGCCCAGATCGTTCCCTATCTCCCTTGCCTCTTTCGCGTTAAAGCTCTTCTTTTTTGCCATTGCCACGCCTCTAACGTCAATTGAAGTTCCGGATAGATAAATAAATTCCGTGTTCCATGAGTTACCAACCGATGTCGGCCTTTAGCATCTGGCTCCTATAGATCGTCCTGAACCTCTCATCTGCCATGAGACCTTGCATGATCAGGTTGGCACTGGCCCCGTACCGAAGGGGGGACAATATCTGGGCCATCTCGCGTTGTCCGCCGATCGTATGATTTCGAAAGCATGGAAAAAAACTGGATCAGAACGAGGATGGGACCTCCATTTTTGCTGATAGCGATCGAGGTCCCCACCTTTAATGGCATCGGCCAGTAATCTGGCGGCAACGAATGCGTTCGAAAGTCCCCCGAAGGTGATCGGATTGGCCTGGCATGCGGCATCGCCGATAAGACAGGCGTTGCCTTTGACGATGTGAGGGATAGTGGCCCGATCGGTATCGTCCTGGAGTGCCTTTCCAAGGCGTTCTCCGGAGGTGGATCCGAACCGCGTGGGAAGCCTACCTTGGTCAATTTCCCATGGGGGAACCTCCAACGATATTTCCCTTGGTACCTCTCATCATAGAACAGGTCCAAAGTATCTGGTTCTGGCCGCTCATCCAAGACATATTGCTCCACCGTCAATCGACCAAGGGGGGCTCTCATCGAAAAGGTCCCTGCGGACGACCGAGTGGGCTCCGTCCGCTCCAATGACAATGCGACATCGATGTTCGATCCCGGACCGGCATTTGACATCGAACCCTTCGTGCATGGGCTCCACCTTCACCACCTCCTCTGAGAGGATCTGCACCCTATCACCACATCCTTCCTCTGAGGACTCGGAGCAGACCTGGTCGGTCCAAGATGAACCCATCGACGATCGCCTCTGTCTCGATGTTGCCAGGCCAGTGCTCCCTAACCATCTCGCACTCTGTTCCGCAACGTCACATCGTCCCCTAGGTTCAAAGTGCCAGGCCTTTGCGACTGATGCCCTCGCCACACATTCGATGATAATGGCCATAACTATCCTTGTCCAAACGCTCCAGGACCATGATCTGTCGTTCGCTGTCAAGGTCGCACAAGGACCATGCCGTAGCCAATCCCGCTGGGCCTCCACCAACGATCACGTATGTCATCCATGTGACCGACTCGACCGTCCTATGTCTCTTGGGAACACAGAACCTGTTTTGCTAACAAGGATTTATTTTAATAACTTTGTCGCTCAATAGGGTGCCAGCACGGATAGTCATGATGAAGATAGGATGGTTCACGACGGCCAGAGGGCCAGGTTCGCTCAACCTCTTGACTAAGATGCTTGGATGAGGTCGACTCGGGCGACATCGACGCACAGATCTCTTTCGTTTTCATCAACCGAGAGGTCAAGGGAAACCAGTTCCGAGCCAAGCTGATCAAGATGGCAGAGGACCGGAACATACCGGTCGTGATATTCCCCTCCGACTCCTTCCGACAGGACCTGAAGGCTAAGGACATGGATGCTTGGAGGGATGCATACGGTGAGGAACTGAGGTCGCGTTTGATCAGACTATGAGATCGATTTCGGAGTATTGGCGGGATACATGCTCATTTTCGACCCGGAGACCTGCCGCAGGTATTCGCTCATCAACCTCCACCCGGCCCTTCCTGACACATATAAAGGGACCTGGGAGGAGATCGTGGGTCAGGTGGTCGACAACAACGATGAGAGGTATGGGTCCATGGTGCACCTTTGCACTCCTGATCTGGACCGGGGGCAGACCATCGCATATGATTCGTTCAGGTAAACGACCTCCTCGGTTCAGGTCGTTCAAGGGAGAACATCGTCCAATCGATCAGAGGTAGAGAGGTCGAGAGGGAAGCATATCTTCTAATGGAGACGATCAAGCAGATCGTAAATGGTTCGATCGTTCTCAAAGACGGGGTGGCGTGGACAAAGGATGGGTCAAGGCTGTCAGTCCCACTCATGCCTATCGGACCTGATCGATCATGAAATGGAATGATCGATGGATGATATTAGGTGATCATCTGAAATCGTAAATAATCGATAATAAATGAGGTTGGATAGTTTAATATGGCACGTCGTTTAATTAGGTTATAAATATTAATAAATTGAGTGGTGGATTAATATGGCAAGGAAACCAAGCAAGAAGAAGATGCAGATTTTGGGACCGGTGGACTATTTGGTGGTCGCCTTCCCTGGAAACAAGATGAACGGTAAGATCATTCCAGAGCTGGAGAGACTGGAAAAGAACGGAACGATCCGGATGATCGACCTGGTGGTCATAAGAAAGGACATCCACGGAAAGGTCGACGTGATCGAGCTGAAGGAGCTGCCCAAGAACGATGCCTTCTCCAAGTTCGCGGAGAGCATGAACGATTGGATCACACTGGATGACATCGATAACGTTGCAGCCTCGCTCCCATTGAACTGCACCGCAGGACTTTTGCTTTATGAGAACACCTGGGCAACCAAGTTCAAGCAGAACCTGCTCGAATCCGATGCCATGTTGATCGGACAAGGTCGGGTCCCCGGATATCTATTGGATGCGGTCTTCCAGATGCAACAGATGGAGGAGTGATTAAGATGAGAGGAAGAGGAGCAGCGTTGGTCATCGGTATGAAGGCAGGAGAGGCCAAGGCACAACAGCAGGCGGCGGCTCAACAGCAGGCGGCGGCGGAAGGAGCGGCCCAACAGAAGGCGGCCAGTGAAGCGGCAGGCCGCAGCAGCCCCAGCACCGGCCCCTGCGCAGCAGCCGATCCGACCGAGCAGTTGAAGAAGTTGGCCGAACTGCATGACCAGGGCATCATCTCCGACGAGGAGTTCGCAGCGGCCAAGAAGAAAGCTTTGGGCATCTGAGCCGTCTAAAAAACTTAGGTCCATCCCCCTTGGTGGACCGTTTTAAATTTTTTCGAATTCCCATTTTCTACAAATAAATAAAAAAGATTGGTAGAGAAGAAAATTGTGTAAAATAAGGTAGTGCAGTTCCTTTTTCTGAGCGACCCTCCATATCGGCCAAGCTGAGCTCGCCCCATCGTGCAATGGCGAGCACAACGAGCCCATCCTTATTGGACGCGATCTTGTATAACGACGAGACCGAGCAGTGCAGCTCATTGGCCATCTCAGATACTCGTCACATCTGAGAATCCACGATTTACGATGATATTCACAACTCCATCTAGCAGTTCTAGACGGCGATCATCAAGCCTTGTTCGCATTGTCAAATCTCTAAAGTCGTGAATTTTCCCAAACCGATAGTGGGGCCCAGGTCGAGTGCTTGGGAAGTATTATATTATCGATGATACAGCTAATGTCATGGGCGGACGGTTTTAAAAACCGTCATGAATCAAATTACGAAAGGATTTCGTGAATTGATTTATTGCCTGAAATCAATAATAACAGAGGAGTGAAAAAAATGGTAATGTTTGGACCAATGCAGATGTTCGTGTTCGGTTTCCCTGGCAACGACTTCAACGGGATGATCTATCCCGCCTTCGATGAGGCGAAGGAGGAAGGGGATAATCAGGTTTGTGGACTACATGCTCGTCTCCAAGGACGAGGACGGCAATCATCCAAGAGATCGAGGGCACCGACCTGGGAGAGGCTGAGCTGATCGATCTGGGCGCTGGTATCGGTGCCTTGATGGGATTCGGTGCTGCGGGAGAGGAAGGCGCCAATGTGGGTTGGAGAGAGGGAGAGAAGGCGGTCATCGAGAATGGCTTCGGTTTCACCCAGGATGACATGGACAACATAGCCGATGCCATACCGGACAACAGCACCGCGTTGATCATGATCATCGAGCACCTCTGGGCCAAGGACATCAAGCAGCAGCTCCTCGATTCCAACGCCGTGATGATCGCCCATGGGATGCTGACCAGGGACATGTTCATGCAGATCGGTGCCATAGCGGCCGCCGAGGAAGCGGAGAGGAAGAAGGCGAAGAAGGCAAAGCCGAAGAAGAAGAGGGCCTCCAAGAAGAAGTAAGACATCACACTTTCGTGGCCAGTATAAAAAAAGGAGGTGAAATCAATGGTTGGAGCAGTAGGTAAAGTCGCGATCTTGAAAAAGCACGGGGATAAGAAGGATGAGAAGAAGTGAGAACCATTTTAATAAATGGTGACCAATAATATACTAGATGATATTGGTCAATGCCTCGGCCCTTCTCCGAGGCTTAATAATATTTTTCAAATCATCGAAATAGTGTTTTTAATAATGTTCGTTGGGATGACAACCAATGGCCAGATGGATAAGTGGTGCTCCCGTCGGGATTTGAACCCGAGTCGAAGCCTCGAGAGGGCTTCATGATTGGCCACTACACTACGGGAGCGTGGTACTGCCCTCAATTAAGTGATTCTAATTAAACCTTTTGGGACGGATTCAGGGCCATCTCTGGGCTAAGGTTCAAGATATGACCGATTAGTAATCATCGATGGGGGTATCATGAAATACACCATCAGTGGCGACAACCTGCAGTTCGTGAACATCGAATTCCAGCCCGGAGAGATGATCTACTCCGAAGCGGGAAGCATGGTCTATATGAGCGGTAATGTCCGTTTGGAGACTAGGGCTTCCGGGGGCGTGTGGAAGGGCGTGAAAAGAATGGCGATGGGCGAGTCGTTCTTCATCACCAACTTCTATGCGGACGGGGGCACTGCCTTGGTGGGTTTCGCTGGGGAGGCGCCCGGGAAGATCATGGCCATCGACCTGCAGGGGAGGCAAGAACTGGATCGTGCAGAAGACCGGTTTCATATGCGCCGAGCAGGCGGTCGACCTGGACATCGCCTTCCAGAAGAAGCTTGGTGCTGCATTGTTCGGTGGGGAGGGCCTCATCTTGCAAAGCTTGCGTGGCGATGGTACCGTCTTCATCAACGGTTGCGGGGACTTCATCGAGTACAACCTGCAACCAGGGCAGCTGATGAAGGTCTCGACCGCCCATGCTGTGGCCTGGGAGGCCAGCGTGGCCTACGACATCCAGAGCCTTGGCATCAAGTCCGCCATGTTCGGAGGGGAGGGCCTGTTCGTCACTACCTTCCGAGGTCCGGGGAAGATCGTGCTGCAATCAATGACCTTAGCAGGACTGGCCAATTCCTTGGTGCCTTACCTGCCGCAGAAGAACTAGAGGTGGAAACATGAGCGACCGATGGAAGGACACGACGATCCTCATACTGATCGTGGTCGGTGTGATCGCCTTGATACTGGCGGTCCTGATGAACTTCTCCCTGTTCCTGACCGTGCTTGCTCGTGATCGTCGGCATCATCATTTTGGTGCTGGCCGGCCTGATAATCTTCGGGTTGGTGGCGACGATACCGTACTATTTCGCCAAGCACGGAAAGGAGAGCGAGCCAGGCAGCTATGAGCTGGACAAGGTGAAACCGGTCAAGGAGGACGAGAAGAAGTGACCTGAGGGTGGCTCATTCCCGCCAGTCCGAACCGAGAGTGCGCACGCCTAACTTGGGTATTAGCGGCATCTTGCGCTTATGTGCTGATGCCAGGTGCTTGGAGCGCACCGACCTTACCAGGTCGAGGTCGAGACCTGTGCGACTGCGATATGACCTCATCGTCAAGCAGGAGCTCGATGCCCAGGAGTATTCGGTCCAACTCCTCGTAGCTGATGCCCATCTCCCCTTCGTCGGTCTGACCGGGCCAAAGGCCGGCAGAAGGCGTTTTTTCAATTATCCGAGGGGGTATGCCCACCTTTCTTGCCAGCTCCCTCACCTCTGTCTTGTAAAGGTCGCCTATGGGCAGAAAGTCCGCACCCCCGTCCCCGAACTTGGTGAAGTATCCCATGAGCAGCTCGGACTTGTTGCCAGTGCCCATGACCAGCAGGTCCATCATCCTGGCATGGTGGTAGAGGACCGACATCCTGATGCGGGCCATCAGGTTCCCGGCCAGCTCCTTCCGTTCCACCGAGGGCAAGACCTTCGAGTAACATTCCATCACATGGAGCGATCTCGATGGTGGTCAGCTCCGTGCCGAAATGACGCGCCAGCATCTCCACGTCCTTCCGGTCGTCCTCAGGCGTGGAACGGGAGGGCAGGAAGATGTTCAAGACCTTGTCCGGGCCGATGGCATCGGCGCATAGCTTAGTCACCAAGGCGGAATCGATGCCCCCGCTCAACCCGACCACCACCCCACGACATCCTGAATCCTCCACCTTGCTGCGGATGAAATCCATGATCGCGAGCTCGGCGTCAGCCTTCAGCTGGGGGCGCATGATGACCGGTAGGCGGAACGGCGTAGTTATTTCTTGCTGACGAAAGATTGAACTAGGCGAGGCGATGTCTGAAGGAGACATGAGGATAGCGCTGGTGCAGTCAAGGTGCGCCTTGGGTGACAAGCAAGGCAACATCGGTCGATGAAGAAGGCCTTGGCTGCGGTGGAGGCCGACCTGTTCGTCTTTTGCGAGCTCTACCTGACCGGTTACATGGTCCGAGACCAAGTACATAGATTGGCGGAGAGGTTGGATGGAAGAGAGTGTGTCAAAAATCTCCGATCTGGCCGAGGAGCATGGTTGCGGTATCCTATTTGGCATGGCGAGGGAGGACGACGAACTGCCTGGGGTCATAAAGAACAGTGCCGTGCTGGTCTCCGAGGATGGCGTCCAGTCCTACGACAAGGTGCACCCTGCCACCTTTGGTCCTTTCGAGGAAGGCCTATATTTCGCCAAAGGGAGCGCCCCGATCGATGATGGAGTTCAGAGGTGTTGGGTTCGGTGCATGCATCTGCTACGATCTATTCCATTCCGAGATGGCGCGAGCATACGCCCTGGGCGGGGCAGAGGTGCTGGTCTGCCTGTCAGCCTCCCCCTACACCTCCAGGGAGGCGTTCGAAAGGATCGTCCCTGCCCGGGCGGTGGAGAACACCATTTACTCCATCTATGTCAACCAGGTGGGGACCCAGCTCAACCAGGTCTTCTTCGGAGGTTCGCAGGCCTATGGGCCAAGGGGGGACCAGCTGGCGAAATGTCACTATTTCCAGGAGGATATCCGTACCATAGAGATCGACCGGAACGAACTGGACCTGGCCAGAAGGATGAGGCCGACGGTCCGGGACGGTTCGGCTGACCTTGCGTCCCTCCAATGAACGATGCCCGAACGATCCCGACGTCCTGGCCATTTGACTGATATGTCAAGCGGCGGATTCGCCATCGTTCAGACCTGCCATCCGGTGTCCAACTCACAAATTTTAAATGGGATGAACCGATAGCGCTCACTCACGCCGAGGTGGCCCAGACCGGTAAGGCGCAAGCCTGGAATTCTAGCCGCCAGCAAGCTTGTGTCCGCAAGGACTCGGGAGTTCAAATCTCCCCCTCGGCGCCACTTTTCCCGAGAAGAGATTGATAACCTAGGAAGCCATTACCCCAAGAAGTACTGAGGGATCGCCAGTGAGGGTGAACGTGGACCTGCGGCTTAAGGACGTGCCGGGACAGCTCATTAGGGCTTTGGAACCGGTCTCGAGGAACGGCGGAAACATCGTAGGCGTGGTGCACAGGCATGACCAGATCAGTGCCGGTCGCATCGGTGTGAACCTGACATTCGATGTCCCGTCCGAGAAGGTCCTGGAGAAGGTCCAGGCCGAGTGGAGAGGGGCAGAGGTCGACCTGATGCGCATCGAGAACATCTTCGAGACCTATCCCCTGGAATATGTCATCGTCGGAGATGTCTCAGCTGCGGAGATGAAAAGGATAACCGATGGGATCCAGGCCTTGGGCCAGGTGGAGTCCATCGATGTGAAATATTCCATATCGTCGTCGAAGGACAAGGCGGCCCACATCTCAGGCAAGGTCCGGGACCGGGACATCATCAAGAAGTCCAACAAGTTCATGAGGGAAAGGGCGAAACGCTCCGGTTTCGTCATCATCAGAGGGTTCGGTGACTGAGATGGACGTGGCGCTGGTCGGTTTTGGGACGGTTGGACAGGGCGTGGCCGAGGCCATAGCCACCAAGAACCATGTGCTGGAGCAGAGCCTGGGGGACAAGGTACGCATCGTCGCCGCCTTCGATTCCTCGACCTATGCGGTCGACAAGAAGGGCCTGGACCCGTTGGACCTGGTGAAAAGGAAGGCGGCGAAGGGCAAACTGGGCAAGGTCCGCAAGGACAGCATCGCGGAGATGCTGAAGGCACTGGATTATGATACTCTGGTCGAGATGACCCCCACCAACATCAAGGACGCGCAGCCTGGGCTGTCGCACATAAGGGCGGCATTGGGTAAAGGCAGGGACGTCATCACCTCCAACAAGGGCCCGTTGGCGCTGAAGTTCCGAGAATTGGCCAATCTGGCCGAGAAGAATGAGTGCGAGCTCCGGTTCGAGGCGTCGGTCGGCGGAGCGACCCCGGTGATCAACATGGCCCGGGAGCTGTTGGTATGCGAGCGCATCTGCTCCATCCGGGGCATCATGAACGGCACCTGCAACTTCATCCTCAGCCGCATGGAATCGGAGGGGATCCCTTACGAACCGGCCCTCCGCGAGGCGCAACAGATGGGTTTCGCCGAGGCCGACCCGTCATATGACATCGATGGCATAGACAGCGCATGCAAGGCCGCCATCCTGGCCAACGCCATCATGGGACTGGACATCACGGTCCACGATGTGGAACGCACAGGCATCAGGGGCATAAACCTGGACGCGGTGAACCTGGCCGATGCAGGAGCGCAAGGTGGTGCGTCTAATCGGTGAGGTCACCAGCCGAGGCGCCGAGGTCTCGCCCAGATTGATACCGAGAGGGCACCCGTTGAGCATCAGCGGCACCTTGAACCTGTTCCATATCCGCACCGACCTGGCGGGGGAGATAACCGTGGCCGGTAGAGGGGCGGGGCGCTATGAGACGGCCAGCGCGGTCATGGCTGACATCTACACGGTCATGAAGCTGCGCGGAAGCAATGGCCAGAGGGATTAAATATCGAGGCCACTATAGACACGACCTAACACGGCAGGGCATAGCATGGTCAACTCACAAAGAAGGGATTTATTTATTTGACCGCAAAGTGAGCGTTTACGACACCACCTTGCGGGACGGGGCCCAGTCCGAGGGAGTCTCTTTCTCGACCGAGGACAAGCTGGACATATTGAGGCATCTGGACGATTTCGGGATCGACTTCATTGAAGGAGGCTATCCTGGGTCCAACCCGAAGGACAAGGCCTTCTTCGAGGCGGCCCGATCGGTCGACCTCTCCCGATCCAAACTGGTCGGGTTCGGTTCCACCTGCAAGACCGGCGTCTGTGCCTGGGAGGACAAGGGGATCCAATCGCTTTTGGAGGCGGACACCGAATGGGTCTGCATATTCGGCAAGTCCTGGGACCTTCAGGTCGAACGGGCGCTGCAATGCTCGTTGGAGGAGAACCTGCGCATGGTCGAGGACAGCGTCTCCACCTGAAGAAGGAGGGCAGGCGGGTCATATTCGACGCCGAGCACTTCTTCGACGGCTGGAAGAACAACGGTGGCTATGCCCTGCAGGTCCTAGAGACGGCGGCGAGGGCTGGAGCGGAGTGGCTGGTCCTCTGCGACACCAATGGCGGGTCGTTCCCAGACGATGTGGGCGCGGGCGGTGAAGCAATGTCGGGACCGTTTCAAAGTGCCACTGGGCGTGCACGCCCACAACGACAGCGAGCTGGCCGTGGCGAACTCATTGGCGGCGGTGGACGCCGGCGCCACGATGGTCCAGGGCACCATCAACGGACTGGGGGAGCGGTGCGGCAACGCCAACCTATGCTCCATCATACCGAACCTCATGATCAAGCGAGGCGTGGCCACGAACATACCCGACATCAAAGGCCTCACCACCCTGGCCAATTTCGTCGGGGAGATCGCCAACATATCCCCCGACCCTAAGTTGCCCTTCGTGGGGCGGTCCGCCTTCGCCCACAAGGCGGGGTGCACGTCTCCGCGGTGCTGAAGGACAGCCGCACCTACGAGCACATGGACCCCACGCTGGTCGGCAATCAGCGGAGGATCTTGGTGTCCGAGCTTTCCGGCACATCGACCATGATCGCCAAGGCCAAGGAGCTGGGCATCGACACCGAGAAGGAGGGGGGCAAGGCCATCCTGGACAGGCTGAAGGACCTGGAGTCCGAGGGCTACCAGTTCGAGGCGGCCGAGGCCAGCTTCGAGCTCCTGATCAGCGCCTGCGCGGGCAGAGCCAGCCCTATTTCCGCCTGGATGGCTTCCGCATCTTCGTCGACGTATCCGGTAACACCATGCGCTCCGAGGCGAGCGTCAAGGTGGTCGACCCCAACGGCCTGGTGGAGCACACCGCGTCCGAGGGCAATGGCCCGGTGAACGCACTGGACAAGGCGGTGCGCAAGGCCCTGGAACGATTCTATCCCGAGATCGGTCATATCCGCCTCATCGACTACAAGGTAAGGGTCATAGATGCCAGCGCGGCAACGGAGGCCACGGTCAGGGTCCTGATCCGTTCCACCGATGGGGCCATGACCTGGACCACGGTGGGCGTCTCGACCAACATCATCGAGGCCAGTTTGATGGCCCTCATCGATTCCATCGAGTACAAGCTGATGAAGTCGATGGAGACTGGATGAGATGCTGAGAATCATTGGCCAACTTTAAAGGCGGGACCGGGGCATACTGCACCGAATGGCATACAAGGTCACCCTCATCTCTCCGCAGGAGAAGGAAGCCCTCTACGACCGGCATCATCTCGACCCGTTCCATACATGCAAGGCGGACGTGCACGGGTGCGCGATCAAGCTCTACACCATGGACCATGAAGTGAAGGACCTGTGGGAGGACAACTTCTATGCCATGTCCGAGGGCGTCCGCTCCCATGGTCGGGTCATCATGCTCAAGGGCCGTACCGGTTCCCCTGAGGTCCTCTACGAACCTCTGGCCAAGACCGCCTTCCTCTTCAACTTCGACTACTACGGCTGGGTGAAGAGCGTGGCCTTGGCGGTGGCGGGGGACATCCTTGAGGACGAGCATAGGGTCCATTCAGTGCACGGGGCGGCCCTGGACATGGACGGGAAGGGCGTGGCGTTGATCGCTCCCTCCAAGACCGGGAAGACCACCCATGCCTGGGGTTTGTTGCGTCAGCCTCGGACGCGCCTGATCTCGGACGATTGGTTCTTCGTCCGGGTCATGGGAGGCCAGTCCTTCGCTTACGGTTCGGAGAAGAACTGTTATGTCGATTCAGACATCGGCGACATCTGGCCGGAGTACCGGAAATTGCTGGAGGGCGCCAGGGTGGACAATCACGGGCGCAGCATCGTGAACCTGCGCTGGGTCACCGGACCGGGATCGGTGGTCCCATCAGTGGTCCTGCATCACGTACTGCTCCTGAAGCGTGACAAGGGCGATCCCAGAACGGTCCGGAGCATCACCTCGGACGAGGCCTTGGACCACCTAGTTTCCAATGACCTTTGCAACCCCCATCAACTGGTCCGGGATGAAAGGAAGGCGACGCTCCGGGTTCGTTTCTTCGATCAGTTCCTAAAAGGTACGGAAATATTGATGGTGAACACCGTGGCCAGCCCTGGTGACGTGCAGGTCGGGATACTTGGAGTCTTTGGGAGGACGATGCTGATGGAACGGGTCTACCTCGCCTTCATGGGCCGAAGCATCTGGGGGACGTTCAACTCGGCCTGGGCCTCGGCCGTGCACTACCACTTCCTGCCTCAGAAGGTGTACCTGGTGGTCAATTCCTGTGACAAGGCCAAGGCCGAGCTGTGCCGGGGCATGCTCGGTGTCCTATACGATGAATTTCAGAACCGAGCCGATGTCCAGATCGTCACAGTGGACGACTCTGACTTCGTGCAGCTGGCGAAGACCATACGGGAGATCGTCAGGAGCGAGCTCTCGAAAGGCAACGACGTGGCCTTCGACGTGACCGGCGGGATCAAGCTCCTCGTGTTGGGAGGTGTGCTGTCCCAATTGGGCGAGCATCCGTGGAGCCATGTCTTCTATCTCTACATCCCTTCGACGAAGAACGCCAACCGCCCCTATATGCAGATCCCCTTGCAGGTGCAACATCATCACGACCTATGGCAGGAGGTGAGCCCGGATGCAGCACACCATCACTAAGAACTGCCTTCAGACCATTTTGAACGAGTGCCTGCTCACTGGCAATGCCAAGGTCACCCTGGCCTCCACCCTTTTGGACCTGGACCTGCTCACCGTGGACCTTGATAAGGGGGAGTTCAGATCGATGGCCGGACCGCGGGACTTCGATCCGGTCGTTAGCGACATGCAGCGAAAGATGGGACAGGACTTCCTGGCCCAGGACGTGCCGGGTTACAGCGACATGGCCGATGCCTTGCGCTCTTCTTTGCTGGTGCCGCCGGAGAACCTCAACGAGCTGATGAAGGAGATCAAGGACATCGAGGCCAGGAGGAAGAACCCCTACCGCTACCCGCGCATGCGTTGCTTCGCCATCGACACCAATGTCGCGTACAATCGACTGCTGACCCGCCTGCCCAGCTACGGGCATGGCTGCGGTGTGGTGGACTTCGACCCCAACTCCATATCGGTGGTCGTCCCGGACATGGTGGAACGTGAGATATCCTACTGGGTGCAGCACAAGTACACCCCCAAGGACCTGGAGGTGATGGTACGGACCTATGGCGAGAGGAGCGAGGTGAGGGCGTTGAGCAACTGTTGCCTGAAGAGCGGAAGGAGGGCTTTGAACGCCCAGACCGAGATCAATCTTATTAGGGAGAGCTATGCCACCTGGCCCGTGTACGGAGGGGAGTTCGACCTCGACAAGGAGAAGCGGGACAGGGAGATGGTCAAGGTGGTCAGCGAGGAGATGTACCTGCAGAAGTGGGACGTGCTCTTCCTCACAGCGGACGATAAGTTCCGCGCCCATACCAACGCCGAGAAGGTCCCCGCCTTCCTCCTTCGCTACCCCAAGGACGTGCCATCCGTCCTGCCTTACGATCCCTGGCTGTTCGCCGAGTTCGTCTATGACCTGTGCATCAATTTCGGCATCATCTCCTTCAAGTCGCTTGGCCTGCGCGTCTTCGGGGATTGGTCGGGCAAGACCGTCGATGATTTCAAAGCAGGAGAAGGTCAGGGTGGTCTTTGACGACCGTTCCGCCTTGGGAAAGGCCCTGGACCGAGATTGTCGCATCATGCAGCGCCTCAGCCAGCGGTTCGACCTTAGCACCGTCTTTTAGAACATTTGTTCAGGGTGAGGAACCCCCGAGAATCGTAAATGGTGGGGAAGTTGGAGAAGGTCCACGGGGGCCCTCGAATAACATAAGGGTGCCTCATTTAAAAAAGGTTGTCCCGGAAATTTCGCCTAGTTGATAACGACTAATATAAAAAAAATATTGTGAATAATTATCTGGACAAAGGCAGATGTGGTGCAAGAAAAATGTATTGAAAAAGTTTAAAGATAAGATGTGGGGGCACTGGGATTTGAACCCAGATCAGCGGGTTTCCTCCACGCAGGGAGCTACCCTGCGCGAATTAACGGGTCACCGCTCCAGTTAGTCATCACCGGTTCAGCAAACCCGTTAGCGATCATTCCCAGTTAACTGGAGCCCGCGAGTATACCGAACTACCCCATACCCCCAGTGTTCAGCGTTAACGCTTGCGCATCTTCTGGGCGCGCTTGCGGCGTCGCATCTTCTTCTTGCGCCATTTCCAGCGCTGCTTGCCTCTCTTCTTCCAGGCGCGTGAGCTTCTCTTCATCCGTGATCCCTCAGTATTTTTGCCCTGATTCGTGTGGGCGTTTATCAATGTTTGCTGGATATGGCGGGCCCGTCGGGAATTTCGCCTTCTTGAGAAGGTTTCGAACCCGAGACCACTGACTTCCTTCCCGGACCAGGGGCCCGATTAGAAGGCCAGTGCTATATCCAGGCTAAGCCACGGGCCCGTCGCGCCTCGATGATGGTGCTTCGATTTAAATGTTTATGGTATTTGACAGCAAGAAAATATGATGAAAAGCGAATGAAGAGGTTTGGGTCAAAAGGCATTTCCTCCTTACCATGCCCAGAGAGCGATGGCGATCGAGACTATGGCTAGCACCAAAAGCACCCATCTGGAACCAACTGTGGACCCGATCAATGTGGTCGAGGCCGCTACCACCCTGAATATGAGGAACAGCGCGAAGAAAACCACCAAGGTGACGATGAGGGCGATCCAGATGATGTTGTTCATGTCCACATATTC
The DNA here is from genome assembly GCA_963806355.1 of Methanomassiliicoccaceae archaeon. Classification (GTDB taxonomy): domain Archaea; phylum Thermoplasmatota; class Thermoplasmata; order Methanomassiliicoccales; family UBA472; genus JACXTP01. Next base: position 131,695 of record CAWDXN010000004.1, on the reverse strand, counting down.
AAAGGTCAAGTACCCTACGAAGGCCGCGACCAAAAGTGCCATTATCGTCCCCAGATTGGTCCTGGGGAGTACGGGCAGCATGAGCCCGATACCTAATAGGATGAACATCAATAGCATCAAGAACTGGGTCCAGGTGTCCTCATAGATCATCAGGAAGGCCCATCCGATCATGGCGACCCCGGCTATTCCGCTCACGATCCTCAGTTTCTTATTGAACTCGGTATCCTTCTTCCCCTCTTTGAGTCCCTTTCTACCAAAAACTGCGATCGCCAGAGCGACCAACGCACCGACGATGAGCATTACGGACGATAATTCCCCCGATGAGATTGCCATGAGGATACAGATTCGTCTTCCCATGTTATTAAGTTTATCTGTCCTGGAATTACACCTTTTAATAATGTTATTCTAATGGATCATACGAAAAGATGAAGAGCCAGTTACTACAATAGGAATTGTTGGTGAAGGATCATGGACGTCTCAAAGGCGGTGCAGGAGAGAAGGGCCAGAAGGGCATTGGACACAAAGCCGGTGGAGCGAGAGAAGGTCGATGCCCTGGTGGAGGCCATGCGGCTCTCCGCCTCGTGCAACAACAATCAGCCATGGAGGGTCATCGTGGCCCGCAGACCCGAGTCCCTGGCAGCGATCAAGACCCATCTACCGAAGGGCAACGGCTGGGCGACCCGGTCCCCATTGATATTCGCCGTCGCAGCCAGACCTGAGGACGATTGCCGTCAGAGCGACAGAAGGGACTATTTCATGTTCAGCTGTGGCCTGGCAGTGGGGCAGTTGGCCCTGAGGGCCACGGAGCTAGGGTTGATCGCCCATCCCATCTCTGGATACGACCCCATATTGATCAAGCAGGCCTTGGGCATCCCGGACGAGTACCTTCTGGTCACCTTGATCATATGCGGCTACTTGGGCAATGACACGTCCTTGCTCTCTGAGAAGCAACTCCTGGCCGAGAAGGAGAGGCCGCCCCGCAGGGAGATCGGGGATAGTTTCTTCGAGGGACTTTGGGGGCTTCCCTTAGAACCTTGAGCCTCATTGCCGCATCAGGCGGACGAAGTTGTCGCCGAACAGACGTTCCTTCATGCTGTCGTCGCCCCAAGGTTGTTCCTTGACGAAGCGAACCCAATTGGCATGCGAGAACGCCAGGTCGAACAACGGCCAATCAGAGCCGAAGAGCACCCGCTCCGGGATCCGCCGCGACGCCTCCTGCAGACGCGAGATCGCCACCTCTGGGTTGGACGGCAGCCAGCCCTGTAGGGCGGAGATGTCGGTGTAGGCGTTGTCGTGCTCGGCCAGTAACTGGTACATCTCGTCCCGGAACTTACCGCCCATGTGGGCCACGACCAATCGCATGTTCTGATGCTTGTCCAAGACCTCCGAGAAGAGCGAGGGGCGGTTGTACTTCTCCTCCAAAGGCCCCCAGGCCGCCCCTGCGTGCGTAAGGACGACCAGTCCATGATCGTCCACCGCGTCCCAGAAGGAGTTGAGCCTTTCCTCATTGGGATAGAATCCGGTGGCCGGGTAGATCTTGATGCCCCTGGCATCGAACCGCTTGATGTACTTCCCCATCAAGTCGAGCGCCTCCTTCCGCTGTGGGTCTATGCCCATGAACGGGATCAACTTGTCCGGGAAGAGCTGCGCCATCTCGAAGACCCAATCGTTGTACTCCTCCACACCGGTTTGAGGGGGGTCCACCAGGCCGAAGTCCAACGGTAGAAGAACCGACTTGTCGATCCCTGATATCGCCATGTGCTCCACCAGGTCCTCCGCCCTCACCTGCGACATGGGCCAATCATCCATACGATCGCGGCTTAGGTCGAAGATTCCGTCCAGGACCAAAAGCGGCTCCAGATAGGCTCGCAGTAAGGAGTCCGGCATCATGGTCCTTTTCCAGATATGGACATGGGCGTCGATTATCAGAGGTAACACCGTCGGCCGCTCTACCGAGGTCGACGGTAATAATGGTTATCAAGGGGGGATGAAGAACTATGAAATATCCTTGGTTCCAACTAAGCTTCCATGACCAAGCAGAAGGTGGGAAAGGTGGCGGAGGTCCCGTCAGGTAAGATGTTGGGCGTGCAAGCCAACGATCGGTTCTTCGTGTTGGCCAATGTGGACGGCAAGATATTCGCCATGGACGGGAAATGCTCCCACATGGGTGGCGAGCTTTGGAAAGGAAAGCTCACTGGAAAGGTGGTCAAGTGCCCTAGACACGGTTCCGAGTATGATATTACATCGGGGAAGGTCGTCGGCCAGGTGAAGATCCCCCTCATTGGTAAGGCCAAGGACATGAAGACGTGGCCGGTCATTGTGGAAGGGGACGATCTGTTCCTGGACCTATGAACTGGCCTACCTAAGACCATGATCTTGGCCCAGCTCACTTCACCATGTCCCTAGACACCATGGCAGCGCCGCCGAACGCCATCATCCAGCCGAATATCGGGTAGCAGATCATGCGCTCCATGCCGCCTGGGCCCAATCCCAGGTACCATTCCATGCCATAGAGGAACATCGCGGTCAATCCGATCGCACCGAAGGCGTATGATATGCTGGACAAGGGTTGGCTAAGGTGCCTGCCCATGGCGATGAGGCCCAGATTACCGAAGAAGAAGGCCAGGAAAGCGAAGATGTAATGGTATGGTACGATCTCTTCATTGAATATCCCTACGCCGATCGCACCGATGCTGGATATGCTGAAAAGCAAAACTGGGGCTTTCAAGCCCCATTCCTTATGACCGAGCCAGGCCCCTAAAAGGACCATCGACCCGAACAGGATGATCGACGCATTGAAGATGAGGGCGGAATCATGGCCCCACACCCCCAGGTCACTGATGTAGTTCTCCCCGGCGTTGTAACCTGGATACTGGGTCTCTGCCACGATGAGCATGATCACGAACTGGATGGAGGCCAGAAAGAAGAGCAGGCCGATCCACTTGTGCCTGGGCATGTTCATCGGATAGAGGATGTACCGGGGATTAAATAAGAAAATGCATCGACCTGAGGACCGCAACAGGAAGCGTCTACTTCGATAACGGATGTCCATCGGCATGAGTGGTCCGATGAGGAAAATGATATCATCCCTTTCTTCCCATGTTATCACTAGGTGATGTCGTGGGCGACCCCATGGTCTATTTCGAGATGCCCGCGGATGACGTGGAGCGGGCGAAGCGTTTCTATGAACGAGTGTTTGACTGGAAGATCGATTACATACCCCGGATCGACTATCATTCGGTGCAGACTAAGGAAACTGGGGGCGATGGCATAGATGGCGGGCTGATACAAAGAAAGGCGGCCGGACAGCCCATCATGAACTATGTGAGGGTGGCTTCGATCGAGGATTGCTCAAGAAGCATCGTTGAGAGCGGAGGGAGCATCGTCCTTGAACGTCAGGAGGTGCCTGGGTTCGGGGCCTATGCGATATTCCGAGACACCGAAGGCAACCTGGTAGGGATGCACGAAAGGCAGAGGACGCAGTGATCGTTCAAGCTAAAGCGTTGAAGGAGGAGAAATGACCGATGTCGAGCTGATAATGGCAGAAGCGCCGGTGGCGAAGGTGAGGGTGCCCAAGGAGAAGAGGAAGAGGGACAAGAGCGAAAGGAAGCGGGAGAGGGTGAAGGTCCAAAGAGCGATGAACCCACGAAGGATGAGGTGACCTCCAGACTGCCATCGATCCTTAGATTGGCTCTTGGACCCAGGCGAATCAGATCTAAAAGATCCATAATATGATCCAGATGATTACTAGAATAACCACGACCGCACCGATCAACCTTAATAAATCCATTTTTTCACCTCCAGGTCCATTGGATTTTGTGGGATGCACCTATTTGGTTCTATCTCCGAAGAACAACGTCGAAAAAAAGTAGGTTCATGGCATTCTTTTCTCTACCAACCTTGCTGAAGGATCGGCACTTCTGAAATGGGCCCAATGAATATGGATTTCCTATCACTTTGATGACTGGATGATAATATTTCTAACCGGGATATATTATTATAAATGCTCTTCCCTTTCACCAAGAGAACAGAACATGAAGAAGTCATCGGCTGATATTAATGAAGACATCCTCCAGCTCGATCGGCAATACACCATTGGTCAGGATAAACAAGCTCAATCCGAACAAGAACACGACGATATATGCCAAATTAGAGGGATTCAATCCTACTGGCAGCATAAAAGACAGGATCGCCTTGAGCATGATCCAACAGGCCGAGGCCGAAGGCAAGCTGACCAAAGGCAAGACCATCATCGAACCGACCTCGGGGAACACCGGAGTGGCCTTGGCGATGATCGGCGCGATCAAGGGATATGATGTCGAGATCGTCATGAGCGACAGCGTCTCGGTGGAGAGACGGCAGATGATCAAGGCGTTCGGCGGGACCGTCACATTGAGCGAGGGGAAATACGGCACCGACGGCGCCATCAGAAAAGCGAGGGAACTGGTCAAGGCAAATCCTGACAAGTACTTCATGCCGGACCAGTTCTCCAACCAATACAACAAGATCGCGCATTACAAGACGACCGGGGATGAGATCTGGAAGCAGACCGGTGGCAAAGTGGACTACTTCGTATCGGCGCTAGGCACATCGGGCACGATAATGGGCGTCGGCAAGGCGTTGAAGGAACATAACCCGAAAATAAAGATGGTCTGCGCCCACCCTGTTAAAGGACACTACATCCAGGGATTGAAGAACATGGAGGAGGCCATCGTCCCGGCGATATATGACCCCAGCCAGATCGACATCACCATCATGGTCGAGACGGAAATTGCCTACGAGATGACCCGTCAGATCGCAAAACAGGAGGGCATCTTCGTCGGCATGAGCAGCGGCGCCGCGATGTACGCTGCCATCGAGATAGCCAAGCAGATAGAGTCCGGCGTCATCGTGACCATTTTTCCTGACCGGGGAGAGAAATACCTGAGCACCAATCTATTCTCGGTGTAGCCCGCACTTTCAATAACCCCTTACCACCTATGTTCTTATATTTATTATTTTGAATAATAAAATCCTTTAAAAAATTATGGGGCGGAGGATCGCCCCGCCCATATCTTCGTTTTTTCATCAAATCGATGATACATCGGTCCAGCTCCATCCGTTGATTAAGAGAGTTACAGTCATTGCATCGGCCTCGGATGGGTCGACCCTCCTTTCCTTCTCCACATGCCCCATCGAATCCTCTTCATTCCTCTGTACAAGAACCACCCGCATGTGGTGAGCTCCGCGATCACGGATACCACGATGAATGGGGTCATCAGGTCGCCCATGGCTCGGCATGAGGAAATATTGAATGCCCTGTAAGGTGAGCCCGATGCCGCCGATGATGAGGATCATCGCGATCGTCCTTGGGAAGAAGCCAGAACGGTATCCCAGGTAGCCAAGAGGGACCAGCCAAGGCCCCCATCCGATGATCTGAGCGATGATGGTCCCTTCCTCGTGCAGGTTGAGGTGGGCCAAGACCGCATTCGCCTCCGCAGCGCTCAAGGGTCCTGCACCTCCGACCAACTGGATCGCATCAAGCACATGGTGCATGTTGATGAGGGCGTAGGTCGCCGCTCAGGACGACTAACAGCAGCATCACGATCGCGACCTAGGTTGTTGACCTTTTGAATATCATGAAACAGGTCAGACCGAGCAGGATCAGGCATGTCTCCGACACGATGTCGCTGACAAACGAGACCTGAAGCATACCGCCCGATGCGATTATGTTATCGACTGTGGCGACCGCGTCGTCCGATTCGATCAAACCCATTCGGATCATCTGTGCGATCATGCCGAACACGATGAGCCCGAGATAGAACAGCCCGGCCGCCAACAGGATTTTTTTGCCCGGTCTGTAGCTGGTCCCGTTCTGTTCCCTTGCGATCCCTTCTCCTTCTCATACCTTCGTTCAGTATCCATAGTCCATTCCGTTCTTTTTCCAAAGCACTCACCATCGTAGGATTAGGTTCTGACCAAGTGTATGACCCAAGGAATTGATGGAAATTGAGCCTTTCATATAAGGTTGTTTAAATAGCCATACGTTTTTCCAACCCATATGAGGAAGCTCACATTGGAGATGGAGCCCAATGAATCGATGAGGAGGGCGTTGGAGCCTCTTTTTGAAAAGATCCATTCCTATGAGATCCTCGAGACCTTGAAGATCGATCTGGACGAATGCATCTGCATCGACCTGGTCGAGTTCGTGTTCAAGGAGGGTGTGTCCGTAGAGGACCAGTCATTTATTGGGGACATGGAGATACTGAGCGTGATCAGGTCCGATGGCGATAAGCATACGTGCCTCATCAAGCATCATGAGCCCGAAGAGACCAGGGACCAATTCAAGGAGTTCGATCTCGACATCATCTATACGACACCTTTGATCATCTCGAAGGACCGCCAGGTGATAAGCGTCCTGGGCGAACAGAAGGACCTTAAAAAGTTCATAGAGCTGGTCAAACCGGGCGCTGACAGGATAACGAACATCTCTTTCAAGAACGCCACCTATCAGAGGAAGGACCTCCTCTCCGTGCTGACCGAGAAGCAGAAGGAGGCGATGATCGCGGCCTATGATCATGGCTACTACGACTACCCGAAGAGGATCACCGGGGACGAATTGGCAAAGCAGATCAACATCAGCAAGGGGACGTTGATGGAGCACCTGAGAAAGGCTGAGGGGCGATTGCTCAGGGAGATATTGATGGGGCATTCGTCCAAATGAAGGGTTGTCTGAAAACTCGGTGGGATCGATCGACTTACATGGGCCATACGTTCCGTTCCGGTCCATAGGCCTAGTCGCACACCATTGCTAACTTTCTACGTAAGAAAACAGTTGGCGGATCGGCGAGGTATGGGCCGATGTCGTCCTTACCTCTCGTCGATTACGGTGATGACTATGTTTCCCTTTTTCAGACCAGCTTCGATATAACGATGAGCATCCGCGGTCCTCTCCAGTGGAAAGCGTTCATCGATCCTCACCACGACCTTACCCGAAGCGACGAGGTCCCTCAATCGCTCGAGCTCCTCCGTCGTCCCAGCCGCCATGCTCGACACGACCTTCCTTCCGCCCGAGAAGACCGCTATGATCCCAAGCAAACTGGGAAGGATGTACCCGGAGTTGCCTAGGATGAGCCTGCCCTTTTTCTTCAGTGTGCGGATGGTACGGAGATAGGGGATTTTTCCTACCAGGTCGAAGACCACATCATAGGCCCCCTCATTTTTCGTGAAGTCGTCCTGGGCATAATCGATCACATCGTGGGCGCCCAAGCTCCTTCAACATGCCCAACTTGTGCGAGCTGTCGACGCAGGTCACCTCCGCACCGGACATCTTCGCGAGCTGAAGGGCGATGGTCCCTATGCTTCCCCCTGCACCGTTGATCAGCACCCTTTGGCCCTTCGTGATTTTGGCCCTTTGATGGAAATGCAGGGCCTCGAAGCCTCCGACGGGCAAGGCAGCGGCCTCCTCGAAGTTCAGATGGTCTGTTTTCATGACCAATGGCATCCTCTCGGGGATGCTCACATATTCTGCATAGGTGCCCATCCTCATTCCGGAGATCCCGAACACCTCGTCACCAGGCTTGAAATGCCTGACATCCTTGCCGACCGATTCGATCACTCCAGCCATATTCCTGCCCCAGTACGGTGATCCGTTTCGGTCTCGTCAACCCGATGTACAACCTCAGCCAAGGCCACAAAGTGGGCGCGATGTGGAAACGGCGAAGCTCGCAATCACCGGTGTTCGCAGACGCCGCGTGGACCTTGACCAACACCTCATCGTCCTTCGGTATCGGTCTCTCGACCTCCCCCAGCTTAAGAACGTCAGGAGGGCCATATCCGGTCCAGATCACCGCCTTCATAGCTCGACCTGGAGAACAGGTCGTTCACGGGTTAAAAAATAACTACCATCCAGTTACGATTAGTAGGACACGCGATTGACGAATGCCGCCCGCCGACCCAAAGGACCATGGCACTATAGAACTAGAGCGAGAAGTGGACAGGGGGGGATTTGAACCCCCGGCCTCTACCATGCCAAGGTAGCGATCTTCCAGCTGATCTACCTGCCCAGTGGAAGTGGCAATATGATTAGCCTAATTAAAGGTTTCCCAGTTCCTATAGGAAGTGGCTTATTGCCACGCCCACCCATATTCGCCACTCATGAGGCCCTGGAGGACAAGCTGAGGGACGTCGATCGATGGTGGGTTCGATTATTTCGGTATCGCCGACCTCGGTCCGGCCACGCGAGGCCATGAAGTCACAGGGAGGGCTTGACGTCGACGAGATACCCCAGGGCCGTCTCCATCGGAGTGGCGCTGATGGACGACATCGTGGACCTGCTACCTCATAATCAGGAGAGATGGGCGGCGGTCACCTATCGCTCACATTCCTATGATGTGATCAACACCCGACTGGACCAGATGGCCTCGCGAGTGGCGAGCGAGCTCCAGAGGGCGGGGTTCAGAGCGTTGCCATTGCCGGCGTCCTTACGCGTCGACGATGAGAGGATCTGCGCCCTCTTCTCGCACAAGATGGCGGCCCACCTGGCCGGTCTGGGTTGGATCGGCAAGAGCTGCCTGCTCGTGACACCGGACCGCGGGCCAAGGGTGCGCTGGGTGTCCGTGCTCACCGATGCGCCCCTGACGCCGACCGGTCATGCCATGGAGCAACGTTGCGGTGATTGCATGGAATGTGCCAGAGCCTGTCCCGCATCGGCCATTCACCGGGCGTAACTTCATCGAGCACGAGCCGAGGGAGGCCAGGTATGGACGCCAGAAAATGTGAGAGATACTATCGACGAGATGGAGAGCGCAGGGCAAGGTGGCCGTCTGCGGCATGTGCCTCTACATCTGCCCCAAGGGCAAGAAGAGATGATATCAGATATCTTCCAGACGCCTCTGGAAGCGCATCTTCTCGCCGGAGATGTTGGTGGGGTACTCGGCGGTGAGGCAGGCCATGCACAGGTCGTTCTCCTGTATCCCCAAGGCCTTCACCAGTCCCTTCAGGCTCGTGTAGCCGACACTGTCGGCGGTGATGAGCTTGGCTATGTCCGAGAAGGAACGGTTTATCGCGGCGAACTGCTCCCTGGTCTTCATGTCGATGCCGTAATAGCAGGGGGCGATGATGGGCGGGCAACCGATGCGGACATGGACCTCCTTGGCCCCTGCGCGCCGGGTCATCTGCACGATCTTGCGCATGGTGGTCCCGCGAACGATGCTGTCGTCCACTATGACCACCCGCTTGTCCTTCATGGTGGAGATGATGGGGTTGAGCTTGAGCAGGACCCCCTCGTCCCGCAATGACTGCTCGGGCATGATGAAGGTCCGCTCGATGTAGCGGTTCTTCATGAAACCCTCGTCGTATGGGATCTTCGTGACCTCGGCGTAGCCTAATGCGTGCGCCCTTCCAGAGTCCGGCACCGGCCACGACCACGTCCGCCTCCACCGGTTGTTCCTTGGCCAGGATCTGCCCGAGATCCTTCCTGACCTGGTAGACCTCCCTGCCGTCGATGACGGAGTCGGGGCGGGCGAAGTAGACCCATTCGAACATGCAATGGGCCCTGTGGGTGGGGGCCATCGTCTTGGTCGAGATGAAACCGTGTGTGGTTGATCTCCACGATCTCACCGGGGGCCACATCGCGGACGAACTCGCCCCCATGACGTCGAAGACCGCGGACTCGGAGGCGACGGCAGTATCCGTCGGCGAACCTGCCGATGCATAACGGGCCTGAAGCCCAGCGGGTCCCTCACGCCGAAGACCCGGTCGCCGACCATGATCGTGAGAGAATATGCCCCCTCGATGACCTTCATCACGTTCTTGATGGCCCGGATGGGGTCGGGGCTGAGCGACAGCTCGGTGGCGAGCATGCGCACGATGATCTCGGAGTCGGTGGTGGTCAGGAAGGCCCAACCCTCGGACTGCAGCTTCTGGCGCAGACGTCGGCAGTTGACGATGTCGCCGTTGTGCGCCAGGGCCAGGTCGCCCGCCAAAGTGGTGACCGTGATAGGCTGGCAGTTCTCCGCGCAGGAGGAACCGGTGGTAGAATATCTGACGTGGCCGATGCCATGGTTACCGGTGAGCGCATTGAAGTTGCGACCGGTCAGCACCTCGTGTACCAGGCCCATGCCGCGCAGGAAACGGATGCTCTTCCCGTTGGCCACTGCGATGCCTGCGGCCTCCTGTCCCCTATTTTGGATGATCCGCAGCCCTTTCTTCAAGAACGGGACCGCGTCGCAGGAAAGCGCCATCCCGACCACGCCACAGTGGTGCTCCGGCTTGTCCTGCATCAGGCCGACCTCGGGCATTAATGCGTCTTCGCCCAATTGTAGTGCCTCATCTTCGCGGTCTTGCCGTAGCCGCAAGAAGCACAGAATGATCCCCGAATGTTATAGGCGCGCTTGCCGCAGCGGCGGCAGGGGACGTGGGTCTTCCTGTCGCCCATCTTACCATGTGCTGCTGTTCCCTTGGTCATTGGTCCACTCTCTTATGGTGAAATGAATATGACGTTGTCGCCGCGAACGATTGTGATGTTCAGCTTCCTCACGACCTCGTGGTTGATTAGCTCCTCAGCATTTCGCAGGACCAGGTTCATATGGGGGTCATACCCGTCCAGGACTCCGCGGTACTCCCGGCCGGCCTTGAGCTCCACCATGACCTGCTTGTTGATGGCCTGGTTGAGGACGTTAAGAGGCTTCTGCACTTTCAGTCACCGATTTCCCCATAAGACAAACCATATTTGAAGTTTATTGTAAGCGACTATGACGCTGATGTATGGCCAGACTACAGGAAGGCGCCGATGGTGGGGGCGTCCAGTCGGTCCATGTCATAGTAGATTATTCCCTCCCTCACGCCGTCCGAGTCCGCTCTCAGACCGGCCACCTTGCACACCAGGGCCGTCCTCCACAGCAGGTCCAGGGCGGAGGTCGCGAGCACGCCGTAATATATGTTGGGCAGATCGTCCTCGTAGCCGTAGTCGTCCATGAGGTAGAACGCGTTCCCCAGCAGGCTGTCCCGGCGGTTCAGGATGCCCATGTAATCGGAGAAGGTCTTCGCCCCCTCTGGCGTCAGCTCGGGCAGTTGCACGTCCTCGGAGTCCATGCCTCCCTGGTGCTCCAGGTCGCCCTCCTCGGTGATGAGGTAATGCTCGATGCTCTCGTCCTCAAGGCGGAAGAGGTTCCATCGACCAGCGATGTCGCAGTAGATCGGGGCGTCGAAGGGGTCCGCCACCCCGAGGGAGTCCTTCACCGCCTCCCAGGCGGCCTCGTCCAGCTCCCGACGCTTGGAGCGGTCCAAAGGCTTGACCTGCAACTTGGCCATATCGACGGGCTCTTCCTCGGCGGAGGCCTCCAAAAGCGTCGCCAGGTAAGGATAGGTCGTTGAACCGCCCCAGGAAAGGCATGGCCTCTTGGCGCAGACGGTCGGGACGGCACTCGATCTGCATGTCCAGGCAGTTGCGGAAGAACTGGCGATAGAGCGGGTTGGTCTGATGGAACGCCGAGCCTTATGGCCCGGTCGTTCTCGGACACTAGGCGCAGCCCGGCGGCGGTGGCGTCCTCACCCTTTCCGGTCCAAACGCCGCGGCAGGAAAGGTCCAGCTCCACCTGCACCCGGTCCCCCACATGCACGTGGAATGGGAACTGGCGGCAGTAATGGGGCCTCATGTTGTAGACCGTGCAGCGGCGATCGTCCAGGAAGGCGCAGGAACCGACCTTCTTCTTCATGGCCAAGGCGAAGTGCTTGTGCGGCTGCCTCTTGGCCATCACCCGCTCCGGATGGTTGCGCTTGAAGTAGGGCAGCTCCCCTTCCAGAAGCTCCGGTTGGCACAGACAGCACAGCCCGCAGCCCTCAATGCACTCGAAACGGCGGCCTTCCAGCTCGCCCAGGTCAACCGGATAGCTTGGCGGTGACGACATCGCGACCCTTCCTCTCGCCCACGATGTTCCCCTCCTCTATTAAGGCATCGCCGCGGAGGAACACCATCTCGGGGAAGATCGCCTCGAGGCGCTCGTAGGGGGTCCAGGCGCACTTGCTGTGCAGGTGGTCCGCCTTGATGCGCACCACTTTGCCCGGGTCGATGACCATCAGGTCGGCGTCATAACCGACGGCCAGTCGGCCCTTCTTAAGACCGAAACGCTCTCCCGGGTTCTGGGCGCAGCAACGCGCCAGCAGACCGAGGTCGAGCCTTCCCTTCTTCACCAGGTTGAGCATCAAAGGCACAGATGTCTCCACTCCCGGTACTCCGGACGGGACGGAGTTGAACTCCTGCCCCTTCTCATCTATGGTGTGGGGGGCATGGTCGGAGGCCAGTATGTCGAACTGCCCGGCGATGAAGGCATTGAGGACGGCGTCCCTCTCCTCCGGCGAGCGCAATGGCGGGTTCACCTTGCCCCGTCCGGCTAGGCCGGACCTCTCGTCCAGTAGCATATGGTGCGGGGTGACCTCCTTGGTAAAACCGGTGCCGTCGAGCGCCTTGAGCACGGCGACGGTGGTGACGTGGCAGACGTTGACCGGGGCCTCAGGCAATAGCTCCCTTAGCCTTTGCACGGCATGCAGCTCGCACTCAGGACCTCGGTTGTTGTTGTGGCCCTCCAGGTCGTTCACGCGGTCCTTCTTGATCATGCCCTCTTCCTCAGCGTGCACGCTGAGCACCTTCCCAGCCCTCTTCACCAGACCGGCCAGGCGCTGCAGGTCATCGCTCTCGGTGACCAGGTTGCTCTGCGTGGTGGAACCCATGAACAATTTGAAGGCGACCGCCTCCGCGGCCATGTCCAAGACATCGCTCTTCGGGCCGAGGCCGCCGATCAGGCCGAAGTCCACCCAGGCCTTGGAGCTGGCGGTGGCCCGCTTCTCCCTAAGTCGATCCAGGTCCGTGGTGGGTGGCACCGTGTTCGGCATGTCCAGGACACAGGTCACGCCCCCGAAGGCCGCTGAGAGCGTGCCAGTGCGGAAATCTTCCTTGTGCGTTGAGCCTGGCTCGCGCAGATGCACATGAGGGTCGATGGCCCCGGGTAGTATGATCCGGTCCTGCAGGTCCAAACGCTTGGCCCCGCGCAGGTCCTTCTTGATGGCGACGATGCGCCCCCCATCCACGCCGATGCAGCACTGCTCCAGGCGGCCGTTGACAAGGGCCCGTCCCTCTATTATCAGGTCCATCCTCACTTCAGCTCCTTGCGGAGAACTTTGCCTCGAGGCGTCCCCTCGTAGAATATCTCCGCTTGGAAGCGGTAGACCTTACATGAGCTATCAAGCCAGCGGTCCGGGGTCATGCCGGCCTTGATGCATGTCTGCTCTAAAAAGGTGGTGGCGTCCCAGCTCCACTCCACCGGCACCTGGGGCAGGAGCAGGCCACGGTAAGGCCCACGTTCCATGATGAGGCCGTCCGTGCCGACCCTGATGAGCTCAGGCAGTTTGCGCCGCTCTTCGATGATGATGAGCTCAGGGACCGTCAGGATGCTGGTCTCAACCACTATACCAGTCAACTCGGACTTGTGCAGGGGTGGGAATCGGGGGTCATGGCAGGCGCCTTCCGCCGCCCGGATCAAGGCCTCGCCCAGAGGGAAGACCGGCTCGGGATATCCAATGCAACCGCGCAGCTCGTGCTCGGGGAAAGTGTTCAAGGTCACGAACACCCCACGCTTCTGCATGAAGCTGCCAGGCATGTCGAAGTCATTGACATCGATCAGCCCCACCTCGGCCTCGACCGCCTTCCTGGCTGCCATGACCGCGAGCATACCTTCGTTGTCCTTCATTACATGCCCCCTGCGACTATTCATTGGACAAGGATATTACACTTGTGGAGCAACGTCATATAGGCCAGTCTCTGCCATCGTCATTTGTCTGAAAAGTTATTTATCTGAACTAGTAGGCTATTATAGAACATGAAGGGCGACGTCAAGGACATACTGATTCGGGAGATCATGACCAAGGCGCCCAAGACCGGCACGCCCGCCATGAATGTGGTGGAGGCGGCCAAGCTGATGCGCTCTGAGCGCATCGGGAGCCTAGTCGTGGTGGATGGCGATACGGCCGTGGGAATACTAACGGAGCGGGACATCCTGAACAAGATAGTGGCGGAGGGGAAATCCGGCAAGACCGTCAAGGTCAGCCAGGTCATGTCCGCCCCATTGATAACCGTCTCGCCCTGATGAGACCCTGGCCGACGCGGCCAAGCGCATGTCCCGTAAAAGGGTGCGTCGTCTGCCGGTGTGCGAAGACGGTCGTCTGGTCGGTATGCTCACCGAGAACGATATCATCAAATTGTCGCCGGCCCTGATCGAGATAACCAGGGAATGGTCCAAGATACTGGGCCGAGGTCGTCCAGGTCAAGATAGCGTTTCTATGGGAGGCTACTGCGAGAGCTGCCGTTCCTATTCAGACGAGCTTCACATGATAGAGGGTGAGCTGCTCTGCCCAGAGTGCCAAGAGGACCTGGAATGATGAAAGGGCTGCCCTGATGGATCAGGACAGTTCGATCTTTTTCAGGTTCGATGACGAGGACTTCTTCGGCTTGGACTTCTTTTCCATCTCGGCGATCTTATAGTCCAGCATGGCCCTGGCCATCAAAAGGAACTCCTTCTTGGCGTTCTTGTAATGGACCTTCACTTCCTCGGGCATCTTGGACCGGGGGACCGCTTTGTCCAAAACCTGCACCAGCTCCAAACCTGCTTTGAGGAGGTGCTTTCCCGTCTCCTCGTCGATGAATTCGGTGAACATGCTCGAATCGAACGGGCCAGAGCTTTCCTCCGAGGTCTCTTCCTGCGGGGTCGGTTCGGGCTCCTCTGCTTTCTTCTTAGCCTTTGGCATTCTTTTCTTCCTCCTCGAAATATACCAGTAGACGACCGTCCTTGAACTCTGCCTTGCTGGTCTTCTTCTTGACCATGGAATAGGGGAGTATGACGGACCGCTTGTACCAGCCCACCTTGACGATTAAAACGTCGCTTGACTTATATAACTCTACCTCGGACTTCTCGGAGAACGGCAATTTCATCGAGATGATGTCCTGGCCATTCTCTCGATATATGATCATGGCCTTCTCCTTGGTGTAAATCTGGGAAGGGTCCTCCTCTGCCGAAGATCACATCTCCCAGGATGTCCAATGAGCACTTGCCCACCACCTCGGTGTTGAAAAGATACGCCTTGAGCAATTTGATGGGTCCGAAGGACTCCTGTATCAATGTCCATGTACCGCTTCTGCTCCTCGACCTTCTCCTTTGGGTACTTGGAATACATCTCCTCAGGAAGAAGGCGGTTTATGACCAGCGCCTCCACGGTCAGATTATAGAGGCTGAGGTAGGTGTAGGCGCGCTTGGTCTCGTTGATGACCATCTTCTCCGGGTTCACCACCAACCTGATGGAGGTTATCTCCGGGTCGATGAGGATCTTGCGCACCAACTTCATCCTGTCACGTATCTTCTCGATATCGTCGAGGAAGGCGTTGGAAGGCAAAGGCGCATTGAGGAACTTGCCCACCGTGGCTCGGGCCAGCTTTATCATGTTCCGGAATATCTTGTAAAGCTTCTCGAAGTACCAGTCGGAAACCTCGGGGAAGGATAGCAGGCGAAGCGTGTCGGCCGTTGGCGCGGTGTCCATGACCACGACGTCGTATGCCTTATCGTTATAGAATTCCTCGACGTAGAACAATGCTGACATCAGTTCCATGCCTGGAAAGACGGACATCTCCTTGGCGTTGATCGGGTCCAGACCTTGTGCTTCCATGAAATCTGAGAAATATTGCTCCAGCTCCTTCCAGCGGTGCTCCATCTCGTACAGAATATCGATCTCGATGGCGTCCAGGTTCTTCTGCACCGGCCTGATCTCGCCGGACAGTTCCATGTCCAGGGAGTCGGCGAGGGAGTGCGCGGAATCGGTGCTCATCACAATGGTGCGGTAGCCCATCCGGGCGCACTTCAGAGCGGTGGCGGCGGAGACGGAGGTCTTCCCCACCCCGCCCTTGCCCGTGTAAATGATCAAACGCAAGGGTTCACCTTGCCAACACAACGACGGACAATCTACTTGAACATGACCATTGGACCGGATGGATAGTGATGGAAAGAACATTGATCGAGAACAGAGGTAATAGGTAGGTGCCGGGGATGGGGTTCGAACCCATGACCTTCGGATTTCTTTGGAGCGAGGGTGGTCTTTTCCCTAAATTCCCTATGAGTCCGACGCTCCACCAGGCTGAGCCACCCCGGCATGGGGAAATGGTTTTACTGCTCCTCGCCCTCGACGGGGATCTCCTCTTCCTCGGCGGTTTCTTCGGCCGGGGCGGGCTCCTCTTCGACGGGCTCGGCGGGCTGCTCCTCGACCTCAGGCTCAGGCTGAGGCACGATGGAGACGTCCTGTCCGCCCTCTCCCATCTCTAGGACCTCGGTCTTGCGGACCTCGACCCTCTTGATGGGGACGATCACCTTGGCGGCGTTGGACAGGCGCTTGGACATCTCGCCCGTGATGATGATCTTCATCATGTCGGCCATGGTCATCTCGATGCCCATGTTGGTGACCTCGTTGGTCATGGCCGTGCGCACCGCGGTCTCCTGGGAGGACTGGATGCGCTTGTCGGTGACGCTCATCGGCTTGATGCGGAGGAGGTAACCGTCCTTGGTGCGGACATCGATCACGTGGTCGGTCTTGGTGCGCTTGCGGCGCGTCAGGCGGCGCACGTAATCGCTGGTCAGGGTCTGACCGATGAGGACGGTGTGGGCATCGAAGCCGCGCACCTCTTTGACCTTGAACGTCAACTTGACGTGCATCTTGGAGAAATCGCCGGTCAGGTCGTGCACCGTTGCCTCCACTATGCGTCCCATGAGGTTGGACAGGGTCGGCGCTCGGGGTCTCGCCCAATAGGACCTGGTTGAACATCTTCGGAGAGTACAGCTTGTACCACTCCTTGGCCTTCCATCGGTCCTTGACCTTCTTTGCGGCGGGCTTGTTGGATTTCTTGTTATCAGTAGCCATTGACAGCCTCCATGGCGTTATGCTTCAAGGCAAGGTGGGAAAAGACTGTCTCTATTAATAGGTTTGGTAGAAGGGGATAGAATTATTCTACCTGTATGAATAATAGGCCAGATGTTTGTTTACTACGAAATACGTAGTGATACTGAGGACCGGGACTATTTATTCTTTTCTTGGAAAATGCGGACCAGGGAAGCCTTCGAGACATCGTCCAAAACGGCGTCCGCCTCCCGCAGTTGCGCCTCCGCTTCCTCGATCGTGCTCACCTTGTTAAGAAAAATGGGAAAGTAGGAGGTGGTGCCCACGATCTGGAGCATGGCCACCTTTTCCTCCTTTGCGGGGACGTGCTGCTGGTGGTAAGCCTGGAACCGGACGAAGCCTTTCAGCTCCTCTGGCAGCTCGCCTACCTCATACACGCCCACCAAGTGCGCTCTGTGCAACTGTCCACCTTAGAGCTTGACCGGTGTGGCATGCGCCTCTAGGCCCAGGTCGCTTTTGGGAAGCCCGAAGGCCAACCCGTAGAGCTGGGAGAGGTGGATGACCGGTATGTCGTATCCGTGGACGGCATCCTTCTGGGTCCTGTCGAACTGCAGGTGGCAGAACGGGCAGACATCGAGGATGTACTGGCCGCCGGCCGCCTTGATGTTCTTCAGCTTCTCATCGGTGAACTCGGTGGCCAGCTTGGGGTTGCGCGGACCGGACGCCGCCGCCTGCGCCGCAGCACATCTGCTTGTCCTTGTAGTTGACGCTCTTGGCGCCGGTGCCACTCGACCAGCTCGTCCAGGATCTGGGGCCTCTCTGGGTCGTCGAGGTGCTTTATCTTGCTGGGCCTGACGAAGTGGCAACCGTAGTGGACGGCGACCTTCATGTTCCAGCGGGTTCTTGACGCTGTTCTTGATCTTCTCGATGCCGATGTCGTTGTAGAGGATCTCGGCGAAGTGGTGCACCTTGGTCTTGCCGTTGTACTGCAGGCCGACCTCCTTGAGTATCTCGTTGACCGCCTTCAGCTTCTCAGGGTGCTCGTGGAGGATATGGGCCACATCGAACAATGAGCCGTAGCAGCCGTTGCAGATGGTCATGATGTCCACGCCCTGCTTCTCGGCGATGGCCAGGTTCCTTGCGCCCAAAGCGAGCCAGGTGTCCTGGTCGAAGGAGCGGATCACACCGGGTGCGGGGCAACAGCCGGCGCCCTCCAGCTCGACCAGCTCATAACCCAGGTGCTTGAACACCTCGCGGGTGGACTTCTCGATGCCAGGGTACCTCAGCGGGGCGACGCATCCTAGGAAGAATGCGTACTTGACCGCCATCTCACGCACCTCCTACCTTCTTGTCGAACTGTGTCTTCTTCATGATCTTGCGGAAGTCATCCAGCCGCCTTCTCGTTACCAGCGGTGGTTGGACGGGTTGGAGGGCAGCCCCATCTTGGCGCGCAGCTGCTTCATGTCGTCGCCGAATGGAACGGTGGCGCCGATCTTCATCAGGTTGACGCCGATCTTCTTGTGGGCCTCGGCCATGTAGCCTTCCTGGACGGCCATGTTCCTCATGAGCAATGATGATGTCCACGATCTCGACGTCGCGGGGGCAGCGCTCCACGCAGGAATAGCAGGTGGTGCACATCCACAGCTCCTCGGTGGGGAGGATGTCGTTCTTCAGGCCGAGCTGGGCCTTGCGGATCAGCTGCCTGGTCCTGAACGCGGTCATCCGGCCGGAGGGGCAGCAGGCGGTGCAGGTACCGCACTGGTAGCAGAGGTCCAAGGTCTTGCCACCAGCGTCTATGATCTTCTTAGCGAAGGCCATGTCTGGCTCTTTGATGTTGGACAATATGGTCACCTTGACTCAGGCGATTTCTGGCATCCTATATAAACATAGGTGAAAAAAGGGTCGAGTGTTACCTAAAAAGGTAATTCTAACCGAGCGATTGTCTTCGGGTCAGTTCCCTCACTAACGCCTGCAGCCTCTGCTCCGGCTCCCAGTACATGGCTATGATCTGGTGCCTGAGCAGCTCCATGTCGGTGGCGCTCCTCAGAGCGTACCCCTTCTTCATGGCCAGGCTCTCGTTCACGAAGAAGCTCAGGTTCGAGCGCAGCAGCGTTGTCAGGGAATGTTCCAACCGCTCCACCCTGTATTCGACGTGGTTCGACTCCAGGTGGCGGAATCCCAGGCGCTGCGCCCCGAAACGGAAACGGGCGTAGGCTGGACCCCGCTCCACGTGGACCAAACGGTCCTCCGCCACGGGCTCCCAGACCGTGCCCTCCGATTCGAAGGCATAGAGCGGGTCGTCCAGCACGACGAGGTCCATCATCTTGGCGTTGAAGTCCCTCATGTTCCGGGCATCGTCCGATATGATGAGGTCGAACGCCTCTGGGTCGTTCAGTGAGGAGAGGGCGGAGAGCAACAGGTCCTCGGTGACGATGGTGCAGCCCACCACCAGCTTATCGCGTCGGTCCATGCGGCGCAGCAGGGCCAGGTATTCCCTGGCCAACGCCTCCCCGTCATCGTTGAGGACCGTCCCCCGGGGCGTGGTCTCGGCCAGTTTCGTCCCTGCCTTGGCCTCGATCTGGTGCAGGTAACGGTGCAGCACAGGGGTGGAAATGCCCAGACGGGCGGCGGCGGCCTTCTGGCTCCCGGTCTCGTATATGGCCCGCACCACCTCCAGCTGCCTCTTGGTAAGGTCGTGGCCGTTGACGCTGAGGTTCACCCCTGGGTCCAGTCTCATCGCGTGGGGATGTCCTTGGGAGGATATCAGGTTTCAGGGAACGGTTCGGTGCGTTTTTGGAAAGACTTATAATCGGTGGCACTATGGCACACCCCGCATGAAGGCGAGCGTCTTGGTGTTGGGCATCGGAAGCCCTGTCGTTTGCGACGATGCCATCGGTTTCCATGTCATCGACCAGTTGAGGAAGAAGGGACTGCAGGATGTGGACATCGAGGAGGCATGCACATCCGGTCTGGACCTCATCGAGATCATGCTCGATTACAAGAAGGTCATCGTAGTAGATGCCATCCTATCAGGCCAGTTCCAAGCCGGCAAGGTCATGGTCCTGGGCGAGGACTCGCTCTCCGCCACCGTGCATGGGATCAACCCCCATGAGGCCAACGTCGGCACCACCCTGGAGCTGGGGCGGTCCTTGGAGCCAGAACGCATGCCCAAGGAGGTATGGTTCGTCGCGGTCGAGGTCAATGATGTTTGGACCGTGAGCGACAGCATGACACCCGAGGTGGAGGCGGCCGTTCCAGAGGCGGTCCAGACGGTGATCGACCTCATAAATGGCAAGGAAGTCTGAACCCACCTTAGAAGTCCAGATCGGATATTGACTTGGCAATGGACTTGCCTGGCCTCTCGGAGGTATGAAGGGCTATGCAGAGCTTCCTGGTCCTAAGCAGGTCCTGGGCTGCGGCCAGCACCTGTTCCTCGGAGACCTCCTGGAACTCCTCTATCCATCGCGATATCGGCTGCACTTTTCCGCTCAGGACGTAATTCTCTGCCAGCCAATACATGCGGTTCTCCGTGCTCTCCAGCTTACGCACGAACATGCCCTTCACCCAACGCTTGGCCCGCTCCAGCTCCCCCGCTACCAAGCCTTCCTCTTTGAATTGGCGTATCTCCTCGGCGATGAGGCGGATCACCTTCTCCGCTTCACCGACCGAGGACGAGAAGTATGTCTCCAGGAGACCGCAGTCGCTGTACGCGTCCGGGAACATGTGGATCTGGTATACCAGCCCTTCCTTCTCCCGGATGCGCTGATAGAGGCGCGAGCTGGACCCTGCCCCGAGTATTATCGCCGCCAAGCTGGCCGCATGGTGTTTGGGATTCTTCGCATCGTACGAAGGGAAGCCGAGCTCCACATAGGCCTGGTCCCCTTCCCTTGGATAGACGTTTATGCTCGAATGGGGGTGCGGGGCCTTCCTCTTGACCGGGGATTTGGTATTGGGCAGGTCGTCGAAGTGCTCCGACACCCATCGCATCACCGCCTTCCCCTCCAGATTGCCCACGGCCACCACGTAGACGTTGGGCTTGACATAGAAGCGGTCGTGGAACTCCCGAAGGTCGTTGGCGCATATGCGCTTGACGCACTCCAGTTCCCCGGATTCCGAGAAGGACATGGGGTGCCCTTTCCAGATGCTCTGGTCCAGAAGTACGCTGGCATAGCTCTCCGGGTCCTCCTCCAGACTGCTGATCTCCTGGGTGACCACTCCCTTCTCCAGCTCCACGTGCTCCTCGTCGATGAGGGCGTGGCGCATCATATCGGAAAGAAGTTTCTCCGCAACGGAGATGGTCTCGTCAAGGCTGAAAACGTGATAGGATGTCATCTCCTTCGTGGTGAAACCGTTCAACTCCCCTCCGGCGCCCTCGATCATGTCAGCGATCTCCTTGGCGCTCCGGTCCTTGAGTGCCCTTGAACATCACGTGCTCGAGCAGGTGAGCCATGCCGCACAACCTGGGGTCCTCGTCCCGAGAACCGACCCGGATGTTGACCGATAGAGCCACTGAGCGGACGCCCGGCAGCGTCTCGATTATGACCGGGATGCCACCAGGGGTGTGCCTGAGGGAAATATGGTCCTCCACCATGGGCACGGCATCGCTGCGTACGGTTATAGATATTTCATCGGAAGGAGCGAAAAGAGAAACATGTCATCGTTCTGGCCCGCACCAATTAAATACCGGTCGGATGGTTATTTTCCAGGGGCATACTAACGACCTATCACATCGAGCGACATCCAGACATCTTCATCCATGAGTACAAGGACGTCTACATGAACGACTGCATCCTGGTGGTCGGGTTCCCGAGCGTTGGGCTGATCAGCTCCATCGCGGCGAACTATATCGTGAGGACGTTGAAACTGGAGCGGGTGGCCTCCATAATCTCGGACCAGTTCCCCCCTTACACCATAATGCAGGAGGGTGTCCCCTCCCACTCGGTGCGGATCTACTCCGGCAAAAGGGAGTGCAGGGACGGGGAGTCATGTGAGCAACTGGTGGTCATACTTGCGGAGTTCATGCCGAAGCCTGAGATGCTCCGACCCCTGGCGGAGCTCATCCTGGAATGGGGGAAGCACAAGGGTGTGCGGAACATCGTCACCTTGGAAGGGATAAATCTCAACGAGCAGAGCGGGGCCGTCCTGGGCGTGGGCACGACCCCGGATACCCGGGCCATGT
Source organism: Methanomassiliicoccaceae archaeon (assembly GCA_963806355.1). Classification (GTDB taxonomy): domain Archaea; phylum Thermoplasmatota; class Thermoplasmata; order Methanomassiliicoccales; family UBA472; genus JACXTP01. The sequence continues at coordinate 109,608 of CAWDXN010000004.1, read as the reverse complement.
TGGAGAAATACGATGTCAAGGAGATGAAGGAGGGAATGATCACCGGTCTTTCGGGCATGCTCCTGGCCGAGGGGAACCGCCTTGGATCTAACGTCATCTGCCTTTTGGGGCCGGCCCGGCCGGAGATGCCGGACGCCAGAGGGGCCGCCAATCTGATGGAGATCATCGGCAAAATGTTGCCAGAGCTAAAGATCGACCCCGACCCCCTCCTCAAGGAGGCGGAGAGCATCGAGGTGGGGATGAGGCAGGCGATGGAGAGCATCAAACCCCCGAAGAAGTCGGACGAATCGTACCTCTATGGTTGATACACCAGTACCCCCCAGTCGTGATTCCGATATGCCAATCATTATATAGAACGCATCAAATCTTACTGGCAGGCATTTATGGAGAAGCGGAAGGTCATAAGGAAGGTCAGCCTCTTGGGGGATGGGGCGGTTGGCAAGACCAGCCTTATCCGCCGCTATGTACTGGATGTTTTCTCAGACGATTACATAACCACCTTTGGGGCTAAGGTCACCAAGAAGGTACTCGACCAGGAATCGGTGGAGATGACCATGATGATCTGGGACATCTTGGGGCAGAAGGGGCAGAAAACGCTCCATGCCTCATATTATTCTGGCACCAACGGTGCCCTGGTGGTGTGCGACCTCACCCGGCCTGAGACCTTGGAGAGCACCCTGGAGTGGGCCATCGACCTTCGCAAGGTGGCTGGCGACATCCCGATCGTTCCTGTGGCCAACAAGATGGACCTGCCCGCCGAGGTGGCCGATGACGGGCTGGAAAAGGTGGCGGCCGTGCTAGGCGACACGTTCATGCTCACGAGCGCCAAGACCGGGGAGGGAGTGCCCGAGGCCTTCGAACGCCTGGCGCAACGTATGCTGGGGGCGAGCTGATGGACCGCCATGCCCGACCGTTCTTCGTCATGCCCGGTTCGGCGCTCAACGACCTCAGGGAAGAGCTGGAGCTGACCGAGGGCGCTAACTCGGTCGAGACCCTGCAGCAGTTCGGTTACCGGGCCGGAGTAGGCCTGGTTCGTACGCTCGGCCTGGAGTGCACCGAACCGGATGAGCTGCGCGACGTCATCAAACAGATATGGTCAGAGACGGGCCTGGGCCGCCTGGAGGTGGACCTCATCACCGAGAACGAGATGGTCATATCCTTCGTTGAGTCGATCGAGGCGGAAGGTGGTCACAGCTGCGACTTCACCCGAGGTTACCTCACAGGTATCGTTTCCTCGTTGACAAAGCGCCGCTTCGATTCCAAGGAGGTCTCCTGCATAGCCGATGGGGCGCACCGTTGCGTCCACGTGCTGACGCCCTCCTCATCGTTCCCTGACGCCAAGCCGCAGATTGCCTATAAGCCGGACAGCAAGCATGTGCTGGTGGAGGGCAACTCCTACATGATGGAGATGGACGACACCGCTCAGGCCTTCGAGATCTTCCTAGAGCAGGTGTCCCATGGACGACCAGGGATGATCATCGCCCGGGAGTATCCCGAGAAGGTCAAGAAGAAGTACGGTATGGACAACATCCCCTTCCTATGGCTTTCGTTCGAGAGGGAGAAGAAGTACACCCGGGAGCCGACCAACATCCCTCTCATCTATAGTGAGATCAAGAACTTCCTGGACAGCTCCGAGAGAGGCGTGGTGCTCATCAGCGGCATAGAGTACCTCATAAACCAGAACAACTTCGGGAAGGTCCTGAAGCTCGTGCAGCTCCTCAATGAGATCGTCTCCATTACCGATTCCATCCTCCTCCTGCCCGTCAGCTCAGAGGCTTTGAACCAGAGAGAGGTCAAGCTCCTTGAGCGCGAACTTAAGATGGTGTGATGTCTTTTTTTACCCAGCTGAGGGCAAATCCTTAAATCGCAAAATAAAATTACAGCATTTATGAACTTAGTCCCAAAGAAATTCTTCGTTTCATCTGGATGCGCGGTGAGCAAGGTCTCCGACCTTAACGCTTTCGACCAGGCACTGAGGAATGCGAAGATCGGGGAGCTTAACCTCGTTTCCGTGTCATCGGTCCTGCCGGTCGGCGCGAAGAAGGTGGCCGCGAGGGAGCTGCCCATGGGATGCATCACCCACTGCGTTCTGGCGCAGATGAGAGGAGGCGAGGGGGAGATGATCTCCGCCGGCATCGCCTACGCCCACCGGAAGGACGGCAAGGGCGGCTATGTCGCCGAGGGACACATGCACGGCACCAAGAAGGCCTTGAAGGAGGTCCTGGAGTGGAAGATGAACGAGATGGCCAACCTTCGTGAGGTGGAGCTCATGAGGATCTCCTACGCCATCGAGGAGCTGTCCATCCCCATGGACCATTACGGGACGTGCCTGGGCGCGTTGGTCTTCGTCGAATACTAAGAACCAAGAGGGTGGCTCCCTCCCATTCTTTTATTATTAAAACAGGATCGTTCAGACCACTCCGCTCAATTCGCTCGGGTGCCCTTCGTGCCCCTCTTCATCTTGCCAATGGCTTCCCTCACGACACCTGGCAATGCCTTCTTATGGACATAGTAGTAACCATAGGCGGTGAAGATGGATGCCAGCCCGAAGGTGATGTAGGTCCAAGTGCCCGGTTCCAACTCGTAAAGGGGGATGAGGAGCAAGTAGTAGGTCACCAAAAGGAGCGTTGCCTGACCCAATGCCGACCAGGGATGGCCCCTGGCGCTACCGATGCCGATTATCGCCCCGCAGGTGGCATTGATGCACACCAGTTGGATGGCCCATAGCAGGACGATGAGATATGTCTCTAATGGTATGCTCTCCCCCAGCACGTCATAGGCCGCTAGGACCTGGTAACCATTGTAGAAGGCCATCATGGCCCCGATGCCTAGACCAAGGGCTGTACCATAGAAGGCAGTGTCCAACCTGAGGGCGAACCGCTTGAGCATCAGGATGACCAACATCACTAGCAGAACGAGCAGGGAAATGGATACGATCGTGATGATCGAGGTCCTATCGAAGAGACCGATCACGGAAGCCAGAATGACGCCGATGATCAAGCCTGCAGTGAAAATGCTGAACATTTTGCGGTCATCGAAGAAGGGCCGCTCCACCTTGGGATAGGTGTAATCGGCGAAGGTGATGAACATAAGCAACAAGGCTGGACCGATACCGATGGCCGCGGCCAAGAGCATGTTGTAATTCATCTACCCCTCACAAAACCCGTCACTATATAATCTATGCGCATTCAACCTCGCCCTTGGGTCACAAGCTTGTCATAATAATGGGCGACGACGCAGGCCTCCTCGCAACGGCCACAATGGTTGCAGCGCTCCTCGTCGATGACAGGCCCGTCCATGATGCGGATGGCCTTCTGCCGGCACTGTTTCACGCAGATGCCGCAGCGGGTGCAGAGCTGACCGCGCAGGTAGGACTTGACCGCCCTCTCGAACGCTTTCGAGGTTCGCTCCGAGGTCGGACCGGTGGCGACTATCTGGCCTCCCCCGAACACTTTGAGGGTGCAATCCTTGTCCTTGACCAAGGCGATCTCGAACTCCGGGCTGTGCCTCACCGACCCAACACATTTCAGCACCTCCGCCACCCGAACGAAGTCCTTACGGTGCGGTAAGGTGATCACGCCCTCAGTGGAGTAACCTCCGGTGAGGCATAGGCTGAGACCTTTGGTGGTTCGCAGCTCCATGCGGTCGGTGCGCATCTTGGGCGCGGTCAGGCCGATCTCCTCCGCCAACTGCCTCATCTTTGGGGGGAGCACCTTCCAGCGCCAGAATCCGTAACGCACGTACTCCTGGGGCGATCCGGTGCGGGTCGCCCACTGCTCCAGGTGACGTTCCCACTTGCGGTGCATGTCCGGGTGCAGCCGGGCCGTCTCCCTCCACTCGCTTCCGAGGCAGGAAGCGCAGAGATAGCAACCGATGCGCTCGAAATCCTCGTCGTAGAGCGGGTTGTAGCGAAGACCACGGTACCAGATGTACCCCCACACCTCGGCCGCGTTCCAATCCTTGATGGGGTTGAGTATGGTCTGGTTGGGGACGAAGGGGTTGCTCTCCACGAAACCGATGCTGCTGCGGGCGAACGATTCCAGGGCACGGTTGCCCTCGATGGTCACAGTCCCGTCCTTGAACCGCTCCGCGATCAGGTCGGTCACCGGCCCGAGCTTGCACACCTTGCAGCACCAACGGAAGTCCTTGGCCGGGGGACCGAACTGGTCCACCTGTTCCCAGAAGGCGTTCCCCGCTTCCGCTATCAGCAGCTTCTCCTGGTTCTCCCTGGCGAACTTCTTCACGTAGGAGACGGTCTCGGGGAACTCGATGCCGGTGTCGATGAATATAATATGGAACTCTTTGCTGGCCTTCTTCAATAGCCCATACGCCGCCAGGGAGTCCTTCCCCCCGCTGAACGATATGGTGACCGGCTTTTTCTTGTTCCCGATGAACGATTTGATGTCGCTGACGCCCTTGGACTCGATGGTGGCCAGGTGGTCAACGTTAGCGGCGACGAACTCCCTCTGCTCCGAGGCAGGGCCGGGAGGGCGGGACAAGGCATGCCCTACGTCCCTGATCAATATGGCCCCCTCGCTGGACTGGACCTTGTCGCTGTCCACCCGGGCCACCCCGCTGCAGACCAGCGACCCGACCAGGACGATGAGCGGGTCCCCTGACAGGAACGGTCCGGTGACCTCTTTGATGGCCTTGCCGTCGACCTTCTTGCCCTTGAGGTGCCCTTCCGCCTTCTCCAGCTTGACCAGGTTCTTGCTGGCATGCCGGTGGAGCAACGCCGCTCCCTCCTGTCGCAATTGGAGCTCGAAGTCGTTCCGCCTCAGATCGAAACGCATGGTGGCGATGACCATGCCATCCACCACGATCTCGTCGGAGCGGTCCTCCCCCGCCACCTTGTTCAGGAAGACCATCCTGCCCTCGATGCAGGCGGAGTTGCCAAAGTGCCTCTCGAAAAGCTCATCGACCACCTCTTTGCCGTGCCGCATGGCGGGGCGGATGTCGCCTGGCAATGAGACATCGAAGGGACGGCCCGGTCTGCGGCAAGTGCCACAGCTGGGACTGAGAAGCAAGGTGCCACAAGTGTCGCACCAATGGAACGTTGCCTTGCCGTGCCTGGGGTCCCTAATGGCCATCGGCCGCCCATCTGTGCACTCTCTACAAAAATGTATGCCATCGTAACGACGAAGATTTATCTAGCGGACCATTCATCGGCTCGAAGGAGAGCATGGCCAACGCGTTCAAGGTCCCTCCTGATCAATATCGCCCTCCGCAGAGGGCCTTCAGCGGCAAGGAGCTGCAGCACATCGCCATCTCCATCACCGCCATCACCCTGATCTTCGCCATCTCCTTCTCCGACCTGGTCTACAATCTGAGCGACTCGGACGTCGTGGAACAATTCCTGTACTGGTTGGCCATCGCCGCGACGGTCACCATATTGGGCTTCCTGCTGCATGAGATGGCGCATAAGTTCGTGGCCCGCCGCTACAACGCCTGGGCGGAGTTCCGCATGTACCCGATGGGTCTGCTCCTCGGGTTCATCACCGCCTTGCTCGGCTTCACGCTCATAGCGCCTGGAGCGGTCTACATCGGTGGGAACATCACGAAGGAGCAGTACGGACGGATCAGCCTGGCCGGACCGGCGACCAATATCGTGATCGGAAGCATCTTCTTGGTCGCATGGTTGCTATTGGACGATGGTAGCCTGCTTTCCGATTCCCTGAACATCATGGCCGTCCTCAGTCTGATGCTGGCGGTATTCAACCTCCTGCCCATCCCACCGCTGGACGGTTCCAAGGTGCTGAAGTGGAACCTCCCGATCTACATCATCGTGATGGCTTTGGCGGTGTTCCTCTTCTTGGTCAGCTGGCAGGTAATTGTCTTATAGGATCCGCCGATGGCTCACTTCAGGTCGGGGCATGGATAGCGCAGATGGCGGATGATGCCGCCTTCCCAGTCCTGCATCTTGCCAGGGTTGAAGATGTTGTCCGGGTCCAGGGCCTTCTTGATGGCGACCATGGTGCCCAAGGCGCTCGCCCGTTCCATCTGGAAGTAGGGCGCCTTGGAAATGCCCACGCCATGCTCGCCCGTGACCGTGCCTCCCAGATTGAGCACGACATCGTATATCTCGCCCACCGCCACCTCGGCGTGTCGCCAGGATTCCTCGGACATAGGGTCCACCAGCATCTTGGTGTGAAGATTGCCATCAGCCGCGTGGCCGTAAGTCCCGATGACCACATCGTTGCGCACCGCGATCTCCTGGAACGCCTTGACCGCTGCCGGGATGCGCGATATCGGCACCGCCATATCATCGGCCAGCGATACGGAGACGAAGCGCTCGCCAAAACGGCTCAGGGCGGACATGACGGACTTGCGGGCGTTGGTCCATCGGGCCATGGTCTTGGGGTCGCTGGTGGCCTCCACGGATATCGCTCCCACCCGCTCCGCCACCTTCGTCACCATCCCCATCTCTCGCTCCACCACCTCTGGCTCGCCATCCACCTCGATCATGCAGAGCGCCTCGCAGTCGGGCAGTCCGGACCCGACCGTCTTGTTCACCGCCTGGATGCAGGTCCGGTCCATCAATTCGGTGGCAGAGGGCAGCACGGGGGTGGCGATGAGCTCGGACACGCATGTGCCTGCCGCCTCCAGAGAATCGAACGCTGCCATGATCATGCACTGCCTCTTCGGCTTGGGGGCGATGCGCAATGTGACCTCGGTGATTATGCCCAGGGTTCCCTCGCTACCTACGAAGAGCCTTTCCAGCTGGTACCCGGACGAGTTCTTGATGGTATTGGTGCCGACCTTCATCACCGAACCGTCGGACAGGACCACCTCCAGACCTAGGACGTAATCGCGGGTGGCCCCGTACTTGATGGCCCTCATGCCCGAGGCGTTGGTGGCCACCATGCCTCCGATGGTGCAGGCCTCCGCGCTCCCGGGGGAGGTGGGGAAGAAGAACTTGAAGGGGGCGAGGCGCTCATTGAGACGATCGTAAACCACACCAGCCTCGACCACGCAATAGAGGTCCCCCACCCGGACCTCCTTGATGGTGTTCATCCTGGTCATATCCATGACCATGCCGCCCATGAGGGGCACGGCGCTCCCGCATAGGCCGGTCCCGGCTCCGCGGGCCACGATGGGGATCGTCTCCCTGCGGGCCAGCTTGACCACGTCCGATACCTCGGCGGTAGTTCGGGGTCGGACAATGACGTCAGGGCTGCGATGATGGATGGAAGCGTCGAAGCCATAGGTATAGAGGTCGGCAGCTCGGGTGGACATGTTGGTCTCGCCGACTATGGCCATAAGTGCATCCAGGGTCTCCGGGCGCATGGGATTCACACCATCTCGATGCAGCAAGATGGTTAAAAAGGTCACGGCTGGACGTCCCAAGTCCAATGAGGATTTGGCCGTTTCGGTCCTGATGCGATGCAGTGGATGAAAACGATATAAGCATTGAAGCGATAAGGCGGGGCATGGACCTCAAGATCGTTCTGCTCGGACCTCCTGGATGCGGCAAGGGCACGCAGGCGGAAAGGTTGGTCGCTGAGATGAAGTTCACCAAGATCTCCACCGGGGACCTGTTGCGCGAAGGCGTACGACTGGGCACGCCCCTTGGTCTGGAAGCGAAAGGCTACATGGAAGCAGGCAGGCTCGTGCCTGACGAGCTGGTCATCGGGCTGATAAAGGAGAAGTTGGCCGTGACCCATGGACCGGTCCTCCTGGACGGTTTCCCCCGCTCCCTGGAGCAGGCGAGGAGCCTGGACAAACTGACCAGGATCGACCTGGCCGTGGACATCCAGGTGAACGAGGACAAGCTGGTGCACCGCATCGTCATGAGACGCAGCTGCAAGAGCTGCGGGGCGGTCTATCACCTTGAGTTCAGCCCGCCCAAGCACGCAGGCAAGTGCGACAAGTGTGGGGGCGAGCTCTACCAGCGCTCGGACGACACGGAACAGACGGTGCGCGCCAGGTTGAAGACCTACAAGGACCAGACCTTGCCCGTGAGCCAATTCTACAGGGAGAAGGGTGTCCTCCATGCAGTGGACGGAGAGGGCTCCATCCCCCAGGTCTACGAGCGCATCATGACCGCCATAAAGAAGGGTTGAACCCTTCCATTCCATCCATTTGCCTCTTCCTGATGAAAAGGGTTAAAAACAGGAAGCATTTTAGGGGAGAAGCACAGCCCCGTAGTGTAGCGGTCAATCATGCGGGACTCTGGATCCTGCGATCTGATAAAAGAAAAGTTGGCCGTGACCCATGGACCGGTCCTCCTGGACGGTTTCCCCCGCTCCCTGGAGCAGGCAAGGAGCTTGGACAAACTTACCAGGATCGACTTGGCAGTGGACATCCAGGTGAACGAGGACAAACTGGTGCATCGCATCGTCATGAGACGCAGCTGCAAGAGCTGCGGGGCGGTCTACCACCTTGAGTTCAGCCCACCCAAGCACGCAGGCGTGTGCGACAAGTGTGGGGGCGAGCTCTATCAGCGCTCGGACGACACGGAACAGACGGTGCGCGCCAGGTTGAAGACCTATAAGGACCAGACCTTGCCCGTGAGCCAATTCTACAGGGAGAAGGGAATCCTGCATGCAGTGGACGGGGAGGGCTCCATCCCCCAGGTCTACGAGCGCATCATCACCGCCATAAAGAAGGGTTGACCCTTCCTTTTCCATCCATTTGTCCCTTCCGGATGAAAAGGGTTAAAAAGAGGGAGCATTTTAGGGGGGACAATACAGCCCCGTAGTGTAGCGGTCAATCATGCGGGACTCTGGATCCTGCGACGTCAGTTCGAATCTGGCCGGGGCTACCATTCCTCACCCCCTTCTTTCTCGGCGCATGTGGCGCCTTTCGGGTCCAAGGTCCAACACTTCCTTGCCGATCCTGTTCACCCACGAGTGGCGCCATGGAAAATACATTGTACGATTGGGTTTAACCAGGCTGAAAAGTGCCTTGACTGGCGACCGGTTCCATGCGGACCCAAGACGCTGGCTGGCCCGGTCCCGTTCCTTGGACCATCATTGAGCGGTCGCTGTGGGCCCGGTTCAAACCAGGTAGCATTTATTAGGGCCGGCATCATCACTAGCGTGCTAAGGTGACCATATGTTAGACCGGGGCATCGTCCTTGACAATCTTAGGAAGTATGACACAGAGAAGATCAAGATCGGCGTTCTGGCATCCCATTCCGCCCTGGATGTCTGCGACGGAGCGGTGGAGGAGGGTTTCAACACCGTCGCCATATGCCAGACCGGCCGTGACAAGACCTATACCAAATATTTCAAGGCGTTCCGTGACCCCGATGGAAGGGTGAGACGAGGCATCGTGGACGATTTCGTCATGGTCAACAAGTTCAAGGAGGCCACTTCCGCGGCGGTGAGGGAACGTCTGCTCAAGGACAACGTGCTCTTCGTCCCCAACCGCTCCTTCACCTCCTACTGCGGCATCGATGCCGTGGAGAACGATTTCGACGTTCCCCTGGTGGGCAGCCGCAACCTGCTCCGCTCCGAGGACCGGGGCGGTCCCCAAGATTACTACTGGCTTCTGGAGAAGGCGGGAATGCCCGCGCCCCGGAAGGTCAAGGACCCGCGTGACATCGACAGCCTCACCATCGTCAAGCTGCACCATGCCAAGAAGAAGTTGGAACGCGGCTTCTTCACCGCCTCCTCCCCCGAGGAATACCATGCCAAGGCGGACAAGTTGGTCCGGGACGGCGTCATCGAGGCGGAGGACCTGCGGCACGCCCGCATGGAGGAGTACATCATCGGGCCAGTGCTCAACCTGGACTTCTTCCATTCGCCGCTCGAGGAGCGGGGGGCCCGGATCGAGCTGCTTGGCATAGACTGGCGCTTCGAGACCTCGCTTGATGGGTTCGTGCGTCTGCCAGCGGCGCAGCAGTTGGAGCTGAACGACAGGCAGAGCCTGCCGGAGTACACCGTTTGCGGGCACAACTCCGCCACCATGCGCGAATCGCTGTTGGAGAACGCCTTCGAGCTGGCGGAGAAGTATGTCAAGGCCTGCGAGGAGCATTTCTCCCCTGGAGTGATCGGACCGTTCTGCCTGCAGACCTGCGTGGACAAGGACCTCAACTTCTACATCTATGATGTCGCCCCTCGTATCGGCGGAGGCACCAACGTGCACATGTCGGTGGGCCACGCCTACGGCAACTCCCTATGGCGCCGCAGCATGAGCACGGGCCGCCGCCTGGCCATGGAGGTGCGGCGCGCCATCCTCGAGGAGCGCCTGGATGAGATCGTCACCTGAGGGCGCCGCAGACATCAGGGTGGTCGAGACCGACCTGGCCCAGCCCGCCTACACTGTGGCCTGCGACGAAGCGTTGCTCGTCGCCCGGGCCGAGGGTTCGATCCCGGACACCCTGCACATCTATCGCCGCAGCCGCCCCACCATCTCCTTGGGGTACTTCCAAAGGCTCGAGGATTGCGTCGACGTAGAACTGGTGGGGGAATTGGGGATCGAGGTGATACGGCGGGTGAGCGGAGGGAGCGCCATCTACACCGACCCGGGTCAGCTCATCTATTGCCTGGCGATTTCCGCGGATGAGATACCGGAATCCCCTCTGGAATCGTACCCGCTGCTCTGCCGAGGGGTGGTGGAGGCCTTGGCGATATTGGGCGTTCAGGCGCAGTACCGGCCCTTGAACGATGTCGAGGTGAGCGGCAGGAAGATAAGTGGCAGCGCCCAGACCAGGAAACGCGGGGTGGTGCTGCAGCACGGGACCCTTCTCGTCGACACCGATCTGGACCTGATGATAAGATTGTTAAAAGCGCAGAAGGACAAGCGTTGGAGGGCTCGGTCCGAGATCACCACCCTGAAGGAGGAGCTCGGCACCGCCCCGAAGATGAAGGAGGTCCGGTCGGCAATGATCCGAAGGCTTCTCCTTATCATTGGGCCGAAAGATGGTCCATGCCCCTTTTTCACGTATGGAGCATGAGCTGATCGAGGGGATATTGAAGAAAAAGGCCTAGATGGCCTTGGGCTCACTGGAACGATTCCAGGTCCAGGAAGGCCACCTTGCGGCCGTCCATGAAGAAGCCGATCTTCTTGTGCAGCATCACCGAGGCGGCAAGGTCCGACATGATGGTGCTCTGCACCGCCTTGGCCCCTTTCTTCTTGGCCTCAGTGGCTGTCTTCTTGAGCAGCTTGTAGGCGATGCCCTTCCGCCTGTGGTTCGGGTGCACCGCGATGGACTCCACCCATAGCACCTTGGCTACGTTGTTTATGTACTCGACCATCTGGCCGAAGACGAAGCCGACGATATGGCCATCTTCCATGGCCACGTAGCACAAGGCCGCTCTTCAGGTAATGGTCGAAGGAATTGTGCGATGATGCCCCGAGCTCGTCGATGAGGTCATGCGATAGCTGGTCCCAGCTCTTATGCAGCGACCCTTCCAGGTACTCTCTGATGCAGAATAGCTCCAGCGCTCTCACGTGTCCGCGGTCGTTCTCCTTGAGTGCCCTTATCTCCACCATTTACATCTCCTCCGGCGCTGCGATCCCCATCGCCCCCAGCGCGCTGCGCAGGGTCCACATCGTCGCCTCCACCAGGCACAGTCTGGCGTCCTGGTGCTCCCCTGACTTGAGCACCGGCACGGACTGGTAGAACTGGTTGAAGGCCGAGGCCAACTCGTGGCCGTAAGCGGGAAGGGCGTGGATCTTGCGCCTCTCCCCTGCCTCCTTGATTATGCTGGGATATAGGGAGAGGACACGAATAAGTTTTCTCTCCGACTCGTGCTCCAACTGCCTCACGTCCACTTCGGGGCGGTAGCTCCCTGCCTTGCGCAATATGCTGCAGGCCCGGGCATGGGCGTACTGCACGAACGGTGCGGAATTGCCCTCGAAGTTGAGGGCGTCCTCCCACTGGAAGACCAACTGCTTCTCCGGCTGGACCCGGATGATGTTGTAGCGGATGGCCCCGGCACCGATCTGCCTGGCGATCTCGAACATCCTTCTCCTCGGAGATGTCGGTGCGGCGTTTGCGCACCTCCTCCATGGCGCGGTCCTCGGCCTCATCGATCAGGTCGTCCAGGTAGACCACCCGTCCCTTCCGGGTGGACATGCGCCCCTCAGGTAGCGCCACGAAGGCATAGAAGACGCACTCCGGGGCCTTTTCGACCCCCATTATCTTGAGGGCGGCGGCCAGGTGGGTCATGCCCAACTTCTGGTCCTCGCCCAGGACGTTGATGAGCCGGTCGGCCCGGCTGAACTTGTTCAGATGGTAGGCGAGGTCCCGGGTGGTGTACAGCGTGGTGCCGTCCCGGCGGGTGAACGTGAACCGGGTGTTCTTGCCATGGATGCCGAACTCCTCCAGCTCCAGATAGAACGCCCCATCCTCCTCGCGGCAGTAGGGCGTGGCCTTGAGCCGGTCCACCACCTCCTTCGATGAACCATCGATGATGAACTGTGACTCCCAGGTATAGCGGTCCAACCGGACGTTGACGTCCTCCAGGCTGGAACGGATGCCGTCCAGCATCAGCTCGGTGGTCTCCGCCACCTGCTCGATGACATCCCGATCGCCCGCCTCGAAGCGGACCAGCATGCTGGCCACCTGCTCCCCTACATGTCGGGTCCGATTCCATGAGCTCGTTGGCCCTCTGGTAATATCCGACCAGGCGATGGTCGGCCTTCTCCCGATCGGCTGGCTTGACCTCCGAGTCTGGGATGTTGGCCACGCCCCAGGCCAACAGCACGACCTGCTTGCCCACATCGTTGACGAGGTACTCGGTCGTGACGTCGTAACCGCATAGCCTCAGGCAGCGGGCCAGGGTGTCGCCGATCAATGGGTTGCGGGCCCGTCCCACGTGGATCGGTCCGGTGGGGTTCACCGAGGTATGCTCCAGCAGCACCTTCACGCCCTTGGGCTCGGAACGGCCATAGGCCTCCTTGACCGTTGATGATGACCTCCAATGTCTGCTGGCAAAGCATGATTGCGATTGACCAGGAAGTTAACGTAACCTCGGTCGGCCCAGACCTTCTCCAACCTGTCGCCCAGGATCACGGCGGAGGCTACCTCCTCTGCGATCTGGACCGGCGCCTTGCGCGCCTTCTTGGCCAAAGGGAAGCAGGGAATGGCGAAGTCGGACAGTTCGACGGGAGGGACCTCGACCTCGTACTCCGCTGACAAGCCCAAACTGAGCCAGTGCGGCATCGACCGCCGATCGCACCTCGGCCCGGAACGGCTCCATCGGGTCCATGGTCACCCACTCGTAGCGAAGCGCAACAGCGCGGCTATGCCGCCGAACGCCTTGAGGAGCATGTCGCCCTCCTCGGAATCGGCGGATATCAGTTCCACCTTCGTGCCCATGCTATCGGCCAGCTCGAACAGCTCGTCCACTATGTCCACATCTGCCCCGATGTTGGCGCTCTGGTTGCATTTGGGGCACGGTATGACATCTGGGACGGTGGGCACGCTGACCTTTCCACTGAAGCCACAGGATGGGCAATTGATGTCGACCCGCCTCTTGCGCAACCCTTCCGATAGGAGCAGGATGTCCACCTGACCGATCTGGATGGAATGGCGCACCTCGTCCTCGCCGTAGGCGGCCAGGCTGCCCTCGCTCTTGCGGATCTCCTCCAGCAGGCGTAGGATGAGCCTCTTCTCCCGCATCAGGTCAAGGTCGCTCAGGTCCTCCTTGGCCTTGTCCACCAGCTCTTTGAGGCCGTACTCGTCCGTGTAGCCGATGTCGTAGGTGCCCAGGACCTTCTTCTGCAGCTCGTGATGAAGGTATCCCGTATCGGCGAAGTAATCCTTGGTCGGTCCTGGCCCTCCGATCAGTATCCCTGCCAACCCTTCGAGGTTCAGGAACGAGTCGGTGGCAAGGTTGGCCAATTTATTGTAATAGTCATTGGCGGCGATCTCGATGAGCCGTTCGAATCGCTGGGCCGATTGCCCTCCCTTCCGGTGCTTGGATGGGACGAGGGAATCGAAGTTACGGATCACGATGATGCGTTTGCCGCGCAGGACACCGAGCGTCGCCTCGCTGCGGTCCACCACGATGAGGCCATAGACCTTCTTGTCGAGCAGCATGTCCTGCAATGGCTCAAGGTAGAACTCGGAATCACATCGGTAAAGGAAGGTGGTGATCGGGTCTGGAGGCTCGAGCACATACTGGATCATCTTGGTCTGGTCACCAACGCTCGCCGTCTCACCCACGAAGAAGACCACCCCGTTGGCGGGCGGGGTCTTGAAGTACTTAAGGCGGGCCAATATGGACTGGATGGCGCCCTGCACGTTCTTCCTGGTGCCTTGCGACTTGATGTTGGATGCCTGGGAGAACTCCTCTCGCAGATAGTTCGACACATCCGATATCTGCTTGGTGGGCGGCACGTAGACTGAGATGAGCTCGGTACCGCGGCCCTTCAAATTCTTGATGGTCTCGAGGTCCCTCTTGAAATCGTACTTCTGACGATCGGTGAGGGTCTCCCCCTGGATCTTTTCAGCCATAGTATGGACTACCTTATGGTTTTTAAGGGGGAGAAAGAATTACCCTGATAAATCTGTTGGTGCAGCCATGGAGAACGTGGTGGTTTCAATCGGGGGTTCGGTCATAGTCCCTGGCAATGACGATCATATGTACCTCGCCTCGTTGGCGAAGCTCATCGAAGGGCTGTGCGAGGAGAGGCAGGTCTTCCTGGTCTGCGGGGGTGGCAAGGTGGCCCGCTACTACATCAACACCGGTCGGGAGCTGGGCGCGACCGTCCATGAGCTGGACGAGCTGGGCATAGCGGTCACGAGGCTCAACGCCGGCCTTGTGCAACTGGCCTTGGGGGACAAAGCGGTGAGGCGGGTGCCTCACACCGTCAAGGACGCCAAGCTCATCGCCCAGCCAGGCAAGGTAGTGGTCATGGGGGGCACGGTGCCAGGGCACACCACGGACGCGGTGTCGGCGATGTTGGCCGAGGAGGTCCATGCCAGTCGCATCGTGAACGCCACCTCGGTGGACGCGGCCTACACCGCCGACCCGAAGAAGTTCAAGGAGGCCAGACGGCTTCACCGCATCAGCTTCAAGGAGCTCTATGACCTTGTCAACAAAGGTGAGCATGGCGCGGGACCATCCGACGTATTCGACCGACTGGGAGCGGACATCGCCATGAAACATCGCATTCCCATATACATCGTCAACGGACGGAACCTCGAGGAGCTGCGCAAGGCCATCCTCGGCCTGGAGGTCGAGGGGACCTACGTGGGGGATTGAGCCGCCAGATCGAGATTTTTTTAAGATAGGCCTCAAACAGATCGATCTTCCAGGTCTTGGCTTTCCACCGCCTTCAGACCTATCGAGCGTGCCAATTCCTTCAGTTCGGTGGCCCGGCTCCGGCTCATGGACTTCCTGTGGATGTATACCAGCTCTGCCTTGCTGGCGTCCGCCGCCTTCCGCATCCTTTCCAACGCCATGGCGTCATCCACCTTCTCAATGGCATAGTTGGGCACCATATGGCCGAAGCTGATGCGCTTGGTCAGGCAGACCTCGCTGAAGCGAGGGGCGTAGTGGCCGCCCCCGACGCCGATGGCGATCGGGTCGTCCAACGGGTCGGCCTCGAGCACGGCCGATGCGATGGCCTTGGCCGCCCCCTCATGCCCCCAGTTGTCCTCCCCGCTGCCGATCTCGATGTAGGAGGTGGGTTTGTTCATCCAGGGACCGTGGTGGGTGGTCTCGAAGGACACCTGGAAGGGCAGCCCCTTCGCACTCTCGGTCAGTTTGATCAGTAGGGCGGTCATCAGTTTTGGGTCGGAGGGGACAAGCTCACCCGGGCGACCCCCGAAGTCTGCCGCGCCGTAATTGCCTATGGGGTGCACCGTCAAGGTCGGGATGCCTGAGGCCGCCTTGTGCCGTGAAAGGAACAGGACCCTCTCGATCTGGAAACCTAGCTCTTGGCTCACAGATGCGTCGATATCATCGGAGAACAAGGTGAGGTCTCTCGATCGTGACCATGACATCGTCGTCCCGGAGGTATGCTGGCCTCCCCCAAGTAGGTACCCTATCTCGGTCCAGTCCGCCATCTCCAGCAGACGGTCGCGGATGTTGATGCTAGCCCTGTCCTCGAGGCTGGATAGAAGCAGGCGCATGGACCGGGGAGCGTCTCCGCCCGAATTAATGTTTGCGTCTGGCTGTTATCAAGGTTGATTCGCGTAGCGTAATTGTAATGGTGTCCCTCATGGCATGCCCACGCCGTCCCAGGGAGGATACCATGCCTAGTGCGGTCACAGTCGGCGAGAGGATATTGTTGCACCTGTCCCAGTTCTCGAAACATTCTGATAACTTCGACGCCCCACCTGAGGTCAGTCAGGATGGGATCGCGGAGGCCTTGCGCATCTCCCGGGCCCATGCCGCCATCGAGCTGAAGAAGCTCAAGGAGGTCGAGGAGGTCTCGGAGCGACTGTCCCACATCCGTCGAGGACCCACAAAACGAAAGGTCTATTTTCTGACTGAGAAGGGGGAAGTGAGGGCGAAGAGGCTTAAGGACTATGTCGCCAGGGAGGGGATCGAACTGGCACCGTTGCTCGATATGCGTCGATGCAAGGCTTCAGACCTTTGGAAGGCCACCCCGACCGACCTCCGTCCCATCCTAGGAGCGGCCAGCGTTTTCAGGAGACCGTTCAGACGTTCGGCCTTGCCCCATACTACGGTGACATTGCTTCCTGAGGACGAGGAGGGCATGGTCGATCTGCCCAAGGAGATCAAGGAAAACCTCCCACCATTGATCGAACCGTCCACCCTGATGTCCCACCATTCCTTCGCCGCCGACTACTGGCTGAAGGAAGGCGATAGGAGGGAGAGGTTGTATCATCTCCTCCACGCCGGTAGGACGTTGGAGGCGGAGATGCTTGTCGCCAACCATGGTGCCATCCTTTGCTCGGAACCTGACCAGGATCTCTTCGGAATGGTCATGGCCATCCCGCGTGGATCGTCCCGCTACGCCCCCAAGGTCCGCGAGGTCCAAGGGAGGGTGGCCCGAGCGGTCCAAGAATACGATATCGCCCTGGCCTTAGCCGAGGAGCAGATGGCTTCGACCGATGCAGGGGAGAGGTTGCGGGGCATAAAGCTGAAGGGTGGGGTCCTAGCCGATCGGAACGAGTTCGAGCTTTCCTACTTGGCCTTGGTCCAAGGTCGAAGGCCGCAAGACCGGATCGATGTGGAACTGGAATGTGCCATCGCAGAGGTTTTGATCGCTCAGGGCAAGGCAGACCAGGCAAAGGCCCTCATCCTACCCCTGATGACCGACGCCCGCTGTTCCAGCGACCTGCAGGACCTAGAACGGCTCTATTTCGAGATGGGGCGGGCATGTCAAGGAAGCCAGGAGCCCCACGAGGCCATAAAATACTACAGCAAAGCGGTCGGGTTGGCCAGGCCAGGGGACAAGCGCCGTATCTACGAGGCCATGTCCTTGGCCTACCTGTCGATAGGGATGCGCGAGAAGGGAACGGAGTACGCCCTCAAGGCCGGGATCAAAAGACAGGACTGGAGCGAAGCATGTCCAGGTCCGTGATGTATAGCTCACGGATGTCCTTCAGGTTCCAGCGCAACATGGCCAGCCTCTCGAAGCCCAGACCCCAGGCGAGGACCGGGTGCTTGACGCCCAAGGGCGCGGTCACCTCGGGACGGAACACCCCTGCGCCTCCCAGCTCCATCCATCTTCCGTTGAAGTAGATGTCGATCTCCAACGATGGCTCGGTATAGGGGAAAGGCCCCGGGCGCACCCGGATCGTATCGAAGCCCATGCGGCGGTAGAACTCCCGCAGGACGTCGACCAGCATGTCGAAGTTGGCCCCCTCCTCCATGATGATGCCTTCGATCTGCACGAACTCGGGCAGGTGGGTCATGTCGATCGACTCGTTCCTGAAGATGCGGCTGAGGGAGAACACCTTCGCCGGCGGGTCCGGGTTCTTGGCCAGGTAACGGATCGTGTTGACCGTGGTATGGGTGCGGAGCAACGCCCTCTCCGCCTCCTCCCGGGACCACTGTATAGCGCCAGCCCAAGGAGCCGGTGTCGCCTCCGTTCTCGTGCACCGCCTTCACCTTGGAGACGATGTCCTCGTCCTCGATCTCGACCTTGGCCGGCTTCTTGAGGTAGAATGTGTCCTGCATGTCCCGGGCCGGGTGGTCCTGGGGCGTGAACAGGGCGTCCATGTTCCAGAACGCCGCCTGGACGTACTCGTCGTCTATCTCGGTGAATCCCATCTGGATGAAGATGCGGCGGACCTCGTCGGCCACACGGGTGAGCGGATGCTTCTTGGCGGCGTAGAGGCTGGGGGCGAAGGTGTTGACGTCGTACTTGCGGATGGAGACGTCGCGCCATTTCCCGGATCTTGATCAGTTCCGGGGTGAGCTGGGCCACCTCCTCCTTGAGCTCGATGCCCAAGGCGAGCACCTCACGCCCCAGGTCGGTGAGCGACAGCTCCCTCGACACCACCAGGCGCTCGGAGATGAGGTCCTGGCGTGTCTTCAACTGGGCCACGATATTGGCATCGACCTCGTCCTCGGGACGGTCGGCCTTGGGCCAGAGCGCGCAACAGCGCCTCATCTGACATATCCGCTCCCAATGACCTCTTCCCAATATCGGTCAGCACCATGGTGGGCGCGCCTGCCCCCTTCTCCATGCTGACCAGTGACTTGCGCTTGAGCCAGCCGATGGCCAGGGAGGCGTCGCTCTTGCCTATTCCCTGCTCCAGCTCGGCGATGGTGCAACGGCCTTCATTGGACCCGATGAACTGCAGCGCCTTGCGCTCCGGAAGACCCCGCTCCAATATGTCCTTGGCCTTCAATGAATAGAACTTCTTGGCGCTCTCCTTGATCTCGACCAAGCCCTTTGGACTGCAACCAGGAGGAGGCGTTCATGACCTCCACCAGCTGTTGGAACTGCCCCGCCTCGAAGACGCGCTCCGGAGATGCGCCTCCATCCAGGCCGTCCAACGTGAGCAATACCTTCCTCTCGGGGTAGCTCAGCCCTTCCAACAGCTGCGTCGCGCTCATGGTCGATAGTGAAAAGCTCGACCGTATTTGGTATTTTTCACCGGTCCCTGCGCTTGGCAGGCTTGATGTCCAGGACCGGCGTGCCATCGAAGGCGTCCAAGCCCTGCACCCTGACGCGGCTCCCCTTCAATGGCCAACAGTTCCACCCTCTGCAGCCCGATGGGGTTGGGCCGGAACGGGCTGTGCGACGCGAACACGCCCACCTCGGGGTTGTCGGGATCGCCTTTGGGATGGAGCTTCAACTTGTACCCCTGGTCGATGTTCCGGTCGAAAAGGAATATGACATCGATCTCCTCCGATTCCTCCAACCTGTACAGGCCAGGGACGAATTCGGGAAGCATCACGATCTCCGATACCACCTCTGAGAAGTCCCTGGTGGAAAGGACGCCATTGCGGACGTGGCCGATGGGCTCCAGCTTCAGCATTTCGAGCTCAGCATGAAGTCCTGCACCTTCTCCTTCGCCTCTTCCCTTTTCTGCTGGTGCACTTCTAGGAACTTCGTGATCCGTTCGGTCAGTATCTGTTTGCACTCTCCGCATAGGACCTCCCCCTTCCTGCAGCGTTCGGCCAGATGATCGACCGCTTCGTCGTTGGGCTCGAAGAGGATATAATTGGTACTTGAAGACCGCACAAATGTCCGGTCTGCCACCGTTCTTCCTCTGCTCCTCGACCGACACCGCTCCGCCCGTGAACGCCTGACCTATCTTCTTCTTCACGGTCTTGGGGTTGTCGGTGGTGAAGATCGTGGTGTTCGGCTCGGAGGAGGACATCTTGTCGCCCCCGCTGAGGCTGGGGAACATCTTGGAATGCAGCAGGGCCGGCTTGGGCATGCCGATCATCGGCGCCACGTCCCTCGCCACCCGGAAGTGGGCATCCTGGTCGATGCCGCAAGGAATTAGGCATGGGGTGGCCTTCCCATAAAGGGCCTGCTCTATGAAGCACGGTGCCGCCTGTATGCTGGTGTAGAATATCTCTCCGATGTTGTTGCTGTTGTCGAAGCCGAAGACCGCCTTGGCGGTCGAGAACGTCACGCGCTTCGCCACCTCCAAGGCCAGGGGATAGAGGAGCTTGATGCAATCCGTGTCCAGCACGATCTTGGTCTTGGCCGGGTCGAAACCTAGGGCGATGACGTCCAACGCGTTCTCGTAAGCGAAGTTCTTGGTGTCCTTCAGGGAGAGGTTGTCGTTGAAGAGGAACTTCTCGTCGTCGGTC
Source organism: Methanomassiliicoccaceae archaeon (assembly GCA_963806355.1). Classification (GTDB taxonomy): domain Archaea; phylum Thermoplasmatota; class Thermoplasmata; order Methanomassiliicoccales; family UBA472; genus JACXTP01. The sequence goes on along the minus strand of CAWDXN010000004.1, from coordinate 89,455 downwards.
ATCTGGAAGTAGAGTTTGACGTCGAAGGTGTCCTGTATCCACTTGTTGAATATCCAGGGGGTCAGGTGGCCGAGGTGGATGTGACCGGAAGGCCCTCTGCCGGTGTAAAGGAAGAACTTGTTGCCCTTGTCATACTGGTCCAGTATCCATTCCAGGTCCCTCTGGGAATAGAAGACGCCCCGACGCAGCATCGGATGGAGCGGACCGTACTTGGCCAGGCGATGGAGCATCTCCTCATCGATCCTCTTCGTCCCGAAGCGGGTGATCAGCTCATCATAGTCGATGTCGCCGCTAACCTCCCAGGGGGTGACCTTGAAATCGTTCATCATCGCACCGGTGGGCGGACAACGCTCGGAGGCGTAATAAACTCCTTGGCGGCAAAGTTTCATTATCCGATGGCCTAATGGTATCGGCAGTGGGGAAATGACCAAGGAGGACCCATCGACGGTCTACCATATCGATGCGCAAGAGGAAGGGAGGCGATGGAGATCGAGATCTCGACCCTTTGTTGTCTACGGAGGTTGTGGGCGAAGTCGCTCGGATCAATCAGCATCATGCCACTCTCAAATTTCATGTGGATGAGCGTAACGACCTGCGTCCTTTTTGGCATCATTGCCTTGTTCTGTCCTGGGCCTATTATTACCCGAAGGGGGACTGGACCGATCCGTATAGCCTTCACCTGTGATCCCTCGGCCTACTCCTCTTCATCTATTCAAGAATGGGAAGACCATCATTCTTGAAATAGCATGTAGTAGACTGACCATCGTAAATCGATTGATTAAAATATCATGGAACGGTCGTGCCGCCGTCTAAAGGGTCCCACATGGACGCGACGAACATAGTACTCTTCATCGCCAGCTTCGCCCTGATATTGATCGGATGTGAGTTCTTCACCAACGCCGTGGAATGGTTAGGGTAAGAAGCTGAACCTGGCCGAGGGTGCGGTAGGAAGCGTACTGGCCGCCGTCGGGACGGCCCTGCCGGAGACGCTGGTCCCACTGATCGCCATCATTTTCGTCGGTGGTGCGGCGGGCGAGGAGATCGGTGTCGGTGCGATATTGGGCGCACCGTTCATGCTGGCCACATTGGCCTTGTTCGTCACTGGTCTAGCGGTGTTCATCTTCAGGAGGAGGCGGAAGAAGGACTCTCTGTCCATCAACGGGCAGTTGATACGGAGGGACCTGAAGTTCTTCCTGGTCGCCTACACCATCGCTGCGATGACGGCCTTTGTCCCGGTCGAATACGATTGGGTGCGGTGGATCGTGGGCTGCAGCCTTATCCCGCTCTATGTTTACTATACCTGGGTGACGCTGAGGACAGGGGAGAGCTGCGCCGAGTCCGAGTGCAAGGACCTTTACCTTCATAAGGGGTGGAAGAGGCTGAATGGGAAAGGTCCATCCAAAGTCGCCGCCCCCACCTGTGCCACTGACTATGAGGACCCGGTGAGCAAGGAGTTCCGGGAAGCGGTCTATCGCGATGAGCCGAACCTGACCCTGGTCCTGGTGCAGTTGTTCATGGGCCTGACCGGCATCATCCTCGGAGCGGTAATATTCGTGGACCAGGTCGAGTCCTTGGCCGCCGCGGCCGGCATCAGCGCCACCATCTTGGCCCTGATCATCGCCCCCATCGCCACCGAGCTCCCGGAGAAGTTCAACAGCGTACTATGGGTGAGGGAGGGGAAGGACACCTACGCCATCGGCAACATAACTGGGGCCATGGTGTTCCAGAGCTGCTTCCCCGTCACCATCGGCATATTGCTCACCTCATGGCACCTCGACCTGGGCGAACCGACGGATGTGCTCATGGCCGTCAGCATCCTCATCGCGCTATTGTCGGCGAGCATCATGTACCTCCGGGCCACCGCCACCGAGCTGAAGCCTTCGGCATTGCTCCTGGGAGGGGTCTTCTATGCGGTGTTCATCGCCTTGGTGCTGATCCTGACCTGAGGTTCAAGATGAACGCTGAGACGATACGACCGGGATTCATCGATGAGGACCGTTACGAGCGGTCCAGGCGCATCACCTGGTTGGACATGGAGGCGGTGCGGCGGTCAAAGTGCCTGGTGGTGGGCGCGGGGGCCCTAGGCAACGAGGTGGTCAAGGACCTGGTGCTCTCCGGGATACAGGACATCACCTTGGTGGACATGGACCAGGTGGTGCGCTCCAACCTCAACCGCTGCGTTTTCTTCCGAGAGGGAGATGCCGAAAGGTCCCTGGCGAAGGTGGACGTAGTTGCCCAGCGGGCCATGGAACTGGCACCGGACTGTCGAATATCCACCCATGAGGGCAAGGTGGAGGACATGGCAACGGAGGAGCTGGTCCATTTCGATGTAATATTCGGATGCCTGGACAACATCGCCGCGCGCTTGCACCTCAACGCTCAGGCCTGTCATGTCAAGGTCCCCTACATCGATGGTGGGACCGACGGTTTCAGAGGGAAGGTCCAGGTGGTCCTGCCCCCCGCCACACCATGTCTGCAATGCGCCATGAACCAGAGCCACCAGAGGATACTGGAGAGAAGGTTCAGCTGCACCGGGGCGGAGGTGGTGGTGCATGAACGCAAGATCGCCGCCGAGATCACCACGAGCAGCATCATCGCCGCCATGCAGGTGCGGGAGGCGTTGAAGGTCATCTCCGGCCGAACCGAGGCCTGCATCAGGCATGTCGAGTACTATGACGGATACCAGGTCCGCAGCGAATGCTACGAGTTGGAGCTGGACCCGGACTGCCCCAACCACGGCTGAATATTCTCATTATCCGTAAACCTAATTCTAATCGAAAGTCATTAAAAAGCACCGCGCCCTCCCACAGGTCCGGTCGTTGTGATGAACGTAAGGATCAGGAACGCGGAGACGGGCGGCACCGTCGATATGGAACTTGAAGGGGAGAACACCGTCCAGGAGATCATTCAGGGAGCTTCGGCCTTCTGGAACAAGGACGATGGGGCCTATGTCATCCGCAAGGGCAAGCGCTTACTCAGGGGACAGCAGAGCGTAGCCCAGTCCGGCATCGCCGACAGCGATGAACTGGAGCTCATCCCCGACCCCGAGGGCGGGGCCTGATGCCCTTACCCATCGAGATCCTCCGGTCCAGATTGGCCAATGAGGTCTCCGCCTGCGAGCGGGGCTCCCGCGCCATCATGCAACTCTCCGACCCTGAGATGGCCGTCTTCCCGGTCTCGATCGAGGTGGGCTTGCCCAAAGTGCCCGGTCCGGTGCTGGAGGGGGAGAAGGTGGTCTACCGGTACGACCATCGCTTTCGCATGATCATCACCAAGAACTATCCCTTCGAGAAGCCCATGATCATCTGGCTCACACCGATATTCCATCCCAACATCATGATGCCGGAGGATGGGGGCCACCTCTGCACCCGGTTGTTGGAGGGTTGGTCGTTCAACTCCAACCTCGTCACCTTCATCAAGGGCATCGAGATGCTGCTCATCTCCCCCAATGGGTCAAGCCCGTTCGGCACGGAAAGCTGCACCCGGGCCGCCCAGTACTTCAATGCCCAAGAGCGTCGATGTGTTCCCCTGGCCGTCCCGGTGCAGCCCAAGGTGGTGTGCCGCTGATCCGACCGCCCTCCATCATCGCATCGAAGGACCTGGAGGTCACCGACAAGGTCCCGCCTCCACCAGAACGCATAGCGCCACACAAATGGATGGGCCGTGGGGCGCTGAAGAAGTATTGTCGCCAAGAACGACAGGGGTTGGAGCTTTACCTGTCCAAGTTGGCAGAGGAGCGCATCCGCAACCATGCCTTGAGCAAGAAGGAGGAGAGGCTGGAGGTGATGGGGTTCCTGCTCGGGACGGTGCATCGTTTCCGCAACGTGACCTATACCATCGTCAAGGACGTGGCCACCACCTCGCTGGAGGCGACCTCGGTGAGCGTTCGATTCGAACGGGGGGGCCTGGAGGACCTGTTCTGCACATTGGATACCGCCGATTTCAACTACGTGCTGGTCGGCTGGTACCATTCCCACCCCGGCCACGGCTGCTTCCTCTCCGAGACCGATGTTAACACCCAGCTGCGCATGTTCGATCGTCCCTGGCACAGCGCCATGGTCATAGACCCGGTGCAGATGGACATCGCCGCCTTCGCAATGAGGGATGGTAAGGCGGTGGAGCGACCTTTCGCGATATACTGGGACGAGTTTCAGAACCCCTATTATGGGGAGACGGTCCGAAACAGAAGGGTGCGCTCAGACCCAGATGGCGTGCCGACGCCGCAATGATCCCTCGTTCTGGTTGAGTCGGGCCATGAGCATCGGCACCAACGAGTCCATCATGATCGAGCGTGGCCACCTCGAACAGGGTGCCCAAGTGGCGCGTACTTCTTGCGCTGCTCGTCGCGGCAGGGCGTGATCTCCAGAATGATGTTCGAGGCGGACCCGAGCTTGGAATGGGCCGCCGAGGTCACGCAGACCACCTTCGCACCGATCCGACGCACGATGTTGGCGGTCTGCACGGCGGACATGGTCTCGCCGGTGTTGGAGATGATTATCACCAGGTCGTTGGACTCGACGATGGGGGTGGTCATGTCACCGACGAAGTGCACGTCCAGGCCCATCTGCACCAGGCGCACGGCGAAGGACTTGCCCACCAGGCCCGACCGGCCCACCCCGTAGATGAAAATGGTCTTGGCGGCGATGATGGCGTCAACGATCTCGTCGACCTTGCTGTCGTCCACCTTCTCGATGGCCGTCTTGACCTCATTGAGTATATAGGCCGAGGTGTCCTTCAATCGTCCTCATCCTCGTCGTCGAAGTCATAGTCGTCCTGCTGCTTGGACTTTCCCTTGTCCTTCTTCTGGACCTTGGAGTCCTTGGAGACCTTCTTGGTGAGGATGCGCTCGAAGATGACCTTCATGTACATGGCGTCATGCTCGAGGAGAGGTGAGCTGGATATGATGGTGCAATCAGGGTTCTCGTCGGCCAGGAACTCGGCCAAAGGCTCGAAGCGCAGGTCGCCCTTCTTGATGGGGGTGACGCGTTTCTCGTTGCCTCCCTCATGCTCCACGCCAGAGAAGTGAGTGTAGAAGTGGCCGTCCACCTGGCGGCGCACCTTGTCGAATAGGTCCCCGAAGTCCTGTGCATCCCGCAAGGTGCCGTTCTGCCTGGCATGCAGGTGAGCGAAGTTCAGCACCGGCACCACTCCGTCGATCTGGTCGCTTAGCTCCAGGATCTCCTCCAAGGTCCCGAAGACCTCCTGCCGGCCCGAGGTCTCGAAACCGAGGTGGGGGCGGAGCTTGTTCTTCTTCCACCAGTCCATCACTCCACCGACGCGCTCGGCGATGGCCTCGGCCGCCTTGGACTTGCTCAGGTCGCCATAAAGACCGATGTGCGAGACCACCAGGTCCCCCTCGATCTGATTGGTGAGCAAACCGGCCCAGCGTATGGAGTCCATGCTCTTCTGGGTGAGCTCGTTGCCGGAGGTCATGTCCATATAATAGGGGGTGTGCATGGAAAGGGCGACATCCAATTCCTTGCCCATCTTTCCCAGGGCATGGAGCTCCTGGAAGTTCTGCACCAGGCCTGAGGCCAGGGTGATGAGGGTGTCGTCCTCCTTGATCTTCTCGTTGACGTTGTTGATGATGGTGCTCTTCTTGCCTTTGCGGCGCACCATCTCGATTATGAGGTCGCTCTGCACCTCCAGAGGGGTGAGGCCCACCTCGTCCTCCTCGGGCAAGCGCTCCACGACGTTGACGCGCACCATCTGGACCTCCATGGCGTTCAGCCCGAGGTTGTGCACATCCTCTATTCCGTCCTTAATCGTGCGACCTTTACAAGAAAGAGGGATACCAGCCGGACCGAATCTAATCATAAATAGAATACCACCCTGGGATGAGCATATCCGTATGAAGGAGGTATTATTTAACGCCTCTCCGGATTTATAAAACTTTTTAATATTTTATATTAAATTAAAATCGTCATCCCACCCATAGAAAGGGACCAATGGATTATAATCGGTGTTCCGCCTTTTCATGATGAGGTGTCCTGAGATGGAAGATGTGGTGGCCAAGAAGGTGCAGCAATGGGAGGCCCAACTGATCGACCTTAGCCTGCGCAACCGCCTGCTGAACTACAAGAAGACCAAGTCGGCCACGCTCATCGTCCGGGACCCGGACCCGGTGCACGTGTTCAAGGACCTGGTCGTCGACAGGATCAAGCAAGGCATCTGGTGCGAGAAGTTCCGGGACGACTTCAAGGAGAGCCAGAGCGGTGGTCGTGAGTGCCAGCTGTACAACTATGTCGGCCTGGCGAGCGGAAAGGAGGCCCCGTCCACCCTCAACCCCTATACCGAGAAGGTCCTTGGCAACCTCCGTTACAAAGCGGGCAGCTACCAACGCGAGCAGGGCATCAACGCCTTGTTCGTGGCTTTCGGGGAGCTACATTGGAAGGAGGACGAGAAGGACGACATGCACATCGCCCCGATCCTGCTAGTGCCCGTATCCCTGGTCAAGAAGGGGGTCATCGGTGCGCACACCTTGCAGATGGAGGGGGACGAGGTCTTCCTCAACCCTGCCCTGGTCCTCAAGGCCAAGAAAGAACTGGGCCTTGACCTGCCAGTACCGCCGGAGGACCTGGACGCCTTTGATGTCAAGGCCTATGTGCAAAACCTCCATCCGCTCTTCGCCCGCAGGAACGGTTGGTCGGTCACAATGGAGCAGCCTTTCATCGGCCTCTTCACCTTCGCCAAGGTGGTGATCTACGAGGACATGCTCCTCAACGAGGGCGAGATCGCCAAGCACCCTGTGCTGAGAGCCATGGCCGGGGACCCGACGATGCTCAGGAAGCCATCCCAGGAGGGGGACCTGGGGGAGCCGGACCCGCTGCGCACTTTCCAGGTCTTGGACGCTGACTCGAGCCAGATGGATGCCATCGAGGCTGTGAAGCGCGGAGACAACCTGGTTCTGCAAGGACCGCCCGGGACCGGTAAGAGCCAGACCATCACCAACATCATCGCCGAGACGCTGGCCCAGGGTCGCACCGTGCTCTTCGTCAGCGAGAAGATGGCGGCACTGGAGGTGGTGAAGCGCCGTCTGGACCAGTGCGGTCTGGGCGACCATTGCCTGGAACTGCATTCCACCGCCCCGAACAAGCAGGAGGTGCTGGGCAGCATGCTCCGTCCCCTGCAGGCGACGGATGCCAAGCTGGAAGGCACGGAGGAGTACCGGCTGAACCAGCTCAAGGGCGTTCGCAACGAGCTCAACTCCTACCTGCTGGCGTTGCATCGCAAAAGCTCCCCGCTGGGAATGAGCGCATTCCAAGCGCACGGAGAGCTGGCATCACTGTACGACCATCAACAGCTGGTGTTCGAGTTCAAGGAGCCGTTCGGCGTGGACCAGACCCGTCTGGACAGGATCGTGGCGACATTGCGCCGACTGGCCGCCTCGAGGGAGGTGGTCTCCAAACGGGAACAGCACCCATGGCGCGACCTGGACCTGAAGGAGCTCAGCCTGGCCCAGCAGGGAGAGATGCTGGTCGCCTTGGAGGACCTGGACCGTTCCTCGGACCAAATGGACAAGGAATTGACCGAACTGTGCGGGCCGACCGGTCTGGCACGGCCCCAGGACGTCACAGCCCTGCGCCGCTTTTTCCCTTTGTTGCAGATGGCGGCGCGTTCGCCCTCCCCGCCGTCGGCCTGGTTCGACCGGGGCAAGATAAAAGGATATCAGAAGGATGTGGCCGGATGGCGGTCCGCGTTGGTCCGGGCCCCCGAGCTGGAACGGGACCTCTCCTCACGCTACAAAAAGGAGCTGTTCGACCTGAACGGGATGGAATGGGTGGACCGTTTCGAGAAACAATATTCCGGGGCGTTCCGCATGATCAACTCCGGGTTCCGCAAGGACAGCGCCACTTTGAAAGGGCTCTCCACCAGCGGAACGTTCAGCTACGATCAGGCCTTGAGCGACCTGAGGAAGCTCCAAGAGCTGCAGGAAGGCCTGCGAGGGATCAAGGCGCTGGAGCAAGGCGTCCCCTGGTTGGGGCGCTACAACTCCGGCCGGGCCACCGACCTGACCAAGGTGTCGGAGGGGTTGGACTTTGCCGAAGGCTTCACGAACCTGGAGGGCTACGACGATCGCTGGAGGGCGGTGGCCGAGGAGGGCTCCCCCCACCAGCCATTGTTGGCCCAGATGAACGAAGCGGTGCAACGTTCCCTGCAGACCTGGGACAACTCCCACAAGGCGATGCGGTCGTTCCTCTTGTCCGGGGAGCTTCGCCTCTCGGGCAGACCGGCTGAGAGCGTGCCGTTGACAGAGGTGAGCGCCTGGGCCGACATCAAGTTGCGCGAGAGGGACCGACTGGGGGAGTGGGTGGAGTACCTGGCGGTGCGCAAGCAGATCGCCGAGGAAGGCCTGGGGCCGTTCTACGATGAGGTGCTCCGCCGGAACGCCGACCTGGGGGACCTGGAGCCGTTGTTCCTGCGCCGCTTCTGGCAGCTCTGGTTGGACGAACTTTACAAGCAGGAATCGTTGCTAGCTCGGTTCAACCCGGTCGAACAGAACGACCGGCTGCGGCGCTTCCAGGACATGGACCGGCAGCAGCTTGAGCTGGCGCGGACGAGGGTGAACGCCATACTCCAGTCCCGGGTAAGGGAGAGGATGCGCACCGCTGACCTGGCCTGGACCCAAGGGGCGGAGTACCTGAAGAAGCAGTATGCCAGCAAGCGCCGGGCGCCATTGCGGGAACTGCTCATCAAAGGCGGTCCGGCGGTGCAGTCGCTCAAACCATGTTTCCTCATGAGCCCGATATCGGTCAGCCAGTTCCTGGTGCCACCGCAGAACGGCGGGCTGCGTTTCGACCTGGTGGTGTTCGATGAGGCCTCGCAGATCGTGCCAGAGGACGCGGTCTGCTGCATCATGCGCGGAGCCCAGGTGGTGGTGGTCGGTGACAACAAACAGCTGCCCCCGACCCGGTTCTTCGACAAGTTGGCCCAGGGGGAGTACGACGAGGAGGAGCAGATGGACCTGGAGAGCGTTCTGGACGAGTGCGGCACCATCGGTCTGCGCCAGAAGATGCTCATGTGGCACTTCCGCTCCCGCCAGGAATCGCTCATATCGTTCTCGAACTACCACTTCTATGAGAACCGACTGCAGACCTTCCCCAACGCTGACGCGTCCAGCAAGGACGCCGGGATCGAGTTCGTCCATGTCCCGGACGGACGCTATGACCGGGGCGGGAAGAGGGACAACCGTTTCGAGGCGGCGGCGGTGGCCGAGCTGGTCATAGCGCTCTACCTGACGGACCCGAAGCGCACCATCGGGGTGGTGGCGTTCAGCGAGGCCCAGCAGGAGGCCATCATCGACCTCTTGGAGTACAAGACCAAGCTGGTGGCCCGCGACCGCCCGGAGATCGAGCAGATCTGGGAGACCGAAGGCGTCGAGCCCTTCTTCGTGAAGAACCTGGAGAACGTGCAGGGGGACGAGAGGGACGTGATGGTGTTCTCCATCGGCTACGGGAGGGACGAGGGCGGCAAGCTGACCATGAACTTCGGGCCCTTGAACCAGGAGGGCGGCGCCCGAAGGTTGAACGTGGCCATCACCCGGGCCAGAAAAGCGGTGAAGGTGGTGAGCTCGATAATGCCGGAGGACATCCAGACGGACGATTCCAGCCCGCGCGGCCTCAAGCTCCTGCGCGATTATCTTGACTATGCCCGGGCCAAGGGGGAGAGGGTGGCCCTCACCCCCGAGGACGTCAGGGCGGCCAAGTCGCGGCAGAAGTTGGAGGAGTCGGTGCAGCTGGCGTTGGAGGCGAGAGGTTATACCGTGGCTAGGCGGGTGGGAGCCTCCGCCTACCGAGTGGACCTTGCCATCATGGACCCCAAGGTAAAGAACAAGTATGTGCTGGGCATCCTCTGCGACGGGGAGCCCTATGCCCAGTCGAAGAACGCCCGGGACAGGGAACGCCTGCGCTCGGACGTGCTGGGCAATCTGAGCTGGAAGCTGGTCCGCCTCTGGTCCGAGGAATGGGTGCGGGACCGGGACCATGTGATGCAGAAGCTCGAGGCGGACATGAAGGCCTTCGGACTGGACCCGGAAGCATTGAAAAGAAAATAGGCCTGGCCTCGCCCAAAGCCCTGTCCGCCCGATGGGAAAGGTATATTAAACCCCTCTCCATTAGCGACGGATACCAATGTCGGGAGAGTCAGAACTATGACACTTAAGAAGACCGATCCGAACCTGGTCACCCTCGTCGACGACCTGAAGAGGTCCTCGAGGGAGAACGGTGCGGACATCTGGCGAGACATTGCTCTGCGTTTGGAGAAGCCCAGAAGGAACTGGGCAGAGGTAAACCTGAGCAAGTTGGAGCGATTCACCTCCGACGGCGACGTAGTGGTCGTCGCCGGCAAGGTGCTGGGAGCAGGGGCCATAAGCAAGAAGATCACTGTGGCCGCTTACGATTTCTCTGATTCCGCGAAGAAAGGCATCGCGGAGGCCGGCGGGAGCAACCTGACCATAATGGAACTGGTCAAGCAGAACCCCAATGGCTCCGGCGTCAAGATCATGAGGTGAATTGGATGATCGTATATGATGCTGAGAAACATGTGGCCGGTCGTCTGGCGACAACTGTGGCCCACCAATTGCTCAAGGGAGAGGACATCGTCATAGTCAACGCCGAGAAGGCGATCGTCACTGGCGACCGGGACAACATCCTGGAGAACTACAAGGCAAAGCGCGACCGCGGCTACTCGCACTCCGGTCCGTTCTACCCCAGGCGCGCGGACCTCATCCTGAAGAGGACGGTCAGGGGCATGCTGCCCTACGACCAGACCCATGGGAAGGGCGGCCTACAAGCGCCTGAAGGTCTATGTGGGCGTACCCGAGGAGTTCACCGGCTCTGAGAAGATGAAGGTGGAGACCGCGTTGCGCAGCACGACTGGCAGGTACATCACCATCGGGGACATCGCTGAGTCCCTTGGTTCGAAGGTGAGGTGATACAATGGTTAAAGTCATCAACACGAGCGGAAAGCGGAAGACCGCCGTCGCCCGCGCCACCATCACCGAGGGATCCGGCAAATTGAGGATCAACTCGGTCCCGGTGGAGGCATGGCAGCCGGAGCTGGCCCGCATGAAGATCATGGAGCCCTTGGCTCTTATCCCGGACAAAGCGTCCAAGGTGGACATCGACGTGTCGGTCGCCGGCGGCGGCGTCATGGGTCAGGCCGAGGCCACCCGGACCGCAATCGCTAAGGCCATCGTCGATTATTACGAGGACGCTGAGCTGGCAAGGGCGTTCAAGCAGTACGACCGGTCGATGCTCATCTCTGATGTGCGCCGGAAGCTGCCGAAGAAGCCCCTGGGCCGTGGTGCTCGGAAGAAGAGGCAGAAGAGCTACAGGTGAGCAGATGATAATACCGGTGAGATGTTTCACGTGCGGCAAGGTGGTCGGTTCCTCCTATCAGACCTTCATCAAGAGGGTGCAGATGGGAGAGGACGCGAAGGAAGTGCTGGACGACCTCGGTCTGAGGCGCTACTGCTGCCGCCGCATGATCATATCGCACTCGGACCTGCTCGAAGAGCTCATCCCTCTGGGCTGAAACCCTTTAAACTCAACCCCTTTATCAATGGGTCTGTGGGGTAGCTTGGTATCCTTCCAGCTTGGGGTGCTGGTGACTCCAGTTCAAATCTGGACAGACCCACCAACCATTTTCAAGGAATCCTCGGAGTAGGTGGCCCAATGGGGTCATTGCATGAAAATATGCTCATGATTTTCTGAAATGTGGTGATCCAATTTTCAGGCATGACATCATTGCTTTCTTTTCAAGCGCATAGCACGGGTTTGCTGATATATGAAATTCGTAGTGATGCGCAAATCAATTTCCTTGGATTTCGCCCTCCATCTATATTATGCTAAGATAACTGTCGTCCACCCTTGGAATGATCGCGTCCCATGTGTAGGATGCCGCCAAATCCCTAGCCCTTGAGGATTTATCCTCTCGAAGTTTATCGTTCCCTAAAAGCTCCATGATTGTTTCTGCCAAATCAACATGATCCTTTGGTCTACAAAGAAGGCCACCATCTCGTACAACCTCTGGCAACCCGCCGACATTCGTTGCCACGATCGCCTTCCCATAAGACATCGCCTCCGCCACCGCGATGCCATAAGATTCGAATATCGACGGCATCACAAAGAGCTTGCACGAGGACAGCAGCTCGCACTTCCTCTCCTCACATACCCTTCCAGTCATCTCCACCTTATCCTGTAGCCCGTTCTTCTCGATCAGTCTTCTGCAAGCTTGTCCTGAAGCGGCCCTCCGCCACATATGATCAGTTTGCGAGTCCACTGACCTCATGGCCTTGACCAGATATTCCAGACCTTTGGTGTTCACCAGTCGGCCCATGAAAAGGATGAAGTCCTCCTCCTTTGTAGACGTTGTACAGGGCATCTCGATCCCATTGGGGATGGCAACCGTCCTGGCAGGGTCGAACCCTCGATGGTCCAGGTCCTTCTTCACGAACTCACTGACACAGATGACCTTGGGGAACATCTTCAGGTGTCTCTTCATCATCTGGTCGTTGATCAATGAGGGCAACCTGGTCACGCCGACCCCTTCCCCGAACGTGTTATGGAAGGTGAAGACCTTCTTTCCTGGCCACGTACGGGCGATCTTGTTATAATCGGGCGCCCAGCGGTAATGGAAGTCCACCAGGTCCGGCTCCAGTCCCTTGAGCGCCTCCATGAGACCTTTGGTCGAGACATAGGGGGGATTGTAGATGTCGATGTACTTGGAAGGAAGACGGACGACACGATAGCCGTCCATCATCTCCTCGGGGCTCGTCCCCTCCAGTTGGCTTGTCAGCACGATCATCTCATGCCTCTTTGCCAACCTCTTCGAAATATGATGCACCCGGTGCTCGATCCCTCCCAGGAAGGGGTAATGGAACGGATTGACCTCGACAATTCTCATGCGACGACCTATGGACCACCTTGTGCCAGTGAGGATAAGGTCTACTCCATCATTAGTCTTTAGCCTTGGTCCGAATGTTATTATCCACGCTATTGACCATCGGTTAATGATGATGACCGGTCGTATCTATGTGCTCAAGTACAAGGGCGACCCGAAGATGAAATACGAACAGTTCCGCAAGATGGCCAGGACCATCGACATGGATTTCGAGGGGGATGTCGAGAAAGGGCACTTCAACGGAGGCCCATATGTGGCCGGTTTCCATATCGGCTTCAAAGGCTCTTACGAGGTGAAGGAGGCAAGATCGAGATCACCATACTCGAGAAGCCAGCCCTGGTCTCCTGGGAGCTGGTGGAGAGCACCTTGAAGAAGTTCGTCATGGAAGATTAGACCGCCGTTCGGGAAAGGACATTAATATACCTGGTTGCAAAGGCCTAGCATGGTGCGACGCAAGATCATCGACATCGACAGGGATCTGTGCAACGGCTGTGGCCAATGCGTGATGGACTGCGCGGAGGGCGCCATCGAGCTCCGCGATGGCAAGGCGCATGTCATCAGCGACCGTTTCTGCGATGGACTGGGAGCGTGCATAGGCGGCTGCCCCACCGGCGCCCTGACCATCGTGGAGAGGGATTCGGAGGATTTCGATGAGGAAGCGGTCAAGGAGCACCTGGGTAAGAAATCCTGTGACGACATCCCCATCCAGGCCTGCCCTGGTTCAGGTCCGAGGCGATTCAAGCCCCATCCGACTGATGATGTCGGGGCCGTCTCTTCGCAACTTTCGAACTGGCCCATCCAGATCCGCCTCGTCCCGCCCAATGCTCCATATCTCCGCAAGGCAAGACTGCTCATAGCCGCCGACTGCAGCGCCTTTGCCTGCGGTGGTATTCATCGCGACTTCATCAAGGACCGGGTGGTGCTCATCGGTTGTCCCAAGCTCGACGACAACGAGGAGTTCGTCGACAAGCTGGCCGCGATATTCAAGGCGGCCGAACCGCAGGACGTCACCTTACTTCATATGGAGGTGCCCTGCTGCCGCGTCTCCAAGAAGCTCGTCCGCCTGGCCATCGAGAGGTCAGGCAAGGTGATCCCCATGAAGGAGTACATGGTGACGGTGGAGGACGGCGCAGTGCAGCAAATGGCCTAGTCCCGCTTGTTCACCTTGCAGCTCAGGCTCTCCACCTCGAGCTTGAGCACGACGGTCTTGTCCATGCACCTGTCGGTCACGACATAATCGCCAGGATGATAGTGCTTCATGAGCGCCTCCACGCCCTTTGCCCTTTCCGAAGGGTCGCTCACCACTTCTATCGTGCCCTTCCCCATGACGCACTTGAAGTTGTTGCTGCACTTGTAGGCGTCCCGGTCCAGCACCAGGCCCTCGTCGATGTCGATCTCGAAGCTGGCCTTTCCAGTGCGTCTCACCAGGTCCATCTTCCGACCCTCCTTGGCGCAGTGGAACCAGAGACAGTTGTCCGAGTAACCGAAGTTCATCGGAACGATGTATGCCTCATCCCCGTCCACCAATCCCAAGCGACACACTCTCGCCGCTTGGATGATGGACTCGATCTGCGACCGGTCCTTGATCTCCTTCTCAGCACGCCTCATGGCATTGGTATCGGGCTTCGGGTAAATCACTTCAACGGAGCTTGTAGCCGCAGAAGGGGCAGAAGGTCCCTCCCACATCCGTCCGACCGCAGTTACGGCAGAAGCGGGTCCCATCAGGGTTCTCCGGCGGCAGGGGCGCCCCTACAGGGGGCGGCGGCGGTGGTGGGGGGGCATAGCTGGTGTTCATCACAGTGTATGTCGTGGGGGCCCATGGCGCGCCATACTGCTGCTCCTCCGTCGGCAGTGTGTCCTGGTCCGGCTCTCTTGATGATCCGGCTGACCCCGATGACCGATGCCGCCACCACTATGGCGAAGACCCCTAGCAACGCGATCTCCCAACCTTCCAAGGTCAATGACCCTCCATCATCGTCCTGGGCCGTGGCGTTGGCAGCGATGACGAACGGACCGATGTTGTACGAACCGTTGGCCGCGTTCCCATCGACGTTGACGGCGCGGATATGCAGATACCATAGCCCTTCAGTTAGGGCCGGGCTCTTGGACCTGGCCATGACGGTGTCGATGCTGTCGTCCGGCACGGTGTCAGGCTCCCCGTCCCAGACGATGGAATAACCGGCTATGTCACCAGAGTAGTCGATGGCACCGCTCCAGGTCACTTCCACGGTCGAGTCGTCCGATTCCTGCATTATCTTGTGGCTGGAGTCGTAGGTGCTGGGGTTTAGCGGATAGCCGAGGTCCACCTGGAACCGGGCATGGTAGAAGATCGTGCGCAAGGAGTCGTTCTTCTCCGGCCAGGCGGCGTAAATTTCGGACATGCTCTGGGGCTTGTCATCACGGAATATCTTCCAGAAGGTATCGAACTCGTTGTCGATCCTGGTCCCCGTTCCCGTCCGGGTCCCATGTGGGATTGTCTGTGGCCGAGACGCCGTCGTAAATGTCCCAGATCACATTGGCCACGGCACCCTCCACCGAGTTGCCGTCCCAGTCGCCGTAATCTCCATTGAAGAAGGGGCCGTCGGCGTACACGGTCGATTCCATGTTGCTGCCGTCGGAGCGGGCTGGGTTACCGATGACCGCCCGCTCGAAGAACTCGGCCCAGCCCTCGGTGAGCGCGAAGGGCCCATTGGATTCGCTATCGATATAGTGAGGGTCCAGTCCCTCGGTGTAGGGGAAGCTTCCTCCCCTTACGGTATAATGGATGCAATGACCGTACTCATGGAGGATCGTTCCCTGGTCCCAGATGTGCCCATCCTCGGCCGGGATGTCAATGACAGTGCCCGAGGAGCTGGGCCAGGTTCCTGAGGGCCAGTTGATGGTGACCTCGTTCATCTCGAAGCCGGTCTGATCCTTGATCCAGAGCGCCCCGGCCTGGGCCGCCTCGAAGGCCGACCATGCTCCCCGGTCCTCATTGGTGATGCGGTGGTTGATGGTGCTGGATGAGCTCACGTTGAAGACACCGGTGGACCATTCATAGACCGAGTTGGACAATATCGTCGTATCCCTCACCTCGACGAACCGTTGGTCCGAGGTGCTGATGGTGAGCTCGAACTGGCCTGCGGTGAGGTTGGTGAAGGTGACCTTGCCTGCGCCATCCGTCGTGCCATTCCTTTCCACGAAGGAGCTGTGGGCCCCAACCCTCCACAGCTGCACAAGGCCTCCCTTGCAAGCAAGGACGTCGAGACCATTCTCGGATGAATAGTTGAATCGGGCGGTGAGGATTATGTCCGTGGTGCTTGGAGCGAGGACTTCGGCGCTGGAGGGGAGGTCGAACACTGCCAGCCCCTGGGCCTCTGATGATGTCCTCTCCATATTCAGCCTGGGAGGATCAACGCTTAGGCTGGTCGATGAAGGCCCGATGAACGCCAGAGGCATGAACATGGTGGCCAACAACAGAAACGCAATCAGGACGACGCGAACGCGGACCGACATACCAAGTGGTTATCCTCACGAACCTGGGCGTTAATCTACTTTGTGTCTTACCCTCCAAGAGTCTCAATGCCATAGATTGGATGCATGCTGGATGAGAGTTGGATGATACATCCAATTTAAATATCCGCAAGCCATATCTCCGGGCACATGAAAGCAGCCTTGATGACCGGCCCTGGGTCCCTCATCGTTGAGGAGATGGATGAGCCGGTGCTTCCCCCAGGAGGGGCAGTGGTGGAGCTGCTTGCCTGTGCCATCTGCGGCACTGACGCCAAGATGCTGGAGCATGGTCACAAGGACCTGGTGTACCCCAGGGTGCTGGGCCATGAGATGGTCGGTCGCATCGTGGAAGTGGACGGTAAGGTGCGTTCATACCGGGAGGGGGACCTGGTCCAGATTTGGCCGGGGATCGCCTGTGGCGTCTGCCGCCCCTGCTCCCGCGGCCATGACAACCAATGCCACCATATGGGCATCCTTGGATTCAACCGTGACGGAGGATTCGCCCAGCGCATGGCCGTGCCGGCGGAGAGCGTCCAAGGGGGCGGTCTGGTCCGCTTGCCGGCAACCATCGATGCTGCGTTGGTCACCTTGACGGAGCCATTGGCCTGCTGCCTCAACGGGCAGGAGCTGGCCTCAGTGAGAAGGGGCGACGTGGTGCTGATATTCGGTGCCGGGCCCATCGGGTGCCTGCATGCCATCGCGGCCAGGCACAAGGGGGCGGTCAAGGTCCTCATGACCGAACATCTGGAGGGGCGCCGGGCGCTATTGCCTTCGGGTCTGGCCGATCGCATCATCGACCCATCGGTAGAGGACATCGCCTCGATCGTGGCCGAGGAGACCGGCGGGGAAGGAGTGGATGTCGTGCTAATGTCGACCCCAGAGGTGCGGGTGGACAGCTGGGTGCTTAAATTGGTAGCCCCCCATGGTCGGATCAGCGTCTTCAGCGGCCCCAAGAAGGGCAACTATGAGGTGCCTTTCGATGTGCGCTCCCTGCACTACCGGGAGATCGCCCTGGTGGGGGCGTATGGTTGCTCCAGCCGCCACAACCGCATGGCGGTGGAATCGCTGCTCTCGGGGGAGCTGGACGTGGAATGGTTGGTCACGGAGCGAGCGACGTTGGACGCGATCGTCCAGGCGTTCAAACATGTCAACGACCGCATCGGGATGAAATCGGTCATCACGAAATTCTGAGGTGTGGAATGGAAGAGAAACTAAGGTACTTCGGTGGCAAAGGTGGACGCGCTGATCAAGGGAAAGGACATCACCCGGGCGGAGGCCAGGGACCTGTTCCGAGAGGTGCTGTTGAACCAACAGCCCGACCTGCAGCAGGGCGCGTTCTTGGCGGCGCTGACCGCGAAAGGGGCCACCCCGGAGGAACTGGCGGGCAGCTGGGAGGCGATATACGATATCGATACCGTCAAGGTCAGACCGGAGGTCCCTGGTCCATTGGTGGACAACTGCGGCACTGGCATGGACACCATCAAGACCTTCAACATCTCCACCGCCGCCTCCATCGTGGCCGCGGCGGACGGCATCTACATGGCCAAGCACGGTGCCCGCGCCATCACCTCCAAATGTGGAACGGTGGACATCGTGGAGGCGCTGGGCGTGGACGTGGAGTGCGATGTCTCGGTGGTGAAACGCAGCATCGAGAACGCCGGGATCGGCATGTTCAACGGCATGAGCGGCAAGGTCCACCCCCAAGCCCTCTACCGTATCCTCTCCCAGGTCCGCTTCGGGACGGTGCTGAACATGGCCGGGTCCCTGGCCAATCCCGCCCTGCCGACCTACGGCGTCCGGGGCGTGTACGCCAAGGAGATGGTCATGCCCATCACCAAGACCATGCGCGAGATCGGCTACCGCCGGGCCTTCGTGGTGCATGGAATGGACGCACATGAGAAGCGCGGCCTGGACGAGCTCTCCACCCTCGGACCCACGTATGTGGCGGAGCTCCATCCGGACGGGGAGATCGAGGAGTACGTGCTCGATTACAAGGACCTCGGGCTCCCGACCGCCAAGGAGGAGGTCATCCTCTGCAAGTTGAACAAGGGACAGGAGGCCATCGAGCTGCTGCGCGTGCTGTCTGGCGAGGACCACAACTCCCGTCGTGACATCGTCTGTTTGAACACCGCTCCCATACTCTACATAACCGGCCATGCCAAGGACCTCGAGGAGGGCGTGCGCAAGGCCGAGGAGATCATCGACTCCGGCAAGGCGATAAAGAAGCTACGCCAGTGGGTGGCGGAACAACAGAGCGGCGACTCGACGGTCAAGGTGGAACAGCTGGACCGCCTCATCGAGAAGTCGGGCGCTTTGGTGAACTAGGGATGGCCCATTGTTCCCGGCTCTTTTCCTCCATCTGTTTCATGGAGGCCTCGCGGGCCACGGCCCGCTCTTCCCTCTTTTCCTGCCTGGCCTCATAATCGTCCCGCTCCTTGTCGGCGGTGATGATGATGACGCTGTTCTGTTCCTCCCCCTCCAGGGAGACCATCGGTTCCTTGGCGGAGCGGCGGATCCTCTTCATGAACCCCTCGAAGAACGCCAGGTCCTCATTGGTGGTTTCGACGAGCAATTTGATCAGGAAGGTGTGGATCTCGTGTATGGTGTCGAAGAAGTAGGAGATATCGGCGGAATCGAGCATCGCCAGGAAGCGCTCCTTGTCCTTCTTGCGGGCGGAGAGGGCGCGAAGCTGCTCCTCCCAGTTGTCCTGTATCGCCACAGGCAGCGTCTCTTTTCCCAGGACCTTCCATTCCAGCATGAGGCCGGGATACGCCTTGGGCCATAAGAGGGTTTTGCTTGTCCCGAACCGACCTAGCCTGCCCTGAAGATGAGCGATGACATCATCTCCGGCCGGACCCTCCGGACCTCGCTGGGCCACCATGATAAATTTTATCAAGGCATGCCGGCATCATCCCCGCATGTACGGCACGGGCGGGTATCGTTACTACAAGGACAAGGTGGCCAACGACCTCCATGGCTGGAGGAACGAGGCGACGTTCGTCGAGAAGATCACCGTGGCCTTGCTGTTCGCCTTGCTCACCGCATTGGCCTCGATGGTCCGCCTTTACGTGCCGTTCACTCCAGTGCCCTTCACCGGGCAAGTGTTGGTGGTCCTCCTTTCCGCCGTCGTGCTGGGACGCTACGGAGCGATCAGTCAGGTCATGTTCCTAGCCATCGGGGGTTCTTTCGGTCTGTTCGCCGCCGGAGGCCTCATGGCGCTGGTAGGCGTGACCGGGGGCTATCTGATCGGATTCGTCGCCGCCGCCGCCCTCTTAGGCGAGCTGGTGGAAAGGAAGAAGAGCTGGACCTACGCCACCGTGGCCCTGTCCATGGCGGTCGCGGTGGGCCTGATCTACCTGTTCGGCGTTGGGCAGCTGGTGATGGTCCTAGGCATAGGCTGGTGGGAGGGCGTCGCGCTGGGCGCAGCTCCTTTCGTGGCCGCGGACGCCCTGAAGATCGTGATGGCCATAGGGATGGCCTCGTTCCTCCTCCCGCTGCGGAAGTGATGACTTGACAGAGAACCTCCCCGAGCACGACCACTGCCAGATCTGCGACGACCCGATAGATCTGGGACAGAAGTTCTGTTCCGAGAAATGCCAGGAGGACTACCAGAAGGAGGTCAAAAAGGAGAAGCTCAGGAGCTACCTCTTCCTGGTGGCCATCGGATGTGGTGGTCATAGCCGTGACGTCGACCTTTTTTATCATCTAGTAGGGTCGGCTCTTCCGGCGCTGCACCGCGTCCGTCATGCGCAACGCCTTGACCGTTGGACCGACGTCATGGACGCGGACGATGTTGGCGCCGTTCATCGTAGCCACCACCGCCGTCGCCAAGGAACCCTCCAGACGCTGCTCGGGAGTGCCTCCCAGTATGGTGCCGATGAAGCTCTTCCTTGACGTGCCGACGAGCAATGGCCTGCCCAACCCGCGGAACTCGCGCAAACGGTGCAACAGCTCCAGATTATGATCGGCGGTCTTGCCGAACCCTATGCCCGGGTCCACCATGATCCGTTCCGGTGCCACCCCGCCTTCCACCGCGCGCTGGATGGAAAGATGCAGTTCGTGGTAGATGTCCCCCACGAGGTCCTCGTAATGCACGTTGTGCTGCATGGTGCCTGGCTCATCGCGCATGTGCATGGAGACCACGCCGCATTGATGGCTGGCCGCCACCTTGATCATCTCCGGGTCCCTCAGTCCGGAGACGTCGTTGATGATCTCCGCTCCCCCTTGGAGGGCCTTATCTGCCACCGTCGCGTGGCGCGTGTCCACGGAGATCGGCACGGCGATCCTCCCGGCCAAGGCCTCGATCACTGGCAATATGCGGTCCATCTCCATCCTTCTCTGCGACCGGCTCCGCGCCTGGCCGGGTGGACTCCCCGCCTATGTCGATGATGTCCGCGCCCTCCTGCACCATTTGCATCGCCCTCTCCACGGCGGCGTCCTTACGATCGTAGGAACCGCCATCGGAGAACGAGTCCGGAGTGACGTTGAGCACCCCCATGACCAAGGTGCGGTCGAAGCGCAGCTCCCGTTTGGCCAAAGGAACTGGGACGGTGTAATCGGAATGGTAGTTGCGAATGGCGGTGGCGATCTCCATGCCATAATGGCCTACCGCGCCGCGTCCATGGCCAGCTGCTCGAAGAAGAAGGGAGGGCCCACCATCATCACCTTGCCGGAGCGTATCTTGCGACAGAGGAAGGCCTCGCCCCCCCTGCCCTTGACCGCATCCTGCAGTATGACCGCCTCCTCCCGATCCATGCCGTCCTGGACCACGAAGATGGACCCGAGCATGCGCCGCCGGTCCATGAAGTTCTCCGGAAGCCCGAAGCGACGCCACTCCGCCAGCGCCTCGTCGTATGAGAAGTAGTGCCTCACCCGGGACATGTCATCACCCCATCTGCCTGTCCACCAGCTCGGTGAGGTCCAGGACCTCCAGCTTGGCGCCTTGGCGCTCCTTGCCCACCTTGAGGTTGTTCACGCAGAACGGGCAGGAGGTCACCAGGACATCGGCGAAGGCCGCCTCGTCCACCCGCTTGCCGGCGATCTGCTCCGACAGCTCCGGATAGGCGGAACGGACCCCGCCCCCTCCGCCGCAGCACCGCGCCGTCTCCCGGCTTCGGGGCATCTCCTTGAACTCGGTCCCGGGCACCTTGGCCAGCACCTGCCGCGGCGGGCTCGTAGACGCCGGAGTGCCGGCCCAGATGGCAGGGGTCGTGATAGGTGATCTTCTTCTTCAATGGTCTTAAGCTTGAGGTCCTTGTCGGCCAGGTATCTCCGAGATGTGGCGCACCTTGAACGGCACCTTGACGATGCTTGGGGTACTCCTCCTTGAACATGCGGTAGCAGCCGGCGCAGGAGAACACCACCTCCTCGACGCCCGGTCGGCGATGGCGCTCGACGTTCCGCTCCATCAGCTCGTCCACCTCCTCCTCGTCCCAGCCGACCCGCTGCAGCACGCTGCCGCAGCAGACCTCGTCCACGCAGGGTGAAGTCCTCGCCCAGCTTGTTCATGATGGAGATGGTGGCCTTGGCGATGCTCTGGGTTCGGTAGGCGGAGGTGCAGCCGACGAAGTAACCGAGCTTGGCGCTCCTTGGTCCTCTGCCCCAACGCCTCGCGGCACCGAGCGCTTCTCCCCGTAGGGGTTGCCGATCTTCAGGATGTTCTCGACCACCTTGCGGTGGCTTGGGCAGCATGCGGCCGTTGGCCACCAGGTCCCGGCGGGCCCGCTCGACCACATCGACCACCTGGACCTTGGAGGGGCAGCGCCGCTCGCAGTCCTTGCAGGTGGTGCATTGGTAGAGGTACTCCATGACCGACGTCGTCGGCCGGGATGTCCTTGTTCATCAGGCCGTAGGACGAGGATGATCCGGCCCCGGGCGACGCTCGGGGTCCCAGCCGATGTCCTCGAACGCCGGGCAGACGCTCTTGCAGAACCCGCACATAGGTGCAGGTCATCATCTCCTTCCTCACTTCCCGGAGATTCTTTGCCTCGATGTAATCGGCCATCTTAAACCACCCTCGGCACGGTGATGCTACCGTCCATACATTACTAAGACCTTGGCGTCCTTGGTCGGGGGCCAGGGCGGCGTCCACCGCCTCCTGGACCGTGGCGAACGGACGGATGTTCGACCTTCTTCAGCAGCTCACAGCTCAAGGTCGGTCACCGCGCAGAGCTCGCCCAGTCCATGATCTCGGCCATCTTGGCCGCCTTGTGGTAACCGAGCTTGTACTCCTTGCCTCAGGTTCTCCAGGATGCGCT
Source organism: Methanomassiliicoccaceae archaeon (assembly GCA_963806355.1). Classification (GTDB taxonomy): domain Archaea; phylum Thermoplasmatota; class Thermoplasmata; order Methanomassiliicoccales; family UBA472; genus JACXTP01. The sequence continues at coordinate 66,803 of CAWDXN010000004.1, read as the reverse complement.
TGGGGTCGTCGGGAGGGGACAGCTGGTGGTAGAACGTCTCGTCCCCGATGCCCTCCCGACACTTGGACACCATGATGATCGTCCCGCCGTCCTTCAACGCCCATCTTGGCATTGTCGAGGGCCTTCTGCGACTGGTAGAGGTCCACGTCCATCGGGTAGGGCGCGATGGTGATGACCACGTCCGCCTTCTCCTTGATCGTCGACCGAGAAGACCTCGTTGGCCCACTTGACCGCCTGCTCGAAGGAGGAATGCAGGTCGCCGGTCGCCACCTTGTAGATCTTCTGATGCCGGTCCAGCACCACCTGGATCGAGAAGATCGGCTTGTCCTTTGACGACCTTCAGGGCGTCCATCATGTCCTCGTGGACCGGGTTGCCCTCCAGCGCCAGCACCTTGGCCTCCGGCCTCATGGCCAGCGGTGGTTCTGCTCGATGGTCTGCGATAGGACGCCACGCCGGGCAGGAAGGACTTCCTCCCTCCGGTGTAGCCGGCGAAATAGTGGGGCTCGACGCTGGTGATGATGACCAGGCGGTCGGCCTGGACCGCCATCTCGTTGACCTCCATCTCGGTGCCGTTCTTGGAGATGCCGAGGGACACGCAGTCGGTCCTTCTTGGAATCGTGGGTATGGATGTCGGTCCCGCAGCTTGTCCAGATGGCCTGCCGAAGATGAATCGTAGCTCCTCCTCGGTGGGGGCGCGGTGAGTCCCGGTGGCCACCAGATAGCGGGCCTTGGTCAGGTCGAAGCGGTCCGCCAGCGCGTCCAGCACCTTGGCGGTCGGGGTCGGCCTGGTGCCATCGTTCACGATGAACACGATGTCCTTCCCCCCCTCCAGGAAGGAGGTTATGTCCTTTCCCCCACAGGGGTCGTCCAAGGACGCGTCGATGACCTGGGCCTCGTCGTGCACCTCCACCTCCAATGGACGGATGACGCCGAGGAAGCGCTCCCTGTCCAGCTCGATGTCCTGATGCCCTTTGGCACCATAGGGCAGTTCCACCTTCACCATACGTTCATGCGGAACGGCACGCCTCGATATAGAACTGTCCCCGACCATGGCAACCTTAAAACGATGGCCTTGACAATGAAGGTACGATGGTCAGATTGTGCGATATCGGCGAGAAGTCCGTGGTGGGGGCCCTCATCGGCAGGATCGGCCCTTCCGGCGATATCGGGCTGGGGGACGACGCCGCGGCCGTGCGCCTTGGCTCCCGATACCTGGTGGCGAGCACCGACCTGGTGACCCGCAGGACGCATTTCCCCAAGCCCACCACGCCATTCCAGATGGGGTGGATGGCAGCTGCGGTGAACTTCAGCGACATCGCCGCCATGGGCGCCCTGCCCCTCGGCCTGTTGGTGGCCATGGGACTGCCCCGGGAAACGGAGCTGGAGACCGTGGAGGGCATCGCGGACGGCATAGGGGCCTGCGCGGAACAGGTGAGCGCCGACTATCTGGGTGGCGATACCAAGGAGACCGATGACATCTGCCTGGTCGGCACGTCCTTGGGCATGGTGCGGACGGACGGCATCCTGCTCCGCTCGGGAGCTCGCCCAGGCGATCTCCTGGCGGTCACCGGCCACCTGGGATTGGCCGGGGCCGGTTGGGCCGAGATAGATGAGGAGGGATTCCACCCCCTGGCCCGGAAGGCGCTTTTGGAGCCGTTCCCGCGGACAAAGGAGGGGACGATACTGTCGGCATCGGGTTGCGTGACCTCCTGCATGGACACCTCGGATGGGCTGGCCATGTCCGTGCACGAGCTGGCCCGGCGCAGCGGGGTCGGTTTCAAGGTCGACAGGAGAGCGTTACCGGTGCATGTCGATGCGATGGAGATAGGCGAAAGGCTGGGCTTGGACGCGATGGATTGGGCGCTGCATTCCGGAGGCGACTACCAGCTGCTGTTCACACTGGACCCAGAAGGGGAGCCGCGGCTGCGCTCCATGCTGGGGAAGGGTTTCACGGTCATAGGCGAGGCGACCGGGCGAAGGCATCTTCTTGGAGGATGAGGGCAGAAGGTCGTTCTTGGAGGACAAGGGTTTCGAACACTTCCGGTGGTGAGAATGTGAAGGAAGCGATGTACTGGCACGTGAAGGGGGATGTGGTCCGATGCGAGCTCTGCCCCCATCGCTGTCTGATACCCCGGGCCAAGTCGGGGCATCTGTGGGGTGAGGCAGAACGTGCAGGGGAAGCTCATGGCCTTGACCTATGGCATGGTCTCATCCACGCATGTGGACCCGATGGAGAAGAAGCCATTCTTCCATTTCAAACCAGGTCAGACCGTGCTATCGTTCGGGAGCGTGGGCTGCAACCTCGGATGCCTGCACTGCCAGAACTATTCCATATCCCAGGCGGCCCCGGACTCCCCCCTCCTGAACCGCATCGAGGCGGAGGAGGTGCCAAAGATGGTCAAGGAGGCAGGATGCAACGGCGTCTCCTGGACCTACAACGAGCCCACCATGTGGATCGAGTTCGCCTCCGATGCCTCCAAGCTATGCAAGAAGGAGGGCATGTTCACCAACTTCGTGTCCAATGGCTACATCCAAGAGGCCCCTCTCTGCGAGCTCAAGGGGGTGATCGACGCCATGAACATCGATGTCAAGGGCTTCACCGAGGACTTCTACAAGAAAGTGTGCAAGGCGCAGGCTGCAACCGGTGCTGGACACGGTGAGGGTGGCGACACGAGCTGGGCATGCATGTGGAGCTCACCTACCTGATCATACCCACCAAGAACGATGGGGAGGAGGAGATCGGTCGCTTCTGCCGCTGGGTGGCGGAGATCGACGATGAGATGCCAGTGCACTTCTCCCGGTTCCATCCGGACTACAAGATGATGGACCTCCCGACCACCCCCTCCAAGACCATGGAGAGGGCGCACCAGCTGGCCAAGGCGAGCGGTCTGAAGTTCGTCTATGTGGGCAACATGCGCTCGGACGCGGAGAGCACCTTTTGCCCAGACTGCGGCAGCTTGGTCATCCGGCGGTCCTGGTTCGATGTGGAGATGGTGAACTACCACCACGGTCGCTGCGGCAAATGCGGCCGGGACCTCCATATGGTGCCGTGAGCGCGATGGACCTGGAGGAGCTGAGGGACCGTCTGCTGGCGGGGCGGGACATGACCGGTTGGTGGCCGGTCGGACCGATGTCGGTTCGCGCTCACACCAGGGCGAAAACGATGTTGCCCACCACCACGGCGATGATCAGACCGAAGGTCAGGGGGATGAGCATGGGTATCTTCGGCGTCACCCAGATGGTCTTCATGCCCTTGGCCTCCAGGGCGGCGAACTGCTCCTCCACCGGGTTGGACTGGGGTATCGAGGAGACCGAGACCTCCTGCCCCTCGATCCGTTCCATGGGCCAGACATGCTTCTTCTTCGCCTCCTCGATGTCCATGCGCCTCCCGAAGAACATCGCCGGGATCTTCCGGTCGCCCTTGGAGAGGTTGTAGAAGACGTAGTAGACAGGTATGGCCAAAGTGATCAGTGCCCCGTAGAACAGCACCAGCAAGGAGAAAGGCATCACGAACTGGGCCATCCCCTCCGGCACGGGAACCAGCGGGAACCCGCCCACCATCGGATAGACCGGGATGAGGACGGTGAGAGCGATCAAGGCCTTGGCGTCCGCTCCGCCCTTGATGATGTCGAATATGTACATCAGGTAGTAGACCACGAACATGACCAGTATGCTCAACAGGGCCCAGAGGTCCTCGCTATTGTAGAACAGGCCTACCAGCACTGTCAAGCAAGCGGCGCTGGCGATGTACAGCATCAGAGGGAGCCAGTTAATCCCTTCCTCGAATATGCCCTTGCGGTCCCAGAGCATGTCGAAGAAGACCCAGCCTATGGGCAGAAGGATGAGCAGGTAAAGCGGGTCCAGGTCGTCCATGACGATCTGCACCCCCAGAAGCGCAAGGCCGGCCGCCCCCATGGCCGCCCAGAACTTGTCCGAGGCGGTCCTGGTCTCCCAATCGGATATGGCCGCCATGGTCAGCAACGCCAGGGCTATCGCCACTCGGGTCACTGACAGCCAGTCCATGCTTCGGAATCATGGATGTCCATAAAAAGGTTTTCCGCTTGGTTCCCAGGTCGAGTAATCATGAAAAGGGCAAGGCAATGTTTTTATGTAGAACATCAATGCGGTCCCCGTACCCAGACAGAGGTAGGATGACAATGGATAGGGATCTAAGGGCGCGACGGGCCTTCACGTTCGCCATGGCACTTCTCATGTCGCTGGCATTCGTTTCGATGGTCATGCCGACATCGCAGGCGGCCGAGGTCACGGTATTCCCCATGAACCCAGGGACCACCGAGCTGCGCGGGGATTCGGACATCAAGATAAGCTATGTCATCTTCAACAACGGCACCGCGCCTTTCCTGGTCAAGGGCATCGTCACCCCGGCGGAGGATGGGGGCGTCACCGCCTCGTTCGATGACGACTTCGCCACCGTCGACCCGGGGCAGTCCCACACCTTCACGGTCACATTCAGTGCCGAGCCGTAACGTCAAAACATTCGACGCAGATTTCGAGGTCAACTTCACCTCCACCAGGATGGACGACCCGAGCCAGACTGGAGAGCTATTCGGACACGGTGAGCTTGGAGGTCGTCTCGATGTTCGGGGTGACCACCGGTGAGAACCTGATCTTGAAGAGGTTCGAGAACCCCTTCCCGCCGCCCTTCGACACCAACCTTTGGTCGTTCATATTCTCGGTGCTCATCTGGGTGGGGATCGCGGTCATCTTCTACTTCGTGGTCGACCCCCTCGCCCATCTGTTCACCAGGAAGACGGAGAGCGAGCTCGACGACATATTGCTGCGCATCCTGCGCCTACCGGTCTTCGTGCTCATCGTCCTCATCGGCACGGTCAGCTCCATCGAGATACTGGACCTGCCCGGGGACGTCATCGCCAACATCGAGACGGCCTATCAGATAATGTTCGTGCTGCTGGGCGCTTGGATCGCCTACAAGGTCTACGATGAGGTCGTCATCTACTATGGCGAAGCAGTACGCCAAGAGGACCAACACCGAGATGGACGACGCCATCATCCCGATAATGGAGAAGTTGGGCATGATCTTCATCCCCATGATCGCCCTCATGACCATATTCAGCATCATGGGCTATGACCTCACGGTGTTGTTGGTCGGGGCGGGCTTCCTGGGCATCGTGGTCGGTCTCGCCGCCCAATCCACGCTGGCCAACTTCTTCGCTGGCATGCAGCTGCTGGTGGAGCGTCCCTTCAAGGTGGGGGACACCATCATGCTCAGCGACGGCGGATTCGGTGAGATCGCGCACCTGGGGCTCAGGGCCACCGAGATCTATGACAACACCAACGACTACATCATCGTCGTGCCGAACGACAAGATGGCCAACGACCCGATAATCAATGTTGTACGTCCAGGCCGGGAGCTGACCATCGCCGTGTTGGTCGGCGTGGCCTATGGTTCGGACATCGAGGTGGTGAAGCAGCAGATGTACGAGGCCGCCATGGAGACCCCTAACGCGGTCAAGAGCAAGCAGCCCCGCATCCGCCTCAATGACTTCGCCGACTCCGCCATCAACATGAAGATATTCATCGACATCGACGATGCCAACAACCGCTGGAGGGCCGCTTCGGACTTCCGGGAGAGAGCTGTACAAGAGGTTCTCCGAGAATGGGATCGACATACCCTTCCCGCAGCGGGTGGTCCACATCAAGGACGAGCGCAAGGAGAGCTGAACGGGAAAAGCACATATGTCGGCTGTTGCCAATATCGTCCCTGGTGAGATGATATGCAGGTGATTGAGGCCATACATGAGCGGAGGAGCGTGCGCAGGTACCGACCGAAAGAGCTTTCCGTCGATGACCTGGAGACGCTGCTGGAAGCGGCCAGGCTGGCCCCTTCGGGCGCGAACCGTCAGCCCTGGGAGATGGTGGCGGTCACAGACCCGAAGAGGATCAGGGACCTGGTGCCGCTATGCAAGAACCAGACCTTCCTGGAGAACTGCAGCCTCTTCTTGGTCGGGATAGACGACCCACAGCAGAAATGGGCCCGGGTCGATGTGTCCATAGCCTTGGACCATGTGTCCCTGGCCGCTTTGGAGCTCGGCCTTGGGTCGTGCTGGATCGGGGCCTTCGACCAAGAGAAGCTGTCCGAGCACTTGGGCGTCCCGAAGGGGAAGGTGATCACGGTCTGCTTGGCGATCGGATACCCCGATGAGAGCCCGGAGGCCAGGCCGCGTAAGGCGATGGAGGAACTCTTCCACTACGACCAGTATGGGAAACGTTGAGCTCCGCCAACCATTAATAAGGCTCGCATCATTGCGGGCCGAGGGCATTGTTTTGCCGTTTCCAGCCCTTGAACCAGGAAATGGTGGTGCAGGAGCATGGATGCGCCATCAGGTCCGAGCGATGCGGCGGTGAGGTATAGGCCTTATCGAAAGGTCTGGGCCTGGCTCTTCATGGCCTGGTTCATCTGCTACCTGGACCGCAGCATCACCGGACCGGTGGTGTCGTGGATGATCGCCAACGACGTCGGTTTCTTGGCGGACGTGCCGATGCAGCACGCCATGGCCGGTATCGTCGGGTCCATGTTCTTCGCCGGCTATATGCTGACCCAGTTCCCCGCGGGCTATCTGGGCGACCGTTACGGGCACAGGACCATGGTGGTGATCAGCACCGCTTGGGCCGGCATCGCCACGCTCCTCTCCGGCCTGTCCCGCTCCCTCTTCGGCTTCGTGGCCATGCGCGTATTGACCGGGCTGGGGGAGGGCGCCTACTACTCCAACGACCGGGCCATCATCAACGAGGTCACGCCCAAGGAGGAGAAGGGGTTCGCCATGGGGGTGGTGTTCGTGGGACTGGCGCTCGGTCTCACCGTTGCTACTTTGGTCACCGTCCCGATCATCGAGCTGGCGGTACCATACGTTGGCAGTGAATCGGCCTGGACCGTGCCTTTCGTGCTCTTCTCCATCCCCACCATGCTGATATCATATGGGCTCTGGAGACGCTTGGAGGCGAGGAAGGCGGAGAAGGGTTCGTTCCTCAAGGCGGCCACGCGGCTGGTGCTCATCTCTGCCGTCCTTCTCGTCGTGGTCATGGCTACGTTCGAAGGCACCCTGCGGCTAGGATGGGGCGGGCTGGAACAGGCCGCGGCCATCCTGCTGACCGCCTTAGGCCTGGTGGCGGTCATCTACTGGCGGCTCAAGGTGGTGAGCGCCCCCGTGCTCCGTTCCCGCAACCTCTGGCTGATGTACCTCTCCGCCCTTCCCATACTCTACACCCTTTGGTTCTTCGGTTTTTGGGCCTTGCTGCTGGTGTCCGAATCGGCGGAGATGGGGTTGCCATCGGCCGCGGTGTATGCCTCGCTGTTCGGTGTGGCTGGCCTCATCGGTTACCCCTTGGGAGGTCGGTTGGGAGACCGGGCCATGCGGATGGGGTGGGGAAGGCGACGAACCTATGTCGGGCTTTGCCTGGCAGTGGGAGGTCTGGTCTTGGTCCTGGCCTTGGTGGTCCGTTCCGGCGAGTTCGACGTGCTCCTCCTCGGGACCCTGTTGTTCGTCATCGGCGTGCTCTTCGCGGCCTTGCAGACCGTGCACATGACCCTCACCTCCGACCTGGCGCCAGGGGATATGCAGGGCCAGGCCTTCGGCATGTGGAACCTGGTGGCGGAGATCGGGGCCATCCTGGCCCCAGTGGTCTCCGGGACATTGAGGGACATGAGCGGGTCCTGGACCACGGCCATCGTGGTGACCGGCGCTTTGCTGCTTTCCAGCGCCGTCTTGGTCTTCATGGTGCGGGTCGTCCCAGGCGGGAACAATGATTAAAGGCGGGCAAGGCCATTTTGAGGTGATAGCATGAAAGCGCCCGACAATGAGCTTCCAGACATCGAGTGGTTGGTGTTCCAGGCCACCAGCCAGGTGCCTCGGGGGAAGGTCACCACCTACGGGGACATAGCCAAGGCCCTGGGGGACGTGAGCGCCTCCCGCGTGGTGGGGTCCATCCTGGCCAGGAATCCCCGTCCCATCGAGGTCCCGTGCCATCGCGTCGTTTACGGCACAGGGGAGGTGGGGTGGTACTGCGGCATGGGCAAGGGCACCGACACCAAGCAGCGCCTCCTGCGCGAGGAAGGCGTCCCGATAAGCGATGGCAAGGTCGACCTGGCGAAGGTCGGGTTCTCCGATTTCCACATCGACCCAGCACTGGGAAGGTTGCGGGAGCAGCAGGAGAGGTTGAGCCACCAGGTGGTGGAACGGGATCGCCTGGGAAGGTTGCGCAAGGTGGCGGGACTGGACGTCGCTTACCGAGGCGATCAGGCCTTCTCGGCGATGGCCGTCCTTGACATCGAGACGGGTTCGGTGGACATTAGGTTGGACCGGTCCCAGGTCAAGTTCCCTTACATCCCCTCATACCTGAGCTTCCGGGAGCTGGCGTCACTGGCGCCCTTGGTCTCCTCCTCATCTGGAACACTTTTCCTGGTGGATGGCCAGGGGGTGCTGCACCCCCGCGGTCTAGGTATCGCCAGCCACATGGGGGTGGTGCTGGACGTGCCGACCATCGGGGCGGCGAAGAGCCTCCTGGTGGGCGATATCGACCCCGCCGACCCTGGGTCCATCCGGTACAAGGGAGTGGAAAGGGGGAGGGTGGTCGGAGAAGGGAGAAGGAAGCTGTACGTCTCCGTCGGCCACCGTGTCTCGTTGGACACGGCGGAGGAGATGGTACGGCGATATTGCCTTGATGCCGACCGAAGCCCGTTGATATTGGCGCATAGGGCGGCGGAGAGGGCCAGGAGGGAGGCGGGCGATTGAGGGTACTGGTCTACGGCGCCGGGGCGGTGGGCAGTTATCTCGGTGGCATGCTGGCCACTGGGAACGACGTTACCATGGTCGGTCGCAGGGACCATACGAGGGCCATAACAGGAGGGGGACTGCGCATCACCGGTCTGACCGAGCTCACGGTCCACCCGAAGGCTTTCGAGCGTATCCCGGAGGATGGATGTTACGACCTGGTCCTGCTCACCGTGAAAAGCTTACGACCTCGAGGCGTCGTTGGCAGGCCTTGGCCCCATATTAGGTGACGGGACCGTGCTGATGGTGGTCCAGAACGGGATGAGGGTCCTGGACCTCCCCACCCATATCGGCGGTTCGCCGTTAGTGCTGGGGGTGGCCTCCTTCGGCGTCACCCACCAAGGCCCTGGTCACATCATTCACGCAGGTTCGGGAGGATTGCGACTGGGGGCCATCGAGGGTGGGCTGGACCTCGACCCATATTCGCATCTGTTCGGCGGATCAGGCATCGTGTGCGATGTCTCCTCCAACATCGCCAAGGACGTGTGGCGAAAGGCGGTCATCAACTCGGCCATCAATCCGATCACCGCACTGGTGAGGAGGAGGAACGGTGCCATACTCGATTCGGAGGGTTTGCTCGCCTTGAGCCGGATCGGTGTTCGACGAATCATTGGAAATCGCCATCGCGAATGGCGGCTTGGACCAGGGCGACCTTTGTTTCCAAGATGTCATTGATGTGGTCCGTGCCACGGCCACGAACCGCTCCAGCATGTTGCAGGACGTGGAGAGGGGGAGGAGGACCGAGGTGGACGCCATCAATGGGTCACTGGTCCGGGCAGGGGTGCGGTCCAGGCGACCGGTGGGATATAATAGCACCCTTTGTGCTCTTATCAACGGTATCGAGGGGGCGAAAGATGGCGAACGAGCAGAATGACCATTGCCTGCATGAGTCAGCGAACAAAGGCACGCGCTGCCTGACCGCGCAGGAAAGGGCCAAGATCATGGGCAGCATCAACTCCTTGTTCTTCTGGGCAGGCCATATGATCCCTGATGAATGGGAGATCGAGGGCCGTAAGGTCCGGCTCCGGGACACGGTGTTCCGCATGGTCAACGACGAGGAGGTGACCTTGGAGGAGCTGCAGGCCGCCAGGGCTCTGGCGGAGGTCCTGGAGAAGGAGGCGAGGCGTTTGCAGGGGGATCTGCGCGACGACGACCTTACCCAGGCCCAGGCGGACTCGCTGTTCGATGACATCTGCGGCCTGCTGCGAGGGGTGGCGGAGCTTAGGGAGCTGCAGACGCAACATGATGAATACCGCAAGGAACAGTTGATGCAGAACATCGGGGACGAGAAGAGATGGTTGAGGTACGTGAAAGAGGTCACCTGATCGAACTCTTTCATATTTCGTAAAGAAATTTGGGTATTTGCCCAAATTACCAATGATTTTTCGGAAATCTTATATATATTCGTGCGATTTACAATGCATTTAATACGAAATTTCCCTATCCGGGCATGTTCCGGAGGTCGAAGTTATGATAGATCACCTGGACGACAAGATCATCGAGATCCTGAAGAAGGACTCCACGCAGGCCTTTCGTAGAGATAGCCAACGAGCTGAAGGTATCCGAAGGGACGATCCGCAGCAGGGTGAAGAAGCTGTTCGAGGACGGTGTCATCCAGAGCTTCACCATCAAGACCAGCAGCAAGAACGTCAAGGCCATCATCGAGGTCAAGATCGACGTCAACGTCAACACCTCGGACGTGGCGAGCCAACATTTCGCAAGTTTCGATGGCGTGTCCGAGGTCTTCGAGGTCACCGGGGAGGAGGACATCGTGGCCATCATCGACGTGACCTCCTCGCCGCAGCTGAACGAGATCATCGAGCAGCATCCGGCGCTTCGACAACGTGCAGTCCACCCGGACCCGCTTGATCCTGAAGGAGCACTTTGGAGGCGAATGAGATGTCTCAGAGGATGCGCAACCGCCATCATCACCCCTTTCCATGACGAACGGGGAGCTCGACGAGGAAGGCCTGAGGGAACTGGTGGAGTTCCAGGAGGGGGAGGGCGTCGATGCCATCGTGCCCTGCGGCACCACCGGCGAGTCGGCGACCCTTGACCACAAGGAGCACCTGCGGGTCATCGAGATCGTCATCGACACAGGTCAAGAGGGCGAAGGTCATCGCCGGAGCGGGCAGCAACGCCACCCACGAGGCGATCCACCTCACCAAGGGGGCCAAGGACCTGGGCGTGGACGCCGTGCTGTCCATATCACCATATTACAACAAGCCCACCCAGAAGGGCATCATCAAGCACTACGAGGCCATCGCCGAGGCGGTGGACATCCCGATCATCGTCTACAACGTGCCCGGTCGGACCGGTTCCAACATCGCTCCGCCACGGTCAAGAAGCTGGCGGAGATACCCAGCATCGTCGGGGTCAAGGAGGCGTCGGCAACATGGACCAGATCATGCAGATACTGGCCGAGGTCCCGCCCGACTTCGATGTGCTCTCCGGGGACGATTCCCTGACCGTCCCGTTGATGTCCCTGGGGGCGAAGGGCGTGCATATCGGTGGCCTCGAACGTGGTCCCGCAGCTGGGTGACTGAGATGATGCACCGCGCCCTCTCCAACGACTATGTGGAGGCCAGGGAGCTGCACTTCAAACTGCTGCCGCTGTTCAACAACCTGTTCATCGAGACCAACCCCATACCGGTGAAGACCGCCCTGCGCATGATGGACCGGCCGTCCGGACTGTTCCGACTGCCCCTGTGCGACATGGATGCCAGCCAACCCGGAGATCCTCCGCAAGACGCTTGGCGGACCTGAAGCTGATCTGAGCTGATGGCATGATCGAAGTGGTAGTCGCGCGGGGCCACCGGCAAGCTCGGCACCTTGGTGTGCGCGCTGGTGGAGCGGCAGAAGGACATGAGGCTGGTCGGTGGGATAGTCTCGGCGGAAGGCGGTCACGTCGGAAAGGAGATGGGCGCGGGCGTCCGCGCCGTCGGACCGGACCGGATGGTGGAGGTGCTGGCGGACGCCGATGTCTACGTCGACGTCACCTCGCCGGCGGCGGCAGAGCGCAACCTGCGCCTGGCCATCCGCCACCGGGGTCAACTGCGTCGTCGGGACGACCGGCATCTGAGCCGAGGCGTTCGTCCGCGACGACTCGATGCATGGTGGCGAGAACAGGGCTCTTCGGCCGTGATCACTGCCAACTTCTCGGTCGGGGTCAACGTCTTCTGGAAGACCTGCGAGAGCTGGCCGCGGTCGCTTGCCGGACTATGAGGTGGAGATCATCGAGGTGCATCACGACCAGAAGAAGGACGCTCCCTCGGGGACGGCCATGAAGGCCGCCGAGATCGTCTCCGAGGCCACCGACGTGGACAAGATGGTCTACGGCCGGGAGGGCACTGGTCGGGGCCAGGGGCCGGGAGATCGGCATCCATTCGGTACGGGCTGGGGACGTGGTGGGAGAGCACACCGTCATCTTCGCCGGCAACAAGGAGCGGATCGAGCTGACCCACCGGGCCCACTCCCGGGAGGCGTTCGCCGAGGGCTGCGTCAGCGGCCATCCGCTGGGTCGCCGGCCGGAAGGACGGCAAGGTCCACTCGATGGACGAGGTGCTGGGCATATGATCAAGGTCATGAAGTTCGGCGGGACCAGCGTGGGCAGGGTCGACGCCATGGAGCGGACCGCCGACATCATCAAGCAGCGAACCGGCCAGCAAGGTCGTGGTCGTCTCGGCGATGTCCGGGGTCACCAACACGCCTCATCGCCATGCATGCGGGAACGGAGCGCCGATCGACGGACGCATCGCTGCGCCAGCTGCGGACAGAGGCACCTCGGCAGCCGCCAAGGTCATCATGGCCAGCGGAGTGTCACTGGAGATATGCTCAGCCGCTGCGACAACAGCGTGGACGGTCTGCGCGACGGCGCTGCGAGGCCTATCAGCAGGTCGCCTCCGACCCGAGTACTGGTACTACGACACCATCTCCTCGTGGGGCGAGAGGCTGTCCTCGCTCACCATGGCCCACATACTCCGGTCCCAGGGAGTGGACGGCGTGGCCATGACCTCGGAGGAGGCGGGCATCGTGGCCGACGGGTCCCCGGGCAACGGCTCGGCCGACCTCGACAGCACCGAGCGTCAATCTCAAGGCCAGGGTGTCTGCCTCTGCTGGGCAGGGGAAGGACGCCGGTCCTCACCGGCTTACTACGGCTGCGACGCCACCGGCCGTCCGCTCACCTTCGGGAGGGGCGGTTCCGACTACTCCGGCTCGGTGGTCGGCTACGGTCTGGACGCCGATTGGTGCGAGATCTGGACCGATGTCGACGGGTTCATGACCGCCGACCCGCGGGTCGTACCGGAGGCCAGTGCACCTCGAGGAGATGGACTACAACGAGGCGGCCGAGCTGGCCTACTTCGGCGCCAAGGTGCTGCATCCCCGCACCATCGAACCGGTCGAGGAAGAAGTGCATCCCGGTGATGGTGAAGAACACCTTCAACCCCGAGGGGAAGGGCACCAAGATCCATGAGATCAGGATCACCGGCGACGAACATGCTGCGCAGCGTGGCGGTCAAGTGCGACCTGTCCATCGTCAAGGTCTACTCGTCGCGAGATCGTCTACCAGCCCGGCCTGATCTCCAAGCTGCTCGACTCCATCTCGGACGACGGCGGTCACCACCTACGCCGTCTCGACCTCGCTCTCCACCCTGGCCGTGGTGGTGCCCCACGGCAGCGGTGGACGAGGTGCTGCGAGCGGATCAGGCAGCTGAAGGAGCAGCAGGTGGAGAAGGTTCATGTCAAGGACAACGTCTCGCTGATCTGCGCGTGGGCGACAACATGATCAACATGCCTGCGGTGTGGCGGCCAAGGTGTTCGCCACCGTGGCCGAGATCGGGCGCCAACATCGAGATGATCTCGGAGGGCGCATCGGACGTGGCCCTCAACTTCGTGGTCCGCAGCGAGCAGGGCGATGGACGTGGTCAGGAGCATTCATGAGAGCATTCATAGGTGAGTTGAAATGAGACAGTTCGAGAGTGTGGATGGGCAGATGATCATCGGAGGCAGTGAAGGCGACCGACATCGTCGAGCACGTTCGGCACGCCGCGTCTACGTGACCGACGAGGACGCGGTCGAGGGAGAACTACCGGCGCATCAACGACGCCTTCAACAAGCACATGCCGACCAGGATCCACTACGCCTGCAAGGCCAACGCCAACCTGGCCATATTGAGGGTGCTGGAGCAGGAGGGCAGCTGCATCGATGCGGTCTCCATCGGCGAGGTCGACGCTTGCCTGAGGGCCGGCTTCTCCCCGGACCGCATCCTGTACACCGGGGTCGAACGTCTCCAACGAGGAGCTGCGCGGCAGCTCGTGCAGCGCAAGGTGCCGATCAACATCGACTCGCTTCTCCGAGCTGCGGCGCCTGGCCGCAGATCGCCACCGGCCTACCGCATCTCCTTCCGGGTCAACCCCGAGGTGGGGGCGGGCCACCACGAGCATGTGGTCACCGGGCAAGAAGACCACCAAGTTCGGCATCCCCAAGGACGCAGATCGTCGAACGCCTACGCCGAAGCGTGGCAGCTTAGGCTTCAACCCCTATCGGTCTGCACTGCCACATCGGGGCGGGGGTGCAGGAGATCGGCCCCGTTCGTCGAGGTGACCGAGGTCCTGGTCGACATCGTCCAACGAGATCCGAGGACGAGCTCGGCCTGAAGCTGGAGGTCCTGGACATCGGCGGGGGCATCGGCATCCCCTACCACCCGGAGGACCAGCCGATGGACCTGGACCTGCTGGCCGATGCGATCACCTCCCGCATCAAGGAGCGACAGCTCCATCAAGACCGTCGGCATTGGAGCCGGGACGATACATCATCGCCGACTACCACCGTCCTGCTGACCACGGGTGGTCGACATCAAGGAGACCCCGGACAAGAGGTTCGCCGGCGTGGACGCCGGCTTCAACACCCTGATCCGGCCGGCGTTCTACGGCTCATTCCATCACGTGGCGGTGGCCAACAAGTTCGGGCGCGAGGCCGAGCTCGTCTACGACGTGGTCGGGCCCGATCTGCGAGTCCGGCGACTTCATCGCCAAGGACCGCCTGCTGCCCCGGCTGGACGAGGGCGACCTCATCGCGGTGTACGACACCGGCGCCTACGGGTTCACCATGACCTCGAACTACAACTTGCGCGGCCGTCCCGGCGAGGTCCTGGTCCACGAAGGACAGGCCCAACCTGATCCGCGAGGCGGAGACGCGTCGACGACCTGGCCCGCGGACCAGAGGATACCATCGAGGCTGATGCTGTGATGTTCTGGAAGTACCACGGCCTGGGCAACGACTTCATCGTGCTGGAGAACTTCGACGGGAGGGCCCGCAAGGACCCGGACTTCGTCAGGAGGCTGTGCGACCGCCGCTTCGGCATCGGCGCGGACGGCATCCTCTACGTGGAGCGGGACGACGAAGGCGGACGCGTGCATGAAGGTCCTGAACTCCGACGGTTCGGAGGCGGAGATGTGCGGCAACGGCATACGATGCGTGGCCAAGCACCTCTACGACTTCGGCATCGGTCACGCAAGGAGACGATGAGCATCGACACGCTGGCCGGGATCAAGGACATCGAATGCACGGTCAAGGGCGGACTGGTGACCGACGGTCAAGGTGGAGATGGGCGCCCCGCGCCTGGACTGCGCCGATGTCCCGATGAACTGCCACGGCCGGTTCGTCGACGGGCAGCTGGACGTCGATGGCAGTCAAGGTCGCGGGCACGGCGGTCTCCATGGGCAACCCCCATTTCGTCATCTTCCAGGAGCTCGGAGCGACCGAGAGGTGCTGCGCCTCGGGCCGAGTCATCGAGGCGCATCCCGCTGTTCCCCCGCAAGACCAACGTCGAATTCGTTAAATCGAAGGAAGGGCTATTGGAGGTCAAGGTCTTCGAGAGGGGGGCGGGATGGACCCATGGCCTGCGGCACCGGCGCCTGCGCCACCGCGGTGGCGGCGGCACTGCATGGGCATGGTCCCGTTCGAGCAAGGAGATCGAGGTCCGGCTGCCCGGAGGCAGCCTTTGGATCAATGGTCGCGAAAGACCTGGCCTCGGTGACCGATGCGGGGCCCGGCGGTGCGGGTGTTCCGCGGAGAGCTGCAGGAGAGTGAGCACATTGCATCATTCGAGTACGCCAATCGAGCTGAAGAAGATCCCGCCCTATCTTTTCGCGGAGATCGAGGAGAAGGTCCGGAAGAAGCAGGCGCAGGGGGTCGACATCATCGATTTCGGCATCGGCGACCCGGACCTGCCGACGCCCCGGCCGATCGTCGAGGAGATCAAGAGGCAGCTGGAGGACCCGGAGAACCACCGTTATCCCATCCTCGGGCGGCGAGCCGGAGACGCGCAAGGCGGTGGCCGATTGGTACAAGAGGCGCTTCAACGTCGAGCTCGAACCCGGACGGCGAGGTCGCGATCCTCCTCGGCAGCAAGGAGGGCCTGGCCAACATCTGCCCGGGCGTTCGTCAACCCCGGAGAGAAGGTGCTCTGCCCCGACCCAGCCTATCCAGTCTACGCCCAGGGAGCGGACGCTGCTCTGCGACGCCGTCGCCGGTCAAGGTGCCCGCTGCAGCCCGAAGCGAGCTTCCTGCTCGAGACCTGGAGCTCGCTGCCCAGCGATGCCAAGATGCTCTACCTCAACTACCCCAACAACCCCACCGGGGCCGTGGTCACCAAGGACTTACCTGTAGAGGGCCACCACGCTGGTGCATCGAGACCGACACCATCTTCTGCTACGACAACGCCTACTCGGAGATGACCTTCGACGACTATGTCGCCCCGTCCATGCTGGAGCTCTGCCAAGGCAGGCACATCGAGTTCGGCTCACTGTCGAAGACGTTCAACATGACCGGCTACCGCCTCGGCTACGCCGTGGGCGACGCCAAGTCTCATCGGCCGGACTGAAGAAGGTCAAGTCCCAGATCGACTCCGGGGCCCCCAAGTTCATCCAGAAGGCCATGGTCATGGCCCTGGAGATGTACAGCGGAGCGGAGAGGCCCCAGGTGGTCAAGGACAACATCAAGGTCTACCAGGAAAGGCGGAACGTCCTGGTGAAGGGGCTGCGCGCCCTGGGCTTCAAGATCGACCCGCCCAAGGGGACGTTCTATCTCTGGCTCCATGTGGACAGCCCTCCATGAAGTTCGCGGAGAGGATGCTGAACGCCGGCATCGTCTGCACCCCGGGCGTCGGCTTCGGCGAGTTCGGCGAGGGCTACGTGCGCATGGCCACCACCCAGCCGGTGGCGCGCATCGAAGAGGCATTGGAAAGAATGGCCAAGATGTGATCAAACCCCTTCCTATCTCTCACTTTTTATGACTGGTGTGATTCGGTCATTCCGGACCTTACCGTGGTCTGGCAATACCATTAAAGGTCCAATTCGGAAATGATGTGATCGACCGGCCATGAACTTGACCAATGAGAGCTACGTCATCAGGATCGGCACCAAGAGCTTCACCGAGCTGTACTATCGAGAAAAGGACGGCTGGATGAAGGTCAGCTCACGCGGCAACGTGTTCCCTGCGACGGCAGAACAGGTCCTGAACCATGTCCTGCCTGCGTTGGCGGGGATCAAACCCGGGGTGACCATCGAGGTGGAACATTACGATGACCCAGAGGAGCGGAACCTCCAGCCCTAGATCAGGTCAGGAACGAAATTTGCAAAAAAAGTCCGGTCACTTCTTGGCCTGCTCCCTCTTGTAGGCGGCCTTGAGCGCCTCCACCACGGGCATGGTCCTGCCTAAGAGGTAGGTCTCCAGTGCACCGCCCCCGGTGCTGACGTAGCTGATGCGTGAGAACAGCCCGAAGCGCTCGGCCGCGGAGACGGTGTGACCTCCTCCGATGACGGTGATATGCGCCGGAGTCGACCGCCGCCTGGAGGAGCGCCCTCGTCCCGGTGGCGAACTCCTCCCGCTCGAAGACCCCGGCCGGCCCGGACATGAACACCGTGCCAGCGTTGGCGATGACCTTGGAGAACTTATCGATGGACCGGGGGCCGATGTCATAGATGGGGTAATCGTTGGGAAGGTCGCCCACCAGCAGCTCCAGGCGCACCCCGTCCTGGTCCAACGCCACGTCCAATGGCAGGAGGATGCGCTCACCCTTCTCTCGGATCAACCTCGTGGCCGCATCCAGGTTCTCCGGGGTGAACTCCTTGCTCAGGATCTCCTCGCTGTCCTGCCCCAGGTCCACGCCCCGGGCCTTGAGGAACGCGTTGGCGCTCAAGCCTACCAGTATGACGAAATCAGCGATGTTCTTGGTGAGGATGCGGTCGATGACCTTGATGGAGTCGGCGAACTTCGATCCCCCGAGGACGAAGACGCAAGGCCGGGATGGTTCCTCGAACACGGAGCTGAGGGCGTTCAGCTCCCTCTCCATGAGCCTGCCAGCGGCCGAGGGCAGCACCGCCTGGAACCCGACCAGGGAGCAATGGGAACGGTGGGCCGCCCCGAAGGCGTCGGAGACATAGAGGTCCGCCACGGAGGCCAGGCGCTGCACCATCTCCTCCTGGGCATGTTCGTCCATGCTCTTCTTGTCCTGCTCGCAGCTCAGCTCCCTGACGTTCTTGAGCATGATGGCCTGGCCAGGCGACATGTTACGGATGGCGGCAAGGGCCTCGTCGCCATAGAGGTCGTCCACGTAGCGGACCTCCTGGCCTAGGTATTGGGTGATGATCTGGGCGTGCTGGTCCAAGGCGCAATAGTCCCAGTCACCCGGGCGACCTTGGTGGGCGATGATGACCACTTTGGCCTTCTTCTCCACCAGCTCCTTCAGGGTGGGCATGATCTGTTTGATCCGGTTGTCGTCGCCGATGGTCATGGTCTCCTGTCTCAAGGGACAGTTGATGTCCACGCGGAGGATGACGGTCATCCCGCTCAGGTCGAAATCATCCAATGTGTTGAACTCCTTCATAGGGACCACCTTATGCACATCAGTACGGTACGGGTTATGCACCAGCAAAGGGATGGGGTTAAATTATCGTTTCGGTCGTCAGCGGACGGTCCGCCCGATCAATGCTCCTGGATTGATATTGGGATGACCAACCTTTTTATCGTCATAGGCAAATCAACATGACGGCCCTAAGATGTCAGACCCGGACAGAGACAGCATCGCCATTTATTATGAACAGATACGACTGCGCGAGCAAAGCCTGACCTTGGTGCTGACAAGGGAGGGCGCTCTGGATGGGGTCGGACCGAGCACGGAATGGTTGCTCGGTTTCCAGACCACGGAGCTCCAGGGCAGACCCATGGAGGCGTTGGTGCACAAGGAACGGCTTCCAGAGGTGATGGAGGCCGTGCAAACGGTCTTGGACAGACAACGATCGGAGGTCCTTGGACCTGCAGTTCTGGACCAAGGAAGGTCGCATGAAATGGTTCCGCTGCACGCTCTTCCGTGTAAATGACGGAACAGGCCATAAGGTCTGCCTGCAGGGGATCGACATCACCGAGTGGAAGGATTCGGAATCGGAGCTGGAGCTGATGAACAAGAAGCTCAGCATCCTGGGTTCCGCCACCCGCCACGACGTCCTCAACTCGCTCACCGGACTGTTCGGCTACCTCGAACTGGCAGAGGGGAAGACCAAGGACGAGACGTTATTGAAGTACGTCCGCAAGGCCAAGGCCTCGGCGGACGCGATACGCAAACAGATGGAGTTCACTCGCACCTATCAGGAGATCGGGGCGAAGAAACCGGACTGGATCAACGTGGCCAACGCGGTACGTTCCGCCTACTCCGCCCTGAGCGACCCGCGCATACCGCTGGACCTGGACGTGGGCGAGCTGACCGTTTACGCGGACCCGATGTTGGAGAAGGTGTTCTACAACCTCTTGGACAACACCTTCCGCCACGGCGAGAGGGCCACTTACATCAAGGTGCGCTTCGAGCAGACGGACGGAATGGGGCACCTGTACATCGAGGATGACGGCGTGGGCATAGCAGCGGACGAGAAGGAGCTCATATTCCGGCGTGGCTACGGCAAGAACACCGGGCTCGGACTCTATGTGTCCAAGGAGGTGCTGGGCATCACCGGCATCGGCATCATCGAGAACGGTGAGCACGGTAAAGGCACGCGCCTGGTCATCACCATACCCCCGGGCATATTCCGGTTGGAAGGCCAGTGATCAGAATAAGAAATAAGGAAAGGGCGGCCTCATTTGGCCAGCCCGATCGCCTTGTCGGTCTTGGCGATGGAGATGATCGGGTCCTGCTCCATCTTGCACATGGCCCTGATGCAGTCCACGTTCTCCGGGACGACGTCGGACTCCTGGTGCACCGCCTGGTAGTAGTAGAGGTGGTTGTCCATGACCTTGGTGCCGTCCCTCCAGACCACGATCTCCATCATGTCGCCCCTGGCCCGACCCATGTCCCGGGCCAGTTCCATGACCTGTCCGGTGCCCTTTATCCCGTCCTTGCCTGAGACCAAGCGGACGCGCGGAGCCTTTTTCCAGACGTTCATGACCTCCTCCTCGGTCACCTTGCGCTTCAGGTCCACCGCGATGCAGTGCACGTGCATCAGGGTGGTGGGCGTTACCACCGCCATGGTCTGGATGGGCAACCATGGCATGATGGTCTGCACGTCCGGCCCATGATGGGTGGGCAACTTGAGCGAGGGCTCGATGGAGTTGAGCGGAGAGCCCCTCCGGTCGGACGGGTCGGCGCCGCGCCGGATCAATGATGCGATGACCCTCTCCACGCCGAACTCCTTGTCGATGGGGAACAGGGTGCGCACCAGACCAGTGGTGTTGCAGGAGACGACGCGCACGAAGCGGGCGCCCCAGGACTCGTGATAGTTGGCGAGGGCGTTGAACGAGATGCCGGCTATGCCGTGCTCCTCCCCACCTTGGAATATCGCCTTGACCCCTGCCTCCTCATATTTGGCCTTATACTGCGCGCCGATGCCGCCAGGGGTGGTGTCGATGATTATGTCGACCTTCTTCAACAGGTCGTCCAGGGTGCCGGCGCACTTGTAGCCAGCCTTGTCGAACTCGCCAACGTCCTCCAGGCAGGCCCCGTACAGGGGGAACCCTTCCGCCACTGCCTGCTTGGCCTCGTAGCTGGGCCTGGTCTTGGTGACCCCGACTATCTCCATGTCGTCCTGCTTGGAAACCGCCCAGGCCGCCCTCTTTCCGATGGTCCCGTAACCGTTGACGCCAACCTTCACCGTCATGACCGCACTCTCCGTCCCCGGTTATTACCTCGAGTAATATCTGCCTTTTGATGGCACCGACGAACTTGCATCGTGCTAACTGGCCATCACTTGGGGATGATGTATACCTTGGGCGCCATCTTGATGGCATAGAAGATGAAGGGGACGAAGACCACTGTGAGCAGGATGATGGGCCACTTGTCCTCCCCGATCAAGATCATGGCTATGGAGATGACGGCGATGACGAAGCCCAGGAGCAGGAGGCAGCGGCTGGCGAACGACACCACGTCCTCCTCTTTTATCTGCACGTTGGGGTCCTCCTTGTAGAATGGGACTGCCTTGATGCCCCGGGCCCTTACCACCAGACCGTAGACTATCAGTCCCAATGCGAAAACCAGTAAGATGTAGGAGAACACCAAGCATAGGTCTGACCGGAAAAGGGAAATCCGTGGTCTGATAAAAATATATGTGATGAGGGGGGCCTCCCCCTCGTTTGATAAATAATTTACTTCTTTACTTTCTCCTCGACCTTCATGTCCGCGGCCTTGGCCTTCGCAGCGGCCCGCGCGATCACGATGATGGCGATAACGGCGATAATGGTCACGATGACCGCATATATCATCAACGCGATCCAACCTTGGCCAGTGTCAAGATATTCATTTACAAGGGCCACTATCGCAGAGTTCCAGGCCAAAGCGGCCAACACACCGAATGCCGCTGTCATCAGTGCAGCAATGGTCTCGATCACCTGTGTTCTTAGACTTGCCATTCAATCATTCCTCCTTAGGGAATAATCCCTACAATGCTATCGATAAATACCCATATTAGTTTTTATTGTACGAAATTTTGTCAAATTTGAGGATGGAGATCGATGTCGGATGTCGGTCCTCCGTGCCTTCGGACTTCCCTCCCCATGTCGTTCAGAGAGGGCTCGTGAAAGCAAGGCTTCGGTCATTTCTGTCCACGCTCTGGTCGCAGATTTTAATAGCGGTAGTATGATTTGTGGGCGGATGTCCAAGTTGAAGGCGGCTAGTCAATACGGCTACTATGCCAAGTGGTTCATGCTCAGCAAGGTGGGACGGAAGAACCCATTGGTCAACACCATGCTGATCAACTACGATTGCAACCTGCGATGCAAGCACTGCAGCGTGCACGAGAACGTAGACAGGCTGCCTGGCCCCCGCATCATTCCTTACGACATGGCGGTGCGAGAGCTGGAGAAGAAGTTCAAAGAAGGAGCGAGGGTGGCGTTCTTCGAAGGCGGGGAGCCCACCTTGTGGAAGGACGGGGACAAGGACCTTAGCAGCCTCATCGAAGCGGCGAAGAGGATCGGCTACTTCGTCACAGGCTACACCACCAACGGCACCAACGTGATATTCGAGCAGAGCGACGTCATCTCCGTATCGTTGGACGGCCCAAGGGAGGTGCACGACCGCATCCGAGGACCGGGCGTCTTCGACAAACTGATGGCCAACCTGGCCAGGACGGAGCATCAGAACATCTTCGCCAATATGGTGGTCATGCAGGAGAACAAGGATGCGTTGAAGGGCACGCTTGAAGCGGTGCAGACCAGCGGGCGGATCAATGGCCTGATGATCAATTTCCTCACCCCGCCGCCGAGGTCCCAGGCCTTGTCCTTGGAGGAGAAGCGAAAGGTGGTGGAGGAGGCCATGGCCTTGAAGAAGCAAGGCTACCCAGTGCTCAATACCAATAGCGCACTGAAGGAACTGCTCATCGAGGACTATGAGAAGAAGTGCCCGGCCTGGGCCTCGGCCTTCGTCCTGCCCGGCCCGACCTACTTCTATGGCTGCCCCATGCGTGGCACCGAGGCTTGCAAGCAATGTGGCTTCGACGCGGTACGGGAGTACTCGCTCATCGTAAGGGGCAACCCGTTCGCCATCTCACAGATGTCAGGACGTTTCGCATTGAGCGGGAAGAGGAGAAAGGTCTAAGAGGTCTGAGGCCAAACCTACTTTCATGAAGGAAGGGGCTTGGTCCGAGGTCCTGAAGCTGATCGCTTTGGGTCGGAGCGTTGTTGGCCTTGCCCGTTCTGAT
This sequence comes from Methanomassiliicoccaceae archaeon, assembly GCA_963806355.1. GTDB lineage: Archaea > Thermoplasmatota > Thermoplasmata > Methanomassiliicoccales > UBA472 > JACXTP01. Next base: position 43,812 of record CAWDXN010000004.1, on the reverse strand, counting down.
CATCGGTTCATTTCCCGTTGACCCAGGAGTCCATCCAGATTAACTGGGCCATCTATTTCTTCGCGGTCGAGATGGTCCTGATCATTGTCATCGTGGCCTTGTTCATCTACAAAAGGATGCGTCGAACGCAGCCCGGTCATCCCATGATATAATTCTCGACGGCGAAACCGATGGCGACGGCCACCACCACCAGGATCTCGTGCCCGGTGGCGATCTTGAGCATCTCGGGCACTGGCCGGACCCAGCGGAACTTGTCCTCCTTGGCCTGGAACATCTTGGCCATGCGCACCGCCACCGGGAGCGTGAGGAAGAGCACCAGGTAATGCAGGCCGAAAAGGACGACCAACGCTCCGCACAGGACATACATCACTCCCAGGAGCCAGACCGTGATGCGGGCCGAACCTTCCTGGCCGAAGCGGACGCTGAAGTCCTTCTCCCCGGCCGCCTTGTGCGCATCATATCCGGACATCTGGTCCACCGCGCGCATGAGCATGACCGCGATACCGACGGTGATGGCGATGATGAGCATCTCCCAGTTCAGCTCCGGGACGATGACGTAGAAGGTGAAGTAGGACATCAAAGCGAAGGAGAGGAACACGTCCAGCTCGCCGAATCCCCTCGCTCCGAGGTTCAGCGGCGGGGCGGTGTAGAAGTAGCTCAGGAAGAATGCCACCGCCCCCATGACCAGGACCACCCAACCGCCGTAATAGATGATGGGCAGGGCGATGAGCGCCGCCGCTACCGCTATTATCGCCAGGATGACCTTCCCCTGCCGCTCGGTGATCTCCCCCTTGTCGAAGGTGTTGCCCATCCAGTAGTACTTGTCGTTGAAGATCTGCTTCAGCTCCGCCTCGTTAGCGGGGTCGAAGGTCTGGAACCGCTTCTGGTCGGCCCCGCTCTTATGGTCGAAGTAGTCATTGGAGAGGTTTACGAACAGAGCGAGCAGGAACACGTCCAGCGGGATGAGCAGGGCCAGCAACCAATCGTCGGTGATGGTGAGGGCGAAGACCGCTCCGGTCACGGATGCCAGCACGAAGGGGATGGTGTAGTAGAGCCTCAAAACGTTCCTGGCCAGGTCCCAGCGCGTCCTCACTTCGTATGCCATGGCATCATCCTCGGCTAGCCGCTGAAATGGGGATTCCTCATTTAACCGTTTCCAGGCCCCAGCCTAGGCAGGCGGTAGGAACCCGTTCTTGCGATACCATTCGATGGTCTCCGCCAATCCCGCCCTCAGATCGATGCTGGGGCTCGTACCCCAGCTCCCGTCTCGCCCTCTCGATGCTGTACGCCCTGTCGGTGGTCAATGCATCGATGGTGCTGGTCCGCATCAGGAAGCTGTCCTTGCCCCTGACCCTATTGGCCAATTGCACCGGGGCCACCATCGCCTTGGCCAGGAACGCCGGCATGTGACCCTTCGGGGGCGGCACGCCCTTCAGCTCGGAGAGCATGTGGTAGACCTCCTCGTAGGTGTAGGAGCGCTTGTCGCTGATGATATAGGTCCGACCCCTGGCCACGTCCTTCCTCTCCAATGCCAGACGGAAGGCCAGGGCGACGTCCTTGACATGGACGAACTGGATCAGGTTCTTGCCGCTCCCGATGAGGTATCGAGTGGACCGCCGATCGCCATATGTGACTATGGTCCAATAGGAGACGTCATCGACGTTGCCAGGCCCATAGATGCCCGAGGGGCGCAGCACGGTCCAGCCCATCGGTCCGGAGAGCTCCCTCACCAACCTCTCGGCGTCCACCTTGGACCGGCCGTAGTCGTACTGAGGTCGGAGCTCGCTCTCCTCGTCACCGATCCCTTGCACCGGTCCGATGGCCTCGGTGCTGCTGCAGTAGAAGAGATGTCCCACCCCCTCGCTCCGACAGGCTTTCACAAGCGCCTCGGTGGCATCGACATTCAGCCTCCGATAGAGCTCCTTTTGACCCGTGAAGGTGTAATAGGCGGCCAAATGCACCACTGCATCCATGCCGCGCACCGCCTCCGTCATGCCCTCCGGTTGGGCCAGGTCGAAGGGCCGTTTTGCAATGCCTGCTCGTTCCAGACGGGAGGTGTCGCTCCCATTCCGCGCTGCCGCGATCACCTCGTGCCCATGGGCGCGAAGCTCCTCCACCACATATCCTCCCAGGAAGCCGGTGGCGCCGGTCACCAGTACCCTCAAATCCCATCCTCCGTCAACCGGTTCCGGTCCCGGCGGTAGACGGTATAGGTGAAGGGCAGCGCCAGGGAGATGCCGTCATAGGGCTCCAAGGCCGAGCGCATGTACATGTCGCCCACCGGCACGATGCGATAGACCCCGACCCTGGCCAGGGAACGGGAGATCGCGTCCTGGCGATCATCTGGAACGGCAAGCCCGACCGTCTGCACCTTGTCGATGCCTTGGAATGCCTGGTCGGATGGCAGCCCAGCGATGAACCGTAGGCCCCCCACCTCGTCCTCCAGCACCACCATTTCGATGAAGCGCCTTCGGGCGTGGAGGCCCATGCCTGGGAACTGGGACATGGCATTGGCGAGCGAGGAGCGCCCCTTCGATATCACCACCGTCCATGGGTTATCCGCCCGCTTCGAGGAGAGGACGGACGCCCCGCCCAGCTGCAACGCTCGCCGATAGTTGTTCAAGGCGAACAGCCGCCCCTCGTCAAGGGACATGGGGAAGTCCTGTCCGATGCGGTCAAGATGGTTGGCGAGCTTGGAGGCGAAATCCTTGGCTTTGGCCATGTCGCCGACGAACACGCATGCCGTTGGAGAGGAGCACAGCTGCTGGTCGTAGAGCAACATATTGAGGGCCAGCCCGTCGGCCGCGTCCTCCGTGACCGCCTCCTGCTCCACCCAGGCCACTCCGGTCAGCGGACCGTTGATGATGAGCCGGGGTCGGTGGCGGTTCTCTGCGACCTTCTTCGCCACGACGGACCGGGCCGGCTCGCCGCCCCAGAAGTTGATCACGCCCACCGCGGAGCGGGTTAGGACGTGGTCCAAGGCGGGGCTGTCGTGGGAGAGGTAGCTGACCACCAATGCCCTCCGCATCGCCTCCTTGGCCGGGGTGGGCGGGACCCTCTCGATGGTCCTGAGCACGGCCAGCACCCCCTCGAAATTGGCGAGCGACGGCTTGAGCAAGGTCATGTTCCCTGTGACCAGGGATAGGACGGTGGGGATCAGGGTGGGCACGATGGAGTTGCCCGAGCTGATTATGAACACTGGACCTGCAGGCCGGTGCAGGAACGATTCGCTGGCGTCCACCTCTTTGAACCGCTCCAGCGCCATCGGTCCTCCGATGAGGGAGGCCATGAGGTTCCGTTCCAGGTTGGAGGCGCTCAGCACCGAGGGCACCAACGACAGTTCCAGGTCGATCAGGTTCTCCGAATACCCTGTGCTCTTGGCCAGGTCGGCCCTCAACCCGTCATATGCCCCCTCCTCGTAATCATGGTACCAGGCCTTGCCCATGGCGTCGATGACGTCCAACCGGGACTGCAATGGGAGCGAGGACAGCTCGTCCTGCACCGCGGAGGAGGTCGCCAATACCTGGTCCACACCCTTGATGGTGAGCTCGGCCATGTGGTGGGGCGGATCTGCCTTCCACCTGGTCCAGCGGTTCGCCGTGGTGATATGGCCCTTTCAAGCTCCCCCTCCCTTGACCATCATCTCCTCCAAGGTGCCTCCGCAGGCCCGTTGCATCTCCCAACCTTCCTGTACGGTCAATCTCCGCTGGAAAACGAACTCCCGCCCATAATAATTTGAGGAGGGTTTGGAGGACATGATGTCGCCAGGGTAGAAGCATTCCAGCCAGGATGTGACGAAGGGGTTGAAGATGCCTAGGATGCCTTCGCAACTAGGGCCATCGATGACGTCGAAGTTCGTCGGGTCCATGAGGAAGACCTCGGCCAGCGGATGAGGGGCCTTGTCCATCGCCCCCTCCCGGTCGATGAGGGCGGTGAGGGTCTCGGTCATGCCCAGGACGTCCATGAAAGGGACCGGGACCTCCTTTCCGGAACGGTCCTTGGCCTTGAAGTTCCTTCGGGCGTCAGTGACGATCTGGGCATAGGGAGGGAGGTCGACGAATCCCTTGGAACCGCCCCCGGTCACCACCATTCCGCCCTTGCCCAGGCGTATCGGCGGGGCACCGGTCATGGCCTTGGACATGGCGCGTTTCAGGGCGCCCATGTCATCGAAGCGCTTGCCCAGAAGATGCACGCCAGCGGGAGCGGTGAAGAACAACTTGGGCTCCTTCTTGCTCTTCAGGAACCTCATGAGATTGTCTCGGTTCGGGGTGAGCTTCTGCCATGGCGTCCCTGCCTGGTCCTTGTTCTCCAGGTCCATGCCGTAGAGGAGCTCGATGCCTTTGTTCTCCAGTGTGAGGTGGACGAAGGCCACGAAGCTCAGCTTGTAGCGCAGCTCAGGGGCGGCCATGAACAGGGCGATGCCTTCCCCGTCCTTCAGCACTCCTCCGTAGAGATGCTCGAAAAGGTCAGTGTTGGCCTTTAACATAAGCGCCAGGTCCAGAGGGCTGCGGTAGATGCGCACCGGGTCCTTGCCCGTCGTACCGGACGATTGGAACGTCTCGCCGCCTGGCTCGAGGTCCCGTATGGTCAGGGGCTTCTGCCCCTCCCCTCGCAACATGTCGGAGGGGATGGCCAGCCGGGCCACGTCTTGCACGGTGGCGCGGGACGGTACGATGTCCAGGCGGTCGAAGAGGTCGGCGTAGTGGTCGCTGCGTCGGCGGAAGAAGTCGAGGGAGCTCCGCATCAGTTCCATGCGCAACGAGGCGAGCCGATCGGCCCCCATGGCGAATAGGTTCTCCCCGTTCATGACCAGGTCCCAGACCTTCCTGACATGGGGGTCTTTGAGCAGTTCGCTCTTCGGCCCCTCCCTCAATATCTCCTCCGCCCTCGAACCTCTCCCTCCGGCCATCGAACCGAATCTGGAAGATAAAACCCTATTGGCTCTTTCCGCCCGTCTTCCCGACCGCGTCCTGGATGAAGCCTTGCTTGGAGCGAACATAGGCCTCCCGGTCCTCGCGGTGCATTTTGGCGCTGCGGCGTTTCAGGTCGGCATACCTCCCTCTCAGATCTGGATCGTTACGGAGAAGTTCGCGGAAGGCGAGATGGCTGTGCCAATCCTCGCTCCCAAAGGCGACGATGTGCAAGTGATGGGTACGCGGCATGCCCTTGCGGAAGAACACCCTTCTCCCCTCATCCTCTTGCTCCATGTGGACATAGCCCAACGAGCGGACCAGAGGAATGTAACGATCGGCCCCTTCCAGGACAGGCACACCGACCATGATGTCGATTATGGGTTTGGCGCAAAGACCGGGCACGGCCGTGCTCCCGATGTGTTCGATGTGGGGATGGAGATGGGAGAACGCCTTGGCAAGGATGGCCTGCTCCTTCTCATACAGATCGGCCATTCGGGGTCGTATTCGACCATCTCGATGATATCGCGCGGGTCCGGACCCATCGATTTGATCAGCGAACTGCATGGAGATAATCCCTCCCATGGATGGGCCATGAGGTCTTGCTCGCATGCAAATGGCATCAAGGAATGCTTATATATCATGGCGGTCATCCCATTAACCCGTGTCAAATAACCACACGCGCGGTAACAGTGTGCTTTTGGTTTCGGGCGTGGTCGTCGTTATTTGATATGAGGCATCTCTCTGGGAGGGATGTCCTCAAGCATTGTGAGGAAAGGGGTGAAGGTTAGATGAAAGGCTCCAGGGCTTTGCTGACGTTGCTGGAAAAGCATGACGTGGATGTGATATTCGGATATCCAGGCGGATATACGCTGCCGATCTACGACGAGTTCTTGGACTCGTCCATCCACCACGTCCTGGTCAGGCACGAGCAGTGCGCCGCCCACATGGCAGATGGGTACGCCCGGGCCACCGGACAACCTGGTGTATGCATGGCCACCTCAGGTCCAGGGGCGACGAACCTGGTGACCGGCGTGGCCACGGCCTACGCTGATTCATCACCGATGATCGTGCTGACCGGACAGGTCCCGGTATCGCAGATCGGAAACAACGCCTTCCAGGAGGCGGACATCTTCTCCCTGATGATGCCCATCACCAAGCATAACTTCCGTGTGCTGGACGTGAAGAACCTCCCCGAGGCGGTGAAACGGGGCTGGAACATCGCCACGAACGGTCGCATGGGCCCGGTGCACATCGACCTCCCGGTGGACGTCATCAAGGCTGAGGTGCAGGAGATACTCCTGGACGAGGAGTTCCCAGTGCCCTCGCCCTATGAGGACACCTCCGGCGTGCTGGAGGCGGTGAAGCTGCTCAAGGAGGCAGAGAGGCCGATGCTGTTGGTCGGAGGCGGGGCCATGTGGTCCAACTCCACCCCCGAGGTGCTGAAGCTGGCGGAGATGCTCATGGCGCCTGTGGCCACGACCATGATGGGCAAGGGCATCATCCCGGAGACCCACCCGTTGTCCATGGGCATGCTCGGGCATGCACGGGCGGGAGATCTCCCGCAGGGCCTTCCTGGAGTGCGACGTGATGGTGGCCATCGGAGCCCGTTTCAGCGACCGGTCGTCCGGACTGCCTTCGGAGCTGCCTGAGACCACCAAGATCATCCATATCGACATCGACCCCATGGAGGCGGGCAAGAACTCCCGCACCCGGGTCCGCATCGTCGCCGACGCCAAGAAATCGCTGCAGCTCATCATCAAAGGGCTGGGCAAGGCCAAGGGCGACAGCGAATGGTCCATGCGCATGAAGAAGCTGCGCGAGATGTGCGATTGCGACATGGACGACGGCGTGATGCCCATCCACCCCCGCAAGGTGATCTACGAGCTGACGCAAGGTGCTGAAGGACGATGCTTACGTATGCACCGAGGTGGGACAGAACCAGATGTGGGCCGCTCACTTCCTGCGCATGAAGCAGCCGCAGGCACTTCATCACCTCCGGCGGACTGGGCACCATGGGCTTCGGCTTCCCTGCATCGATCGGGGTGAAGTACGCCCACCCGGACAAGCAGGTGGTGGACATCGCCGGGGACGGCTCCCTGCAGATGGTGGTGCAGGAGTTCGCCACCGCAGTGAACGAGCAGCTTCCCGTGGTGGTATGCCTCCTGAACAACAACTGGCTGGGCATGGTGAAGCAGTGGCAGAAGCTCTTCAACGACAAGCGCTACTCAGGCACGAACCTGCAGCGCAATCCCGACTTCGTCATGCTGGCCAAGGCGTACGGCGCCGACGCCATCAAGGTGGAGCGCCCGTCCGAGCTCAGGGAGGCCTTCCAGGCCGCCTTCCGCTCCGAGGTGCCGTTCCTGGTGGACATACATGTGGACCCGGAGGCGGACATCCTGCCCATGCAACCGGGCGGCAAGTCGTCCAAGGAGATCATACGCTGCGATTACTGCCATTGGGCGAAGAACGGCGTGGACTCCATAAAGGGGGACTTCACGCCGAACATCTCGGGCGCCTAAACCTGTTCTGACACGATCTTAAAAGGGAGGCGGTTGGAGTGCCGCCCCCTTTCTTCCTTTTTCCTTCCATTCCGATGGTTCAGAAGACCCACAGGGCAAGGGCCAACATCAAAATGATAATGATCGGTATCGAAGTGGACATTATCACCCCGTATCGGTTGATCCTCCTCAGTTTCGCTGGGTCCTTGTGATAGTTGAACTCGACGTACCCCAGGATCGTCACGATGAGGTTGAGGGCCAGGAAGATGAACACCCCAGTGATGTAAATGGTATAGAAGTTGATGGTGGAGGTCGGGGGGATCTGCTTCTGCATGGACAGGTTGAAAAGTACGGCGGTGATGAGCATGGATGTGTTCAATCCGACGCGGAGTCCGAATGCCCCGCTATCGTCCATGCGGAGAAGGAACGAGAAGGCGGACACCAGACAGAAAATGAGGGGTGGAAGTATCACCTCTGGGAAGGCCACTATCATCTCCCGTTTGATCACGATGTCCATGATGGCCTGCGGACTTTCCACGAAAGGATATTCGTGAAGCACGATCGAATACTGTACGTCCGTCACATCCCATCCGACGATCTTGAACCCAGGGTCGACCCCGCTGCTTTCCTCCAACCAACGTAGCTGGTACGGTTGGCCTGGTTTGTTCGGGTTCACCACCTCGATGCTTATCGGCAACGTGACCGGCTCGAAAGGATAGTTCCCCGCTTCCAACGGATAGCTCAGGTCCGCCCTGACCCTCCAGAACTCGAAATTGAAGCCCTCCAACGTGCCATTGCTGACCATCTCCTTGGTTATTGGATTGGAGGGCTTTCCGTTCATCATGTACCACTGCACCGTGGTTATGTTGGGGTCCGACCAGAAGAAGTAGATGTAATAATCGAAAACGTAGTTCCCATTTGGATAGTCGAAGCCATAGACGTTGATCACCCAGATGCCCATGTAAATTACGTTTTCCTCTGCCACCATATCTTCCGTGGCGACGTTCGGCACAGGGGCCGTCAAATCATCAGGAGCGGCCTGCCCTGAAGGCACCGATGCCACGATGGAAAGGGCGAATGATAGAAAGATGCCCGCAAAACAAAGGTATCGCCACAGGGAGGACATGCTGGATGATAAACAGAGGAGAGATGATTTAATGATTTCTTAAACCAAGGCTGCGTTGGGCAGCTGAGGCTCAGATCACACTGACCAGATAGATTATCCCGATGACCAATATTGGGACCAGGAAAGAGGCCAAGAGGCCTAATCTGTTGATGGACTTAACGAACCGACTGTCGTTCTTGTATTTCCACCCCATATAACCGACGATGGTGGTGATGAGGTTCATCGAGATGAACACGAGGACGGATATCTCGAACACCGAGTACAATGTGAACTGGGTGATCGGAGGTATCTTGTCCGTCTCCGCCAGGTTGAACAGCACGGCCGTTATGAGCATGGAGGTGTTGAGACCGATGCGGATGCTGAAACCGGTATCGTCCTCGATCTTGAAGGCGAACGAGAAGGCGGAGACGATGCAGAAGATGATGGGGGGGATGATGGTCTGGTAGAGGGCGGCATAGGTATCTCGGGTCAACACCACATCCATCTCGGCCTGAGAGAGCGTGATCCCGTAGGGGTAGCTCTGGTTGGTGACGGAATATTCCAACCCGTCAAGGTCCCATCCCACCTCGAGGAAGTCCGGGCTGATCCCGCTCTCGGACTCCAACCATTGCAGATAGGTCGAATAGCCATGGTTCAGTACCTCGATCAATATGGGCAATTTCACGGTGTCGAACGGGTACCTTTCCGGGATTATGTCCACGTCGAACACCGCCCTGACCCTCCACACCTCGGTAGTGATGTCATTTTGCTCGGTCGTGGACACGAGCTGCTTGCTGGCAGGTGTGACCGGATAGCCGTTCATGAGGTACCAATCGACGGTGGTTATGTTCTCATCGGACCAGGATAAGAAGAGCCAGAAGTCGAAGATGTAATCGCCTTCCTTGTAGTCGTACCCATATAGGTCGATTATCCAGATCGACATGTAGACCACATGGTCGGCTGGCACCAGCTCAGGAGGGAAATCATAGGAGGGCGAAACGGTTGATACGTTCCCCTCGTCGGCCTGGGCCATGGGGACGAACTGCATCGAAAGGAGGACGGCCATGGTCATCAAAATAGCGATGCCCGCCCACCTTCCCTTACCCTTCATGGCAAGGGAAGGACTGTTCAGAATAATAATAGCTTGTCCGATCACCACCGGACTGGACATTAATTAAATACTGCGTTTTTGATTGGGTGCACAGTCTTTGCTTGCAAAGGACGGATGCTTATGGCCAAGATATATCACGATTCAGACGCCGACTTGGGCGTGCTGAAGGGCAAGAAGATCGCGGTCATCGGTTTCGGCACCCAGGGCAAGGCCCAGTCCATGTGCCTGCGCGACTCCGGCCTCAACGTGATCGTGGGCCTGCGCAAGGGCGGAAAGTCCTGGGACGACGCCAAGAAGAACGGCATGAAGGTGGCCGAGATCGCCGACGCCGGTCAAGGCGCCGACGTGGTCATGATCCTGCTCCCGGACGAGGTCCAGGGCGAGGTCTACAAGGAGGAGATCGAGCCCAACCTGAAGAAGGGCGCGGCCCTGGACTTCGCTCACGGTTTCAGCATCGTCTTCGGGGAGATCAAGCCACCGAAGAACGCGGACGTCATCATGATGGCCCCGAAGTCGCCTGGGCCGATGGAGCGGGAGATGTTCCTGCAGGGGTTCGGCGTGCCCGCGCTCATCGCGGTGGAGCAGGACCACACCGGCAAGGCCAAGAAGATCGCCCTCGCCCTGGCCAAGGGACTTGGGCGCGACCAAGGCCGGCGTCATCGAGACCAACTTCCGGGAGGAGGCCACCTCGGACCTGTTCGGCGAGCAGGCCGTGCTGTGCGGCGGCGTGACCGCCCTCATCGAGGCCGGCTTCGACACCCTGGTCAAGGCCGGTTACCAGCCGGAGATCGCCTACTTCGAGTGCCTGCACGAGCTGAAGCTGATCGTCGACCTCATCCAGACCGGCGGCATGATGCACATGTGGACCTCCGTCTCCAACACCGCCGAGTACGGTGGCCTGACCCGCCGGGACCGCCTCATCACCGCCGAGACCCGCAAGGAGATGGAGAAGATGCTCAAGGACATCCAGGACGGCAAGTTCGCCAAGGAGTGGATGAAGGACGCCAAGTCCGGCATGAAGAAGATCCAGAAGATGGAGGACGAGGAGGCCGGCAGCAAGATCGAGGTCGTGGGCAAGGAGATCCGCTCCCTGTTCGAGACCCAGGCGCCAAAGAAGACGGCAAAGCCCAAGGCCAAGAAACCCGCTGCGAAGAAACCGGCAGCCAAGAAGGCACCGGTCAAGAAGAAGGCGGTCGCAACGCCCAAGAAAACGGTGGCCAAGCCGAAACCGAAGAAGCCTGCTTCGAAGAAACCGGCGGCCAAGAAGCCAGCGGCCAAGAAGAAGTGATGCATAGTTACTTAGATCAAACGCGGCCGATGAGCCGCCCCTTTTCATATTTTCTATTGCTCCTACCTAGCGTTTGACGCTGCGCTTCCTTTATCGGCCAGGAAGTGCGTTCTGGCGCACGGGTCGTAGCCGTGCTTCAGGGCCAAATTCCGATACGAGACCAAGGTCTTCCGATGGGTCACGCTGCTCCTAGTGGGCATGACCGTCTTGAGCGGCATCTTGTTCTGGTATGCGGTATCGGAGGAGGAGACCTACATGCTCTTCCCGTTCCTGGCGTTCATGGCCACGGTGACCTTCCTTTTCGGCATCACCCCCTGGCTCACCGCCCATGAGGTGCATGACACGTACTTGGTGGTCCGCCAGGGTTGGTACTACCGAAACCGGATCGACATGGCAGACATCCTTGCGGTGAAACATGTCATGGAAGGGCCATGGGCCTATGGCGTGCACTTCATTGACGGCCACACCGCCTATGCCAATGGACGCACGAACCATCTCATCCTTTTAGAGCTGGACAAGGTGAGACATAGGGACGGCAAGAGGAGGCGCATGACCCGTGTGCTCTTCGACACACTGGACAACCAAGGGTTCCTCAAGGCCATAGGGAAGCAGTACCAGATGGAGCTGGAAAGATTGGATTGATCGGAATATCGTCAAAAGGCCAATCCCCCTCATGGAACAATTATCTGCAAGGGCGACCATATGAGGGGCGAGCAGCATGAACAAGATAGTGATGCGTACCCGCTATGATGCGTTCGAGATCGAGCTGAACGATTCCGATACGGCGAACGCCCTTTACCTGGCCTTGCCGCTGGAGAGGGAGATAAACGTTTGGGGCGGGGAGATCTACTTCGAGGTCCCGGTGGACCAGCCCCTGCAGGATGGAAGGAAGGTCATGGAAAGGGGCGAGGTGGCCTACTGGCCGGAGGGCAGTGCCTTCTGCATTTTCTTCGGACCCACGCCGGTGAGCAAGGGCAAGGCCCCGGAGGCCTATACGCCAGTGACCCCTCTGGGAAGAGTGGTCACCAACCTGGAGAGGCTGGAGCACCTGCCCGACCGGAGCGTGGTGGTGCTAGAGGTCCTCTACTAGGCCCCGATCACTTCCAGGTCGTCGAAGGCCACATGGGGCAGGATGCAGTTGCGCACCACGGTCTGCTCCCTTCCCACCTCCCTGATGCCCATGAGCGCCTGGTAGAAATTGCCAGCCAGTAGGGCATGGTCGATGGTCCGGACCACCTCGCCTTTGACGATCTCCTTGGCACAGCGCACCTCCAGCCCAAAGGCCCCGGTGATGGGGTTGACCTCGGCCGAGGCCAGCTTGTCCACCAGGATGCCTCGCTCCACTTCCATGACCATCCCCTCCAGACGCTTGCTCCCTGGCTCCCAGACCAAGTTGATGGGGTCTATGTCCAGAGGCCTGCGGTAGGCGTTCTGCGGGTCGGTCGGGTCGCGGCGCGACGCGTTGCCGGTGCTCTCCTTGCCTGAGAGCAGCGCGTTGTACTGGTCGTACATGAAGCCTTTGAGGACGCCCCGGTCCACCAGCTCCTTTCGCTTGGTGGGCGCCCCCTCGTCGTCGTAACCGCTGCTGCACATACCTCTCTCATCGAAGGGATCGTCCACCAGGTTGAGCTGGACCGAGCCCACCCTCTCGCCCATCCTCTTCGCCCAGGCGCTCCTCTGCTTGTTGACGTTCTCCGCGCTCAAGGAGAAGGCGACCGAGCTGAGCAACAGGTCGGCCAGCTCGTTAGGCGGCAGGATGACCGTCATCCTCTCCTGCCCGCGGAAGTGTTCGGCCCTCTGCGCCTCCTGCGCGCTGGTCCTCAGCCCGACCCCGAAAGAAACGCCATCCAGGTCAGGGAGCTTGTTGGAATGATGGAACCGCACCCCCTCCCCTGGGTCGGTCCCCTCGGTCATGGCGGTGAAGTGCAGATAGAGCATGGTGCTCCGCCCCTCCGTCTCTGCGCCGGAGGTGTTCAGCACCATATTTTGCGAGACCGCGGCCCGGATGATGCCGCTCGGCACCTTGACCTCGCCCCCCTCCATGGCGCTGTAGACGATGTCCTTGGCCATGGAGCATATCCCCTCTTGGCTCAAGTGAGGCGAGGTCCTTATCGTAGGTGATGGGGGTGGGGTTGCCCTTGATGGACGGGGCGAAGCGTTTGAACACCGGGTCCGGAGCGGAGACGCTGGCCAGCTTAATGGCGGTCTGGGCGCATATCTCCGCATCCCTGACCGTGGCCAGGGTGATGGACGACTGCCCTACCTTCTTCGATTTGATGGCGCGCACCGCCAATCCCTGGTCCATGCGTTCCTCCACGTTCTTGATCTTGCCGTCGTCCACGTAGAGCAGCAGGGAACGGGCGCGGGAACCGTAGACCTCGGCGTCCGATGCGCCCTCGGCCAGCGCGGCCCTTAAGGCCTTCTTCACAAAAGGCTCGAGGCTCATTCAGCCACCCCCGAGGACGATGGTGGAACGGCAATAGGGGCCTCCTGAGGATACCGGTATCCAATCCTCTATCCCCTTGCCGCACGTGCCGCCGTCCAGCTCCACCTTGTCGCCGACGGCGTCCACCGTCTGGAGGATGTCCAAGGCCTTGCCGGTGAGGGTGAACGAGCGCAGCAGGCCGGCTATCTCCCCGTCCTTGATCAGGTAGCCGCGCAGGGCCTTGGCCTCGAAACCGCCACCGACCGGGTCCTCCATGCCGCTGACCATCTTGTCGCAGAGGACGCCGTGCTTGACGTCCTCCAACATCTCCTCCAGCTTCATGTCGCCCTTTTCGAAGAAGGTGTTGGTCATCCTCACCCACACCCTTCGCCCATAATATTCCGCCCGACCGTTGCCGGTCGGCGGGACGCCCATCTGCGCCGCCGTCTCCAGGCTCTGCATGTAACCTTTGTACACGCCGTCCTCGATGATGACCGTCCGGGAGGAGGGCGTGCCCTCGTCATCGAACGGGATGTAACCATGAGCGCCAGCAATGGTCCCGTCGTCCACCATGGTGATGCCTTCGGAGGCCACCCTCTTGCCCACCGCGTCGGTCAGGAACGATCGCCGCTTCACTATCTCGTCCGCCTCGCTGGCATGCCCCATGACCTCGTGGGCCAGAAGTCCGCTGATCATGGGGTCGCTGATGCATGTGACCGGACCGGAGGGGGCCTTCTGGGCCTGAAGCATCTTGACCGCCTCCTCCCCGATGCGCTTGCCGAAGGCGTTGACATCCACCGCCTTGATAAGCTCGAACCCTCCGGAGCCGTCCACGCCGTCATAGTACATCTCGGTGTTCGATCCGTCGGAGGATATGGCCTGGCCGATCAGACGCAGGCGCGACCTCCTCCCATTCCAGTTCGTCGCCCAGGCTGTTGCACAGCAGGTTATTGCGCACGTCCTCCCGGTACATGGCGTTGCTGTTGACCACTTGGGGACCGACGCGTTGCGACCGCTCCACGTCGAACACCAGTGCCAGCTTATCCTCCAAGGCCACTTGGGAAGGATGAGTCCTCAAAGTGGCCCTCACCTTCGCCTGGCGGGCCTTCCGCTCCGGTATGGGCGCACCGGTGGCGCTGCCGGAGTGAGCGCTTCGCACCGCCCGGTTGGCCGCGTCCAGCACCGTGTCCTTGCCGGGGTCGACGCCCGATGCGTAGCCCCAGGACCCGTTCACCCGAGCCCTCAGGCAGACCCCGCCCAAGCGGTCGTCGGAGAGCGTCCTCACGCCTCCGTCCACCACCACGATCATGGTCTTCTCCATGGTCTGCCAGCGCGCATCGCAGAACTCCGCCCCCAAGGAGCGCATGCGCTCCACCGCCTTGCTGAGTATGTCTTGCATTCAGATCACTGTCAGTTCTTTGTTCGCGGTCGTGAGCAGTTCACATCCCTTCTTGGTGACCACGATGTCATCCTCTATCCGCACCCCGCCCTTGCCCCGGATATAGACCCCTGGCTCCACTGTGAGCACCATTCCCTCCTCGAGGACCAGGTCCACCCCTGGCCCCATGCGTAGGCCGTCATGCACGGAAAGCCCGATGCTGTGGCCGAGCGTGTGGATGAAAAGGCCTTTGTAGGGCGAGGCATCGATTATTCCCCGGGCGACCGCGTCCACGTCCTTGCCGTTCACCCCGGGCCGGACCATGTCCAACGCCGCCAGCTGGGCGTCGAGGACCACCTGGTACATCTCCTTCTGCCATTTCCAGGCATTGCCTACGAAAAAAGTGCGAGTGATGTCGGAACCGTACTTGAGGGACCTGGCTCCGAAATCGAAGAGGGCCATGTCCCTCTTCTTGCAGCGGGCTGGTCCGGCCTCGTGGTGCGGCTCGGCCGTGTTCGGCCCGAAGGAGGCGTTGGTCTCGAAATTGGGTGACGATGCGCCCTTCCTTTGCATGAGGTAGTTGATCTCCGCGGCCGCCTCGTACTCCGCCATCCCTGGCCTCACGAAGGAGGGGATCTCCTCCGCCACCTCCGAGGCGATACGACAGGCATTGCGCAACCGCTCCACCTCGTCCGTGTCCTTGATGGCCCTCGCCCTCTCCAACGCCGGGTAGATGTCCACCATCTCCACCTTGGGCAGGATGCGCTTGATCTCGTTCATGCTGCTGAGCGTGATGCCGTGGCCGTTCACGCCTATGGTCCTGGCCTTTCCGAGGGTGTCCTTGACCAGCTCCGCCTTGTCAGCGCGGTTCTTGAAGACCTTCACCTCGGCCGAGGACGATCGGGCGCTGGTCTCTTCCAAGGCGACCGTGATGAGCTCCACCTTGCCATCGGGCCAACCGATGACCAGGCAGCTCTCGAAAAGCCCGGAGGTGGTCCCGGTGAGGTAGGGGAACATGGCGTCCAGGTTCGGTTCCACATCGTTCATGAGCACAACGGCGTCGACCTTCTGATCCAAGCCTTCGAAGATTCGGCGCACGCGCTTGGAGGTGGGATGGACCATGCCAGCGAGTAGGGCGTTACCGATTAAATAGAATTCCCTTCGATAATTTTACGCTCAGATGCCGATCCACACGTTGCCAGCGATGCGCCTTATGGCGGCGATGGCGCTGAGCGCCGCAAGGTAGCTGGTGGCCGGGTTCGAAGGGAACGGCACGTTGTCCGTCTCGGCCACGATCTCACCGAATACGCCCTTGACCACCAAACGGTGGCTGTTGCACTCGCACAACGGGTCGCAGATGAGCTTCACCATGGTCTTGTCCAAGCCCAGGCCGAGCAGCGAGATGGTCGCGGACACGTTGACGTTCTTGGGGAAATGGCGGATGGCCTCCCGGGCCGGACCGTCGTAGATGACGGTGGGTTTCTTGAGGGCGTCCACATCGATGCCTTCTTCCTTGAGGTAAGGCACTTCCTTGAAGCTCTTCGGACCCTTGATGCTGATGAGCTCGACCGAATCGATCTTGTCCACCGAGGCGGAGTGCAGGCCGTCCGTGCCGCAGACCGCGCCAGATGGCACATAGAGCCGGCCACCCTTCTTCTTGGCCAGGTTGAAGCACTTCTCCCGCAGCACGTCGTCCACGAAGGCCCCCACGCTCATGACCAGGACGTCCTTCCCGAAACCGAGTATGAATGGGATGTAATGTGCCACCGCGTCCTGTCCGGCCGCCTCCACCACCAGGTCTAGGTGCTTGAGGTGGGCTCGGATGCTCTCATCGGTATTGGCTATGTACTTAGCCTTGTGATATTGTTTGACCGCCTGCTGCGCCTTCTCCTCGCTCTTGTCCGTCATATAGAAGAGGTCCACCTCGTCCATGGTTTCGATGGCCTTGGCCAAGGTCTGTCCGATGGCGCCGCATCCGATGATTAGCAGCCTCATGGTTGATGCAAACAACGAGGATGGATTTAACGATAGCGACCTCCTGGTGCTCCCGTCGTGAACAGGTTCGGCCCCTTTGGGGATAGGAACGATGGTTCCATCCTGAAAAGGAGGGAAGGGGATTATTCCAGTCCATTGTGGAATAATCCAGAGCGGGCAACCATTCATAAGGGTGGCGAGCGAAGCTCGATCCCATGAAGCTAGAGATCCATAGGTTCGGAGTGCTGAGCGCGAAGCACTCGCATCCTTTGGTCTTTATCCACGGTGAGTGGCATGGTGCGTGGTGCTGGGAGGAGAAGTTCGTTCCCTTCTTCCGCCGCCATGGCTTCCTTTGTGTCACGATGGACCTCAGGGGGCATGGTGGGAGCGAGGGGGCGGAGAGGTTGAATGATTGGAGGTTGGAGGACTACGTGGCCGATCTGGCCCAGATGGTGGACGAGGTGGGGCAGGACCCCATCCTGGTAGGCCATTCCATGGGCGCCACGGTCTCTCAGATATTTGCATCGCAGCATCGGGTGGTGGGAATGGCCTTGCTCTGCCCCATTCCCATCATGGGCTATCACGACGACGCCGTGCGTTTGTTCAAAGGCCATCCTTGGACCAGTTTCCTGGCCGAGGTTGACGAAGAACGCAGGTCGATTGGTCGAGGACGAAGGATTGGTGAGACACCTTTTCCTTTCCGAAAAGGTCCCCGACCGGGATGTCTATCGTTATTATTGCCAGCTGCAGGGCGAGTCGTTGAGGGCGATCCAGCAATGCGTCGATGGCGTGGGCGTGCCTGCGACGTGCCAGGAACCTCCGGTCCTTGTGATCGGACGGGAAGGGGACGAGGTGGTCTCGTCCCAGAGCGTGCATCGCTGCGCCGGCCAATGTCATGTTTGCGAGGTCATGATGCCTGGGTCAGGCCATGATATCATGCTGGATTGGGGTTGGGAGCGGGCGGCGGAATCGGTCCTGGCATGGGCGGACGCCCTATAGGGAGGTACCAATACCAGATGGGGTCCGCCCCCGACAACCGTTCCTAGCCCCGCCCGAACACCTTATTATTGCGGTCGCATAATCAGGCCCATGCGCTACGAGGTCCTGGAGCATACCGCCGATGTCATGATCAGGACCACCGGGGCGTCGCTGGAGGAATGCTTCGCCAACGCCGCCTACGCCCTTTTCGACCAGATGGTGGAGGCGGACCGGATCGAGTCCGTCGATGTCCGGGAGATTGTGGCGGAGGGGTTCGACCTGGAGTCCCTCCTGATGAACTTCCTCTCAGAGTTCCTCTTTCTGCTTGACACGGAACGTCTGGTGTTCGGCCGGTTCGACGTTTCCATCGATGGGCTCAGACTCCACTGTGTGGCCCATGGCGAGCGCATCGACCTGGAAAGGCATGGCCCCAAGAAAGAAGTTAAGGCCATCACCTACAATATGATGTCCGTCGACGTGGATGAGCCGTCGCTCACCGTGGTCTTCGACATCTGAGGAAGATCGATGAAAGCCTCCGCCACCGCCTACCCCATACAAGGACTGATCAAGTACCATGGACTGAAGGACGAAAGCCTGAGGTTGCCTTACCACGATTCCATCTCCGTCTGCACCGCCCCACTGATCACGCATACCACCATCGAGTTCGGCCACGAGTACGACCAGGCGGAGTTCGACGGGAAGAGGGCGCAGGGCAGGGCGCTGGAGCGCATCATGCAGGTGGTGGAGCCGTTGAGGAGGAGGGCGGAGGAGCGCTCGGGCTTCAGGATGGTCTCCAAGAACAACTTCACCTCCAACATCGGCCTGGGGGCGAGCGCCTCCGGCTTCGCCGCTCTGGCCATGGCTACGGTGAAGGCCCTGGGTTTGGATATGGGTCTGGAGGAGGTCTCGACCTATGCCAGGCGGGGTGCCGGTTCAGCCTCGCGGTCCGTGACCGGTGGCTTCTCCATCTGGTACCAGGGCAAGGACGATCGCAGCAGCCACTCCCGCATGCTCGCCTCCTCCAAGGACCTGGACATGGGCATACTGGCCGTGCTTGTCCCAGCCTATAAGTCCACCGAGGCGGCCCACAGCGCGGTCACCAGCTCGCCCTTCTTCAAGGCCAGGATCGAATATGTGGCGAGAGGCCATCCCAAAGATGGAGTCGGCCATCCGTGAGAAGGACATATTCCGCATCGGGGAGCTGGCGGAGCTGGACACACTCCTTCTGCACGGCATCACCATGACCGGCATCGACCAATTGTTCCTCTGGCGGCCGGAGACGGTCAAGGTGATACTGGAGGTCAAGGAGATGCGCAAGGCGGGGCTGAACTGCCATTTCAGCATCGACACCGGAGCCACGGTCTATGTCAACAGTCCGTTGGACCAGTTGAAGGAGGTACAGGGGCGGATCGAGGCCCTGGGCATGGACACCTTGAGCTGCCACGTCGGGGACGAGGCCAAGGTGGTCGGCGATCACCTGTTCTGATCATCTCATGCCTTGGGAGGGCATAAGGAAGGGGCGGCCCCCATTCGACCAAAGGCCGACCTTGGCCCTAATGAGAAGAAAACCATATTGCCAGCAGACAAGAATTGCCATTATGGGTCCGGTCCCGCCATCAAAGCATCAGTTGCATGAACCTGATATCGATCCATCGACCGAACTTATAGCCAGCCTCTTTGATCAAGGCGACGTCCTGGAATCCGACCTTGCGGTGCAATCCCAGGCTGGCGGTGTGCTCGGCGTTGATGACCGCCACGATGCTGTGCAGACCTAGCTCCCTTCCTTCATCGACCAAGCAGGTGAGCAGGGCCGTACCGACCCCCATACCTCGGCGGTCCTCCCGGACATAGACCGCGTCCTCGGCTGTGAATCTGTATGCGGCCCTCGCCCTGTGCTTGGAGAGGGAGGCCCACCCCACCACCTCTTCCTCAAAACGAGCCACGAGGACCGGATATCTATCACGGTGCTCATAGAACCAGACCAAGCGTGACTCCAGGCTCACGGGCTCCGTCTCCATGGTGCAATCGGAGGTGGGGACATAGTGGTTGTAGATGGCGTTGATGGCCTCCATGTCCGACTCAACGGCAGGAAGGACCTCGACCCTCGCGACCATGCCCCGAACATCCCCGGCCGAGTATTTGCCTCATTTGTCGTGCCAGGGACAAACTTTAATGTCGCCCCCTGGGATTCCTTGGGCATGGTGGACGTCCTAGGCGTCGGGGCACTCAACTTGGACCTCTTTTTCGAGGCGGAGGGTCTCGAATGGGGCGGCCTCCGCTTCGTTCCCGGGGGGGAGATCATGGGGGAGGAGGGGCGGTTCTATGACGCACTCGCCGAACTCCAGGCGAAAGCCAGGTCATTAGGTAGGAGCGGGGGCGGATCGGCCGCGAACTGCATAAACGCCCTATCGAGGATGGGGTTCTCCACAGCGTTCCTGGGCAATGTGGGCAAGGACGAGGAAGGCGATTTCCTGCTCAACGGCATGGGCGACGTGGACATCAGCCATGTGGGAAGGATGGGGCGCAGCGGACAATGCCTGTCCCTGCTCAAGGACGGAGAGCGCGCCTTGCTGGTGCTGCCCAACACAAACGACCGGTTCCGTTTGAGGGAGGATGATGTGGCATTGGCCAACCGCTGCAAGGTGGTGCACATGTCCTCATTCGCCTCCAGTTCGGCATTGGACCAACAGGTGGTCCTGGCCAATGGCTTGGCCGAGGATGTCATAGTCTCACTGGACCCTGGCGAACGCTATGCCCGGCGAGGGCTGGACGAGATCCTCCCGCTTCTGCGCAGGACGGACGTCCTTTTCGTGAACGACAGGGAGATGAAGATGCTGACCGGAATGGGGGCCAGGGAAGGAGGGGAGCGCCTCCTCGGCCTCGGACCGGACGTGGTGGTGTGCAAATCGGGGGCGGAGGGGTCCTCGGTCATCACTGAAGAGGATGTGTTCCCGATCGAACCGGTCCCCGTGAAGGTGGTGGACAAGACCGGGGCCGGGGACGTTTATGCCGCAGGCTTCCTTGCCGGACTTTTGAAGGGGTGGGGCTTGCGCCGTTGTGGGGACTTCGCCTCCTTGGCGGCCTCGAGGAGCATCGGAGGCATAGGTCGGGAAGCATACCCGGACAAGGACCTTTTGGTCCATTTTGGCCGGTCCATGGGAAAGGACAACAGACCCCAGGCCCGAGGTAGGAAGGCAAGATAAAGATAGATGGGAACCACCTTTATGAGGCAGGAGAGACGTTCCCCGCCGGCAGAGACCTTGGAGCCTCCCGATGGCGGTCCTCCGAGGACAGGGAAGGAGAGGTGAGGGATTGGAGTTCGACGGACTGGACGATATGATGCCCTATGAGGGCAAGGTCTTCATCAGCGATTGCGAGGGGCCTATCACCAAGAATGCCAGCACTGTCGAGCTGTGCTCCAAGTTCATACCCAACGGCGAGCGGTTCTTCGCGGTCCTCTCCCGTTACGATTCTGTTCTGACGGAAGTGGTGCGCAAGGAAGGCTATAAGGCGGGGGACTCCATGAAATTGGTCCTGCCCTTCCTCAAGGCCTTCGGTGTGACGGACATGGCCATGGTCGAGTTCTACCGTCACGCCATCATGATGATCCCGGGTGGGGACAAGACCATGCGCTATGTGCAGGAGATAACGTCCCCTTTCATCGTCTCCTCCTCCTATGAGCACTATATCGGAGCGGTGTGCGACCACATCGGGTTCCCTTTCGAGAACTCCTATTGCACCAAATGCAGCCTGGACAGCGTGAAGATGGATGACTGGGAGGCACATACCCTGCGAGACCTGGCCCACGAGATCGCCACCATGCCCCTCATCGATATGCCGTTCAGCGCCCGCACGATCAAGGACCTCCGTCCCGACGATCGGAAGAGCGTCCAGCGTCTGGACCAGGTCTTCTGGAACGAGATGACCGACCTTGACAGCTACCACCTGATCATGGAGACCGTGCCGGTGGGGGACTCGGAGAAGGCGGCCGCGGTGGTCGAGGTGTGCAAGAAGATCGGCGTGGCGCTGGAGGACTGCATGTACGTCGGCGATGACAGCAACGACACCAGGGCGCTGGGGATCGTGCGCAAGGGAGGCGGGCTGGCCGTGGCCTTCAATGGCAACAGCAACGCCGTGCGCGAGTCGGACCTGGCGGTCATGTCGCCCCACACCATCATCACCTCCATCCTGGCCGAGGCGTTCTACCGGACCGGGAAGGACGCGGTGCTGGAACTGGCGGAGGACTGGTCCTACGAGCGTTTGAAGCGGTCCGGGCTGGTGCACGAGTACCTGCTCAAGGAGGCGAGACGGGTGTTCCCCGGACACTTCCCGGAGGCAAGGCACGTCACGCCATCCAACGTGAGCGAACTGATGGCACAGAGCGCGTCATATCGGAAGACCGTGCGGGGCGATTCGGTCGGGGCTTTGAACTGAACATGGAAAAAGCCTTTGACCATAGACCACTGGCAAGATAGAGACCCTCATATCACGTTCAAAACCCCTTCTCCGTTCTGGCGATGCGATTTAATAAGGGCTGCTTGATTGATGATGGCAAACCCCTTGAACATGTTTCCTTGAAAGGTGATCAATTGCATTTGGGACTGGGCATCGACACTGGCGGAACGTACACTGACGCGGCGATCATCGACTTAGAGAAGGGCAAGGTCCTGGCCAAGGCGAAGTCGCTCACCACTCGCCACGACCTCTCCGAAGGCATATCGAACTCGATCGGCAAGGTCAAGGGGATCCGTGCCAAGGACATCCGCCTCGTTTCCGTCTCGTCCACCCTGGCCACCAATTCGGTGGTGGAGGGCAAGGGCTGCCGGGTCGGGCTCATGCTCATCGGTAGCGAGTACAAGCAGATGGTGCCCATCGAGGAGGCCATAGAGCTCAAGGGCGGGCACAACCTGGTCGGCGAGGAGCTGGCCAAGCTCGAGCTGGACAAGGCCAGGGATTTCGTGCAGAGGACCATGGGCAAGGTCGACGCCTATGCCATCAGCAGCTATCTGAGCGTGCGCAACCCGGAGCACGAGATCAGGCTGAAGCTCATGGTGCAAGAGCTTTGCCAAAACCCGGTGGTCTGCGGCCATGAGCTCTCGACCAAGCTAGGGTTCTACGAAAGGACGCTCACGGCGGTGCTGAACGCCAAGCTCATACCCATCATCGCCGACCTGGTGCTCTCGGTGAAGAAGGTCATGGCGGAGCATGATATCGTCGCCCCTCTGATGATAGTCAAGGGCGACGGTTCGCTCATGGGCGAGATGATGGCCAAGGAAAGACCGGTGGAGACCATCCTGTCCGGTCCGGCGGCCAGCCTGATCGGGGCCAAGTACCTCACCCGGGAGAAGGACGCGGTCGTGATCGACGTCGGCGGGACCACCACCGACATCGGCATCCTGAGGGGGGGCAAGCCGCGCCTCGACCCCGAAGGCGCCATGATAGGCGGCTGGAGGACCAGGGTGAAGGCGGCGGACATATCCACCTCCGGATGCGGCGGGGACAGCCGCATCGTGGTGACCAATGGTAAGATCATCCTCAACCCGTTGAGCGTGGTGCCGCTGTGCATCGCCTCCACCAAGTACGATGTCATCAAGCCCAAGCTCAAGCAGGCCTCCACCACCAAGCCGCGGCCCCAGGCCGGCCACATAGCCGTGGAGAACATCGTCCAGAGCACGGAGTTCTTCATCTTCAACAAGGGCGTCACCGGGCTCTCCTTCTCCAGGGAGGAGCAGGCGTTCGTGGACAACGTCAAGGACGAGCCCCGTTCCGTCTACGAGGTCTCGGAGCTGACCGGCGTCCATCCCTTTTCCTTCAACGTCAGACGCCTGGAGGAGCTGGGAGTGGTGTTGCGCATCGGCCTCACCCCTACCGACATCCTGCACGCCGACGGCTCTTACATCGAATACGACGAAGAGGCCTCGAGCATAGCCGTGGCCATCCAGTCAGAGATCATGGAGATGACCCCGGAGCAGTTCTGCAAGGACGTGCGCCGGGCGGTGATATACAAGATATCGCATGAGCTGCTCAAGAAGCTGGCCTACGAGGAGACGGGCAACACCAGCTTCGATGACGTGTGCAACGACATCTTCGACAAGTTCATCACCCACAGGCCAGGCATCGACTATGGCGTCAGGTTGAAGCTGAACAAGAAGATCATCGGCATCGGGGCGCCGGTCGGAGCCTACCTGCCAGCGGTGGCGGAGCGCTTCGACACCCACTTGCTGCTGCCGGAGCATTCCGAGGTGGGGAACGCCGTGGGCGCGATCACGGGCAGCATAATGGAGACGGTGGAGGTACTGATCAGGCCGAAGCCAGGCATGTCCGCCATCGACAACCCTCCCTGCACCTTGCACTCCCCGAACGAGAAGAGGGAGTTCGCCACCCTCACCGAGGCGGTCCATTATGCCGAGGAATGGGGCCGGGCCACCGCTCGCGAGATGGCGCTGGCCGCCGGGGCTGACGACGTGCAGCTGCTGGTGGAGAAGGAGAACCGCATGGGCCACCTGGGCAAGAGCTGGGGGGAGGGCATATTGCTGGAGGCGAGGGTGAACGTCACGGCCATCGGAAAGCCGCGCCTGTTCTTCGAGGGAAAGGTATGAGCGAGGAAGTGGACATCGTGATCTGTTCGGGCTACAGCCCGGGGGCAAGGGTGCTGAGGAAAGCGGTGCGTCAGGTGGCCAAGGAGGAGAAGGTGCGCATGGTCACCGTCGCGCCAGCATTGGCCGGTCTGCCCAAGGCGGTGGAGGACATGAAGGCGCTCAAGGACCGCTGCGTCCTGGTGGTGGACGGATGCGAGGGCTTCTGCGCCCTGCAGACCTTGAACCAGTTCGGGGTGAAGGCGGCCAAGTCCGTGATGCTCAACAAGCACATCCAGGTCACCCAATCGGCGGTGGACATGGAAGCGGCGAACATTTTAAAGTCGGTGCGGGAGGTGAGGGCGAAATGCGGAAAGGAGTGATAGTATGCGGCGCCAACGGGGAGAGGGGGCTCATGATCGAACGGGCGATCGAGATCTTCTCACCGAAGAACCTCAATCGCATCATCCAGTTCTCCGCCTGCACGGTGGGCACGACGCCGATGCTGATATCGATGAGCGGCATCGACCCCGCCCACATGATAGCCGTGAACGGTTGCCGCAACAATTGCTGCGACCGTATCCTGGAAAAGGCGGGAATGAAGGCGGAGCGCTCGGTGGTCCTGGACGATGCGACGGAAAGGAAGCTCTGCTCCTTGCCAGTTCACCAGCGAGTGGGACTTCCCCGACATCGACAGAAGGAGATAGAGGCCTTCGTGAAGATGATGGAAAGCACCTGGACTGACGAGGTGCTCGGCCTGATACTCCGATGCCTTATCGGGTCTTCTTCCAGCCCATGTCAGTCGTAGTACTCGGTGATGACATCGGATATGTGGTCCGCGACCTCATGCTCGCGATGCTTGTCCGCGATGTGGCCTACTTCCCGAGTACCACTCATAGTCGCACTTGGGGCATCGCACCTTAGGGCAGTTCTTGACCGCCTCCGCGCAACCTCGGCAAGCGGTCGTTCGACCATAGACCAAGGCGAACTCGAAGCTGCAGTTGGGACACTTGTGTTTGCGCAGTCGAGTCGACTGTGTTCCTGGAGAAGCCGCTTGCCCTCATGGCATGTAATAGTGATCCATTTCGGTCCTCCTTCCATCCCTCACTTGTGATGGGCTTCGATCCCTTTCTCGGTCTCGTAATAGTCCTGCAATACCTCATATTTTATTCCGATACCGCGGGCATCAGCTCGTTCGATGGTCTCCATGGAGGCGTGCTTCACGTCCGGGTCCCAGATCCCATGGACGATGACATGCACTGTCAGGTCCCCAACGCGTCAGACCCCTCTGGTCGAAGCGCGTTGTTGATGGTCATGGGGATGTCCAGGTGGACCAACGACGCGCCCAGGCTGGTCCCGTGCTCAGAGATCAGGAACGACTTCACATGGCCGACCAGGTCCGCCCCGTCGTGCATGCACTCCTTGGTTATGTCGGTCAGCAGCTCTCTGATGAACCGTCTCTCCATCCGCCCTGCCCATGGGCTCGGCAGGATGGATGGTCATGTGAATGGAGAACTTGCCCAGCTCGTCCACCATGCGGTGCATGTCGATGTGAAGCTTTTCGTCCATCTCCTTCATGCTCAGCTCCCTCTCCACATATTCCTTGCGAAGGAGTCTCCTTTTCCATCGCCTCATCGTAACGGGGCGAGAAGTCCTTCTCGATCGCCGATGGCGATCTCCTTCACGCCCTGGCCCTGCTTCCCCGAACCGTACATGATCCTGGCCCTGGGTTGACCTGCCGCACGAACTCCTCGGACAGCTTGATCTTTTCCGGGGTGGACGCGTCCACTCTTGTTGATGAACACCACGTCCGCCTCCCTGATCTGGGTCTCGACCAGGCGCCTGACCGAATGGAGCAGTTCGTCGATCCGCATCGCGATCCACCAGGGTGACCACCGGGGCGTGCTCGATCTTGGCCGGCATCTCCTCCTCGGAGTACTCGGCCGCGCGCTTCAGACCCCAAGGGATCGCCACGCCGGATGGCTCCACGATGACGATGTCCGGTTTGAACGTGTTGTACAGTGTGGCGACGGTGCTGGCGAAACTGCCCGCGATCTGGCAGCAGATGCATCCGCCCGATATCTCCTTGGCCTTCAGACCGTAGGACTCGATGAACTTGGCATCGACGTTGATGTCGCCGACATCGTTCACCATGATGGCGATTCGATGCCCTCGATTGACCAGGTCCTTGGCCAGGTCGATGAGGAAGGTGGTCTTCCCGCTTCCCAGGAAACCTGCGATCTGTGCAATCTTCATTGACAATCACTCGACCTTCATGTGATCAGCGACGTGAATGATTAAAACGTTGTGCGAAATTAGATAAAAAGATGGATGTGAAGGGGCTTGCGCCCCTTAAGGAGTTTAACCGCACTCGATCTGGCCGTACTGCTTGACGGTGTCGACGCAGGTCTTGATGTTCTCCAGCTTGGTGGTCACCGACGGCGGGACCTCGCAGCCGGAGGCGATGCACGTACCGGGAGTGCAGACCCCTCTGGCACAGCGCGGTCTTGACCTCCTGCGATCAGGTTCATGGTGGTCTTCTGCATCTTCTCGATGGTGCCGCGCACGAAGAGCTGGGGGTCGATCTTGCCGGCCATCAGGCAGTTGTCCGCGTATCCCTTGCCGATGACCTCCTTGGGCGACGGGCTGCCCGGGATCAGCGGGTAGTAGGCCATGGAGTAGATGGCGGGCTTCAAGGCCTTGACCTGGGTGTCCAGGTGGGGCAGGTCGGCGCAGTTGTGTATGCAGATCGCCATGCCGTCCTTCCGCGACCAGCTCGTTCAGCTTGCCGGCGTACTTGTGCGTTGCCCTCGAACTCCTCGTACTCCTTGTCGCCGAGGCAGGAGTAGTTGCCCCAGAGATAGTCCCACACGAGGCCGGCGGGCTTGCCGTTCAGCCGGCGAAGGCCTTGACCATCTCCTCGTCGAACTCGGTGATGGTCTCCAAGGCCTTGTGCACGGCGCTCGGGTTGTTGTACATGTCCATGAAGACCTTCTCGGCGCCGGCGGACTGGGTCAGCGCCAGCAGCGGTCCCTCGAGGAACGCGGCGGTGATGACCTCCTTGCCCAGGGCCTCGACGAACATGCTGGTGCCCTCGACCAGGACGTCGCTGCTGCCCTTCTTGATGTCCGGGACCTGCAGCTTCTCGTAGTCCTCGACGGTCTTGATGACGGGCTCGTCGACGAACGGGGTGTTCTGCTCGTCCATGCGGACGTGCGCGCCCAGGTCGCCGGCCATGACGGACAGGTCCATCAGGCCGATGGCCCAGTCGTAGTCGAAGTACTTCTGCCCGGCGATGAAGCCTCGGCGAACTTCTTCGGGTCGGAGGCCCACTCGCGGTAGGTCATCTTGCCGTCGCCCACGCAGCGCCTGGCTACTCCCATGGCGAACGGGTAGGTGGACAGCCTGTCGACCGGCTTGTTCGGTCAGGGAGGCCACGCCCTCTCGATGTGGTTCATTGTGTCTGCCATTTTATTCCTCCTTATCTTGATCAGAAGGCTGCCTTCAGCTTGGCCACGGCCTCCTGGGCGTTGATGGCGTGGAAGTCGGCGCCGATGTCGTCGGCGAACTCCTGGGAGGTCGGAGCGCCACCGATGATGGTCTTGACCTTCATCCGGAGGCCGGATTCGACCAGTCCGTCCATGACCATCTTCATGCCGTCCATGGTCGGGGTCATGAGGGTGCTCATGGCGACGATGCCACCGTTGTGGGCCTTGGCGAATTCGACGAACTTCTCTGGGGGCACATCGCGGCCGAGGTCGTGTGACGGCGAATCCACCGGCGGTCATCATGGTCTTGACGATGTTCTTGCCGATGTCGTGAACATCTCCCTCGACCACGCCGATGCAACCGGGGATCTGCTTCGCGGCAGCTTCCTTGGGGATGTGGGGGAGCAAGATGTCCAGAGCGCCGTACATGGCGTCAGCGGCAGATCAGGACCTGGGGCAGGAAGTACTCCCTGGCGGCGTACTTGTCACCCACGATGTTCATGCCCTTGACCAGTCCGTGGCTGATGGAGTCGATAGGGTTGACTCCCATCTTCAAGGACTCCTCGGCGACCCTCTTTGCCTCGTCCTTCTTACCAGAGACGACTGCCTTTTCTAATCCAGCGTAAATCTGTTCCTTGCTCATTGTGTTCCACCTCTTCGCCCAATAAAACAGGCGATTTGCGAGGTTAGAATCCACCGTTTCATCTTAAAGATTGTTATGGATGGATGTGCCATCCATGTATCCCTGTTAACTATTGTAGCATATGAGTCCAGTAAAAATAAATAAAATTTAATTAAAACAAATAGAATAAAATGTTTGGTCCATCCATGTCAATTATTTGGCATGGAGGACCTTGAGTCAACTGTACAGCTCTGGTTTCTCCTTCATCAGCTTGTGGACGTTCCGCAGGCCATACCCGTCAAGGAGGAACAACCCACCGACGAGGAGCACGACGATCCCGAGCAGTATTATCAAGGACCCCGACCGTGGCCTTCGGAACGAACAATGTCATGATCCCTAGCGCCAAGGACAGCACTGCCATGGCCAATCTGACCCAGAAGCCCTCCGGGACCGCCGCCTTCCCTTTCAAGGACCGCCTGATCGAGACGAACGCGCTGGCGAAGAACCATAATGCCAGGACCAACAGTATCAGGAGCACGAAGTACTCCCAGAGGAATATGAGCGCCACGCCGAAGGCGATTATGCCCACGCCCATGGCCATGTCCCGTTTGGCAAGCTTGCCCCCCTGGTCCATGCGGTAACCGTTGTACAAGGTCAAGGCGCCGAAGCCCATGACCGCCAGCGGCATCAGGACGGAGAAGGCGAACTCGGCGAACTTCAGAGGGAAAAGTATGAGAATCAACCCAATGGCAACGACCGCCGCCCCGATGGCCATGCGCACCTTCCAGGTCATGTCCATGGCCGCGAGCCGGTCCATGCGCTTTCCCTTGGTGGAATCCTTGCCCGTCAGGAACAAGGAGTTGATGGTGCCCCAAAGCATGAGGACCAGGGGAGCGTCGTCCACCAGGTGCATGCCCGGATGGGTCTCCGGGTCATAACGGTCCATGTGGGTCTTCCATTCCTCCTTGGTCTCATGGGTGTGGTACTGCCCCTTTCGGTAGCTGGCCACCATCTCCGGGCTGGGGACGTTGATCTCGGATTTCTTCCAACTCTCGTCCAGAGGTTCGGTGACGTCCTGCTTGGACACCACCACCTCCCATACTCCTTGGTGCAATGGACCAAGGAAATCATCGAGCCTTGTCATCGATTACTCCCATACCATGTCGTAATACTTTGTTCTTCGCCTCATGATGAGTCTCAATCCGATCTCCTTCATCTGCTTCCTCAAATTCCTCTTGTAGGGGAACGCCTTGATCGCGCTCCTGAGACCCAAGGCCTTGAGCACGGAGACCGCCCCCATGAATATTATTATCGTGGCCACCACGAAGATTATGAAACCAGCGACGCCTGCCGGGTTCATGACGAAGAGAACCGCCAAGACGATCGATGCCACCGCGATGAACATCCTTTTCTTCAGACCGTCCGGGGTGGCTATCTTACCCATCTTGGTGCGCTTAAGGGACATGACGGCGCTCGAGATCGGCCAGATGACCATGAATATCAACAAGAACACGTACCAGATAGGGCTGGGAAGAAGTATGACAGTATGCCGAACGCTATCAGATCATCCCAGTGATGATGAGCCTGGTGGAAGTGGCGTTCAGGGGTTTGTCCCTTGCGCCTTGTAGGATCATGAACCCCGCAAACCCATGATGGCGATCGGCACCACTAACACCACGAACGCGGCGAACACCTTGTCGGCCGCTCCCAGTTCCACCACGATCACCACGGCTCCCGACCGCCAGCAAGGCGATCCCGGCAAGAAAGATCAATCTCCAGGTCCTGCCTTGCTCGCTCAGTAGTTCCTTCTTATCCATCTTCTTGGTGTTCTTCGCATCCACCCATAAGGATTCCATCGTCCCACCCGACATGAGTATGAGGGGGGCATCATCCACCAGGTGCATGGCTGGATTCTTTGCAGGATCATAGAGGTCCATATGCACCCGGTAGTCCAGCTCTCGTCTCATGACAGTGGTATCTACCTTTTCGATAGGAATCGATGGTCCCGGGGCTGGGAAGGTTGACCGACGATTTGATCCAATCCTTATCAAGAGGTTCGGTGACGTTCTCTTTGAGGACTATCACCTCCCAGACCCCTTGATGGAGTGGTGCCAGAAAATCATCCAATTTACTCATGCGGTCGATACCTTCCAGATGGACCGAGGTAATTTCGAAGGCTTCTCGACCATTTATTGGTATTGTGAAATGATGGAAACCGGCCATCGGGTCCATAGTATTCGGAGCGTATTGCCTCAGATAAGGGACATAATCTAAAATATTCATCTCGCCGTGCGCCTCCGTATCAAGGCCTACGGGCGCATGAAGGGAGAGTATTGGAGGACGGAACGACATCACCGCGAACCCCGCCCCCCTCGGGCTGCTGGGCTTTGCTTTGACCACCATATTGTTGAACTTGCATAATGCCGGCCTTATCGCCATGAGCGCCGTGATCCTGAGCACCGGGATCTTCATGGGCGGTCTGGCCCAGGTGATGGCCGGGGCCATGGAGTGGAAGAAGGGCAACACCTTCGGCACCACCGCCTTCACGTCCTATGGGATGTTCTGGCTCATCCTTGTCGGGATCATACTGTTCCCTCAGACCGGCTACATGGCCGCTCCCACCGGGGAGGAGATGGCTGCGTTCCTTGCTTTATGGGGCGTTTTCACCTTGTTCATGTTCGTAGGGACCCTGCGCACCAATAGGGCCATGCAGGCGGTGTTCCTGCTCCTTGCGATATTGTTCTTCATGCTGGCCATAGCGGACTACAACGCCAACGCCGACCTGAAGGAGATCGCCGGCTACGTCGGCATCGCCACTGGCATGGCGGCCATGTACCTGGCCATGGCCCAGGTCCTGCAGGAGTCCCTCGGCCGTGAGGTCCTTCCGGTCTTCCCCGTTGGAAAGGACAAGGCCAAGAGCGGTGTCGAGAGCTCTACGAAGTGAACGAGCGAAGCCGGGCGACGCGAGACTTAATGTGCCCGCCCGGCCAATCCTTTTCCATGTCCGTTCAACCATTTTTGTCCGGCGAGGAACTGATCGGTCTCCAAGATCGTCCTTGATGGGGAGACCGTCGCTGGTGTGGCCGAGGCCAAGGCCACCATCAACATTCACCGAAGAGGACAAAGTCCAAGGGTATGGCGGGTGCAACCGCTTCTTCGGCGGCTACCGATTGGAGGGGGATACGGATCTCTTTTTCCGCCATAGCCTCGACCAGGCGTTATTGCGAAGAGACCATGGCGGTGGAGGACGCCTTCTTCATGGCATTGGGTAAGGTGACCAGGCTCAAGGTCTCCGTGAGATGGTTTGACCCTTCTTTCGGAGGACGGACGCACCGAGATCGTGGCTTTGATCGAGAGGGTCGGATCGGATGGATGAGTGAGGCCGGAAGAATCGTGAAAGCCACCTACTGCAATTGCGGGCCGGGTTTTAATGGAAAGGGAAAGATGATGATGGGCCAGTGCAAGTCAGGGTATTGATGTCGCTATTGAACGGTGATGATGTCTGCCAGTTCGAGATAATCCTGCCTGAGGACATTTGATGGTCATCTGACCACCATACCATCCTTGAATCGGAACTTGGAGGAACGGTCCCGGTAACGGACCAGGAACTCATCTCCGTCCCTGTAGATGACCAACCCGTCCAGGTACTCGACCCAGCCGACCTCCTCGTACCTCAGGCCCAGTAGTTCCTCCCGGAGGAGGACCAATTCCCAATCGTGGGAAACGTGCACATCCAAATGACCCTCGCCAATGGGGTCGGAGAGTCGTTCCAGCACTGGTCGCAACACCGCATCCGCCGCGTCGGGGGTGCGGGAGATCCACGACTCCTCCAGCTCGCCATTGAACCACACCCGCATGAAACCCTCGCCCAGATCGTCAGCGACCCGTAGCACGCGCTCGTCCTTGAGGTAGGGAGCGCACAGTGCCCATGTCTCCTTCATTCCCGATCGCCTTCGTTCCATTCCCTTGCATGCCAGCCGATATGCGCTCGGCCGTCTCGCGGCAACGCACGGCCGGGCTATGGAAGAAGCGGACGGTGCGGTAATGACGCAGGCGAGAGCCGAATGCGAAGGCGTCCTCCTTGCCTTGCTCCGTAAGGGCGACCACGAAGCTGTTGTTCAGGCTCTGCACTGGGTAGCGCGCGGCATGGCGCACGATTATCGCCGCTGGGGACCTCCAACCATCCTCGGCCATCGTCCCGATCACTCCATCCCCTTTCATCTTCTCGGCTCCCTCCTTTTCTCATACAATATGAGCGTGAACCCGTGCTCCTTCTCCAAGGTCTCGCCGACCTTGCAATAGCCCGAGGGACTCATAGAAATGTTGGTTCCGTTCCGCCCAAATCGGTGTATCGAGGACGAACCTCTCAGCGTGAGGGAACTTCCCCTCCAGCGCCAGCAAGTGCCCGCCCGCCCGTCCCTTGACCTTGCTGCCCTGGCATTATGAAAAGCCGGTTGATGGAGACCGTGCCTTCCGCACGCTCCGTGACGAAGGCCCCACCGATGATCGCCCCGTCCTCCTTGATGGCGTACATCCTTCCTTCTGCGATCAACCCGCTGACAGAATTCCAGGGAATCGTAACCGTATGGACCGCCCCGAGGCTTGCCCAGGTGGCGCCTGGTGTCGTCATCGAAGGTGGCCGTCTGAATGCTGGTGAGGACCTCCGCCTCATCGGGACGGGCCAGCTCCACAGTCGTTCCCTTCGCCTTGGCCATGTGCCGCACCTGGTCCCAGCAAGGAATGGCTTCTCCCCTCATAGCCTTTGGCACCGTGGGCAGAAATATGCGGTCCGGCCATTGACCTTCATCGTATGCCATGGGCCGTGGCCTTTGGGACAGTGGGAGGTTGGATGGCGGGTCTTTGAGCAAATAGCCCTCAGGAAGGCTGTCGAAATCAGTGCCGACCTTGATGGACCGGTCCATGATGTTTACTAAGTTCCTGTGGATGCAACCTAGCCGATCCTCGCTCAGTTCATCCGCTAGGGCCATGGGGTGAACCCCGCATTGGAACAACGCCTCGTCCGAGTAGAGGTTGCCCACTCCAGCCAACAC
This sequence comes from Methanomassiliicoccaceae archaeon, assembly GCA_963806355.1. GTDB lineage: Archaea > Thermoplasmatota > Thermoplasmata > Methanomassiliicoccales > UBA472 > JACXTP01. The sequence goes on along the minus strand of CAWDXN010000004.1, from coordinate 10,406 downwards.
AGACTGGTCCAGCAGGACGGTCTTGATCGACCGTCGATGCAGAGACGCTCGTTCCATGAAATCCTCCCTTTTTATCTCCAGTGCGTCCGGTCCCAACCTCTTTCGCTCCAGGAAGGCGGACTTGGAGGGAGTGAGCCCGATGGCCCCGAACTTGCGCATGTCCTCGTAGACGAGCGAGGCGCCATCCTCGAAATCTAACCGAACCCTGGTGAACCGAGGCGGATCCTGCCCATTTTCAAGAAGGATGAGATCTCCGGTCATGCCCAGGTGCACGGTTAGCCATCGCCCCCTCCCGATCCGAAAGAAGAGTTGTTTGCCATGCCTATCGGTCCGTGTCAGAGCGCGCCCCGTCAAGGCCCTTCTCAGCCCATCAGCGGACACGTCTTCCAGTACTCCGGTGTCAAGGACCTTTACAGAAGCAATGATACGACCTAGAGCGGAGGCGTCAACGTCCCTCCGCACCAGCTCCACCTCGGGCAGTTCAGGCAATGCTCCCGCTAGGTGAGGAATGAACTAAAAAAGGTTTGGTGGTCAGGGAGAGACGTCCCTATTGCACGGATGGAGAGATCAATTGCAGCAGTCCGGACCGCACGTGACCTCCTTCCTTCCCTTCAGCGCCGATATGATCATGGCCGCCGCGCAGCCAACGCCACTATCGACCAATATGGCCCGGGCCGGGCAGTTGAGGGCGCAGGCCCCGCACTCCATACAGGCCTCATATCGGACCAAGACGGCCTTCTTGTTTTCCAGGGCGAAGACCTTGTGGGGGCAGACGTTGGCGCACATGCCACAGCCCACACACCGCTTGGGATCGTACCGCAGGGTGTTCAACGGCTCATCCGCCCCATCCCAGGGCACCTTGTTCGGGGGCACAAGGTCAACGGGAGCCATCAACGTGATCTCGTCGCCCATCAGAACCACCCCAAGGCATCGAGACGGATGAGCAGAGTGAGGACCACCCCGATGATGAACGTCACTGCCATCAGCGGAACGTATCGGAATATCTCCTTCCGCACCCCGGTCCTGGAGGTCAGAGTGGAGGACCCGGTGAAGTTGAGCGCGAGGAATGCCACCCACGGAGATATCAGCAACGCCCAGGCCATGATCTGCAGGTCGGTGGAAAGGTCCCATGGTTCCCCTTCGGACCATGCCAGAACGAGCGCGAAGGCGACCGCGACCACCGCGCCTAGGATGAACCCTTTGGCGCTGAAGGCCTTGACCGGCAGCAGCGGAAGCAGGAGCGGGAACAGGACCGTTCCGGTCAGGTACAGGACGGCCACCGCGGCGAGCCCTGCCCAGCCCAGAAGCAGGGATGCCAGCAACCCGGCCAAGACGACCCATAACAGGTAGTTCTTCATCTCCACCGGGACCAGCACCGCCCGGTCCCTTAGGTTGAAGCGCACCTGGCGCATCTCTGGGGTGACCTTGCCCGCCGCCATATAGGCTGAGAGGTCCTCTGCGCGGACCGGACCGTACTCCACCGTGAAACCGGTGCGCCGCCTGACCTCGTGGGCGCACACCCCGGGAGCGCCGAGCTGTGGCAAGATCAAGCGCCTGTGGTCCACCACGTCCTTCAGGTTGGTGGCCCGGACGCGTTCCTCGATCTCGTCGGTGCCGAAGGAGCCCTTTCCCGCCGCGCACCAGACGTTGATGCCTTTGGTGTCAAGGACCAACAGGTAGCTCGGGACCCCCTTGAGGTTGGAACGAAGGGCGTCGAAGCTCAACTTATAGTTGGAGGTGACGAACACCGGTGAGGAACGGTCGGGGTCGCCCAATCTGTAGAGGCCGGGTTCCACCTTGTGGTCCATTCGATGGTAGCCTAGCCTGATGGCGACGTGCTCTCGCCGATCGGCGGCGCTCAGTTCCGATGTGGTGACCGTCGCAGTCAATCTCACACCCTCTCTACGTCCGTCACGATGATGCGGGCCTGGTCGGCCAGATGGCTCGCCTTGAACATGTTGAGGCAACATACCCGACCATTCTTCTCCATAGTGACCAGGGCCAGTCTGTCCCCTGCAACGATGCCCATCCTCTGCCTGATCGACTTGGGCAACACCAGCTGGCCCCTCTCATCGACACTTACAATGGCCTCAACGGAATATGCTTCTGGCCCATCCTCTGCCTTGGTCTCGCTCTTCCGTTTTGTCATGCTTTCAGGGCTAGGGATGATGGAGGTAGTATTTGATTTTTCTGAATTTTCTGATAATTCATATAAAATGACCAAATAGGTGGGACAGAAGCGAAGAGATAGTGGTGGCCGCCATGGTCCAGGCGATGGTCTGTGATGACACCAACTTTTATTAACGAAGTCCGCCCAATTGCTCGGTCAGGTGAATTTCATGGCAAGTGACGAAAAGGACATCGCCGAAGTGCTCGATGAGAAGGGCAAGGACCTGAAGAAGATCCTGAAGGAGATGGACGCCAAGATCGAGCATTGGAAGTTCTCAATTGAGGAGACCAAGGAAGGCAAGAGGGTGGAGGTCCATATCACGGCGTTGTTCAAAAACAAGCCGAAGAAGGACGACTGAAGTCTTTTCGGGATCGAGGTGGGGCGCCTTACCCCATCAAACTCATTAACTTCTCCCTCTTCTCATCGCTGATGTGGAAGTCAGGCCGGCGCTGTATGAGCTCCAGGTATTCCGTTGACTTCTTCAGCTGCTTCCTCTTGTAATATTTGCCCGCGACCTTGACCACGTCCTCCACCGGCACGAACTCGGCCAAGGCACAGACCATGCTGGCCAGGTCATAACCGATCTTCTCCTCTGCCGGGGCCGCGTCCAGGAAGTGACCGATGTCGAGGATGTAGATGCGGTCCCCGAACATGATGTTCTCCGGTTTTAGGTCCCCATGGTAGATCCCGTTGTGGTGCATCTTCTCCAGGTAGCCCATGATGACCTCCACCTGCTTCGAGGTCCAAGGTACCCACGTCCGGGAGCGGTCTGGCCTCCAGGTACTCCGCCACGAAGAGCCAGAGCTGCCCCTTCAATGGGTGGTAGCCAAGTGGCTGGGCGGTCGGTATGCCGAGACGATGGATGGCGCTCATCTGGTCGAACTGGTGCCGGGCCATGTCCTCGGCGTCGCTGGCGAAGTCGAACAGCGGGCCGCGGGAGTTCGTCTCCAGGAAGATGTTCTTCATCAGCTGCATGGTTCGCGCGGTCATGGTGTCGCTGCTCCCGATTATCTTGGCGAAGTAGCGGACCTTGCGCCCTGAGTCGTCCATTCCCTCGATGCGCACGGGGATGGACAGTCTGGCCCCGCCTGCCCCCAGCGGTCGCACCGAGACGTCGTGGACATGGTACTTGCCCTCCATGATCTCGTTGACGCGCAGCAGTGACCTCGCGGAAGAACTTGCGGTGTTCCTCCATGTGCCTGGCCTCCGCATCCTCACGTTGGCTCATTTGGGGCCCACCTCGGCCTGCGCGGCCGCCTTGGCCGCCGCTTCCTTCAACTTCTGGCTCTCCAGGTTGAGCTTCCACATTTCGATCAATAGCATGATGGCGTTGAACTTGTGTATCTTCAGGCTGTTCTTCACGCCCCTCCCGTACTCCAGGATGGGCTTGTCCTTGTGGGTGTAGACGATCTTCCACACCGATAGCTCAGGCAGCGAAACGTAGAACTGGTTGGTGTTGACGATGATGTCCTTCCGCTTCACTGTGACGTCCATGTCCACCATGCCCTCGCGCTTGATGGGGATGTGCACCCCCGTCCCAAAGATGAAACGGACCAGCGCGTAGGCGATCACTTCCAGGCCAGCGATGTCAATGCTGCGGTCGAGCGGTTCCTTCGTTGGTGGGGACTTCGGGTCCGATTTGCGGAACTCCCTCGCCTCTCCCTGGGGGGCGGTCTGCTGCTCCGCCTTGGGCATGGGGGGCGGGGGAGGCGGCTGCCGTAGCCTCGCCCATTGTCCGTAGGGCCATGCTCTTCCCATATCATCTGGGTTCTCGAAGTAAGGGGCACCCTCCTTGTGGTACTCCGATTTTATGTTGATGGCCCCCTTCTTCCTCCAATATTCATCGAAGGCGTCCAGGTCCGCCTCCACATTGGGGGGCATGTCCTTGAGACCCTCCTTGTGGTACTCGGAGAGCACCTTTCGGCAGGCCGGGTCCTGCCATTCGTCCTCGTTGAGGAGGACGCGGGTACAGTAATCCTTGGGCTCTTCCTTCTTGGCGCCCTTATCCTCCTTAGAAGCCAACTGATCACCTACTTTTTGAGCAATATTTGGAGGCGAGCGAATATCCTGGTGCCGTCCGTGAACTCCTCCATGGTCACCTTCCAATCCTCCAGCTCGGCGTTCATGCTGTCGAAGAACTTGTCCATCTCGTCCACGATCTTCTCCACGTTGTCTGGATTCCCGCCGACCATGTGCAGGACCGAGGCCACGCTGTCTTTCTTTCCCATTGCAAAACCTCAGAAACAATCCTAGCTCTATCTTAATAACCTTTTTTATCGAAACTGGTGGGCGCTAGTTATCGACGAATGGCGGGACCGAGCATTATTTAGGGCACATGGTGCGCTTCATTTCTCGCATGAGCGATGAGCCTGAGGAGATCTGCCGGGTGAGCGACGATGTTCTGGGCTTTCGCGATGAGGTCGTAAAACAGCGCGAGGAGGAGATCTCCTTGCTCGGCAGGTTGTCGAGACCGGTCCCTCATGCCAGACAGGGGGACGCCATCGTCATCCTCATCTTAGCAATCTCCGTCGTCCTGATGTTAGCTGGTGCCGATCGCATTGATCCTCTGGCTGGTGGTGGGCATCCTGCTCTACTCGTACAATTTCATAATCCTGCTCCTGCCCACCACGGTGGAGAGGTCCAGGCCGGATGAGACCCGAGCATTGAGGAAGATGGGGGTGAAGGAGACCTGGCCAGCATCACGCCTGCTGTTGAAGAAGAAGTTCCTGGCCATAGAGATCGGCATCACCCTTTACCTGGGCGGCATGGTGCCGCTGTCGGTGAGCTTCACCATCATCCTGGGGTTGGGGATACTGATGACCATCTACTATGCCCTGGTCGCCGGAGGGCTGGAGCTCTCCTTCGCGTTCTTGGTGGTGGTTCAGCTGATCTTCATAATCGGGTTCTATCTTTTCGTGGCACTGCTCGCCCCCCAGGAACAAGGGGTGACCCGCCTGGCAAGGACCTTCAAGCGACGGATAGAGGCCGCCCGCGAGGGGGAGGGGCGGTCCCCATTTAAGGTCTACCTCATAGTGGCGGTGGTCATCGTCGTCGCCATCGTCCTCGTTTTCGGGGCCATACTGTTGCCTGGCATCACCCTGGTGGCCATCTTGGTGCAGGTCGATGATTGGGGCTGGGGGTCGATCGCCATCCTGATCTTCGTGGCCTGGGTGCAGCTGGTGGTGATGAGGCATTTCCAGAGCGAGTCCAGTCGCAAGATCGTCATGATCATCCTAGAAGAGCGCATCAGGCGCATGAAGGAGGAGGTCCTCGATCCGTTGGAGACCTGGACCGACGGGGGGCTTTGCCTTGACCGTGATGGCTTCCATGAGGGCTTCAAGACCTTGAAGAAGAACTTCTACTCCATGGCGGTTTATGACATCATCCGTTTGGACCTCTTCGGCCTGTCCCCGGTGTACCTGGTCGGGCCCCGCCTGCGCTACGTGCTCAACGACAAGGTCCTGGAGTGTTTCTAAGGCCTTCTTTCCGCTACCTGGTCGCCAGGCCGGCCATCGGGCTCCGGAAGCATGGCCACCCAGTCCCAATGATAGACGGTGATGCGGCGCTTGGCCTTGACCTTCTCATACGCCTCCTTGTAGCTGAGACCGTATCTTTTCGAGACATAGACCATGGCCACGAACGCGGAACGGTCCTTGCCCTCGCGACACCTCACCAGCACCTTGGTCCCTTGCTTCGCCAGCATCAGGACCAGGTCGGCGGACCTTTCCACCTTGGGCACGTTGGGTTTCCGGTCGTACTTGCCATACCTCTGGTCGAAGAACGGCCTGACATCGACGATCACGTCCACCCCCTCCTTCTTCAACCTGCGCCAGGAGTAGGCGTCCCTCCAGTTGCCCACCGCCACGTTGTCGTCGATCCAGTCCATCGGAGCCCTCTTGCCACGTCCTCGCTACGGACGGGATGGTTGACATTGAAGCCTATGGCACATAATCATTTGGTCAAAGGAAGGGAATAATGCAGCTCAGGTCTCGTCCAATATGACCATGTTGATATGGTTGACGGCCACCTTGTCGTTGCTCACCCGATTGATCCCCTTCTCCTTGTCCATGAGACATTGGAGCTTCAGGGCGAGAAGTTCCGATTCCGAGAAGTTGGTGACGCCCTTGGCGAAGGTGCCGATGCGCACCAGGTCCCCCTCCTTGAACTTGCCCTCGACCGCGATGATGCCGCACGGGAGCAGGCTCTTGCCTGAACGCAACGCCCTCTCCGCCCCTTCGTCCACCACTATCTTGCCGCGCGGACTGCCGAATAGCATCCAGCGCTGCCGATTGTTGTACTTGGAATGCGATGTGAACAGGGTGCCGATCTCCTCGCCTCTGACCACCCTGACGATGACGTCCTCCAACTGGCCGTTGGCGATGACCATGTTGCAGCCCGATTGCATGGCGATGCGGGCGGCCACTATCTTGGTGCGCATGCCTCCGACGGAGCGGGCGTTCTTGTTGCCCCCGGCGATGCGCTCGATGTCCTTGGTGATCTCGTCCACGGTGGAGATGAGCCGGGCGTCGTTGTCCATCTGAGGGTTGCGGTCGTAGAGGCCGTCCACATCGGTGAGGAGCATGAGCAGGTCGGCGTCCATCTTGCTCGCCACCATGGCGGAGAGCTTGTCGTTGTCGCCGAAGACCTCCTCGATCTCGTCGGTGGATATGACGTCGTTCTCGTTGACGATGGGGACCACCTTCAATAGGAACATCTCCTCGATGGCCTTCTGCAGGTCCAGGTAGCGGGCCCTGTCGGAGAAGGCCCCATAGGTCAGCAGCACCTGCCCCACGCTCCTGCCGTAGCGGCTGAAGGCGTCGCGCTAGGCCATCATCAGGATCGCCTGGCCTACGGCGGCGCAGGCCTGCTTGAGCGGGATGTCCTTTGGTCGTCCCCCGGTCAGACCGAGCTCGGTGGCACCGGAGCCGATGGCACCCGATGTCACCACGATGACCTCGATCCCGGCATCGCTCAGCTGCACCACCTGGCGCGCCACATCGACGATGTAATCATGGTCGACGCTGCCGTCCTCCTTGCAGATGGTGTTGGTCCCGATCTTGACGACCACCCTCTTGGCTTTCAGGTCTCTCATTTCAGCTTCCTGTGCGTGAACGCTCTGGCCTCCGGCCCGACGTAATCGGAGACCACGTGACCCTTACCGGATAGCCTCCATTTGTATATTACCAGCCCCTCCAGGCCCACCGGTCCGCGGGCATGGGTCTTGTTGGTGGATATGCCCACCTCCGCCCCCAGGCCGTAGCGGTAGCCGTCGGCGAAGCGGGTGGAGCAGTTCCACATCACCGAGCTGGAGTCGACCGAGGACATGAAGGCCCGGGCCTTGGCCTCGTCCTTGGTGATGATGGCGTCGGTATGGTGCGAGCCGTAGCGGTTGATGTGCTCGACCGCCTCGTCCAACGAGGGGACGACCTTGATGGCCAGCACCAGGTCGTTGTACTCGGCCGACCAATCCGCCTCGCTGGCCTCGTTGGCCTCGATGATGCGCCGCGTCTCCTCGTCCCCGCGCAGTTCCACCTTGGCCTGAGCGTAACGAGAGGCCATGCGGGGCAGGAACTCCTTGGCGACGGAGCGGTGCACCAGCAGGGTCTCCATGGCGTTGCACACCGCTGGATACTGCACCTTGGCGTCATAGCAGACCTCGACCGCCATGTCCAGGTCCGCATCGCGAGTCCACGTAGGTGTGGCATACGCCGGCGGCATGGCCGAGCACGGGGATCCGGGTGCTGGCCTGGATGGAGCGGACCAGTTCGTTCGAGCCGCGGGGGATGATCAGGTCCACCAGGTCGTCCTGGGCCAGCAGCCTCTGCACCTCCTCCCGGCTGGACAGCAGTTGCACGGCGTCGTTGAACCTTTCATCGACCTTTCGGATGGAGCCGATGATGGACCTTGCCAACGCCTGGTTGGTGTGCTTGGCCTCCGAGCCGCCCTTCAGCATGACGGCGTTCCCGGACTTCAAACATAAGGTGGAGATCTGCACCAGGGCATCGGGTCTGGATTCGAAGATGACCGCGATGACGCCGATGGGGCAGGTGACCTTCTCCAGGATCAGGCCGGTGTCCAGCTCGGTCACTTGCCAGCAGCTTGCCGACCGGGTCCTCCTGGTCCATCAGCGAATGGATGGAGCGAACGGACTCCTCGATCTTGGCGCGGTCGTAACTGAGCCGCTTGATCAGGACCTTGGATAGGCCTTGCCTCTCCGCCTCCGCCATGTCCTCAAGGTTCGCTGCCACGATCTCATCGGCATCGGCCACCAGCCCTTCGGCGACGGCCTGCAGGGCCTGGTCACGGCTCTCCCTGGAAAGCCCTTGCATCGCGAACGATGCGTCCTTGCTCCTCATCGCAGACTCTCTGACCGCGTCCATTCGAACCTTGGCATCACAGGTGTTGCCGATAATATTTTCGATGTTCCCTTGTTAGCAGGAGCGGTTCGAAGCGGATCGTTTTACATTGAGCACAAACGAGCGATGTCAATTGGAGAGTTGATTTAACAATTGACACGGCCAGAGAGCACGGATTGTATTCAGATCGAGGCGGTAATGGGCGGTTTATCTATTCCCCCACACAAATAAATTATCGATATCGATAGTGGATAATTTGAACATCTGGATTATATCTTTAAATGGTCATTTTATCGATATACGACTATTGTGAAAAACCGTATATAGTCGATACCCGAATTGTCTGGACGGGAGGGCAGTTATGGCGAGCCGTTACGATCTAGAGGAGGGTCCGGTCAAGGTCGACCCCATCGACGAGCGTTTCGGCCCGTCCAGCGGCATGATGCGCTGCATGCAGTGTGGTAAATGCTCTGCAAGTTGTCCCGCCGCCCTGCTCTTCGAGGACTTCTCGCCAAGGGACGTTATGCTCCGAGCCATGAAGGGGGAGATCGAGTCGCTGGTCATGGGCATGGAGATATGGCGCTGCGGCCAGTGCCTCTCCTGTGCGGCGAGGTGCCCGCGGGACTGCAGCCCGGCCGGGGTGATCCAGGCGCTACGGATAGCTGCGCTGCGTTACAACCCTGATATCGATTACATGCGCCAGATCGAGGACGGCGTGAAGACCAACCTCAACGAGTACGCCCAGACCATATTGCCCAACACGCTCGTGCTGCCCAATGAGCTGCTCGGCCCGAGGACCCGGAAGCGCTACAGGGCCAGCGCCAAGAACCGTAAGGCCCTTGGCTACCGAGCCGAGGACTCCCGCCGGGTGGAGATACCGGAGGAGGACCTGGCCCGGATCAAGATACTGCTGAAGGAGACGGATTTCTCCTGAGATGATAATGTGTATGCCACTGTGAAGAAGGAAATCCCCAAGGACGACTATTACCTCCTGAAGAGCTGCCAGGCTGGAAGCTGGTATCCCAGCATCGAGACCTCGCTCCGTTATGTCCTGACGACGATGGGGGCCAACTTCCTCGACGACCCAAGGCAGTCCTCCTGCGTGGGCTGCGCCAACCACATCGGGGTCATTCCGTTCCTTCCGATCGTGGCCCTGAACGCCCGCAACATGTCCCTGGCCTCGCATTCCGGGCGCAGGAACATCGTGTGCAACTGTCCCACCTGCTATTCCAACCTCAAGGACTGCAAGATAATCCTCGATGGCGACTCGCCGATGCGGGACCGGGCCATGGCCGCGGTGGAGAAGGCGGGCATCGATTACAACGATTCGGTCACGATCAACCATGTGGCCGAAGCCTACCTGGCCAACCTGGAGAGGTTGCAATCGTTGGCCAAGTATAGCCTCAGGGGTCTGCGGGCGGTGACCCATCACGGCTGCCATTACACCAAGATCTACTACAAGGAGGTCGCCTCCGGCAACTTCGAGCGGCCTACGTTACTGGACCGGTTGGTGGAGGGCTTCGGGGCCAAAGTGGTCGATTATCCGGAACGGTCGCTCTGCTGCGGACTGGGCTTCCACCACATCATGCTCTACCCTGACTATACCCAGGCGGTCACGAGACGAAAGTACTCCGGCATCGTGGAGGCCAACCCGGACCTTCTGGTCACCATGTGCGCCGGTTGCACGCTGAGCCTGGACATGTGCCAGGAGAAGCTGCTGCGCGAGCTGGGTGTGGAGAAGGACATCCCGGTGCTGAACATCTCCGAGCTGATCGCCCTGCTGCTCGGCGCCGACCCGTACAAGGTGGTGGGCCTCGACCTGCATGGCGTCCCGATCGAACCGCTGCTGAAGAAGATAGGCATCCCTGGGGCGAGGGAAT
>CAWDXN010000003.1:0-142985 GCA_963806355.1 Methanomassiliicoccaceae archaeon | reverse complement strand
GACCACGTTGGAGCTCATCTGGGCCCCTCCAACTTGATCAGTATCTCCTTTTGCTCCTGCAGCGCATTGTACAGGCGCCGTCGATCGGCCTCCTCAAGCTGGCCTAGGGTGGTCCGGATCTCCTGGTGGGCCCTTGCCTTGGCATCTTGAAGTGCCCCGTTGCCTGCCTCGGTGATGCACAGTTTGATGATGCGGCGGTCGCCCTGGTCGGGTTGACGCGTGGCCAAACCTTCCTCCACCATCCGGTCCACCAGAGCGGTGATGTACTGTTTGGTGACCTGCATGCGCTTGGCCATGGCGGACATGGACATCGGGCCTTCGCAGGTCAACATCCCCAGCACCCAGAACTTGGGGGTGAAGAGGCTGTTCTCCCCGCTCTCCCTGAGGATGCGACGGTAAAGTCGGGGAAGGAGGGCCATCTCTTGGACGAGGCCGTTCAACAGCTCTTCGTCCGCATTGGGGGTTGGGGGAGATGCTTCACTGGATTGATTGTTCATGCTGTGCACTGAGTTCGGGCCAAGCTTGGCTCGGTATATAATCGTTCTCCCAGGACCTTAGGGACATGAACAAGGACAGGAATGGGATGATGGGGCATTGACACTGGATGAGCGCCGACAATCTGAAATACCCCTGCCATATGTTCACAACTGGTCAAAAATGAAGGACGTGCCGCGCTTCGTCAAGGTGGGCCTGCTCCAGATGGGCATGGCCGTGGGCATCGAGGACAACATCGCGACGGCGGTCAGATTGATCGGCCGGGCCGCCCGACAAGGGGCGGAGCTGGTCTGCCTACCTGAGCTGTTCACCACCCGCTACATGGCCCAGTACGAGGGCTCCTGCCTTGGCCACGAGGAGAAGTGCGCTTATGCCGAGACGGTCCCGGGAAGGGCGACGGACGCGCTATGCAAGGCGGCGAAGGAAAACGGCGTCATCGTGGTCGGGGGCTCCGTCTACGAGGTGGATGACGAGCACCTCTACAACACCGCCGTGGTCATCGATGAGAACGGAAGGATGCTAGGCAAGTACCGCAAGACCCACATCCCCCATGACCCTTACTATTACGAACAGGATTATTTCGAGCCAGGCGATACCGGTTTCCAGATGTTCGACACCTCGGTGGGCAAGGTGAGCGTGCTCATCTGCTACGACCAGTGGTACCCGGAGGCGGCCCGCTGCTGCGCCCTGGCCGGGGCCGAGGTCATCTTCTACCCCACGGCCATCGGTTACGTCAAGGGACATGATCCGAAGGAGGGCGATTGGCACCGTCCCTGGGAGGACGTCATGCGCGGTCACGCCATCGCCAACGGGGTCCCGGTGGTCGGAGTGAACCGCGTCGGCGAGGAGGGCCAGATGCGCTTCTGGGGAGGCTCGTTCGTCATAGATGCCTTCGGGAAGACGCAGAAGCGGCTGGGCCTGAGGCAGCAGGTGTCGGTGGTCCCGGTCGACCTGGACTACGGTCACGAGATCAAGGAGAGCTGGCGGTTCTTCCACAACCGCCGCCCCGAGTGCTACGGCAAGATAACGGAGAGGAAGTGAGCATGCCGCGCAAGGAGACGTGCAACTGCGAGCCCACCAAGATGATCGCCGCCCAGACCACGAAGGAGGCGGGGTACCGCATGCCCGCGGAATGGGACCGCCATGAGGCGACCTGGCTTTCCTGGCCCAAGAACCCGCTCACGTTCCCGGACGAGGTCCTTCCCGCGGTGGAGGGGGTCTATGCCCAGATGGTCTCGGCCCTGAGCGGCGGGGAGAAGGTGCGCATCCTGGTCGATGACGAGGCCATGTCCGAGCGGGCCCGCGCCCACATCGACGCGGTCGGGGCGGACTGGGGGAACGTGGAGCTGCTGCAGATCAAGAGCGCGGACGTCTGGGTGCGTGACTACGGCCCTACCTTCGTGCTCAGCACGGACCGAAAGAGGAAGGCGGCGGTCAAATGGAACTTCAATGCCTGGGGCGGCAAGTACGACGACCTGTTGTACGACAACATCGCCGGGGAGGACCTCCTGCGCCGCTCCGGGGTCCGCTCCTTCCGGCCCAACATCGTCATGGAGGGCGGCTCCATAGACGTGAACGGCCTCGGGACGGTCCTGACCACGGAGCAATGCCTGCTGAACCAGAACCGCAACCCCCAGCTGGGCAAGGCGGAGATCGAGGGCTACCTGGAGGATTACCTGAACGTGTCCAAGGTGATCTGGCTCAGCTCCGGCATCGACGGGGACGACACCGATGGCCATGTGGACGATTTCGCCCGCTTCGTATCGCCGAGCACGGTGCTCTGCGCCCACTCCCATTCCGACCTCGGGGGCAACCGCACCGTGCTGGAGAGGAACCTGCGCACCCTGAAGGAGGCCACGGACCAGGACGGACGCCCGTTGGAGGTATGGGAGCTGCCCATGCCCGAGCCCATCCAACTGCCGGAGGAGGAACGGTTCCTGCCGGCCTCCTATGCCAACTTCTACATCGGGAACAAGGTGGTGCTGCTGCCAGTGTTCAGGGACGCCAGTGACGCCGCGGCGATAGAGATGCTCCTGAACTGCTTCCCCGGTCGGGAGGTCGTGCCGATATACGCGAGGGACCTGGTGTACGGCTATGGCGGCCTCCATTGCGTGACGCAGCAGGAACCGGCAGTGGACGATTGAACCTCGAGAAGGTGGAAGAAGGTTATGGGAAAGGGTTTGCCATAGGCTGGTTCAGCGGAACCCGCCCATCACCGCGGCGAAGCTCATGAAGTTCATCTTGGTGGCGCCGCATATCGGACACTGCCAGTCTTCCGGCAGGTCCTCGAAGGATGTGCCTGGAGGGATGCCGCGCTCCGGGTCCCCCGCCTCAGGATCGTAAACGTAGCCGCAGATCTGACAGACATACTTCTCCATGTCCATGGGTATACCTTGAGGGAGGATGCCACCGGACCGCTTATTAAAATTATCCCGAACATCTACGGAAGGATATCGTAAACATCCTGAGCATCGGGACAGTTTAGCATTTCAGGGATGGTCGCATCGGTTCGATGGAAATCCATTTATATCATTAGGCAAGGCCTCGAGGAGGTCGATATTCTATTGAAAGTGCCTTGGATGACCCCGTCCCCCATTTCTCATAGGGCTCACTTGCCCTCGTGCCTCTCCACGACCTTCCGGTACTTCTCATGGATCAGGCCTTGGTCGAACTCGTAGAACTTGACGAGCATGATGTCCTGCTCCGCCGGGGAGAACTGCTCCATCACTGGCACGAAGAACTGGCGGTCCTCCGCCTCGATGTGCTTGGGGTAGAGCTTGGTGATCTCCCGCAGCACCTCGATCATCTCCTGCCGGACGGTGAGGTCGCCCTTCTCGATCGCCAGGTTGCATCTCTCCAGATCGCGCACCAGACGCCGGGCCTGCTGGTGCTCGTCCTTCAGACGTTGCATCATCGCCTTGAGCTCGTCAGAGAGCGGCCTTCCCTCCAGCTCTAAGAAAAGTATGTCCTCCTCCTTGCCATGGTGGCAGCGGTCGGCGTAGGAGCGCATGAAGTCGATGGCGTCCCTGACCTTGGCAGGGTCTGGCGCACCTCCTGCGACCAGCCGGTCCTTCTCCTGGGCCAGTACGGCGATCATGCGTTCGATGAGGCGGTGCTCGATCATCAACGGGCCGATGGGCATCATCATAATGAACGCTGTATGTTTGGTACCGCCACCGACATATTCTTTTCGATGGTGCCAAGGATTAATATCGGCACTCCGTTTCCTGCACTGGGGTCAAAGCATGATCAAGGTGGTGCTGCTCAGGCACGGGGAGAGCCAATGGAACCGGGAGAACCGCTTCACCGGATGGACCGATGTGGACCTGTCCGAGAAGGGGAAGGAGGAGGCGAAGCGTGCCGCCACCATACTATTGGAGCAGGGCTACACCTTCGACCTTGCCTTCACCTCCGTCCTGACCAGGGCCATCCGCACCCTGTGGATCGTCCTGGACGAGATGGACCTGATGTACATCCCGGTGGAGCATTCCTACCGCCTCAACGAACGCCACTACGGCGCGCTGCAAGGCCTGAACAAGGCGGAGATGGCCCAGACCTATGGCGACAAGCAGGTGCTGGTGTGGCGGCGCTCCTACGATGTGAGACCGCCGGCGCTGACGCCTGACGACCCTCGACACTCGCGTCACGACCCGCGCTATGCAGGACTGTCGGACTCGGAGATCCCCCTCACCGAATGCCTGAAGGACACCGTGGCCCGGGTGGTGCCTTACTGGGAAGGGCACATCGCCCCGCAGCTGCAGGCCGGTCGGAAGGTCATCGTGGCCGCGCACGGCAACAGCCTGAGGGCGTTGGTGAAGTACCTCGATGACGTCCCGGACCAGGACATAGTGGGGCTCAACATCCCCACCGGCGTGCCGCTGGTGTACGAACTGGAAGACGACCTCCGCCCCATCCGGCACTACTACCTGGGCGACCCGGAGGAGCTGGCCAAGGCCGTCGACGCCGTGGCCAAGCAGGGCAAGGCGAAGTGAGCTCGAACCTTGCCATATCGTTCCCGATCCCCCCATCATCGTTCTTCGCTGCAAAGTAGTAAATAAGTCGGCAGACCAGTCAGAACCAGGAGTGTTTGATTGAAGAATCCCATCTTGGTGACCTCGGCCAGCAGCGTCGTCGGAGAATATGTCGTCAAAGAGCTATCGGCCCGTGGCACCCCGGTCCGGGCCATGATCTATGACCTGGAGCGGAAGGACGAACTGCGCCTGCCCAACGTGGAGCTGGTGTGGGGCGACCTTCGGGACGAGGACGCCGTCCGCATGGCCATGCATGATGTGGACAAGGTCTACCTGGCCACCCCGTTGGCCAAGGACATGTTGGACATGACCAAGCGCGTGGTGAGGGAGGCGGAGAGGGCCGAGGTCCGCTCGGTGGTCCGTCAGTCCTTCTTCGGTGCGGAGCAGGGCAGGACGATGGCGCACCTCCTCCATAGGGAATGCGAGAAGGTGGTGCAAGCATCCATAATGGACCATACCATCCTGCGACCGAACCAGCTGATGCAGGGCTTCTCCCGCTACTATGCGAGTTCGATCAAGGAGAGCGGGGAGCTGCGCCGGCCGGTAGGCCCAGGTCGGACCAGCCACATCGACGCTTTCGACGTGGGAAGGGCCGCTGCCTTCGTGCTGGACGGCAACTGGCACAGTGGAAGGAAGTATTGCCTGACCGGACCTGAGGCGCTCAGCGACGACGATGTGGCCAAGAAGCTCTCATCGCGTCTTGGCAAGGACATCCGGGCGGTGGACACGGACCCGGAGGAGACCTATGCCGCCCTTCACGGCAGACCGACGACGATTGGAAGGCCAAGGCCATGCTCCAGGTGCTGCAGATGGAGCGAGCGTCCTTGCTGTCGCCGGTGACCAACGACCTGAAGGCCTTGACCGGTTCGGGCCCAAGGAGCTTCGCCCAGTTCCTCGTCGACAACCTGGAATCGTTCAAGGAGAAGACCTGACGGCCACCATCTTTCGTAATGCGGTCGGTCCACCTGGAAACGGTCATTGCTGAGGCGGATCTCTCCCCCGGACGAACAATGGGCAGGAGGGCCGCGAAATGATCAACCTGTTCCGGGCCAGGCAATGGACCGCCTTCGGCAAGGATCGGGCTGCATTGGAAGGGGCCATGCAGGCCGTGCCCTGTGGCAAAGGGAGGCGGTGACCATACAGAAGGTGATGGTCGACCTGGAACAGGTCGGGCATAGCTAAAATAGAGGTACGATTTTATCAGGGACCGAGGTTGAGAGGTTGGACCGGGCCGCGGTGGACAGGGCCAAGGAGCATTTCGGCAAGATCGTGGAGGAGCAGTTGAGACGGGTCGAGGTGATGAGGTCCGCCCAGGATTGGACCGACTACTCCAACTGGATAGGATCGTCATCGGCATCTGCGGGGGGGACGGCATCGGGCCGTACATCTCCGGTCCGCCAGGACCGTCCTGGAGGAGCTGCTCGAGGACGAGATCGCCGAGCGGCAAGGTCGAGATCACGCACCATCGAAGGTCTCACCATCGAGAACCGGGTCAAGGTCATGAAGGCCATTCCCGATGACGTCCTGGCGGAGATCAAGAACTGCCATGTCATCCTCAAGGGGCCGACCACCACCCCCAAGAAGGGCGACCCGTGGCCGAACATCGAGAGCGCCAATGTGGCCATGCGGCGGGAGCTGGACCTCTTCGCCAACGTGCGGCCGGTCCGGGTGCCCGGAGCATCGGGGTGGACTGGATGTTCTTCAGGGAGAACACCGAGGGCAGCTACGTCCTGGGCAGCAAGGGCGTCAACGTCACCGACGACCTGGCCATCGACTTCTGCGTGGCCACCACCCAGGGCACGGACCGCATCATCCGCCTGGCCTTCGACTACGCCAAGAAGAACGGGATCGACAAGGTCAGCGTCGTCACCAAGGCGAACGTGATCAAGACCACCGACGGCAAGTTCCTGGGCATCGCCGAGCAGGTCGCCAAGGACTACCCGGGGATCAAGTGGGACGACTGGTTCATCGACATCATGACCGCCAAGCTCATCGACCCGTACCGCCGCAAGGACTTCAAGGTCATGGTGCTGCCGAACCTCTACGGCGACATCCTGACCGACGAGGCGGCCCAGATCCAGGGCGGCGTCGGCACGGCCGGCAGCGCCAACATCGGCAAGCAGTACGCCATGTTCGAGGCCATCCACGGCTCCGCCCCGCGCATGGTCGACGAGGGCCGGGCCCAGTATGCCGATCCCGTCATCGCATGATCAAGGCCGCGGCCATGCTGCTCAACCACATCGGCTTCGTCGACAAGGCCAGGCAGACTGGAGATGGCCCTGGAGGTCTGCACCCAGTACGAGAAGAGAAGGTCATGACCGGTCGGTCCAACGGCGCCACCGGCGAACGAGTTCTCCCGTTACATCCTGGAGACCATCGAGGACCCCGACCTGGAGAGGAAGTGGAAGTCCTACCAGGCGCATTGATGCTTATCAAGGCAGGAAACGGCCGTCCCGGTAGATGACCTCGCCATCGGCGATGAGCTCGCCGCCCCGGCGCATATCGCACAGCATGTCCCAATGGATCACTGAGAAGTTCTTGCCTCCAGACTCTGTGAAGCCACGGCCCAGGGCCACGTGCACCGTGCCGCCGATCTTCTCGTCGAACAACATGTTGCGCGTGAAGCGCTTGATGCCGTAGTTGGTACCTATGCCCAGCTCCCCGGCGTAGCAAGCGCCGGCATCGGTCTGGATCAATCGTTTCAACAGCGCCTCGCCCTTCGCCGCCTCGGCCCGGACCACCTTGCCCTTCTCGAACCAGAGCTTGATGTCATCGATCTCCTGGCCCATCTCGATGCCAGGGAAGGAGAAGCGGATGTGCCCCTCCAATGAGTCCTCCACCGGGCTGGTGTACACCTCGCCGTCCGGCATGTTCACCTTGCCGGCGCAGCGGACCCATGGGCGGCCCGCGATCGACATCCTGAGGTCGGTGTCCTCGGCCATGATGCGTATGTCGCGCTTGCGCTCCAGCTTGGCGCAGATCTGGTCCTGCTCCTGCTTCGCCTCGCGCCACTCGCTCACCGGGTCCTCTCGGTCAAGGAGGCAGGCCGAGTAGCAGAAGTCCTCGTACTCGACCAGGGACATGTTCGCCTCCTGCGCGCCCGCCTCGGTGGGGAATTGGGTGCCGCACCAGCGGATCTCCTTGCGCCGCTCCCGCTCCAGCATCATACGTTCCACCGCTTCCCTGCCCCGGTGCACCAATTGCAAGCGTTCCGGGTCGATGTTGCTAAGGTATCGCGTGTTGCTGTTCCCCCAAACGGTGAGATAGGCCTGCGCCGTCTCCACCGCCCGGTGGTATGAGGGGGAGGGCGTGAGCAGCTGCTCGTCCGATGCGTGCCGTAGAAGCGCCTCGTAACAATGCTGGTCCTCGACAATCAGCTCCGGGAGACCTCCAAGTCTCACTATCTGGCCATAGAAGGCCCGGAGCAGTGGTATTGTGGCTACATCTCCGTGTAAGAGGACCCTGTCCCATGGCTTCACCTCGAGCGAATACGATGCGAGCAATGTGGCAAGCTTTTCGACCCTAGGGTCCATCGACCCTCTTCCACCCCGTCATCGATATTAAAGGTTGCCACTAGGCTCTATGGTTGTAGACCTTATTCTTTTGTTCAATAGGGGTTCTTACCGGTGACCACCGGGTTCTCTGGGTAGGCGGACCACTCTGTGAAGGCGCCCTCATAGATGTGCACGCTCGGGTAGTCCAGCAACCACTTGAAGGTGAGGAACTCCAAGGTAGCTTCGCGCCCGGTGCCGCAGGAGCAGATGATGATCTTGTCCTTCGTCGCCCCGACCGCCTCGGCCAGGCGGCGCACCTCGTTGACCGGCTTGAACAGCCGGGTGTTGTTTGGGTCCATAAGACTGGCCCAGGGCAAATTGACGGAACCGGGTATGTGCCCAGGTCGGGCCCAGACGCCCTTACCTTCGTATAACGTGGGGGGCCGGGCATCGAGCACGATAACGTTTCCCTTGTCCTTCATCTCCTTGACATCCTCCATGTCCACGAAGTAGTCGTCGTTCACTTCCACCTCGAAATCGCTGGAGTCCTTGGAGGGGAACTTCTGGGTGAGCTCCTTGCCTTCCGCCTTCCACTTGTCCAGCCCACCGTCGAGCACGTAGATCTTGTCGTGACCGTAACGGGCCAGACCATAGGCCCACTTGGACTGCTCCAGGCCATCGCCCCATTTCTTGACCACACCCACACCAGTGTAGACCAGGGCGGGCTTCCCCCTCTCCACGCCCAGTCGTCCGATGATCGGCTCGATCGCCTCCCCTGGGACGAAGACCTGAGGGAAGCCATACTCGTTGACTCGGAGCAATCCCTCGTTGCCGTAGACGGCCCCGGGAATGTGTTCCGCGACGTAATCATGAATGTTCGGTTGCGTGTCGATGATGACCATGTCGTCGTCCAGATGGTCCGCCAGCCAGTCGCTGGAGACCCACCTCACCTTGCCCTCGCCGGATGGGAACGGATGCGCTGCCATGATGATTACCTCGGAAAATCAAGGGGAAACACCAGTTATTAAAAGATTGTAACAAACAGGGCTCGAGCTGGAATTTAGTTGACAAAGGACCGGACCGTTCGGATATGATCAGGTCTGGTTGTTCTGGGATTGGAACTTGGTGTAGCGGTCCAAAACATAGCAGACATTGTCCGCCAGTTCCTTAGAGACCAGACCGTCGGCCTGAGATTCCCGGACATAGTTCTTGGCCTCCACGATGGAGGTCCTGGACGCTTTGGCGATGATGTTGGCCAAGAAGGTCTGCATGAGATTGGGGTCCATTTCCTTGTTGTTCATCGCTTCCCTCAGATCATACTTGAACTCGTTTATACGCCTCAGGTTGAGCATGGGAACGCGGGTGGTATCGCTGGCGGACGGTCTGTATTTCTCCTTCCTGTCCTTGAAGTTCTTTCCTCGATAGGCCAAAATTATTTCTCCAGTGGATGTTCTATGACGCTTAACCCGTATATAAATTTATTTCAAAAACGGAAAGGATGGATAGGACTGGTAGGTACCAGTCCAGGTCATGTTCGGACCGCCCTCATTTCTTCTTCTTGGGAGCCGCCTTCTTCTTGGGAGCGGGTTTCATCTCCGCCTTCTCCAGGTCCTCCTCGTCCCACTCCTCGAAGAGCTGAGTGATGCCGTATTTGGCTGTGGACCAGGTCGGCACCCCACCCGTGAGGACTGCGACGTTCAGGGCCTCGATGATCTCGTCCCTGGTAGCCCCATAGTTCTTTGCCACCTTGGCCTGGGGGTAGATGCAGTCGTCGCACATGCGCACTGCCACGCATGCGAGCGCGATCAGACGCTTGGTCTTGCGGTCCAAGGCCCCGTCCTCCACCATGATCCGGTCCATGTCGTGGATCAGCGCGGCCAGCTCGGGGTGGTGCTTCTTGATGTGATGCAAGGTGTTCGGCGTGTATCCGCCCATCTCCTTCGATAGCTTGTCAACGGCCTCGTCGGCCCCCATTTTCATGCATTCCCTCATGTGATCACTGCCGCTTTAATGGGAGGTGGGGGTAAAAAGCGTTATCGGCGGAGTTGCTCACTTCTCCGCCAGTTCGTGCTGATGATAGTCCCCGACGTCCAATGAACGGGTGGGGTCGCGCCGGTTTTTGGCGACCTCCCGCTGATACGCCTCCGGGGCAGTGTTAGCGGGCGGAATCTTGCGCTTGCGGTTCGCCGGGTCCCAGCGCTCGCCAGTGACCATATAGACGACGCGCTCGCCGATGTTGCATGAGTGGTCCGCCACTCGCTCCAGGTAGCGGGCGATGAGGATGTAATGTATGCCAACGGTGATTTTCTTCGGGTCCTCGAACATGTAGGTGAGCATCTCCCGGAAGATGGTGTCGTACAGCTCATCGATCTCATCGTCCCGGTCGAAGAGCTTGCGTGCCTCCACGGCATTGCCGGTGGTGTAATAGTCCACCGAATCGGTGACCATGGCCACCACCAGCGATGCCATCTGCGGCAGGCTGACCAATTTCTTGAACTTCACCCCTTCGAACACATCCGCTATCTCGGCGATGTCCCAGGCGTAACGCCCGATGCGGCTAAGGTCCTCGATGACCTTCCAGCTGACCGACACCCGACGCAGGTCGCTGGCCACCGGGGTGTAGAGGGCGATGATGTCGGTGCAATGTTTCTCAATTTCCATCTCGTAGCGGTAGAGCTCCTTGTCCAGCTTGCGCACCTCGTCCTTAAGGTAATAGTCGCCTGTGACGATGAGCTTGACCGCCTTTTCTATGGCCAGGCGGGCCATCTCCCCCATCTCCTCCACTTCCTTGCTAAGCTCGTCCATCTCGTGCGTGAACTGTAGTCCTGGTCGTCATTCAACCCATCCTCCCGGTTATGTATTGCTCTGTTAGGTCCTTCTCCGGCTTTTCGAAGATCTGCTTGGTCTCGCCGAACTCTATGAGCTCCCCAGATAGAAGTATGCCGTCATGTCGGCGACGCGGGCGGCCTGCTGCATGTTGTGGGTGACGATGACGATCGTGTAATCCTTTTTCAGGTCGTATGAGCAGGTCCTCGATCTTGGCGGTGGCGATGGGGTCGAGGGCGGAGCAGGGCTCGTCCATGAGCATGATTTCCGGTTCGATGGCCATGGCCCGGGCGATGCATAGCCGCTGCTGCTGACCGCCGGACAGGTTGTAGGCGCTCTTCTCCAAGCGGTCGCTCACCTCGTCCCAAAGAGCGGCGCGTTTCAGGCTCCACTCCACGATTTCGTGAAGCTGTTGCTTGTTGTAGTTACGGTGCTGTCCCTTCTCATCGACGAAACCATGCAAACGGGGGGCATAGGCGATGTTCTCGAACATGGACTTGGGAAAGGGGTTGGGTCTCTGGAACACCATGCCGATGCGCTTGCGGACCTCTACCGCATCGACACCTTTGGCGTAGATGTCCTTTCCATCGACGACCACGGCCCCTTTGACCGTGCATCCCATGACCAGGTCGTTCATGCGGTTGATGCAGCGGATGAAGGTGGACTTGCCGCAACCGGAGGGGCCGATGATGGCTGTGATCTCCTTCTCGTTGATCTTTATGTCCACGTTCTTCAGGGCGTGGTTCTTCTCGAAATATACGTTCAGGTCCGTGACTTCGATCTTGGGAATGTGGATCACCACTTGTACTTCTTTCTGTAGCGTTTGCGGATGACGATGGCCACCAGGTTCATGCCCACCACCATGGCCACCAGTACGAGCGCGGTACCCCACGCCACGGCATAGGCGCGGTCGACGTTGGCTGTCTGCGTGACCAGGATGTAGATGTAATAGGGCATCGCCTGGAATGAGTCGAGTAGGGAATTGGGAATGGCGGCGGTGGCGACCGCACCGGTGACCAGGATGGGGGCGGTCTCGCCAGCGACGCGGGAAAGCGAACAATATGATGCCGGTGAGCACACCGGAGGTAGAATATGGGATGGTATGGTGCCTCATGGTCTGCCAGCGGGTCGCTCCCAGGGCAATTGATGGCGTCGCGGAGGGATTGGGGCACGGCCTCTAACGCCTCACGGGTGGCGACCATGGTGACTGGTAGGATCATCAGTCCCAACGTCAGCCCGGCGGCGATCAGGCTAAGCCCGAACTCGAGGTAACCGACGAACAGGGCCACACCCAGCAGACCATAGACGATGGACGGCACCCCGGCCAGATTGTTGATGATTATCCAGAGCACACGGTTCCAAGTGTACTTGCCCAAGTACTCCACCAGGTAAATGGTCCCCAGGATGCCGATGGGGACGGCAATGGCCAACACCAGCAACATGAGGTAGAACGTACCGATCAGTGGTCCAGTATCCCTCCCTCGGTCTGGGCGCCGGTTTCATCGATCTCCGGCGATTGGGTCAGGAACTCCCAGCTGATCATGGGCAGACCGTTCACGATCGATGGACCCGATGATCACGATCAGGGTCAGATGCACTATTATCGTACAAGCGGCCAGCAGCCCGAATATGATGGTCTGCTTGTCGTTGCGGTTCATTTGTAAACCTCCCTGTAGTGGGCCAGGACGATATCGGCAACGATGTTGACGGCGAAAGTAATGATGAAGAGCAGCAAGCCCACCGCGAAAAGGGCTTGGTACTGCAAGGAGCCGGACGCCGCCTCGGGGTATCTCGATAGCCAGGGTGGCTGGCATGGTGAGCACCGGGTACAGGGGATTCCAGGTATTGATAGCGGCGTTCCCGGCGGCCATGGTCACCGCCATGGTCTCACCAATGGCCCTGCCTAGGGCCAGGACGATGGAGGCGATGATGCCGGAGAACGCGGCGGGCACCACGGTGTGGCGAATTGTCTCCCACTTGGTGGCGCCAAGGGCATAGGACGCTTCCCGGAGGGAATGGGGAACAGAGTTCATCGCCTCCTCGGCGATGGTCACCTGGATGGGGATCATCATGACGGCTAGGATAATTCCGGCCAAGAGGGCGTTGAGCTTCGAATATGGGTCGAAGATGATCATGACATAGTCGGCGAGTATGATCACGGCGAACAGACCGAGCACCACCGACGGGACGCTGGCGATGATCTCGATGAAAGGTTTGAGCCAGTTCTTGAGCTTGGGGTCGGCGACCTCGGAGATGTATATGGAGGCGCCCAGGCCGATGGGTATGGCGATGAGCCCGGCGATTATGGAAACCAGCAGGGTGCCGGTCAGCAGGGGCTGAACGCCGAACAGGGGGAAAGTTGGGATGGAACGGGTTCCATTGGTCCCCGGTGAGGAAGTCATAGACGCTGACCTCCTCGAAGAAGGGAATGGAGTTTCCGATTAGCATCCAGAAGATCAGGAAGAGCACGGAAAGGCAAATGACCATGCATGATGAAGAGCACGGCGCTGACCAGTATCTCCTTGAACCGGCGGCTGTAATCGATGCCATAGCTCGATACTTTCTTGGCCATCTCATCCGTCCTTTGTTCGAAAAAAGATTGAGGCCCGGAGGGCGACCGGGCCTCGGTTTCAGGGTTTAGTTGCGCCTCTCCACCATCATGGCGTTCTCGTCGGACATGATGACCTGCGCCGCCGTGTCGTGCGGGGCATATCCGATGCCCACATAACCGATGCCGCCGGGGTTGTCCTCCACCTGGACCACTACCTGGGAGCTGCCGGTGAACTGCTGCATCGAGGCAGAGTAGTTCTCGTTCTTCAGCACCACTTCCTGGAAGTAGGCGATAGGTGCCGGAGGCCTGGTTGCGGCCGTAGAGCAGGACCGGGCCGTTCTCTCCCCGACCTGGTTCCAATTGGTCGTAGGTGCCGTTGTAGATCCCGCGCAGCTGCTCCATGGTCAGGACCTCGATGGGGTTGCCGGAGTTGACGATGATGGCGATGCCGTCCACGGCGACGCGCCACTCCACCGGGTTCACGCCGTTGGCGATGGCCTGGTCGATCTCGCTCTGCTTCATGGCACGGGAGGCTTGGGCCACGTCGACATCTCCGTTGATGAGGGCGGTGATGCCGGTACCGGAACCGCCACCGGCGATGCTGACATCGATGCTCTTGTCGGTCTTGAAGTTAGAGGACCACAACTGGCAGATCTCCAGCATGGTGTCGGAGCCCTTCTGCTGGATGCTAGAGGTGCTGCTGCTCGGGGTGCCCTGGGTGGTCAGCTTGGACCTCTCAGCGGCCAGGACATCGGCCGGCAGGGCGTAGAAACCTGAGTCCACGGCCTGTGCCTGTCCCTTGTCGGCGGTCAGAACGTAGTCGATCCAAGAGTAGACGGAACCATTGGGATATCCGTCAGTGTAGAGGTAGAGGTAACGGGCCAATGGATAGCTCTTGTTGTAGACGGCGGTCTCATCCAAAGGCGAAAAGGCCGGAGCGGTGCTGTTGTTCTTCAACAGGACGATCTTGGAGGTGGTCCCCTTGTTGTCGTCCCCGTCCCCCATGAGCACGAAGGCGCCCACGGCGGCAGCGATGACCACGACCACCATCACAACGGCCAACATTGTCATTGTCTTCTTTTCCATTTGATCACCATAGGTCGGAAGGGCGAGGGCGAGGGGCGCGGTCAGCATCGTTGAACAAGGAGGAAAGCCGATGTTCTTTCAAGCCTGCTGTTCTACCTGCCCTTTCTTGCCCTGCCTGCATCCTATTCGAAAAAGCGAGTCCGGGAGTAGGGCTATATACATTGTGCAGGTAGAATATATTCTGATATATTGTATATATATCTATATATTCAATAAGTATTGTATATACAATATCTAGATAACCATACCTTTACAAATCGGGAGGTCGTGCAATTGGAGATAAGGAGAATACAGAAGACCGGGGCATCCACCCTTACTGTGTCATTACCGAAATCATGGGTGGACCAGCAGAACCTGAAGCCCGGGGATCCCGTTTCCATGGTGGTTCTCCCCGATGGCACGATCACCGTCGATCCCAAGACCGACCGCAAGCGGGAGACGCAACGGCGTCAGATTTGGTTGGATCAGAACGAGAACGCCGAGCACCTCACCCGCAAGCTCATCGGGGCCTACCTGGCCGGCTATCAACATCATCGAGGTCCGCTCCAAGGAGCGCTTGGACCAGGATATCAAGCACGCCATCAAGGACTTCGCCCGACTGGTCATCGGTCCAGAGGTCATCGAGGAGACGGCCAACACCATCGTCATGCACGACCTGTCCGACCCGGTGGAGCTGCCGCAGGAGAAGTGCGTGCGCCGGATGCACCTCATCGTCAACTCCATGCACAGCGATGCCATGGACGCGCTGGCGACGATCGGACGCGGACCTGGCCCAGGACATCGTCGAACGCGACGCGGACGTGGACCGCCTGTACTGGATGGCCGTCAAGCAGTATAACCTCATCCTCAAGGACCGCAAGCTCTCCGAAAAGATAGGCGTGGACATCTTCGAGGGGATGAACCTAATGATCATCGCCCGGGTGTGGAGCGCATCGGCGACCATGCCGAGAAGATCGCCAAGAACGTGATCTTGGCCAACGAGAGGGGCTTGGAGTTCGACAAGGTGGAAGAGCTGCGCAAGCTGAGCGCCTCGGGCCTGGCCATACTGGACAAGGCGATCGAGTCGCACCTCCTGAAGAACATCAGACCGCCAACGCCGCCATCGAGCCGGCCGATGTGGTGGCCCGCTGCGAGATGCTCAGCTCCGATGTGCGCTCCAAGCACAACGAGGCGGCGGTGATCTATTCCTCCATCGTCGACTCGATCATCCGCGTCACCATGTACGCCATGGACATCGCCGAGATAGCCATCAACGGCGCCATGCGCAATGAGGCTCTCTAAGAAATGTGATCCATTTAGATGAAAAATAGAAAATGTGATATCGGAAGGCAGATGCCTTCCAATTTCACTGGAAGTTTTTCAATCCAGGTTGAATCCGCCGTGCTTCTGGAAGTGCTCGGCCAGTCCGCCCTCGTTGAGGATCTTCACCATGACCGGCGGCAACGGCATCGCCTTGATGTGCTGGCCGGTGGTCCGGTTGATGACGATCCCGCTTCTCCAGGTCCACCGAGAGCTCGTCGCCCTCGGCGATCTGGCTGGTGTCGCACTCGATGACCGGCAGCCCGACGTTGATGCAGTTGCGGTAGAAGATGCGGGCGAAGGACTTGGCCAGAACCGCGCTGATGCCAGCGGCCTGGATGACCAGGGGGGCCTGCTCCCGGCTGCGAGCCCATGCCGAAGTTCGTCCCCGGCCACGATGAAGTCGCCCTGTCTCGATCTCCTTGTAGAAGTCGGGCCGGATGTCCTCCATGAGATGGGTGGACAGCTCCTTCATGTCGATGCTCTTGAACTTGTACTTGCCGGTGATGATGTAGTCGGTGTTGATGTTGTTGCCGAAGATGTGGGCCTTTCCTTTCATCTTGGCTTCATCACAGCACCTCCCTTGGGTCGGCGATGCAGCCCTTGAGCGGCGCTGTAGGCCGCGGTCGCCGGACTGGCCAGATAGATGTCGGCCTTGGTGTTGCCCATGCGGCCCTTGAAGTTGCGGTTGGCGGTGGACAGGACCACTCTCGGCGTCGGAGGGCACGCCGTTGCAGGTACCGACGCACGGACCGCAGGACGGCGACAACATGTGGCGCCTGCCTTGACCAGCTTCTCGATGATGCCGCTCGTGCAGCGCGCGGATGTAGGTCTCCTTCGATGCGGGGGCGACGATGCAGCCGGACGTCGGTTGCTGACCTGTTTGCCCGCAAGGATGTTCGCCGCGATCTCCAGGTCCTCGTAGCGCCCGTTGGTGCAGGTGCCGATGAACACCTGGTCGACCTTGAGGCCGGCCACCTTCTCCACGCCCACGACGTTGTCCACGTCGGGCGGGCATGGCGATCTGCGGCGCCATCTTGCTCAGGTCCTCCACGATCACGCGGTCGTAGGCGGCGTCCATGGTGGCGTAGACCGCTTTGTACGGGCGTTGGGCCTTGTCCTTCAGGTAGTCGATGGTCTTCTGGTCCACGTGGCATCAGGCCGACCTTGGCGCCCGTTTCCACCGCCAGGTTGGAGATGGTCATGCGGGCCTCGACGGACAGGTCGTCGATGACGGACCCGTAGATCTCCAAGGCCTTGTACGTCGCTCCATTGGCGGTCAGCGTCCTGACCATGTGCAGCGCCACGTCCTTGGAGTATACGCCCTTCTGCAATCTTCCCGTGTAGACCAACTTGATGGTCTGCGGCACCTTGAACCACATCTTGCCGCTGATCAGCGCGGCCGCCATGTCGGTGGAGCCGACGCCGGTGGCGAACACGTTCAGCGCACCGTAGGTGCAGGTGTGCGAGTCCGCCCCGATGACGATCATCCCAGGCAGCACCTGTCCCCGACTCCGGGAGCAGTGTGTGGCACACGCCCTCGCCCGACATCGTAGATCTTGACGCCTTGCTTATCGGCGAACTCCCTCATCTGCTTGTGGATGTTGGAGACCGCCCTCCAGAGGCGATGGCGACGTTGTGGTCGATGACGATGGCGTACTTGGACGGGTCCATGGACCTTCTGGCCGCCCATGTCGCTTGAAGGCCTTGATCGTCAAAGGCGGTGGTCCCGTCCTGGGTCATCATGAAGTCAACCGGGGCGACCACGATCTCCCCGGCCCTGACCTTCTTACCGACATGATTGGATATGATCTCCTCAGATATGGTTCCCATGATTTCATGCTCCCTTTGGGCTCATTCCTTCGTACTGGCCACCAGGCCAGCCTTGTAATCCATGTACATGTAGACCAGCTCCTTCTCGGTCAGGCTGCGCTTGAGCGCGATGGAGTTGGCCCGGACGGACTCCAAAATGATCCCTGCGGCCTCGTCGTCCACCTCGTAACCGTACTTGGCCAGCATCTGCTTGACGGTGTGGCGTCCGGAGTGCTTGCCGATGACGATCTTACGTTTCAGGCCGACCTCCTCCGGGGTGTAGGGCTCGTAGTTGCTCAGGTACTTGATGACGCCGTCGGTATGGATGCCGGCCTCGTGCGCGAAGCAGTTCTCCCCGACGATGGGCTTCCAGCCGGGAATGGTCGCGGCTGGCCGCGCTGGCCACGTACTCGGAGACCTCCCGGAACCGGGTGGTGTCGAAGTGCACGTCCATCTTCAGGATGTGCTTGGCCGTCATGGCGATCTCCTCCAGGGGGCTGTTCCCGGTGCGCTCGCCGATGCCCAGGACGGTGGTGGAGACGAACTTGGCCCCGGCCTGGACGCCGGCCATGGCGTTGGCGGTGGCCATGCCGAAGTCGTTATGGGTGTGCATCTCCACATCGATCTTGGCGTGCTCGATGATGCGCTTGATGTCGTCATAGGAGCGGCGAGGCTCCAACATCCCGATGGTGTCGCAATAGCGGAAACGGTTCGCCCCCGCCTCCTTGGCGGTCTTGGCGAAGGTGATGAGGAAGTCCGGATCGGCCCGGGAGGCGTCCTCGGCGTTGGCGGAGATGTAGACGCCATGTGCCTTGGCGTACTCCACCGACTCGGTGATCTTCTCCAACACCCACTCCCTCGACTTCATGAGCTTGTGCTGGATGTGGATGTCCGACGATGACATGGATATGGCGACCGAGTCGACGTCGCAATCGATGCTGTGGGCGATGTCCTCCTTGTTGGCGCGGTTCCAGCCCAGGATGGAGGCGTCCAATCCTAGATGGGCGATCTGTTTGACAGCTTTCTTCTCGTCCCCGCCCATGGCCGGGATGCCCGCCTCGATCTGCTGAACCCCGATCTCGTCCAGCAGCTTGGCTATGCGCAACTTCTCCAGGTTGGCGAAGACGATCCCCGCGGACTGCTCCCCGTCCCTTAGGGTGGTGTCGCAAATCACAAGCGGGTACTGGTTCAATTTGTTCAGTATCTTCGAGCTGTCCTTCATCTCTCATTCCTTTCCCTGACGCATCGATATGATGGGGGAGTGACTGCCTACGGCCTGCCCCTATCCTAGTGCAATCTTCGCCAATATTTGTTCCATCTGACCTTGTGTAGACAAATGTCCAAGAATCGAGTCCGCTCATGGACATATGTCGAGATGTGACATGGCATAAGGTCGCACGCGGATTTTACTTCATATAGGGTGCGGTACAAAAGCGTTTCGTTTTGTGGCCTCTGTTGGCCTGTCCGTCGTTGCTAGAACCACCATTGTCTTACTGGATGATTGCACGACAAATGAAAGTATTCTAGATGTAAATAAATCACTCCATTGTTTTAATATATGACCCATGAATGGTTTTTACGATGGTGGGAAGGACACTAGGTGTGGTCTGCTGTCTGGTATTGGCGGACGAGCTCGTCCATGTCATATCCAGCGACCCTGAGGTCACCCGGGTCCTGGTGGTCAATGGGGAGGAGGGCAGCATACTTGAAGGCAAGTTGAGAGAGCGGAGCCCGCCCTTTGAGTTGGCCATGGTGGACCAGGTCAAATTATTGAGGTTGGATGGGGACGAGGGTCTGACGGTCCTGGTGCGCGTACTGCCAGCTGGACCTCACGGTAACTCCGGCGAGCTGAGGGCGGCGATCGAGGGGGCGGTGGACGAGATCGTCGGCAAATGCGATTCGATATTCCTTTTCTATGGCCTATGCCGTAACTCGTTGTACAAAACGGAACGCATCGCGGACCGTATCGGTAAGCCAGTGAGCCTGCTGGTCGACCTTGAAGGGCATCCCGTCGACGACTGCTTCGGAGCGAACATCGGGGGGAAGAGACCATACCTCGAGACCATCAAGCAAAACCATGGGACCATCTTCGTGTTCCCGGGATACGCCGAGAACTGGCACCGACGGCAGAGCAAGAAGGACCTGGTCAAGGTGGTCGAGCAGGTGGAACAGATGCGGTTCGTCTTCGAGAGGACCGGATACAACAAGGTGATGATGCTCGAGAACGGACTGGGAGACCATGATAAGTTCAGCCACAGGATCAACGGGTTCGCCCAGATGTTCGACTTCCAGATACTGGAGAGGCAATGCCGCTTGGACGTGTTCGAGCATTCCTATGCCGAGGCGAAGAAGACCTCTGGACCGTTGCGTCGGACCGAGCGGTCCGAGTGCATGAGGGTGATCGGCGCCTAACAGACCATGTTCTTGGCGCCCTGTTCCTTGACCCTGTGCAGCGATTCCCTAAGAACCTCCAGGGTCCCTTCCCGGCTCTCATGCCTTAATTTCAGATCGGCCGCGAAACGCTTGCTCTTCGCCAGAAGCTCATCCTTGTCGCCGACACCGGTATCGACGAACAGGACGCGCTCATAGCCGTTGTACAAAAGGCCGAGCATGTAATCGACATCGAAATCCAAAACATCGGTCTTCATCTTGCGCTTCCATTCCTTCTCGAAATGCTCCTTCCCCCAATCGGCGAAGAAAGGGGTGGCGAACATCGTCCCAGCGCATATCTTCCTCTCCCTGTCATACTCATCGGGTGTGAGCAGGACCCCGATGCAATCGTCCGCAGGGAGCTTGATGGTGGGCACCTTCAGCTCGGTCTCGATGTCCTTTAGCGATTGGCATATGCCATAACCGAGCAGGACCACATCGGCCCGGCCCTCCCAGGAGTTTACCTTCTCGATCAAGGCGGCCCGCAGCTCCTTCGGGTACTCATGCAGCCCGAACTCCACGTACTCCTTGTAGATGATGTCCGGGTCATCCCCCAGGACCTTGTCCAGTTCCTGCCTGAAGGTCTCGCAGGCGATCACAGCTATCCTCATGAAACTCTTTCCTGATCGATCCGCAACCATCCATCGAGCAGGGACCTACCGAGGATAAGGACGATTCTAGAAATATTAAAATATTACTATGTATAATTATTCTATTACGATAGAGATGAGAGCAACGGACATCCAAGCCCAAATAGAATCCTTGCGGACCGAGGTCAGGGGCATCAACACACTCCTCCAGAGGATCCAAGCGGAGGATGTGAGGCGAGTATACGGAAGCCAGATCCGGTCGGTGCTGATCGAGAAGGCCCAACGGTTCTTCGAAAAAGAAGGCAAGTTGAGGGGGACAGGCCCCCATGGATGGTTGGATGAGTTCGAGGGAAGGACCATGGCGATGATAGACCAAACGATCTCCGCTTATCAATTGCTTGACCAGGAGGGGGCGACCAAGGTCCTAGGAAGCTTTGTCTCCGGTGAATGGCCAGATGGACCTAAGGAATCACTCCAACGCTGCATGCGACTGGTGAACGAGATCGTCGAGCAATTCGACAACTACTTTTCCATATCGATCGGATGGAATGAGCAGTTATCAGGTCCAGGACCGTCCCGGAAGGAAAGTTCGCTGGATGAAGGGATCCTGAGCCCTGAGAAGGTTGAGGTATTGATAGGACCACTTTCCAACGCGATAAGGGTAGGTGTGCTTTTGGAGCTGAAGGCCAGGGAAGGCGGCCTGACCGAACTGAGCCGAAGGATGGGGTTGCAAAAAGGGCACCTGCAATTCCACGTCAAGATCCTAAGTGAGGCTGGTTATGTGCTTCTGGACAGAAGGACCCACCTTTATTTTTTGACA
This sequence comes from Methanomassiliicoccaceae archaeon, assembly GCA_963806355.1. Lineage (GTDB taxonomy): Archaea > Thermoplasmatota > Thermoplasmata > Methanomassiliicoccales > UBA472 > JACXTP01. Next base: position 121,551 of record CAWDXN010000003.1, on the reverse strand, counting down.
TCAAGAGGGGAAAGAGCGTTGAAGGGGCTCGGGGAAATGGTGAAAGATCTGGAACTAAAGGAATGATGTCCGGGTCATCCCCCAGGACCTTGTCCAGTTCCTGCCTGAAGGTCTCGCAGGCGATCACCGCTATCCTCAATGTAACATCTCCCGTACTGAGGCCATCGGACCCCAGGCATCCTGACCCATCGTAGGGTTGCACGATGGATTGATCGACCGACTTGAAAAAAGGTTGTATAGGTCCGACTCGAAGTGTCGCTGTTGATGGAGCCTTTAAAATGCCGACGAGCAAGGGTCGAGGTGGGGCAGGGCGTTCGAGGCCAATGGTGTGGGGGGGCGAGCTGTCCAGGTCTGAAGGCCAAGCCATTTTCAAGGACTGTTCGGGTGGAAATATCTACGCCTTCGCTGAGAATGATGAGCTGGACCGGATGATGGAGGCAATTTCCTCCTGGATCGATAGGGCCGACGGTCGCATCTATGTCACCTTCGAAGGCGAGCTGATGGAAGGGGATGCCTCGGTGGAAGGACGCACAGGCCCCCGGGTGAAGGTAGTTCGTTTCATCAGGGCGTGGCCCGGGCAACGTTGCGAGAGGGCGATGGCCGACGCCTCGTTGACCAACACCTACTGGCGCATCGTTCGTCTACTGGGAAATGAGGTCATGGTCGAGGATGGTCAAAGGGAGCCGCACATGGTGCTGAGGAATTGAGGATGTCAACCCATCATGCTCGGCCACCGTGGGATGCAACCAGATATTCGGTGGTTATGAGACGAAGGGGGATCACATCAAGTTCGGTCCGATGATGACCACGCTGATGGCATGCCCACCGCCGCTGGACGCCTTGGAGATGGATCTGATCGCTGCGCTCGACCGTTCCGCCCGATATCACATCCTGGCCCACACCATGGAGCTCTATGATGAGAATGGGTCCCCGGTGGCACTGTTCGAGGCGGTCTACCTATGATGGAAAAATTGACCTATGTCTCTGACATCTTGTAGCGCAGGAGCGCGGCCAGGCCCCCCAGGGCCTCGAGCTTCTTCCCGCCCTCGTGATGCTCGCTCACCACGACCACCGTGCCCCGGGCCTGCTCCGTCCCCTTCATGATCCTCTCCATGTCCTTCTCCCTGATCAAGGTGTCAATGATGAGCAGGACCTCGACCGCCCCGGCCGACACCGCGTCGGCGACCTGTTTCGGTCCGTAGGCCACCGGACCGTCCTTGGCCACCTCCTCCAGCACCTTCTCCACCAGGTTCATCTCCTCGGCCACTCGCGAACCCTTCAGCACCTCGCCGCCGATGCCTCGTTTCATCAGCTCGTGTATGCCTTGCATGCCCGCCTGGCCGGTGTGATATACGAAGACCTGCCGGAACAGCTCGGGCTCCTTCTGCTTGCCCAGGGCGAGCAGCGTCTCCTTGGCGAACCCCGGACCAAGGATGACCAGCGGCACGTCCGGGGACATGGCCTGCTTGACCTTGGAGATGATATCGTCGTAGTAGCTTTCCCCGGTGTCCTTCTGCTCGTACATCTTGCCGCCGGTGGGGCCAGTGATGGTGGCCAGGTTCTTCAGTCCGTACTGGCGCAGCACGGCGATGGTGGCCTCGTCGTTCTCCAGGGAGACGAAGACGATGTTCGGCTTCTTGGCGTCCTCCACCGACCGCCTCACCCGGTCCAGGTCGGCGTCCGTCCAGTGGACCTTCACCACCGTGATCCATTCCCCCTCCTCCATGCTGAGGGTGTGGTAGGAGCCGATGTCCTGCGGCCCCTCCTCGATGACGCCAAGTATGCGCAGCCGGCCATCGTACTCGTGGAACTCCATCTTCTCCACCCGGATGCCCAGGGTCATGCGCTTCTTCTCCGTGCGCTCGGCGCGTATCTTGTCGCTCTTGGCCTCGTCCCGACGATAGGTGGAAGCGAACACCAGGTCCCCCGGCCGGACGATGTTGTAGAGATGCCACAGGTCGTCGCTCACCTCGACCATGAGCTTGATCTCCCCCTTGAAGCGGTCCTGGTGCAGGATGCGCATGGGGATGGCAACTGCGCCATCACTATTTTTATTCGTTGGCAGGCCTTCAGGCATACATGGACGAGGGCTCGCCCATAACGAAGAAAGAGCTTGGTCGCTCCATCATCGGCATAGTGGTAATAGTGGTCATCATCGGAGCCAGCGCATTGCTTCTCGCCACCCCTCTTTGGTACCTATGGCCTTTCATTCTGGTCATCTCGCTGGTCTTGATAGCATTCTTGACCGTTTCCAAGAAGATGTGGCGATGCCCATCCTGCGGAAGATCGTATCGGATATCCGTCCTCCAAGACCTCCTCGCCTTCCATGGGGTGGAGAGAAGGGACGGACTTTTCTATGAATGGAAGAAATTGAGATGCCCAATGTGTGGTGTAAAGTCGCGGTCATATCCAGTCGACGAGAGGGGCGGGCCTCCACGATGACGGTGAGGTCCCTCCCGGTCTGCGAGTGCCTGTCCTAATGCCCGAATGCCATTTATTGGACATGGCATAGTGTTCCAATGTCCTTTTTAGGACAAAAACGGCTACCCTTGTCAGGTCGGCCCTGAGTAATGTTATATATGATTTAAGTTTACCATCGAAACCTAATGTCAAAGTGCTTTCTTGTCCTCGAGGACGGGACCATTCTGGAGGGCACTGGTTTTGGTTTTGAGAAGACCGCGTATGGTGAGGTCGTCTTCAACACCGGCATGACCGGTTACCAGGAGAGCCTGACCGACCCGTCCTACATCGGCCAGATACTTATCATGTCCTACCCGCTCATCGGCAACTACGGTATCAATCCCGATAGACGTAGAGTCGGACAAGGTCCAGGTGCCGCGGTTTCGTGGTCCGGGAGAACTGCATCGAGCCGTCGCGACATGTACGGCAGGATGAGACCTTGGACGCATTCCTCAAGAAGAACAAGGTTCCTGGGATCTCGCGAGCTCGACACCCGGTCCGCTCATCATCCGCATCCGGGAGAAGGGGACGCTCGCGCGGGGCCATCGTCTTCGACGAGGACCCGGAGGAGGTCCTGGAGAAGGTGCAGAACATGCCCTATCCCTCCGACGCCAACCTGGTGCGGACGGCCAGCACCAAGAGGATGCGTGCGCTACGAGAAGGAGGGCGCGAAGACGGTCGCCCTGATCGACTGCGGCGTCAAGGCCGAACATCGTCCGCGAGCTGCGCAAGCGCTTCAACGTGGTACCAGGTGCCCTACGACACCCCGGCCTCATGCTTCCGGGACCATGAGATCGACGGCTGTCTCATCTCCAACGGTCCGGGCGACCCGGCCCACCCGGACATGCAGGACACCACCATCAGGACGATCCGGGACGATCAAGGAGGACTACCCGATCATGGGCATCTGCATGGGCAACCAGCTGCTGGCCCTGGCCTTCGGGGGCACACACCTACAAGATGAAGTTCGGCCACCGGGGCGTCAACCAGCCGGTGAAGCACAAGGGGCGGGTGTACATCACCTCCCAGAACCATGGCTACGTCGGTCGACCCGAGATCCTCGACGGCACCGGCCTGGAGGTCGAGCCAGATCAACGTCAACGACGGCACGGTGGACGGGATGAGGCACAAGGAGCTGCCCATCTTCTCGGTGCAGTACCATCCGGAGGCCTCGGCCCGGCCCGAGGGACACCACCTTCCTGTTCGACGACTTCGTCAAGATGCTGGAGGCGAGGAGATGACGCGGACCGACCTCAAGGGCAAGATCATGGTCATCGGCTCCGGCCCGATCGTCATCGGCCAGGCGGCCGAGTTCGACTTCTCCGGCTCCCAGGCCTGCCGCTCGCTGCGCGAGGAGGGCTACAAGACCGTGCTGGTGAACTCCAACCCCGCCACCATCCAGACCGACCTGGAGATGGCCGACATCGTCTACATCGAGCCGCTGAACGTGGAGACGGTCGCCCGCATCATCGAGAAGGAGAAGGTGGACGGCGTCCTCTCCGGCATGGGCGGGCAGACCGCCCTCAACCTCTGCTCCGAGCTGGCCGAGAACGGCATCCTGGACCGGCTGAACTGTCAGGCTGCTGGGCACCCAGCCGCGAGGCCATCGCCCTGGCCGAGGACCGCGAGCTGTTCAAGCAGACGATGATCGAGCATCGGCGAGCCGGTCCCCGAGAGCAAGACCGTCCATACGCTCGAGGAGGCGAAGGAGGCGGTCAAGGAGCATCGGCAAGTACCCCGTGCTGGTCCGGCCGGCCTACACCCTGGGCGGGACCGGCGGCGGCATCGCCTACAACGAGGAGGAGCTGGTGCACCATCGCCGGCCGGGGACTGATCTACTCCCGCATCCACCAGGTGCTGATCGAGGAGAGCGTGCTCGGCTGGAAGGAGTTCGAGTACGAGGTGATGCGCGACGGCAACGACAACTGCATCATCATCTGCAACATGGAGAACCTCGACCCGATGGGCATCCACACCGGCGAGTCGCATCGTCGTCGCGCCGGTCGCAGACGCTCAGCGACGAGGACTACCAGAGGCTGCGCACCGCCGCCATCAAGATCATCCGGGCCCTGGGCATCGAGGGCGGCTGCAACGTCCAGTTCGCCTTCGACCCGGCCACCAAGGAGTATCGGGTCATCGAGGTGAACCCGCGGGTGTCCCGCTCGTCCGCGCTGGCCTCCAAGGCGACCGGCTACCCGATCGCCCGGGTGGCGGCCAAGATCGCCGTCGGCAAGACCCTGGACGAGATACCGAACGCGATCACCGGCAAGACCTTCGCCGCCTTCGAGCCGACCCTCGACTACGTGCGTCGTCAAGATCCCCCGCTGGCCGTTCGACAAGTTCCGCACCGTGGACCGCACGCTGGGCACCCAGATGAAGGCGCACCGGCGAGGTCATGGCCATCGGCCGCACCATCGAGGAGGCGCATGCATGAAGGCGATCCGCTCGCTGGAGATCGACCAGCATCGACCTGGAGCCGGAGAACTGGACCGACGAGGAGCATCGAGCAGGAGCTGACCGATCGCCACCGACCAGCGCCTCTTCGCCATCGCCGAGGCGTTCCGCCGGGGCATGACGCGTCGAGCAGATCGCCGACCTCACCAAGTGGGACGAGTTCTTCGTGCGCAAGATCAAGAACCTGGTGGACATGGAGACGCAGCTCAAGGGAGCGAAGCGCTCGACCACCGACGCTGCTCGCGCAAGGCCAAGCGCATGGGCTTCCCGGACGAGAGCATCGCCGCCCTGACCAAGGTGCCCGACCGAGGCAAGTCAGCGACGACGCGCAAGAGCACGGCATCCTGCCGACCTACAAGATGGTCGACACCTGCGCCGCCGAGTTCGAGGCGGCCACGCCCTACTTCTACTCCACCTACGAGAGCGGAGTGCGAGGCCCAGCCGCTCCGACCGCACAGCAAGGTCGTCATCGTCGGCGCCGGCCCGATCCGCATCGGCCAGGGCATCGAGTTCGACTACTGCTGCGTCCACGGCGTCATGGCCTGCCAGGAGGAGGGCGTCGACGCCATCATCATCAACAACAACCCGGAGACGGTCTCCACCGACTTCGACATCTCCGACCGCCTCTACTTCGAGCCGCTGACCCTGGAGGACGTGCTCAACGTCATCGAGAAGGAGGACGCCGACGGGGTCATCGTGCAGTTCGGCGGGCAGACCGCGATCAACCTGGCCGTGCCGCTGGAGAAGGCGCTCGAAGGGCAAGAAGGCCAAGATCCTGGGCACCAGCCCGGACATGATCGACGTGGCCGAGGACCGCAAGCGCTGGACCGCGCTGATGGACGAGCTGGGCATCAAGCAGCCCGAGTCCGGCACCGGCCACTCGTTCGATGAGGTCAGGGCCGTGGCCGACCAGCATCGGCTACCCGGTGCTGGTCCGGCCGTCCTACGTCCTCGGCGGCCGGGGCATGGAGATCATCTACAACGAGGAGGAGCTGAGGACCTACGTGGCCACGGCGGTGAAGGTCTCCAAGGCGCACCCCGTCCTGATCGACAAGTACCTCTCCCACGCCATCGAGATCGATGTGGACGTCGTCGCGGACGGCACGGACGTCTTCATCGGCGGCATCATGGAGCACATCGAGGAGGCGGGGGTCCACTCCGGCGACGCCACCATGATGCTGCCGCCGCAGACCATCCCACCGGAGCGTCATGGACCAGCATCGTGGATATCACCGAGAAGGTGGCCATGGCGCTTGCAGATCAAGGGCCTGATGAACCTGCAGCTGGCGGTCAAGGACGACGAGGTCTACATGATCGAGGCGAACCCGCGGGCCTCCCGCACCGTGCCGTTCGTCTCCAAGGCCATCGGGATCCCGCTGGCCAAGATGGCCACCAAGGTCATGCTGGGCAGGACGCTGAAGGAGCTGGGCTACGTCGGCGTGGCCGAGTTCCAATCACGTCGCCGTGAAGGCCTCGGTGTTCCCGTTCCTCAAGCTGCCGGGCGTGGACTGCATCCTCGGCCCGGAGATGAAGTCGCACCGGGGAGGTCATGGGCATCGACGAGGACCTGGACGCCGCCATGTACAAGGCGCTCATCTCCGCCGGGCATGAAGCTGCCGATCAAAGGCGGGGTCTACATCACCGTCGGCGACGCGGACAAGCACGATCGTGCTGCCCATCGCGCGGCAGCTGCGCGGACATGGGCTTCAGCATCTACGCCACCAAGGGCACCTCCACCTTCCTGCGGGACACATGGGCTGCCCATGCACCACCGTCTACAAGATCAGGGACAAGATGGCACCCGGACGCGCTGGGCCTGATGCGGCAGGGCGAGATCAACCTCATCATCAACACCCCCACCGACACCTCCGGGTCGGTACGGGACGGGTACATGATGCGCCGTTTGGCGGTGGAGCTGGAGATACCGTTCCTGACCACCGTGCAGGCGGCCAAGGCCACCGTCGGCGCCATCGCCCGGGCCCGGAAGGGCGAGGTCTCGGTGCGGGACATCGCCTCCTACTACAAGGAACGATGATCTGGCTCAGAGCAAGGCGGGCTTCTCCCGCTCTATCTTGACCTCGTACTTGGCCACTATCAGCACGCCGACCAGGAGCAGCGCGCCGCTGACGAGCACCAAGGGGATGGCACCTCGCTGAGGAATAGGGCGGCCCAGATGGTGGCCAAGATCGGTTCGCCCAGCAGGGAGACGCTGACCAGGGAGGCGCTGACGTATTTCAGGCTCCAGTTGTACATGGTGTGGCCCAGTATGGTGGAGACGCCGGCCAGGAGAAGGAACAGCAACAGGTCCTCACTGCTCATGGGCCAGAGCTGCTCACCGGTGGCGAGGCAGGCCCCGAAGAGGAATATGGTGGCGAACAGGTAGACGAAGAAGGCGTATGGCACCAGGTCGACCTTCTGGCGCATCAGCCTGCCCCCCACGATATAGATCGCCGCCAGAATGCAACCTGTGAAAGCCAGAGCGTCACCGGCCAGCTCGCCCACCCTCCAGGCCGCTCACCGACATCAGTATTATGCCCGAGAAACCGAGGACCATCCCGACCATGGCCCGCTTGTCCGTCTCTTTCAACAGGAAATATCGAGACCACCCCGATGATGAGGGGGTGGGCGGTGACGAGCAGGGTGGAGGCGGCGACGGTGGTCAGCGTCAGCGAGGCGTTGAAGGCCCAGAAGTGCAAGGCCAGCACCACTCCGATCCCGGCCAACAGGCCGTACGAGTTCTTTGATGAGCGAGACGCATTGGCGACGGCAGGGGCCCAGGGCGAAGGGCAACAACATGAGCGAGGCGAAGAGCATGCGGTAGGCCGCTATCACCAAGGGCGGGGAGTCGCTCCATCGGATGAAGATGGAGGCGAAGGACACGCTCACCACGGCGATGATGATCCCGATATATGGCGTGTAACCGGTACCGTCCATACGGTTGGCGAACATCGTATCAGTAGATGACGATGGACTTGACCCCGCGGCAGGACTTCAGGCGAGGGATGAGCTCGGCCGGGACCGGGCTCTCCGTGATGACATAGAGGCGGGGGTCGCTGCTCAGGTCCGGGTCGGTGACCAGGGCCTGGCGGATGCTTATTCCCGATGAGGCTATCACCCCGGTGACGTCGGCGATGATGCCTGGCGCCCCGGCGTTGGTCGGGATGATCTCGATGGCGCTCCAACCCATCTCCGACGCCACGTCCTTGAGGAAGCCTATGGGCCGGAGCTTGGAGAAGACCCGCAGCAGCTCGGGGCTGGACTCGATGGTATGCACCGTGGCCCTCACGATGCGCCGGTCCACGCCCGCAGCCTTGCCCACCGCCACATCGCCCACCTCGACCTCGCCGCTGTATATGCGACCGTCCCGCACGCTCAACCCTTGGTCGAGCAGCAGCTTGGCCACCTTGGCCTGGGACGGGTACCTCCCGAAATAGTTGGAGATCTGCTTCCACATGGTGCTTCACTATGGGCGCGGTGGATTAAAGCGTTTCCCATTGTACGGTTATGTTCATTGGGGAACGGTACTTTCGCAAGGCAAAACTTATTCGTAACTTGGTGCAATAGGGAGACGGCACTTTGACAGGGGACGCCATCCACAACGTGAATGATGACGAAACCCTTATATGCGTGCTATAAATTGACACGGTTCACCCGAGGTGATATGTTGCTTGGCAAGAACATAAGGATCGAGCGCATCATGGACAGGTCCACCGGAAGGGCGGTCATCGTCCCGCTGGACCACGGCATCTCCATGGGCCCCATCGAAGGATTGGTCGACATGCGGTCGACCATGGACAAGGTGTCCCAGGGAGGGGCCACCGCCGTCGTGCATGCACAAGGGCATACTCCCTTTCGGCCACCGTTCCTTCGGCCGGGACATCGGCCTCATCATGCACCTGTCCGCCAGCACCGGGCTATCCCCCCAACCGAACCACAAGGTCATCGTGACCACGGTGGAGGAGGCGATCAAGTGGGGCGCGGACGCGGTCTCCATCCATGTCAACCTGGGCGACGACCACGAGTACGCCATGCTGCGCGACTTCGGGCAGATCGCCTGCAAGTGCAACGAGTGGGGCATGCCCCTGATGGTCATGATCTACCCCCGGGGCAAGGACATCCCGGACGCGTACGACGTGGACATGCTCAAGAAGTGCGCCCGCACGGCCACCGAGCTGGGCGCGGACATCATCAAGACCAATTACACCGGCGACATCGACAGCTTCAAAGAGGTGGTGCGGGGTGCGCAGGCCCCGGTCATCATAGCCGGAGGCCCGAAGATGGACTCCGATGAGAAGCTCCTGCAGATGGTGAAGGACTCCATCGACGCGGGCGGCAAGGGCGTAAGCATCGGCCGCAATGTCTTCCAGCACCGCAACGTCACCGGCATCACCAAGGCCATCAGCGGCATCGTGCTCGAGGACATGGACGTGGAGGAGGCCCTGAAGATCCTCAAGTGATCCCGATGTCCGATAAGATCATGTGGGTGCGGAGCGACCACCTGCCCACCTACGAGCAGAGGAAGAAGGTAGTGACAGCGGCGCTGGAGGCCGGACTGGTGGACATAGTGGTACGCCAGGAGGACCAGGACCTAAGGCGCCTGGGGAGGTTCCAGGCCATCGAGCGGCGGGGGAACGAGCTATTCATCGACGATGAGAAGATCGGCGAGATGGTGGAGATCAACCGCCCCGAGGACCTGGCCAAGGCATCCGCCCTGAAGGACAAGGTCGAGTTCGTCGTCATAGACGCGAACGACTGGAAGGTCATCCCCCTGGAGAACCTCATCGCAGAGTTCCAACGTTCCAACACCGAGGTGCTGGCCAGTGCCAGCGACCCAGATGAGGCCAGGCTTTTCGCCCAGACCCTGGAGGTGGGCGTGGACGGCATCGTCATCACTCCCTCCGATCCAAACGTCATCAAGGATTTCAAGAGCACCGTCATCGGGGCTCTGCCGAACGATCGAGCTCACGCCGATCAAGGTGACGCGGATCGCGCCGCTCAGCATGGGCGACCGGGTCTGCGTGGACACCTGCTCCCTGATGAAGGTGGGCGAAGGCATGCTCATCGGTTCGCAATCCGGCTGCCTTTTCCTGGTGCAGTCGGAGAGCCATGGAGAGCGAGTACGTCGCGGCCAGGCCGTTCCGCGTCAACGCCGGGGCGGTGCACGCCTACGTGCTTGGCTCCGATGGCCGCACCAAATACCTGTCCGAGGTCAGGGGGGGCGACGAGCTGATGGCCGTCGACACCGATGGCAAATGCCGTCCGGTCGTGGTGGGCCGGGCCAAGGTCGAAGTGAGACCATTACTGTTATTGGAGGCGGAGGCGGAAGGCCGCCGCTACTCCACCATTCTGCAGAACGCGGAGACCATCAGGCTCTGCACCCCTTCCGGGCCGGTATCGGTATCGGCGCTCAAGGTGGGGCAGGAGGTCCTGGCGAGGATCGAGGCGGGGGGGAGGCATTTCGGCCACGCCATCGCTGAGACGATCATTGAAAGGTGAATATGATGAGAGCATGTGTTTCGATAGCGGAGAAGGATATGGAATCGACCCTTGCGGCCTGCCGCGAGGCGGTGGAGAAAGGGGCGGACATGATAGAGGTGCGCTTCGACCGAATGGTGGCACTTCCGGAGGACCTTGCCCCGTTCCAAGCATTCGAGAAGCCGATGGTGGCGACGTTGCGCACCTCCCGCCAGGGCGGGGGCTATTCCGGTCCGGACGCGGTCAAACTATCCTTCCTCAAGGAAGCGGCCCGCACCGGGTTCCAATACATCGACCTGGAGCTCGACTTCCCTCTGCTGACCAAGGCGCAGAAGGAGATCAAGGGCGCCAAGTTCATCATCTCCCAGCATGACCATCACAAGACGCCAAGCCCCTCATTGATGGTGCAGGCGCTGGTCACCTGCGCCGCCAAAGGCGACGTGGCCAAGGTGGCCTACCATGCCACCAACATGGAGGACGTGCTGCACCTGACGGAAGCGGCAAAGCTCTATTCGCAGACCGGGAACCAGTTCGTGGCCATCTCCATGGGCGAGAGGGGTTCGGTGACACGGGCCTGCTACGAGAACATGGGGGCGGCGTTCACTTACGCGACGCTTCACAAGGAAAGGCCCACCGCCCCGGGACAGATCGACCTGGCCGCCTTGCGCGCCTTGGACGGCGAGAAGGTGGTGGCCGGCGTGGTCGGCCAGTCGCTCTCCCACTCCCTTTCGGCCTGGATGCACAACGCGGCGTTCCGTTCCCTTTCCTTGCCTGGTCTCTATCTCAAGTTCCAGATGGACAGGCACGAGCTGACGGCGTTCACCGAGCTGGTGGGGGAGCTAGGAGTCCGGGGTTTCAACGTCACCATACCATACAAGGGCGCCATCATCGAACTGTTGGACAAGGTCGACCCAGAAGCGGAGCGCATCGGGGCGGTCAACACCGTCCTGAACACCGGTGGCGACCTGGTGGGCTTTAACACCGATGTCTATGGCGTGCAGATGACCTTCGAGAAGGCCGCCTTCGACCCCAAGGGGCGCAAGGTGCTGGTGGTCGGTGCGGGAGGGGCGGCCCGCTCGGTCCTCACCCACCTGACCCGCAGCCAGGCCGAGATATTCCTGTACAACCGGACCAAGGAGAAGGCCGATGAGCTGGCCAAGACCTTCGGCGGCACCACGGTCGTATCCAAGGAGGAACTGACCCAGAGGGAGTACGAGGCGGTCGTGAACTGCACCCCCCTGGGGATGAAAGGCTATCCCAGACGAGCTGCCGGTGGACATTGGTGTCCTGAGACCGGGACAGTTCGTCATGGACACCATCTACAACCCGGCCCGGACGAAGCTGGTGATGGCCGCGGAGGAGCGCGGCGCCAAAGCTGTCTCCGGTCGTGACATGCTGATCTATCAGGCCATGAAGGCCTTCTCGGTCTGGACCGGCATCATGCCTGACTACGAGGTCATGCTGGCCGGGTTCCAGGAGGGCATATCTCGATGAAGGGTCGGGGCATGGCCCACGGCGCCGGCACGATCATAAACGCCATAGCCACCGGCAAGGGGGCGGCCTTCGGCATCGACCTCCGCACCGATGCGGAGGTGGAGCTGAACGATTCTGGCCAGATAGATGTGGTCATCGATGGGGCGGAGGGGAGAGCACCAAATTGGTGGAGCTATGCGTGCGCTCGGTGCTCCATGACCTACGGAGAGGAGGGTCTGGGCGCCCAGGTCGTCACCCGTTCCGAGATACCCATATCCAAAGGGTTGAAGAGCAGCAGCGCCGCCGCCAACGCCACCATCAAGGCCACCCTGAGGGCGCTGGGGGAGGACATGCCCCTGCTGGACTCGATCCGACTAGGCTGCCGATGCGCCATCGAGGCAGGGGTCTCAGTGACCGGCGCGTTCGATGACGCCTGCGCCTCCGTGATGGGCGGGTTGGTCATCACCGACAACACCAACATGGAACTGGTGGACCGGGAGCGCATGGACCCGTCCCTGGTGGCGCTGATCCATGTGCCATCGTACCAGATCCGCAAGGGCGGACTGCCCTTGGACCGCATACGCAACATCGCCGACATAATCGAACTGGCATATATCCTGGCGCAGAAGGGTCAATATGCCATGGCCATGAAGCTGAACGGTCTGGCCTACGCATCCGTGCTCGGTGTGGACCCATCCATCATGCACGAGGCCCTGGCCAAGGGCGCGGTGGCGGCGGGAATAAGCGGCACCGGTCCGGCCACGGTCATTCTGATCGAGAGGGACAAGGCTGAGGCGCTGAGAGCGGAGATGAGCGGGGCCAAGGACATCATCCAGGCCGATGTATACAACTGTGACTAGGAGAGATCGCCATGAAACTGAGGGTCAGGCCGTCAACGATCGAGGGCGAGGTGAGCTCCTCCCCTTCCAAGAGCTACACCCACCGGGCCATGGTCCTGGCCCTGTTGGCGGAGGGCACCTCGCATCTGCGCCGCCCTCTGCTCAGCGGGGATACCCTGGCCACCCTGTCGGCGGTCAGGAAGTTCGGGGCGGAGGCGGACCAGCGAAGGGGAAGTGCTGCACATCAACGGAGGCAAGTTACGCTGCCCGGACGATGTGATAAATGTGGACAACTCCGGGACCACCATCAGGATAATGGCCGGCATCGCCTCCCTCCTTCCTTGCATCACCGTCCTCACCGGTGACGAGTCCATACGGAGGCGGCCCATGCAACCGCTCATCGATGCCCTGAGCGAGCTGGGCGTGGAGTGCCGCTCCACCCGGGGCAACGGTCTCGCGCCGCTGCTGGTCCGAGGGCCGAACACCGGCACCCGCGACGCACATCAAGGGCGACATCAGTTCCCAGTTCATCTCCTCGCTGCTCATCTCCTCCGCCGTCAAGCCAGTGGACACGGAGATCGTCCTGACCACCCCGCTGAAGTTCCCGACCCTATGTGGAGATCACCATGGACATGATGTCCCGGTTCGGGGTCCGGTAGCGAGACGTCCCCGATGGCTTCATGGTCCCGGGTGGCCAGACGCTATCAGCCTCAGGACTACGCCGTCCCGGGGGACTTCTCCTCCGCCGCATTCCCGCTGGTGGCGGGGGCACTGGCCGGCCATGCCAAGGTGCGACACCTCGACCCGCAGGACCGGCAGGGGGACAAGGTGGTGCTGGACATCCTTGAGCGATTCGGCGCCCCGGTGCCGCTGGGTCGGGCGACGCCGTCGAGACGTCCCGGTGCCGCTGGTCGGCAACGAGGTGGACCTTTCCCATGCCCCGGACCTGTTCCCCATCGTGGCGGTCATGGCCACTCAGGCGAGGGGCGTCACGGTCATCAAGAACGCCGAGCATGTCCGTCTCAAGGAGAGCGACCGCATCGCCGCCACCGTCGAGTTCCTGGGGCGCATGGGGGCGGAGATCGAGGAGAGGAGGGACGGTTGCATGATCAAAGGGCCGTGCCAGCTGCGCGGCGCATCGGTCGACTCCCTGGGCGACCACCGCATCCTCATGGCCGCGGCGATCGCCGCTCTGGTGGCGGAGGGCGAGAGCGTCATCACCGATGGCGATTGCTTTAAAATATCCTACCCGGGTTTCGTGGAGGACATGACCGCCCTGGGGGCGGACCTGGAGGTGATGCCATGAACACCATCGGCACATCGTTCAAGATCACCATATTCGGTTCCAGCCACGGTGAGGGCGTCGGCTGCGTGCTGGACGGCGTGCCCCCGGGATGGTGATCGACCTCGGAGCGGTGCAGAGGGAGGAGTGGACCTGCGCCGGCCGTCGGCAGGCATCGGAACGCCCCGGCAGGAGGAGGACGTGGTCGAGATCCTCTCCGGGGTCAAGGACGGCATGGCCACCGGCGCGCCGCTCACCATGTTCATCGCGCAACCAGGACCGGGACAGCGACAAGTACAAGCAGTTCAGGGACGTGCCCCGGCCCGGCCACGCGGACCATGACCGCGGTGGCCAAGTACGGCGCAGTGCCACGACATCCGCGGAGGAGGCCAGTTCTCCGGCCGGATGACCGCCGCCGCTGGTGGCCGGCGGGGCCGGTCGCCAAGGCAGCTGCTGGCCGAGCATGGGGATCGTGATGGCCGCCTATACCGAGAGCATCGGCAAGGTGGTGGATGTCAAGGAGGCACGGCATCCAGGAGATGTTATCCATTGCCAGGTCCAACGACCTGCGGGCGGCCTCGGAGGACGTGATCGAGGACGATGCGTGAGGAGATCCTCGAGGCCCGAGAGGAGGGCGACAGCGTCGGCGGGGTGGTGCAGTTGCCTCATCGACGGTGTGCCGGTCGGACTGGGCGAGCCTTTCTTCGACACGGTCGAGGGCGAACTGGCCAAGATGATGTTCGCCATCCCCGCGGTCAAGGGCATCGAGTTCGGTGCGGGCTTCCGGGCCGCCGGCATGCGCGGCTCGGAGCACAACGACCCGTTCGTGGTGGTGCAGGGACGGCTCGCGCACGGCGAAGAACGACGCCGGTGGCGTGCTGGGCGGCATCAGCAACGGCATGCCCATCGAGTTCCGGGTCGCCTTCAAGCCCACCGCGTCCATAGCCAAGGAGCAGCGCACCGTCGACCTGACGAAGATGGAGGAGACCACCATCAAGATCGAGGGAAGGCACGACCCGTGCATCGTCCCCAGGGCGGTGGTGGTGGTGGAGGCGGCGGCCGCCCTGGTGATGGCGGACCTATGCATGAGAGGTGGTTTCATTGACTGAGAACGTCGACGGCATCAGATGGAAGATCGAAGAACTGGACAACCAGATCCTGGACCTCATGGAGAAGCGGATGGAGGCGGCCGTGGACATGGGCAAGACCAAGGTGCGAGAAGGCCCTGCCGGTCCGGGACCTGACGGTGGAGGACCAGGTCATCGGCCCGTTACTTGCCAGAGGGCCAGCGAGGTCGGCATCAGCGAGGACGCGGCCGCCGAGATCGCCCAGCATACTCATCCGCGAGTCGGTCGAGGCCCAGGGCCGACTGCCCCGCCCCAGGGAGCGGCCCGCAAGGTGCTGGTCATCGGGGGCGCGGGTCGGATGGGCACTTGGTTCGCCCGCTTCCTGGCCGATGCGCGGCCATCATGTCCAAGTCTACGACATCAAGCCCACCAAGGATTTCCCCATGGTGAAGGACCTGACCGGGGCCATACGCAAGGCCGAGGTGGTGATCATGGCGGTGCCCATATCCGAGACGGACAAGGTCACTGCGAGCAGGTCATCGATCCCAAGCCCAAGGGTCTGGTGTTCGACATCATGTCGGTCAAGGAACCGGTCATGCCAGCGCTCCGCGAGGGCGGGCAGGAGGGCGTGATGGTGTGCTGCGTGCACCCCATGTTCGGGCCGGACGCGCTCAGCATGTACAGCCGCAACATCGTCGTGTGCGACTGCGGGTCGCCCGAGGCGGTGGACGAGGTCGAAGAGCCTGGTCGACGGCATGGGCGCGAAGATCACGGAGATGCTGGTCGAGGAGCACGACCAGCTGATCTCGTATGTGCTGGGCCTGTCCCACGCGGTGAACATCGCCTTCTTCGCGACCCTGAAGGAATCGGGCGTAGACTTCAATAGTTGGAGGCAGATCTCCTCGACCACCTTCCACAGGCAGGTGGCGATCAGTCAAGAGGGTGTCGCTGGAGAGCCCACACCTCTACTACGAGATCCAGCATCTGAACCCGCACACGGCGAGGTGCCTGGAGCTGTTCGAGATGGTCGTCAACGAGCTGCGTCTGGCCGCCACGGCCGAGGACGACGCGGCGTTCGTCGAAGCTGATGGAAGAGGGCAAGGAATACTTCGGAGAGGATTGAATTGGCAAAGATACAGGTAGCGGTGCTGGGAGCGACGGGGATGATCGGGCAGAGGTTCGTCCAGCTGCTGGAGGACCACCCCTAGTTCGAGATCGGCAGGGCTGTACGCCTCGGAGCGGTCCGAGGGGAAGAGGCTGGGCGAGGTCATGCAGGGTCAAGGACATCCGTCTCAAGGAGGAGACCCTGGAGAGGAAGGATCGAACAGCTGGACGCCAAGGCCATCGCCAGCCAGGTGCCGGGTGGCGTTCTCCGGGCTGCCGACGGAAATCGCCAAGGACTGCGAGTCCGAGCTGGCCGAGGCGGGGGTGGCGGTCTTCTCCAACGCCGCCTCGCACCGCATGCGGGATGACGTGCCACTGCTCATCCCGGAGGTGAACCCCGAGCACCTGGACCTGATCAAGGAGCAGACGACCTTCGAGAACGGCGGGTTCATCGTCACCAACGCCAACTGCTCCACCACCGGCCTGGCCCTGCCGCTGAAGGCGATGGATGACGCGTTCGGCCTGCGGTTCGTTTGCGTCTCCACCTACCAGGCGGTCTCCGGCGCCGGCTATCCCGGGCGTGCCGTCGCTGGACATCCTGGGCAACGTCGTCCCTTACATCAAGAACGAGGAGGAGAAGATGGAGGTGGAGATGCTCAAGATGCTCGGCAAGATGACCGCCGGAAGGTGTCGTCAACGCCACCTTCGACATGGTGGCCTCCTGCGCCCGCGTCCCGGTCATCGACGGCCACACTGGAATCGGTGGTCCTGCGGATGGAGAAGACGCCCAGCGTTCGAGGAGATCATCGCCACCTTGAAGGCCTTCCAGCCGGAGCCGCAGAAGCTGCAACTGCCCACCGCCCCCACCCGGCCGATCATCGTCCGCATGGAGGACGACCGGCCCCAGCCGCTCTGCGACGTCAACGCCGGCGAGCCGGCCCGGGCCAGAGGGCATGGCGGTCACCGTCGGCAGGGTGAGGCAAAGCGGCAAATACACCAAGATGTGGTTGCTCTCGCACAACACCCTCCGGGGCGGAGCGGGCGGTTCGGTGCTGAACGCCGAGCTGGCCAAAGCGAAAGGGTATCTGTGAGGTGAAGAGATTGAAGCGAACCGTACGAGGAGATCAACGCCAAGATCGAGAGCGGGGACGCCGTCGTGATGACCGCCGAGGAGGCCATCGAGCTGGTCGAGAAGCCAGGGCATCGAGAAGGCCACCAAGGAGGTGGACGTGGTCACCACGGGCACCTTCGGGGCCATGTGCTCCTCCGGCGCGTTCATCAACTTCGGGCATTCCGAGCCGCCGATCAAGATGGGCAAGGTCTGGCTGAACGACGTGCCGGCCTACGGCGGCCTGGCGGCGGTGGATGCCTACATCGGCGCCACCGAGCCTCGCGAACGGACGGGCACGATTACGGCGGGGCCCATGTCATCGAGGACCTGATCGCCGGGCGGCCGGTCAACTGAAGGCCACCTCCCACGGCACCGACTGCTATCCGCGCAAGGACATCGACACCTACATCTCGCTGAAGACGGTGAACCAGGCCTACATGTACAATCCCCGGAACGCCTACCAGAACTACGGGGTCGCCACCAACTCGGCGGAGAAGACGCTGTTCACCTACATGGGCAAGCTGCTGCCCAACCTACGGGAACGGCACCTACTCCAGCGCGGGGCAGCTGTCGCCGCTGCTCAAGGACCCCAAGCTGCGCACCATCGGCATCGGCACCCGGATCTTCCTGGGAGGGGCCCAGGGCTACGTCGCCTGGGAAGGGACGCAGTACAAGACCAACGTCCCGCTGCGGAACGGCGTGCCGGTCGGCCTCCGCACGCTCCCTGGCGGTCATCGGCGACCTGCGGGATATGTCCACGGAGTTCGTCCGGGCGCTGAACTTGCACAAGTACGGGCTCTCGCTCGGACTGGGCATCGGCGTACCCATCCCGATCCTGGACGAGGACATGATGAGGACCTGTGCGCTCACCGACGACCAGATCTTCGCCCCGGTGCTCGACTACGCGGTCCAGTCGAGGAACCGCAACCCGATCCAGGAGGTCAGCTACGCCGAGCTGCGTTCCGGGACCATCGACCGTCAAGGGCAAGAAGGTGCGGACCTCCTCCCTGTCCAGCTACTTCAAGGCCAGGCAGGTGGCGGTGGAGCTGAAGAGCAGGGTGGAGGAAGGGGAGTTCCTGCTGACCCAGTTCGTGCAGGCGCTGCCGCAGGAGAAGGCCACCCGACCGCTCGACGTCCGGTCCAAAGAGGAGGTGCTGTGATGGGCAACAACCGCTTCATGCTCATCTTCACCCCGGACCTGGTGAACGAGCCGATCACCTATCGCATGGTGAAGGACTTCGACCTCAACATCAACATCCTCAGGGCGGAGATCGACGACAATGGCGGCCGTCTGCATCATCGACTTCGAAGGGAGCCCGCAGCAGATCAAGAAGGCCCTGAAGTATCTCACTGACAACAAGGTGCAGGTCAAGGAGCTGGAGGAGTACGTCCGGAAGGACAGCGAGCGCTGCACCGACTGCGGCATGTGCGTCTCCATCTGCCCGGTCGACGGCCTTCGTGGTGGACAAGGTCACCTGGAAGGTGGTCTTCCTGAACGACAAGTGCATCGCCTGCGGCATGTGCGTCGACGCCTGCCCCTCCGCGGCGATGAAGCTGGGCCAATGATCGTCCGGGAGCATTTCGAGCTGGGCGAGACCGCGGTCACCATAGTCGCCGAGGCCGAGCACATCATGCACGCCCAGAGGGCCATCTTCGAGGCGCGCCGGGACCTGCAGTCGTTCATCGCCTCCGACCCTTTCTTCCAGCTCACCTTCGAACCATATCGGGCGCCGGACGATGCGCCGGCCATAGTCAAGGAGATGTGCCGCGCCGCCACCACCGCCGGGGTGGGACCGATGGCCGCGGTGGCGGGAGCCATCGCCCAACATGCGGTCAGAGCGATGAGGGAAAAAGGGGCCAGGCACGCCATTTTGGACAATGGTGGGGACATAGCCCTGCTGACCGAGGAGGAGACCGCCGTGGGCATATACGCGGGACAATCGGCCTTCCGTGGATTGGCCTATCAGGTCCCAGCGACGCATGGGATCTATGGGATATGCACCTCGTCCGGGGACGGTAGGTCCGTCCATATCGCTCGGTAGGGCCGATGCGGCCACGGTGTTCGCCGCGGACGTGGCGCTCGCAGATGCCTGTGCCACCGCCCTGGGGAACCTGGTGGTGGACGAGGACGAGGATACCTTGGGCGAGGCGGTGGAGAGGATCGGCTCCCTGCCCGGGGTGGACGGCTGCGTGGTCATGATCGGCGAGCATATGGCCATGCGGGGCAAGGTGCCAGAGATGATTCGCTGCACCGACCCTCGGTACAAGGTGTCGGAACGACTATTTTAACCACCGACACTAATGGGTATAAAAACCTTGAAGTATGGCGGGCTCATTGTCCGGCCTGCGACTGGTGAGCAGATGGCATTGAAATTGGCCATACCGAACAAGGGCAGGCTGAACGAGAGGACCGTTCAGATCCTGAAACAAGCGGGCCTGGACTTCGAGGACGCGGACGAGCGCAAGCTGTACGCCAACGTGAAGCGCCGGGACATCACCGTGATGTTCCTTCGCGCTGCCGACATAGTCCGCTTCGTGCATTCAGGGGCGGTGGACCTCGGGGTCACCGGCCGGGACCTGGTGCTCGAGGCGGGGCCGATGTGCTCACCCTGCATGACCTTAACTTCGGACACTGCCGCCTCTCCCTGGCAGCCCCTGAGGCCTTAGGCATCGAGAGTGTGAGGACGTAAAGGACGGCAGCATCGTCGCCACCTCGTTCCCGAACATGACCAAGAAGTTCTTCGCCGCCAACGGCAAGAAGGTGGAGATCGACGAGATCTCAGGAGCGGCAGAGGTAACCCCGCACCTGGGAGTGGCGGACATGATCGTCGACCTGGTCTCCAGCGGGTCCACCCTCAAGATGAACCACCTGAAGGAGATGGCGGTCATCGCGGAGTCACAGGCGGTGATCATCGCCAACCACAAGGCCTACGCCGAGCGCCAGGAGGAGATGGACGAGCTGGTCGCGGCCATCCGCAGCGTGCTGGACGCGGAGAACAAGAAGTACCTCATGGCCGATGTGCCCACCGCCTCCCTGGAAGAGGTGAGGCGCTTCTTCCCCGGCATCGCCGGTCCGACCGTCATGAACATCATGGGACGGGATGACGTGGTGGCCATCCATGTGGTCATCGACAAGGACAAGGTCTACGACGCGGTGATGCGCTTGAAGAAGATGGGGGCGACGGGCATCCTGATCACCCCCATCGACCGCATGGTCCCCTGAGGTGAGGAGATGGACCAGAGATGGATCCGATCCTCGGTGCGGGACTTTCCGCTCTACTACAATCCCAAGATCACGGGCAGCCCTCTGCGCATGGACACCAACACCAACCCCTTGGGCGAGAACCCGGCCGGGAAGAAGGCCCTGCGGGAATGCCTGGAGATGGACCTGGACAGTATCCGAACACCTACTCGGACGGTCTGAGGACAGAGCTGGGCCGACTATATGGTCTGGACATGGACCACTTCGTGGTCGGCAACGGTTCGGACGAGATACTGGACATCATCTTCAAGACGTTCATGGAGCCGGGCGAGACGGTGGTCATCGCCTACCCGTCCTACTCCCTGCACGGCTGGTTCTTCAAGATCAACGGGGGCGGCGTGGTCGAGGTGGACCTGATGCCGGGATTCCAGCTGGACGTAGAGGGCATGCTGCGCGCCAAGGGCGAGATGATCATCGTCTGCACCCCCAACAACCCCACCTCCAACCTCTTCCGCAAGGAAGATGTGCTGGCGTTGATCGAGGGCTCCGACCGCCCCGTGGTGGTGGACGAGGCCTACGGCGAGTTCGCCGGCGAATCGCTCATATCGCTGGTGGACAAGTATCCCAACCTCATCGTCACCCGGACCTTCTCCAAGGCCTACGCCCTGGCAGGCATGCGGGTCGGCTATTCGGTGGCCTGCAAGGACATGACGCTGGCCATGCAGAAGGTGCGCGTGCCCTACTCGCTGGACCAGGTGAGCGAGCACGTGGCCATCAAGGCGTTGCAGGGACCAGGACTTCGTGAGGCGGAGCGTGGACATCGTCAGGAAGGAGAGGGCGCGCCTGGAGGAGGGGCTGCGCCGCCTGGGCATGGACCCCCTGCCTTCTGACGCCAACTTCATCCTGTTCAGATGCCCGAAGAGCTCGGCCCAGCTCACCGCCCGACTGGCGGCAAAAGGGCGTGCTCATCCGCGACTTCGGGGCCAAGCGGCTCCTGGAGGACTGCGTCCGCACCACCATCGGGACCAGGGAGATGAACGACATCCTGCTGGAGCGGATGGCGGAGGTGATGGCGGAATGGCTGTGAAGGTGCACATGGCCGATTACGGCGTGGGCAACCTGCACTCCATCCGCAAGGCCCTGGAGAACTGCGGTGCCAAGGTCGAGGTGGTCACGGACATGAGCGAGCTGCTCGAGGCGGAATGCATCGTGCTGCCCGGCGTCGGTGCCTTCGACAAGACCATGGAGAGGCTGCAGCCAGTCAGAGAGCAGCTGGTCGACATGCTTCGATCTGGCACGCCCTGCCTGGGCATATGCATCGGCGCCCAGATCCTGTTCGAAGGGAGCGAGGAGGGCAAGGAGCCGGGCTGGGCTTCCTGTCCGGTCGGGTCGTCCGGCTGAAGGCCGACCGGGTGCCGCACATGGGCTGGAACTCGGTGCAGAGCAAGGACCGCCTGATGCGAGGGGTGCAATCGCCGTACTTCTACTTCGCCCATTCCTTCCATGGCAGCCCGAGGGAGGACGTGGTGATCGGCACGACCGACTACTTCGGCCGGGTGCCGACCCTGTTCAAGAAGAGCAACACCTACGGGACCCAGTTCCACCCGGAGAAATCATCCGCTTCGGGCATGACGTTCCTGCGCAACTTCGTGCGCTTCGCGGAGGAGGAGAGATGATGGTCATTCCGGCCATCGACATCCTGGACCACCAGGTGGTGCAGCTGGTGGGCGGCGTGCCGGGAACGGAGCAGGTGATGCTCCCGAACCCGTTGCTGTCGGCCAAGGGCTGGCAGGACCAAGGGGCGCCGATGCTGCACGTCATCGACCTGGACGCCGCGCTGGAGCGGGGCAACAACGTCCAGACCATCCGCGAGATCGTCCGCGCTGCGCGGGTGCCGGTGCAGGTCGGCGGAGGCATCCGTACCAGCGCCACCGCGCAGTATCTCTTGGACTGCGGTGCCGCCCGCGTCATCGTCGGGACCAAGGCCATCAAGGAGCCGAAATGGCTGGAGGAGCTCGCCCTGAAGAACCCAGGACGGGTCGTGCTCGCCCTCGATGTGAAGGGAGGCAACGTCCAGGTCAGGGGTTGGAAGGAGGACGCCCCCCTCACCCTGCCGCAGATGTTCTCGATCATAAAGCCCCTGCCCCTGGCCGGGGTGCTGTTCACCAATGTCGACGTGGAAGGGCAATGCAAGGGCATCGATGTGACGGCGGTCCGCCGTTTCGTCTCTGCCTGTCCGCACCCGGTCATCGCCTCCGGGGGCGTGACCGACATGAACGACATCGCCGAGCTGGAGGCCTGTGGCGTGCCGGAAGCGGTGGTCGGGCTAGCCCTATATACTGGAAAACTTAATGCTAATCAACTGTGGGGTGGCAAGAGATGACCGAGCGCCGGCTAAAGTCAATCGGAAGACCAAAGAGACAGATGTGACCATCGACCTGTTGCTGGACGGCAGCGGGAAGGCGCAGTGCGGTGCGACGACCAGTTCCTGAGCCACATGCTGGAGACGCTCAGCCGCTATTCGGCCTTCGACATGACGGTGGAGGCGGTCGGGGACAACGACCACCACCTGGTGGAGGACGTGGCCATCGTCCTCGGCTCGGCTTTGAAGCAGGCCTTGGGCGACATCCCGATCGAGCGCATCGCCTCGAGCCTGGTGCCGATGGACGACGCCCTGGTGGACGTGGCCCTGGACATCATCGACCGGCCGTACGCCGACATCGACTGCCCCGATGTGCTCTATCATCACTTCCTGCGCTCCTTCGCCATGTCATCTGGCATCACCTTGCACATCATCGTCAAGCGAGGCTTCGACGACCACCATGTGGTGGAGGCGACCTTCAAGGCGCTGGGCTCGGCCTTGCGCAAGGCCACCCAGCCGCGCCAGGACCTGCTCAGCACCAAGGACAAGCCCAAGACGAGGAGGATGTAGGTGCTCACCAAGCGCATCATCCCCTGCCTGGACGTCAAGGAGGGCAAGGTGGTCAAGGGCGTCAAGTTCCTCAACCTGCAGGACGTCGGCGACCCGCCCGACCTGGCCAGCGAGTACGAGCGGCAAGGGGCGGACGAGATCGTCTTCCTGGACATCACCGCCAGCGCGGAAGCCCGTAAGACCCTGCTGCATGTGGTGGAAAGGACCGCGGAGCGGCTGTTCGTGCCATTGACCGTCGGAGGGGGGATCCGCACCCGGGAGGACATGCGCAACGCCCTCAACGCCGGAGCGGACAAGGTCTCGATCAACACCGTCGCGGTGCAGCAGCCGCACATCATCTCCGAGTGCGCCGAGGACTTCGGCAGCCAGTGCGTGGTCGTGGCCATCGACGCCAAGCGGGATGGCGACTCGTGGAAGGTCTACACCCACGGCGGTCGGAAGGCGACCGACCTGGACGCCGTCGAATGGGCGACCAGGGCACAGGAGCTGGGGGCAGGGGAGATCCTGCTCACCAGCATGGACGCCGACGGCACCAAGGACGGATACGACATCGAACTGACAGCGTCGGTGGCCGATGCGGTCAACATCCCGGTGATCGCCTCCGGGGGCTGCGGCAACCTGGAGCACATCTATGAGGTGCTTTCCCGGACCAAGGCGGAGGCGGCCCTGGCCGCTTCGATATTCCATTACGGGCAGCACACGGTGCAGGAAGTGAAGGACTACCTGCGCCAGAGGGGGGTGCCGGTCAGATGAACCCAGAGATGAAATTCAACGCGGAGGGCCTGATCCCGGTCATCGTGCAGGACGCCGCCACCAACGAGGTGCTCATGATGGCCTACATGAACGAGGAGGCCTACGACCTGATGGTGGAGACCGGCAAGACCCACTTCTGGTCCCGCTCCCGGCACAAGCTGTGGATGAAGGGCGAGACCTCCGGGCACGTCCAGCACGTCGTCTCCATGCAGCTGGACTGCGACCGGGACACGCTGCTCCTCAGGGTAAAGCAGGAGGGGGTCGCCTGCCACCTGGACCGCATGTCCTGCTTCGAGGAGGTGGTCTACGGCGACACCAGCGGCACCATGGCCATCGTCACCGAGCTGCAGCGCGTCATCCAGGACCGCAAGGCCAATCCCAAGGAGGGATCGTACACCAACAAGCTCCTGACCGACGAGGACAAGAGGTTGAAGAAGTTGGTGGAGGAGGCGGCGGAGACCGTCTTGGCGGCGAAGGGCAAGGACATGCAGGCCATGACCTGGGAGGTGGCCGACCTCATCTACCACCTGATGGTGGTGCTGGAGGCGGCGGAGCTGCCCATGGAGGACGTATACAGGAAACTGGCGGAGAGGAGAAAATGAGGATCGATCTGCACACTCACACGTTGTTGAGCGACGGCGAGCTGCTCCCCATCGAGCTGGCCCGCCGAGCGTTCGTATTAGGGCACAAGGCGTTGGCCTTCACCGACCACGTGGCCCTCTCCACGCTGGACAGGGTCATCAACGAGGCGCGTCTGGACGCGGAACTGGCCGAGGACTGGGGACTGCAGGTGCTGGTCGGCGTGGAGATAACCCACGTCCCGGCGTCCAAGATCGACATGGTGGTCTCGCGGGCCAGGAAACTGGGGGCGGAGATCGTGGTCATCCACGGGGAGACCATCAGCGAGCCGGTGGAGAAAGGGACGAACCGGGCCGCGGTCCTCAACCCCGAGGTCGACATCCTCGCCCATCCGGGCTTCATCACCGTGGAGGAGGTGGAGATGGCCAAGCGCAACGATGTCTATTTGGAGATCACCTCCCGGGCATCGCACTGCAAGACCAACGGCCACGTCGCAGCCCTGGCCAAGAAGGTCGGGGCCAAGATGGTGGTCAACTCCGACGCCCATGCCCCATCGGACCTCATCGACACTGGAACCGCGCTGTCCATCGCCGCCGCCGCGGGCCTGAGCAAGGACGAGGCGGAAAGGGCGGTCCTTGTCAATCCCTAGGAAATAATCAAGAAGAGGAGATCCTGAATGAGAGTGCTGAAGTTCGGGGGAAGTTCGCTCAAGACGGGCGAGTCCATGCTTGACGTCGGTCACATCATCGCGGCCGACCAAGAGCGGAAGGTCGTGGTGGTCAGCGCGGTCAGCGGCGTCACCGAGTCGCTCATCCAGTTCGTCTCATCGCAACGGAAGGAGAACGAGGTGAAGGACTTCATCAAAGGGGTCCGGGACCTGCACGTTCGATTGCTTCAGGACGCGGTAAAGGACGAGGGCATACGTCAGCAGGGCATCGAGAGGGTGGAGCGCAAGCTGGTCAAGCTGGAGCGCACCCTCTATGGCGTCATCTACCTGGAGGAGGTCACGCCCCGCACCAAGGACTTCGTGCAGTGCTACGGGGAGAGGCTCAGCGTCATCGTGGTCTCGGCCATGCTCCACGACCTGGGGGTCAAGGCGGTGCCAGTGGACGCCGACGAGCTGGGCATCATCACCGACGGCACCTTCGGGGCCGCGGTCGCCGACCTGGACGCGACCCGTGGAGCATCGTCCCCAAGGTGCAGGAGATGTTCTACAAGCAGGAGATGCCGATGGTCACCGGGTTCTTCGGCGTGACTCCGGAGGGTTCCGTCACTGTCTTCGGCCGCAACGGCTCCGACTACTCGGCCGCGGCCATCGCCAACGCCCTGGACGCCGAGGTCCTGGAGATCTGGAAGGATGTGGACGGGTTCATGACCGTGGACCCCAAGATCGTTCCCAGCGCCGTGCCCATCAAGACCCTGTCCTACGAGGAGGCGGCCGAGCTTGCCTATTTCGGGGCCAAGGTCCTCCATCCCATGACGGTGGAGCCGGCCAAGGCCAAGAACATCATCATCAAGGTCAAGAACGTCTTCAACCCAGAGGCCGAGGGCACCACCATCCAGCAGAAGGGGGACGACGCCAAAGGCTGCATCAAGAGCATCTCCTGCATGAGGAACCTGGCCATAGTCAAGGTCTTCGGCGAGGACGCAGGTTATCGCACCGGGGTCATGTCGGTGATATCGCAACGTTTGAGCGACGCGGACGTCAACATCTATTCCGCGGTCACGTCCCAGACCTGCATCGCCATGCTGGTCAACAAGAAGGACCTGGCCTTGGCCAAGAAGGAGCTGGACGAGATCAAGGAGGGCTTCATCTCCAAGATCGAGACCCATGAGGACCTGGCCCTGGTCTGCATCGTGGGCGAGGGCTCTGGGTTTCAGCAAGGGCATCGCCTCCCGCGTCTTCAACGCGGTGGCCAAGGAAGGGGCCAGCATCGGCCTGATATCCGCCGGCGCATCGTTGGTGGCGTATCACTTCACTGTCGACAAGAAGGACCTGGAAAGGGTGACGAGGGCGGTCCATCAGGAGTTCTTCGGGTGCTGAGCATGAGGACCAAGGTGGCGTTCCAAGGAGTGCATGGCGCATATAGCGAGGACGCCATCCTGCAATACTTCGGGCCAGATGTGGAGACCGTGCCCTGCGCCGAGTTCCGCGACCTTTTCCACGCGGTGGACCGGGGACTGGCCTCCATGGGCGTGCTGCCGGTGGAGAACTCCATCGAGGGGAGCGTCACCGTGGCCAACGACCTGCTCCTGGAATCGGACCTGAGCGTGGTGGGGGAGGTGCTGGTCTGGGTGCGCCATTGCCTCATCGGTCATCCGGAGGCCGAGCTGACCGACGTGCAAAAGGTCTATAGCCACCCACAGGCGCTCGGCCAGTGCCGCAACTACCTCTCCAAGCACCCCAAGTGGGAGAAGATACCCGCCTTCGACACCGCGGGCAGCGTGCGCATGATCAAGGAGAGGGGCCTGAGGGAGGAGGCGGCCATCGCCTCGCGCCGGGCCGCCGAGTTCTACGGGATGAAGGTGCTCAAGGAGGACATCCAGAACACGACCCAGAACTATACCCGCTTCTTCGTGCTGGACAAGAACCCGCTGCACAATGTGACCGGGGACAAGACCTCGCTGGCATTCACCACCAAGAACGTGCCTGGGGCGTTGCACAAATGCATCGGTGCCTTCTCCGACCATGGGGTGAACATCACCAAGCTGGAATCCAGGCCGCGTCGGGAGAGGATGTGGGAGTACGTCTTCTATGTCGACATCGACGGGCATATCTCCGAGCCCCAGGTGAAGGAGGCGTTGATCGATCTGATGCGCAAGGCCTCCTTCGTTAAGATCTTCGGTTCCTACCTCCGGGCCAAGCTCCCTGAGGATAACGAGGTCCCGACCTGAGCGCCATGACGGGCCCAATTGCCAGGCTCAGTCCATCATCTCCAATAGGCCTAGGTCCCTGGCCAAACATACGTAGGAATCCTTGTGATAGCGGTTGAAGCGCTCACAGTACCTGTCGTTGGTGTGGGTGGAATAGTTGAAGAGGTGCATGGACCGGATGTTCTCCTCATCGTCCACCACCTTGCGCTGGGTGTGGCGTTCCTTCATGGCCTCTATCTTGTCCTCGATGGTGAGCGTGATGTCCACCAGGGCGTTCGGCCCCCTCACACCTTCGAACGAGTAGCAATAGCACTCCGCGTTGTATGGATAGCGCTCCAGGGCCTTGGCGGCCATGGCGGCCGTCTTGATGTAATCGGGCCTGGACTCGTCGAAGCATGGCACGAAGACCACGTCCGGTTCGTATTGGTTCAATGATGATAGAGAGCTTGACCAAGCTCTTGTCATCGCACCGCACTGTCCTGAGATCTGGGTCGATCAGCTCCGAATCGTAGCAATGGAGGGTGCGCAATGCCACGTCCGTCTCTCCCCGGTCCATCCTGGTCAGGTGATTGGTGCATCCTTTGTTATGCTCATGGGCTGAACCGCTCATGTATACCACTTTCATATGGGCGCCGCGCTTGCCGATGCGGCACATCGTCCCCCCGCATCCCATGATCTCGTCGTCAACATGAGGGACCAGCACCAACGCCCTGGTGTTTGATCCCACCTCCAGTCGATCGAACGTTGGAAAGATGGGAAGGGGCGGAGTTCCGGGGAAGATGCATCTCTTCGCCGCCTGGAACGCCTCTAGTTTGACATTCTCCATCTTAAAGCCTCCCCTGTTGTGATCGCATGTCAATGTTTCCCTGGGGGAGTATTTCAAACAATTGCATATGTGGAAAAATCCATCTGAGAGTTCAATATTGAAAACAGGAAAAGGTTTGAACGCCAGATCGAAATGATGACTCCTCAATCCAACTTCTTCAGCACTGGCCCGGCGGTACGGAACTCCCCGTCCCAGAACAGCAGCGCCTTGGTCCGATCATAGTTCACTGCCGCATCGGTGTGCACCACCTTTGCCAGGTACCAGGTATGGTCGCCCTTCTCGAAGGACTCGAGCTTCTTGCATTCCATGTTGATGAGGCACTCCTCGATCTTGGGGGAGCTGATGCGCTTGCTTGGGACGGGGGTCAGACCGGCCTCCTTGAACTTATCTATGTTCTTGCCCGACTTCTGGCCGCATAGAACCACCGCGTCCAGCAGGTCCTTTCCTGGGACGTTGATGGTGAAATTGTCATACTCCTCCAAGAATTTGTATGATTGTCTGGATGTCATCACCGCGATGCCTATGATCGGGGGCTTTAGGGAGAACAGATTGAACATGCCTATGGTCACGATGTTCCTTTCCTTGCCTTCCTTGTCCCCCACGGCCACTAGAAGGACCGGCGATGGGGGGAGCATCTGGATCGCATCCATGTGCTGGACATCTACCTTTTCGATCTCTACCATGCGTTACACCGAGGAACGATTGGCAACAATCAGGTAATAAACCTTTTTAACGACCTTGGTTGAAAAATGTATGGAGGCCTCAACGCCGTCTTATGATATCGCCGATGACCCGGAACTCGCCAGCCCAGTACATCAATGCCCTTTCTCTGTCCACGCAGTTCTCCATCTCCGCGTGGACCACCTCGCCAAGGAACCAACCGTGATCGCCAGCGTCCAACTTGTTGACCTTTCGGCATTCCAAGTTGACCATGCAGTCCTGGATGATGGGGGCGTTGATCTTCTTACCCTTGACCATGCTGAGACCGCATTCCTCGAACTTGTTTATGTCCCGGCCGGATTTCTGGCCGCAGTAGAGGACCTCCTCCACCAGTTCCTTGCCCGGAACGTTGATGGAGAATTCGGGGCACTGGTCGAAGAGGTTGTAGCTGTAGCGTGATGGCGAGACCCCGATGCCAAGGACGGGGGGATTGAATGAGAACATGTGCACCAATACGATTGTGATGACGTTGCACTTCCCCCCATTTTCTGCGTCCCCGACCGCAGCTAGTACCACCGGATAGGCGGGGAAGGCCCGACAGGCCCAAATCGGATTAACCTCGCTCTTCTGTCCCATTGCCAATAACGGCTCACCATTAAGGCATACCCAAAATAATACTTTCGAATTTATTTCTTGAAATTCGAAGGATTGTCGTTGAAGAATTGTCTATTGTTAAATCATTTGGTCGCCCAATGGCCGGACAAGGGATGAGATTTAAATGGACCACTGACAATGCCGAGCCGATCATAATGAAGGCCAGGATAGGTATCATCGGTGGGACGGGTGTATATGACCCGAAGATGTTCGAACTGAAGGAGACGGTCCGTCCCTTCACCCCGTACGGGCCTCCATCCGACGACATCCAGATAGGGACAATGGAAGGCGTGGATGTGGCCTTCCTCCCTCGCCATGGCAAGGGGCATGTCTACCCACCGCACAAGGTGAACTACAAGGCCAACATCTGGGCCTTGAAGGATGTGGGAGTGGACCGCATCATCTCCCCCTGCGCCGTCGGGTCCTTGCAGGAGGAGTTCGAACCGGGAGAGATAGTCATCGTCGACCAGTTCATCGACATGACCAAGAACCGGGCCTACTCGTTCTATGACGGCCCCAAGACCGTCCACATTTCTATGGCCGACCCCTTCTGCCCCGAACTTCGATCTCTGTTCGTCAAGGAGGCGAAACGCAAGAAGATACCAGTGCATGACAAGGGCACCTATGTTTGCATCGAGGGGCCTCGCTTCAGCACCAGGGCGGAGTCGCAGATGTACAGGGCGTTCGCCGACATCATCGGAATGACCCTAGTACCGGAATGCCAGCTGGCCCGGGAGATGGAGATGTGCTACTGCAGCCTGGCCATGATCACCGATTACGATGTCTGGGCGGACCACCCGGTGGACACGGCCACCATCTTGAGGACCATGGCCGAGAACGTGGACAAGATCAGGACGTTGATAGAGGTGGCGCTGCCTAAGATACCGGCGGTGCGGAAGAAGTGCCCATGCCCTGACACATTAAAGGCGGCTGGGGCTTGATCACCCTCAGACCTTGCTGAGTTCCTCGACCACCTTGAATGACTCCTCGATGTGATGGGTTGCCTGGGACTGGGATGAGAACAAATGCCTCACCACTCCCTGCTTGTCGATGACATAGGTTACCCTGCCCGGCAAGAACAGGTCCAATGCACCATAGGCCTTCCTCACCCTTTGATCCGGATCGCTGAGGAGCCGGAAGGGCAGCTTGTACTTGGCGGCGAACTCGGCATGCGACCTCTGATCGTCGGAGCTTATGCCCACCACCTCCGCGCCCAATTGGATGAACTGTTCGTATCGGTCGCGGAAGGCGCAGGCCTCCTTGAGACATCCCGGAGTGTCATCCTTGGGGTAGAAGTACACCACGATGACCTTCTTTCCCAGATGGTCTTCCATCCTCCATAGCCTTCCATCCTGGTCCATGAGCTCGAAGGTCGGGGCCTTATCGCCTACCCGTATTCGTGACAACCATCATCACCGCGATTAGGTGGTAGCTTTTCCCTAATAATCCTTCTGGCCGATCATGCCACCCAAAGTTTTTCAAATGTTAAGATATCTCAACCATTGAACGCGATGTCCTGTTACCTTAGACATCTCAATGACGTCCTCAGAGAGGCGGGGATCGACCCTGAAAGGATGGACCGGAAAGAGGTGGACCGGGCCATACACCGCATGATGGGTGTCGAGTGGAAACATTGCCCGGATGCATGGAAGGGCGTTAAGGCAGAGCTAGAAAGGGACAGGGAGAGCTTCATCCGCCGACTGGCGGAGGAGATGGGCTGATCACTTCTTCGCTTGCTCGATGAACTTCCTATAGGTCGCGGCGTCCATCATCGCGGAGACCTCGTTGGGGTCGTTCATCTTGATGACGGCGATCCAACCTTGGTCATAGGGGCTCTTGTTGATCACTTGGGGGTCGTCCTCCAACGGTGAATTGACCTCGACCACCTCTCCAGATACCGGAGAGTACACATCAGCGGTGTTCTTCACGCTCTCCACAATGCCTAGAACCTCTCCAGCCTTGACCTTCTGACCAATCAGTCGGCAATTGTATGAAGGCGAGCTCGGTGAGCTGGTGCTGGGCGTGGTCGCTGAGTCCCGACCTTGGCCTTCCCATCCTCCACCTTGACCCATTCATGGTCCTTCGAATACCTTAGACCCTCTCTTACCTCGCTCATTGACAATCCCACCCCTTATCGGACTTCTGGAAAAATAAGTTTGCCATTAAGGTAGGTAATCTTTGAAAAATAAGAGAATAGGGAAAGGGTTTTCGGTCTTCCTTTTGCTTGGACCGCTTATGCCTTTGCAGGCTTGGCGAACCAAGCGAATACGAAGGAACCGACGACGGCACCGACGATCGGAGCGACGAAGAACAGCCAGAGCTGCTCCAACGCCCATTCGCCACCGAAGATGGCTGGGGCGAGGGCCCTGAGCGGGTTCAGACCAGCACCATCGGCGGGACCGGCGACCAACAGCAAGGCGGTGACGGTGAAACCGATGGCAACACCGGCCATGGCCTTTGCCTCTTTGTTAGCCAGAGATCCCAGGATGACCAGCTGCAACACCAATGCGATCAACAACTCGACCAAGAATATGGCTGCAATACCCCACTTGAAGTTGTTGCCATCGACTCCAGTATCCGCTCCTGTCCAGTAACCGTTCGATGCTGCCCTAAAGACCGTTGGATATGGTATCGGTGAACGCACTTCCATCAAGTCCAGCGTATCCGGCGGCGAAGTCCCATACCAGGTAGTACAATATCGCACCACCGATCACCGCTCCGATGATCTGCATGACGATGTACATTATACCGTCCTTTGGCTTCATTCCCTTTATGGCCATGACACCTATCGTTACCGCTGGGTTGATATGGCAACCAGAGATCGGACCGATCGTATAGATCAAAGCCATAACGATCAGACCGAAAGCAAGAGCAATGCCGACCAATCCAGCACTGCTCTCCTGCTGCCACAACCATCAGGAAAGTTCCGACACCGACGACGATCAGGGCCATGCTTCCTAGCAATTCCGCTACATAGTTCTTCAGTTGTTTTCCCCCCTAAAGACTGAGCAATAAAATTTAGTATAGCAATATATAAGTTTCGATGGATTTAGCATTAACAAATTTGAGAAAAATATGGATGATGGTTTTTATTTAACACCCCTGTTACCTCATAATGGTAAAATTATATATACTATGAATCACTGCCCCGACCCCTCAGAACAACTGTTTTAACCGTAGCCTTCTATAGAAATTGATAAATGATATATAAGGTCGGTTTCTCTCGCTCCGTCGATGAGGATCACCATCTATGGGATAGTCCAAGGGGTTGGTTTCAGGCCCACCGTGCATCGGGTGGCCACCGCCCTTGGTGTCCATGGATTTGTCCAGAACAACGGTTCCAACGTCGTCATAGAGGTGGACTGCGACCCGGACCTTTTCATGCAGGAGCTGAAGAAGGCCCTTCCCCCCTTGGCCCGTCTGGACCGGGTGGAGTACGGTCCAGGGCTCCCAGACCCCGAGCTCAAGGCGATGGGCTTCAGGATCGTGAAGAGCGAGAAGGGGGAGCGGGGGGTCGCAATCCCGAACGATTTCGCCATATGCGGCCCGTGCCTGAGGGAGATGTTCGACCCGAAGGACCGAAGATCCTCATACCCATTCACCAACTGCACCGATTGCGGGGCCCGCTTCACGATAATCGACGACCTCCCTTACGACCGGGAGAAGACCTCGATGCGGTCCTTCCCCATGTGCTCGGACTGTCGTGCCGAGTACGAGGACCCGACCAGTCGCCGATTCCACCATCAGACCATATCCTGTCCCCGCTGCGGTCCGACCTACTACGTACTTGACAGAGAAGGGGCGAGGCAGGAGGGTGATGCGGTCACCCTCTTTGCCGAATGGGCTGCAACAGGGCAAGGTCGGCGTCATCAAGAGCTGGGGCGGTATGCATATCTGTTGCACCCTTGACAATCTCGCCCATCTGCGTCGATGGTATAGGAGGGAACAGAAACCGTTCGCCATCATGGTCCGCGACATCGAGGCAGTTGGGAGGTATGCCCGCCCTTCACAGCAGGAAATGGAGCTACTTGCCTCTGGACATCGCCCCATCGTCCTGGTGGACAAGGTCGAGAATGAGCTCACTGAGATCATATCCCCCGGTCTGGGCAACATCGGGTTGTTCCTGCCATACACCGAGATGCAACATCTGCTCTTTGCCAAATTGAGGACGGACGCCTTGGTGATGACCTCGGCCAACGTGCCTGGTCAACCCATGGTGCTGAGGGACGCGGAGGCGTTGGAGCTTGGGGCGGACATCTATCTCATGCACGACCGCGAGATCATCAACCGATGCGACGACTCGGTGGTGCGGGCTTATGGGGGCGGCACCTTCTTCATCCGTAAATCAAGAGGACATGTGCCCACCAGCATACCCTTCCCTTACCCAGGCACCGCCATCGGCCTGGGGGCTCAGGAGAACATCGCCGGGTCTTTGGCCTTCCAGAGACGCCTACATCAGACCCAGTACATAGGGGACAGCAGCTCCGCCGGCGTCCTGGAGTACCTTGAGGTCGCCCTAGGATATCTCCGGAAGCTGCTGGGAGCGGAGAAGGTGGATGCGGTGGGGGTGGACCTCCATCCGGGATACTCGACCCGTCGTCTCGGCCAGAGGCTCGCGGAGGAGTGGTCCGCGGAGCTGGTGGAGGTGCAGCACCACTGGGCCCATGCCGCGGCTCTGATGCTCGACCATGGGCTGGACGAACTGGTGACCCTCGCCATCGACGGCACCGGATATGGGTCGGACGGAAAGGCCTGGGGCGGAGAGGTGCTGGATGCGAGCATGGTCGGGTTCGAGACGGATCGGGCACCTGCAGGAATTGCCGCTGATCGGCGGGGAGAAGGCCGTATATGATGTGCGCAGATTGGTGTTCGCGGCCCAACGTATGCTCGGCCGGGATGGATCGTACTTCACGCCAGAGGAGTCGGGCCTGTTCGACAAGGTGATGAGGAAGAGCACGAGCAGCACCGGCATGGGCAGGGTGCTGGACATGGTGTCCTGCGCCCTCGGCATATGCCAATATCGGAGCTATGACGGCGAGCCGGCCATGAAGCTGGAGCAATGGCTTTCCCGGGGTCGTCCGGACCGGTCGTTCCAATGCATCGTAGAAGAGGGTGTCGTGCGCAGCGTGGACATGATGACATACGTCTTTGATACCCCTGGTCGGAGGGAGGACATCGCCGCCACCTACGTCAGGGCGGTCCTGCAGGGTCTGGTGGACATCGCCGCTGACCGGGCCAAGGAAAATGGTGCCAAGGTGATCGGCGTGACCGGGGGGGTCTCATATAACCGCACCATCACAAGTTGGGTGGAGGGGATGGCCAAAGAGAGAGGATTGGAACTGCTCGTGCCCCGTGAGCTGCCCAACGGTGATGGGTGCATATCGGCAGGACAATGCGCCATCGCCCTGAGGAAGAGCTCTATCTGAACTTGGTCCAGTGAGCAAGATGTTATTATACCGATAGCCATTTTCCCAGAGAATGGCGGAGAGCAAGCGGGTTCTCATAATCTTCCTTGACGGGGCGACGGACCATCCGAACCCTTCCTTGGGCGGATCGACCCCACTGCAGGTCGCTCGCAAGCCCTTCCTCGATTCCATCGCCTCGCATGGGGCCTTGGGCTGCACCGAGTCCCGGGACTACACCCATTTCTACCTCCTCGAGCTCTTCACCGGCAAACGCAGCGAGATGCCTCGGGGCGTGATAGAGGCCTATGGCCTGGAACTGCCTTTCGATAGCAAACGGGTCGCCTATCGCATGACCCCGGCCATCATCAAGGACGGCCGGGTGGAATGGTACTACAAGATCTCCTGCGCGGATGAGATCACCTTGCAGAAAGCGGTGCTCCGGGCCAGGGAGAAGATCAGGGAGATGGACCCTCACATCATCTTCTATAACGGTGGGAAGGCGGTGATGACGGTGAAGGGGACCGAAGTGATGGACCTGCCCAAACCGCCTGCGCCCGCCGATGTGCATGCCCAGCGACCTCGGGGACTTCAGGCCTTTCGCGGAGCATATGGCGGAGCTCACCGGGGGGATCACTTTGCTGCCCTGGGGGGGCGGCACCGGACTGGAGGCGGAGCGATTCCGGAACCAGGTCCGTCCGATCCCTTCCATGACCGTGATATCGAAGAGCCCTTCAGCGCTCGGGTGTGGCCGCGCTCCTGAACATCAAGCGCCAACGTATCGCCGGTTTCAAGCAAGGCATAAAGCTTGCCAAGGAGCTGATCCGCAACGGGGACGTCTTCCTGCACTTCGAGGAGACCGACGACATCAGCCACAAGCGCGACCCGCGCGGCAAGGTGGAGCTCATCGAGAGCATAGACCAAGAGCTGTCCCGGTTCGCAAAGTCGTTCTCGCACTGCCGCATCGCCCTGTTGGTGGACCATGGGGCCTCGTCCCTCACCGGCGAACATGTCCGCATGAACGTCCCGTTCGCCATTTCTGATTCGGTCCTGCCCTACGAGGCCACGCACCATTATCAAGAGACGGACTGCAATAACATGGAACTGTCCCAGCTCTTGGAAAGGATATATCGGTTCTGAGCCCTGGCGATGTTCTGAAAAAGCATTATATATCGGGGTCATCATTAGTTGGATTATACATCCAACTCATATCGAGGATTTGTCATGAGAGGAAAGGCGTCGGACAGCATCATCCTCGCCTCCGAGGAGGGGCGGGGAGCAGATTTCATCGATCGCATATGGGGCAAGAGACCCACTTTCGTTTGCGCCATCGGCAACACCGAGACCGCCAAGATCCCAGGCATATCCGCCGCTGGTGCCAACCCGGCCATCACCGACTTCACCCCGGCCGCTGATGTCGAGCTCCTCTTCTATGGCAAGTGCAAGTGCATCCCTGGAGTCCCGGTCACGCCCGATGGCATCCCCACCCCCGGTCTCATAACCATGAGCGCGGTGGGACTGGCCAATATGCCCGTTTTTGCAGTCAACGGAGGTGTGCGCGTCCGGCCCATAGCCCCTTACTTTGAGCTGGACGGCAGCCCCGGAGAGGACATCCGCACCGGAAACGCGGTGAAGGACCCCCGCAAGGTCTTCGATAGCGCAGTGGTGGCCGGCGAGAACCTGGCCTCCCAGACCGACTATCTGGTGGTGGGCGAGAGCATCGCCGGAGGCACCACCACCGCCCTGGCCGTCCTATTGGCCCAGGGCTACGACGCGGAGAACAAGGTCAGCAGCAGCCTGCCCGTGAACCCACACCCCATCAAGGTGCAGGCGGCCCGCGAGGGCATCAAGAAGGCCAAGTTCTCTGCGGCGGAGATGAAGGAGGACGCGTTGAAGGCGGTGGCGGCGGTGGGCGACCCTATGATGCCCGCCGCTGCCGGCGTCATCGTCGGAGCGGCCAGGAAGGTGCCGGTGATCATGGCCGGCGGTACGCAGATGGCGGCCGTCCTGTCCGTGGTGCGATCCGTCGAACCCAAGGCCCTGGAAAATGTTGCCTTGGGCACCACGCGCTGGATCCTCAACGATAAGAGCTCAGACCTCCGCCACCTGGTGAAGCAGATCGGCCCGGTCCCGGTGCTAGGCGCGAACCTTGATTTCTCCAGTTCGCGCTTCGATGGGCTACGGATCTATGAGACCGGCATCGTGAAGGAAGGCGTGGGCTGCGGCGGTTCGACCATCGCCGCCATATGCCGCTCCGAAGGAAGGCTCGACGCCTCCAAGATGATGCACGAGATAGATCTGGCCTACGAGCGTCTCATGACGAAGCACTAGGCCATTTCCCTCGCCTTCAGAATCGACTCGGCCACTGCCAGGTCCCGCTTGGAGTTGACGTTCACGGCGAAGTCCTGGAGCCTCGGTGACGTAATATCCCCCGGCGACGAAATGGTCCCGCAGCATGGCCTCGCGCTCCACCACGCTCACCCCGCAAAAGGTCATCTCCTTGCCGTCGATCGGTTCGGAATACGTGACGTCCAGCCCCAGATCGATCACCACCTGAGGTGGTAGTGCCACGGTCAAAGAGGGCTCGCCGCGGCGTTTGTACTCATGGATGAGACCTTCTATCCCCGCTACGGTCAGCAAGGGCATGTCCACCGGACAGATGAGGACGCTCCTCTCCCGGATCACCCGCATCGTCTCTTGGAGGTCTGGAACATAACCTTCCCCTTTGGTATGTATGACCTGGACCGGAAGGCCATGAAGGTGGTCCTCGGTGTTCGGCGTGAACCTGGACACGGAGACGTAGGTCCTGGAAATGGAAGGGGCCGACGCGACGGTGTCCACCGCTCGGTCGACCAGTCTACGCCCTAGCACCTGGAGCAACGGCTTCTCCACGCCCAGCTCGCGTATGCGGCTTCCCTGCCCCCCGGCGGTCACCAGGGCGGCGACGTCATGAACCATATGGTCGCGGTAATGGCGAGCAGGATTATAGGTCTAGCGACCTCGTTCGCCGCCCCGAGCACGTCCCCGTTGACGCAGCCGAAGTTCTTCATCGCCGTTCGGGCCATCCATGCCCCGACCACGATGGAGGCGAGGACCGCGATGACGGCCAAGACGGCGACCTCCAGATAGTCCAGGTCCTCAGGTTTTAGGAGCATCATCGCCCCTAACCCGATGATGAGGGCCAGAACGATGGCGATGAGGGCGGATTCCCCCTTGGTGTTCTTGACGAATATGCCGCCGAGGCCCTCCCTGGACTCGCCCAGCGCGGCGCAGGTGACCATGGCGCACTTGCAGCCCACCTCGGCCACCAAGGGCGCCAGGAACAATAGGTATTGGATATGGAAGGGCAAGGTGGCCAGCGCTGCGACCGAGAGCAATGTGAAGACGATGGCGTAACCGAGACCGCCCGCCCCCACGTGGGAGTCCTTCATGATGACGATCTTCCTCTCCTTGTCCCCCATGGCCAGCATCCCGTCGCCGAAATCGCTGAGCCCGTCCAGGTGCAGGAAGCGGTTGAACGAGAAGAGCATGAAGATGACGATGACCGCGGAGACGAGGGGGCTGAACGGCCCCACCGGGTCGCTGAGCAGGTACATGACCATCCCCGCCGCCAAGCCGAGGAATGCCCCGACCAGGACGACGAGCCAGAAGCGTTTGGAGAGGTGCATGACGTCCTCCCCCTCCACGTCTATGGGCAATATCGTGAACATGGAGAAGGCCGCCTTCAGCGCACCGAACGCCGGGCTCTTCCTTCCGCCTTCCTTGACCGGCTCTGGCGCGGTCGCGTCCCCAGTGTACAGTCGGGACAGGGCCGCCGATAGCATCGTTCCTCTCATGAGAGCTTTCCCTCCTTCTCCAACAGCTCAGAGTAGATCATCGACATAACGCTTCCGATGAGCGACGCCACGATGTCGTCCAGGAACGGACCGAGCTCGCCCAGCACTCCGGGCTTCTTCTTGTCGTAACGGATGTACTCGAACAGGCCCTTGGTCCCGGTGAGGAACTCCGCCAGGCCGATGCCGAGGACCTCGTCGGCCAACAGGTGCACTGGGTCCTCCTTGAAACGGTCCTGGTCCAGGCCGAAGATCTCGTTGCGGTTGCCAGCGTCATCGATGAGGATGGCCGCGTAGATGAGCGAGGTCACGTTGACGTCCTGGCGCAAGGATCGCAGCTTTGCCACGAACCGCTCTTGGAGGAACTCCTCGCTCCAGCTCTCATTGGGGATGATCAACGCGGAGGCCGCCTCCCACATGTTCTCCACGGTGACGCCTACCTCGTCCAGCAGCTGTAGGTAGTCCATGGGCCCTTCCCTGGCGTACCATTTGAGCACCGATTCCGCCACCGCCCCCCGCACCGCCCGGGCCAGGCATATGCCGATGTCCGTGGCGGTACCCGCATACTTCTCTCCCTTGCCTATGGGGCAAAGGACCGCGATGGCATCGCTGGTGGTCCCGGTCCCACGGACCTTGCAGTCCATCAGGGCGGCCGACTTGGCCTCGGTGGCAGTGATTATGGCATTGGCCAGACCGGTGTCGTGCAACGGAACCCCGAGCACCACGATGGTGTTGATGGTATGGGCCTTGCCCAACAGCGCCCTCACCCTCTCCGGGATGAGCTCTCCGGCGTAGACGGCGTTCTTCACCCCGGCGGTGGTGATGGCGATGGCCTCCATGCCGTTGTAACTCTCCTCCTTGACGGAGATGACCTTCTCCATGTCCGCGGCGGTCATGAAACCGACCGTGGCATGGCCTAGGCCCAGTCGTTTCACGATGGACCTGACCTCTTCCTCCGGCTCCGCGCCCATGTAACTTATGGGCACCTGGACCATGACGATGGTGTCGGTCTCGGTGAAAGCGCCGTTCAGGATGGTCGTGCTCAGCACCCGCATGCGCTGCGGCAGCTGGACCACCATCACCTTGTAGTCATCGACCTTGTGAAACCCGATCTTGATGTCCTTCGCGTCCATTCTTTCCCCCCTAGAGCCACCCCGTCAGCAACTGTTCCAGATAGACCTGGACCTCGATACCGATGAACATGAACGATGGTAGAACGACCATCAGGAAGAAAAGCAGTGCGGACACCTTCATGACCGCGACGGTCCGGCCGATGACCTTGGGGTCGGTGGGCAGAGGCCCGTCCCCCAGACGGTAGACGCCAGGCTTCTCGAAGCATATCCCCAGGCCGCCGGCGAAGGCGGACATGGACCAACCCTTGTTCGGGCTGGCCGTGGCCTTCTTGTACTTCTTGCCCATGGCCCAGGCGTTCCTCCAGTCCAGACGGAGCAGCATCATGGCCAGGAGTATGAACGGAACGCAGAGGCGGGCGCATACCCAGTTCATCACGTCATCGAGCTTGGCGCTGAACCATCCGACGTAGAGATGCCTCTCGCTCATGTAGCCGACCATGGCGTCCAAGGTGTTGGAGACCCGGTAGAAGACCATGAGCGGTATGCCGCCCAGACCGAAATAGAACAGGGGAGAGAAGACCGAGTCCACGGTGTTCTCCGCCGCCGATTCCGCCGCGCAAGATATGATATGCTCTCGGTCCAGCTGGTTCACGTCGCGGGACACGATCCTGGAGGCGCCCTTCCTCGCCGCCTCCAGGTCGTTCGCCTCCAACGCCTTCATGATCGGGCGGACGTGGCGCTCCATGGCGGTGATGGCGAACATGGTCTTCATCACGATGGCGCAGGCCACCGCCCATACCAGCGAACCGAGCAGGTCGTGGGTCAGGGCCAATAGTAAGGTGAACGCGAAAGGGAAGAGGAGCAGGGGGACCAAGGCCACGAATATGCCCTTGACGCGATCGGCGCGGGGCGTGGTGCGCTTGGTCCTCTTGTCCAGGAAACCGATGGTCTTGCCGATCCATACCACTGGGTGCAAGGCGTTCGGCGGTTCCCCCAGCAGCAGATCGAGGAGCAGGCCGAGCACGGCGATGAGGGCGGCCAGGTAGTAAAGCTCGATCATCGTTCCGCCTCCGCTCGGAAGGCCGCGATGAGCCGGTCGTTCCTCTCCGGCGTCTTGACGGCGAAGCGGATGAAGTCATTGAAACGGGGACCGAAGGAGGCGCAGTCCCGCACCAGCACCTTGTGCCTCAATATGCGTTCCTGGGTGGCCTTACCGGACCATTTCGACCTCTCGAAGAAGAAGAAAGCGTCCGGAACGCCAGCCTGGACCAGCCCGGTGGCGGAGACCGCCTGGGCCACCCGCACCTTCTCTGCCGCCATGACACGGGCCGCTTTGGAGATGTGACCGTAATGGTCGTTGAGGAGCTTGGCACCGACCAGTTGCTCCAATCTGCCCAGGTTCCAGGAGAGCCGGGCCCTCTCCATGTGATCTATGATGCCTTGGCTCCCCACCGCATATCCGATGCGGAGACCGGGTATGGCGAAGCATTTGGTGAGGGAACGGATGATGAACAGATTGTCGTGGGATAGGTACCTCCGCGAGGCAGGTGATCTCCTTGGAGCCTTCCACCAGTTCGAGCAAGGTCTCATCGAGGAAGACCAGCGTCCCCTGCCTGTCGCACTCCTCCACCAGCTCCAGGACCCTTTTGCGCGGAACTATGCCGCCGGTGGGATTGTTGGGGTTGCACAGGTAGACCAACTTCGCCCCTTTGCTTCGCGTTATCATCTCATCGATATCGACCCGTAGGTCGTCCGGCAATGGAACGGCATCGATGATGGCCCCCCGGACCTGGCAGGCGAACGAGTACTCGGAGAAGGTGGGCGAAGGCATCACCACGCGGTCGCCTGGCGAAAGAAAGACGTCTGGGAAAAGACGGATGATCTCCGCGCTGCCCGCGCCGACGGTGACGTTCCGATCGTCCACCTGGAAACGAGAGCATATGGCCTCTCGGAACACGGTGGACCGGTCGTCGGGGTAATGGACCAGGTGAGGCAACGCCTCCGCGAAGCTCTCCATCAAGCCTTCTGGAGGGCCGTAAGGGTTGAGGTTGGAGCTGAAGTCCTCCACCCCCGGATGCTGCCAGCCCAGACCACCGTGCACCGGGCGCACCAGGCCTTGCATCTCCTTCCTGACCATTTTTTCGATGTCCATGCGATCACCTTATGGACTTACGCGGAATGGAGAAGACCTCGTCCCCGTCCCGGAACACCGAGACCTCGACACCGTAAACGTCCCGGATCCGCTCTGCGGTGATGACGTCCACCGGTCTGCCTGTGGCGACGGTCCTCCCCCCGTTGAGCATGACCACCCGGTCACAGAACTTGGAGGTCAAGTTCATGTCGTGGGAGGCGGTGAGCACGGTCACGCCTTGTCTGGACAGCTCCCATAGGGTCTCCATCACCTCGAGCTGGTAGCGAAGGTCCAAGTGGGCAGATGGCTCATCGGCCAACAATATCTTCGGTTGTTGCACCACCGCCTTGGCGAGCAGCGCCCTTGCCTTCTCGCCGCTGCTCAGCTCGTTGAGCCGGCGGTTGATCAACCCCTCCAGGCGGAACTTCTTGATCGCCTCGGCGACGACCGTCTCGTCCTGGCGGCTCTCCCACCACATGCTGTTGACGTGAGGGTACCGACCGAGGAAGACCAGCTCCTGCACGGTGAGGCTGAAGTCCTCGTTGCAATCGGCCGGGACGTTGGCGCATATCATGGCGATGTCCTTGATCTTCATGCCGGAGGTGGACTTCCCATCCATGTAGATCGTCCCCTTGCTGGGGCGGAGCAGGCCGTTGATGCAGCGCATCAAAGTGGTCTTGCCCGAACCGTTCGGACCGATGAGGCCGATGAACTCCCCGGCCTTGGCCTCGAAGTTGATGTCTGATAGCGTCTCCTTCCCTCCGTAGCTGAACGTGACCCCCTCCACCTTGATCGTGGTCGCCGCATCAGGAGACATATTCCCTCCCCTTGCGGATGAGCAGGTAGGCGAAGAACGGTGCCCCGATGAGTGAGGTGATGATGCCCGACAGGGAATTCCTCCGAACCACCGATCAGGCGACCGATGATGTCGCAAGCCACCAGGAAGTTCGCCCCGACCACGATGGATGCGGGCAGTAGGAGCCTGTGGTCACCTCCGACCACCATTCGGGTCATGTGCGGGACGATGAGACCGACGAAGCCGATGACGCCCGTGAAGGCCACGCAAACTCCGGTGAGCAACGAGGTGAGGATGAGCATGCCTCGTTTCATGAATCGAACGTTCACTCCCAGCTGGTTGGCCTGGTCGTCCCCGAGGAGGACGACGTTCAGCTCCCGGGCGTAGACCAGGACGATGACGGTCAGCACGCCGACGACGAACAGGATTATCGCGTCCTCTTGAAGCGTGGCGTTGGCGAGATTCCCGAATAGCCAGTAGAGCACACCTTGGACCCCCTGGCTTGGACTGGTTATCATCGAGAAGGTTGGTTATCGAGGAAAGGAATATACCGACGATGACCCCGGCCAGCACGAATGCGACCGGTCTTCCGCCCGCGGACTCGGCCAGACCGAGCGTGATGGTGAAGGCCAGGATCGCGCCGATGAAGGCCATGATCGGCAAGGGAGTAGTCCCAGCCGAACCAATGGCCACGCCGAGGAGCACGGCACAGGCCGCGCCCAAGGCCGCCCCGGAGGAGACGCCGGTGATATATGGGTCGACCAAAGGGTTGCGGATGATGGCCTGCATGACCACGCCGGCCACGGCCAGTCCGATGCCTACGCCGACCGCTGCCAGGAATCGGGGGAAGCGCACGATCCAGACGATCTTCTCGTCCAAGGTCATCTGGCTGGTGTCGCCCCCGACCATCAGGGCGTTCCAGAAGGCCTCAAGGACCTCCATCACCGACATCTGGTAGGAGCCGACCGACAGCGAGACCACGAACAGGCCAACTAGGAGCAGCAGGCCTAGTACGATGATCACGCTCAGGCGACGGCGTGTCCTTCTCACCAGCGAGTCTTCCAATCCTCCACCTTTTCCT
The DNA here is from genome assembly GCA_963806355.1 of Methanomassiliicoccaceae archaeon. Lineage (GTDB taxonomy): Archaea > Thermoplasmatota > Thermoplasmata > Methanomassiliicoccales > UBA472 > JACXTP01. The sequence goes on along the minus strand of CAWDXN010000003.1, from coordinate 77,490 downwards.
TAGGACTTGGCCGTGAACCATTGGCACCTGAGCGGAGGTGCCGGAGTTCACTGGCATCGCGATCAGACCCTCATAGTCGCTCGGTATGGTCAACGGTATCTCCTCCCCCGTGAAGTTGCCCGGATAGAGGATCTTGGCCAGCAATTGCGCTCCATCCACTATCCTCACCCCTGGCCTCAGGAAGGCGTTCTCCGCTTGGCCGATGGCGACATATATTTTCCCGTTCTTAACCGCGTTGGTCTCCTGGAAGAGCTCGTCCTCCATGATGCTGTCCCTCACATCCTCGGGGGATGTGGCGTCAGAGACCATCATGGTCGCCGCAACGATGATGACATCCGGGTTCGCCTCGACCACTGCCTCCTTGTTCACTACCGGGAACGATGTCATGTTCTCGAAGGCGTTGACGCCTCCGGCGATCTCGATGATATCGTTGACGAAGGTGCCGTTGCCAGCGACGAAGATCGGGTCCAGCCATACGGTGACCATGACCTTGGGCCTTTGTACGCTGGGGTCGATCTTGTCCTGGATGCCCGAGATGATATTTGACATCCTATACTTCAGGTCCGTGGCCTTGTCCTGACAGAAAAGGACCTTGCCTACCAGGTCGATGTTCCAATAGACCTCGGTGACGTTCGTGCCCTGGTAGAGCGCCACCACCGTGATGTTGAAGGAGTCCATCAAGGGTATGAGGTCCTTCTGGGACTTGGACATCCGACCCAATGAAGACGACGTCAGGTTCAAGGGCGGCGATCTTCTCGGCGTCAGGGGTATAGTATCCTCCTACAGGGGAGACCGTTTCATTTGCCTTGGCATCCAGAACAGCGGATGGATAGTCGCAATAATCGGACACCCCGACCAACTTGTCCTCCATGCCGAGGGCATAGATGAGCTCGGTCGTGCTAGGGGACGTCGAAACCACCCTTTGCGGTTCGGAACTGATCAGGACCTGTCGTTCCATGGCATCAGAGACATTGGCCTCGGGGCCTTGTTGCTCATCAAAAACGCCCAGGGCCACCAGCAGCCCAGCGCCCACCAGGATGGCCACCACGACGATGACCAATACAACGACTGTTTTGTTTGCCATCAGATCTTTCTCCCGTTCAAATCAGATGAAATATCAGTTGGATGTATCATCCAATCGATACTGAACAGTTAATTCCTATAAATGCTTTTGTTGGATGAAAGTAGGATGCATTGGATGGATGGTCCATCAGGCAATGCCTGTCATCTGGCCGATCCCACGGTCTTCCCTTTTTGTCAGGAGGGCGAGGAGGTGCCCACTGCCTGAGTCCAGACTGACCATGCGGATGTTGCAAGGAAGGTAGCTGCCATCCTTGTGACGGGCATCGGCCCACAGGCTTACCTCCTCCCCTTCGAGCAGGGTCCGTCGTTCCAGGTTCAAGAAGTCCTTGGGGTCGGGTACTATCAGCTGGGAGGAGGACTTGCCAACCATCTCCTCAGGACTGTAGCCCACCATCGAGCCACAGGCTTGGTTGGCGTAAAGCACAGCTACCATCACGGTCTTGAACGAAGAGGGGGAGCGGGCTGTGCTCCAAAGTAACTAAAAGCCTCTCCCATCTGAGGGACGGTTCATTTTCGATGCTTGGGGCGAGCTCCAATCCGCGCCTGATCTCGGCCAAGGCCAACCTGGCCTGATGGAGGTCGGTGGAGTCGTGCAGCACCAAAAGTATCCGGTCCGGCCTCCCCGAGTGAACGATAGGAACGATGTGTAGGTCGTACCATACCACCATCTCGTCCGATAGGTGCACCAGACGCAACCTCTGCGGTCGCTCCGGTCCAGACCGCCCGATCGCAGGAGGAGGTGACGTCATCCACACGTAACGGCCATATCTGGGCCAGAATTAGCCCTGTGGCCGTACCCCTACAACCGCAATCCTCCCTGAATCGTTCGAACGCGTGGTTGGTCAGCGAGGACCTTGTGGTCCAAGATCAATTAGACATATGCCGTCCTCCAGCCCGTCCAGCACCTCGGAGTGGTGCGCGAACGTCTCGTTCAACGCCCTCTCCGCCCTCTCCCGTCGGGCCACCTCCTCCTCCAGTACGGCGTTGGTCTCCCCGAGTCCTCATCGGCCAGACTGATCTGGCAGATCTGGATGTCCAACATCTTCTCGAGCAGCTGCTTGGCCTCGGGGAGGCAACCTCCGGTCTGAGCGAACTCCTCCGGGGGGTTGTAGAAATAGTTCCTACATACGAAACCACGGATGACCAGGCTGGGATGGGTGCTGACCGCGGCGAGGACCTCTGAATGGGAGCTGTTCTCGCCATCATAAAGGCAGATGCAAGCCACCCGCTCCGTGTCCACCGATTCGTTCCATACCGATTCGAAGCGGCCGAAACGATCATGGCCGATGCGCTTGACGATGGGATCGGCCTCGAGGATGAACCGGGTCCCGCCGTACCCTTCCGGACATCGGATGAACGCACCATCTCGATGAGCCGGTCCAGGCATCCGGTCCTCGGAGAATCCATCGCCTCCGAGGAACAGTTCCTCCGCCTTGAGGAAGCGCAGGGCGGGGGAATACCTCACCTCGTTCTCCTTCATGCCTAATTCCCGCAGGGCATGCCTGACATCGCCCTCATGGCACTCGCCGAGGAGGCAATAGCATCGCTCATTGCGCTCCATGCCGATGCGCGCCAGCCTCGCTATCCCTCTGGCCCTTTCACCTTCGTTGCGAAAGAAGCAGGCCACATGGTCATGGATATCTATCTTCTCCAAGGATAGGTTCCGGTCCATGGCGGGATGGGGGCCTGGCATCGTTCGATATGTTGGCCTTCGGAGCTAATAATCCTTTTGAAGGTTTTTTTCGAGGTAATAATCAATGCAAAGTATCATATTTCACCGGACCTTGATGCTGGAGCATGTGCCTCTTCTCGGACCACGAGATACAGAGCATGATGCAGAGCGGTTCCTTGCGCATCGTCGGGTTCGCACCTGAAGGCCTCACCCCGAACGGTTACGACCTTCGGGTGGCCGAGGTGAGGATGGAAGGTAACGAGGACTCGGAGAAAGAGGGCACCATCCTCGTGCCGGCGAGGAGCATGTTCTACGTGAGCACCGTGGAGAGGGTGGAGCTGCCCAACGATGTCGCCGCCCAGCTTTGGGCACGCACCAGCTGGATACGCAAGGGCGTGATGGTCGGCCTGGGCAAGGTGGACGCGGGCTTCAGGGGGACGCTGACCTTCACCGCCTTCAACGCCTCAGGAAAGGACCTTGAGCTTCCCATCGGTTCCCGTTTCGTGCAGATCGTCTTCGAGAGGATGCACTCCCCGGTGGCCCAGACCTATGAGAAGCGCAGCGGCAACTACCAGAACCAGTCAGGCGTCACCCTGGCACCAATCAAGAAGCCGTAGGTCGATGGAGAAGACGCTGGAGCTTGGCGAGTAGGTCTTCAGTTCCTCGCATCTCTCCACCTCCACCTTGACGCCCATGCCCAAAGCCTGGGACACCAGACCATCGAGCACCGGGCCGATCTCGGAACGGTCGCAGATATGGTAGAGGTGGATCGTACCTCCGAAATTGAGGCGGGTCAGCGCGTCGGCGAAGAACTCAAGGGCCGAGTGGGGGAGGTTCATCACGATCCGGTCGGCGCAAGGAATGTCGAAAATAATGTGCCGAGAATCGCCTTCCAGCGGCACCACGTTCTCTGCGCGGTTCAGGACTATGTTCTCTCTAAGGTAATGCACTGCATCGGGGTTGAGGTCCATGGCGAACACCACCATCGCCTGGGAGTGCTTCGCGATCATGATGGCGAAGGGGCCGACCCCGGCGAACATGTCGAACACCGTCTCGCCGGGCCTCACGAGCGATGCCACCCTCATCCTCTCGTTGGCCAGGCGAGGGTTGAAGTAGACCTTGCCTGGGTCCACTCGCAGTCGGACGCCGTATTCCAGGTGCTCCGTCTCCAATCCCCCTTCCCCTGCCACCACCTCGAGCTCCCTGACGCGGAACTCGCCCCTCACGCCCCGGTCCAAGGCGACCACGCGCAACCGGGGGAAGACCTGGCGCATGGCCCGGCCCACCTCTCTGGCATGAGGGATCAGCTCGTCCGGCAATCGCACGATGCCCACGTCCCCGATGATGTCGAAAGATGTGGGAAGCAGAGGGACCAGGTTCTCGGGCAGCTGCACCACCTTCTTGTAGTCCGTCTCTGCCAGACCGCGTTCCTCGAGGTCCACCTCGACCACTTCGAGCCCTTCCATCCCCTCGACCTCCTTTGTGACCGGGATGATGATGTGCTCATCGGTACGGGCGATGCGCAATGAGACGTCCAGGACCCCCATGTCAAGCAGCTTTTTACGGGTCGACTCCCCTACCCCCTTGGGAGCCTTAACGGCCAAAGAGCGCACGGTGCTGTCCATGGGTGAATTGATATTTGTGGGTTTAGGGCTGGGGTCAGTGGACGATATGAGCCTGAAGGCTTTGAACGAGCTGAGGTCTTGCGAGAGGATCTATGCAGAATTCTACACCTCGAAGCTCATCGAGTCCTCGCTCAAGGACCTGGAGGCGATGGTAGGTCGACCGATAGTGGCCTTGAGGAGGGTGGATGTGGAGGAGGGCGACTCCATGATCGAAGCGGCCCGGGACCGCAAGGTGGCCTTCGTCACCGCCGGGGACACCATGGCCGCCACCACCCATGTGGACATACGCATCCGAGCGGAGGAGGAGGGCATCGCCACCCGATTGGTACATGGCACCTCGATATTCTCGGCCGCTCCGTCCGCCTTGGGCCTGCAGCCTTACAAGTTCGGTCGGACCGTCACATTGCCGTTCCCGGAACCTGGGTTCATACCATCAAGCCCGTACGAGAGGATAGTGGAGAACAAGGACCGGGGTTTGCACACCCTGGTGCTGCTCGACATCAAGGAGGAGGAGGGACGGTACATGACCTCCCAACAAGGCGTGAGATGGCTATTGGACGCGGAACAGAGGATGGGGTCCGGATTGATCAAGAAGGACAGCATCATATGTGCCGCCGCCAGGGTGGGGGCCAAGGACGAGAGGGTCGCCGCCAACTATCCCGAGAGGATGGCGCAATTGGACCTGGGCGGACCGCTGCATACCCTGGTCGTGCCGGGAAAACTGCATTTCATGGAGGCGATGGCCTTGGTCAGGTTCGCTGGCGCCCCGCCGGAGATCGCCAAAGAGGACTGATCAGAAACCGAGCAGCACCATGGCCTGAACGGTCTGGCCCAGCTCTTTGTCTTGGCGTGCGGTGTAGAGCACTTTGGAGAAAGGTGCCCTTGATTGCACCTCGTGCGCCATGCCGACTCAGGGTCCTCTCGTCCGGTTCGCTCATTGCGAACAGGGCCAGTGCCGAACGCACATTGTCCCAGGGCATGTCGAACCAGGGAGATGAGAAGGCGTCACTGATGGCCAGGCTGTCGGCGCAGACGCCGTGGCCATAACCGACACCGAGGCGCACCTCCCTGCAACCGTTGAAATGGTCCTTGACCTGCTTGAGAACGTCCAAGGTCAACAACTTGGATAGCTCAAGCGGTACGAAACCCATTATCTGGTTCATGACGTTGAAGGCTTTCTGGAACTGCATATATGGCGCGACCTTGGCCAGACCATCGTTGGAAAGGACCACGGTGAGGTGGCTCATGGCATTGAGCCGGCGCAGGCCCTCGTCGGCATTGCGTTGTCTGTCCCGCCCTTCCACCACGAACGGCGTGCAGACCGTCGAGACCACCAGACGAGCGTGCCTCCGGGCGGCGCTGGCCACGATCGGTGCCGCATGGGTCCCGGTCTCACCGCCCATGCCGCTGAAGATGAAGACCAGCTCCCGGTCCTGAAGCCTTTCCAGCAATCTTCGCATGACCGGTATGTCATGGGTCAGGAGATGTGGTGCGGTGGTGCGGAACATCGCCAGTTCCGATTCCCGAAGTCTGAGCACATCCACTCCCGCGGCATGAGGTCGCTGGTCTTCCAGCACCACCCCGAACCGGTCGATGTCCGTGACGGATATGGCGTTGCATCCCGCCCCGCCCACACCGACCAGGACGCAGCGAGGTCTCTCCTCCGCCTCCGCCCTAAGGAATGTAGGCTCGCCGCCGCGCATGAAGGGGCATATGGCGGTGATAATTTATTATCTTATCCAAATATTATATAGATCGAATACTGAGACCACGTTCGATCAGGTCTGAAAAGATTTGGTTCGGACCTATTCGCCCTTGCGGAAGAACGAGCGCATCTCCGTGATGAACATGCGATAGTTCAATGCCAAATGGACCAGGAACAGGAACACCAGGAGGTAGGCCCAAATTGCATGCCCTCCTCCCTCCCCATCTAAGGCGAGACCGCCTTCATCCTCCTCGCCCTCAAGCCCGGTCACGAACGCAATGATCAGAACGACCGTGATCAGGATCGAGACCAGTCCTTTAGCCATCATGACCGTTCGAGCCATGCTCGCATATTTCCATTCGAGATGATTAGCCTTCCTACTTTCGGTCCCGATGTGGAAAGGGTTATGATGCACCATTGATTCCAAGGGGCGAAAGAGATGGAGCAGACAAGGATCGGTCGGGTATACGGGGACTCGGTGATGGAGATCCGCTTTCGAACGGCCTTCGACCAGGACATACAGGTAGGAGAGCTGCTGGTCATCGAGGACGGAAAGGGGCCGAGGAAGTACCTGGTGCGGATAATGGACGTCGAGTACGGGGCTGACTCCGACGAGGATGGTTGGACGGAGCGGGAGGCAGGGCACTGCCGTCCAGAAGGACCGCTTGGCCGAGGATTTCGACCCGAACAGCATGCGCGACCGATTGTACCGCGTTGGCGTATGCTTCCCACTGGGCTATATCGAGGATGGGAGCTTCAAGAAGGCCAAGTCCATCCCACAGCATTTCTCGTCAATACGCCGGGCTGGCCCGGAGGACTATGGATTCCTCCGTTCGCTCATGGGGGACGTGGAGATAGGCAAGCTGCGTTCCGGCGATCGCATCGTCGATTTCCCAGTTGGCATCTCGGGCGCTTTCATGCCCTACCACGTCGGGGTGTTCGCCACCACCGGCATGGGGAAGAGCAACCTGATGAAGGGGTTGGCGCTGTCATGCATGCGCTCACGCCGCTATGGCTTCCTGCTCTTCGACCCGCATGGCGAATACTATGATGGCGGGGAGGCGAACAAGAAAGGGTTGCGCCATTCCCCCATGGCCACCGAGGCTCTGTGCGTCTATAGCTCCCGGAGGCTGGAAGGCCCTTACAACTCCATCCATGTCTCCTCATTCGAGATCGAGATCGCCGACCTGGCCAATCTGTACGAGTTCACCGGGGCGCAGCTGGAGTGCCTGCAGACCGCGCAATACCGATATGGGGAGAACTGGCTGAACGAGCTCTTGCACCGCGACGTCAAGACCGTCGTCAAGGACCTTCAGGACCGGTTCCATGAGGGTTCGGTCAACGTCATCAAGCGTCGCCTGGACACGATATTCCAGTTCGACCTGATAACCTCCGACCCGAAGCTTTCCATCACCAAAGGAGTGATCTCCGCCCTGCACGCGGGTAAGGTGGTCCTGGTCGACACCAGCAACATGTTCGAGGCCGAGGAGCTGCTCATATCCACCGTGCTGACGAGAGCCATCTTCGAACAGCACAAGGCCTTGTACTCGGACAAGGAGAAGTTCGAAAAGCTGCCGCCTTTGCTGATCGCCATGGAGGAGGCGCAGCGCGTGCTGTCCCAGGCCAAGGGCACGATCTTCAGCCAACTGGCCCGGGAGGGTCGTAAGTTCCACATCGGCCTCTGTGCCATCTCCCAACAGCCCAAGCTCATCAACGAGGAGATACTCACCCAGTTCAACACCCTGTTCATCCTGGGTCTGGCGGACAAACGTGACCGGGACATCCTGCGAAATTCGGCGAAACAGGACATCTGCATGCTCGACAACGAGATCCAGATGCTGATGCCTGGCGAGGTGCTGATCGCCTCCCCCTTCACCCCGTTCGCCATTCCGGCCAAGGTGCACCTGTTCGAGGATTACGTCTCTGAGGTCGAAAGGACATCTGGAAATGTTTCGAAACCAATAAGTAAAAAGGCGGACTCTCGATTCTTCTGATGGCCGTCAGCACCGAGACCGCGCTATCTGCTCGATATCGCCCTCATCCTTATGGGTGCGGCGATAGTGGCGGTCTTGTTCACCAAGCTGCGCATGCCCTTGGTGATCGGTTACCTTCTGGTGGGCATGCTGCTCGGACCTTATGTCCTGGGCATAGACACCATCTCCGATTACATCGAGGAGGTCAACTTCCTGGCCAACCTGGGGATCATCCTGCTGATGTTCTCCATCGGGCTGGAGTTCAACCTGAAGCGGCTGCGCCGCATCGGTTCCTTCGCCATCCTGGCCGGCACCATCGAGGTTTTGGTCATGCTGGTCATCGGCTATGAGGTGGGCCAGCTCATGGGTTGGTCGTACATGCAGTCGATCTACCTGGGCGGCGTCGTGGCCATCAGCTCCACCGCCGTCATCGTGCGAGTGCTGGTCGAGACGGGGAAGCTGGACAGCCAGGTGGGGGAGTCCGTGGTGGGACTGCTCATCGTCGAGGACGTGGCCGCGGTCATAATCCTGACCGTCCTCGGTTCAATGAGCACTGGGGACTCCATCGTCTCCGCGGACCTTTTCGCTCAGATGAGCACCATCGCCATATTCCTGGTGGTGACCTTGCTGTTAGGTCTGGCCATCGTGCCCCGATGTCTGAACTGGATCGGTCGCACCTGCAACGACGAGGTGTTGCTCATCGTAGCCTTAGGGTTCACGTTCGGTCTTGCGATATTTGCCTTTGAGATCGGCCTCTCCGTCGCTATCGGGGCCTTCCTCATGGGCATCATCATTTCAGAGTACCGTGATGGCGAGCGCATCGCCAAGCGGGTGGAGCCGCTCAAGGACGTCTTCATGGCCATCTTCTTCGTGTCCATTGGACTGCTCATCAACCCCACCCTGCTGGCCGACACGTGGTTGGTGGTGGTGATACTGGTGGCGGTGTTCATCTTCGGCAAGATCTTCGCTGTGACCATCGCATCCTATGCCTCCAACCGGGACATCAAGACCTCGGTAACCACCGGGTTCGCCATGGTGGCGATGGGGGAGTTCTCCTTCGTCATCGCCAAGACCGGCCTGGACGCAGGCGCTGTCGACGAGGCGTTCTACTCCGATGTCATCGGGGTGGCGGTGATCACCATGGCGCTCATGCCATTCGTCTTCAAGCGGTCCAACGACTTCATCAACCTAACCTACAATAAAATGCCGAAGCGTTGGGTGATCCAGGCGAAGCGCATGGACAGCCTGCGCAACGAGCTGGGCGCCTGTCTGGCGGTCAGGGCTGACCTGAAGAAGCAGGTCAAGTACCAGATATTCTGGATCATCATCGATTTCGTCATCCTCTTCATAATCCAGCTGGTGGTCCAAGGGCTGTACAACCTGTCCGAGGCGCTGGACCAGGTGGCGGACTGGCTCAAGGTCATCCCCTCGACCCTGGCCACCATCGTGTCGGTGGCATTGATCATCCCGCCGGTGGTCGACATAGTGCGCCGCACAAGGACCATCGTCCTGGCCTCGGTGGAGAGCATCATGAGCGGCGGTAAGTACAAGTGGGACAGCGGTAGGCTGATCCTGAAGCTCCTCTTCAACTTCATGATGGTCATCAGTCGGCATCGCACTGTTCATCTACATTCCTGCCATTGGCACATTCTATGAAGGAGTGCCCATCATCGCCATCATGGGCATCGTGGTGGGGACGGTCGTGGCCTACCTCATCTGGGACGCCAACAAGGCGACCTATGAGAAGGTGTGCAATCTGCTCGGCGAGGGCTTTAAGGAGGAGGTGAAGAAGTGATCGACACTTTCGACCGCCTCTGGGAAGGATGGATGAACGCATAGGACGGTTAGCGAGGCGCGCAGGGGAATAGAATGAGGATATTGCACGTGGCCGACACGCACCTGGGCTTCTCCGCCTATCGCAAGGTGGAGGAGATCTCTGGGCTCAACCAGCGAGAGATGGACCTTTATCGATCCTTCGAGACCTGCGTGGACCAGGCACTGGAGCATCGTCCAGACCTCTTCCTGCATGCCGGGGACCTGTTCGACAATGTCAGACCATCGAATCGTGCCATTTCCTTCGCTGTGGAGCAGTTCGTACGCCTCAGCGAGGCGGGCATCCCCACCGTGGTCATAGCCGGGAACCATTCCACCCCAAAGCTTCGGGAGACGGGCAGCGTCTTCAAGATATTCGAGCACCTGGATGGGATCCACCCAGTGTACGCTGGGGCCTATGAGAGGGTGATGCTGGAGGGATTGGTCGTGCATTGCGTCCCTCATTCAGACCCTGTAACGATGCAACAGGAACTGGCCAAGGTCAATGCCCGACCCGGACCTGGTCAATATTGCGACCCTTCATGCCAGCGTCGGGGCGGTCGGTGCCTACGCCTCCAACGAGTTCAACGAGACGGTCATACCGGACGGAACCCTTCCCAGAGGAATGGACTACACGGCGTTGGGACACTACCATCGGAACACGGAGGTCGCTCCCATGACGTTCTACAGTGGCTCCACCGAAAGGTTGTCGTTCACCGAGTCGGGACAGGACAAGGGGTTCCTGATGGTGGACCTACAAAAAGGGAAGGTAAGGTTCGAACCTCTGCCGACCCGGCCGATGTTCGACCTCCCCCACATCGAGGCCAAGGACATGTCCGCAGCAGATCTGATGAGGGAGATCGAACGCAGGCTTGCCGCACAGGACCTGGAGGGGGCCTTGGTACGTTTTACCGTGCATAACGTGAAACCCTCACTATACCGATCGCTCGACTTCAAGCGCATCCAGGGCTGGGCGCAGAAGGCCCTGTACGTGGAACCTCGGTACCAGCTCCAGGATGACGCGTTCTCCGTTCAGACCGCTTCGGGCATCACTGCGCTGGACCAGGAGTTCAACTCGTTCATGGAACACTATCCAGTGACCGGGACGGACAAGGACAAGGTGCGGGAGCTGGGGCTGAGATATCTGAACCGGGGGTTGGAACGTTGCGATTAAGGTACGTCGAGCTCCGCAACTACCGTCGTTTCCGCCACGCCATCGTCGAGCTTGGTGACGGCGTGACCGGCATCCTTGGGCAGAACGGCGTAGGCAAGTCCACACTGGTGGAGGCGGTGGCCTGGGCCCTTTTCGGCAATGAGTCCAGCATCGTGAGGACCACCAAGGAGGGAGTGAGGAGCGCTTCGGCCGGGGTGAACGAGGAATGCTCCGTCACCCTGGAGTTCGACCTGGAGGCGGACCGCTACCGCCTCACCCGCTCCCTGAAAGGAAAGGACAGCAAAGCCGACGCCACACTACTGGTCAACGATATGCTGGTGGCCCGGACCGATAAGGCCGTGACGGAGGCGATGGAGAGCAGGCTGGGGATGGACCACAAATCGTTCTTCGTCTCCGTATTCGCGAGGCAAAAGGACCTCAACGCCCTTTCCAACCTCAGGCCAGCGCAGCGCCGGGAACTCATCCTGCGCATGTTAGGGATAGAGACCTTGGACACGGTCATCACGGAGATCTCGTCCGATCTCCGTTCCTGCCGGGACGGGTTGGAGGCGATGTCCGCCAACCTCACCGCTCCGGATGGAAAGGACCGGAGGGAGATGATGAGAAGGCATCTCGCCGAATTAAAATCGATGAGGACGAAGCTGACGAACGACATCGAGACCGCACAGGCAGAGCTGGGGCCGATCTCCGATGAGGTGGAGAGGGCCCGGATGGAGATGGAGAAGGCGGAGGGTCGCTCCAAGGCCAATGCTGCGTTGATGACGAAAATGGCCACCTTGACCGCCGATGCCAGGTCAAAGAAGGCAAGGTCGCAGAAGATCGAGTCGGAGCTTAGCCTGTTAGAGGCGAGGAAGACCGACCTTCCTAGCCTTGAAGGTAGGGTGGCAGGCCTTGGCCCCCTTAGAGAAGAGAGGGAACGCTTGGAGGAGCTGAAAGTTCGAAAACAGGAACTCGACTCCTTGACATCCAATTTGAACCAGCGTACCGTTCGATTCACCGAGACGCAGGCGGAGCTGGAGGCGAAGAGGAATGAGCTGGAGGCCTTAGGGGACCCGTCGCCGATGATCGCGAGCCTGGAAGAGGCCCTGGCCACCAACCAAGGGACCATGGAGGAGGCGCGGGACCGTCTGGCGCGCAACCAAGCGGAACAACGGAGGTACCTGGAGGAGTCGGAGCATCGATCGTCGAAACGAAGGGAGATCGCGGAGCTCGGACCGGACAGTTCCTGTCCCACCTGCGAAAGGAGATTGGATGACCATTACCGAGCCCTCCTTGAAAAAATGGACGCTGAGGTGGCCGAGAGCGATGGGAAGGCTCAGGCGGCCAATTCGAGGATCGACGAAGCCCTCAAAGGATTGGACCGACTGAGCAAAGGAAGGGTCGGCCTGGAGGCAAGGCTGAAGGAAGCGCAGCGGCAAAGGGACATGGCGCTCATGCTCAGGTCCAGCTTGGAAACCTTGGAAAAGAACCTCTCGAAAATGAGGTCGGAGATCGCCTCCTTGGAGGAAAGGAGGTCTGCATTGGGGGAGGTCGATCTGGACCCGAGCAGGTTATCGACGGTCCGTTCGAAGCTGGAGGGACTTCAGAGGGACGAGAACGCCCTGACCAAGCTCCGTACTGAGCTGGCACGTATGGAGGGTCTGGAGAAGGAGAGGGCCCAATTGAAAAAGGATTTGGATGCCATCACCTCCGAGGAGGGGCGCTCTCGATCGGAACTTACCGCCCTCGCCTTCCGTGAAGAGGAGCTGAAGGAGGGGCGGGAGAGATATGTGCTATGGAGGGATCGCAAGGAATCGGTGCAGCGGTCCATCCAAATCTCTTTGTCCGAAAGGTCCCGTGTCGAAGGGGAAGAGAAGGCAGCCACCACTCACCTCGAAGAACTGGAGCGCAACCATGCGCAGGCGGAGAGGAAGAGGGCGGAGCTATTGGAACTGAATGTCCTCCAGGGGGCGATGAGGGAGTTCCGGGCCAATATCGTCACCCGAGTGGTGCCGAGCATCTCCCAGATGGCGTCAGAGCTCTTCGTGGAGCTGACCGATGGCAAGTATGGCGGCATGCGACTGGACGAGGAGTATGACGTCCATATCATGGACCAGGGCCATGAGTATCCCTTGGACCGTTTCTCCGGGGGGGAATCGGACCTGGCCAGTCTGTCCCTGCGCCTGGCCATCTCCAGGATGATAGGGGAACGCTCCGGACACCACGTCAACTTGCTGGTGCTGGATGAGATATTCGGCTCCCAGGACCAGGGGCGCAAACGCAACGTCTTGGAACTATTATCTTCGTTGCAGAGACAGTTCGGCCAGATCCTGGTCATCACCCATATCGAGGACATCAAGGAAGCGCTCGGCAACAGCATCGTCGTGGAGGAGGGAGAGGATGGCAACAGCAAGATCGTCGCTGGTTGATAACTGGTCCAAGCCCGATCGCCCCATGATAAGGGCAGCGGTCACGGTGAGACCAAGGGCGGTACGTCCTTATCTGGACCAATTCACCTTGGGCGAATCGTTCGGCCATCGCCTCATGGAAAGGATGCGTGAAAAGTTCCTTGGGAAGCATCACTACCTCTTAGACCCCTTCGCTGGCGCGGGCTCCTCGCTCTGGTCTTCCCGTTCCTGGGGGATGGAGGCCCTGGGGATCGAGCAGCTCCCTTACGCTCATTTCTGCCATCGCTCCGCGGCCCAGGCATGCGAGGTAGATGTCGACGAGGTGGCGTTGCTGGGACAATGGTTGATAAGGGACGAGGTGGCCGACCCATTCCTGGACATCGAATCGCTTCCATTGGCCCTTATCGACGGGGTCGGACCGGCCCACGCCTCCTGCGCCCTATCCTACCGCGAGGCGATCGAGGCGGTGCCATCTGGCCCAGAGAGGGACCTGGCCCTTTTCGTGCTCATGAGGGCTCTGAGGGCATTGCGGAGGAGGACCGACCGAGGAAGGCGATCTCGGAATGGGGCCATGACCATAAAGGACCGGAAGGGCAATTTCCATGCCATTTTCGAAGATGTCTACTTGGAGACCTTATACCAGTGCTTGGACGCCATCACGGAGGCGGGGAGGGATGGCGAACTCATTGACATGACCGGAACGAAGCTCCTGTTCGGCTCAGCTCCAAGGTTGGTCCCGGAGCTGCGCGACGACGCCTTCGACCTGGTGGTCACGTCCCCGCCCTACCTCAACGGTTTCGATTACATGGAGGAATACGCAGTGGAACACTGGTGCCTGGGGCTGGGACCGGAAGAGGTCTTGGACGTCGCCAAGGGCATGCTGCCGACCAGGGTGGACCCAAGGGATGCGACGAGGAAATCGACGAACTGGGAGCGGCGGTCAAGGACCTTGAGGTCCCTGCCACCGCCAGAATATACTTCCATGGCCTCTCCGAGCTTATCCAAGGGATGTACGATAAGTTGCAGGACAAGGCCGAGGTCATGCTGGTGGTGGACGACCTGACCTGGAACGGGCGGGACGTCCCGGTCGCCAAAGTGCTTTCCGCCATGGCGGAGAGGTCCGGCTACCGGGTCGTGGCCATCTACTATGATCCCGATGACGGGAGAATGGGATTGGGCCGGGAGAGGGCTTTGACCAAGGTCTGCCACTGGGTCAAGATTTGACCCATCTGCCCCCGACCATGCAGGTCTATCACTTCTGGTCGACCACTTTTATCAGGTGGAACCCGAACTGCGTCTTCACTGGGCCGACGATGTCGCCCTTCTTGCCGTTGAAGGCCGCGTCCTCGAACTCCTTCACCATCATACCTCGCTTGAACCAGCCCAGGTCCCCACCCTTCTTTCCGGAGGGGCAGGTGCTGTGCTTCTTGGCCAATTCCTCAAAGCTCTTGCCCGCCTTGATCTCTGCCAAAAGCTTGTCGGCGCTGTCCTTGGTCTTGACCAGTATGTGTGCGGCGTGAACTTCCTTTACCATGTCGCCCAGCATCGCCTCGTCGCATATTAAGGTTGTCCGACCTCAGGCGAACAGAACGTCCAGGTCGACATGCTCCTTGACCGCTTTCTTGATCATCGACAATTTCTTCTTGTCATCGGGGTCGATCCTGGCGATGAGATGCTCCACCCGTTCCGTCGCCTCCAAGGTATCGTGCCTGGTCAACAGGATAGGGATGCCCTTCTCGTACGCCCGGGATACCACCTGACCATCGGGATAGAACCCGCCTGTCAGGACCAGACATGATGTGTCGGTGGAGAGGGCCGCCATCTGGATGTCGGTGCGGTCCCCTCCGGTTATGATGGCCTTGTCAGCGTAGCGCCGCATGGTGCGCAGGGCGGTCTCTGGCATCATGGCCCCGACCATGACCCTCTGCACGGTGCGGTCCAACCTATCCTCGCCCACGATGACCTCCGCCCCCAAGGCCTCCTGCACCTCCTTGACTGTGAAACGGGTCAAATGCTCCATGGGCGGAATGGTGCCCAGGACCCTCACGCCCTTCTTCTCCAACAATCTCACTGGTGCTGGGTCATCGGTCATGTTGAGGATGACGCCGAGGAAGTTCAGTTCGTAGCCTCCCATGAGCTGCTTCAGCATTGCGATGCGGTCCAGGTCTCCCGGCTGCGTCGTGGAGACCAGCACCACGTCCGCTTTGAGACGTTCGGCGATGGCCATTCCGGAAAGGTCGTGCAGGTATCCCGTCGTTATGTCCCTGGTGCCCTCCACCAGCATGAGCTCGCAGGAGCAGCGCACCTTCTCGTAGGCGTTGATGATGTTTCCCATGCCGATGGGCGACATCAGGTCATAGAAGAAAGGACATATCTCGTCCTCGTCCTGGTCCAGTTTGAGCGTCTTTCGCATGAGATATGCGTCCTGGTCGATGATGCGCTCCCCCTCGCAGATCAAACGCTCCTTGAACGGTTTGAAGTAACCCACCGGACCGGGATGGTTCATGGCCAGTCCCAGCCCCACCATGCTCTTGCCCGACCTTTCCACCACCGATCCCAAGTAAAGTGTCCTCATGCGATGTCCCTCCTGATAGTGACCAATGCGTCGACCGCTCCCACTCCCTGGCCTTCATCCCCGACGATCACCGGGTTGACCTCCAGTTCGGATATCTCCGGGAAGTCCGTGGCTATCTGGGCCAGAGTGAGGATGGTGTCCTCCAGGGCTTTGATGTCGGCCGGCCTCCTTCCCCGCGCCCCGGTCAGAATGGGGTATGCCTTGATGGACCGGACCAGTTGGGCCGCCTCCGCCCGGCCGAAGGGCACCACCAGTTGCGCCACGTCCTTCATGATCTCCACGAAAATGCCGCCCAGGCCGAATGTGACCACTGGACCGAACTGCTCGTCGCGGACCATGCCCACTATCACCTCGCGGCCCTTGAGCATCTTCTGCACCGAGACCCCGTCGACTCGGGCATTCGGCATCTTTCCCCGGCTGCGGGAGATGATCAGCTGGTACTGTTGCGCCGCCTCCTCATCGCTCTTGATGTCGACCGCCACCCCGCCTACGTCCGTCTTGTGCGCGATGTCCGGTGACTCGACCTTCATGACCACGGGATAACCGATGCGCCTGGCGATGGTCACCGCCTCATCGGGCGAGTGGGCCAAACCTTCCTCTGGCACATTCAGGCCATATGCTTTCAGGATCCGCTTGCCCTCCCCTTCGCTGAGTTGCAGGCGGCCTTGCTCCCGGACCCCTTCCAACACCTCCCTCACCAAGCTCAGGTCCGCTTCGGCCCTGAAGACCTCCACCGACGATTTTCTTTGGTTGTGAGCCTGGTACCGGAGCATGGCCCCGATGGAGAAGGCGGCCTGGTCCGGGGTATCGTAGTTCGGTATGCCAGAGGCCCTCAGTATCGAGACCGCCTCTTTGAGGTCCTCGCCTCCGACGAACGAGGTCACTATGGGCTTCTCCACCTTGCCAGCGAAGGAAGATATCGTCCTGGCCACCGAGGCCACGTCCACCAGGTCGGTGGGCGCCATCAGCGCGATCACGCTGGAGACGTTCTCATCCTCCGACGATGGCACGGATGGCATACTCATATCGTTCCGCGTCCGCGTCCCCTACCACGTCCACCGGGTTGTAGAATGCGGCCGCGGCAGGCAGGTTCGCTTTCAATCTCTCCACGGTCTCCGCGCTGAAACTGGCGAGGGTGAGGTTGTGATCGCCAAGGGCGTCCGCGGCCATGACCCCCAAGCCTCCCGCGTTCGTCACGATGGCGACACGGTTATCTTTGGGCATGGGCATGTTGGCGAAGATGGCGAGGAGGTCGAACATCTCCTCAATGGTCGTGACCCGGATCACCCCGGACTGGCGGAGCACAGTGTCATAGACCATGTCGCTCCCGGAGAGGGCCCCGGTGTGGGAGGATGCCGCCTTGGCCCCGGTGGATGTCCTGCCGGCCTTCAACGCGATGATGGGCTTGACCTTGGTCGTCTCGGCGGCCTGCTCCATGAACTCCTTGCCTTTGTTCACGCCCTCGATGTACATACCGATGACCTTGGTCCGGTCATCATGGCGGAGGTAATCCAGCATGTACGATTCCTCAACGTCCATCTTGTTGCCCACGCTGACGAACTTGCTGAAACCGATGTTGGTGCCCGCCGCCCAATCCAAGAGGACGGAGCAGATGGCCCCGGACTGGGAGCTGATGGCGATGGGGCCGGCGCGGGGGAAGTTGTTTGTGAACGTCGCATTCATGTGATGGTGGGTGTTGATCACGCCCAGGCTATTGGGACCGATGACGCGGATGCCATGCTGCTTGGCGATGGCGGCCAACCTCCGCTCCATCTCGATACCTTCTCGCCCCACCTCACGGAATCCCGCTGAAATTATTATCGCCGCTCTGATCCCGATGCGCCCCGCCTCGTCGAGCACATCTGCCACGAAACGGGCGGGTGTGACGATGACGGCCAGGTCGATGGGTTGACCGATATCGCTCAATGAAGCGTAGCAAGGTATTTCGAGTATGCGGTCAGCCTTTGGGTTCACTGGGTACAAAGGTCCCTCGAACCCGGACTCTATCAGGTTCTTAAGGATGACGTGGCCCACCTTGTTCGGTTCACGGGCCGCCCCCACGATGGCGATGCTGCGGGGCTCGAAAAGCTCTCTCATCCGATCGGGTATGAATCCTACTCCCTGGATAATATCCTTTGGCCAATGCCTTGTCCTAGTTGGCCCTGCATAAGTATTATTAATTGCGATGGGTTAGGTAATTTCTCTAGATTGGGGGACGTGTTTAGGATGCAGATCAAGGATGTCAGCTTCGAGCAGCATAAAATGGAGATCGAAGCCTTGAAGGAGGAGGCTAAGAAGGCCTCCGAGTATGCACAGCAGCAATTGGACAAGATCGCGAAGAAGAAGGACAAGATGCCTTTCCCATTGGCGATCAGTGCGGTCCTGATCGCGATCTGCATCGTGATGCTGTTCATCGTTCGGGGCCGAGGCCTACCTATACTGGCTGATCACGAGCTTCATCACCTATTCCATCTACTTCATCATCATGTTCATCCCGGTCAGCAGCGATAAGGGCCCGAAGAAGACCAAGGAGGAGAAGGCCGCAGGCTCCATGGGCGCCATGATGAAGAAGAACAAGAAGCTGTTCGGACAGATGTTCTGGAACGTCTTCCTCTGCGACAGCGAGCAGCTCCTGCCTGGAGCGGTGACCCTGTTCCTCATCAACATCTTCTTCGCATTCTACACCTACTTCACCTACCCAGGTGACGTCGAGACCTACTTCGTTTACTTGGTCTTCATACAGTCCTTCCTCATCATCACCTATTATTGGATGATCTCCTGGCGCATGCCCTACTCCCGGGGGTTCTCCTGGGACATCCAGAAGTTGAAGCTCTGGCTCAGGGGGAAGCTGGGATCGCACTTCGAGAGCGAGTCGCTTGATCCGCGGCCTGCTCATCACCGCCTACATCGTACTGTTCGGCTCGGTGCTGCTCCTCTTCCTCACCGCCTTCCTGGTCCCTGGATCGACGAAGGGGAAGCTGACGGAGGAGTTCGTCCTGAGCAACGGCTTGTACATCGCGGCGATCTTCGCGGTCCAGGTCTTCGTGTTCCGGGCCCTGCAGGGATGGTATGGCAAGCGCCAGGTGCTGAACGTCATGAAGTTCCGCAAGAAGTGGGTGGATGAGGAGGTCCTGCCTGCCCTCTCGTCCGCGGAGTACTCATCGCCTGAGGAGTTCGCCAAGAACCCTAAGGTGGTACGCTTCAAGTTCGGGCGCATGAAGACCCAGGTCCGCCTGGCCCAATCCTACACGGTGGCCTACCTGGACCTGTTCGGGTTCATGCTCCTCTACCTGATGGCCTTCGACTTCGAACCGATGCTGCGAGAGGACCTCGAGGTCCTGCTGATGCGCGACAACGTGCTAACGATCGAGGCTTGGGGGGAAAAGATTGAAGAGCCCCTTCCGGAATTGACCTGATGCCTTTGGCAAAACGCCGGTGACCCGTGATCCGAGCAATAATCCAACGGCACACAGTGCGTCGTTATTGGGTCCCTGCAGGAACTTACGGTGTGACGCCGAGTCATGACTGGAGGACAACCCCGAGGCACGACATCAAGCCCCCGGCCTGGGTCAGTGTGGGGAGGGGAGTTCGCTCCGACCATGAACCAATCTGTTAAGGCCCGGGGGACACCGGTTCATCTCAGGTAGATGTTCCCTCTGCTCTTGCTATAGGTCCATTCGTCCTCGGTCACCGCCTCGTCCTTCAGACGGATGAACTCCTCCAGGCTGGCGTCGAGGGTGTCGGCCTGGCTGACCGCCAACGCCTCTGGGAACATGGGCACCACCGGCGAGCCGTACTCCAGGACGCCATGGCTGCTCAGCACCATGTGGACCACCTTGGACCGGAGGATGGAGGGGAACTCGGGCATGGAGTCGCAGGCCCGCCCCACCATCTCCGCCCCCATGCTGATGTGCCCCACCAGGCGACCGTGGTCGGTGGCCTCGATGGCCGTCCCCATCTCGTACTCGTGGACCTTTCCGATGTCATGGAGTATGGCACCGGTGATGAGCAGGTCCCGGTCCAGCTGAGGGAAGTCGTTGATGAGGGATGAACAGATGTTCGTCACTTTCAAAGTGTGCTCCAGAAGACCTCCGATCCAGTTGCAGTGGTGCCTCACCGCTGCCGGGGAGCGCCGGAACAGACCTCACGAACTCCTCGTCCGTGAAGAAATAGTCCAATAATGCCCTTAGGTTGGGGTTGGCGACCCCCTCGACATATTCCATTATCTGGGTCATCATCGTGTCGATGTCCCTGGTGCTGATGGGCACGAAATCGGAGATATCGAACTCCTCCTTGGAGACCTTGCGGATGCCGTCCTTCTCCTCCGGATTGACGCTCACCTCTAGGTTCTCCATGTAACGCTTGACCTTCCCCTTGACGCGCACCACCTCCCCTTTGGAGGCACTGTCGTAGGCTTTCTGGACCTCTTGCTCGCCCTTCCCGCCCCAATACTTCATCGCCATCTCACCAGTGCCGTCGCCCAACCTCATCTCGAAGAAGAAGTTGCCCGAGCTGGTCTGCCGCACTGGTTTCTTGAACCGGATCGAGAAGACGTCGTCCACCCGGTCGCCTTCGTTCAGCGCGTTGATGAATTGCTTCTTGCCCATGCCTATCGCCTCAGGTGAATAGCGACCTTATGACTTATGGTTTGGCTCAACCAGCCCTTGCCCTCTGTTCTTTGGCCAAAGTCCTGAGGGTACGCTCCGCCTCCTCCCAACCAGGGAACCTTCGTTCCCGTTGGCGGAACCCAGAGCCATGATGTCTGTTGGAGAAGCTCAGGCCATCCTCCATGTGCAACAGCTCGTGGTACAGCACATAGTCCGTCACCAGCTCTGGGACCCGTGCCGAGTCCATCACCGAACTGATGGCGATGACGCGCATGAGCGCGCTGCAATAACCGACCCTTTGATGGTTGGGTCTCTTGGTCCAGGTCAGGAACAGCCCGTCGTGGTCGCGCACCAGGCCCAATCCCTTCAACCTCTCATAGGATTCGCCAAGGTCATAGGTGGTGCCCTCATCGCTGTATGCCAGGTTCTGACTGCGCCTCAGGTACATCGGTTGGGCGTTTTCCACGAAGGAGCGGGAACGCAACCATTCCTTCAGATTGGCCGTGTAGATCTCCTGCTTGCCCTTGGCCTCGATCCGTTTGAACAGACGGTCGGCGAACTCCCTCAGCAGGTCCTGGTCCGCAGACCCAAGGTAATCCGTGACCTGGAAGGCAGCGGACCGCCCATTTCTCTGCCACTGCACCTTGAACTCCTTGAAAGGTCGGAAACCTGCGGAGACCGGATCAACCCATGACCACCGCCCACCTCCTCGAAAAGACGCTGAATGCCCGCGCCTCGTTCCACTGACATGCCTCCGCCATCAAACGATAAGGATGCACCCATCACTGCCATCACCGTACAGGCGAGTCCTCTGACCGCGATATAACCAATGGGCGTACAGGCACATTGCACAGAGCATCGAGTCCACCATGTCGCCCATGTGCTTCATGCGCCGTGAGTCCGCCCGCTCGATCTGCCCCTCCATCCATTCCAAGCCCTTCAAGCTAGGCTCCCAACGACCCATCGCCTCGAGCACCGAGAGACAACCTTCCCTGCGTTGCTCGATCCCCCCATGCTTATATCGCGGGGGTCTGCCTCTGGTTATGCCATAAAGGATACCAAATGGATAAACCTCGACCATTATCCCTGGGTCCACCACCTCGGTGGAAAGGTGCAAGAAACCTCGCCGTTCCAGCTCCATGGCCAACTGCTCCCCCCTCACCCCGCCACATTTCCGGTTGAGGAAGTCCCGGTTCGAGGGCAAGATCCTCACACCGGACCGGGCCACCTCCTTCTCCACCTGTCTCGATCCGAACCGATTGGGCACATTGAGCGGTGCATCGATGGCGAGCCAGCATCTATCCGGTCCCGGGATGTGCTCCAAGATCTCCTCATCGGTCCCGACCATGAACGGATGAGATAGCTGGCCATATTGGTCGCATTCGCAGATGGCCGTACTGGTGCGTGGGTCAGGTCCGCATTTCCAAGCCAGGTCGATGCCTATGAACCTTAGATCGATGCCACCCACGGTACATGTAATAATTCTCCGTATTTATTTAAAAATCCATAGATTCAAATAATCCAGATGTGAATTATTATATCCCGAGGGAAGGTTTGGACAGCTTATCCAGGGACGACCGGGACAAGCATCTGATAACTCGCGGCAACGTGGACGGTCTTGTATCCGCCGCTCTCTTTCTGAACAGGTATCCCTCTGCCAAAGTGTCCTTCGTAACCTCCCCCAGAGCGGCAGGACAGAGCCTGGCCCGGGACAGGACCTCGTCCGAGATATTCTTGGTCGACATCGCCCTGGTCCCCGATGTCCTGCGTTCGGCCTCCTCCCGTCGCGACCATCAGAGGGTCCTCGCCGTGGACCATCACCCCAGCTCGGCGGAGGAAGAGATCGATGGTGTCAAGGTCGTGGAGGAGGGCATGAGCGCCGCTGGTGTCCTCTATCATTATCTCCATTCCACGCCACACCTCAAAAGGCTCGTGGCCATCGCGGACCTGATCGAATATTGCGACACCGCCGTCCTGACCGAGGTCATGAGGAAGCATGGCGCTCAGAAGGTGGACGAGGAGTCGAAGATCCTAGACTTCTCATGGAGGCTGGACATCGAGGACGATGTCTTCCGGTCCATTGCCTGCAAGCACCTGGCCGAGGGGTTTTGGCCATCGCAGGTCCCTGCCATCAAACGGCGCTATGTCCAGGTGGTCAACGAGCAGAGATGGCCCAAGGCATTGGCCCGCGTCAAGGCTGGCCTCCGGGTCCAAGGCCCCGTCGGCATTTTCCACAACAATGAGAAGAACCGATCGCTCTACGGCTTCGGCACGCGCGCTCTGGTCGAGGTGGCCACCAGGAGGGGATGTGATTACGCCCTGATGGTGAATGCCCGGCGGGACAGCGCCTCTGTTTCCATCCGAGGGATGAGCCCGAGAGGGATGGACGTAGGAAGGTTCGTGGAGGGTTTCATCAACTTGCATGGATTGGAAGGGGGTGGCCATCCCGTCTAGCGCGGGAGCGCGGATTCCCTTGGAGGTCGCTTCGCGTTTTGAGGGGGACTTCGTTTCCGCCGCCATCACTCGTTGATGTCGACCACTTCCGTCTCTTGAGATTCCTTGTCCTCGAAGGTGGCGACCCGCTTGTAAACGAGCACCGGGCACTTTGCGCTCTTCACGATGCGGTCCTGCACGAGGCCGAAATCGCTGCGGTGCACTCGGCGCACCGCGCTCGCCCCCATGACCAGTAGGTCGAAGTCCAATGATTCCGCCACCACCCCACCGACCACGTTCTCCGGCCGTATCTCCTTGACCACGACGGGGATCTTCTCATTCTCAAGGATGTCCTCTAGCCTCTTCGAGTACGTCCTCGCTGTGTCCAAGTATTTGTCCTCGGCGATGACGTTCAAGATCGTGACCCGGGAGTTGTAACGCTTGGCTATGATGGCCACCAGCGCCGTGGCGCGGCTGACATGCCACAACCCTCCAGACAGGATCATGATACGGTCCGGCTTCCACCGCTCCTCCGTCTTGAGCAACACCACGTCGCATGGGGTGAGGCGCAGCAGCAGGTCCATCTTCTTGCCGAGGATGCGCTTCTGGGTGCGAGTGAAGCCTTTCCAACCGACCACGATGGTGTTGGCCTCCTCATCCTTGGCAGTATCGATGAGCGCCGTGACCACGTCGTGAGAGACCGTGACCAAGGCACGAGCGAATATCCCGTTCATCTCCGCCTGCCGCTGCAGCTTCTCCAACATCTTCTTGCGGTCATCGACCATCTTGCGGTCGACATTGTTCAGCGGAACGGTGGTGGGGATCTCCACCACGCTGACCAGCAGGACCTCGCCATCATGTTCCGCCGCCATCAGGCAGCCCAGGTCCACCAGGTCCTCGCTGTGCGGGTCCTCGATGGGTATCATGACACGGAACTTGGACAGTTCCTCCCGAGTGAGCGGGGCCCTCTCCGGGATGGGGGCCTCCTCCATGGTCTTCTTCCCGCCCATGAAATAATGGATGAGCAAACCGACGTTGATAACACCGATGGCCAGATACCATGCGAACGCATCATAGCTGAACAGCGTGACCGCCAAGATGAGCTTCGTAGCGATACCGATCAATGGTATGACCGGGAACCATGGCATGAGGAAACTTCTATGGACGTCCGGCCGTTTCCGGCGCAATGTTATGGCGGAAACGTTGACAAGGGTGAAGAGGAGAAGGATGAGTATGTCCGCCACAGCGGCGACCTGATTGATGGGGAGGAAGATGATCATGGAAACGATGATGACACCGCTCACGACCAGGGCGGTCGCCGGGGTCTGTTTTTTTGGATGTAGCTTGCCCATCTTTTGGGGTAGGTTCCCATCCCGCCCCATCGCAAACGACACACGGGAGGCGGAGAAGATGATCGAATTGACAGCCGCCACCGAACCGATAAGAATCCCGAAAGAAATCAACAATGCCCCTATGCCTGGCATCGATATACCAGCAACATAGGAGATGGCGTCGAAAGGATGGCCGGCCAGTGCCTCATACCCGACCGCTCCGATCGCCACAGTGGCCACGGCCACGAACATGATGCAGCTTATGGCGATGCAAAGGAACATAGCGCGTGGGATGGTCCTCTGAGGGTCCTTTGCCTCCTCACCGGTCTGGGCAACTATCTCGTAGCCTTCGAAGACCATGAAGGTGTAGCCCATGCTAGTGATGATGCTGATGTAGCCGAAAGGTATGAACGGCGAGAAGTTGGAGTCGTCCGGTGGGTTCATTAGGATAAAGACCGCCGTGGCGGTAACGAAGATCCCGATGATCGCGAGGAGGATGACCGACACCACGATCTCCGCTCTTCCAGCACCTTTCACCCCCCGGTAATTGAGATAGATGAATCCGACCGCAACGAGCACAGAGGAGAGGATCGCGGTTTGATCGATGGTCAGGCCAAAGAATTCGAGGTCGTAGAGCGACATCAATATCCTGACGCCCTCGCCGAACCCGAGCGCATAAACGCTACAAGCGATACAATGTCCCACCCATGACATCCATCCGCCTAAGAAACCGAATGGGGGGAACAGCCCCTCCTTGATCCAAAGGTACCCTCCCCCGGTCTCAGGAAAAGCGCTTGCCAGCTCGGCGTATGCCATGGCTGTGAAGAGCGTGACCACGAAATTAAGGACGAAAGCGAGGATGATGGCGGGACCGGCGATCCCTGCGGCGGTACCTATCAGGATGAAAATGGTGGAACCGATGTTAGGCCCGATCCCTATCATCAGGACCTCTAGGAGACCGAGGTCCCGGCGGAGGGTCACCTCCACGCCATCTTGGCCCTTTGTTTCCACCGAGTGCTCCATGGATTTGCTGCCCTAATTCCATCCGCCGAAATAATGTTTTGTATGGGGCACTTTCGTCTGGAGCGGTTTTTTGAGGCTTGTCTACCTCAGGACAAAGGCAGGGGCCTAAGCTTCGTGCCGTACCACTCCCTGTCCGCCTCCAATCTGCTCTCCACGATCTCATCGCCATGCATCGTCGGCGATGAGGACGAAATCGCGTCCTGAGGAGACCTCGGCCAAACCCTTCTCCAGAGCATCGAATCGCACCTCGACGTCCAGCCCATTGGCGCATCCGACCTTCCTGGCCTTCGAACCGAGCAGACCGAACCGGACCTGGGGCATCTCCTTTCGCAAAATGGTCAGCCGCTCTTGGCTCAACCCGTCCAGAGGCATGACGAATAGCCTTCCAGACTGTCGATCCGTGTCTCGACGGAACTTCTGCTCCAGCTCGAAGATGTTTCGGGGGTGGGGAGCCTCCGGGACAGCCATGGACGGCACTGAGGGAGCGGTTCATCTCGAACAGGAGAGGTTCCGTGAGGCCGACCCGATGCACCAGCTCAGCTTCGGAGAAGAAACCCGGCGTCGCGCCGGAATAGACCATCTTCCCTTTCTCCATCACCTTCACCTCGTCCGCCCAGGAGTAGGCGCACTCCACGTCATGGGTGGACATGATGACCGTCAAACCCTTATGGTTCAGTTCGTCTGCCAGTTCGAGGAGCTCGTGCACCATCCGCGGGTCCAACCCAGCCGTTGGCTCGTCCATGATAAGTACCTCTGGGCGCATGGCGATGGCCCCAGCCAACGAGACCCTCTTCCTCTGTCCGAAGGAGAGCTGCTGGGTAGGCTTGGAGCGCTGGTCCAGCAGACCCACCTGGTCCAGCGCTTCCGTCACCCTCGCCTCTACCTCGTCCATGGAGAGACCGAGGTTCATGGGGCCGAAGGCCACGTCCTCCTCCACAGTGGCCGAGAAGATCTGGTCGTCTGGATTCTGAAGGACTATGGCCACCTTGGCCCTAAGCTCCTCCAAAGACTTCGCTCCGTACTTGATCTCCTTCCCCTCGAAGAGGACCTTCCCCTCTCGGGGCTTTAGAATACCATTGAAATGCAGGAAAAGGGTGCTCTTGCCCGCCCCGTTAGGCCCGAGCAGTGCCACCCTGCTGCCTTTAACGATCTCCAGACTGACCCCGTCCAAAGCCAGGGTCTTGTTAGGGTATCGATAGCTCAGTTCTTCCACTTTGATGACCGGTTCGTTCACATGCGTCACCACCCTAAGGTCAAATTCTGACCCATCCAGATACCCCACGCGTACAGCGCTCCGCCCACTAGCAGTGGAAATGCCACCCAGGCCGCGGTGAGCGGTGCCGGTTGCCGATAGGTGGGGAAGTCACCACGGAAGTTGCGGCAGTGAAGAGCCACCTGCGACCTCTCCGCTATATCGATGGAGCGGGTGAACAAACCCACGGCCAACTTGGCCGATGTGCTCATCTTCCTCTTCACACCTCGGAAGCCCAGTCGGGAGGTGGCCGCTATGTACATCGTGTCAAGCTGTTCCAGGAGGAGGAAGGAATAACGGTAAACCAGCACCGTGAGCTCGATGATCTCCTTGGGCATATGTAGCTGGCGTAATGCCAAGGCCAGGTGGGGAATGGGAGTGCTGGTGGCGAAGGCGAGCATGACCGTGATCCCTGCCAAGGCGCGGGTGAGCACCAGGACGGCCAGGTTCAAACCGTCAGCGGAGACGGTCATCTCCCATCCCAGGAAGGTCATGCTGAAAACCGTCTCGCCCCCTGGGGTGACGAAGGCGATGATCACGCACCCGATGGCTATGATGGCGATGCCCTCCAGCAGAACCAACGCTATCACTCGGGGGAAACGGAAACGAGTGGAATAGAACAGCATCAAAGACCCGATGGCAAGTACCGTCAATGGAACAAGCACGGTGTTCGAGAACAGTGAGACCAACAGGAGCGACAGGGCGAGGAGGAACTTGCCCAGGGGCGGCCATTCCTTCATGGGGGATTGGTAGGCCAGCTCATCTATCGCGAACATCAGCGTTTGCCCCCATCGCGAGTTTTTTTCCTGGTACGGTACACAATATAGGCGATGACCAACATGCCAGCGATCGCGACCAAGGCGAAGAGGATGGGCTCAGAGCCCTCGGGCGGGGTGAAGACGTTCTCGAACCAGGGGTCAGCCCCGGTCTGGTCGGAGCCAGCGTCGTCCGCGCCCTGCAGTTCCTCCCCTTGGTACATGATCATGGGGACGATGAGTATTAGGCCGACCGCCGCAATGGCGAGCACGTACCACCAGGACCTCCTCATGGCTCCGCCTCCGCCGCCCTGAGGCTCTCATGGATGAGCTCAGGCCTGCGCTTGGATAGGAAGTCGAAGAACAACACGACCAGGATGCCCTCCACGATCGCCAAGGGGATCTGGGTGATGGCGAAGATGACCATGAACGCCCCCATGGAGCTCAGGAACCCTTCTTCCCCGGGATAGGCCAGGGCAAGCTGGAGGGCGGTCACGACATAGGTCACGATGTCGGCCAGGAATGCGGTCACAAAGACCGTGGCATTGCTGTTCACCCCGGCCTTATGCATCACCTTGAAAACGGCATAGGCCACGAACGGGCCGGCAATGCCCATGGAGAAGACGTTTGCCCCCAGGGTGGTGATGCCGCCATGCGCCAGGAGCAACGCCTGGAACACCAGGACGATGGTGGCCAGTATGGTGGTTATCCCTGGTCCGGAGAGCACCACGGCCAGTCCAGTTCCGGTGGGATGCGATGATGAGCCTGCGACCGACGGCAGCTTGAGGGAGGAGAGCACGAACATGAAGGCACCGGAGATGGCGACGGTGAGTTTGAGCTCCGGGCTCTCGCGGAAGAGCTTGCGCAATCGCATGGCCCCCCAGATCCAGAAGGGGATGCAGAGCAGGAACCAGAATGCGGCCCAGAGAGGGGGCAGGAAGCCTTCCATTATGTGCACTTCTGCTCACACTCCTTGCACACCCCGCTCAGATGGAGCGACCATCTCTCCACCTTGAAACCGGATTGGCGGGACAGGTCCAGGATGTTCAGCTCCACCGGCACGCTGATCAGTCGATGGCATTGTTCGCATTCGAAGGTCGCGTTGGGGAAAGGATGGCGGCAGAAGGTGGCGATTCCGTTGTTCTGCGTCTCCGAGACCAACCCCTCATCCACCAGCTTGTTGAGGTTACGATAGACGGTCCCGAGGCTGATGTTGGGCATCTTTCGCCTGGCCTTACGATAGATCTCATCGGCGCTGAGCGGACGGTCGCTCTCGTACACGATGTCGATGACGACCTTGATCTGCTTGGTCCAGCGTGTACCCTTCTTAAGCAAATTATCAGTAATAATTATCATTACTACTATTTCAACATATCATGGATGGATGCTGGATAGATACCGATGGTCGCCGAACGTCGATCAAAGAATGGTGGCGTTCCCTCACTTGGAGGGCTTGCGAATGAGCACCCAAATGGCTACGATGGCGATCTGCAAGGCGATGGCCGAGATAACGATGGCCAGGACAACGCCGATGGTAGCGAGGTTTTCCCTCTCGGGCTCAGTCCCGGTGGTGATCGCCAACGCATTGCTTGGAGCGCTCTCCGTTCCGTTGTACCATGATGTTACAAAATAGAAGTAGGTCGTGCCCTCCACCAGGTCGCCATCGTGATAGGCGGTCAGGTTGACGGTGACATTGTCGATCCTCTCCATGTCCTCAGGTCCAGAGCCTCGGTATACCGAATAGTTCTCCAGACCCGAAGCGCCCTGGACCGGTTGGAACCAGGTCAGGTCGATGTGTTCGATGCCGGCCTTGCCGCTCAGCTCCTGGGGCACGGTCGGGTCAGATTGGTCCACCGCGGTCACGAATGGTATGCTCAATAACATCAGAGACGAAGATGACCGAAGGTAAGAACGACCAAGGCCTCAGAGAGATCCCTCGGCCCATGAAGTCCGAGCTTATGGATATCTCTTTCGCCCCGTCAAGGCAACCGTTTCCGCATCATGACATTGCTGCCCTTGCGCCAGATCGGTTGATAACCTAACTCCAAGTAGAATGTGCGGGCTCTTTGGTTGGTCTCCTGTACGCACAGTTCCACCCCTTCCAATCCCCTCTCCCGCGCCAGGTCCTCTATGCGTTCCATCATCGTTCCCCCCAGCCCCTGCCCTTGATGAGAACGGTCCACTTGGATGGAGGTGATGAACAGGTAGCGGTCCGCCATCTCCAAACAATAATACCCTACCACCTCGCCGTCGCTCTCCGCCACCTCGGTGACCATGGACTTGTCGGTGAGCCATTCCAGCACCGGTTCGTCCTGCCATTGCATGCCCCATGAGGATTGGATGATGGAGGACATGTTCTCCCGGCTCATTTGCAACAGGACGGGCAGGTCGGCGCGTTGCACCGGACGGAAGGTGGTCATCTGGGCGAGGGAGCCTTTTGCCTCGATAAAAAGTATTGTGAAAGAACTGTGCCAATCAAGAAAGATGGCACATATCGGCGTCAGGAACGTTGGAATTATTTAAATAAGGGATGGTATTTTGAACGCCTTAGGTGAAACTCAAATGGTAGAAGTCACACCAGAGGCATCCAAGTACATCAACGATCTGATCGCCAAGAACGGCAAGCAAGGCTACGGCATCAAGATCTACCTTTCCGGCATGGGCTGCTCTGGGCCTCAATTCGGCATGACCTTCCAACAGGGCAAGAAGGATGGGGACCTGGAACAGCAGGACGATGGTTTCGCGCTATACTACGACAACGAGACCAAGGAAGTCCTGGACACCTGCACCGTCGACTTCGTGGAGACCCCCTACGGCTCCGGTCTGATCGTGCACAACCCCAACGTGTCGTCCTGCAGCTCCTGTGGCGGCGGATGCCACTAAACCCCTCAATCCCTTAATCCATCCATTTTTTTAGCTACCAGGACATATCCCGCTCAGTGTTCATCGACCACCCACTGATCAAGAAGGACAGCGTCGAGGAGAGGGAGTACCAGACCTCGGTAGCACGCTCCGCGATGGAAAGGTCCACGCTGGTCGTCCTTCCGACCGGCATGGGGAAGACCGTGGTGGCGTTGTTGGTCATAGCGGAGACTTTGCAGCCGGTCAGGGGGCAAGATACTGCTTCTTGCTCCCACCAAACCGCTGGTGGAGCAGCACGTCGTTTCCTGAGCGACCTGCTCATAGGAAGCAGGGTGGCGGTCATGACCGGGAACGTCGACCCGGAGGAACGGGAACTGCTCTGGAAGGAGAACGACGTCATCGTGAGCACGCCCCAGGTGGTCGCCAACGACCTGAAGCAGGAAAGGGTCCCGCTTGACCAAGTGCAGCTGATCGTCTTCGACGAGGCGCACCGGGCGGTGGGCAACTATGCCTACGTGGCGGTCGCCGAGCAGTACAAGCCCATGGGCCACTTGGTCCTGGGCATGACCGCCTCCCCGGCAGCCAACGGGAGAAGATCAAGGAGGTGTGCCAGAACCTCGGCATCGAGAACATCGAGGTGCGCACCGAGCACGACCCCGATGTGGTCAAGTACGTCCAAGACGTGCATATCCAGTTCATCGAGGTGGACGTGCCGCCCGAGCTGCGCCGTGCCACCACCGTCCTCGGCTCCCTCTATGAGGAATGCCTCCAGGAGCTGGTGGCCATGGGCATGCTGCGGACAGTGACCGCATAAGCACCAAGGACCTGTTGGCCTTGGGAAGCACGCTGCAGGCCCGGCTGAAAGCGGGGGAGAAGAACAAGAAGCTCTACCGCGCCCTGAGCGTCCAGGCCATGGCGATCAAGGTGGAGCATGCCATCGGGTTGGGCGAGACGCAAGGGGCCAGCGCCCTCTCCGCTTATCTGGAGCGCCTTCAGGCCGAGGCGGAATCGGACCAATCGAGCAAGGCGTCCCGCGCCGTGGTCGAGACGGAGCAGTTCAAGGAGGTGCGGACCATGGCCCAGTCCATGCGCACCGAGCACCCCAAGCTGTCCAGGGTGATGGGCATCGTGAGCCAGCAGGTCAACGAACATCCCAACTCGAAGGTCCTGGTCTTCACCCATTACCGCGACACCTGCGATCTGGTGGCGGGCAAGCTCTCCCGCATCGACGGGGTGAGGGTGGCCAAGCTGGTGGGTCAGACGGACCGGGTGGGGGAGAAGGGGCAGAAGCAGAAGGAGCAGGTGGGGGTGCTGCAGCGCTTCCGCGACGGCGAGTTCAACGTGCTGGTGGCCACCTCCGTGGGCGAGGAGGGACTGGACGTGGCAAGCACCGACCTGGTGGTCTTCTATGAACCGGTGCCGTCGGAGATCAGGAGCATCCAGCGCAAAGGTCGCACTGGTCGGCGGTCATCGGGCAAGGTGGTGATCTTCCTCACCAAGGGCACCCGCGACCAGGCCTACCATTGGTCCAGCGTGCGCAAGGAGAAGGAGATGAAGCGGCGCCTGCTCGGCTTGAAGGACGAGCTGAACCCTTCCGGTCCCGAGGAGGAAGGGACGGAACATCCCGCAGCGAAGGGCCAGAAGAGCCTGCTGGATTTCTAGGCGTCGGGTATGGTTTATTTATAGGCACGGCGTTCGAGTGGACATGCTGTTCCGTGTGCTGGTCGACACCTACGAGAGGTTGGAGGCCACCACCAGCCGCCTTGAGATGACCGATATCCTGGCCGAGTTCTTCCGAGAGGCGGAGCCAGAGGTGCTGCGTAAGGCCATCTACCTCACCCAGGGACAGCTCTATCCCGATTTCTACCCCCAGAAGCTGGGCATGGCGGACAAGCTCCTGCTCCGCACCCTGGCCTTCGTCACCGGCATGAAGGAGTCGGCCATCCAGGACCTTCAGCTCAAGGAGGGGGACCTGGGTGTCGTGGCCGAACGCATTTTCCAGGGCAAGAGGCAGACCACCCTGTTCTCCGAGCCGCTCACCTTCCAACGGGTCTACTCAGCGCTGGAGCAGGTGTCGGTCTCGGAGGGGGGTGGTTCCCAGGACACCAAGATGAAGCAGCTGGCAGAGATCCTGAACGATGCCAGCCCGGTGGAGGCCAAGTACATCTCCCGCATCGTCACCGGCAAGATGAGGCTGGGAGTGGCGGCCATGACCGTGATCGACGCCCTGGCCATGGCCTTCGCCACCAAGGAGGAGCGGGATGCGGTGGAAAGGGCGTTCAACATCTCCTCCGACCTGGGCATGGTGGCGGAGGTCCTGACCCGGTCCGGGCTCGAGGGCGTGAAGAAGATCCATGTCAGGTGGGGAACCCCATCCGGGCGATGCTGGCCGAGCGGATGTCCTCCCCGGAGGAGATCCTGGAGACGATGGGCGGGAGCTGCGCCTTCGAGTACAAGTACGACGGCGTCAGGGTGCAGGCGCACATCGGAGGAGGGCAAGATCACGCTCTACTCCCGGCGCCTGGAGGACCTCACCGGCCAGTTCCCGGACGTGGTGAAGGCCCTGAGGGCAGCCTTCAAGGGGAAGACCGCCATCATGGAGGGCGAGTGCGTCCCGGTGGACCTCAACACCGGCGAGTTCCTGCCGTTCCAGGAGGTCTCGCACCGCCGCGGGCGCAAGCATGGGCTGGAGGAGGCCATCGAGGACTACCCGGTCCGGATCTGCCTCTTCGACTGCCTCTTCCTGGATGGAAAGGACATGACGCAGGCGCCCTACCTGAGGCGCCGCTCGGCCCTGCAGTCCTGCGTGGAGATCGAGCGAGGGGGTCAGGCTCTCGGAGATGCGCGTCCTCGATGACGAGGCCGGCGTGCAGGAGTTCTTCATGGAGGCGCTTGCAGGACGGCTGCGAGGGCCTGATGGCCAAGTCCATCGGCACTGAGTCGCTGTATCGCGCCGGCAACCGCGGGTTCCTCTGGATCAAGTACAAGAAGGAGTACCGCTCGGAGATGAACGACACGGTCGACCTGGTGGTGGTCGGCGCCTTCGCCGGTCGGGGCAAGCGCAAGGGATTCTACGGCGCACTGCTGATGGCCACCTACAACGAGGCCGAGGACCGCTTCGAGACCGTGTCCAAGCTGGGCAGCGGCTTCGACGACGCCATGCTGGCCGAGCTGCCCACAAGGCTGGAAAGGCACCGAGTGCCGGAGAGGCACCATCTGGTGAGCAGCAATCTGCAGGCGGACTTCTGGTTCGAGCCAGGGCTGGTCCTGGAGGTCCTGGGGGCGGAGATAACCGTATCCCCGATCCACACCGCCGCCTTCGGCAAGTTGCGCAAGGATGCGGGTCTGGCCATACGGTTCCCCCGCTTCACTGGCAAGGTCCGCGACGACAAGGGGCCGAGGGAGGCCACCACCAGCGAGGAGCTGGTGCTCATGTACGACCGCCAGCTCAAGAAGGTGGACGAGTAGGACCCTAAAGCCGACAAAAACGCTTATAAACTGGGCTGGTATAGGTGCCGAGCATGGAGATCGAGCTTTTAGAGAAGGACAAGAACTCCATCAAGATCATGATCAAAGACGCGGACATGACGCTCATATCACCTCTGGTGAAGACCCTGCTCGAGGACGATGAGGTGTCAGAGGTGAAGTACACCGCTGGCACCCCGCACCTGGAGCACCCCACCCTGTACGTCAGGGTGAAGGCGGGCAAGCCCCAGACGGCCCTCAAGCGGGCCTCCAAGTCCCTGGCCAACGAGATCAAGGAGTCCAGGGAGGACCTTGAGAAGCACTTGAAGTGAGCCATGGTCAAGGATGAGATCCCAGGCAGCGAGGCCGACCTGGGGATGGAGGTCTTCCTCACCGCCACCCGGGGCGTGGGTGGGCGGCTGAAGCGCTATGCCGAGGATTTTGTCGTCGAGGAGATATCCAATCACCCCCCGCAAGCGGATGGGGGAAGATATGTGGTGGCCAAGGTCACCGCCACCAATTGGGAGATGAACCGTCTGGTGCGGCAGATCTCCCGGTCCTTGGGCATAAGCCGCAACCTGGTGCATTTCGCTGGCACCAAGGACAAACGGGCCGTGACCTCGCAACTGATGACCATGGAGGCCGATGCCCAGGCGGTCCGGGACCTGCACATCCACCAGGTCCTCATCGAAGATGTCTACACTTCGAACAAGCGGTTGAACATCGGCGACCTGGTGGGCAACCGTTTCCAGGTCAAGGTGCGGGACACGGTCTTGCAAGGCGAGGAGCTCCGGTCGGAGGCATTGGCGACCAAGGCGCAATTGGACCAAGTGGGGGGCTTCCCCAACTTCTTCGGTCTGCAGCGCTTCGGCTCCGTGCGACCGATCACCCACCTGGTCGGCCGGGAGATCGTCAGGAACGACATGGAGGGGGCGGTCATGTGGTACGTCGGCAACCCCAACGAGGATGAGAACGAGGAGGCCCAGGAAGCGCGCCGTCGCCTGCAGGAGACCAGGGACTTCGAGGAGGCGCTCCACACCTTCCCGTCCAAGCTGACCTTCGAGCGCACCGTCATCGGCTACCTGGTGCGTAACCCTGGCGACTACGTTGGCGCCATCCGCGTGCTGCCTGGCAACCTGCAGATGATGTTCGTCCATGCCTATCAATCGTACATGTTCAACCGCATCCTCAGCGAGCGATTGAGGCGCGGCATGCCCCTGGACCGCCCCCTGGTAGGGGATGTGGTCCTGCCGGCGGACCGAAACGGGCTTCCCGACCATGACAAGTATGTGCCGGTCACGGACCAGAACCTGGACCTGGTGCAGAAGCACGTGCGCGAGCGCAAGGCCTTCGTCTCCGGCGTGCTGTTCGGTCAGGACAGCGTGTTCTCCACTGGACAGATGGGAGAGATAGAGCGCTCGGTGGTGGAATCTGAAGGTTTGAAGCTGCAGGATTTCAAGGTGCCGGAGATCCCGGAGTGCAACTCCCGAGGCAGCCGACGCGAGCTGTTGTCCCACTACAAGGATTTGGAGCTGAGGGTCGGCGAGAGCGAGCTCGACGTGTCCTTCACACTAGGCAAGGGCTGCTACGCCACCGTTCTCCTGCGCGAGCTGATGAAGTCCGGTATGCTCGATTACTGATGTCTCATAATCGGCTGATGTCGCGTTCCTTGCTGTCCTCATCCTCTTCCAGGTCGGCGCTTGGGGCTGCCCTCTCCGGTGCGTAGGCCGGTGCCTCGCCTGGTTCGATGCGCTCCAGCTCGATCTCGTCCGGTTCCGGCTCTGGGCGCGGCTTGTCCTTCTTCCGGGCGGGCGCGTTGAGGGGCTTCACCCTGATCTGGGTCTGGCATCGGGGGCAGGTGCCGCTGGTCACGCATTGTTTGCAGAGCAGCGAACCGCACTCCGGGCAGGAGGACTGGGCGCTCTCGCCATGGAACAGGCACTTGCGCGAGTGGATGCCGGACTCGGTCTTGGACTGCTTGTCCGATCCGTAGAAGGCGGAATAGAGCTCCCTCTCCGTGTTGGTGTAGAGCAATGGGTCGCGGGTCGCGCTCTGTCGCCTGGACGACGATTCGACCGGTTCCGCCGGGGGCAGGAACACCGCGTCCGGCGCCTGTGCTTCCACCGGCTCATCCATGTCCGGCTCCTCCATGCGGGGCGGGGCCACGGTCATCGGCTCCGGCCCGTACTGAGGCCTGGCCGGCGCCGGGGTGCGACGCAGCTTGGGTCGGGCCGTTTTCTTCTTGGCCTTGGGCGCAGCCTCCAGTGAGCCGATCGAGCGCAAAGAGTTCATGGCCGCCTTGAGGCGCCTGGCCTTGTAGATGCCCAGGTCGAACGTCTCCATCAGCGCGATGACCGAGCGCCGGTCATCGGGCAGGTCAACGGCGCGGCGCAACATGGCCTGGACCTCGTCGTCGGGCATCTCTCGGGACAGGTCCAACCCGTTCACGGTCTCGATGTAGGTGTATACCCTCTTCGCAGTGACCAGGTCATAGCCGGGCAGGGAGGCCCGAACATCGGCCAGCTTCAGGCCGTATGCCGTCACCGAGGGATTGCGATAGGCGTTCAGCAGTACGGTGTGGGATGCCTCCTCGTACATCTCCATCTCCGCATCGGTCAGCTGGGTCACGTCCATGACCTCCTTCTGCTCGATGTAGGCGCTCACCTCGTCGAGCATCTCGTAGGGGACCTGGCAGGATCGGAACGCCTCCTCCTTGTTGAGGCGTCGACCTTGGCGGGACTCCATGTCCAGCACCCTTGATGCATGCTCGGACACCTCCACCTTGTGCAGCTCCCGCTCCGCCTGGTCGATGCCCTCCTGGGCGGATTGCATGGCCGGGTCCAGCTCCAAGGCCTTCTGCAGAGCGCGCATGGCGTTAACGTAGGAGCCCTGCCGCAGCAGCACCAGGCCCTTGCCGTTCCAGGCGATGGCGTCGTTCGGGTCCAAGGCCAGGGCGCCATCGTAGCTCTTGAGCACCTCCTCGTCCTTCCCCAACTTCTCGGCTATGGCGGCCCGTTCCATCCATACCCGCTTCACGCCCGCGTCCAAGGCGGACGCCCGGTCGATGGCGGAGAAGGCGTTGTCCAAAAGACCTTGTGATTCATCGATGAGCGCCAAACGCTCCCAGACCACCTGGTCCGACGGGCTGACCACGGTGGCGCGACTGTATGCCTCCCGCGCCTCCTCGTAGCGTCCCATGTTCTCCAGGGCGCGACCTTTCATGCGCAGCACCGTTCCATCCTCCACGCCCAGATCGATGGCGCGGTTGAACGACTGCACCGCTCGGTTGTTGTCCCCCAGCTTGAGCTGCGCCGATCCCTTGAACTTCCAGGCCTCCGCGTTGTTGCGGTCCAGGGCGGTGGCGTGATCGAAGGCCTCGATGGCCTGTTCCAATCGGTCCAAGGATGCCAGGGCACGGCCCCGGTCCATGTGGAAGCGGGCGTTGGCCGGGTTGGCCGAGACGCATCGGTTGAATGCCTGGAGGGCCTCCTCGTAGCGACGCAGGAACAGCAGCGCCCGCCCCTTGTTGTCCAGTATGCTCATGTCAGTGTCATCGAGGCGCCAGGCCTCGTCGAAGCTGGCCAGCGCCTCCTGGTAACGGCCCATGGCGGTCTGCAGCACGCCCAGCCGCACCAATGTGGCCTTGTCCTCCGGGTCCAAGCGCATGGCCCGCTGCAGCGTCTCCACCGCTGGCCCCAACTGGCCCAGGCGCTCCAGTTCGCTGACCTTGTCCAGCATGGCCGCCTTGTTGCCCGGGTCCAATGCCAGTATCTCATCGCAGGTGCGGATGATCTCCTCCGGGTCGTCCAAGGCGATCACGGTGAGCCGTTTCAGGTCCCAGGCGTGGATGTCGTCGGGCTCTATGGCCAGGGCCTTGTTGTAGTTGGCCAATGCCTTCTTGTAGTTGCCCATGCGGTGGTAGGCGATGCCCAGGTCCATGTACGTCTCCACGTTCTTCGGGTCCAGGTGGACGATCTTCTCGCTGACCTTGATCGACTCCTCCACCCGGTTGAGCTCTAACAGGGAGCGCTTCTTCGCCGCCAGGACATCGACGTCGCGGTGCGACATCTCCAGCGCCCGGTCGAAGGCGTGCACGGCCTCCTCATGGCGGTCCATCTTCGCCAAGACCAGGCCCCGGCGCACCATGGTGAAACGGGAACGTTTGTCCAGGTTCAGAGCGTAATCGTAACAGGCCAGGGCGTCCCCGTAACGGTCCAGCCATTCCAGGCTGATGCCCTTGCTGATCCAGATGTTCTTGTCCCGGGCGTCCAGCTCCAGGGCCCGGTCGTAGGCCGCCACCGCCTCCTCGTAGCGTTTGTCCGCTTCCAGCGCCAATCCAAGGGAGTAGACGACGTCCTTGTCCTCGGGGGAAAGCTGGGCGGCGTTCCTGAAGGCCTCCACCGCCCCATCGTACCGTTTCATGGCGAAGAGACAGTCGCCCTGTACCCGCCAGAACACCACGTCATCGGGGTAGAGCTCGGCGCCTTCCTCGGCCATCTGGAAGGCCTCATCGAACATCTCCAAGGAGAACATGGTCACGCTGGCGTCCCGCAGCACCACCTGGTCCTCGGGATGGAGGCGCAGGACCCGTTTGTAGAACTCCACCGAGTTCGCCCCCTTGCCCATCCTATCCAGGGCCACGCCCTTGTCCAACAGGGCGGCGGCATTGACCGGTTGCAAGGCCAGGATGCGATCGCAGACCTCGATGACCTTCTTGTCCTTGCCCATGTGCTTATAGCATTCCTTGATGTCTATGAGGATCTCCAGGCGGTCATGCTCGATGCGGTCCGCCCTCTCCAAGTGATGCAACGCGTCATGATAACGACCGGATGCCATGTTGCTCTTGGCCTGGGCCAGGTATAGCTCCACCTTGTTTCCTGCGCCGTACCGTGCCGCCGACTCCGGGCTGCGTTCCTCCTCCACCTCGATCTCGGCCACCGCTGGAGCCATCGGGGCGGGCGGGGCGGCCTGGGCCATCTGCTTGATCTCCGCCAGCCTCTGGTGCAGCGAGTCCGCCTCGGGACCGTGGCCCATGGCCTCCAGCACCTTGGCCTTGCCGTCCATGGCATCCCTGTTGTTGGGGTCGATGGTGAGGGCCCGGTCGTAGGCCATGTTGCTCTCCTCGTAGCGGTTCGCCACCAACAACAAGCTGGCCACCTCGTTCCAGGCGATGACGTCGGAAGGGTCGGCGCGAAGCAGGTCCTTGTAATAGCGCAGCGCCTCGGAGACGTTGCCTTGGTGCGCCACGTGACGCGCTCGGGCGGTCAGGGCCACCTTGTTCCTGGGGTCGATGGCCAGGACCATGTCATAGGCCTGTTGCGCCTTGGGAATGTCGTTGACCTTGATGGAGGCCTCGGCGCGCAGCAATAGGGCGGTGGTGTCGGAGGGGTCCAGGGCGAGGGACCGGTCCAGTTCCTTGATGGCCTCGTTGGGCTTGCCCAGCCTGAGCAATAGTTCCGCCTTCCGTCGCATCCATCCGGTCTTCTCCACGTCCTTGGAGATGATCAGGTCGTAGAGCTTGAGATCGAGGGGGTCCACCGAGACCGCCTTCTTGTAGCTGTCCAATGCCACCACCTCGTCGTTCTCCCTTTCCGCCACCACGGCCCGCAGCATCCACAGCTGCTTCTTGTCCGGGTTGGTGAGCAGGAGGTTGTTGAGCATGGACATGGCCTCGGGGCCATGGCCCACCATGGTGAGTATCCTGGCCTTGGTCATGTTCGCGTCCAGGTCGTCCGGGTTGATCTGGACCGCCCGGTTCGCTGCCTGCAGCGCCTCCTCGTTCATGTTGCAATGGAGCATGTCCTCTGCCAATCGAACGTACGCGTCGGACAACTCGTCGGCGTTGGCCTCCGAGACCGGACATCCCGCCAAGCTCTCGTTGGCTCGGCGGATCTCCCCCTTGGCGCGTTCCAGCTCGTTCTTGAGTATCATCTGCTCGGCGTCATCGATGCAACGCTGAGCTTTCTTAATGGACCTAGTATCGGCATCCCTAGAGAGAATTAACCCCATCCCCTCACCTGACGATGGGAGAATAGCCATGATGCACTAAATACCTTTTTATTGATTGGAGACGAATTTAAAACCTGTCTGACCGAAAGCAT
The DNA here is from genome assembly GCA_963806355.1 of Methanomassiliicoccaceae archaeon. Lineage (GTDB taxonomy): Archaea > Thermoplasmatota > Thermoplasmata > Methanomassiliicoccales > UBA472 > JACXTP01. Next base: position 37,655 of record CAWDXN010000003.1, on the reverse strand, counting down.
GTTTAATGTCTGACACGGATTTATTACTGTCCAGCCAAGAATATGAAATACATATTTTCATTGCTGGCTATACAATTTATTACGGTATGACAAATTATAAATATAGATGTTCGCTATTACTTATTTCGTCTGACATAAGTCGGACAATAGGATGGGATGCAAGCGAGGAACGGCATATGCCGGGACCGAGACCACATACCCTCTCCCTTTGAACAGAGATCGTCGCAGCCAAAACACGATCTTAGACAAGGGGCGAAAAGTACTCCTCCCCAAATGAGGCGTCAAGGCGATGACCTCAAGTGATTACTAATGCGGTCCGGTCCTAACATGTGTCTTTGAAGAGGGAAAGATGGGTTCCCTCTTCAACCTCCAATTTTTCCTATCATTCTGACCTCACACTGACTGGGGCTTCCCATCGCCAGACCTCAAAATAAGGTTTTAATATCAATTTCCCATTAGGAGCGATACCTGCAGGTGTAATCTAGCGGTCAGGATTTTAGCCTTCCATTTCCTTAGATGGAAGGGGCAAGCTAATTACTCGGGTTCGAATCCCGACACCTGCACTCACTTTTCAAAAAAATGGGGGGCGGCGGAAGGTCCGGGTAGACCTCCCGCCTATGGGATGGATACAATTCATTTGAGCGCGCCGACCGCCCCTCCTCGTTCAGATTATAGGGCTGGTCCAGCGTTGTGTGCGTTGGGGACGCACTTGCATGTCACTGATTCGCGATATTGCTTATAAACCGGACCGGGGGAGGGGAGCGAACCTGACAGTTGTTAAAAATAACATCCAGTTCGATTTCGTCACTTCCGAAACTGCTCATCCTTTGCGATAATGGCGCACCCTGACCGCCTCGCCCCGGTCGGAGTCCGGCATCTCGCAACCGGGCATCATGGCCACGCCCACACCCTGCACCACACCGTTGCGGACTATGGCCACCTCATCCCCGATGCGGATGCCCGGGTCAGCTGCCTGCACCCCGACCGCGAACAGGTTGGTCTGGAGCTGGAAGTCCTTGATCTCCACCGTGCCCAGACCATGTCCGAGGAGCCTTTCCGCCCCTTCGAGGGTCAACGATATCATGCCCCGCTCCGGCGTGAGCATGCCCATCTGGACCTTGCCCTGGGATATCCGAGAGTACGGGTAGCTGCCGGTGATCGTCGCCCCTTCGGCCAGCACCTCCGCTCCAGCACCGAACTGGAAACGGGCCACCGCCGCCATGGTCTGGGCGCGGTCCTCGCCCTTGGGCAGGCGTTCGTACTTGGAACATTCCTCGGCCAGAACGTCCCTCAATCGGTCCAAGGACTCGAACGAGGTCGGTCCGCTTACGGTGGTGTCCTCGCACTGCACCACCTCCTTCACGATATCCGTCTCCACGCCCAGGTGGCACAATATCTTGTCATATCCCTGAGACGCGACCATGCTGACCATGGACTGCACCATGGCCACCTCCTCCCGGTCCCAATGGCCCGTGACCGGGATGTCATATTGGGCGGCGGGATAGAACAGCTCGATCTCGCGTGGGACTATGCCTAATGGCGATGTGACGATGACCTCGTGCACCATGTCGAAGTTGCTCACCGACATGATGGTGTTGCGGAAGGCCATGTGGCTCTTGGAGATGTGGTACGGCTTCTTGGCCGAGCAAGGCAGCAGGAGAAGGATCTTCTTGTGCGCCGGCTTTTGATATCGATCCATGACCCGGCGACGGAACCGCCACACGTCCGGTCGGAACAGCGAGGCCTTGGAGTTGGCCTGGAAGCTCGGACCCACCACAGGGTAGTATCTCTCCTGGAAATCGTAATGCTCCTCGTCGAACAAGCGCAGCGCGGCCACCATCCAGGGCGAGGAATGGACGCGCATCTCCACCAGCTCCCTGAGGCTCTCCTCCCGGATGTGGTGTCGGACCAGTTCCAGCTCCCTCCAGGCGTTCTCCCTGCTGAGGCGCAAGGTCCTTTCCACCGTTGGCTCTTCGAGCAACCAGCGGGCCTTCTTCACATCCAAGGTCCCATCTGCGGTGCATACCCTCCCCTTGTGCGCCAGGTAGCCTAGCAAGGCATCGTCGCTCAGGTCCACGCCCATGTAGGTCATCAATGCCAGGTTGCTGACGTCCATCATGCCCGGGGCATAGATCAAGGTGCGATGCCCGACCGCCTCGCGGAGAGCGACGATGGCGTGAGCGAACTGCCTTGCGTCCCGGCGCATCTCGAAGGCGTTGCCCATGATGGCCACGGGTGCGGGGGCGGTCCCCCATTGCTCCTGGTAACGGCCCGGGTCGCCCCGCAGGACGGTGCAACCTTTTCCTATGGTCGGGACTATTCCAGAATTCCCTTTGGAATGATAGAATGGAGGATAAATATCGGAAGGGACCTCGAAAAGCAGTTCATTGGTCGGTTGAGAAATGACCTGATCGATCGTATCGCTTGGAACCAACTTAAGGTCCCACTCCGATCCTTCTTGGGCCTGGCCGGTACAGGCAATGATGCTGGGCACGATGGTCTTGTGCTCTCCGGTCTGCCATTTCACCAAACGGGCCGGACCTGCCCTACCGATGACCTCGATCACGGGCGCTGATTGGACTCGCTGGTTTAAACCTTTCCCGAACGGCAAGGGGGATGGTAAAGGAAAACGATGGATGGACCTTGTGGAATGAAGAAAAAATTAGAAAAAGGTAAAGAAGGGGGTCGCCCCCGGTTTTCAAAGGTTGTTCAGGAAGTCCGCTTCGTTCTTGGCCGGGGTGTACTGGGCCATCTTATAGTGGTTCAGGATGTGCACGATTGCATCGCTCATCATGCCATGGAACGGTCCATGTCCAGTGATGGCCGATGGGATGTACACCTGGGCCTTGCTGTAGAACACGCCCTTGTACTGTTCGGTCAAGAGCAACGCTAGCATCTGGGCCTCAGCCTTCTTCTGCATGCTTGAGCTGTCCGGTATGTTCAAGATCGCCCAAGCCTTCTGTAAAACCTGCTTTCTGGTTCATGCTGCTATCGAACTTGAGGAAGGCGAAGTTGTATCCCATTCCGACATAGTACTTGGCGTAGATGGCCCGGAGACACCTCTCCATCGTGCTGGCCGAGACCTGTGGGTTGCCATAGATGTAATACAGGTCCTTGCCCACGTTGGTCTTCCAGAACCCGATGGTCAGTCCAGCTGGACCGCTTCCCCTAGCATTGAAGAAGTCCTGGTCCTTGATGTGCTGACCAGAGGTCGTGAAGATGATCGGGTCAATGCTACCGTCCTTGGGGTTGATAGCTTCCCAATCACATTCATTACCTCCTTCACCATGTAGGTCTTGTAGGGGTCCAGACCGCAGAAGCAATAGAGCCCGCACACATCGGTCATCTTCTCGGATTGGTAGACCCAAACTCCGTTCTTCAGCATAACAGCTGTATCGTCCAACCAGACAGCGGGACATCCAGACATTTGTCGTAGACGCCGTCGTAGTCCTTATCCCAGTACTTGTGACCGCAGATGCATCCGAGCTGCGCATTGAGGAAGTCCACCCCGCAGACCTTGCCTCCGGAGGTCTTGATCTTCACGTTCTCATGGACGGTTATGACCGTGACCCATCCAGATACTGGGTTTTCCTCCTCGACCTTGTAGGTCTGGTAGGGATCAAGACCAGTGAAGCAATACTTCCCGTTCAGGTCGGTATCTACACACGCGATGAGCTTCCAATCTCCATTGTTCCTCACATAGAGATTGATTGTCCAGCCAGAGACACCGATGTCTCCTGTGTTGACGGTCTTGCTTAGATCAATGTCCTCCCACTTCTTGCCGCAGATGCTTCCCAACTGAGCGTTGAGGAAGTCAGTTCCTTTGTTAAGTTCTTGTCCGGATGAGGTGAACACCACCCCCTCGTGCTTGAATATCACCTCTATCCAGGAATCCCTCAGCTCTTCATAGACGGCATACTTCTTGTATGGATCTAGTCCAATGAAACAATACCTGCCGTTGCTGTCTGTAACAGTGCTGCAACCGTTTCATAGGAGTCTCCGTCCCAAACCTTCAGGGTTACTCCCCAACCCGCAACAATGGTGTCTCCAGAACTGACGGTCGAAGATAAATCCATGTCCTCCCACTTTATGCCGCAGATCGACCCGTACTTCGCGTTGAGGAAGTCGGTGCCGTCGTACTGCTTACCACCGGAGACGGGGATCACCAGACCGTTGTGTTCGGTGATGACCTCCACCCAACCGTTCTGGTTCTGCTCCTGGACCTTGTATTGCTTGTAGGGGTCCAGGTCCTTGAAGCAGTACTTGCCGTCCACCGTCTTCGTCTGAGCCAACCAGTCGTACTGCCAGGTCTGCTCGTTCAGGACATACAGGTCCACCGTCCAGTCCGGAGGTGCCGGAGCAACCCGGTCCGCACCGTCGATGACCTTGTTGAGGTTCATGTCCTCCCACTTGGTGCCGCAGATCGACCCGTACTTCGCGTTGAGGAAGTCGGTGCCGTCGCGCTGCTTACCACCGGAGACGGGGATCACCAGACCGTTGTGTTCGGTGATGACCTCCACCCAACCGTTCTGGTTCTGCTCCTTGACCTTGTATTGCTTGTAGGGGTCCAGGTCCTTGAAGCAGTACTTGCCGTCCACCGTCGTCGTCTGAGCCAACCAGTCGTACTGCCAGGTCTGCTCGTTCAGGACATACAGGTCCACCGTCCAGTCCGGAGGTGCCGGAGCAACCCGGTCCGCACCGTCGATGACCTTGTTGAGGTTCATGTCCTCGCACTTGGTGCCGCAGATCGACCCGTACTTCGCGTTGAGGAAGTCGGTGCCGTCGCACTGCTTACCACCGGAGACGGGGATCACCAGACCGTTGTGTTCGGTGATGACCTCCACCCAACCGTTCTGGTTCTGCTCCTTGACCTTGTATTGCTTGTAGGGGTCCAGGTCCTTGAAGCAGTACTTGCCGTCCACCGTGGTGGTCTGAGCCAACCAATCGTACTGCCAGGTCTGCTCGTTCAGGACATACAGGTCCACCGTCCAGTCCGGAGGTGCCGGAGCAACCCGGTCCGCACCGTCGATGACCTTGTTGAGGTTCATGTCCTCCCACTTGATGCCGCAGATCGACCCGTACTTCGCGTTGAGGAAGTCAGTGCCGTTGTACTGCTTACCACCGGAGACGGGGATCACCAGACCGTTGTGTTCGGTGATGACCTCCACCCAACCGTTCTGGTTCTGCTCCTTGACCTTGTATTGCTTGTAGGGGTCCAGGTCCTTGAAGCAGTACTTGCCGTCCACCGTGGTGGTCTGAGCCAACCAATCGTACTGCCAGGTCTGCTCGTTCAGGACATACAGGTCCACCGTCCAGTCCGGAGGTGCCGGAGCAACCCGGTCCGCACCGTCGATGACCTTGTTGAGGTTCATGTCCTCGCACTTTATGCCGCAGATCGACCCGTACTTCGCGTTGAGGAAGTCGGTGTCGTTGTACTGCTTACCACCGGAGCCGGGGATCACCAGACCGTTGTGTTCGGTGATGACCTCCACCCAACCGTTCTGGTTCTGCTCCTTGACCTTGTATTGCTTGTAGGGGTCCAGGTCCTTGAAGCAGTACTTGCCGTCCACCGTCTTCGTCTGAGCCAACCAGTCGTACTGCCAGGTCTGCTCGTTCAGGACATACAGGTCCACCGTCCAGTCCGGAGGTGCCGGAGCAACCCGGTCCGCACCGTCGATGACCTTGTTGAGGTTCATGTCCTCGTACTTTATGCCGCAGATCGACCCGTACTTCGCGTTGAGGAAGTCGGTGTCGTTGTACTGCTTACCACCGGAGACGGGGATCACCAGACCGTTGTGTTCGGTGATGACCTCCACCCAACCGTTCTGGTTCTGCTCCTTGACCTTGTATTGTTTGTAGGGGTCCAGGTCCTTGAAGCAGTACTTGCCGTCCACCGTCTTCGTCTGAGCTAACCAGTCGTACTGCCAGGTCTGCTCGTTCAGGACATACAGGTCCACCGTCCAGTCCGGAGGTGCCGGAGCAACCCGGTCCGCACCGTCGATGACCTTGTTGAGGTTCATGTCCTCGTACTTTATGCCGCAGATCGACCCGTACTTCGCGTTGAGGAAGTCAGTTTCGTTGTACTGCTTACCACCGGAGACGGGGATCACCAGACCGTTGTGTTCGGTGATGACCTCCACCCAACCGTTCTGGTTCTGCTCCTTGACCTTGTATTGTTTGTAGGGGTCCAGGTCCTTGAAGCAGTACTTGCCGTCCACCGTCTTCGTCTGAGCCAACCAGTCGTACTGCCAGGTCTGCTCGTTCAGGACATACAGGTCCACCGTCCAGTCCGGAGGTGCCGGAGCAACCCGGTCCGCACCGTCGATGACCTTGTTGAGGTTCATGTCCTCGTACTTTATGCCGCAGATCGACCCGTACTTCGCGTTGAGGAAGTCGGTGTCGTTGTACTGCTTACCACCGGAGACGGGGATCACCAGACCGTTGTGTTCGGTGATGACCTCCACCCAACCGTTCTGGTTCTGCTCCTTGACCTTGTATTGCTTGTAGGGGTCCAGGTCCTTGAAGCAGTACTTGCCGTCCACCGTCTTCGTCTGAGCCAACCAATCGTACTGCCAGGTCTGCTCGTTCAGGACATACAGGTCCACCGTCCAGTCCGGAGGTGCCGGAGCAACCCGGTCCGCACCGTCGATGACCTTGTTGAGGTTCATGTCCTCCCACTTGGTGCCGCAGATCGACCCGTACTTCGCGTTGAGGAAGATTATATCTGAAATATCATCTCCAGATCCGCTCGGACTTACCAGCTTATAGGTTGAGCTAGCTGCTTCCCAGCCATTTTGAGACTCCTCTGTGATGTTGTAATCCCAAAACGGGTTCAATTTGTTAAAACAGAAATGACCAGCGGCATCCGTTTCAATCGTATCCCCTTCCTTCCATCCTGATCCGTCATTATACCACAAGGTGATGGCCCATTCCTTGATTCCTGGGTCTAAACCGATTTCAGCTTTTCCATCTAAATCAATATCCTCTAATTTGTAACCACAAATCGAAATCAGCTTGGCATTTCCGAACCACACCTGTTCCGAGGAACCAGATGTAAGGATAACCTTTACACCATAACCAGTTCCGTTCTCTATTCCCATCCAATCTGGATCAGGATATTCATACACATAATATGTACCAGGTTCAAGGTTGCCAACACAGAACCATCCCGTCGAGTTGGTATACCCAGCTCCACCCGGAATGGTCCCTACTAAATCCTCGATCCACACATGCCAACCTTCATAGGGTTTGTCACCGTCAGCGACATCGTACTTTCCGTCGCCGTTGACGTCCTCGTACTTGAAGACGCAGAGCTCGGAGTACTCGGTGTTGCCGAACCAGACCTCCTCGTCGTCGCCGGAGGTGATGATCACCGTGACCGGTTGGGTCTCGTTCTCGGTGGCATACCATCCTGTCACCGATTCCTCGGAGACATAGTAGGTGCCGGGCTTCATGTCGTCCCAGCAGATCCAACCGTCAGCACCGGTCACACCGGATCTTCACGGTGGCTCCGGCAGCGTTCTTCACCCCGATGCCCCAACCTTCATAGGGCTTGTCACCGTCGCGGCATCGTACTTTCCGTCGCCGTTGACGTCCTCATACTTGAAGACGCAAAGATCGGAGTACTCGAGTGTTCCCGAACCAGACCTCCTCGTCGTCGCCGGAGGTGATGATCACCGTGCACCGGATCCGTCCCGTCCTCGGTGGTGTACCATCCTGTCACCGCTCTCCTCGGCGACATAGTAGGTGCCGGGCTTCAGGTCGTCCCAGCAGATCCTGCCGTCGGCACCGGTCACACCGGATCTTGACGGTGGCTCCGGCAGCGTTCTTCACCTCGATGCCCCAACCTTCATAGGGCTTGTCCCCGTCCGCGGCATCGTACTTTCCGTCGCCGTTGACGTCCTCGTACTTGAAGACGCAGATCGGAGTACTCGGTGTTCCCGAAGCCGACCTCCTCGTCGTCGCCGGAGGTGATGATCACCGTGCACCGGGGTCACGTTCTCGGTGGCATACCATCCTGTCACCGCTCTCCTCGGCGACATAGTAGGTGCCGGGCTTCATGTCGTCCCAGCAGATCCAACCGTCGGCACCGGTCACACCGGATCTTCACGGTGGCTCCGGCAGCGTTCTTCACTTCGATGCCCCAACCTTCATAGGGCTTTCCCGTCAGCGGCATCGTACTTTCCGTCGCCGTTGACGTCCTCATACTTGAAGACGCAGAGTTCGGAGTACTCGGTGTTCCCGAACCAGACCTCCTCGTCGTCGCCGGAGGTGATGATCACCGTGACCGGTTGGGTCACGTTCTCGGTGGCATACCATCCAGTCACCGATTCCTCGGAGACATAGTAGGTGCCTGGGCTTCATGTCGTCCCAGCAGATCCAACCGTCAGCACCGGTGTCACCGGTCTTACGGTCGCTCCGGCAGCGTTCTTCACCTCGATGCCCCAACCTTCATAGGGCTTGTCACCGTCAGCGACAACGTACTTTCCATCGCCGTTGACGTCCTCATACTTGAAGACGCAGAGTTCGGAGTACTCGAGTGTTCCCGAACCAAACCTCCTCGTCGTCACCAGAGGTGATGACCACCGTGACCGGTTGGGTCTCGTTCTCGGTTGCGTACCATCCGGTCACCGTTTCCTCGGAGACATAGTAGGTCCCTGGGCTCATGTCGTCCCAGCAGATCCAACCATCGGCACCGGTGTCACCAGATTTTACAGTCGCTCCGGCAACGTTCTTTACCACGATGCCCCAACCTTCATAGGGCTTGTCACCGTCAGCGACAACGTACTTTCCATCGCCGTTCACGTCCTCATACTTGAAGACGCAGAGTTCGGAGTACTGGGTGTTCCCGAACCAAACCTCCTCGTCGTCACCAGAGGTGATGACCACCGTGACCGGTTGGGTCTCGTTCTCGGTGTGCGTACCATCCGGTCACCGTTTCCTCGGAGACATAGTAGGTCCCGGGCTTCATGTCGTCCCAGCAGATCCAACCGTCGGCACCGGTGTCACCAGATTTTACAATCGCTCCGGCAACGTTCTTTACCACGATGCCCCAACCTTCATAGGGCTTGTCACCGTCAGCGACAACGTACTTTCCATCGCCGTTCACGTCCTCATACTTGAAGACGCAGAGCTCGGAGTAATCGAGTGTTCCCGAACCAAACCTCCTCGTCGTCACCAGAGGTGATGACCACCGTGACCGGTTGGGTCTCGTTCTCGGTTGCGTACCATCCGGTCACTGTTTCCTCGGAGACATAGTAGGTCCCGGGACCATGTCGTCCCAGCAGATCCAACCATCGGCACCGGTGTCACCAGATTTTACAATCGCTCCGGCAACGTTCTTTACCACGATGCCCCAACCTTCATAGGGCTTGTCACCGTCAGCGACAACGTACTTTCCATCGCCGTTCACGTCCTCATACTTGAAGACGCAGAGTTCGGAGTAATCGAGTGTTCCCGAACCAAACCGATCCATCTACGCCAGAAATCAGGTCTACAGTTATTGGGCCGGTACCATTTTCTGTTCCGTACCATCCTTGGCGCCTCTCCTCTTCCACTTTATACGTTGCTAAATCAAGGGAGTAGAAACAGACCATACCATCAGGGTCGGTCTGTCCAGAGCTAAGAGGTAATCCCGCACTGTCATTCAACCAAACTGTCCAACCCTGAATCGGTTTATCTCCATCCGCTGGGTCGTATTTGCCATCCCCATTAACGTCCTCATACTTGAAGACGCAAAGATTTCGTTTTTCAATTGGTATCTGGTTGTTCCCGAACCAGACCGTTTTATTGGATCCAGATTGTAATGTGACTGATACCTTGATCGTTGCGTTCTCAAATCCATTCCACCCAGCCCTTTCCTCCTCTTCTACATAGTAGATCCCAGGAACAAGGCCAGGAAGACAGGCCTTTCCATCAATTCCTGTTACGAGTTTTGTGCTGGTTGTACCATTGACCCAGATGGACCAGCCTTGGATCGGTACATCATGAAGGTCAGGATCATAGTTCCCATCCTCGTTAGCATCCAGGTACTTGAATACGCATATCTTGGCATATTCCGTATTCGTGAAATTGTATTGGTAGATCTTGCCTGAAGAGACGGTCCCGAAATTATGTGAGGTCAGATTTGTCGCATACCATCCAGTTTGGAGGACCTCGTCCACCCTATAGCTACCAAGTCCGAGCTCGTCCCAAGTGTAATTGCCATCGGCACCAGTGAGCTGGGTGTCGAACAAGACATTGTCCTTGTATAGTTTTATCGTCCATCCAGATAGTGGGAGGTCATCGGGGGTGAAACCGTTTCCCGTCAGATCATTATACTTATGCACAATAATTGTCACTGGACCAAGGACCGCGTCTGCGGAGAGAGACCGATCTTGCCCGCCGATCTCGGTTACTTTTGGCGCGTCTGGTAATGATTCGTCCCATGTCCAATTCTCACACCAGGTGTGATAAGGAGAACCATTTATCCCGCCAGCAGAGTTGGGCGAACCGTTTGAGTCATAGCCCCAATATACTCTTGATGCTATGTGGCCCCCCCAAGCTAATACGGCCGTGGAGCTGTTCAGTTTGAAGGTAACATTGACAATTGTTTCTGAATTGGAAGCTGTCAATGAACCCTGGGAAATGTAAGCGATCGCTGTGATATCCCCTCCGAACAAAGTCATCCTCTTATCGGAGGCGCCTAAACTGTTGAAACTAGCTCCTGGTTCTCCGCTGACCGGAGACCCCGCAGAGCTAGGTGTGGGTATTTGGTAGTAGTCAACTCCAACAGATGATGTGATTCCCGTTCCGATCAATGGATCGATGTTCTCTGGGTTGTGGCCAAACACGCCATAATGGGAGGGGTCATTTGTGTAGTTATAGTAGGTGATATAGTCTAACGCGTTCTTGTCGCCATGCTTTATCTCATACCCAAAGGAGAAGGTTATTGGGATATTCAATGGCATATCTGTGAAAACAGCACGGTAGGGTATGGAATAGCCTTCTATGTAATGGGAATTTGTCTTTCCAGCGTTTCCACTTACCCAATCACCAGGATTGGTAGGGGAGTCTGCAGCACCATTTCTAACCTGGGAGAGATCTGCTTTGGGGGGGGCATCAGTAAATGTAACCTCAGCCAACGGTATCTGGCCAGAGGTTGAATCGTATGGAGAATTAAAGACCTTGACCTGATACAACCCTAATATTCCATCGAGTTCATAATAATACTCGATCTGTCCATTCCCATCTGAGGTCAAGGTGTCCCATCCAGGAGTGAATGTTCCATCTCCTTTCACAACAGAATTGTCTGGCCTTATGACCAAGATGTCATAATTTTGATTGGGCTCGAACCCAATTCCAGAAATCGTGACGGTCTCTTCTGGCCAATAGTCCGCTTTATCCGTCCATATGATTGGACTGTCCCCTGCAAATACGCTTGGCAAGGTCCCTATAACTAAGAGGGACGCCGTTACCAATCCTACCAGTATCAAAACTACCAAGAATGACTTCCTTAGGCTATCTCTATCGACTCGCATACCAACCTTCCTCCCCAAACCAGACATTGTGGCGCGATTCGTAGGTCCTATCAATGGTCACAATGTCTCAAATGATAATAAAAACGTTGAATTAGGGCGTATAAATAACTTATTTGAATTATCAAAGATGATAAACATTAGTGATGGATTATTAATGTTTGTCAATATATTTTCAAATTAATTAACATACTATAATAAATATAGATGTTAACAAAAAGAGAAATATACCCGGCCTGCGGGAGCCGCCGAAGGCCAGCGAGACGTGCCTAGAAGGTCGTTACCATTTGGTGCTCGTCGATGATCTTTCGGGCCTTCTCCCAGTCCACCATCTCCACGAAGTTCAGGACGGAAGCGCCTGGCGCCCTCTCATCGAGGTCCTGCTTCACACAATAGACCTTGGAGTCCATTTCCGTCATGTCCTGCAACGCCTCCATGTTGGAGGGCATACCGATGATCTCGGGGTTCTGAGTGGCCACGGCGTTCAACGTCCCGTCGCCGACCAGAAGGAGATTGCATTGTCCAACGTTCCCACTTGATACCATGCCCAGGGCCAGCCGCGAGCCGGCGAAGGCTTCCTCGTAACCATAGGGGGGCTTTGTAATCAGTACCAACAAACTGTTCGCCATCTTTTCACCTCGCGATGGTGACCATGCGTTCGCTCTCAGCCACAAAGCGGGACAGGTCATTGGTCAGACTGCCGATCTTCATACCTGGTATCTCCTCACCTCGCCTGAAGCCTCGGGCGGTGGTGCATGTGTTGCATACGGTCACCTCGACCTTTCCCGTCTCGACCAATTTCCTGGCCTCCTCGCCCACGTTCGGGAACCGTTTCGGCTCCTGGCCGGCCTTGATCAACCATACCCCTTCACCATACCCGAAGATGCGCACATCGTAGCCTTTGTCCAGGGCGGCGTCGGTCAGCTTGACCGCTACGTTGGTGTCCATGTTCATCATGGTCCCGGTCCGCAATTGGATTGTCAATGTCTTCATGCCATCACCTCACAGCGTGATCGTCTGGTCGAACTTTTCCATGATGAGGTCGACCGCCTCATGATAGTCGATCTCCTTGAAACCGGTCATCGCCTTCCCAGCGAAACCCCTGGCGGCCAGGTCGTCCTTCATGACGAATACCTCCTTGCCCGCCTCAAGCAGCTTCTTTCCCTTGTTGGGGTCGACGGCGTAATATGCCGCGTCCTCGAACAGTATCACACCTCGCTTTGACCCACCGGACATCTTCTCGATCATGTCCAGACCGGTGAACTCATGGGGCGATTTGAATAGCAGGAACAGCTTGGATTGCATCGATCACCTCAACCTATGAACATGGTGGAGTCTGCATCCAAAGCGATGTCCAAGGAAACCAGCGGCCCCGAGGACCTTCACCCCATCCCACATGTCCCCCTGCTTGATGTTCATGAGGCCCATGGTGGTGCTGCAGGCGTAGAGGTTCACACCGAGCTCTTGGGCCAATTTTATCTGGCCAGCATAATCCTCCAACCCGATCTTATTCATCTTCTTGATGAACATGCCAGTGAAGAGCTTGTACATGCCAGGCAGTTTTGGCTTGGCCGTCTTCTTCATGAGGTTCAGGCCGAAGAACGTGTGGAATATGTGCACTTCCGTCCCCATGCTGGCGGCCGTATTGGCGATCATCATCGCCATCATTCCCTTGTCAAAGGTCCCTTCCGAGACCACTATAGCGATCCTCTTTGTCTCTACCATTTTCCCTCACACACCTTTTAATTTGAAACGACTGGATATTCTGCGCTCAGACGAGCTTCTTGATGTAATAGTAAAAAGCGCCGCCCTCTTCCTTGGTCCCGACCAGCTCGTTGCCCGTTCTCTTGCACCAGGCAGGAACGTCCTCCTTGGACCCGATGTCGTCAGAGATGAGCTCAAGGGTCTTCCCAACCGGCATCTCCTTGATCTTCTTGGACAGCTTCACGATCGGCATGGGGCACATCAACCCCTTGGCGTCTAACGTCTCATCCTTCTGCATTTTCATCATCTCCACACGGTTTTGCACGGTTGTGCAACAACTTTATATAACTGCTACTTTATAAGACTTTCGAAAAGAGGACGAAGCATGCTGCCCGAGAAGGTTATCTCCCAGGTAAGCACATGCCAGGACCTTGTCCAGTGCGCCTATAGCTTGAACGATTTCGAGGTCAAGGTATACAATAAGCTGACGGAGACCGGACCGTTGCGCGCGGACGAACTTGCCGATCAGATGGGGCGGGACCGCAGCACCGTCTATCGCGCCCTGCAGAAGATGCTCACCTGTGGTATGGTGCACAGGGAGACGAGGAGCATTGAGAGGGGAGGTTACTATCATGTCTATCGGGCCATAAGCAAGGACGAGCTGAAGGCCAAGTTGCAGAACTGCGTGGACGGCTGGTACCACCGCATGCAATCGGTGCTCGAACATTTCGGGGAAGAGCATTGATAGCTGCCAATGGACCATTTCAGGTGCCCCCGAAGAGGTCATATAGGCACCAGCGGATTCTGATGCGATAGCATGGCCTTCAAGGGAATGGACATCGTCTCCATAAGGGATCTGAGCAAGGAGCAGATCGAGGAGATCCTAGACCTGTCGGAAAGGATGATCCCATATGCCAAAGGGGAAAGGTTCACCAAGGCCTTGGACGGCAGGATTCTTTCCAATCTGTTCTTCGAGCCGTCCACTCGTACCAGGTTGTCCTTCGAGAGCGCGATGAACCGTCTTGGGGGGACGTCATTGGACATGGGCCTGCCCGCCATGACCTCCGTGACCAAGGGGGAGACCTTGGCCGACACCATCCGCATGGTGGAATCCTATTGCGATGCGATAGTGCTTCGACATCCACATGAAGGGGCGGCACGTCTTGCGGCCCGGTTCTCGGAGAAGCCGGTCATCAACGCCGGGGATGGTGCCGGCTCCCACCCGACCCAGACCCTGCTCGACATATTCACCATCAAAAGGAACAAGGGCAGCATCGACGGCATCAAGGTGGCCATGGTCGGCGACCTGAAATATGGGCGCACCGTGCACTCCCTGGCGGAGGCGTTGACGATGTTCGGCGCGGAGATGACGTTTGTGGCGCCGTCCTCACTGCAGATGCCCAAGGAGACGGTGAAACAGGTCGAGAAGCTCGGGGGAAAACCGAAGCTGAAGACCAAACTGGAAGAGGTCATCCCCGATGCCGATGTCCTATACATCACCAGGATCCAGAAGGAGCGCTTCCCCGACATCGCCGAGTATCAGAAGGTGGCCGGCACCTATCGCGTGGACATGTCCACCCTGAGGGAGGCGAAGACCGACATGATCATCATGCACCCACTTCCCCGGGTGGACGAGATATCCCCCGATGTGGACCAGACGCCCCATGCCAAGTACTTTGAGCAGGCCTTCAACGGCGTCCCGGTGCGGATGGCCCTGCTCATGCTCGTCCTGGGAGGCCAATTGTGATGAAGGAGTTCAAGGTCACACCGATCCGTAACGGCACGGTCATCGACCATATCGAGTGCGGAATGGCGTTGAAGGTGCTGCGCATCATCGGTCTGGACGGTGAGAACGTCCAGAGCCCGGTGAGCGTGCTCATGCACGTGCCCTCGAAGAAATCAGGATGGAAGGACGTGCTCAAGGTGGAGGACCGAGAGCTCGACCCCAAGGACGTGGACAAGATCGCGCTGATAGCGCCGAAGGCGACCATCAACATCATCCGGGACTTCAATGTGGCGGAGAAGCACAATGTGCGGTTGGGCGACGTGGTCCGGGGCAAGGCTCGCTGCAGCAACCCCAACTGCATCACCAACCTGAAGGAGCCGGTCGAACCAGAGTTCAACGTCGAATCGAAGAACCCACCAGTGCTGCGTTGCCTCTATTGCGACCGCATACTGGATAACATCGCGGACAACCTGATCTGAGCTCAACGCAGCCAGATCAGCTCTTCCTTGGTTTTATGTGACGACGTTCTGGATGCGCCTCAATATCTCATCGTCCTTGGCGTCCTTCTCGGTGGTCACCGCGACCATGAGACTGGAGCTGAGCTCCTGGACGAAGATCTTCTTGGTCTTGTAAACGCCAATTATATGGTCCAGCTTGTCCTTCTTGGTGTCAGAACGGCAGGACTCGGCCGAGGTGAAAATGACGGACACCATCGCTGAGAACATCTCCGGTTTGGAGGGCAGCTTGGACGGCTCGCCAGTAATTATCAGTCCGCTCTTGGACACCACCGATACGCTCTCCACCATGGGTTGGTTCTGGAACTCCGCCTTGATGATGTCGTCGAGCACGCTCTCCACTGGTTTGGCCGATTGCAATCCCATTCCTCCCTTCGCCCAGAGGCGTTGGATGTTGTGCCTTAATCCCCGTAACCCGGTTATATCATTTTCCCCAGCTTATACGGTCGGTGAAAATGACGGGCGCCCCTCTTTTCAAATAATCACAGGTGGTTCATGGCACCGTGGTCATATGGCGGTCATAGTCATCGCTGGCATGCCTGGAGCGGGTAAGGAGGAGTTCGTCCAGGTGGCTTTGGCGAAAGGATATGAAGTGGTCAGGATGGGGGACGTGGTCCGGGAAGAGGCGAACCGGACCGGAGTGGCCCAGAACGACAAGGGCGTGGGCGGTTTCGCCAATGAGGAAAGGATACGCCATGGCTACGACATCTGGGCAAAGAGGGCGGTCCTTCATGTCAAGAGCCATCGGACGGTCATCGATGGGAGCCGGGGCCTGATGGAATTGGAGGTCTTCAAACGAGAGCTGTCTGGCCAGACGATCCTGCTGGCGATACATTCCAGTCCAGAGGTCCGTTTCGAGCGGTTGAGGGCGAGGGCCCGCTTCGATGCGCCGAAGGACTGGCAGGAGTTCCATGAGAGGGACGAGAGGGAGCTGGGCTGGGGATTGGGGTCCTTGATCGCCATGGCCGATCACCTCATCGTCAACGAAGGGACATTGGAAGACTTCAAATCAAGATGCTCGCAATGCCTATTCTCGTTAGAGGGCCATGAGGTTCAAGGTGGTTAGGATCTGCAACTCCGAGGCCAACACCTGCATCCCACTGGAGCCGGTGCGCTTCGACCTGGATAGGACAGCGGAGAAGCTGAGGGAGCTGGGCTATTCGGTGGAGAACAAGGGTCTGATGGTGGTCGCATCGAAGGACGGGGTGGAGTATACCGATCTACCGGACCGGGAAGTTGCTCATCCATCCCATGGAGAAGGATCTGGCAAAGGGTGCGGCGGACGACTTCTACCCTCTTTGCATGGAATCGGCAGGGACGGAATGAGCTTATCGAAGCTATGGAGAGGGCGCCATGAACTATAGGCTGATCAGGGTCTGCAAAGGCGAGGCCATGTCGGCCATCCCCCAAACGGTGGTGCGATATGACCTGAAGGCGTCCGCGGCGGCTCTGGCTCAGGATGGTTATGAGGTCGAGGACAAAGAGGTCATGATCGTGGCGCGGCGTTCCGGGCTTGAGATCACGCTTTACATCAACGGGCGCCTCATGTTGGCGCCAATGGACGATAAGGAGAGCGCGAAGCGATCGGCCGATTCGTTCTACAGCCTGTTGATCGAAGCGAAGGAAGAATGAGCAAGGTCATCTGGTGGCGCATTCCACGGCGTTGCCGGCATCGGTGTCGAACTTAAGGTCGAACGAGCTCTTGGCGCCGTCCTTGTACTCGGCGGTCATAGAAATGTGTGCTTCGTTCAGGGTCATCTGGATCCTTTCGATGTTGGATGTGTAGAGCCTCTTCCTGGCGGCGGTATCGACGCTCTTGATGAGGCCCAGCTCCTCAAGCTCCCGTATGCGACGGTAGGCCTTGACCTGGGGGATTTTCAGATCTCCACAAATGTCCTTGACGCACCTGGGGTTATGATAGGTGTAGGCGAGGATCTTGCACGAGTCCTCGTCGAGGGCTAGCTGTGCCAGTTCGAAACTAGCCGATTTTCTCTCCATGATGAAGAAGACTTCCTCGAGGGTATTAAAGCGTTTTTTCCTAGTTCTCAACCCGTCGCAGTCACAGCCATATGTTATCAAAATAAATAATAATGATTTAATATTAAAATAATATTATATTATAATGTCCATATGTAATTTTCTTGATTTATATTTCAACAAATACTATTGTTCTTCTCCAATAAATATATAATGGTAAAGGATACTAGAGAGAACGTTATGGTGATGGGCAAAAAGAGAACGAGCCTTATCGCCGTTATGGCCCTGGCTCTCACCGTGTCGATGCTGGCGACGGCCCTCCTCTCGATGGCCGCGGCCAATGCGCCCGAAACTGTCCACGGCAAGGAACTCTCCTATGATGCTGGGTTCCGAACCACTGGCGTTGACCTATATGACAACTTCTCCAGATCGTTCCCCGTCCCGGCGACGACCAAACAGATGGCCACCGGCGACCTGAACAACGATGGAAGAACGGATGTCGCTGTCATCTATGAGAATAAGGTCGGGATTTACTATCAGAAGGATGATGGAAGCTTCGAAACCACCCCTAGAAGTGATCATTCCCTCCGGTCAGAACATAACCTGCTTGGCACTTGGGAGATATCGATGGATCTGGGCAGGTTGGACGTGGTCGTATGTTTCGAGGCCTCTCCCATAGGATATCTTCAGATCTTCTCCCAGGAACAGAACTTCACCAAATTGATAGACCCAGAACAGACCTATTTCATTCCGAACTCCAGTGGGTGTGGACGATTTCGATCTGGATGGCAAGAACGATGTCATGGTGGTATCCTCCAGCTCAACAGTCAGCTATCTCAGTGTATACCATAACGACCTAGCTTTCCTAAGTGGACACATAATTCCTATACCAGGGAATGGAGAAGGCATCGCTCTCCTGCATCGACGATTTCGACCAGAGTGCAGGACCGGATGTGGCCATCGGCGGACCCTTCACCGGAAATGTTTCCGTATGGTTCAACAACAACACCGATTATGCTGGATACAGCGCTGACAAACTGGGACGAGGGGGTCGAATCCAACTAGATATGCCAGTCAGCATATCCTCAGCTCAGGTTAATCCGGGGAACCCCACCTTACTTGTCGGTGAGAACGGTTCTGCCTCCTCCAAAGTAAGGATGTGGCAATACAACCCTGCCTCAGGCAGATTTGAGGAGATCAAGATAATTAACTCGCCGAACGGGATCGGAGGGGCGGTCGGTATTGACCTGGACCATTTAGGTGGGGTCGATATCGCCACCTTCTCAAAAACCGGCAACAATGTATCTTACTATTACACCCCGACAGGTGCGTTCAAGGGACCGAATGGGGCCTTCCCTGGCCTTGGCCTCCCCTTACAATTGATGCCCGTCGATCTGAACAAGGATGGATGGGAGGACCTGATGGTGCTCTCGGTCTCGAGCGGGACCTCGGAGGCGATCACCGTTTACTATTCAGTACAAGGAAGATTGTCGAACGCCAATGAGAATATCTTCGCCCCAGACGGCATGGACTCATTGTTCGTTGGTAACTTCGACCGAACTGGACAGATGATCGGTTACCTGAACCAAACCGAGAACTTCCTTAGATTCTATCATGATGGGGCCTGGACGGGGATCGGTGTCAGCACTGGCATGTAGGAGCGCTTATTCAGTCTCGCTCTATGACCCCAATTACCAAGATCTGGTGGTTTTGGACCCGATCACTGAGAGCGTTCTGGTGTATGCCAATTCACCGGATTTCCTAAGCCAGACAGCACCCACGGTCGTCCTGAGCCCCTCGTTGGAAAATCCCCGTTCCATCGCCGTCGCGGACATGGACGCATCTGGAACCCAGGACCTGATCGTCGGTATGGAAGGCGGATTCGTGATTTTCTTCAACTCGGGAACGTTCCCTGGGTTCTCTAGCGACAACAACATGACGGTGGATCTGGCGGGGTCTGAGGCCATGCAGATCGTCACAGGCGACTTCGACGTGGGCATGGAGACCGGCCCGGGGACGATCGATGTGGCCTTGGTGAACGCCAGCACGAACCAATTGGAGATCTACTTCCAGGGCGATGGTGGAACAGGTTTCGCATCGAGCCGCTCCTATTCCATACCCCTGATCAGCCCGGTGAGATGGGCCGATGCCGGGGACATCAACCATGACGGGATGTGCGACATCCTGGTCGGGACCGCGGACGGCAACCTCATCGTCATACTACCAGAACGAAGGGGTCGGATTCTCCGATTCCAACAAGATCGTGTACGCTTGTCCTGACGGACTCAGCAAGGCAGACCTCGGCGACCTGGACGATGATGGAGAGCTGGAGGTCCTGGTGGCCGGTTTTGATGTCGGCACCTTGACGATGCTCGACCTTGATGGTTTTATCTTCGAGACCATAACGGTCCAGAACGGTGGAGCGGGGCATTACCTCCCTCTGATCGAGGATGTCAATGACGATGAACGAATGGACATGGTCCTCGGCTCGTCGGGGTCGGTTTCCATATCGATCTACACCCAGAACGACCTTTTCCCAGTGGCCGACTTCTACCCGGTGGCCACCTCCACCGAGGGCAGCTTGGTTCAACTGGACGCGAGCCTTTCCTCCGATTCGGTATCGGACATATCCTCCCTTTCCTACCAATGGAGCGTACGGTACAAGGGAGCGCGCGCCTGGGTGTTCCTGGCCTCGGGTGAAGGTGGCCAACTGTTCGTTCGCCGATAATGGGACCCATGAACTCTCATTGAAGGTCACGGACCGCGGTGGCCTGAGCGCTTACAAGAACGGGACGGTGACCGTCGCTTGACGCCTCGCCCATAGCCATGTTCGTGCGTCCAGCGACAGCATCGTGGAGGGCATGTCGATCACATTCGTGGACCTATCGAGCAGCCCGGCCGATGATCTGACCCAATTCCTCTGGGACTTCGGGGATGGGACGGTGGAGAGCTATCCAACGAGCACCGATCCAATCCACAGGTACGTTTCCAATGGTTCATACTCGGTTAGGCTCACGGTCATCGATGAGGACGGCTCTAATGATTCCTATGATATGTTGGTCCAGGTGTCCGATGGGTCGCCCTGGGCAGAGTTCGTTTCCAGCGCCGGGTCGGTGATCGAGAACGGCACTATCTGGTTCAACAGCACCTCCACTTCACCCAGCGATGCCTTGGCATTGCAGCAATGGAGCGTCAATGGGCTGGCGATCGGCTACAGGTCCAAGCATGAACTATCGGTTCCTTGCCAATGGCTCTTATGATGTGAACCTGACGGTGACCGACTCCGATGGTAGCAAGTCCTATGCCAACCAGACGATCACGGTCACGGACCAGGTTCCGCTGGTCGACTTCGATTATTCCCGAGCGAGCGACGACGAGGGCATCACCATCACCTTCCATGACCTGAGCACCTCCTATGACCCAATAACCAAGCGGTTCTGGGACATGGGGGACGGCACGGTCCTGACCGGGGCGACAGTGCACCATACCTACGTTCAACAGGGCGAATATATCGTCAAGTTGAGCGTTCTGGACTCAGATGGCAGCAATGTGTCCAAGTCCATCACGGTGAGCGTCCAGGACACGGACCCAGAGGTGGGATCGATATATACTGGAGGCAGCGGCGGCACCAGCTTCGCCAAGCATACCAACGTCACGTTCACCGTGGAGGCGGTCCAGGGCTTCGACCCGCTCTCCTACCGCTGGCTGATAATCACCAGTGCTGGCACCATCTTCGAACAGACCACCAATGTGCCCAGTTTCTATTATCGCTTTGATGAGGGCGGCTCCTACACCGTCAGGGTGTTCGTCAACGATACGGACGATAGCGTGGATAGGAACATCCAGATAGATATCATCGACTCCCCACCAGTGGCGATATTCACCTACGAGGTCTCGACCACCGAGGGCCTGGTCTATTTCTCTGCCAACCAAAGCTACGACCCGGATGGGGACACTCCGAACCTGCAGTATCAGTGGGCCTTTGGGGATGGTAGCAGTTGGACGGACTGGAACTCCACCTACCGGACGATCTACCATCAGTATTTCAACGAGGGCGTCTTCAATGTGTTCCTGCAGGTGAGCGACGGCAGCAACGCCGCGGTGCAGAACAGCACCACGGTCATATTGGATCGGACCCCGCCTGAGATCACGTTCCTTGATCGGCCCACCTCCTCTAACGTGGGCGAGGCCATCGAGATCGTGGTCAGCGTCAGCGACGCCACCCCGTTGAAGAGGGTCGTGCTCCTCTATACCTTGGACCAGGTGAACTGGATCGAGGTCCCCATGGTCCTGACCGGGCCGGGCAACTATACTGGCCAGATACCGGCCCAGGACCAAGATGTCGAGATCTACTACTCGGTCATGGCGGTCGACAGCAACGGGTATAACCAGACCACCGTGCCCGTGCAACTGTTGGTGGAGCAGGACCTCACCATGACCTATCTCGTCATCGCATTGCTCGCCATCATCGGCGTGCTCTCGATGATCGTCATCTACCTATGGCGCACCAGACCGGTGGTTGACGAGGTCTTCCTCATCTATCACGATGGGAACCTTATCGCCCACCAGGCTCGCCGCCTGAAGCCAGGCATGGACGACCAGATCATGAGCAGCATGTTGGTGGCGATCCAAGGCTTCGTCACTGACTCGTTCAAGGACGAGAGCGTAACTGGCCTCAAGCGCATGGACTTCGGCGAAAAGAAGCTCATGATCGAGAAGCGGGAGTTCTATTATCTGGCGGTCGTGCTGGTGGGGTCGAGGACGGGCAATGTCCCGGCCAAGCTGGAGAAGATAATGGACAACATAGATGAGAACTACGGCATCGAGCTCATCGCCTGGGATGGGGACCTGGAAAAGATGCGGGGCATAAAGGACGAGACCCGGCCCCTCTTCGAGCGCGTGGGCTTCTTCGAGAAGCGGAACAACGACAAAGAGTGATGCCTGCATCCGGCTATGGTCGATGCTCCGACCATCGCCTTTATTAGCCTTTGATGGTTCGCATCGGCAATGTCGACGGCTTGGGAGCTGTTGCTGGTCCTTACCCTCTGCGGGGTCCTCAGCTTCATCTCGTACCGGTTCGGGCTCCTTGATGCCAGCGGCAGCATGGCCTCGTTCGGAATGGGTGTGATCATAGGCGTCTTCGGCTCCTTGAGCTGGCTTGGTGATGCTGATCGCTTTCGCCCTGGCCGGATTCCTTGTCACCAGATATCGATTCGAGCAGAAGAAGGCCCGCGGCCTTCAGGAAGGGACCAAGGGGGAGAGGAACTACCGCAATGTGGTCGCGAACGGTCTGGTGCCAGCCGCCATTGCGGTTGGCTCGTACGTCCTGGGCTATCAGGACGAACCGATCGCCGGACTGGTCTACCTCTGCGCCATCGCCGAGGCGGCCTCGGACACCATCGCCAGCGAGCTGGGCGTCCTCAGCCCGAGGGTGAGGTTGATCACGACCATGAGACCGGTGCCGCCAGGAACGAACGGAGGAGTGTCCGCCTATGGTACCGCCTGGGCCTTCCTGGGGGCACTCTTGGCATCGCTGCTGGGCTGGGCCATCCTCTTCCCTTTCCAATGGCCCGACATCACATTGGCGGTGCCGGTCCTCACCGGGTTCTTGGGATGCAACGTGGACAGTCTGATAGGCGCCACCTGGGAGCGGGAAGGGAGGATGTCCAAGCTCGGCAATAACATGGTCTCCATGGCGGTGGCGGCGGGTCTCGGGCTCGTTCTCCTATACGCTCTGATGTAGGGGAAAAAGCCCCTCGTCAGAAATTCTTAAATATATGTGTTCACTTCGGTGATTCTAAGAATGGCTTGACGGCCATAGCGGCGGGGATACGCCTGGTCTCGTCCGATCCCAGAAGCTAAGCCCGCCTGCGTCTGCTGTGGTACTGTGGTGCGCGAGCCCACGGGAAGCTTCAAACGCTGTCAGCCTTTCTTATTTTTCCTCTAATTCCTGATCAGCGTTGCTTTTGGCTGTTTCGCCTCTAGTTCTTTCGTGGATCGGAATCTATATTCAATTGATTAGATAAATAAGGATATTATTATTAATAAAATCCACCTGCATAAATACTTATCTTGGTTCAACTTTTAATAACCGCGACATGCCATCTCATTGGAGGGAGTTCATCTGGACACAATAAACGCCATCCTCATGGGTGTGCTCGTAATCATACTGGTCATCACGCTTTATGTCGAGTTCAAGTTCATGCGTCCAAAGCGAAAGGACGACATGGTAATGGTCTTGGACCGCGATGATGCTTATAACTCGCTCACCAACACTTCTGCGGTCGCCCTGTCCCTGAGGAACGTGGGAAAGGACACGACCAAGGCCGAAGTGCTCCTAGAGAAGGCGAAGATGGAATACGACCGCAAGGACTACGCCAAGGTCATGGCCACCACCAAACTGGCCAGGGATTCTTTGATGGTGGCACCGGAGAAGGACCTCCCTATCGACCTGGACGAGGCCGATGGCCCGATCTGATACCTTCATCGATGTCGCAGAGGACGATTCCAACGTGCACGATGTCAAGAAGCTCCCCCAGAACTATCTGGAGTCCAGGTTCCTCATATCCTCCGTCCAGAGCGAGATCGATTCCGCCCGGGGCACCAAGGACGTCTCGGCGGCGGAAGCCCAACTGAACGAGGCCAAGGTCGATTTCGAGGCGGCAAATTACAATGCCGCCCTGACCCACTCCATGAAGGCCAGAAAGACCCTGGAGGGATTGGTGGTAACGACGGCCGTTGCCACACCGGAGATGGAGGTGGCGAAGGTCGCCGCGGTTGTCAAGGCACCCGAGATCGATCAGTGCGACAAGTGCGGGGCCGAACTGACCAAGGACGACCAGTTCTGCGGTTCCTGCGGGGAGAAATCTGGACAGCCCACCACTCTGCCCTCATTGCAACGGACCCCTCAAGCCCACCGACACCTTCTGCCGCAAGTGCGGGAAGAAGGTGACCTAGGACCGACGAACATTTTTAACTAGACCATCTCATGTCCCAGATGGTCAAATGATATTGGTGAAGCTGGGCGGTAGCGTCATCACGGACAAGGGGCAATATCGCACCTTCCGCCCAGAGACCGTCGCACGTCTGGCCGATGAGGTGGCGTCCTCCGGCGAAGAGGTCGTGCTGGTCCATGGCGCTGGTTCCTACGGCCATGTGATGGCCAAGCGTTTCGAGCTGCAAAGGGGCAGGGTCAGACCAGGCCAGGAGGAGGGAGTGAGCAAGGTCGCCTTGGACGTCAGGGAACTTGACCTGCTGGTGCTCAAGGAGCTGGTCTCCGCCGGCGTCAACGCCGTGGCCATATCCCCTGGGTCCTGCGCGACGCTGCGCGACGGAAAGCTGGCGCACCTGGACCTGGACCGTTTCCGCGCCTACCTGGAGATCGGGGTCGTCCCGGTGACCTATGGGGACGTCACCCTGGACGTGACCCGTTCGTTCGGGATCTGCTCCGGCGACCAACTCATCACAAGACTGGCAGAGGGTTTGCGACCGAAACGCGTGATCTTCGTCACCGATGTGGACGGCGTGTTCGACCGGGACCCGCACCTCCATTCCGACGCCCAATTGCTGGCCGATATCGACCGGGCCGTGCTGGACCGGCTTCCCCGGAGCGAGCGGTGCGACGATGTCACGGGAAGCATCTATGCCAAGATCGATTACATGCTCGCCCTGAGCGCCCATACCGACGAATGCATCATCCTCAACGGAATGGTGCCAGGTAGGCTGGAGAGCGCGCTGCGCGGGGCAGGCACCATATGTTCCAGAGTCAGAGGTGGATGAGATGAGGAAGATCCAAAAGCGTAAAGGCGGACCACATCGAGGTGGCAACACAGGAGAAGGTCTGGCCGGACCACAACCATTGGGACGATGTGAGGCTCATTCAGAACTCCCTTCCCGAGGTGGACCTGGAGGATATCGACACCTCGGTCCGATTCCTAGGCAAGGAATTGGACATGCCCCTGGTGGTGACGGCCATCACTGGCGGTTACGCCAAGGCGGAGAGGATCAACGCAAACCTGGCCGAGGCCTGCGCGGATACTGCGGATCGGACTGGGCATTGGCAGCCAGAGGGCAGGCATCGAGGACCGGTCCGACCCAAGCTACACCGTTCTGCGAGATCATGACGTGCCTTTGCGCATAGGCAACATCGGCGCCCCGCAGCTCATCAAGCAAGGTCGCAAGAAGGCATTCACGCTGGATGATGTCAAGGAGGCCTTCGACATGATCGACGCCGATGTCATGGCCATCCACCTGAACTATCTGCAGGAGGTGGCCCAACCGGAGGGTGACCTGAGAGCGGTCGGTTGCCTGGACCGGATCAGGGCCCTGGCCAAGGAAATGCCCTGCATGGTCAAGGAGACCGGGGCGGGGATATCGGAAGATGTGGCGCTGCGACTGAAGGGCACTGGGGTGGTGGCTTTGGACGTTTCCGGTCTGAGCGGCACCAGCTTCGCCGCCGTGGAGATGCACCGGGCCAAGCGTCATGGCGACGAGGGGCTGGCCTCCATTGGTGAACTTTATTCGGACTGGGGCATCCCGGCGCCGGTCTCGGTGGTCCAATCCCAAGTGGGGCTGCCCGTGATGGCGAGCGGCGGAGTGCGCAACGGCCTGGACCTGGCGAGGGGCATCGTGCTTGGCGCATCCTGCGGAGGTTATGCCCGGGCGGTGCTGCCAGCGGCCTTGGAATCAGCGGAGAGGGTCAAGGAGGTGCTGGCCCGGACCAAGAGGGAGCTGAAGGTGGCCATGTTCCTCACCGGGTCGGCGGACATCGCCTCCCTGGCCAACAAGGATTGCATCATAACCGGTCCCACCAAGGAATGGATGGACCAACTGGAGACGTGAGCACATGGAGCTTCCCAAGAGGATGGCCGACATGGCCAAAGAGGTCGACGAGCGACTCATGCACTACCTGGACTATGGCAAGTACCCGAAGCTGCGCAAGGCCATGATCCATTACCCCGAGGCCGGAGGTAAAAGGATGCGCCCGGTCCTGGCCAT
Source organism: Methanomassiliicoccaceae archaeon (assembly GCA_963806355.1). Lineage (GTDB taxonomy): Archaea > Thermoplasmatota > Thermoplasmata > Methanomassiliicoccales > UBA472 > JACXTP01. Next base: position 11,220 of record CAWDXN010000003.1, on the reverse strand, counting down.
GCTGGTGGCCGAAGCGGTCGGGAAGAGGGGCAAGGCGACCATGCCTTTCGGCTGCGCCCTGGAGATCATCCACAACTTCACCCTGGTCCACGATGACGTCATGGACAAGGACGAGATGCGAAGAGGGCGGCCGGCGGTGCACGTGCTCTATGACGAGCCGACCGCCATAATCGCCGGCGACGCGTTGTTCGCGAGGGCCTATGAGATCCTGTGCGACACGGATGTCCCGGGCGAGGACCTGCGTCGGCTGGTGCGAACGGTGTCCGAGACCGTATATCTCATCGCCGAGGGACAACAGATGGACATCGATTTCGAGGCCAGGCAGACCGTGGGGGTGGAGGAGTACGTCCTCATGGTGGAGGAGAAGACCGCGGTCCTCTTCGCCTGCGCCGCGGAGGGTGGTGCCATCATAGCCGGCGGAACGGACCAGCAAGTGCGGGACATGAAGGAGTGCGCCCGCCTGTGGGGCATCGGGTTCCAGATATGGGACGACGTCCTTGGCATCCTGGGCGACGAGAAGAAGACGGGAAAACCGGTGGGCAACGACATCCGCAACGGCAAACGCACCCTGATCATCGTCCATGCCATGGAGCAGTTGAAACGGCCTTGCTCGGACCGGGACACGCTCCTGAAGGCATTGGGCAACGAGCATGCCAGCGCCGAAGAGGTCAGCGAGGCCATCGCCGTGCTTGAGCGCACCGGTAGCATCGATTTCGTCACAAAACAGGCCCATGAATATGCCAGGAAAGCCAAGGAGCTATTGCAGTGCCTACCCCCTTCGGAGGAGAAGCGCATGATCTCCGCCCTCATAGACTACGCTGTCGGAAGGGACCGCTGATCAGAGGCAGGAGACGCCCGACTCGGTGAGCCGGAATTCGGCGGTCCCGCCCTCGGCCAGGTGACGGTGCTTCATCACCGTCGCCCTGCGCTTGCCCATACCGGTCCGCTCCAGGAATATGATGGTCTTGGCGTTATGGTGCAGTACGTTCCCACCCAGCGCCTCCACCGACCCCTTCTCGATGTCCATGAACACCTGGGAGGTCAACAGCACCGGCAAGCCCTTCTTTCTGGCCAAGGAAAGGAGCTTGGCGCTCTGGTTCGCCAAGGACCGACGCTCCACCCGCTCCTCGTCCCGGTCAGCTAGACGATAGTACATGGTCATGGAGTCGATCACGATCAGGCCGATGTCCGCCTGACCCTCGGCCAGCTTGATGGCCTTGTCCACCATGGTGTCCTGCTCCTTGAACGAGTGCACCTCGCTGAACAACGCGTTCTTCAAGACCGCGTCGATGTCCGGCCCAGAGACCTGTCTGAGCCGCTCCATGGACACCCCCTCGGAATCGATGTAGATGAACTTGCGCCCGGACAGGGCCACCTGTCTTGCCAGGATCAGACACAGGTTGGTCTTGCCAGTCCCCGCCTCCCCATAGATCAGGGTGATGCATCCGCTCTCGATGCCCCCTCCTAGCAAGGCGTCGAGGGCGGAACAGTTCAAGGGCAGGTGTTGCACGGGGAGAAGAACCATTGGGTGGATGATAAAATCTTGGCTCAGCTGCCGGACCCCTCGCTTCTCTCCAGTCGTCTGAAGGAGAATATGGCGAAGGCCGCCAATATCTGTGCCCCGGCCACCACCGCGATGCCAGCGTCGAAGCTGGCGGTGAGGGCCAAAGAGGCGCCTATGAGCACCGGCCCGAGCACCCCGACCCCATTGGAGACACCGTTCAAGAGGCCGGTGGCCGAGCCGGTGAGACGAGCCGGGACGATGCCCTGAAGCAACGTGTAGGCATTGGCCGGGAGCAAGCTGATGCAGAACAAGGTGGCGAAGCCGGCGAACACCACCAAGGACTGGTCCTCGGCCATGACCAGCAGGCCTAGGAAGACCGCCCCGGTGATGGAGAACAGGGCGGTGATTATGGAGCGGCGCCCCACCCTGTCGCTGAGCATGGAGCCCAGGAAGATGCCGAAGAAACCCCCGATATAGATCATAGGCAGGGCCCAGACCAGCTCCTCCGTGGTGAATCCCTTGGCCTCGATGAGATATGTCGGCAGCCAGAGGGACAGGCCCCACCAGGCCAGGTTCATGGCGGTATCGGCCACGGTGAGGCGCCAGAAGCCCTTGATGCGACTGGACTCCTTCAATCCCGTTCCGATCTCGGAATACGCCTCCTTCATGCTCTTGGGCGCGTCCTGTTTGCCATCGTCCTTCACGAAGAACCAGACTGGGACGGCCAACAACAACCCCAGTCCGGAAACGATGTACAATGTGATGCGCCAGTCGGTGAAGGCGATGAGCGGCAGGACCGCCGCGCCGATGACCAGGTTGGAGATGTACATCGAGGACATGTAGAGACCGTTCACCCTCGATCGCAGCCCTGGGGCGAATCGCAGCTTGGTCTCCTTGCTGGCCGAAGGGAACAGCGTTCCCTGCGATACCCCCAGGATGAAGCGCAGGAACAGGAAGGCCCCGAAGATGAGACCCAGGAGCCCAGTGAAGAAGGTTATGATGGACCATATGACGATGGCGGCTGTAAGCATCCGCCGCGGCCCGAAACGGTCTATGAGGGGGCTGAGGAATATGTTGCTCAGACCGTAGCCGACCAGGAATATCCCGAGCAGCAGGCCGCCCAGGTAGCCCTGCTCCGATTGGGTCCAGCCGTAGTCCTCGGAAATGTAAGGTAGGGCCACGGATATGCTGGAACGGGCCACGTAACCCATGAGGGTGCTGAGGAAGAGCAGCCCGGCGACCAGCGCCGCCTGCTTGCCTCTCAGGTATGCCTCGGTCACGATGGCAGGTCAGAGATTGACCATTATTTGAGACCACCGAGTAGCTTGCGTCTAGTGGTAAGGATAGTGTGACCCGCCGGCAAGTCCTCCCTCATGGAAGCGCACGAACCCATACCGATCGAGGCGGAACGGGGCCATCGGGACCTGTTCCCTTTCCCGCAGGCCAGGGGCGGCCAGGGCCAGTTCTTGGAGGACGCCCGGTCCTGCATGTCCAATCGAGTGGACCTGGTGGCGGACGCCCCAACCGGATTGGGCAAGACGGCGGTCGGTCTGAGCGCCTCGCTGGAAACGGTGCTTACCGGCCATGGTGCGGTGCTATTCCTCACCTCCAGACAATCCCAGCATAGGGCGGCCATCGAGACGGCGCGCTACATCTGGAGGCGGGAGAAGGTGAAGGTGGTGGACCTCATCTCCAGGGAGGACATGTGCCTGTGCCGTGGCCGAGATGGGCAGGTGCCTTGCACGGAATCGGGGGACTGCTATTTCCTGGACAAGGAAAGGGTGGAGGCGGCGGCGGCCCGACTGCTCGAGTACCCATTGCACGTGGGGGAGGCGATGAGGCTGTGCGTGAGGATGGGAGGATGTCCATACCTCGCCGCCCGGGCCGCCCTGGCCAAGACGGACCTGATGGTGGGGGATTATAATCACGTGTTCTCTGGCAGGGACCGGCCCGTCCTAGAGGACCTGGGTCGCCCAGCCTGCTCATCGGTCCTGGTGGTGGACGAGGCGCACAATCTGCCTTCGCGCATAACCGAGGCGCACAGCCAGTCCCTGGCCCGGTCCCAGCTCTGCTCCGCCCTCAAGGGCACGGGGAATAGGCACTTCCGAGAGGCGCTCACCACCATCCTGGCCTTCCTGGACCGCCATGCCTTCGAACCAAATGTTGGGCCCATTGCCATCGAGGCGCTGGATGACGAGCTGGAGCGTGCGGTGGGGGCGAACAGCGGCGAGCTGGCCCAGGGGATATTGGAATACTATCAAGGGAGACCGCGCCGGCGCATGGAGGAACTGGCACTGTTCCTTCAGGGGTGGTCCTCCTGTCCAGGGGCAACGATCCGCTTCGTGGACGGGGCCAAAGGCGTGCTGCATAACCGCTTCATCGAGCCTGGACTCATCTCCGGGCCATTGTTCGAAGGGATGCGCTGCTCCCTGCTGATGAGCGGGACGCTGCACCCTCCCAGCCGATTCGCCGAGGCACTTGGGATCGGAGATAGGGCGGTCTGTCGCCAATATGCCTCCCCGTTCCCTCCCGAGAACCGCCTGGCATTGGTCGTGCCCTCGGTCACCTCCCGCTTCGACACGGCGGGATGAGTCGAGCTATATGGCCTTCGCCGATGTGATGGCCCGCGCCTGCCGGGCCGTGCCGGGCAACGTGGTGGCCTTCTTCCCCTCCTACGATTTCCTGGGTCGAACGGAGCATTTCCTGAGGCGCATGCCCCTGGCCAAGAGGACGCTTGTGGAACGACGGGAGATGGCCAAGGCTGAGAAGGAGGCGTTGATCTCCGAGCTGGTCCGAGAACGTTCCTGCCTGCTGCTGGCCACCATTGGTGGTTCCTTCGCGGAGGGGGTGGACTTCCGGGACAACCTGCTCTCGGCGGTGTTCGTGGTCGGTCTGCCCCTGGCCCCACCTTCGGTGGAAGGGGACGCCATCATGTCCAGATTGGTAACGTCGGCATGGACCGTCCAAGGCCGTCATGTACGCCCGGACCTATCCAGCGGTGACGAAGGTCCTGCAAGCGGCGGGGCGGGCCATCCGTTCCGAGACGGACAGGGCGGCCATCGTCCTCCTGGACGACCGTTACCTGTCCGCAACGGTTCGGGGTGCGTTCCCCTCCAGCTTCCACATGGAGGAGAGCCATGACCTGAGCTCGGAACTAGAACGCTTCTTCGATACCGCCGACCACTCTGCCGCTGAGGTCAGGACGGCGCCGGCGCTCACCAGCGCGTCTAAAGGTTAATTAAAGCGCTTAACGATAGTCCGGACGTGCAGGTCATCAGAAGAGGGGCGGAGGCAGAGATCCGTCGAGGGGTCTGGATGGGCCGCGAGGTCATCTTGAAGAGCCGTGTTCCCAAGGGATATCGCCACCCAGAGCTGGACAGTTCGCTCCGTGTCACGCGCACCAAGAACGAGGCACGGTTGATCCAGGAGGCGAGGCGATTGGGCGTGCCCACGCCCGTCATCTACGATATCGACATCATCGATGCCACACTGGTGATGCAGGAAATCAAAGGCCCCCGCGTCAAGGACCTGCTCGACGGATCGGGCCCGGAGCAGAGGGCCGTGGTATGCGAGGAGGTGGGCCGCTCGGTGGGTCTGCTGCATAAAGGAGGCATAGCCCACGGCGACCTGACCACCTCCAACATGATCTGGTCCGAGGGACGGGTCTGGTTCATCGATTTCTCGTTGGGCACGAAGAAGGCGGAGCTGGAGGAGCTAGGGGTCGACCTGCATCTGCTCCGCGAGGCGTTCCAGTCCGCGCATTCCCTACATCCTGGACAGTTATGACCTGATCATCAGATCGTACCGGGACTCGTTCCCCAGGGCGGCCGAGGTGCTGCGCAAGGTGAAGGAGATCGAGGACCGAGGTCGGTACACATGAGGGAGGTCGGCCTGGTCACCGGCAACCTACATAAACTTCAGGAGTTCCAACATGGTCTGGCGCAGTTCGGCATCACGGTGAGGCACCTCAAGGTCGAATGCGATGAGATCCAGGCGGACGACCTGGAAGAGGTGGTGAACGGTTGCCTGGACCAGATCGCAGCATCCGGTCACAAGGATTTCATATTGGACGATTCCGGTCTGTTCATTCCCGCCCTGAACGGCTTCCCAGGGGTCTATTCCGCCTATGTTTTCAAGACCATCGGATGCGCTGGCGTCCTGCGTCTCCTCGAAGGCCGTCCGGACCGTCGGGCATATTTCCGATGTTGCATCGGCTGCCAGATGGAGGACGTCGGCCGTCTGGTGGTCACAGGGGTCGCACCGGGCAGGGTCATCATGGAGGAGCGCGGGGACAGGGGCTTCGGTTACGATCCCATCTTTGTCCCGGACGGGGCGGAAAGGACGTTCGCCGAGATGGACATGGACGAGAAGAACCGCTTCTCACATCGGGGGGCTGGCCATGCGATTATTCGTCGAGAAGCTAAGGGAAATGACGAAGGAGGTCTGAAAATGCGTCTGCAGGGAAGCAAGGTCTTGGTCACGGGTTGCGCTGGATTCATCGGCAGTCATATGGTGGACGCTCTGCTCGCGAAGGGCTGCGAGGTGGTGGGGGTGGACAACCTTTCCGCTGGTAAGAAGGAGTTCATGGATAGGGCAAAGGCCACAGGTCGCTTCCAGTTCCACCAGACGGACCTGCTCTCCGGTCGGCTCAAGGAGCACTTGGGTGGCGTGGACGTGGTGTTCCATTTCGCCGCCAACCCGGACGTGAGGCAGGGGCCGAACAACACCCGGGTGCACATGGAGCAGAACATCGAGGCCACCTACCTGGTGCTGGAGGCGATGCGGGCCGCCTCGGTCCGTTCCATATGTTTCCCTTCCACCTCCACCGTGTACGGCGAGCCGGGGCAGATACCGACCGAGGAGGGCTACGGACCGCTCATCCCGATATCCATCTATGGCGCCTCCAAGCTGGCCTGCGAGGCGCTCATTTGCTCATACGCTCACACCTTCGACATGGATGCGGCCATCTACCGTTTCGCCAACGTAGTTGGTTCCCGCAGCACCCACAATGTGCTGCACGATTTCATCCGCAAGCTCCGGGAGGATTCGAAGCGATTGGAGATCCTTGGGGCGGCGCCAGGGACGAACAAATCCTACGTGCATGTCTCTGACTGCACCGAGGCCATGATGGTCGGCGCTGAAGGGGCGCAGGAGCAGGTGGCCATCTACAACATCGGTTCTCTGGACCGCCTTAACGTGCAGGGCATCGCAGACATCGTGGTCGAGGAGATGGGTTTGCCTGATGTCCGCTACGATTGGACCGGGGGCGTGAAGGGAGGGCGAGGCTGGGTCGGCGATGTCAAGGATATGCTGCTGGACATCAGGAAGATCCAGGCCGTCGGTTGGAACCCGAGGATGGGCAGCGAGGCGGCGATGCGTCAAGCGGTCCGGGAGATCCTGGCCGCCAGCAAGTCTCATTGATCTTGGACCGCATCGATCTTGATCAGGATGTCCGTGCCCTCGAAGGTCCAGTCCACATCGCCATCCACCACCGGCGCCGAGCTGGCAGTGAGCCCTCCTGCGTAAGGGAAGCCGACCGTGTCCATGGTCATCCAGTATCCTGCATCATCCAAAAGGTAGTGCACCGGCACCAGCGTGCCATAGTGCGAGCTGATGGACATCCTTATCGCCGTGAGGTCGGTGTACTTGTCCCCGATGAAGACCGTGGCGAACGCGTGCCCATCGATGAGGTTGAAGCGCGCGCATCCCCCGAGCTCCCGGACCATGGTGGCGACCAGTATGGCATGGTCCTCGCAGTCCCCGCCCCTCAGCACCAAGGTGTCCATCGAACTTTGCCATTTGTCCGAGGGATCTGCGGTGTACTCGATGTTCTCCCGCACCCAGTCAAAGACATAGAGGAGCTGCTGCAGGCTGTATGGCCCAGGCACTTGGGCCTTGGTCTGCGTCACCAGAGCAGAGACTGCGTCCCCATCCATCAACGCGGTGGCCTTATCATGATAGTTCCGCGGATTGAGCGAGACGTCGTAAATCGTTGGATTGATGGACTCTAACACCTCTGTGTCCCAGAGCATGCCGTCCATCCTACCGTAGTCGTTCCATTCCGTGCCTTCCGGCGCTTTGACGGCTATCTCCACGAATACACGGTAATCTTCCCTCCCTGCCACATCTGGCGCTGTGAAGAATATCAGGCCGAGGTTTTCCTCTCCCCCCGAGGTGAGATTGACCGAGCAGGTGCGGGATGTCTCCAATCCGTGGTCGGGCCATTCCACCCCGAAGCCATAGAGGTATATCAGGTTCGGCGATTGGCTCTCCGACAGCTGAGGTTAAGAACCCCTCCGTAACCAGCATAGATAGGGGTCATGGCCCAGGAGAGCTGCATGGAGTGGTTCAGCGATTGCGTGGTGATGGGGCGGGGCTTCCAAGGCACGGGTTGTTGGTCCAGGTAGACCTCTGGCGCGACCAGGTCCTCGGTCTGAAAGCCCTTGGGCTGGTCGAAGAACATCGGCATGACCACTAGACCGGCCAATGAGAAGCACTGCCACGACGGCCAGAGCGATGACGGCTGATCTGCCTGCCCGCATGATGACGCATAAAAGGACCTCCCCCTATAATTAAACGATTCCGCCTGGTTCTCGGCAATGGGACCGATGGCAGGGAGCATAGGTCCGTCCTCTGCCTCAACTGGATCGGGATGCATTCGATGGTCGCACCTCGATCTCCACCTTCTCCATCATGGCCAACAAGCTTGTTCTCGGTACGAAGCTCCATGGGCTCGAAGAGCAGCGTGTCCGTCGGACCCCATAGCGAGACCCAACCGATCACGTACAGGCCCTCGCTGATGGCCGTTGCCAAAAGTGGGGACATTTCGACCACCGCATCGGACCCGATTATTATCCCCGAGATGACGAAAACCAGGAGGAGAGCGAGGGCGAATGGGAGCTGTCTGAATCCCCTATGCTTATCACTTGGAGCTGAATTTCATTGTCCTTGCGCAGGGTGGCGCAATATCTACTGATGGCGGTCTTGATCTCCTCTACGCTCCTCCGACCGATCTGGTCCGATGGCACCAAGAAAGTGAATCGATATTTCCGTTTGTCCCAACCCCTCTCCTCTCTGATCATGGCCTTGCATCGTTGGAGCGCGGATTGGCCCATGAATTCCGTCAGATTGCTTGAAAAAAGGTCGCTGCTCTGGGGGTGTAAGGATATGGTCGATGTCGTTTACCTCGACCGTGATGTGAATCTCCTCTTGGTCCTGTTTCCTCAATTTCATCTGCGCCATCTCCCGAATAGGCCATCGACCATCATGTCGATGCTGAGGGGCTCTCCAGTGATGGGCTGGGAGTCATTAATATCTATAGGTCGAAGAAAGGGGAAGGCGATGACATGTGGAACCGAACGGTTGGCACCACCATTAGGCGATGATAAACTATTTGGATAACTTCGCCGTTAGAGCGCCCCACCGGGTCTGTGGGGTAGCTTGGTCCATCCTTGGGGCTTTGGGAGCCTTAGACCCCGATTCAAATTCGGGCAGACCCACCACTTTTCCTAATCCCTTACAGCCACTTATTTTGGTTGCATGATATTATCTTTTAGCGTTGACATATTCAATGGCTTCCTTGCCAGTTATATGCTCAATGTCAATAGCAATAATATGAGCTTTCGAACATCCAACTATTTCCTTATGTTTGGATTCTTCAGGTTGATCTCCTGAATATTTTTCTACCAAAGCATTAAAAGCATCTAGCCTTTCCTTTCCTTCCACAATTCTTGCCTTACCAAAAGCAATAACGCTGCGGAAGTATGTGGTATATTTTTCACTTACTACCTTATCTTCATCTACTACTGAAAAAGAAACCTTAGGGTTTTTCATAATAGCATCGATCTTATGTCCAGCTTTGGCTGAATGGAAATAGATCTTTTCTTTAAAATAGACATAACTCAGGGGAACTGCGTAAGGATAATCTTCATCTCCGAAACAAGCCAGGACACCATTTGTGCATCTATCCATTACAGCCACGGTGTCTTCCAACGACAATGATTGCTTGCTTCTTCGCATGTCTCTAAACATCAATTACTACCCCGCTTTCATCGCATAATCATTATAACAAAGCTTTTGTAGATCTCATCCAACCATTTATTGATTGGAACTGTAGATCAAAATTTGAAAAGGGTTGAAATGGTTTTCAGCCTTCGAGTTATGAATTTACCGTTTTATTCCATTGTAAAATTGGTGAATCTGGACATGCTTCATGGTCGAAGTCGGGCAGACTCACCATTTTTCTATCCATTACATTATTTTTCACAGAACTTTTTTTTATATCCTGATGTCCGAGTATAGCCACTATTCTTTGATGATGGCCGCCGCCCCGGCAACCTTGCGCAGCTCCGCGAGCAGGTTGTCCTCGATGTCGATCTCCCCCTTCTCCAGACATTCCCGCGCGGTGCGGGAACCGCGTTCCCCCGGCACCAGGATTTCATCCACTCCCGGCAGACGCCTGGTCGATTTGACCCTGCCGATGACCCGCTTCACGTTGGCCTGAAACTCATCGCGATCGCCGAGGAGATCCGGGTCGATGGCGAAGATCAGATGCCCCCAGTTCCCCTTGCTATCCCCTGGCCGCAAAACGCCGCCCCGACCAGTGGACCGGCCAGGATCTCGCCGATCATGGCCAGGGCCGAACCTTTGTACCCCCGGTCGAAGGAACGGATAGCCCCCTTGATCGCTTCCGCCGGGCTAGTGGTCGGCTGGCCGCCGGCGTCGTACGCCACATCTCCGGGGATGTCGCTCCCCTCGGTCACCGCCTCCACCAGTCCGAAATAGGAGATCGCCGCCGTGGACATGTCCAGCACGATCGGGTCATCACCAGTCGGGATGCCGATCGCCATCGGGTTGGTGCCGAAGACAGGTTCATATGAGCCGTGCATCGCCACCCTTTCCGGCGACCTGCCGAACACGAAACCGATGAACCCTCTCCTGGCCAGTTCGGAGGCGACGTAGCCAATGGCGCCGGAGGAGGTGTTGGTGTTGAAGGTCCCCGCGATTCCGAATCCGCTTTTCTCCGCCTTTGCCGCGACGATCTCCAGCGCCTTGCGCACTACGACCATGGCATGGTTGCGGTTGCCATTAATGCGCGCCGAAAGGGGTGTTTCCTTTTCGATGACGATCTCTCCGGCAGCAGGATCCCTGGGAATCCCCTTGCCGATCAATTTCACCACCCCCTGATTGTTGCCTCGCAGTTGGGCGTACAAAAGAATTTCGCGGATTGCCGTTATCTCCTCTTCGTTATAGCCGAAGCTGGCAATGGCTTTCGTGGTCAGGTCCCTAAGTTCAGCGATGGAAATTTTCATAGGTCTTACCTCCGGATATGGATTTGGGGCAGAAGTCCCGCCGCCAGTCAGCAGATAACCGAGCTATCTCGTATCGTAGCATGGTATAACAAATTTTGCGGGCAGCGACCGGCTGCTCGATAGTTGCAGTGGTCTAACATTCAAGTCGTGAATATCCCATCTAATCCCCTCGATGAATATGTGCATCTGGGCGTTCCTCTTTGTTGAGTTCGGACAGACCAACCGACCCATCCATTATCATAAAGTAACTTGCCCTCATCCCGTCCGATAGGTCCCGTACCTGATCACACAATCCCTTAGAGCCTTTATGTTCTCCAGAGGGGTCTTGTATAGAAGTTCGCACCCCGGTGCTAGGATAAGGCCAGGATCGTTGCCCCACGCTGCCATCGTTCCCCTGATGTTATC
>CAWDXN010000002.1:0-138954 GCA_963806355.1 Methanomassiliicoccaceae archaeon | reverse complement strand
AGGATCCGTGCCTGGGCGGCGTGTGCCTAGGCACCGGGACCATCCGAGCAAGACCCTCCGCGAGGCGGTGCTCTTCTTCAACAGCCTCGCGGCGCGGCCGGACCGGGCGCGTTGGGCGCAGCCCGACGCCCGTCCCACAGCGGAGCAGCTCTTCGCCAAGGTCAGCAAGGTCCTCACGCGCGAGCAGGACGTCATCGAGGCCCAGCTGCGGCGTAACGACGTGACGATCGTTCGGGGAGAGGCCTCGTTCGCCGACCCCCACACCCTCGTGGTGCGCCAGGGAGACGGCTGGCGGCGAATCTCGGCCGAGAACATCGTGATCGCCGTGGGGACGAGGCCCGCGCCGCCGCCCGGCGTCGCCGCCGACGGAGAGGTCGTCATCACCGGCGACGACGTGGTCGAGCTCGAGCAGGGTTCCAGGACCATGGCCGTCGTGGGCGGGAGCGTCATCGGGATCGAGTACGCCTCGATGTTCTCGGCGCTCGGCGTCCCCGTCACGCTCATCGAGAAGCGCCAGCGGCCGCTCGAGTTCCTGGACCGGGAGATCGTCGAGGAGCTCATCCACCAGATGCGGCATCGAAACGTGACGTTTCGTCTGGGCGAAACCGTCGAGTCGATCGAGATATCCGACGGCCCGCCTCGACGGGCCGTCATCCGCCTCGAGTCGGGAAAGCGTCTGACGTCCGACGTGGTGCTCTTCTCGGCCGGGCGCATCGCCGCCACCGGCTCGCTGAACCTCGCCACCGCCGGGCTAGAGGCCGACGATCGGGGGCGCTTGAAGGTGGACGAGACGTTCCGCACCAGCGTGCCCCACATCTTCGCGGCGGGTGACGTCATCGGCTATCCGAGCCTCGCCGCCACGTCGTCGGAGCAGGGGCGGCTCGCGGCCTGCCACGCGTTCGGGGCCGAGGCCGGTCCGATGGCCGCCCACTTCCCGATCGGTATCTACGCAATCCCCGAGATCTCGATGGTCGGTGCGCCCGAGCACGAGCTGCACCGAGCACAAGGTTCCCTACGAGACCGGCGTGGCCCGTTACCGGGAGATCGCCCGGGGCCAGATCATGGGCGACGACAGCGGCCTCTTCAAGATGCTCTTCCACCGGGAGGATCGCCGGCTCCTGGGCGTGCACGTCATCGGAAGCGGCGCGACCGAGCTGATTCACATCGGGCAGGCGGTGCTGGGTCTCGGGGGCGGGATCGACTACTTCCTTCAGACCGTCTTCAACTACCCGACGCTCGCCGAGTGCTACAAGGTCGCTGCCCTCGACGCCTCGAACAAGCTACGCGGCTAGACCGCTCGAAGCTCGAGTTTTCGTATCAAACACGCAGCACGATGCGTCGCCGGTAGAGGAGCCACATGAGGCCCCACCACGCGAGCACGTACCCGCACGCGTAGGCGAGCGAGGCGTTGACGGGCGACGCCCACGGGGCGAACAGGCGGTTGAACAGCACGGACTGGAGGGTCGCGTTCTCCGGCCCCACACGAATCAGGACGAGGAGGCGCGCGACGGCCGACGACAGGAAGTACAGGGCGAGGGCGTTCACGCCGAACACGACGAAGGGGACGGCCCACCGGCGATAGCCCCGGACTTCGATCAGCCCGTAGCACGCGGCGAGCGTGATCAGCGCGAGCCCGCCCATGAGCATCACGTACGAGCTCGTCCACAGGGATTTGTTCACCGGAAACCATGCGCCCCAGATCTGCCCCACGGCGGCGCAGAGCACTCCGGCGAGCGCGAGGCGAGCGGCGGTCGCTCCCGTCGTCGGCTGCCGGCGTAGCCACTGTCCGGTCAGGACGCCCAGCAGCGCCGTCGCCACTGCCGGTACCGTGCTCAGGATGCCTTCCGGGTCGTAGACGCGGGCGACCCGCCACAAATGCTGAGGTCCGAGGATCGTGCGATCGAGGTAGGCCGCGAGGTTGCCGGCCGGGCTGAGGTCACCCGCGCCGTAGCCGGGAACCGGCACGATGGTCATGACGGCCCAGTAGCCGAGCAGGAGCCCGGCCGCGATGAGGGCCTGCGTCCGCCAGCTCGTCAGCAGGAACAGGAAACCGGCCGCGAGATAGCACAGGGCGATGCGCTGGAGCACCCCCGGGATTCGCAGCGTCGCCCACTCGAAGGCCGGCAGGCCTTGCAGGATGATCCCGAGCGCGAAGATGATCGCCGAGCGCCGCACGACGCGCGCCAGCGCGCCGGCGCGTCCGGACCGCTCGAGCCGGGGACCGAGGGCGATGGGCACCGCGACGCCGACGATGAAGACGAAGAACGGAAACACCATGTCGGTGGGAGTCCAGCCGTGCCATGCCGCGTGACGAAGCGGAGGGTAGATGACGGCCCACGTGCCCGGGTTGTTGACGAGCACCATGCCGGCGACCGTGAGGCCTCGCAGCACGTCGAGCGAGATGAGGCGGGGCTGACTGGACGGTGGACGGGATCCGGTCGCTGACCCTGGCCCCACATGACTACGGTACTCTCGCCGGGCTCAGCCCGGGGCCATGTTACTCGCGGGCGAGGTTGGCGACCGTCGCGCGAAGCTCGTCGCCGTCGACTGGCTTTCGCCAGGTAGCGCTGAAAGCCCGGGGCGCGCTCGCGGGCATCCTGCGGGCCTCGCGCGACGAGGGCGACGGCCGGTACCCGACGGCCCTGGCGGACGTGCATGTGGCGAAGCCGCTCGAGGAACTCGCCGTTGGCGTTCTCGGCCGAGGCGAGGTCGCACACGATGACGTCGGCGATGAGGGCTACGCGGATGGCGTCGATGGCGCTGGTCGCCGTGACGATGGCGCCCCACAGCTCGAGCACCGACCGGAGGTAGTGACGAGCGTGCAGGTCGTCGTCGATGACCAGCACGTGAATGCCCTGAAGCTCCGTGAGACGGACGTCACGCATGGCAACAATAAGGTATCGAAGGCGCGGGCCGCGCTTCGGGGTCGCGGACGCCAAGTTTGCGGTTGTACGCGACAAACGTCGGGTCGTGCGGGAGCCGCTAGTCGGGAGCGTTACGGAAGGCCCGCGGGGACCGGCCAAACCATCGCCGGAAGGCTCGCTGGAACGCGCTCGGGTCCTCGTAGCCGAGCAGGAACCCTACCTCGCACACGGCGAGCTGGCCGTCACGCAGGAGCGATGGCGCCATCTCCCGGCGGAACTCCATAGCACGGCGGCGAACGACGTCTGCTCGTTGCGGAGCTGGCGCTGGAGGGTACGGGCGCTCGCGCCCAGCGCCTTCGCCACACCGCCAGAGAGTCGGGACCGCTTCCAGAGCTCGGACCACAGCACCCGGCGCACCCGCTCGCGCACGGTTCGCTCTCTGCCGAGCGCCGCGAGCGCCTGCGCGGCCAGCTTGTCGAGATAGCTGGTGAGGGTAGGGTCGGCCACCGCGACCGGCCGCACGAGATCCTCGTTCCGCAGTAGAAAGGCTGTCACTAGCGCGCCGAACTCGAGCGGCGCGGCGAAGAACGTCTCGTAGTCCTTCACGTCCGCCGGGCGTCGATACGGAAGCTGCACGGTCAGCGGCGCGATGGGCGCTCCCACGATCTCCCGGCATGCCGAGAGCACCGCCGCCAGTCGCGCATCGACCGCGAGCCGGAAGGCGCGCAACGCGGGCTGGACGTCGAGACGCCCGCGAGTCACCTCGCCCTCCGTGTCGAGCACCACGACGAAGGCATCCGACACGATGTGGCTGTAGTGGACGAGCCGGCGTAGCGCCGATCCCAGCGTGTCGACGAGTCCAAGATGGAGGACCCGGTGATGCAGCTCAAGATCGTCGACGTGATCAAGGCCATCGGTCGTGGGTTCTCGCCTCATCACGCCTATCGCCTCTTCGACGACGACGAGTACCTGGAGATCATCGACATCGACGCGTACGTCGGCAAGAAGGGCGAGCACCTGATGCGCGTGCGCGCCCGACTCATCGGCTCCGGCGGCAAGACCCGCCACCTCATCGAGGACCTCACCGGCGCGAACATGTCCGTCTACGGCGACACCGTCGGCCTCATCGGCAACTCGGTGCAGCTGCCCATCGCCCGGAACGCCGTGGACATGCTGTTGCGCGGCAGCGAGCACTCCACCGTGTACCGCTACCTGGAGAGGAGCCGGGCCGGGCTCAAGATCGCGGAGATGGGCTTCGAGTGATCAGCGATAGGCCACGTACTTCTCGTACAGCTCCCAGGCCCTCTCGCTGCTCTGATATCCTTTTCCTACCCTGACCGCTGGAAGCTCTCCTTGCGCCACCCGGAGGGAGAGGTACTTGGCGCTCTTGCCGCTCCTCTTCTCCAGCTCCCTCAATGTCACCAACCTGTCCTTCTCGGTCCCGACCTGGTCGAGCAGGTCCAGCAATGACCTGGCCAGCAACCTCGAACAGCAGTCCGTGCATGGGGCGAAGGTCCCCGTCGTCCGCTCGCTCCAGGGCATCGATGTAATCCTCCCTGTCCCTCGGCATCACGCTGACCGGAGGCCAGTTCCGCTTGAGCAGCTGCAGGTTCATCAGCAATCGTCCCACCCGTCCGTTCCCATCGCTGAAGGGATGGATGGATTCGAAGGAGGAATGCGTTCTGCCGACCCATTCCATGGTCTCCATCCCTTCCCGGTCGAACTGGTCCAGCTCCTTGCACCACCGTTCCATCATGGGGATGACCTTCTCCAACCGGGGCGGGGAATGCTTCGCACCAGTGATCGTCGACGTTGACCCGGCGCCATTGACCGGCATCCGAGAGGATCCCGTGGAACACCTCTTCGTGGAGCT
Source organism: Methanomassiliicoccaceae archaeon (assembly GCA_963806355.1). Classification (GTDB taxonomy): domain Archaea; phylum Thermoplasmatota; class Thermoplasmata; order Methanomassiliicoccales; family UBA472; genus JACXTP01. The sequence continues at coordinate 134,217 of CAWDXN010000002.1, read as the reverse complement.
CCAGCACGCATTTCATGTCGATCGGCCGGTCCATCGCTCGAACCAGGCCGCGGAAGGCCTGCCGGTGCTGCACGGTCTCCATGAGGTCCCGGACCGGTCGACCTGGGACGGTCTTCCCTTTGACCAGGACGGTATCGACCTCCTCCAAGGTCAGGGTGTTGCCCTCGATGGCGTTCGTCCCATAGGTGTTCAATGGTGGAGAGCTTGTCCCAGACCTGCTCCGGGAGGTTTCGGACCGATGCCCTTTCCAAGAAGGTCGATCTCAGGTCCTGTAATATGTTCTCATTCATTCTATATGTTAATTAACATAATTAGTATATGAACATATATGTTTATTATAATATTTTTAATTATAACCATATTTTGAATAAAAAGAATCGAACGACCTAAGGCAGCGGTCGATGGCTCGTCCGTCATTAAGACACCTTTATCTACGAGCAGGGTCTGTCAACGCCTGCCGTCCCAACGGTGGTATCGTAGGACGGAGCCAAGGTGACAGAGATGCTTATCGACGAGATCATTCTAGCATAGGGCGGAGAGCGCCACCAAATGGGACCTGTGCGACCATTGCCTGGGGCGCGTCTTCGCTCACGTCTCTACCGGCATGAGCAACGCCCAGCGCGGCGTTGAGGTCCGTTCCGCCATGAACGCCGCCCGTTCCGAGCGCGGCGACGAGCCTTACGTCCATTCCTCCAGCTGCTACATCTGCGAGGACGTCTTCGACAACGTGGAGCGCTTCGCGCAGGCGGCCATCGAAGCGCTGTCGAAGGTGGAGCACAACAACTTCCTGATCGGCACGCGCGTCGACCCCTGCATCACCGGAGCGCGAGGAGCAGGTCTGGTCCGAGACCGGCAAGGAGACGGTGGAGCCGATCAAGGCCGAGCTGAACCAGGAGATCGGCAAGCGCGTCGAGGCCCTGCTCGCCAAGCCGGTGGAGTTCAAGTCCCCCGAGGTCGTGGCCCTGATCGACACCCGCTTCGCCCACGTCGAGCTGGACATCGCCCCGCTCTTCATCTACGGTCGCTACAACAAGTACTCGCGCGAGCTGCCGCAGACCAGATGGCCGTGCAGGCAGTGCCGCGGGAAGGGTTGCCCGCGCTGCGAGGGCACCGGCAAGATGTACCAGACCAGCGTGCAGGAGGTCATCGGCGCCCCGGCGCTGGAGATGGCCGAAGGGCACGAGCACTTCCTCCACGGCATGGGCCGGGAGGACATCGACGCCCGCATGCTCGGCACCGGCCGCCCGTTCGTGCTCGAGGTCTCCGAGCCGAAGAGGCGCAACATCGACCTCGAGGCGCTCCGGGAGCGCATCAACGCGAAGGCGAACGGGCCTCGTCGACGTCTCCGGGCTCCGCCCTTCTCGCGCCAGGAGGTCCGCGCCATCAAGGACGCCGCCCCAGACAAGGTGTACCGCGTCGTGGTGGCGCATCACGGCAAAGTTAATAAGGACAAAGTAAATGAGGTTCTCCGCGAGTTCAATCGCACCTGCATTAGCCAGCAGACGCCAACCCGGGTGACGCACCGCCGGGCGGACCTGGAGAGGGACAAGATGATCGTCATGGCCGAGCTTGAGGAGTTCGGCAGGACGACATGACCATCTTCCTCCGCACCGAATCCGGCACCTATGTGAAGGAGTTCGTCCACGGGGACGACGGCCGTACCACGCCCTCCCTGGCCGAACTGCTCTCCGCACCGTTGGAAGTGCTGGCGCTGGACGTGGTTGAGATCAATGACATCATCGAGGTATAGATATGGTAAGACCATCACACGGTTTGAGGCGCAGGGGCAGACAGATACTGAGGAAGACGCCCCGCAACAGCGGCCTGTCCCCCATCACGCACGAGTTCCAGGTGTTCGAGGTCGGAGAGAAGGCCCACATCTTCATCGACCCCAGTGTCCACAAGGGCGCCCCCCACCTCCGCTTCCACGGCAAGACCGGGACGGTCGTCGGGCAGCAGGGACGGGCCTTCGTGCTCGAAGTGAAGGACGGCAACAAGATCAAGACCGTCGTGGCCCGTCCGGAGCACCTGAGCAAGGTCAACCTGTAAGGTGCTTCGATGAGCTCAGACCACTATGTCACCTTGGCCGAGGTCAAGGAGATGCTGGACGCCGAGGCGGCGGACCACGAGCTGACCCCCGAGCAGAGGTACGCCCTGGACCACGTCAACAAGATCGTCAAGGTCAGCGCCTCCAACGCCCAGAAGCTGGTCAAGGAGCTGCGCGAGCTTCCGTTCGTCTCCGAGGCCCAGGCCGTCAAGATCGCCGACCTCCTGCCCACCCACGTCGACGACGTCCGGGTGCTGTTCGCCAAGGAGGCTCACGGTGGACAAGAAACAATTAGAGCAGATTATTAAATTGGTCGAGAAATATCTGTAGGCGTTGGTGTTAAGTTGGAAGACTACGCGCACATTCTCGACTATCTACCGCAGGGACTGTCCTCGGAGAAGAACTTCCGCCGCGAGCCGGTGGCCTACGCCCTGGGTAGATGGAGTTCAAGCTCTTCGAGCTGGTGCCCAAGCCCGACGCCATCATCACCATCGGCGAGCGGGTGTACATCGGCAAGGAGGCGGAGAAGCGCGACAAGATCATCCACGTGAAGCGCCGGGTATCGTTCGAGGAGCTCACCGCCGCGGCGCAGGCGGAGATGCCGTACGTCATCGCCGAGATCGTCAAGCTGGAGGAGCCGCGCTTCGTGCACTTCTTCAACGACGCCCAGCCGATCACCATCCGACAGCACATGCTCGAGCTCCTGCCCGGCCTGGGCAAGAAGACCATGTGGGCCATCCTCGAGGAGAGGAAGAAGGGCCCGTTCAAGGACTTCGACGACATCGCCACCCGCGTGCCGTCGCTGAAGCACCCGGAGAAGGTGATCGCGAAGCGCATCGAGATCGAGCTGTCCGACCCGCACCAGAAGTACCACATCTTCGTCTCCAGGTAAGGGCATGCGCCCCGCCGAGATCAAGTCCGTTCTGAACGAGCTGCAACTCGTCCCGACCAAGGGCAAGGGGCAGAACTTCCTCATCGACGACGATGTCGCGCGACGTGAGGTCGAGTATCCTCGGCATTCGAACCGGGCGAGACCGTCCTGGAGGTCGGTCCCGGCCTGGGCGTCCTGACCCGTTTCCTGGTGGAGAAGGCGGACAAGGTCGATAACGGTCGAGCTGGACCGAGGCTGGCCGCATTCATCCAGGAGCGTTCGGCGACAAGGTGGAGCTGATCCAGGGCGACGCGCTCGAGGTCGAACTGCCCAAGTTTCGACCGGTTCATCTCCAACGTCCCCTACAGCATATCCTCGCCGCTCATCTTCCGCCTGCTGGAGCACGAGTTCAAGAGCGCCATCATCATGGTGCAGAAGGAGTTCGCCGACCGCATGGTGGCAGCGCCGGACTCCGACGACTATTCCCGGCTGACCGTGAACGTCTACTACCGGGCCAAGTGCGAGCGCCTGGAGCACGTGCCGCGCAACAAGTTCTGGCCGGAGCCGGAGGTCGATTCCACCGTGCTGCGGTTGACGCCGCGGCCACCGCCGTTCCACGTGCACGATGAGAAGCTTTTCTTCCGCCTGGTGGAGATGCTCTTCCAACAGAGAAGGAAGAAGATCGGCACCATCCTGAAGAAGAACGGGAATGTCCGCAAACCGAGCAGCTCGGTGAGCTACCTTACCTGGACGACCGGGTGGAGGCACTATCGCCGGACAGATCGGGCAACTGGCCGATTCGATCGAATTGTTAAACAGAAAGAGAACCTAGGCACACAGGTAATGTGCCCAGATTGTCAGGGTTTGTAGATGCTTCCCTCCATTCACCCAGTTATCGCCTTGATATTGGTGTCGGTCAGGGTCACCGTGCCTTTATCGCTTTGACCTTCGACGTTTTGTTCCATCTTCAAGACAATGCCATCTTTTATCCAAACATCCTGGGTTATTGTCTTGGGTGTACTATCATCTGTGATGACATAATGATGGGCGGAGATGGACCCCCATTTGGTTGAGATGGTTTGCATCCCTTTGTCTGATAAAGTTGTGTAGCTGGGCATCTGGTCAAGATCGTATGGAGACCCTATCGAGTCATTCAATGGGACGATTTGTTCAGATGATCCTCAATGAATTGCCCCCCATACTCATAGACGTATTGATAGTCATATTCGTCGAAGTGACCTCTTTCACCTCGATACGCATGGTGACTGATGATGGATATCCCGACCCGGTCATGGTGTATTCAACAAAGTCCCCCGATTTCTGGAGCCATGTCGTGGCTCCACCATCATTTATATCGTCCCCGTCGTCTCCGCTGTCGTCGCTGTTCAGCATTCCGGTACCCAGCACGACCGCCGCGATGACCACAACCGCCACCACCGCCACCACGGCGACGATCAACCAAGTCTTCTTGGTAGGACCGGGCTTCGCGGCCGGTGCCGATGGAGCGGCGGCGCGGCTTCTGGTGCCGGTGTCGCAACTTCCTCTGGTTTTGTTTGTTCCATTTACATTTACCCCCCTTTTTGCTCCGTAGATTATTACGATTGATAAAAAATGAACCGATTGAGAATATAATGGTATCGTAACTTACAGGAATGAGATGGCCTCTGCGGGAGCGAGTGAGAATAATGGGTGGATTGGACCAAATGTTCAATTGGCCCGGTCGAAGATCGAGAAGCGCTCACTTCACTTGACCGCCGGTCCTGAGCTCGATCTCCTGCCCCCTCTTGATCAGGTAATACGCGCCAGCGATGGCGATGATGACGCCGCCGAGCGCCGCCACGTACTCCGCCCCGTACTTGTTCACGTCCAGGACGATTATCTCCCGCACGATGGCGGTGATGCCGACCAGTAGCACCACCTCCACCCGGATCTTGTGGTCGATGGAGTAGGAGAACACCGTCTCCACCAGCTCCAGGCAGATGATGATGAGAAGGATGGCCCCGATGAAGTCGAGGACCACGCCTTTATCGAGCTCGTTGATGTCCGTGTCCTTCACCAGGTCGAAGAACCCGACGATATCGATGACCGTGAGGTATATGGCCACGGCGAGCAGCAGGAGCACGATGATGAAGCCGATTATGGACGTGGTGCGCTCCAACAGCTGTCTCGAGGTTACCATCGTCGGGGGAACGTATGCCCGCCAGATAATGGTTTTCCTCGCGGGATGCCAGGTCAAAAAATCATTATATGCTACATGTTATCACCCATCACTACTGCGGGGCGGGCCATGCGCCGTCCCCGCGAACGGTGGCTGGTCTATTGGCTGTCTGGAACCCCAAGGTCGAGTTCATGCCCCAGCAAGAGCTGGATGAGCTGCAACTGAAACTGCTCAAGACGATGGTCTATCGGCTCTACAACTTCTCGCCTTTCTACAAGGAGAGGATGAAGGCCGCCAACGTCACCCCGGACGACATCAACACCCTGGCCGACGTCACCAAGCTGCCCTTCATGACCAAGAAGGACCTGCGCGAGTACTATCCGGACCGTCTGTTCACCGTGCCGCGCCGGGAGATCGTGCGCTACCACGCCTCCTCCGGGACCACCGGCAAGCCCACCATCGTGGCCTACACCCGCTCGGACATCGAGATGTGGTCCGAGTCGCTCGCCCGCGCCCTGAGCTCCATCGGCCTGGGACCGGACGACGTGGTGCAGGTGGCCAACACCTACGGTCTGTTCACCGGCGGCCTGGGCTTCCATTACGCCGCGGAGAAGATCGGCGCGGCGGTCGTCCCGGCCAGCACCGGCAACACCGAGCGGCAGATCCAGATGATCCAGGACCTTGGCGTCACGGCCATGGCGGCCACGCCTTCGTACATGATGTACCTGGGCGAGGTGGCGGACAAGATGGGCGTCAGCATCAAGGACACCACGCTGAAGTACGGGCTGCTCGGCGCCGAGCCCTGGTCCGACAAGATGCGCGACCGCATCCAGGAGTGGCTCGGCGTCACGGGCATCAACTGCTTCGGCGCCTCCGAGCTGGCCGGCCCGCTGTGGTCCGAGTGCGACCACCAGTGCGGCATCCACATCTGGCGCGACATCTGCCTGCTGGAGATCATCGACCCGGAGACCGGGGAGCAGGTCGGGCCGGGCGAGCGCGGCGAGATGGTGCTCACCATGCTGCAGAAGGAGGCCTTCCCGATCGTGCGCTACCGCATGGGCGACATCACCACCATGGAGACGGAGAAGTGCGCCTGCGGCAGGACGCACCCGCGCATCTCGCGCATCACCGGCCGGGTGGACGACATGCTCATCATCCGCGGCATCAACGTCTTCCCGTCCCAGGTGGAGTACTGCCTGCACACCAACCCCGAGGTGGGCAACGAGTTCCAGATACTGGTGGACCGCAAGGGCTACATGGACGAGATGATGGTCAAGGTGGAGCTGAAGCCGGAGGCGTTCACGGACAACATCCTCGAGCTGAACGCCCTGCGGGAACGCATCGGTTCCCGGCTGAAGTCCTCGTTGAACGTGGGCGCGAAGGTGGAGCTGGTGGCCCCAGGCACCCTGCCCCGGTTCGAGGGCAAGGCCAAGCGCGTGGTCGATAGGAGGGAGATCTGATGAGCGACCTGTCCAAGTACAAGATCAAGCAGCTGTCCATATTCTCTGAGAACAAGCCCGGGCGCCTGGCGGCCGTCTCCAAGGCGTTCATGGAGGAGAAGATAAACATACTGGCCTTCAGCATCGCCGAGGGCGCCGGCTATGGCGTCATCCGCGTCGTGGTGGACAAGCCCGAGAAGGGATTGGAGAAGCTGCAGCAGGTCGGCTTCATGGTGCGCTTCACCGACGTCATGGCGGTGGAGATGCAGGACCGGCCGGGCGGCCTTTACGAGCTGACCAAGATGCTCTCCGAGGCCGGGGTGAACGTGGAGTACGCCTACGGATATCGCAACAAGCCCTGCGCCGTGCTCATCATCCGCGTCGAGGACGTGGACATCGGCATAGAGAAGGTCCTGGCGCACGGGGCCAAGCTCCTGGACTCGGACCACTTCCAGCTCGATTCGTGCAACAAATGATGACGGCCTGCTACATGTTAGAATGCTACGGATTAGCATATAACATTTATATCAATTAAGGCCATCCCTGAGGCTATCGGATTTAGGGGGATAAACGTGGAAGTTCTAGGGATACCTGACCCATGGGTCTGGGGGGGCTACATCATAGCCATCGGTCTGACCGTGATCTGCGTGGCCTACGGGCTATGGAAATGGAACAAGGACGAGGATTGAGATGGTCTCGCAAGCCCTATTCTGGGGCGGCGTGACCAGTCTACATGGCCATCACCCTGTTCCTCGCATATCTAGGTTGGAAGAAGACGAAGAAGGGAGAGGACTTCCTGCTCGCTGGAAGGGACGTCAACCCGATAATCATCGGTCTGTCCTATGGGTCGACGTTCATCAGCACCTCGGCCATCGTCGGATTCGGAGGTGTGGCCGGCCTATGGGGCATGGGCATCATGTGGTTGGTGGTCCTCAACATCGGCGTCGGCATCCTTGATCGCCTTCATCGTCTATCGGCCCTAGGATCAGAAGATTGGGCTTCAAGCTGAACGCCGTGACCTTCCCTGACTTCATTGGGAAGGTGTACAAATCAAGGCTGCTGAGGATCGCCACGGCCATCCTGGTCCTGGTGGGCATGCCGCTCTATGCGGCGGCCGTCCTCATCGGTGGCGCCCGTTTCGTCGAGACCGTCCTGGAGGTGGACTACACCTATGCCCTGATAGGGTTCACCGCCTTGACCGCCGTCTACGTGGTCTTCGGGGGATTGATCGCGGTCATGTACACCGACGCCTTCCAAGGCGCCCTGATGATCATCGGCATGAGCGCCATCCTGATCATCACCTTCTGGTTGTTGGGCGGTGTGGTCGAGGCCAACCACGCCCTGACCAACCTGGCGACGGACCCGGGCGTACCGTCGACCTATCCCTAGCGAGCGCAGGGTTCACCGGGTGGACCACGCTTCCCCACGTTGGATTCGCCTAACTGGTACATCATGGTGACCACATCATCATGGGCGTGGGCATCGGTGTGCTGGCGCAACCCCAGCTGATCGTGCGCTTCATGTGCCGCCAAGAACTCCAAGGCGCCTGAACCGGGCCATACCGATCGGCGGCATATTCATCCTGCTGACCACCGGCGTCGCCTACACCGTGGGCGCGCTGTCCAACGTCTACTTCTGCGAGGAGAAGGGGATGCTGGCCATCCAGATACGCCAAGAACACCGACCCCATCATGCCCTTGTACATCAACAGGGCCATGCCAGACCTGGTCATCGTGTTCTTCATGCTCACCCTGCTGGCCGCGGCCATGTCCACGCTGAGCTCGTTGATGCATGCCCTGGGCTCGGCCGCCGGCACGGACCTCTACTGCGGGCTGAGCAAGTCCAAGCTCATGCCCACCAAGTACCGCTCCTGCGATGACAAGCCGACCTGCTCCCTGAAGGTCAACCGGATCGCGTGGCGGCCATGATCGTCGTCACCCTGGTCGTGGCGTTCTACATGCCCAACGACATCATCGCCGTGGCGACCTCCATGTTCATGGGCTGTGCGCCGCGCCCTTCTTGCCGCTGTTCGCCGCTGGCATATTCATGAAGCGGCCCTCCGCGCTCGGCGCCAAGCTCAGCCTGGTGGTCGGCGCCGTGGTCTGGTTCCTCTGGGGCATGTTCGTCTACACCAAGTACTCGGTGGTGTTCAACGTCTGCGAGCCGATGTTCGGCAAGATCACCCTGTGGCCAGGAGCCTTGGATATGGATCGACCCGCTGTTCATCGCCATGCCCTTGGCCATCATCGCCCTCGTCATCGGCATCTTGATCGACCCGGCCAGGAAGAAGGCGCCGGAGACGGCCCCGGCGGCATAGGTGCACGGACATGGTGAACACCGAGATATTCTGGGCCTGCACGATAGTCTACCTGGGGATGACCCTGGTCCTGGCCTACGTCGCATACAAGAAGACCAAGATGGGGGAGGAGTTCCTCCTCGCCGGGAGGAATGTCCCGTCTTGATCATCGGGCTGTCCTACGGGTCGACGTTCATCAGCACCTCGGCCATCGTCGGCTTCGGCGGGGTGGCCGGCCAGTCTACGGCGAGGAGCATCATCTGGCTGACGGTGCTCTGAACATCGGCGTGGGCATCATGATCGCCTTCCTGATCTACGGTCAACAGGTAGACGCCGATCGGACAGTCGCTCAGCGCGCTCACCTTCCCGGACCTCATAGGGAAGCGCTTCAACTCGCCCTTCCTGCAGTACTCGTCCGCACTCCTCATCGTCCTGGTCGATGCCGATCTACGCGGCGGCGGTGCTTATCGGTGGGGCGCGTTTCATCGAGGACCACCCTGAACCTCGACTACGACACGGCATTGCTCGGCTTCGCCATCATCACCGCTGTCTATGTGATCTTCGGCGGACTGCTGGCGGTGCATGTACACCGACGCCTTCCAGGCCTCGGTCATGATGTTCGGCATGACCGCCATCCTGGTCATCACCTTCTACATGCTGGGAGGCTTCACCGAGGCGAACAAGACCCTCACGAACTCTGGCCACCGACCCAGGGTGCCATCGAGCCTGGCGGCCCAGGCATGACGGGCTGGACCAGCTTCCCTGAGCTCCGGTCGCAGAACCTGTGGTTCACCATGGTCACCACCATCATCATGGGCGTGGGCATAGGGGTGCTGGCGCAGCCCCAGCTGGTCGTCCGCTTCATGACCGCCAAGGACGGCAAGGCGCTGAACCGGGCGGTGCTGATCGGAGGCATCTTCATCCTGCTGATGACCGGGGTGGCCTTCACCGTCGGCGCGCTGACCAACGCCTACTTCTGGGACGAGACAGGGCAGACTGCCCATCGCCGCGGCGGGGACGTGGACAACGTCATTCCGTATTACATCAACCAGGCCATGCCGGAGTGGTTGGTCGTCATCTTCATGCTCACGCTGCTGGCGGCCGCGATGTCCACGCTGAGCGCGTTGCTGCACACCATGGGCTCGGCCGCGGGCCATGACCTGTGGTGCTACATCTTGCGCCCTCCCGCCTGATGCCCAAGACATGGCGCAAGGACGTGAACGAATGCTCCTTGAGCGCCAACCGCATCGGGACCGGGATAATGATCGTGGCCAGCATCGCGGTGGCTCTCATGCTGCCCGAAGGACATCATCGCCTCGGGCCACCGCCATGTTCATGGGGCTATGCGCGTCCGCCTTCCTGCCCATGTTCACCTATGGCATCTTCAGCAAGAGGCCCTCACGCCCTGGCGGCGAAGCTTAGCCTGGTGGTCGGAGCGGCGGTTGGTTCTTCTGGGCCTGTTCGTGCACATCGAGGATGCCAAGGCCCGTTGGGCTGTGCGAGTGGATCTTCGGGAAGCCACGCTGTTGCAGGATGCCCTGGCAGGTCATCGACCCGCTGGTCATCGCCATGCCCTTGGCGATCTTGGCCCTGGTCGTCGGATGGTATCTCGACCCGTCAGGCAGGACAAGCCGCGCATCGGTGGCACCAGCGTGAAATCCCTTCCTTCTCTTTTTCTCTCAATTCGGATGATAGGTTGCGGCCTATGCGCGATGGTATCAAAAATGATGTGCATGGATGACGGATCTTACCATCGAGGGTGGGTGGTCCTTCAGATCCCTTCGCTCTCCTCGCCGCTCATGGCCAGTTCCTTATCGCCCTTAGGCTCGTCCTTGGAGACCATCTCCGCGCTTGTAGCGCTTGTCCCACCTCTTGCACAGCCAGCGCTGCAGGGTGTCGATGTCCTCCTTGGTCATGTGCCGGAAGCGGCCCTGCAGCTTGAGGTAGTTCTCCACCGGGAGCATCTCCTTCGGGCCGGTAGGTGACGGTGGTCTCGCCGTTCTCGATCTCGTACAGCGCCCACATGCCCGTCTCGACCGCCAGACGTGCCAGGTCGTAGGTGACGGCCGGATCTGTCTTCCAGCCGGAGGTGCACGGCGTCATGATGTGCAGGAAGCGGAAGCCGCGCATCGCCTTGGCCTTCTCCACCTTCCTGACGAAGTCGTTGGGGTGGGCGATCGACAGCGTCGCAGCGTAGGCTATGTCCTGTCCCGCCACGACGCACATCATGTCCTTCTTGAAGGAGCGCTTGCCCTGCGTCTTCGTGCCCACCGGGGTGGTGGTGGTCCAGGCCCCGAACGGGGTGGAACCGGAGCGCTGCGTGCCGGTGTTCATGTACGCCTCGTTGTCGACGCAGACGTAGAGCACATCGTCGTTGCGCTCCGCCGCGCCGGCCAGCGCCTGCAGCCCGATGTCGAACGTGCCGCCGTCCCCGGCGATGCCGACGACATAGGTCTGCTTGCCCTGCTTGCGGAGACCGGCCGATATGCCGGATATGACCGCCCCGGTGTTCTCGAAGGCGGAGTAGATGAACGGCACCTTGAAGGCCGATATCGGATAGGCGGCCGAGAACACCAGCAGGCATGAGGCTGGCGCGTAGACCACGGTGTCCGGTCCCAAGATTCTCAGCACGTTGTTGACGGCGGTCGATAGTCCGCAGCCGCCGCAGGCGCCGTGCCCGGAGCCGAGCTGGTCCTCCTGGGGCATGGTCTTGATGGTCATGGTCTTCTCGGTCATCACATCTCCCCCCTCAGGCCGTGCCAGAAGCATTCCCTGCCCGCGCTCTCCTTCCTCATTATCTTCTCGAACATGCCCTTGAAGGTGGCCACGGTCAGGTCCCTCCCGCCGATGCCGGCGATGTGGTTGGTGATCGGCATGCCCATGCCGTAACAGGAGCTGCGCACCTCGGTGAACACCGGGCCGAAGCCGTTGACGGCGATGGAGCGGTCGAAGACGCCCAATGAGCTCACGCCCCGCAGCGCCTTCCTGAGCTGCTCGTGGGGGAAGGGCCGGATGTACTTGAGCTTGACCAGCCCGACCTTCTTCCCCTCCTGGCGGAGCTCGTCCACTGCCACGCGGGCGGTGCTGGTGGCTGTGCCCAAGGTTATCAGCGCGTGCTCTGCGTCCTCCATGCGGTACGGCTGTATCGAGCCTCCGTAGGTTCGACCGAAGTGCTTGCCGAACATGGCGTCCACCTCGTCCACCACCGCGCTGGTCTGCCGCATGAGGTGGTCCAACTGGTACCTCATCTCCATGGAGTGCGCCGGGGTGACCGCTATGTTGATGAACTTCGGGTTCTGGGTGTCCAGGTAGTTCAACGGCCGGTAACGGGGCAGGAAGGCGTCCACCTCCGCCTGCTCCGGCAGCAGCACCTTCTCCACCGTGTGCGACAGCACGAACGCGTCCAGGCACATCATCAACGGGAGCATGACGCGCTGGTCCTCGCACAGCCGGTACGCTTGCACGATGGTGTCGAAGGCCTCCTGCGAGTCCTCCACATAGCACTGCATCCAGCCCGACTCGCGCTCGGGCATGGAGTCGTTGTACTCCGCCCAGATGCCCGAACCGGCCCCCAGGCTGCGGTTGACGTTGGCCATGACGATGGGCAGTCGCGTCTGCGGCGCCACGTAGAGCATCTCGTGCATCAGCGCCAGACCCTGGGAGGCGGTGGCGGTGAAGGTGCGGACGCCGGTGGCGGCGGCCCCGATGGCCATGGACATGGCGCTGTGCTCGCTGTCCGCCGGCATGAAGGTCGCATCGCATTCGCCATCGAAGACGAAGTCGGACAGCTTCTCGATGATGAGCGTCTGCGGCGTGATGGGATAGTTCGGGATCACATCGACGTTGCACATCTTGACCGCGTAGGCGACGGCGTGGTCGCCGCTCAGCACCTTGACCTTCATAGCTTCGCCCCCTTGGTCATCTCGATGGCCTTGGCAGGACAGATCGAGGCGCACATGCCGCACCCCTTGCAATAGTCATAGTTGATGACGACGTGGTCGTCGGCCTCCCGCTTTATCGCCGCGTCCGGGCAGATGAACCAGCAGCGGGCGCAGCGCACGCACTTCTCCCTGAGATAGCGCGGCGTCTTCGTCCTCCAGGTGCCGGTGCGGGTCTGCCACGAGGAACCTGGCCCGACATCGATCTCGCCCCTCCTCTCATGGTACAGGGCGACGCCCGGTGGCATCTCCTGCCAGGTGGGCAGCCACATCTTGCGCTTGGTGATGGGCCGATTGGCCAGGCTCTCGCCCAGCGTCACCTTCTCATAGGCCATCTGGGCGGCCTGGGCGTTGATGCGCCCGGCCTCCTCGCCCAGATGCTCGCCGAAGCGGCTGGCGATGGCCTCCTTGACGGCCTTGATGGAAACGAAATCGTCCGCCCTCGCCATAGCCCCGAGTATGGCGGTGTTGACGATGGGCGCCTTGAGCATCTCCAGCGCGATGGAGGTGGCGTCCACGGTGGCGCAGCGCGCCTTGACGCCGAGGTCGATCTGGTCCGGGGAGAGCCTCGAGTTGACCACGGCGCACCCTCCGGGCTTGAGCCCGTCCGCCACCGGCTCGATCTCGATGAGCGACTCCTCCATGATGACGACCATGTCCGGCTGGTACACCTGGGTGCGCAAGGCGATCTTCTTGTCGTCGATGCGGGCGAAGGCCATGATGGGCGCCCCGCGCCGCTCCGCCCCGAAGAACGGGAAGGCGATGGCCTCCAGGCCTTCGTAGACCGCCGCCTCGGCGATGGTCTGCGCCGCCATGACCGCTCCCTGCCCGCCCCTGCCGTGGAACCTTATCTCGTACATGTTGGCACCTCAGTTGCTGACGTCCCTTGCGCCCGATATACCCAGGGCTACGAACGCTCACTTCCTCTCCACGTAGTCCAGCCAGGCATCGTACTTGGGGTCGTTGCCGCGGGCCGCCTCGAAGAAGGTCTCCTGGATGTGCTTGGTGATCGGTCCGCGCTTGCCGCTGCCGATGGTCCTGCCGTCCAGCAGCGCGATCGGGGTGACCTCGGCCGCCGTGCCGGTCATGAAGAACTCGTCGGCGTTCCAGATCTCCGCCCTGGTTATCTCGCGCTCGATGAGCTGGTAGCCCAGGTCCTGGGCGATGGTCTGCACCGAGTCCTTGGTGATGCCCTCCAGCACGCACGAGGATGATGGGCGGGGTGATGAGCTTGCCCTTCTTGACCATGAAGATGTTCTCGCCCGGGCCTTCGGCCACGGTGCCGTTGGAGTTCATCATCAGCCCCTCGTCCGCCCCATGCATGTTCGACTCGATCTTGCACAGCACCGAGTTGACGTAGTTGCCGGTGATCTTGGCCTGCAACGAGGTGCAGGCGTTGGTGGGCTTCTGCCAGGACACCGTTATCAGCTTGGCCCCCTTCTCCATGTTCTCCTTGCCCAGGTAGGCGCCCATGTGAGCTAACGCCACAGCCACGTTGGTGGAGAAGCTGGCCGGGTTGAGGACGATCTTGTCCTCCTTGTTCTGACCGTAGTAGGCTATGGGGCGGATGTAGTCCATGCGGGCCGGGTTCACGCGCACGACCTCGCGCACCGCCTCGCACATCTCGTCCACCGAGAAGGGGATCTTCATGTTCAGGGCCTTGGCGGACTGCTCGAAGCGGACCATGTGGTCGCGGAGGCGGAACACCGCCTTCCCCTTGGGGGTCTGGTAGATGCGGATGCCCTCGAAGACGCCGGTGCCGTAGTGCAGGCCATGGGTCATGATGGGGACCATAGCGTGTTCCTTCTCGACCATCTTGCCATCCATCCAAACGTACTGTTTCTCCTTCACTTCCATCGACATACCTCTCGGAACGTAAGCTGACGGCACGTGGCATCAATCCAAGGCTCCTCGCCCGGACCGCCGTGCGCATCCTTGTCAAGCATGGCGGCGACACTATTTCAAGCTGCCTTTTTGTGGCCATGGCTCGGGGAAAAGATATCTAATAATACTCGACGTTACCAAGGCAACGAGTACTCAGAGGTTATGATCATGGTCAAAGAGCTCACCCACCAGGAATGCAGCAACCTGTGCCCGGAGACGGCGTTCGAATGCCAAAGCACATCGGAGGTGACCCCCGACGTCGCTATCGTGGGCCAGGAAAGGGCGCTGCGCGCCCTGCAGTTCGGGCTGGGCATGCCCGACCCCCGTTTCAACATCTTCATCTCCGGTCCGTCGGGGACGGGAAGGTCGAAGGCCATATCGGAGTTCCTCCGGGACGTCTGCGCCGCCATGCCCACCCCCTCGGACTGGTGCTATGTCAACAACTTCAAGGAACCGAGCCGGCCCAAGGCCATCGACACCGCCCCAGGCAAGGGCAAGGTCTTGAAGCGACAGATGGACCGCTTCGCCCAGGACCTGCTGAAGGCGTTGCCGCGGGCCTTCGAGAGCGAGGAGTACGCCCAGAGGAGGGCGGAGACGGTCAAGAAGGCGGAGGAGGAGCAGCGCGCCCTGATCCAGCAGGCGACCGAGATGGCGCGCAAGAAGGGCTTCACCATCCAGGCCTCGCCGCAAGGCATGCAGCTCATCCCGATCAAATCCGGACTGCCATTCATAGGGAACATGACCAGCCCCCAGGACGACGTGGAGACGGAACGCCGCAAGGCGGAGCTGGAGCAGGAGCTGCGCCAGTCGCTGCGCCCGCTCATCGAGATCGGTCGGGCCACGGAGGAGGCCATGAACAAGCTGAACAAGGATGTCGTCGGGAACGCGGTCGGGCCGCTGTTGACCGAGCCTAGGGAGGCGTTCAAGGACAACCCCAAAGTGCTCGCGTACCTGGACGAGGTGATGGCGGACGTCCTGGAGAACCTGGGGGCATTGCTCCAACAGATCCTGCCCCAGATGATGCAGCAGCAGGCGCAGGGGGACGGGAGGCCGATGATCCCGGTGGACCACACCAAGGATTACAAGGTCAACCTGCTGGTCGACAACTCCGATCTGAAGGGCGCCCCGAACATCTTCGAGCCCTCGCCCACCTTCACCCACATGTTCGGTTTCTCCGAGAAGGAGGTGCGGTACGGCGCCCTCATGACCGACTTCACCATGGTGCAGCCGGGCAGCATGCACCGGGCCAACGGCGGCTTCATCGTGGTCCAGGCCGAGCGCCTGCTGGCTGACATGGTCGCCTATGATTCCCTGAAGCGCACCATCCAGACCCGCAAACTGGCCATCGAGGACGCCACCGACCGCTACACCTACATCGTCACCAAATCGTTACGTCCTGAGCCGATCCCGTTCAACTGCAAGGTCATCCTCTTCGGAAACCCCGAGTCCTACCAGATCCTCTACCATTACGACCCGGACTTCCGAGAGCTGTTCAAGGTGAAGGCCGAGTTCGACCGCGTGCTCGACCGGAACGATGTCAACATCAAGCGCTACTCCGCCTTCGTGTGCATCCTCTGCAACACGGAGGGGCTGCTTCACCTGGACCGCGGCGGCATGGGGGCGCTCATCGAGTACAGCTCCCGCATCGCCGACGACAAGGACAAGCTGTCCGCGCAATTCTCCGACATAGCCGACGCGGTGCGCGAGGCCAGCTACTACGCCAAGGCGGATGGGGCGAAGGAGGTCTCCCGGAAGCACATCCAGAGGCAGATGGACGAGAGGGTGTACCGTTCCAACCTGATGCAGGAGAAGATCCAGGAGATGATCGACAACGGCACCATCCTCGTGGACACCGACGGCGATGTGGTCGGCCAGATCAACGGCCTTGCCGTCTACTCCTTGGGCGATTACGCCTTCGGACAGCCCAGTCGCATCACCGCCAGCATCGGCGTGGGCAGGGAGGGCGTTCTGGACATCGAGCGCCAGGCCATGATGGGCGGTCCGACCCACACCAAGGGCGTGCTCATCCTCACCGGCTACCTGAACCAGATGTACGCCCAGGACAGGCCCCTCAGCCTCAACGCCAGGTTGGTCTTCGAACAGTCCTACGGCGGCGTGGACGGCGACAGCGCCTCCAGCACCGAGCTGTATGCGCTGCTCTCCGCGCTATCGGGCAAGCCGATCAAGCAGTACCTCGCCGTAACCGGCTCGGTGAACCAGAAGGGGCAGGTGCAGGCCATCGGCGGTCAGAACCAGAAGATCGAGGGCTTCTTCGCGGTGTGCAAGGCGCGCGGGCTGAACGGCAAGCAGGGCTGCCTGGTGCCGAAGAGCAACGTCAAGAACCTCATGCTCAAGCCAGAGGTGCTGGACGCGATCAAGGAGGGCAAGTTCCACATCTACCCCATCGAGAGCATCGACGAGGGCATCGAGGTGCTCACCGGCGTCGAAGGCGGGCAAGCGCCAGGCGGACGGCTCTTGGGAGCCGGGCACCATACACGACCTGGTGCAGAGGCGGCTCAACGACATGGCCGAGAAGGTGAAGGAGTACCGGCCCTGATAGGAAGATGGAATGCCATGGGGGCGTCGGTCCTGGAACGATCCTTTCCAGACCGGCCCCTAGCAATGATTTTTCTAATCTGAACGTTTATCCTCGGACGAGAGCTATGCAAATCGGAATAGTAGGCAAGCCCAACGTCGGCAAGTCGACCTTCTTCTGCGCGGCCACCCTGGCGCCGGCGGAGATCGCCCCTTACCCCTTCACGACCATCAAGCCGAACAACGGCGTGGCCTATGTCCGCACCAAGTGCCCCCACAAGGAGCTGGGGCATGCCTGCAACCCGCGGCACGGCGCCTGCGAGAACGGCACCCGGCTGGTGCCGGTGGAGCTGCTGGACGTGGCCGGCCTGGTCCCGGACGCCTGGAAGGGCAAGGGCCTGGGCAACCAGTTCCTGGACGACCTGCGGCAGGCCGACGCGTTCATCCACGTCATCGACGCCTCCGGCAGCACCGACTGCGAGGGCAACCCGGTGGCCGCCTGCTCCCACGACCCCCTGGAGGACGTCCGCTTCCTCGAGAAGGAGATATCGCACTGGATGAAGGGCATCCTGGACAAGGGCTGGGAGAAGTCCGCCCGCCAGGCGCACCTGGAGGGTCTGAAGGTGCATGAGATCATCCACAACCGCCTCACCGGCCTGGGCGTCACCGATGGAGCGGTCTCGGCCGCCTTGCGGGACTGCGCCATGCCCGAGAACGCGCTGAGCTGGAGCGAGACGGACATGCTGCGTCTGTGCGAGCACATCCGCCGTCACTGCCAAGCCCATGATGATCGCGCTCAACAAGGCGGACATGGCCACGCCCGAGCTCATCGAGAAGATGTCCAAGACGCCCGGCTACATCGCCGTGCCGACCTGGCCGAGTCGGAGCTGGCGTTGCGCAAGGCGGCCAAGGCCAACCTGCTCAAGTACCTGCCCGGCGCCGAATCTTTCAGTTTGAACGAGCCGGAGAAGCTCTCCGCCGGGCAGAAGAAGGCGCTGGACTACATCGCCCAGAACATGAAACGGAACAAAGGCACCGGGGTGCAGACCTGCCTGGAGAAGGCGGCGTTCAAGCTCCTCGACCTCATCGTCGTCTACCCGGTGGAGGACGAGAGCAAGTGGACCGACCATGGAGGGAACGTCCTGCCGGACGCCTTCCTGATCAAGCGCGGGGCGACCGCCAAGGACCTCGCCTTCAAGATCCACACCGACCTGGGCAACAACTTCATCCGCGGCATCAACGCCAGCACCAAGCGCGTGGTCGGTCACGACTACGTGCTGCAGGACGGGGACATCATATCCATCGTCAGCAAGAAGTGAGGCCATGCCTAGTTGGGACATGCGCATCGTGAGCGGGACGTACAAGACCCTACCAGAGGAGAACATCATGGTGGAGCTGTACGGCCAGACCCGCGACGGGCGCTCCATCGTGGTCCGCGACCTGGTCAAGGACCTCTCGGCCAGACCCTACTGCTACATCGTCAGCGACGACCCCGAGCTCAGGACGCACCTGGAAGGCAAGCGGGAGGTGCTGAAGGTCGAACCGAAGGAGCTGTTCCACCGGGGCGAGGCGCGCAAGGTGTGGAGGGTGACGGTGCGGCTGCCCCGGCACGTCAAGCAGCTGCGCGAGGACTTCCGCATCAAGGGCGAGTTCCTGGCCGCCGACATCCCGTTCTACCTGCGTTACATCTACGATCGCGACCTCGGCTCCTGCGTCCGGGTCCATGGCAAGGAGGCGAAAGGCAACTACAGCACCAAGCTCGTGGTCGATCTGGAGCGGTGGGAGAGGATCGAACGCCTTCAACCCCGACCTGCGCGTCCTCTCCTTCGACATTGAGAACAGCCTCAAGGACATCAGCGGAAAGGAGGTCCTGGTGGACGATGTGGAGGAGGAGACCGAGGCCACCAGCGACGACTTCTTCAACAAGCGCATCCTCACCATCTGCTACGTGCTCCAGGCCGAGGGCAGGATGGTGGCCAGCGGCTCCTTCAAAGGCGGGGAGAGGAAGATCCTGGAGGACTTCACCCAGTTCATCCAGGAGCAGGACCCGGACGTCATCACCGGCTACAACATCGAGGGCTACGACCTCCGGGTGGTGGAGAAGCGCGCCAACGAGCTGCGGGTGCCGCTGAGCTGGGGGCGGGACGGTTCGCTGCTGGAGGGCAGGCGGGACCAGAAGTACAACAAGCCCATCTGGAACGTCACCGGGCGGATGATCATGGACACCTGGTGGGCGGTGAAGATGGACCTGCGGCCGAAGCAGGAGACGCTGAACGCCGTCTCCAAGCTACTGCTGGGCGAGGAGACGAAGCTGGACGTCGACCCGAGGCACATGGACGAGGAATGGGCCAAGGACGAGGGCAAGGTGCTGCACTACTGCAAGCGCGACGCCGAGCTGGCGCTGCGCATCCTCAACAAGCTGGAGCGGGTGAGGAAGGTCATGGACCTGGCGACCGTGTCCAAGCTGCCCCTGGACGACGTCCTGAAGGGCCGTTCCTCCCTGCTCATCGACTCCATCCTGATCCGGGAGGCGGACCGTTCCGCGGGTGGGCGTGCCGATGACCGGCAACTTCGGACGACGAGGAGGCCATCGAGGGCGGCTACGTGCACGAGATCGAGCCGGGCCTGTACCACTGGGTCTGCGTGCTGGACTTCAAGTCGATGTACCCCTCGCTCATCATCGCCAAGAACATCTGCTTCACCACGCTCAGCCCGACAGGGCACCATCGTCAGCCCCGACCGGCGTCCACTTCCTGGACAAGGAGCAGCGCGAGGGCCTGCTCCCCAACATCCTGGTCCGACCTGATGAAGGAGCGGGACGACACCAAGGCGCAGACGAAGGCCAAGGACGCGGACGAGCAGGCGCTACTACGACGGTCTGCAGCAGGCCATCAAGATCCTCATGAACTCCTTCTACGGGGTGTTCGCCTCCTCGTTCTACCGGTTCACCGACCGCAACATCGGCTCCTCCATCACCGCCTTCGCCAGGGAGACGACCAAGGGCATCATCCACAGCTTGGAGGGGGAGGGCCAGAAGGTCATCTACTCCGACACGGACTCGATATTCGTGCAGTCGCCCGACCGGGACCTGGAGGGCGGCGAAGTTCGGCACCGACCTGGCGGAGCGATTCTCCAAGGAGGGCGGCAGCTGGAGTTCGAGAAGATCATGGAGCCGCTGTTCTCCCACGGCAAGAAGAAGCGCTACGTCGGCCGCATGGTCTGGCCGAAGCAGGAGCTGGTCATCCGCGGCTACGAGATCCGGCGCACCGACGCCTTCGACCTGCAGTCGGAGACGCTGATGGCGGTGTTCGACAAGGTGCTGGACGAGAAGACGGGACGAGGCGGTCAAGATCGCCCGCAGCGCCGTGGCGGAGACGCTGCAGGGCAAGGTGCCGATCGAGAAGCTGGTCATCTCCAAGGGCTGCAAGCCGTTCAACACCTACGCCAACCCCGACTCCCAGGCGACGGTGCAGACGGCGCGGAAGCTCATGGCCATGGGCTACGAGTTCGTGCCGGGCATGAAGGTCTCCTGGATCGTCACCAACTCCAAGCGGACCCCGCAGGAGGTGGTGCCCTGGATAGAGGGGAGGCCGTTCGAGGGGACCCCGGACTGGCGCTACTACGCGGAGCGGGTGGCGCAGACGGTGTCGCGAGTGACGGAGGTCTATGGGCTGGACGAGCGCAGCCTCATCGCCGGCAACACCCAGGCCAACCTGTTCGACGGCAACTTCCAGAGCGATGGACGCCCCCCGCCCCCGGTCCGGAAGGAAGTGAAGAGGACCGACAAGAAGCAGACCCTGGACGATTATTTCTGAGCGCCGCGAAGGCCCCGGACCTGAGCAGATTTTATATAGAGCCTTGTTACTGCGCAGGGAACGTGACGAGACGGTCGGTCTCGTAGGAGATGTGCCCCGCAAGGGGTGAATCCCTGCCCGCCCCGCAACAAGGGCTGACGGTGATAACACATGGACCAGAAACCACAAGCTGACAAGACCTCCGATGAGGAGGTCAGGCACCCTTCCGGCAAGAGCATGTACAAGTACATCGCCGAGGCCTGGAACAAGCCTTCTAAGACCTATGTCGACGACCTTATGTTCGAGCGCATGATCCAATGGCGCCGCGAGCCCAACTTCCTGAGGGTCGAGAGGCCCACCCGCCTGGACCGCGCCCGCTCCCTCGGCTACAAGGCCAAGCAGGGCTACGTCATCGTGCGTGGCCATGTGCGCAAGGGCTCCCTGCAGAGGCGCAAGATGCGCTGGAAAGGTCGCCGCGCCAAGCGTAAGGGTATCAACCGCCTCACCATGGGCAAGAACCTGCAGTGGATCTGCGAGGAGAGGGCGGCGAAGCGCTACCCGAACCTGGAGATCCTGAACTCCTACTGGGTGGGACAGGACGGCAGGAACGTCTGGTACGAGATCATCATGGTGGACAAGCACCACCCCGTGATCAAGGCCGACCCCCGCATCAACTGGATCTGCAACAACGCCAACAAGGGCCGTGTCTACCGCGGCAAGACCTCTGCCGGTCAGAGGGCGCGCGGTCTGCTCTGGAAGGGCAAGGGCTCGGAGAACGCCCGGCCCTCCGGCGCTGCGAACAAGCACCACAACAAGTAAGGCGCAAACCTCTTTTCCTTTACCAAAATGGCCTGCGTCCGCGCAGGTCCCTTCCTTGTTTTTTCTATATAAAACGAATGATCGACCAGCGGTTCAGGCCTTGGATATCTTGGCGAACCTTTCCGCTATCTCCTCGGGGGACATGCCCACGATGGGATAGAAGACCGGGGCGTTGACCTTCACCTGCCTGATCAGCTCCATGTCCTCGATGCCATATCCGAGCACCAGCGCGGAGGCGCGGTGGAAGCGCAGCTGCTGCTCCAGGTCCCCTTTGGGCTCGGCCCTCATCTCCGGGTCCCAGCGGCGGACCGCTTGAAGGGCCTCGCTCTCGCCGCCCACCAGGGCGATGACCTTGCAGCCCCGTTTCATGATGAGCCAGGCCGCGACCGCGTCCCGGTCCCTCTCCAGCAGGGCCAGCACCCGACCTTGGCTGCCCATGGGCAGGCCGGCCGGCCCCTCCAGGTAATCGGTGAACATGAAGGCCTTGTCGTCGCGGATCTCCACCCAGATTATGCGGTCCGGACGGTGGATGTCCACCTTCACCCCCCGGCCCTCGTGGGCCATCAGGACCGCCTCGCCCAGGGAGCGGGCGGCGTCCATGCTGGTATAAGGGTGCGTGCCGGTGCGTCTGGCCTCGATCTTGAAGGTGGAGCCGTCGGCCAGGGCGGTGGAGGCGATGGCGGCCACGCGCTCGCGCATGGTGCCCATGTCGCTGGCGGAGGACCAGGCCGGGCTGACCGAGGCGATGCCGAAGACCCGGCGCAGCGTGGCGCAAGCTCGCTCCACCTGGCCCGTCTCCACATAGATGCG
This sequence comes from Methanomassiliicoccaceae archaeon, assembly GCA_963806355.1. GTDB lineage: Archaea > Thermoplasmatota > Thermoplasmata > Methanomassiliicoccales > UBA472 > JACXTP01. The sequence continues at coordinate 111,626 of CAWDXN010000002.1, read as the reverse complement.
CCCTTGGTCGCAGCGCACCAACGCCTCGATGCCGTCGCGGGCCAGCAGCGTGAGCATGTTGTCCATCAGGACCTTCTCGAACCTGGTGCGCACTCCCCGGGACTTGAGGCCGACCTCGGCGTAACGCACCAGTATGACGTCCATGGGCACGGATTAAACCCCGCCCCTATTTCATGTTTCCCGCACTAGAAGCGTTAATACCCGCCCCGGCCATAATGCCCCGTTCATATGGACCCGATGACGGCGCTGGGCATTCTGGTGGTGGCCTTGGTGGCAGGGGTGCTGGGCGCGCTCCTGGGCCTGGGGGGCGGCATCATCGTCATACCCGGGCTCACCCTTGCCCTGGGCTTCGGCATGCAGGAGGCCATCGGCGCCAGCCTCATGGGGGTGATCGCCTCCTCCACCGGGGCGGCGGTGCGCTACGTCAAGCAAGGCTACGTCAACGTCCGCCTGGGCATGCTGCTGGAGACGGCCACCACCACCGGGGCCATCATCGGCGCCCTGGTGGCCGTCTACCTGGACCAGGACCTGCTGGCCATCCTGTTCTCCATCGTCCTGGTCTATGGCGCCTACCACATGCTCACCCGGAAGGAGAAGGTGTACCGCCCGGAGGAGCTGGAGGCGGAATCGCAGCTCCTCGACCTCTCCTGCACCTACGTCGACCAAAAGAACGGGGAGGAGGTCTGCTACGGCGTCAAACGCTATCGCACCGGGTTGCTGGCCAGTTTGGCGGCGGGAGGCCTGTCCGGGCTGCTCGGGGTGGGCGGGCGGCGTCATCAAGGTGCCGGTCATGAACGCCTGCATGTGCGTGCCCATGAAGGCGGCCACGGCGACGAGCAACTTCATGATCGGCGTCACCGCCCTGGCCGGGGCGATAATCTATGTCCGCTACGGCTATCTGGACCCGATCCTGGCGGGGCTGACCGCCATGGGCGTGCTGTGCGGCGCCGTGGTGGGCTCCAGGTTGACCAATGTGGCGGATGGCGGTTCCATCCGCACCATATTCGGGGTCCTGCTCCTCGCGGTGGCGGTCCTCATGGTCCTCAAGGGCCTGGGCATATTGGAGGTGGTGTGATGCCCTCGCAGGAGCGCATGAACCAGGTCATCCACAAGGTCCTGTTGGCCGGGGTGGTGGTGAGCATGGCCCTCATCGGCGTCGGCCTATTTTTGACCGCGACCACTCCGGACGCGGAGCAGGAATGGATCGGACTGGGCTCGCTCTGGGACGCGTTGTTGGCCTTGGAGCCCGTGGCCCTGGTGGAGCTGGGGCTCCTGGTCCTGATCGCCACCCCGCTGCTGCGCATCCTCACCGCCCTGGTGCTCTTCACCACAGAACGGGACTACCGTTTCATCCTCATCGCCCTGTTCGTCCTGGGCATGGTGAGCCTGGCCGTGGTAATTGATATCTAATATGAGAATTTATTAATAGCATCGACCGCCGTTCTGCGCCAGTCGGGATGGGATGACTGACAAGAAGGCGCATGAGGAGCGGTGGTACTACACCTTCCTACCGTACAACATAGCGGGCGGTTCCACCTCGAACCTCATCCCCCTGTTCATGGCGCAGGCCCTCAAGGCCAGCCTGGCCGAGGTAGGCATCATCAGCGCCATCACCTCCATCGCCTCCGTTCCGGCCAACATCCTTTGGGGCAACCTGTCGGACATGAGCAAACGCCGGAGGCCGTACATACTGTTGGGCTTCCTGGGCATGGGCCTGGCCTTGGCGATGATGGGCCTGTCCGTCGGGCTGTTCGAATATTTCGTGGCGAACTTCCTCTTCGGCCTTCTGGCCGCCGCGGTCGCCCCAGTGGGTACGGTGCTGGTCCTGGAGACGTTCCCCAAGACGGAATGGGGCCGTCGGTCTGGGCGATTTCAGCAAGGTCAGCGGCATCGGTTGGGTCGTCGGTCTCATCCTGGGCATAGTCTGGCTGATGATCTTCGACGGCAACGAACAGGAGATGTCCATGCGGGCGCTGTTCCTCCTCGCGGCGGGATTGTGCCTCATCGCCACCTTCCTGGCGTTGCGCTGGGTGCCCGAACCGGATAAGAAGGTCGATCGTAACGATATCGACCCGAAGGACATCGACCACATCTTCATCGCCCGCATCGAGAAGGCGCGCTATCTGCCCCAGAAGATCATGTACACCGTGGAGGTGAGCTCCAAGAACCTGCGATGGAGCAACTTCTCCCCCGCCCTGCAGCGTTATTATGCGATCATGTTCCTGGCCTTCAGCGGGTTCCTCTCCTTCTATGTCGCACTTCCCATCTTCCTCAGCCAATACATCGGTCTGAGCAACCCGGAGGTCTTCGTCGTGTATCTGGCAAGCGCCATCGCCTCCGCCCTCACCTACGGGTTCATGGGCAGGCAGATCGAGAAGCGGGGCGGGAAGAGGATACAGATGGCCTGCTTCGCGGCGCGCATCGTGATCTTTCCCTCCTTCTTCCTGGTGACCATGCTCAGCCTGGGGAGCACCGAGCTTTTCGTACTGCTGCTGGTCCTCCACGCCGGCGCAGGCCTGTGCTGGGCCGGGCTGAGCGTGGCCGGGCATGCCATCGTGGGCAAGCTGGCCTATAAGAACTTCCGCACCCAGTCCTTGGGCATGTACAACGCCGTGCAAGGATCGGCGACGATCATCGGTTCGTTGCTCGGCGGGTTCGTTGCCGGCATGCTCGGCTATGAGGCCTTGTTCCTCCTGGCCTCTGTCTTCATCGCCATCTGCGCTGGGGCTTTTGGCATTGACGAACGTGGACAAGGAACCGGAAGGGGACGGCCCGGCCGTGGTCACGTGATCAGGGCGCGTTCCGCTATCCTCTTGCCATAGGCCTCGGCGCGGGACTCCTCGCCTTCCTTCAGAGGTCCGTTCCCCCCCATGACGACGAAGTGGTCCGGTTCGATGACCTCGGCGAGGCCTCCTTTCTTAAGTGTCACCCTCAGCTTCTCCGAGGCGCCGGTGTGCACCTTCTCGAACCTTGTATCGAAGACGGCGAAACGCCTCCCTTTGCCCTCATACCTGATGGCGTTGCTCAAAAGGGCGCGGATCTTGAAGGTGGGCCCGCCCCAACGGGTGGGGCTGCCCACGACCCAAAGGTCGATGTCGTGGAAGTCGTCCTCGCAGGCCTTGTTGACCCATATGACCGTCACAAAGGACACGCCAGATCCCCTCAGCCCTTTTGCAATGGCCTCGGCGATCCTTTCCGTATTGCCATGTTTTGAGTCAAAGACGATTATCGCCCTCATGCCCGACCTCAGGGTGAGAACGTTTCAGGATTATTTACAAAGAGGGTAGGACCCGGGGTAGCGACCCCGTGGGCTAAGCTCCCATTCCTATGCTTATGGCGCTAATTCGAACTCTCCTTTTGATCCGACCCCGTATCCAGAAATAAATAAGGAGTGTGCTCATTCGGCTCCGCGGGTGATGATGGATGAAGATCGATCTCAAGGTGGATGTGGAACTGCGAACTAATGACGAGAACACATTCGCCATCATCCGGTTCCCCCAAAGGATGAAGGTGCTCTCCTCCACGATGCGCAATGGCGGCTTCACGGAGACGGACACGGTCCTCATGATGCAGGTCGAATGTGGTTACGACAACCGCGACCCGGAGAGCGACATGGCCTCCAAGCTATCCTCTGCTGGGCCTTGAGGAGCATACGGTGGGCTTCATGACCGCCGCAGAGATCCGCAAGGCGATAGCGGTGGCGGAGGAACGCTACCACGGGGTCCATGCCATAGCGGTGGTCACGGCGGGAGTGGTCAACGCGGTCATGGCGGGTGAGCTTTTGCCGGACTCCACCGTTCGGAAGCTGACCAAGCCCGGGACCATCAACATCGTGGTCGCTGTGGACGCACCATTGGAGCCAGAGGGATGTGCCAATGCCATCATCACCGCCACCGAGGCCAAGAGCGCGGCCATGTTCGAACGAGGGATACGCGGCACGGGCACCACCAGCGATGCAGTGGCCATCGTATCCCCTCTGGGCAAAGGCACCAAGTACGCTGGCACCGCCACGGACGTGGGCATCGCCATCGCCCGGGCCGTGCGCAAGGCCACCTCCGAATCGATCAGGAAGTGGAAACTGGTCAACCCGCCCATGGATTTCCTTTCCTTACTGGAGCGCAAGGGTGTGACGATCGACGACCTGTGGGCCATGGCCATCAAGCTCCCGCCCCGATCCCTCCTGGGACCTGGAGGACCTACATCGAAGGTTCGTGGAAAGCCTGGATACGCTCAAGGAGGACGCCAACGTCAACTCACTGGTTCAGGCGGCCGTGCTCATGGAGGCCGAGGGATATCGTGACAATATCCGCGGACTGAAGGCAGGGGAGTTCAACAACGGCCCAGTGAACCTTGTGGCCGACAAGTTGCTGGGGGTCGCCCTGGTGGAATACCTGGCGGGCAAGGGGGTACCGGTCGATCATGAACGTTTCAATCCGAGAAAGCCTGATTCCATCAAGCGGCTAGGTCCCTTCCTGGATGACATCGTCATGGCATTGGTCGTAGGGACTATGTCTAGGATATGCCGCTGAACATATGACCTTCTTTTTGGGAAGGAGGAGATGCCCTCATCGCTATGGACGAGGGTTTGATGCGTGGCGAAAGCGCGTTATGGCGATGTTCTCGAGGGGACCCTCCCATCACATGGTCCGTAGCGCCCTCTGCGCCTCCTTCTCGATGTCCTGATATGATTCCCCGCTCAGGTCGATGACCACCCGTCTTATGGTCCCTGTGAACTTCCAAGGGCGCTCTCCAGGGAACTCAGGCGTTATCTCCGAGCCTGCCCCCCGACCTACCTCCAGGGATCCCCCGAGCCCGAACTTGCCCGGCTGGGTCTGGATATTGCCCTCGCCGACCTTCTTGTCATTGACGAATAGCGTCAGGGTACCATGGGGTATCCCTACCTTTGGCCCGGTGTCGTCCTTGTCGAAGGTGGCCGCGACGATGATGTTCTTTCCAGGGTGCAAGCTCTCGGTCGAGGTGATGGTCTGGACCTTCATGCCCAGGAAGTTGTAGACATAGTTCAGCCTCCCGTCCTTTACGTAAAGGGCGTGGCCTCCGAACTTCGACCCCATCTGGAATATGATGCCGCTAGCACCCCCGGCGGGTATGTCCAGTAGGGCTCCGATCTTATAGGAACGGTTGCGCATGTTCGGGGCGACCGATTCCGGAACACCTTCCGTATCTGGATAATAGACATACCGCGTCCTGTCCTTGGCGGGTTGGGGACGGGGCGACATCATTATCTCCATCGGGAATCGATCGTCGAGCGGGAGGCCGTTGGTCTTGCCCGCCTCCACGAACCATTGTTGGACCAGCTCGGTCAGCTTTTCCGGATATTTCCCGGCCAGATCGTTCACCTCCGCCCGGTCCTCGTCCACATGGAAAAGCTCCCATCGGTCCTTGGCATAGTTGCCCCATCCGGCGATGGTCGGATGCACGGTCGATGCCTTCCAGCCATCATGCCAGATGCCTCTGCTCCCCAGCATGTTGTAGTATTGGGTGGTCTTCTGCGTGGGGGCCTTCTCGTTTTCAAAGCTGTATTTTATGCTGACCCCTTCCAAGGGCTTCTGGGAGAAACCCTTCACATGTTCTGGCATCTCCAAAGAGAGACACTCCAGTATGGTAGGCACTATGTCGACGACGTGATGGTACTGGTGCCTTATCCCCCTCGCCTTGATGCCTTTTGGCCAGGAGATTATCAGGGGATCGCATGTGCCACCGCTCCAGGCCGCGTAGCGCTTGTACATCTTGAAGGGCGCGCAGAACGCCTCGGCCCAACCGGCGGGGTAGTGGTTGTAGGTGTCCTCACCGCCCAGTTTGTCCAACATCCTCAGGTTGTCCTCCAGCTTGTCCGGCATGCCATTGAAGAACAGGTTCTCATTGACCGAGCCGTTGGGACCGCCCTCGCCGCTGGCCCCATTATCGGAGATCACCACCACCAATGTGTTGTCCAGCTCCCCGGATTCCTCCGAGATAGTCGATCATCCGTCCGATCTCATGGTCGGTATAGCTTACGAAGCCAGCATACACCTCGGCCATCCGGTTGAACAGTTCCTTCTCCTCTTTGGACAACGAGCCCCATTCCGGGATCACGTCCAGCGCTGGCCATTTGACCCCCTTGGCGCTGACCTCATCGACCATTGTGTTGATCGCGGCAAGTTCTGTGCCCTTCGGTAGGATGCCCATCTCCTTCTGTCTCTTAGCGGTGATCTCCCGATAGAGCTCGTAGCCCATGTCGAACTTGCCCTTGTAACGGTCCGCCCACTCCTTCGGTACATGGTGGGGAGCGTGCCCGGCCCCTGGACAGAAGTAGAGGAAGAACGGTTTCGACGGGGCTATCTGCTTCGAATCCCTGACGAAGCGGATGGCCTTGTCCACCAGGTCCTTGCTCAGATGGTATCCGTCCTTGGGGAGGTAGGGTTGCTCCACCACATGGTTGTCATAGACCAGGTCGGGGTACCATTGGGACGCCTCCCCTCCCATGAACCCATAGAACCTGTCGAAGCCACGGCTCAAGGGCCAGTTCCTCTTCGAGGAGGCTGTGGTGCTCTCCTCCTCCGGGGTGAGGTGCCACTTCCCCACGGCAAAGGTGTTGTATCCCCTTTCCACGAGCACCTCGGCCAGGGTGGCGGTTTCGGGCGGGATGCGCCCGCACGAGCCCGGGAAACCGGTGGTCCCCTCGGTGATGCATGCCATACCCACCGTGGTATGGTTCCGGCCCGTGATCAAGGTGGCCCGGGTAGGCGAGCAGAGCGCGGTGGTGTGGAACTGGGTGTAACGAAGGCCGTTGTTGGCCAAGCGGTCCATGTTCGGCGTGTCTATCAGTCCGCCGAAGGAGCTGAACGCCCCGAATCCCACGTCGTCCCAGACGATGAACAGCACATTCGGCGCTCCGTCCTTTGCGACCGGTTCTTTGAATGGTTCCCAATCAGGGACCGAATCCCTGACATCGATGTTGATCTTGCCTTTGAACGATCTCCCCATAAATGGATCCCCTTGTATGTGATCCCTGTCAGTGCATGATATTGGGATGGACAGGTCGAGTTTAAAACTCGAAGGACCACTATAATTCAATTTGCCTTTCGACCCATTATTGCCATTGGAGGTTCGAGGGTTGAATGGGTGGACATCGAGAGGTTGTGGTTCTCGGCCAAGCCTCAGAGGATGGCGCGTCATTTCCGCGATCGGATAGACATTTCCAACTAAATCGATAATTAGTAATATTCCTCTATCATTCAATCAGAACCATCTGGGCCAGACCTATGGTACATTCATTGGTGGAGGATCGGGGGGCCAGCTCGCATGCGTAAGATGAGCACCAGCACCAAGGTGAAATTGGGGATCTCAGTATTCCTGATACTGGCAGTGCTTTGGTTGGCCGGTCCGAGCGAGGTGGCGGAGACGTTGGACCAGGTGGACCTCACCCTGATCCTGGTCGTCATCGCCCTCTACGTCATCGGTCTGGTGCTGAAGGCCTACCGGTGGGGCGTATTGCTCCAAGGTGCGGGCAAGAAGTTGCCGTTCCGCTCCACATTTGCCGCCTTCACCTTCTCCCAGGCGCTGAACAACATCATCCCGGGGCGGGTGGTGGGGGAGACATCGCGCATATTCGAGATCAAGAACAACGAGGGGGTGAGCGTGGGCAGTGGCCTGGCCACGGTGGTCACGGAGCGCGTGATGGACCTACTGGTGGTCACCGCCTTGGCCGTGACCAGCCTAGCCGCTCTCCTCACCTATTTCGTGGGCGAGACGAGGACCCAGCTGGTGCTGGTGGTGGCGGCGATGGTGGTGGCCAACATCGTCTTCATCTACGTCCTGGCCCACCCTGCCCTGGCCCTGCGTTTGGGCAACTGGGGGGCGGATGTTATGAAAAGACTTGGTCTGGGCGCCAAGGGGGAGAAGTTGGCCAAGTACATGACCGGTTTCACCACCTCCTTCGCGCAGGCCTTGAGCCCCCAGTCGAGGAACAGCAAGAGTAACCTGGCCTATGCCGGCGCTTTGACCTTGGTCATCTGGACCATCGAGATAGCGCGCCTCTATCTCATCATCGTCGCGCTGGGAGCGGAGGTGACCCTGCTGGCCGTCATAGCCACGGTCAGCTTGGTATCGCTGAGCAGCATCGTGCTCTCGGCGGGCAGCAGCAACATCCTGATATCATCGGCCATATTCACGGCCAGCGGATTGGACCCGTCCGTGGCGGCGACCGCCGGTCTGCTAAGCGCCATGACCTCGATCTGGCTGTCGGTCCCCATAAGCTTGATCGCCTTGGCTTATTATGAACGCGCGCGCAGGACCTCCTAGGTCCCTCGCCCCCGTTGAAAAGTGATCATAACGAGGTCTTACCTTGAGATGCACCACCATCCTTCTGATAAAGAACGAGCAAGACAACATCGCGCCTTTGACCGAGGACATCCTGGCCGTCTATAAGGACAACCGCATCGACGGCGAGGTGCTCCTGGTGGACGACGGTTCTGAGGACCGCTCCCCCCAGGTCTGCGATGAACTGGCCAAGCAACACCAAGAGGTTCGGGCGGTGCATCATCCCACCAACCTAGGGCGTTCCTACGCCATCCGCACCGGGTTCAAGGAGGCGCGAGGCGACATCGCCATCATCATGGACGGCGACCGACAGTACGAACCGAAGGAGATCCCGCTATTCCTGACCAAGATGGACGAGGGCTATGATGTCGTCACGGGGTGGCGCAGTCAGCGCACCGATCCCTATGTTCGTAAGCTGATCTCCCGGACCTACAACCGTTGGATCATCCAGAGGAAGTTCGGACTGGACGTGAAGGACCAGAACAGCGGTTTCAAGGCCTTCCGTCGCGACAAGGCCGTGGCCATGGGCTTCGACCCGGAGGGATACCGGGGCCTGCACCGCTTCATCCTCCCCTTGGCCTCGCTGAAGGGCATGAGGATCGCCGAGATACCCATCGTGCACTACGCCAGGCCCAGTGGTAAGTCCTATATCAAGTTCTACACCGTGCCCTTCATCACCCTGGGCGATTATAACAAGTTCAAACGGGACCACAAGGAAGAGATCAAGGCGATGCGGAAGAGGAAGTGATGGTCACAGAGGTGGATGATTGGAGAGTGGGCATATGACCGACCAACCGGATGGTCCACGGAGTCGCATCGATAAGTTGATCGATGATGTCCTCAAGCCTGTCCGCGGATGGAGCCCCCGGAGAAAGGTCCTGTTCCTTCTGGTCATCGCCATAATCGTCTACGGGGTAATGATCGCCGATACCTGGATCGCCGATCCGACCGCCTCATATGACATTGACATCTACCGAGCTCGCACCCAGGCCATTTTGGACGGGGAACTGCTCTATCGCGACGTGCACACAGAGACCCCGCCGCTGATCAACTACTTCCTGGTGCCAGCCCAGGTGCTGGGCGGGGCGGAGCACTACTGGGTGTGGGCCGCCTATCAGACGGCCTTTGCCTTCCTCCTCTCCATGATGCTGTACTTGGTGCTGCGCCGTTACGATGATGTCCGCGCATTCCAGGTCGCGTTCCTGGCCTTGTTGTGCCCCTTCCTCATCGATGAGACCCACATCGGGGAAGATGGGGCGTTGGTGGCCTTCGTCTTCTTCACCGCGCGTGCTGCTGATGCTGCTGAAGCTCGAACCGCTACGCCGCCCTCGCCATCGTCATCGGGCATCTGGACCAAGATGTGGTCGGTCCTGCTTCTTCCCACCCAGTTCCTTCGCTTGCCCACCTGGAGGGAACGTGGGAGCTGGTGGTCATCGTCGTCGCGGTCACCCTGATCGTGACGGTACCTTTCCTCATCCTCTGCCCCGAGGAGTTCCTGGAATTCTTGGAGTTCTACTTCCTCGGCGACCCGGAGCGGTCCAGCGGGGGCCTGAGCGTGTGGAACTTCCTGCAGCGTCGGTGGCTACGGGTTGCCGGAGGCGTTGGAGCTGGCTCTGGTCCTGGGCTCCCTCCTTGCGGCCTACCTTTTCGCCTACTGGAAGCGCATGGGGGTGTGGCAGAGCGTGACCCTGGTAGTGGTGGTCTTCATCGTCTTCTACCCGAAGATGCACATGGGCTACTACATCCTGCCCACCGTGCTCCTGACTGTCTGGGGGGCGAGGGATTGGCGCGTGGCCGTCCTGCCATACCTCGCCTTCATCCCGCTGAGCCTGACGTCCGGGTTCCTGCCCGATGTGGACTCGACCATCTCCAACCTATTCGAGGATAGCTGGATCATCGGTCTGTTCCTATCGCTCGCTGGGACGCTGCTGTTCATCCTCGCCGCTTGGTTGTCCCTTCCGCAGAGAACTTTCCTGGAGAGTGGGCCCTCAGATAAGGGCCTGGAGGTGGAGACACGTCCCTAGACCAGCTGATCGATTCATGCAACGAGCGGGTGCTGAGGATGAGCGTGCGCAGGAAGCTTCTCATCCTCATACTGCTGACCATTTTGATCTACGGAGGGGGTGTGATCATCAACAGCTCCGTCGACCTGGCCATCCAGGGGGCGGTCCATCATCCCGACCTTGAGCTTTACCAGGCCAGGGCCCAGACCATCATCGACGGGGGCCTGCTCTATCGCGATACTGGCACGGAGACGCCCCCGATCATCAACTACATGTTGGTGCCGGCGCAGCTCATGGGAGGGGGCGAGCATGAATGGGTTTGGGGCCTCTATTTCTCCTTCTTCGCAGGCATCACCGCCATCATGCTCTATCTCTCTTTGAGGCGATGGAACGAGGTTAAGGCCTTCCAAGTGGGCTTTGCGACCGTCATCACCCCCTTCCTGCTCATCGAATCGGTGGCTATTGAGGACGAGGCCATCGTCGCGTTCGTCTTCTTTGGGGCTGTCCTGCTCATGCTCTATAATTACAAATTGCCAGCGGCCCTCGCCATCGGTGTGGGCATCTGGACCAAGATGTTCTCGGTGCTCTTGCTTCCGATCGAGTTCTTGCGTTGGAGGAACTGGAAGGACCGCACATTGCTCCTCCTCATCGTCGCATTGGTCACCGTCGTCGCCATCGGCTACTTTGCTCTGACGTGCTATGATGATTTCGTCTTCTTCCTGGAGTTCTACACGATGGGGGTGAGCGGCCGGGAGAGCGGGGGGGTAAGCATGTGGCACTTCCTGCGAGTGGGCGGTTACGGACTGCCCAAGGAGGTGGAGCTGGCTTTGGTGCTCGTTTCGCTGCTGATCGCCTACCTCTTCTGTCACAAGCGGAGGCTCGGGGTGTGGCAGAGCGTCACACTAGTTGTGCTCGTCTTCCTGGTGGTTTACCCCAAGATGCATAATGGCTATTACGTGCTGCCCTGCATCCTGTTGTCCGCCTGGGCCGTGACGGACCGACGTATCTTCTACCGTACCTTCTTGGCATTCATACCGATCATGGCGGCCGGGGGATTCTCCACTCAGGAGGGGGGTGAGGTGATCTTCGATATCCCGGGGAGCTGGATCGTGGGGTTCGGACTTGCCCTGCTAGGCACCTTGATGTTCCTTGACGCAGGAAGGCTGGCCTCAAAGACCGTTTTGTTCATGGATAAGGGTGTCGAGGGGACCGGCCATATGGAGAGTTGAGGGATTGACATCAGAGACCCGTCAGGTTGCCTTTTCTGCCGGCTTTTGAGGGTTCTTTTCCAATTTGGAAACATCAAAGCCCTTTTCCCTCAGGCGTCCGATGATCCCATCGTAAACGTCTCCCTCCATCTGAGGGCTCCGGGAAAGGACCCATAGATATTTTCGGGAGGCCTCGCCCACCACGGCGTACTCGTAATCCTTGCCCAGCTCCAGTATCCAATAATTCCCCGCGAAAGGCCAGAAGAAGGTCACCTTCAATTTGGCGTTCGTCTTTGGATCGACCACCCAGGCCTTGCCTTTGATCGTCTTCAACTCGCCATTGAAGCCCCCTTTGTACCCGCGGTTCAATACCTGGACCTTGCCGTCCGGGAGCAGCGAATATTCGGCCGTGATCCCGACCATCCCTTTCTCGAACCTTTGTGGGAACTTGGCGATCTCATACCAGGTACCCATGTACCTTTGCACGTCCACATGGTCAACGGTCTTGAGTTCCATGTATCTTGTTCCCTTCCTGGGCGATCCTCATGTATGAATGTCGGTAAGAGGGATATATGATGAATCATGACAGCGGATGGGTATGGAAATCGGAACGAATGTCGCCCTTTGTCATTAGAGATGGAGAAAGGAGAGTGCAGGGAAAGGGATTTGAACCCTTGGACCACTAAGGACTAGACCCTGAATCTAGCGCCGTTGGCCAGGCTTGGCTATCCCTGCGTGTGGAATCCACACAATAACCTGGTGGTACAAATACCTATTGAAAATGGACTTTTTCCTCCCAGAGCCGCTCCGAAATTTCTTTCCTGGCCCGATCGTGTTGCTTTTTCATATCAAATGATAAAAATGACATAGTGGTTACTGCCATTGTTCGGGGGAGAACAAATGACGCCTAAGGACCGGAAGGAGAAGGACAAGAAGGTAAGGAAGGAGAAGAAGGAGAAGAGGCCCGCGGGTGATGATGGCTCGCTCCTTGACGCCCCGACCAACTTCATCAACCGGGAGATCGCCTGGGTGCGTTTCAACCGACGCATCTTCGAGGAGGCCCAGGACGTGAACCATCCGTTGTTGGAAAGGGTCAAGTTCCTGGCCATCTGCGGCAGCAACCTGGATGAGTTCTTCATGATCCGCGTGTCCGGTCTGAGGCGTCAACTGATGCGCGGGGCTTTGGAAGCCCCTCCCGACGGCATGACGCCGCTGGAACAGATCATGGCCATCCGGTCCGAGCTGCAACCCATCCTGGAGGAATACTGCGCCACCTGGTTCAGCGACCTCGTTGCCCAAGCTGGCCCAAGCAGGCATCCACATCCACAACGTGAAGGAGCTCGCCCCCAAACAGAAGCAATGGGTGCGGGACTACTTCGAGAGCGCCATCTACCCCGCCCTCACCCCTTTGGCCTTGGACCTGGCCCATCCCTTCCCGTTCATATCCAACCTGAGCATCAATCTGGCAGTGCAGTTGGTGGACGGTCAGGGAGCGGAGCGCTTGGCCCGCGTGAAGATACCGGTCAATCTCATGCAGCGCCTCATCACCATACCCAATGAGATATTTGAGCCGGACAAGTCGACGACTTCCTTCCACTTGGTGTTCCTGGAGGACGTGATAATGTCCAACCTGGACCTGCTCTTCCCTGGCATGCTCATCACCGGGGCCTTTGCCTTCCGCATCACCCGCGACGCCGATTTCGAGATCGAGCTGGACGAGGCAGAGGACCTGCTCACGGCCATCGAGGAGGGGGTGGAACAACGTCGCATCGGAGCGCCCTCCCGTCTGGAGGTGCAGAGCACCATGCCCGAGAAGCTCAGGCAGATGTTCGCCAACAAGCTCGGGTTGCCCGGATACCTGGTATACGAGGAGAGCTGCCCTCTGGCGCTGGTCGACCTCTGGTAGATGCTGGGCCTGGCCCGACCCGACCTCAAGGACATGCCCTTCGCCGGCTTCATCCCCAGCGAGCTGGCCAACGAGAAGAAGTTGCTCACCGCTCTGGAGCAGCGCGACCACGTCCTCTATCATCCCTATGACAACTTCAGCACCGTGGTGAACATGCTGCGCCAAGCGGCGGTGGACCCGGACGTGCTGGCCATCAAGATCACCCTCTACCGCATCGACAAGCATTCGCCCATAATCGACGCCTTGATGCAGGCCCGGGAGAACGACAAGCAGGTGGCGGCGTTGGTGGAGCTGAAGGCCCGCTTCGACGAGGAGAACAACATCGTCTGGGCGAAGATGCTGGAGCAGGCAGGCGTGCATGTGGTGTACGGGCTGTTGGACCTGAAGGTCCACGCCAAGATGTGCCTGATCGTGAAGCGGTCCCAGAAGGGCATCGTGCGCATTCGCCCATCTCAGCTCCGGCAACTACAACTCCGTCACCTCCCGGGTGTACGGGGACATCGGCTACGTCACCGCCGACCCGGACATCGGCTCCGACGTGCAGGACCTCTTCAACGCTCTGACCGGATATTCGCACAAGGAGGACTTCAAGACGCTCCTCGTGGCGCCGCACTCGCTGCGCCGCGAGATCATCCGCCGCATCGACCGCGAGATCGAGCGGCACAAGGACAAGAAGAACGGCCACATCGCCTGGAAGCTGAACGCCCTGCTGGACAAGGAGGTCATCAAGGCCCTGTACCGGGCGTCCCAGGCAGGCGTCAAGGTCGACCTCAACGTCCGCGGCCTGTGCGCCCTTCGTCCCGGGCTCAAGGGGATCAGCGAGAACATCAAGGTCTCCTCCATCGTAGGCCGGTTCCTGGAGCACTCCCGCATCTACTACTTCAACAACGGTGGCAACCCGGAGGTGCTCCTGGGCAGCAGCGACATGATGCCCCGCAACCTGAACAAGCGGGTGGAGGTGCTCTTCCCCATACCGGACCCGACACTGCGGAAGAACGTTGTGAAGCTGATGTTGGAGACCCACTTCAAGGACAATGCCAAGGCGAGGGAGCTGTTGCCGGATGGCACGTATCGTCCGGTCCCAGTGAAAGAAGGCGCCAAGAGATTGAATTCCCAGCAATGGCTGATAGACCACCGGGGGGAATGGCATGGCGAGCCGTGAGTGCACCATCGGCATGACGGCCTTCGGGGCCAAGGCCATCGATGAATATCTGACGACGCTGCATCAGCAACTGCAGGGTGCCTCTGGGGAAGGTCCAGTCGAGTTCATACATCAGTCCCGGGTCTATTCCCGCCGCCTTCGCGCCGCGCTGACCATCTTCGACGGTTGCTTCCAGAAGGAGCAAGCCAAGCTCTGGATGAAGAGGGTGAAGGCCGTGACCCGCTCGTTAGGCGCGGCCCGGGACCTGGACGTGCAGATCCTGCTGCTGGGCAAGTACATGGCCTCCAAGGACGAGGCCTCCAAAGCGGAGCTTGACGTCCTGCTCCAGGAGCTGGTCGGGAGAAGGGCGGCCGTCCAGCCCGATGTGGAGGAGGCCCTGGTGAAGTTCGAGGAAGAGGGGCTCATCCCTGGATGGCATGCCCTGCTTCAGTCCAAGGCCTTGCCCCTGGACGAGCTCATGTGGCAGGATGTGCGGACCGCTGCCCTGGGCCAGGTCGTGGTGCGCCGCAAGGAGCTGCTCGCCTTCTCAGATTGTGTGGCCGACGAGAAGGCAGTGCTGAGGCATCACCAGATGCGCATAGCCGCCAAGTGGCTACGTTATACCTTGGAGACCTTCGCCCCCGCCTACGAGGATGGTCTGAAGCAGTACATCTCCCGCCTCAAGAAGCTCCAGGATATCCTGGGGGAGATGCACGACTGTGATGTTTGGATCGAGGCCTTGTTGGAACGATTGCGGTGGCGTTGCGGGCCGGCGGTGGCGGCGTTGCTCCAGGACCGCCAGACGACCCGATCGTCGTTGTACGGTCAGTTGGTGACCATGTGGAGGGATTGGGAAGGGAACGGTCTCCTGAGGGCGCTTGAGACCGACCTTCTCGCCGCCATACGGCCACGGTCGAAGCGCATCGACCTCTCAGGCCTGTCCCCTTCGGCGAAGATCGCGTTGATCGCCGATGTGCACGGCAACCTGCCCGCCTTGGAGGCGGTGATGGAGGACGCGGCGGAACGGGGGGCGGAGGTATTCATCAACGCGGGGGACTGCATAGGCTGGGGTCCGTTCGACAACGAGGTGGTCCAGTTCCTCCGCGATCCAAGTATCATCACTGTCCTAGGCAATTATGACCAAGGGATATTGGCGGCAAGGATGGGAGGGGCGCCGCCGAACCAAGGGGGCGATCGTCTGAAACGGAAGGTGGCGACGCATGCGCTCCAAAACCTCAACGACGCGTCCATCTCCTTCCTGCTGGGCCTTCCTGAGGAGGTCCGCTTCGAGATGGGGGGCAAGAGGTTCCTCATCACCCATGCCAGCCCGGCCTCGATCTTGGAACCTGTCACCGAGAGCACCGACCCGGAACGATTGGAAACGTTAGCCAAGGTCGCCGAAGCCGACGTGGTGGTGCTGGGCCACACCCATCGCTGCATGGACTTGGCCGTGGGGGATATGCGCTTCCTCAACCCGGGGAGCGTGGGCCGACCCGTGGGAGGTGACCCGCGCGCCTCCTACGTGCTGTTGGACGCGCAGAGCCTGCTGGTCGAGTTCGTTCGCGTCCAATACGACCTGAAGGAGGTGGCGGACCGTATCGTCGCCGTGGGATTGCCTAAGAAGTTGGCCCAGATGTACCTGGCCGGCCGCGGGACCGATGAGCCGGAGGAGAAGGTCCACGCCCAATCCGATCTCGAGATGGCCAAGAAAGTGGAGCTGGTGGAGGGGGAGGCCCGACGCTTTGGCCACCTGGACGGTCATTCGCTCTTCGTGCGAGGCACCGCGCTGCAGCTCTTCGACCATCTCCAGGGGGAGCACGGCCTTGGCGCCCAGGAGCGCTATTGGCTGGAATGCGGGGCGTTGCTGCATGACATCGGCTGGTCCCAGAGCGGCATCGACCACAACCTCGCCTCCTTCAACCTGGTCATGTCAGACCACCATCTGCCCTTGGACGAGAGGGAGCGATTGATCGTGGCCAGCCTGACCCGTTACCATCGCAAGGGGCTGCCCAAGGAAGACCATGGCAACTACAAGGTCCTGAACAAGAGGGAGCGCAGAACGGTCGACGTCCTGGCGGGCATATTGAGGGTGGCGGACGGATTGGACGTCAGGCATGCCCACGATGTCCGGGTCGTCGGTTGTTGGGCCGACCCCCACGTCATCATCATCGAGGTCGAGGACCCCCTGTCCCACCGCTACGAGATCGAGGCGGGAAGGAAGAAAGGGAAACTGCTGGAGAAGGCTTTTGATAGACGATTGGCTATACAGTGACGATGCCTTGGGATGGGAAGCCGCACGTGGCGGCGTTCATTGACATCGGGACCAACTCCATACGCCTGTTGGTGGTGCGCATCAACAGCAACGGCTCCTACACCGTCCTGCGCCAAGAGAAGGAGGTGGTGCGTCTCGGCGAATCGGAGTTCAAGGACAACGTGCTCAAGCCTGCCGCCATGGACAGGGCGGTGGTGGTGTGCCGCAAGTTCGCCGAGCTGGCCAAGAACTTCCGGGCCGATCACGTCATCGCGGTGGCCACCTCGGCGGCGCGTGAGGCCACCAACCAACAGGATTTCCTCGACCATATCAGATCGGGGGCGGGGCTGGATGTGAGCGTCATCTCCGGTCGGGAGGAGGCCCGATTGATCTATATGGGCGTCTCGAGCGGGCAGCACCTGGGCAAGAAGAAGGGACTCTTCGTCGATATCGGCGGGGGCAGCTGCGAGGTCGTCATCGGGGACCAGAAGCAATACCACTACCTCGACAGCCTGAAGCTGGGCGCCATCCGCATGACCACCCTCTTCGTCCCCGAGGGGCACACGGGACCGATACCCGATGCCATGTATGACAAGATGCGCAAGTACGTCAGGGCCGCCATCATCCGCACCAAGAAGGAGGTGGCCGAGCACAAGATCTCGGTCACGGTGGCATCCTCAGGCACCGCCATCAACCTGGCCCAGATTGCCGTCCTGATGTTCGACCTTGAAGAGATGCAACCGCTCCGTCTGCGTCGCACCCACCTCAAGAAGCTCTCCGCCCACCTCCGCTCACTGAGCCTGGAGAAGCGAAGGGCCGTTCCCGGGATGAACCCGGAAAGGGCGGACATCATCATCGGAGGCGCGGCCACGCTGGAGACGCTGATGGACGAGTTGGGCATCGATGAGGTCGTGGTGAGCGAGCGAGGGTTGAGGGACGGGCTCTTCATGGAATACCTGGGGGAGATCGGACTGCTGCCGGACTCGGACACGGTCAACGTGAGGGAGAGAAGCGTGCTGCAATTGGCCCGCAGCTGCGACATGGACGAGGACCATGCTCGCACCGTGCAACGCCTGGCGCTGCAGCTCTTCGATTCCGCCCGGATGGTGAAGCTGCATGCCTTCGGCGGTTGGGAGAGGGAGATGCTCTCGCACGCTGCCTTCCTTCATGACATTGGCGATTTCATCTCCTTCAACAACCATCACCTCCACTCCTATTACATCATAATCAACTCCGAGCTGTTGGGCTTCGACCAGAAGGAGACCTCGGTGATCGCCAACATAGCCAAGTTCCATCGCAAGAAGGTCCCAAGGAACAATGACCCGGAGATGGACGGACTGGACCGCAACGCCCAGGAGACCATCTCCAAGCTTTCCGCCCTTTTGCGCATCGCGGAGAGCCTGGACCGCAGCCACGTGGGCATGGTCGAGGGCACTGGCTTCATTCGGGCCACCAAGGAACGGGCGGTGCTCCGCATCCTTTCCAAGGGGGAGTGCCAATTGGAGTGCTGGGGGGTCGAGGCGGACGACAAGGCCTTCCAGAAGGCATACGGAAGGGCCTTGGTCACCGACGTCGAGGTCGATAAGGGCATATGGTAGACTCAATGATCCCATAGGTCATGGCGTCCGCCTGACCATTTAGAAATAAAAAGGGAAGGAAGGCGTTTGTTCGAAGAGAGTAGGGGGCCTTACTTGCCGGCCTTCTTCATGATCTTCATCCAGCCGCCGGACTCGTAGACGGCCAGGGACCTCTTGTTCAGGGTCTTCTCGAACTCGTTCCAATCGACGATCTCGAGCCTCGGGTTGTTTCCCTTTGTGAATTGAACACCGTTGGTGCCCTTGACGCGTCCGGGCTTAAGGCCCTTCTTCTTGGCAATCTCCTTCGCCTTGTCCAGGCTAATCTGTTCCATCACCATGTGCTATCACCATCCATTCATAGACCAGTTAACTGGCCTTATGTCCAGATTGTAATGAACTTTACTAATATATAATATTTATCTGATAATGCTCACTGACCAGCACTTATTTTACTTATAAAATAAACCATTTTTTCGGTCAAGAGAGCCAGATTTTGTCGGATTAACGATTGATTTTTAATTTATTTTTTACCCCCATAGAAATTTATGCTGGATAATGCTCCAGTTAAGACATTTTTTCTCCATACCGGCACGCTAAGAATATATGGGCTGATGTCAATGACCGCGCTGGAAATGACTTCGTTGTTCGGATCGTCAGGGATCCGCGGGGTGGTGGGCCGCGAGATCACAGCGGACCTCGCCCTCAGGATCGGGATCGCGGTGGGGCAGCTTTACAAAGACGTCATCATCGGCAAGGACTGCCGGACCAGCAGCGATATGATGGAGAGCGCGTTGGCAGCAGGGGCCATGGCCTCTGGAGCGGACGTGCACCTGACCGGCATGGTCTCCACGCCGACCTTGGCCAGGGCCGCCTTCGGCCATAGCTGCGGTCTGATGGTCACCGCCTCTCACAATCCAGCAGAATACAACGGCGTGAAGATGTGGAACCCGGACGGGAGCGCGTTCGACAGCCGACAGATGGACGAGGTGGAGAGCCTCATCACCGAACCCTCCAAGACCATGCCTGGCTGGAGGAAGGTGGGGCAGCAGAGCCATTACGCCGGCGCCATCCATGACCACATCCAAGAGGTGATACGGTCCCTGGGCCAATGCCATGTCAACGTGGTGGTGGACTGCGGCTGCGGGGCCACCACCACCATCACCCCCATCCTCCTGCGCGAGATGGGCTGCAGCGTGCTCAGCCTGAACGCCCAGCCCGACGGATACTTCCCCGGTCGACTGCCTGAACCGACCGAGGAACAGTTGGGCGACCTGCGCCACGCCGTGTTGGCCAAGAGCGCGGACCTGGGCATCGCCCACGACGGCGACGGCGACCGCATGGTGGCCATGGACGAGAACGGCCGCTTCATCGACGGGGACCGGTTGCTGGCCTTGTTCGCCTCGCTGGTCGAGGCGGACGGCATCGTGGCGCCGATCGACGCCTCGATGGTATTGGACGACATGGTCGAGGGCAACGTGGTCCGCACCAAGGTGGGCGATGTCTACGTGGCGGAGGCGCTCAAGAAGAGCAGCTTCCCCTTCGGAGGCGAGCCATCGGGCACCTTCATCTTCCCCCGGCAGACCTACTGTCCGGACGGCGTGTACGCCGCGGCCCTTCTGGCCAAATGTGTGTCGGAGAACCGCCTCTCCGAGCTGGTCGACGCCTTGCCTTCATATCCCTCCGCCCGGGAGTCTTTCATGTTCCAATCCCAGGAGAGGGACATAGTCCGCGGCAAGATCGGGGGCGAGATGGCCAACCTCAAGTGCAACCGCCTCATCACCGTGGACGGCTGGCGCGCGGAGTACCAGGACGGTTGGTTCCTGGTCAGGCTCTCCGGGACCGAGCCCAAGGTCCGCGTCAACGCCGAGGCCAGGAACAAGGAGGAGCTGGACCGCCTCATGAACCTGGGCAGGGGCATCGTGAAGAGGTGCCTGAAATGAAGGCGTTCATCCTTGCCGCGGGAGAGGGGACCAGGCTCAGACCGCTCACCTCCAACATACCGAAGCCACTGCTGACGTTGGCAGGCAAACCGTACCTGACCCACCTCATGGAATCGCTGCGCTCGGCCGGGGTGGAGGACATCACCATCCTAGTGGGCTGGAAGGCCAACCGCATCAAGGAGCATTATGGCGACGGCTCGAGCCTGGGCCTGAACATCAACTTCCTGGAGCAGAAGGAGCGCTTGGGGACGGCGAACGCCATCGGGATCGCCGAGGGTCACATCGATGAGGAGTTCGTATGCCTCAACGGGGACGTGCTCCTATCGAGACAGGACATCAAGGCGGCGGTGGACCGCTACCGCAGGGAGCGCAAGGCGATGATATGCGCCGTCCGCGTGCAGGACCCTTCCCGCTTCGGTGTCATCGATGAGAGGGAGGGCCGCATGGCACGCATCGTCGAGAAGCCCAAGGACCCCCCGGGCGATCTGATCAACGCGGGCATGTTCATCCTCACCCCAGAGATCTTCCCTTACATCCGCAGGACCGAGAGGTCCCCCCGCGGGGAGTTCGAGATAACCGACACGCTCAACCTGTTCGCCGCCTCCAACGACCTGGTGGTCCAACGTCTGGAAGGCTACTGGATGGATGTGGGGCGGCCCTGGGACCTGCTCAAGGCCAACGAGATCCTGATGTCGGAGGTCCAGCGCGACATCCGGGGCGAGGTGGAGGAGGGGGCGGTCCTGAAAGGGAACGTGGTGGTGGAGGAGGGGGCGGTGGTGCGCAGCGGTGCCTATGTCCAAGGACCGGTGTACATATCCAAGGGCTGCGAGGTCGGCCCGAACTGCTATATCCGACCGGCGACCAGCCTGGCGGAGAAGGTCAAGATCGGGGCGTCCGTCGAGGTGAAGAACAGCATCGTCATGGCCGGGACCCACATCCCCCACCACAACTACGTGGGTGACAGCGTGATCGGGGAGCGGTGCAACTTCGGCGCGGGCACCAAGGTGGCCAACCTCCGTTTCGACAACCGCAGCATCAAGGTCACGTTCCGCGACGAGCTCATCGACACCGGACTGAGGAAGCTGGGCGTGATCATGGGCGATGACGTCAAGACCGGCATCAACAGCATGATCGAACCGGGCACCATCATCTGGGAACGGTGCACCATCGGCATGGGCACCCTGGCCCGGGGGAACATCGGTCCAGACACGCGCGTCTTCTGATCACTCATCGACGATCTGCAGGGAGATGCGCCTTCCCTCGTGGTCGTATGCCTGCCAGCTCCTCATCTCGTAAGGCATGCACATGATGATGTGGGTGCTTCCGAAGTGATTGAACAGGCTCAGGTCCGCGCCGGAGGGCCGGAACGATGGACCGGGATGGGAGTGCACCGTGCCGCATATGTTGAGGTCGATGGGACGCATGTGCAAAAGGAGGTAGGCGCTGTCCTCGTTGGAGGTCGTTCCGGGAAGGAAGTGCAGCTCGTCGATGACCCCGTCCTCCTGGTGGAGCAGCGCCACGAACTCCTTGGGATGGCTGCTCTTGGCCACGTCGATGACCATCTCCAGCACCTCGCGGTAAATGCTGTGGGGTCTCTTCAGCATAGGGATCCCATCAGCTTCTCTCGGGTACGCGTGTAGAAGCCTTTGCCGAAGGTGACGAAGCGCGCCTTGGTCGAGGCCACGGTGAACTCCACCGTCTCATTGCCGGCCATCAGCTCTGAGTCCTGGCCGTCGATGACCACCAGGCACTCCTTCGGCCGCATCACGCGCAGGGTGATCTTGCTGCTCGAGGGCACCACCACCGGCCTGGCGGCGAACTTGAAAGGGGCCATGGGCACGATGACCAGCGCGTCCACCCGGGGGTCGACCAGCGGGGCACCGACGCTCATGGCGTAGCAGGTGGAACCGGTCGGGGTGGAGACGATGATGCCGTCCGCCCGGACATTGATGGCGAGCTCGTTGTCGACGTGGACCTGGAAGTGACGGATCTTGGCGATCTGGGCGGTGTGCACCACCGCCTCGTTCACGGCGTCGCGCAGTCGCTTGCCGCCGACGGTCGTCTGCAGCTTGCTGCGGGATTCCAAGGAGTAATTGCCGTTGAGGATGTTCTCCACGCCCTCCTCCATCTCCTCCTCCGTGACCGTGGTGAGGAAACCGAGGTCGCCGGCGTTGATGCCGAACAACGGGGCGGTGTTGTGCTGCAAGGCCCTGAGAATGGTGCCGTCCCCGCCCACCGCCACCACCATGTCCACGTCCATGTCGTCCAATTTCATGCCGGGGCGCTTGAGCCGGGCCGCGACCTCGTTCTCCAGCAGCACCTCGTGCCCCTTCAATAGCCCCAGCACCTTCTTGGCCAGACGGGGTGCGTCCGGTATGTCCATGTTGACGCTCATGCCGAATCTCATCGCAGCACCTCGCGCATAGATTCGTCGCCATAGGCTAAGAAGTTACTTCTCGTGCTCAGGTCGAAGGGCATGTCCAACCTGCCTCCTTTAAGGTCGACGAGGTCCCCGCCGGCCTCGCGCAGTATCAAGGCCGCGGCGGCGATGTCCACCACGCGGATGGCCTTTTCGTAGACGTCCGTGTGAAGGTAATAGCCGTCGGCGCTGCCCTGAGCCACCAATGCCAGTTCCAGGGAGCTGCATCCGAGGGAGCGGCATCTCCGCCCCATGCGGGCAATGCGGAAGTCCTTGTCGGTGGCGAAATGCCCCATGTAGACCAGGAACACCGCCTGCTTGAGGTCCAGCCTCCTGGTCTGGATCCGACATCCGTTCAACCAGGCGCCCTTGCCCTTGATGGCGGTGTACCGGTCGCCGGTCACCAGGTTCAACACCACCGCGGTGTCGACGTCGCACATGCTCTCCCTGCCTAGGGCCAATGACACACTGTAGAACGGTATTCCCATGATCGCGTTGTAGGTGCCGTCGATCGGGTCGATGACCAAGGTCCTATCCCCGCCATTCCCTACGCGGCCCGCCTCCTCGCTCAGTATGTCCCAGGACAGTCCAGAGCGCTTGACGTGGTCTATGATGATCTCCTCGGCCAGACGGTCGATCAACAAAGTGGGGGTGCCGTCCGCCCCCATCTCCAGCTCCTCGCCCATGCAGGCCTCGCGCCATCTCGGTCTGACCTTCTCGGCCACCCGGTCGGCGATGTCGTTCAGGATATCGAGCATCATGGCCTCAATGGCCCTTCCTTTAGAAATAATTGGAGGGGCAAAGCATTTTGTTGATGGAAGGTCTAAGCCGGCTGGGGGCCTGGTCCAAATCAATGGCATGACAGCTGCGAAGACCGTCCTGTCCTTGGAGGAGGTCGGGGAGGGGGACATCGGGCTGGTCGGGCCAAAGGCGGCGAACCTGGCCAACCTATTGTCGGCGGGCTTTCCGGTGCCTTGGGCGTTGGTGGTCCCGGCAATGGAGTATGATTCCTTCCTCCGGACCAATGGGCTGTCCGAGGAGATCGCCAAGGTCCTTGAGGGCACAGATTTCGATGACGCCCTGGCGGTGCAGAAGGCCTCCCGAGAGATCAAGGGGGCCATGATGGCGAGGCCTCTACGCGTTGAGCTATTAGCCGGCCTGCAAGATAGGCTCGCCTCGGATGGTCTTTGGGCGGTGCGATCGTCCGCCATCGCGGAGGACCTGGGCGACGCGTCGTTCGCAGGGCAGCAGGACACTTATCTGGGCATTGAGAAGGAGGCGGTGGCGGAGCATGTGAAACGATGCTGGGCCTCCTACTGGAACGAGAGGGCCATGACCTATCGCGACAACAACGAGGTGCCCCACCTGCGCACGGGCATGGCGGTCATCGTGCAGAGGATGGTGGATGCGGTAAGTTCAGGGATCATGTTCACCAAGGACCCTGTGACCGGCGATGACAAGGTCGTCATCGAGGCGGCGTTCGGCCTGGGAGAGGCCATAGCCTCCGGGATGGTCAGTCCGGACCGCTACATATGCGACGGCCGGAACTGCAAACTGGAGCATCACCAGATCAACCGGAAGGAAAAGGCCTTCCATCTGAGCTCCGGCGAGGCGACCGCCCTCCCGGAGGAACTGCAGACCAAACCCACCCTGGGTCCGGGGCAGGCGGAGGAACTGGCCCGCACCGGTCTGAGACTGGAGGAACACTTCGGGTCGCCCCAGGACATCGAGTGGGCCATGGACGGAAGGTCAGTATATCATCCTGCAGTCCCGTCCCATCACCACCCTGGTCAAGGACAGGACCCTGTGGACCAGGGCCTATGGGGACGAATACTGGGCCGATGTCACCTCGCCGCTGTTCTACTCGTTGCTAGGAGAGTACCTCACCAAGTACGTGAACCACGAGGGCAGCGAGATCATGGGTTACAAGGACCTCACCGACAAGGTGCTGCTCCGGGTGCACAAGGGCCACATCTACTTCAACACCGAGGTGCTGGAGGAGGTCTTCACCTACAACCCCCGATTCTCACGCACCAAGGAGCTGCTCAACTACTTCCCGGTGAAGGACCAGGAACGCATCGCCAACGTCAAGACCAAGGTGGGCAAACGCCTGTGGGCGGAGGTCCGCATCGCGGTGCTGGACCGGGACGGCACCATATTCCGGACCGACAAGGCCTACCAGCGGTGGACGGAGGGATACATGGAGGCAGTGGGTCCCTTCGACGCCCTGGACCTGACCAAGGTGGATGACGAGCGGTTGCACCAGGAGTTCCTGGCCATGGAGGAGGCCTACCTGAAGCACTTCCGCCTGATCCGCTATGGCATGGTGACCCACTCCATCGGAACGAACCTGATGGTGAAGCGCT
The DNA here is from genome assembly GCA_963806355.1 of Methanomassiliicoccaceae archaeon. GTDB lineage: Archaea > Thermoplasmatota > Thermoplasmata > Methanomassiliicoccales > UBA472 > JACXTP01. The sequence continues at coordinate 86,496 of CAWDXN010000002.1, read as the reverse complement.
GGTTGACCGACTGGCTGGACGATAGGTCGGGCGTGCTCTACTCCAAGGTCATCTCCGGGCTGAAGGGCAACAAGACCATCGAGACCAACATGGCCTTGGCCAAGCTGGCCGACAAGGCCAGGGCGGAGACCGCCGTGGCGAGACGCCTGCAGGAGCTGCCGTCCAAGGAGTTCCTTGAGGAGCTCTGGACCCGGCCCATGTATTCAGATTATCGCATCGAGTTCCTCGAGTTCCTCGATGCCTATGGCCAGCGGTCCCACACCCGCGAGATCTACTTCCCCCGCTGGGCGGACGACCCCGCCCTGGTGGTGGACATATTGAGGGCGCTGGTACGGTCGCCGCAGATCGACCTGGAAGAGATGGAGCGGAACAAGGTCAAGGAGCGTATGGAGGCGGAGCGGGAGATATTGACCGCGATCGGCAAGATGCGTTACGGTTACCTGCGTCGCAAGCTGTTCAAGACCGTCCTCGGGTATGCCCAGACCTATCTCATGTTCCGGGAGAACCAGCGCTTCTACCTGGACCACATCCTCTATCGCTGGCGCCGCCTTTTCATGGAGTATGGCCGCAGATTCAGGGAGAGAGGGATGCTGGATAGCGTCGATGACATCTTCTTCCTGAGCAAGGAGGAGATATTCCAAATGCCGAGGCAGCCGTCAGAGGAACTGATGAGGACGGTGGAGCAGAGGCGAAGGGAGTTCATGCGTTACAAGGACCGACTGCCTCCGAAATTCCTGCGCGGGAACACCGAGTTCGACGACACGGTCATCTGGCAAGGGGACGGCCTTCGGATCGTCGGCACCTCCGCCAGCCCTGGAACGTGCACTGGCATCGTTCGCGTGGTCGATTCCATCGAGCAGCTGGGGGAGGTGCGGGACCACGAGATCCTGGTCACGACCAACACCGACCCGGGATGGACGGCGGTGTTCAGCAAGATCGGCGGACTGATCACCGAGACCGGCGGGGTGCTATCGCACGGAGCGGTGGTTTCGCGCGAATACGGCCTCCCGGCGGTCACCGCGGTCAAGGGTGCAACGAAAATCTTCAAGACGGGGCAGAGGATAACCCTTGACGGCAACGAAGGCACGATTTACGTGTTGGAAGGTTGATCGATTTGGATTACGATATGCTTCATGAGGTCGGAGAGCAAAAGGACTGGAACGAGAGTTTTTACTTCAATTTCTATGATCGCGGCAACGACCTTTGTGGCTTCATGCGCATCGGTATGAAGCCGAACAAGAAGGAGAAGGCGCTCTTCTGCTTCTTCCTCATGCCGGACGGCTCCATCGTGGGCCTCAAAGAGAACGTCGAGATGGAAGACAACGAGCTGAGCGCCAAGGGCCTCAAGTTCACCGCGGTCGAGGCGGAGAAGAAGTGGAACCTCTCCTTTGAGGGAGAGCTCATGCAAATGGACAAGGGCGAGGTCAAGCCGGTCAAGGTCTCATTCGCCCTGGACTTCGATGCCATCACCCCCCAGTTCGACTACCGCAGCTGCGTGACGCCGGAGAAGGAGAAGATAGCCCAGCAGGTGGCGGCCGAGCACATCGAGCAGGTCGGACATTTCATAGGCACGGTCAAGGTCGAGGACCGGGAGTTCGTGGTCCGCGCCTTGGGCGAGAGGGACCACTCCTGGGGCGTCAGGGAATGGACCGCCCCCCGCCTGTGGCTCTGGGTCACCTGCCAGTTCAACGAGAAGTTCGCCTTCAACATCACCAAGCTGGAGATGGACAAGGGCGATGTCGACGCCGGCTTCCTGTACTTGGACGGCGAGATGATCCCCATCGTCAAGGTGGACGTGGCCAAGGAGTTCCAGGCGGACGGCAGTCCGACCGAGCTGTACATGGCGTTCTATGACAAGGATGGCAACGTGTACGGCGTGAAGGGCGTCACCAAGCGCAAGGCCATGATGCACTTCGAGGGCGAGGACAAGAAGCACCACGCAGTGATGTGGGAGACCCTCACCCGGTTCAAGATGGACGAAGAGGTCGGCTTCGGCGTGGCCGAATATCTGATCCGGCAGTGACGGGTCACTTGCCGGCGGACCGGATCCCTTCCCGGGCGGCTGGGAACGCCGTCCTCCTCAGCCAAAAACGCAGGGAGGTCCATTCGGTGTATGCCGCGGCGAGCTCCTTCGCTTCCTTTTTCGGGACACCGTTGGCCTGCAGGGAGCGCCGCAGGTCCTTCTCCGCTCGCACCGCTGCCCGCTTGAGGCGCAGATAGGAGATGAAGAGCGTTATCATCAACTTGGGGAAGGCCGCCGTCACCACCAGGACCGCCTCCTTATCCTCTGGGTCCATCATTTCTCCTCTTCGATCTCCTTGGCCACCCGCTTCTTGATGGCCCTCCCGATGTCGTCGTCATCGCCATAGCCGCCGATCATGTTCTTCAAAAGCCCGCCCAGGCTGATGGTGTCCATGTACTGCTTGGTGAGCTCGAAGGCCTCCTGCCCGCTCATTCCCGCCGCCTTGAGGGATTTGTAGAACCCGGCCACCGATTGACCGAACTTCTCCCCTTCCTGGGCGTTGTACAGTACCTTGGTCACCGCTTCGAGCAACCGCGGCACATGCTCGGACAGCACCTCGAATATCTCCCTCAGCTCCTGCGCGTCCGGCATTTCGCTCTTATATCCTTCCTTTTCTGTCATCTCTTCACCTCGTCCGTCTCAGTACGGTTCGTTCCCGGTCTCCCTGCGTCCTTCGTGATAGGTCAAGCATGGTCACCCTATTTGCTCAACCCGAGCACTTGTGACCATTTCTTGATCACGGGCTCGGAGATATCGTATGTCTTCTCCTTTTGGCCAGCCTTCTCCACCAGCACCTTCTGCTCCACCAGCTCCCCCAATCGGTCGCGCACGATGCGCCGAGAGGAGCTGCCCCGACGGGCCCTGAGCTCCTCGGTTATCTCCGATATGTTCAGTCCAGGTTTGTCCAGCAATACCTTGACGATGTCCTTGGAGATGGGGTCCTTGACCTCGGGGAGGATGGTCTCGATGGAGATGGAACCAAAGCGCTGGTACAGGTCCATGAGGCGGAAGTATTTCTGCACCGTCTCCTGGAACCGGGCCAACTGCTCCACCAGCTCGGAGTAGGGGCGGGCCACGTCGCGCATGGCCTGCTCTAGTTGCTCCACCTTCTGGGTGAGCTCGTCGATCTTCTTGCCCTGGTCCCCCTCACCGGCCACGGACCGGATAGCGGCGAGAAACGCTTTTAACCTTAACCCTCATCCATGCCACCGTATGGGTACCTCCAAACATGCCATCCGTCCCACCCGATGGGAGGGGGTCTTCAGCGACGGCAATCTCCTCTTCACCCAGAACATGGTGCCCGGAGTGAGGGTCTACGGGGAGCGCCTCTTCGACCATGAAGGGGTGGAATACAGAGAATGGGTACCAAACCGCAGCAAGCTGGCCGCTTACATGAAGAGGGGCGGTGCTCACTGTCCGATCGGCAGGCGCTCCAAGGTCCTGTACTTGGGGGCGGCCAGCGGGACCACCTCCAGCCATGTCTCCGACATCGTGCTCGACGGTTCGGTCTTCTGCGTGGAGATCTCCCAACGTTCCTTCCGCGACCTGGTCACCGTGTGCGAGTCCAGGCCGAACATGGTGCCCATACTGGGGGACGCCACCAGACCGGACGATTTCCGTTTCGTGGTGGAAGGACCGGACGTCCTCTATCAGGATGTGGCCCAGAAGGACCAGGCGGGCATCTTCCTGCGCAACCTCGGCGCCTTCGGCATCGACCAAGGCATGCTGGTGGTGAAGGCACGCTCTGAGGACGTCACCAAGGAACCGAGGGACATCTTCCGCTCGGTGGAGGCGCAGTTCCAGAAGGCAGGGTTCAAGGTCCTGGAGGTGGTCGACCTGGAACCGTACGAGAAGGACCATGCCATGGTGGTGGTGCAAAGGACATGAGCTTCGTCTACGCCATCGCCTTCTCTGGTCGCAGGTTCCTCATGGTCTACAATCCCAGGCGTCATGGTTGGGAGATGCCCGGTGGAAGGATGGAGGCGGATGAGACCCCGGAGCAGGCGGTGGTCCGGGAGTTCCGGGAGGAGACGGGACAGGGTTTCCGACCCAGGACCAAGGTCCCTTTCCGCGACGGGCATGTCTTCGCGGGCGATCTGATGCTCGTCGATGGCCAAGGGGAGATGGATTGGAGGCTGTTCGATATCATTGCCGGACGAGCTGGCCTTTCCAGAGGTGGAATATGTCGAGCAACTGCGGTGGGCCGAGGCATGCCTTTGCCCTAGGGATTGAGCCCGTTCCCTGACATCAAAGTCTTAAATATTAGTAGTGGAATTGGCTGATGCCTCGCCACAGGTACTTAAACCGTTTAACATTGAAGTTCAAAGAGATGACAATATGGCAAAGATGCACGCCAGAAGAAGGGGGAAGTCAGGTTCCCACCATCCCATGGTCACGGAGAACCCAGAGTGGGTCCCCGTGCCCCAAGAGGAGATCGTTCAGCTTGTCGTGAAGTTCGGTAAGGAAGGCATGCCCACGGCCAAGATCGGCATGAAGCTGCGCGACCAGTACGCCGTCCCCGACGTCAAGCTGGCCACCGGCAAGACCATCCTGGAGATCCTGGATGAGAACAACCTCTCCCCCAAGCTCCCCGAGGACCTGGTCGCCCTGATGCGCCGGGCCATCGACCTCAACGTACATGTGGTGGCCAACAAGAAGGACGTGGCGAACCGCCGCGGCCTGCAGCTCATCGAGGCGAAGATCCGCCGCTTGGTGAAGTACTACAAGCGCGAGGGCGGCCTGCCCATGGATTGGCAGTACTCGCTCAAGACCGCCGAGCTGCTCATCGAGTGAGGGCGGATGGACGATAACGTCCAGCTTCCCCCAAACCTCTTCACTGACTTTTCTAGGGCGGCGGAGGCCGTCCGTCGGGCCGTCACGGTCCGGGTCATTTCCCACAACGATGCCGATGGGCTAGCGTCCGCCGGGGTCCTCTGCGCCATGCTCCTGCGGGAGTGCAAACAGTTCCAGTGCACCATGGCCAAGGGCTTCGATGAGAAGCTGGTGCGTGAGACGGCCAAGGATGTCGACCTGCTCATCATCTCCGACATGGGGTCCAACAACCTGGACGTGCTGGAGTCGTTGGGCATGCCGGTGATCGTGCTGGACCATCACCGGCCGGAGAAGGGCGGTGAGAGGTTGATGCACCTCAACCCCCACCTGTACGGCATCGATGGCGCCATCTCCGGTTGTGCCAGCTCGCTTGCCATGTTCCTTGCCGTGCATGTCTCGGAGAAGAACTGGGACCTGCTCTGGGTGGCCTTCGGCGGCATCATCGGCGATAAGCAGCACCTGCGCGGCCTGAGCGGGATCAACATCTGGCTCTACCAGAACGGGGCCAAACGGAAGCTCGTCCAGGAGCGCCCCGGACAGCTCATCGTGGACGGCAACCTCAAGGACGCCCTGAACAAGACCACCGACCCCTTCATCATGGGCGTCAGCGGCGACAGGGAGGGGGTCAGGAGACTTTTGGACGAGGCGGACGTCCTCGACAACCTCCCATACGAATCGTTGGACGAGGGGCAGCGCATGCGCCTCAACTCCCTCATCATGCTGCGCCTGCTGAGGCAGGGCAGCACCATCGGCAACTTCGAGGAGGTGCTCGCCAACCGCTACTACTTCCCCGAGCAGAAGCAGTTCTCCCAAGACCTGGCCAACGCATTGAACGCCTGCGGGAAGTCCGAGAGGCAGGCGTTGGGCGTGGCGATGCTCCTCGGCGAGGCGGAGGCGGCCAAGGACGCGGAGCGGATGCGCGTGGAGTTCGGGGAGAGCCTGCTGCATGCCTCGGTCGAGGTGAGCCGAAAAGGTCTCATCCAAGGCGCCAACATCCAGTATTTCATCTGCCCCAACCCGGACGTCTCCTCGGAGGCGTGCAGCGTGATGATGCAATGGGTCGGCGACAGGGAGAAGCCCACCCTCAGCCTGGTCCATAAGAACGGCGAGGTCAAGGTCTCCTCGCGAGCCAACCGCAAGATGGTGGACGAGCACGGGGTGGACCTGGGTTCCGCGATGAAGGAGGCGGCCGCCAAGGTCGGGGGCGTGGGCGGAGGGCACAACATCGCCAGCGGCGGCAGGGTGCCTCGCGGCCGCGAGGAGGAGTTCCTTCAATTGGTGGACAATATCGTGGGCCAGCAGAAGGCTAGCAAGGCATCGAGCAAATAGTTCGGCCATTGGTCTTTTGGTTTGCATCCCCTACATCGAACTCATTATATTCAGTGAACGGGCTTTTCGAAAGGGAATGATGCAAGACAAGACCAGGAACAGTAACCTCCTTGAGTATTTCCAGACCTTCCTGAGGACGGTCGGCCCTGTTCAAAGGCTCGTCTTTGTTGCATATTTCGCTATCATGCTAATCGTTCCCCTTTATCGCGTCACCTCTACCTCGATCGACCTCGCTGGGAACGGGGGATTCATCGTACTTGCGGTATTTGTGGTCCAGGCTCTGTTCGTGTTCAGTGTCTATCGTTTCAATCAAACCTGTTCGGAAGATTGTCGACCGATCGGGAAGAAAACGTTCTGGATCGTGACGTTACCGGTGGTCCTCCTTGCGATATCCAGCTTCATCACGTTGGTGCTTCATGATGAGGTGCCGGCCTGGTTCACACAAATGATGATCTCGATCAGCATCGTGATGCCCCTGGGATTAGTGATAATGATACTGGCCGAATCGATATTCCAGATCCGATCGGACAAGAGCCTTGTGATCCCGTTCCTAATGATCTTAGTGACTGATTTCCTGATCATCTACGTCTTTGGGGCGATCTACTTCATCAACGGTCTGGTGGTCACCAACGATGGAAGTCCCGGTGGATTCTTCGATGCCCTTTATGTCAGCGGTCAGGCCTTCACCACCCTGGGCTTCTCAACCGCCCAACCGACCGGTGTCGGTCAGGTTCTGGTGATATTCGAGGCCCTGGCAGGCTTCCTGATATTGAGCCTGCTGACCGCCTTGTTCCTTCAGACCATCTTCTCGAGAAGACCGCCCCAAGCTTGATGATGGATAGAGAACTGATCGGCGATCACAGGACGGTCAGCGCCAGGTGACCTCGACCTCGTCGGTGCGGAAGCGCTGGTTGATCTCGGTGTCCTTGACCGTTCATGCGCACCCCGCCCTGGTGCATGACCAGCCCGGTCCAGGCGATCATGGCCCCGTTGTCCATGCACAGCGTGCGGTCCGGGACGAACATGCTCCCGCCCCGGTCTGGGCCATCTTCGCCACCATGTCCTGCAGGCGCTTGTTCTGCACCACCCCGCCGCCGAGGAGCACCTCGGACTTCTCGATGTGGGCCATGGCCCGCTCGGTGACCTCGGTGAGCATGGCGAAGCAGGTCTCCTGCACGGTGAAGCAGATGTCCTCGATGCTCTCCCCTTTGGCCCGGTGCTGCATGGCCGCGGTGAGGATGCCGGAGAAGGCCAGGTCCATGCCCTTGACCGAATAGGGCAGGTCGAGCAGCTTGTGCCCTTCCAGGGCGGCCTTCTCGATCTTCGGACCGGCGTAGTAGCCGAGCCCGATCTCCCGACCGAGCTTGTCGAACATGTTGCCGATGCCGATGTCCAGCGTCTCGCCGAAGATGCGGTACCGGCCGTTGGCGAAGGCGATGACCTGGGTGTTGCCGCCGGAGGCGTAGAGCAGGACCGGGTCCTTGGCCTCGGTCTTGATGCGCCCTATCTCCAGGTGGGCGATGCAATGGTTCACACCGATGATCGGCACCTTGAGCGACAGGGCCAGAGCCCTTGCCCCGGTGGCCACGGTGCGCAGGCATGGCCCCAGGCCAGGACCTTGGGAGAATGTTACCAGGTCGATGTCCTTGAAGATATCCCGGCCTTCTCCACCGCGGCCTTGATCGTCGGGACGAGATGCTCGGCATGGTGGTTGGCCGCCTCCCGGGGATGGATGCCGCCCTTCTCCGGCTTGTACATCTTGATCTCGTTGGCAAGGATGTCGCCCTTGGCGTCGACGATGCCTACGCCACAGGTATGGGCCGTTCCCTCGATGCCTAGCGCGATCATGATGACCTAACGCACGAACGCAGGTAAAAAGCGATTGCCCTAGCAGTTCTCGGAGAGCGCCTTGAGCTTGTTCATGATCACGATGGCGCCTTCGAAGACCTCGTCGTCGACGACGAGGATGGGGGTGGGCTTGTTCAGCAGCTCGTAGTAGGCGGCCTCGGCCAGACCCTCGGCGGTCGAGGTGTCCACGATGTCCACCTTCAGACCTTCCGGCAGGCGTTCCTTGACGTAATCGCACTTCTGACAGGCGGGCTTGGTGAAAAGTAATATCTCTGGCATCTTGTTCAGCCGCAGGTGATGCGGGAGCCTAATAAAAAATTATTCCTTCTCACCAGGACAAGTGACGTAGGGACTGCCAGTGCTTTCAGGACGATAACGAAAGACATATAGAGTAGAACGCTTTACTGCGACAACGCACGGGCTCATGGTCTAGTGGCTATGACGTTTCCCTGACACGGAGAAGGTCGCCGGTTCGAATCCGGCTGAGCCCACCATTCTTCTCATCCAGACATTTATTTTTCTGATTTCAATTCAATCCTTTTCGGTCCTGATGGCTGGCTTGAGCTAGAGCCTTAAAACCAATCGACATGCATAGGGTTTTTTCTTGACTTTCTCATTATTCTTGCGATTCCAGATTATTTCTGCCCACTTATCCGTGGTGGATGCTCATCACATAAATAGAAAATTACTGCTTACGGGAGCATGAGCATTTCGAAGAATGATATAAAAAAGCAAAAGGCAGGAAAGAATGAAAAGATGGCAGCGTTAGAGAGCAAAGCTGCATCGGGCAGTGGGGCAGCGAAGAAGAAGCTGGCTAAGATGAAAAAGAAATGATCTCAGATGTTTTACAATTTTTTATTGATTTCATTGAATATTTTATTACCATATTGTTTAATTTATATCGATGCAGAAGAAGTGAGTTCCCCAGCATGACCATATTGCATGTTTCAGGGATCTGAGATTTACTCAGGGGATATCATCTTTGTTGGATTCTGTGAACTACACGATCTTTCCCGATCGCAGAATTTTAACCGATACTATCTGGACGTGATCGTTTCAAAGAAGAGAGGCGTTGCTTGATATAGCCAAGGGAGGAGAAACGGGGGGAAATATTTTGTCCAGTGCATTTAAACTCCATCACCTACACCCCCTATGACCTACTTGGGCGGTCTTCCTACCAGAGAATGCGAAATTTCAATTATCGATGACGGTGTTCAAACGTCCGATGGAACCATTTGATGAATTCACCCATCAAGCATCCTTTTCGACGGAGAGGTTACGATTACGAAAAATGGTCCTCGAGGACGCGGAGACCTTGTTTGCCACCAAATCGAACCCCCGGGTGACCTGCCTATATGGGGAAGCGCCTCATCGTTCCATCGAGGATACGAGGAAATGGGTCCGGGATTGCATCGATGCCACCGAAAAACATTCAGCCATGATCTGGACCATAGAATTGATGCCAAACGACCGGGTCATCGGCATGGTCTGTCTCTGGAACTTCCATCTTTCAAACCATTGCGCAGAGCTGGGCTACGAGCTTGATCCGGACCATTGGAGGCAGGGCATCATGACCGAGGTCCTTATGCCCATCATCACCTATGGTTTCACGGTGGTGGGCCTGAACAGGTTGGAAGCGGTCCCGTTGGCCATCAATGTCGGGTCGCGATCGCTGTTACATAAATATGGGTTCAAGGAGGAAGGCGTCCTTCGCGAGCGGGTGTTCTACGATGGACAATATTTTGATGAGGTATACTTCGCGCTCCTAAAGAAGGATTGGAGAGGGACTGGGACCATCTCCTGATATGATCGCCATCCTTGCGGGCCATGTAAGCATCGTAATGATGATGACGCCGGTCTGACCGTGGCCCAAGGGAGCGAGAGATAGGATTATAATCATCCCAGTGACATCCCAACGGTCCGGGGAACATGGAGAACGCAGATATCGCCCGATGGCTGATGGAGAACGCTGGGCCTGTGATCAGGTATCGGTTATCTAAAGGGCACGATCAAGATGGGAACGGGTCGATCGTGGAATTGACCGAGCTGTTGGCCTCCCCTCTGGTGAGTTCCTGGCTCGAAAGGATCCCAAGCGAGTGCGACCGCCATACCCTGCACGGGGCCATCCCTCAGTCGTTCGAGAACGTCATGGGTAAATTGTTCGAGTTCGGATTGAGAAGGGGCGTGCCGGTCCTAGACGATCGGGTCGCTCCTTTCCAACGATGGATGGAGGAGCAGATAGACCTCCCGCACCAAGGATACCTCCCGGTCCTGCATAGGACCATCTGCGCCGCGTTCCTGACCATGTTGGGTTATGAGGAAGGGGCCATCGATGCTTGGGTCAGGCATCGCTTGGACACGGTCTACGATTTTGCGAGAAGGCCTGATCTCGAGCATGCGTACATCCCTCAGGACACATTCCCGGGATATCCAAAGGCCTTCCGAAGGTCCCCTCTGCTCAATCCAGAACTCTATCCCAGATGAGGACCTTAAACTGCCCTGGATCTATGACCTGTACGCATTCCTCCACTCCGAGAGCATCATGGGCGATGCTGACCTGAGATCGAAGGTCGAGACGGTGATCGAACTGGTCCTAAGTCCCGAATACCAATCGCTCTGGCCAGGATACGGCGTCGTTCGACACGATGGACAATATTACATGATGGGTTGGAGCGTCCATCTGCCAGGGTACCAGGGAGAATATGTGACGGGCAGGGAATTTGCCCGGATGCTCCTCCTCCTTGAGCTGCTAGGCACTGTCCAGACAGGCACCGATGCACGATTGGTACAGAAGGTCGGTCAAGATAATGGACGATCGACTGGAGGTGGGGCATGTCAGATACTTCTCCCGCACAGACCTACCAGAGAGCAACAATGGTGTCTGGGTCCTAGGGATGCGCATGGGATTGGAGGAAAAAAGGCGCTCGGTGAAGGCCTTGGAATGTGAATCCTTGTTCCGTTGTCTGCAGATACGCAGGCTCAATGCCGAGATCGGAAAATAAAAAAGAAGTTGGTCCTATGGACCATTTGTTGAAAAGGTTCAACCCTTGTTCTTGATGAGTATGACCTCGATTATCGTGACCGCCTTGTCCTCAGGGATCTCCAGGATCTGCTGGATCTTGGTGAGGATCTCCTTCTCCTTCCCGCCCAGCTCCCCGTCGGCCAATGCGAGGTCGGTGGCCACCGCGAACGCGGTCTCCTTCAGGTCCTTCGGCAAGGATTCCTTGGCCATGTTGACCAGTTCGTCGACGCCCTGCTTCTTGATGATCTGAACGAGCTTGTTCAACATGGCGCCCATCTGGTTGCCGTTGTAACCAGAGAAGAGCTTCATGCGCACCAGGCTGACGACGAGGCCGTTCGCCTCCTCCTCGGTGATCATCCCATCCGCTGCGACCGCGGCCAAGGCCACGGCGGCGAAGGATTCCTCCTTGGTCAGTTTGGTGTTCTCTGCTTCCTTTACTCCTTTCACTTTGTCAAACAGTCCCATTGTTCATCCCTCCCATTTTCATGGGTCAGATATCTCACCCCAAATTGCCTTTGAGAGCAAGGGGATAGAGTAGAGCCGAGGAATTCCTCATTTTGAATAAATCTTTCGCTATTACCTCGGAACGCCATCGATATCGGACCTAGCGGGAAGAGGGTCATGATCGATGGTCCATCCTACCTGAGCAGGTAGGCCTTGATGTCCTGGCGGATGAGTAAGATAGATCACGAACATGGGGGCTATGACCAGGATCACATAGCGGAAGAAGGTCTGCGTGTCCTCGTACCCTATGGTGAGGATGGCTGCCATGCCCACCACCATCGTTGCGACCGAGGCTAGAATGCCGGTCATCCATGAGAAGGACTGGGCGCGCAGGAAGCCCCATAGTAAAAGGAACGACAGCAATGCCAGGACCATGAAGGCCATGCTGAAGATGGTCAGCACTTGAGATGGGTCGTCCAATACCCAGGCCGGAGCATCGGGGCCGATGAGCTCCAATCTATCCGAATCCGACCCAGTGGCGACCGCCACGATCATGATGACCGAGCTATAGAACGTGAGGATGGAGATGAGGAACTCGACCGTCATGAGATAGATCAGGTCATATGGTTTCCGCTGCCGGGCCATGCCGTTGCGATTGGCTAGGTGATATTTAATCTTGGCCGATGGGACCTTTATGTCTTTTCCTTACCTGGCGCATCGACCGATGTTTTGGTCGGAGCCGGGGCCATTCCTTTGGCCATGAACAGCCCGAGCGGTACCAGTATGTCGGCGGCCACCCTCTTTCCCAACGAGATCTTGGTCTCGTAATAGAACTTCCTCTTGTCTCGGTAGAACTCGAAGTCGGCTGGGAGGTGCTCCTTCATGTCCGGTGCGATCCTTGAGAAGAAACGGAAACGCATGTACTCTTGGAAATCGGGGCTCGGGGAAGGTCCCTTGGTGGTCATGTCCTTGTACAGAGCTTGGGCCGCCCTTTCGATCGCCCTTTCGTTCTTGGCCTGCATTTTTTCGTTGATGGGCCAAGGCGGTATCGCCACTGACAAACGGTCGACGACCCTGGCCCCGCCCAATGACATGCTCAAGGCGCGCAGGGTATGCTTCAGGCCCGCACCGCCATTGGCGACCACCAGGGTGCTCTGGTGGAAGAAGCGGGGCCGGTGGTTGGTATAGGCGAACCGGTCCATGAAGTTCTTGAACAGACCGCTCACGTTCTGCACATACCCGGGGGAGACCAGGATCAGCCCGTCCGCCGCAAGCATCCTTCGCTCCAGATCCTCCCTGCCGTCCTTGAGCGGACAATGGGACTCGCCTTTGGAGATGCAGGTGAAGCAGCCCTTGCATGGCAGTAGCCCGACATCGACGAGATGGACATATTCCACCTCGACATCGCCAAGCGCTTTGAGCTTGCCCTCCAGGTTCTTGACCACGCCATGACCGCCGCCGTGACGGCGAGGGCTGCCCAAGACCGCGATGACCTTCAGAGACATATTCGATGGCAACGACCGAAAAGGATTTCAAGGTTGTTGAAAAAGCAAGAACTATTCCAATAACAATCATCGTCAAAAAAGAATGAATAAAGTATTTAAAGTCAGCAAAATAGTTGTTTTCTGGTGGTTGGGTTGGAGGGGGAGAATACCAAAGTGACAGAACAACAATCGATCATAGGCCCTTCCTCAAGGAGAAAGAAATGGATAGTGGTTTTGGTGGCCCTGACCCTAGTCGGTGTCATTGGATTCGCCTCGATGCTCCTGGTAGATTGGCAGAGCGATGGTGAGGGGCCTTATGAATTCCAGAGTCGATGAATATGTTAACTATTCCATCACTGGCCAGTTCACGGACGATTCCCTTGTCAGCGGCTCTTTCCACATCATTGCCTTACAATGGGTATTCAAGGTCCACGTTTAGCGGCATGTTCCGCCGGAGTTTAATCAAACTTTGGCGCCGTGCCAGTCCTACCGATAAGCTGGATGTGAAACCGATTCTCGCAAAGGATTACGAGCAATCTCTACTACTATCATCGGGAATGAGTGGATATCGACCCCGTTCGGTGAAAAGGCAGTGAGGACGATGATCGGTCCGTGTGGCAATTCCACGGTAGTAATCAACGCCGGTTTACAATCGTCCCTTGTATACCGCATGATTGTGGTCAACCAAGCCTACCATTACGCGATCTTCATGAACGAGACCAACAGCCCTGGCATCTTGGATTGCGATGAACGGTATTGGGAAAACCACGTTGAGGCCCTGAACGTCGTTAAGGGATGTCACTTGTCCTACTGGCACGTTCCCTGGAGTATAGATGGTGGCCTGGGGTTTGGTCGAGGTCGGCACGCCAACCAGTCCCTGAAATATCGAATCGAGGGGATGAACGGGACCATGTACATGTTCTCGATGAACGACGTGAATGAAATCGAAGACAGTGGTTTGTTCCATTACAACTCCACTCTGTCAATGATCCGTGCCAACGGCACTGTGGACGTCCCGTGACGAAAGGAATCTACTACTTTTTCTTCTTCACGGATTCATGCCAAGGAGTTCGAGAACGATGATCATGGTTGGCTATACATGTACTGGGGATCCCGAGAAAATAGATCCATGACCTCACCTGACCATCTGGACCTAGAAAGCCTCACTGCCTCAGAGGGACGGCTCGATGACGTACTTGCACATGTTGAAGTTGGAACCGAAGGTCTCCTTCTCCACCACGCGCAACGGCATGTTCAGCTTCGACTCGAACATGGCCTCCAGCATGCCCTCGTTCAGCAGGCAGAGGGTGCGTCCGACGTCGGGCGCCTTGGAGCAGTCGTACTCGTCCTTGATGATGAGCGTGACCGGATGCACGGAATAGACCACGACCTCGCCCAGCTCGTGCTCCTTGTAGAACTCCTTGACCTCCTGGATGAGGCCTTCCACATTGGTGGACTTGAACCGCTTCGCCACCTCGGTCCCGATCTGCCGGCCGATGTCCTTCAGCACCGGGTCCATGTTGAAGCCGATGGCCTCCATCCCGATGACGATGGAACGGATCATGCCCTTCAAGAAGGTGGACGGGGTGCCGATGCTGCGGGCGATGGTGTTGCTGACCGCCTTCTTCAGCTCCTCCCGTGGCACCACCGAAGAACCGACCGGCCTTGATATGAGGTAGAATATCTTGCGTCGATTGTCGTGCGGGTCGTCCCGGTATCCGATCAATCCTTCCTCCACCATCTTGTCAAGGTGCACGGACAGGGTGGACTGCGCCTTCCCGGTGAGCGTGGCGATCTCGCTCAGGCTAAGGTCCCGGCGTTGCAGCTCGGCCAATATCTTCTGCCTTACCGGATTGGATATCTGGCGCAACCCCGTCGAGGTCGAATATACGTCAAAATCCGATGGTTTCTTATTCATCTCCTAGTCAACGTTCTGATTAATGAAGCCAGTTAATAAACATATTGTTGTGAGACGAATTATCGGAAATCTGCCCTCCCATGCAGTAAGAACAATTTTCTAATCCCTCCGCCCTCACTCGCATGAGAAGATGAAGATAAGGTTAGATGGCAAGGTCCAGGACCGCCGGGCGCTATGGATCGAGGGCGACAAGGTGCGCATGATCGACCAGCGGCTGCTCCCTCACCAAGTGGTGCTTTTGGACATCTACAACTGCGAGGACATGGCGGAGGCCATACGCAACATGACCGTTCGGGGCGCCCCCGCCATCGGCGCGGCGGCGGCCTATGGCATGGTGCTTGGCCAAGAACCAGGGCATGGACCTGCAGGAGGCGGCCAAGCTGCTCAAGTCCACGAGGCCCACCGCCCACGACCTCTTCTTCGCCGTGGACTTCATGATCGAGACGATGGCCAAGGGCGAGGACGCCAAGGAGGCGGCCGACCGTTACGCCGACACCATCGTGGAGAAGTGCCGTCTGATCGGCGAGCACGGGGAGGGTCTGATCGCCAACGGGGCGAGGGTGATGACCCATTGCAACGCCGGGGCGTTGGCGACCTTGGACCATGGCACGGCGCTTGCACCGATCCGCGCGGCCTGGAGGAAGGGCAAGCCCCTGTTCGTCTACGTCTCCGAGACCAGACCGCGCTGGCAGGGCATGAAGCTCACCGCCTTCGAGATGGTGGAGGAGGGCATACCCCATGCCATCATCCCAGATGGGGCGTCTGGTCATTTCCTGCGCCTTGGCACCGACATCGTCATCGTCGGGGCGGACCGCATCGCCGCCAACGGGGACTTCGCGAACAAGATCGGCACCTTCGAGAAGGCCGTCCTGGCCCATGAGCTGGGCGTGCCATTCTACACTGCGGCGCCCATCTCCACCTTCGACTTGAAGATGGAGAGCGGCAAGGACATCCCCATCGAGAACCGATCGCCCACGGAGGTCACGGAGGTGGATGGGCGTCTCATCGCGCCGAAAGGGTCGGCAGCATTGAACCCATCGTTCGACGTCACGCCGCACAAGTACGTCACCGGCATCATCACCGAGATAGGCGTCCTCAAACCATCCGAGGTCCATAAGGTCAAGGGGGCGCGGATGTCATGAAGGACGAGAAGGCGAGGAAGGAGCTGGTCCATTATGGGAAGCTGCTCTACGAGAAAGGGCTCGTGAGCGGATTGGCGGGCAACATCAGCCTGAGGATGGAGGGAGGCCGTATGCTCATCACCCCCTCGGGCGTGTGCAAGGGCATGCTGGAGGCGGAGAAGCTGGTGGAGATAGACATCGCCACCGGGGAGGTGGCAGGCGGAGGCAGGCCCAGCATAGAGACGCCGTTCCATCTGGCCTTCTATCGGGGAAGGCCGGACGTCGGCGCGGTGGTGCATACCCATCCGGAGTTCTGCACCGTCCTTGCCTTGGCCAGCGAGCGATTGCGCCCGGCGCTGACGCCGGAATCGCTGCTGTACTTGGGAAAGGAGATACCTTTGATCCCATACACCACCCCGGGGACGGAGGACCTGGCCCGCTCCATCGGTGAGCCGATGTCCTGGAGCAACGCGTACCTGCTGGAGAAGCATGGCGCCATCACGGTGGGCCGCGACGTGCGGGAGGCGTTCCATCGCATGGAGGCCATGGAGTTCCTGGCCAAGTTGCAGTATCGGGTCAATGTCATCGGGGGGGCGGCCGACCTTCCCCCAGAAGAGGTGGCCCGCATCATGAGGTCGAAGTGAGCATAAAGGAAGGGCATCGAAATGATACTGGTCACCAAGTGGTTCGGAGTGTTCCTCTGCGACGAGCAGAGCGTGAAGCGACATGAGCTGTTCGAGAAGGACGCCAAGGCCATCGCCAAGAAGCTGGCGGCCGTGCAGCGGGGCGAGATACTGCCAGAGGAGCGGAGGCTGGCCCAGAAGCGCATGAAGGTGGCCGAGCCCCGGCTCTCCAAGCTTGGGAAGCCCGTGCTGTTCGACTCCTCGTTCATCAAACCCCAGGACTACGGCCTCGAGCCGCAGTTCATGCAGAAGGTCATGGTCGAGCTGGGCAAGGTCAGGACGCGGGAGCCGTTGGGGGAGGACCGGTGCGTGGCCCAGGCCATCCGCGCCACCGACGACCTGATCGAGACCATCAACCTCATGAGCGAGCGATTGCACGAGTGGTATGGGCTGCACTTCCCCGAGCTGGCCGACTATGCCCAGGACCTGCGCTATGCGGAGCTCATCGCCAAGCACGGCTCTCGGGACAGGATACTGGTGGAGCTGGGCGTCGAGATCGAGTCGGTCGGATCGGAGATGCTCGAGGACGACCTGGAGACCATCCGCTCCTTCGCCTCCGGTCTGGAGGCCATGTACCGGCGCAAGGAGGCGTTGGACCGATACATCCTGGAGAGCATGCAGAAGGTGGCCCCCAACCTGACCCACTTGCTGTCCGCCAACCTGGCGGCGCGCATGATCTCGATCTCTGGAGGACTGGGGCGATTGGCGCGTTTCCCTTCCAGCACCGTGCAGTTGCTGGGGGCGGAGAAGGCCCTGTTCTTGCACCTGAAGACCGGCAAGCGGCCCCCCAAGCACGGTGTGATCTTCCAACACCCCATGGTGAACCGGGCGCCATACTGGCAGAGGGGCAAGGTGGCCCGCAGCCTGGCGGCCAAGGCCAGCATAGCCGCCAAGGTCGACTTCTACAAGGGCGACTTCATCGGCGACAAGCTCCTGGCCGACATGGAGGCGAGGGTGGTCGAGGTGAAGGAGAAGTACCCCGAGCCTCCGCGCCGGGCGTCAAGCCCGCAGAGCCAGCCAAGGGTGCCGCAGCGGCCGGTTAAAAGAGGCAAGATTTATAAATCAAGGTAGGATTGACGGGTAGATTGTTATGTCGTGGACGCAGCAAGAGGTCCGTGAGCTGAAAGAGGGCCGTTACATGCTCATCGATGAGGAGCCCTGCAAGATCATCTCCATATCCACATCCAAACCCGGTAAACATGGCGAGGCCAAGGCCAACATCGACGCCGTTGGCATCTTCGACAAGAAGAAGCGCAGCGTGGTGTTCCCGGTGAAGCACAGGGTGCAGGTCCCTATGATCGACAAGCGCAAGGCGCAGATCCTGGCGGTCGGGGGCAACGAGGTCCAGCTGATGGACCTGGAGACCTTCGAGAACTTCTCCCTGGCCGTTCCGGAGGAGTTCCAGGGACAGCTCCACTCTGGAGAGGAGATCATGTACCTGGTCGCCATGGAGCGCCGCATGATCACCAAGGTCTGAGACCTGTCGATCGGAGCATCGAAAAACGATTTCCCCTTCCATAATTTTTCAACCTGTTCTCCGAAAGCAGCGTGCTACGACTTGTCTTTGGTAAAGGCTAAAGCATCGTTCCGCCCATCCTCGGCCGATATCACATGACCGCACCCATCCTGGAGGTCTATGAGGACCTCCTTACCCGTTCCAAGAAGCTCGTCCTGCTCTCGTCCGCCATAGGGATACTGCACTGGGACATGGAGACGAAGATGCCAGAGCGCGGCCTGGAGCAAAGGAGCGAGCAACTGGCCGTCCTGGACGTCATCGCGCATCAGGAACTGGTCGGCCCGGAGGTGGCAAGGATGTTGGACGCCATCGAGGCGCACAAGGACCTCGGCTCGCTGGACCAGGCGCAGCGCCGCAACGTTCACCTCTTCCGCAAGGCCTACGACGAATCGGCCCGGTTGCCGGAGAGCCTGGTGGCCGACCTGTCCAAACAGTCCGCCCTGACCGTCGGGGCATGGAAGAAGGCCAAGGGGGCCCAGGACTTCAATCTGTACCGCTCCGAGCTGGCGCGCATGATCGAGCTGAGGGCCCAGGCGGCGGACATCATGATGCAGGTGAAGGGCACCAGGACGCCATACGACGCCTTGCTCGACTCCTACGAGCCTGGCATGACCGCCGATCGCGTCACGGAGGTGTTCGACGGCATGAGGCGGGGATTGAAGAAGGTCTTGGACAAGATCGAGGGCTCGGGATTCGAGCCGGACGTGTCCATAACCGAGCGCAAGGTGCCCATCGACGCCCAGAGGCGGATCAGCGACCTGGCCATGGAGTTCGTCGGTTACGGGCCCGAAGGAGGACGTCTGGACGAGACCGAGCACCCCTTCTCCACCGGTTATTATGACGATGTCAGGATCACCACCCATTACTTCGAGGACCGGTACACCTCCAGCCTGTTCAGCGTGCTCCATGAGGCGGGGCATGCCCTTTACGAACAGAACCAGCCCCCGGCTTGGAAGTACCAACCCATCGGCGCGGCCGCCAGCTACGGCATTCATGAGTCCCAGAGCCGGTTCGTGGAGAACATCGTGGGCCGAAGCCCGGAGTTCCTGCGTTACATGCTGCCCCGATTGCGCTCCGTCACCAACGGGGCGCTGGAAGGGGTCGGGTTGGAACAGTTCGTGGCGGCGGTGAACCTGGTGGAGCCGAGCCGCATCCGCATCGAGGCGGACGAGGTCACCTACGGCATGCATGTCATCATAAGGTTCGAGATCGAGAGGGACCTCTTCTCCGGCAGGATCGGAGTGGACGAGCTGCCCCAGGTCTGGAACCAGAAGTACAAGGACTATCTCGGGGTCGAGGTCCGTCACGACTCGGAAGGCGTGATGCAGGACACGCACTGGGCCTCCGGCTACTTCGGCTACTTCCCCAGCTATGCCCTGGGCAACATCTACGGAGGGATGTTCCTGGACAAGATGGAGCGGACCCTGCCGGACTGGAAGAGGGGCGTCGAGGCAGGAGACTTCGCCCCGGTGAAGAACTGGCTGGTGGAGAACGTGCACCGCAGGGGCAACCTCTACGACCCGGCCGACCTGGTCAAGACCGTGACCGGGAAGGACCTGGACATCGGGCCGTTCCTGAAGTACCTGGATGCGAAGTTCTCTGCCATCTATGGGTATTGAAGGAAGATGAAAAGTAAGGGGTGCGGGGGTTCAATCACCCTCGCATTCCTTGACCGCTTCCTTGAGGGCCTTCTCGCACTCGTCCCCGATGCGCTTGGCCGCCTGGTCGGAGCGGGCCTCGGAATAGATGCGGAATATCGGTTCCGTGCCTGAAGGCCTGATCAATGCCCAGCCCTCGTCGAAGTAGACCTTGATGCCATCGGTGGTGTCCACCCTCATGCCGTCGAAGCGCATGAGGAGCTCCTCGACCACCTGGTCCTTGACGCCGGGCGGGGTGTGCATCTTGCGCTTGTCCAGCGCGTAACCGGGTATCGATGCGGCCAACCGGGAGAGGGGGCCGTCCTTGGCTATTATCTCCAGGACCTTGGCCATGGTCATGGCCGCGTCACGGCAATACTGGTGCTCCGGGAAGATGAGCCCGCCGTTCTCCTCGCCGCCGAAGATGGCCTTGACCTCGATCATCTTGCGCGCCACCACCGGCGAGCCGACCCTGGTATAGATGACCTCGCCTCCAGCGGACCTGACCACGTCCTCCACGCAGGAGGATGTGCTCACCGGCGTGACCACCGTGCCGCCGCCCTTCTCGGCGACGACATAGCGCGGCCACGATGGCCAGGGATCGGTCCCCGTAAAGGTAGTTGCCCTTGTCGTCGACGAAGATGCAGCGGTCCGCATCGCCGTCGTGGGCGATGCCCAGGTCGGCACCGGTCACCTTGACCATCTCCACCAGGTCCCGGAGGTTCTCAGGGGTGGGCTCGCTCTCGTGGCCAGGGAATGTCCCTTGCGGGTTGGCGTTCAGGGTGATCGCCTTCACCCCCAAGGACTCCAGGAGCTGGGGGGAGGTCGCCGACCCTGCCCCATTGGCGCAGTCCAGCACCACCTTCAGCTTGGCGTCCTCGATGGCCGCATGGTCCACCTGTCGCCTCACCACCGAGATGTAGGTCTGTCCCACGCCGGTGATCGGCCGCATCGAACCGACCGTGCGCCAGCTCTTCTGGGCGAAGCTCTGGTTGAAGTATATGGCCTCGATCATCTCCTCCTTGTCGCGGGGCATCTCCGTGCCGTCATAGTCGACGCACTTGATGCCGTTGAACTCGGGAGGGTTGTGCGAGGCGGTGATCATCACCCCGCCCTTCACGGCGGAGCCCTTCACATAGTACTGCAGCGCCGGGGTGGGCAGCATGCCCAGGTCCAGCACCTCCACGCCGGAGGCCATCAGGCCGGCGGAGACGGCGTTCTTGATCATGTGGGCCGAGGTGCGGGTGTCGGTAGCGATGGCCACCTTCCCGCCCATGAACGTGCCGATGGCCTTACCGACGTCCAAGGCGAGCTGGACGTTCATGTCCTCGTTCACCACTCCCCGTACCCCGTTGGTACCGAACAACCTCTCGCTCATCGCAAACGCCTCATCTTGAATGGAACTGGTCGCTAATGACCAAGATGTGCATACATGTCCACGGCGTCCTTGCTGGAATCGGAGGATTCCTCCATGCAACGCAGCATGTCCATGAGGAGATAGACGCCCTTGGGGTCCAGCTCGGTCAGCAATATCTCCTTCTTGATGTTGAAGTACATGTCATCGATGATGTGCTCCAGGACGCCCACCGCCTTCTCCTGGCTCATCACCATCTCAGCGTTGACGCCCAGTGCATCCACGCTCTGGCGCATGGCCTTGGCCGCCTTCTCCAGTTCGGTGGTCAGCTCGAAGAAGCGTTTCCACAGATGCGCGGGCACGTTCACGTTCGCCTCGATGACCAGCTGCAGGTTCCGATGCCGGCCTCCTTGGCCCAATCGGCCACGTCCTCCATGCGCCGGACCAGGTGCATGAGGTCCTCGCGCTCCTTGGGCGCCAGGTCGCCCTTGGCCAGCTCCTCGGACATGCGTTCCTCGACGTTGTCCGCTTCCTTCTCCGAGAAGATCATCCGCTTCATGGCCTCCAACGCCTTGATGTGGTCGTTGTTGGCCATCGCCCCGAAGGCACGGTTGAGCTCGGAGACGGTGTCGCACACCTTCTCCGCATGGTCCCTTATGCCTTTGGCTATGACCGATTCCCTGTCGCTTGCCGAACCAATCTGTCATAGAACCTTTTTCACTCAAGTCTGATCGCCTCCGCGACCCCTTCCCGCGGACGGGGGAACAGCACTGCCGCTCTCTTGTTGACCATCAGATAAATCTCTTGCCCTATTTGATAGAGATGTCCATCGGTTATCGGAACATCGAAGTTCATTTCATCATCGCTCTCTGTCATCGCCTTGATGCGCCAGTACGTGCCCATGTAGATGGAGCTGGTGACCTTGGACCTCAGTCCGGTGGTGAACGGGTAGACGAACTCCGGCCGGACCGAGACCACCACCGGATCGCCTAGCTCCAGGGTCGACGCCCAGACCTCTATGATGGAACCGTCCCGGAGCTCGATCCTGGTCAGGCCGTCCACCTTCTCCCTCACCCAGCCCTCCAAGAAGTTCGATCTCGCCGATGAAGTTGGCGGTGAACAGATGCTTGGGCTGGGAGTAAAGCTCCTCGGGGGTGCCGGTCTCCACGATCGATCCTGCCCTCATGAGCACGATGCGGTCGGAGACCGTCATCGCCTCCTCCTGGTCATGGGTGACGTGGACGACGGTGAGGCCGAGCGCCTTGGTCAATCGGCGCAGCTCGTAGCGCAGGTCCACCCTCACCCGGGCGTCCAGCGCGGAAAGTGGCTCGTCCAGGAGCAATAGGTCTCGACCCGCTGGCCAGGGCTCGGGCCAAGGACACCTTCTGCTGCTCCCCGCCGCACAGCTCGTCGGGGAACATGTCCATCCTGTCCAGGAGCTTGACCAGCTCCAGATACTCCTGGGCGATCTTTTCCTGCTCCTCCTTCTCCTGCCCCTCTCGCCCGGCTGCTGTAGGCGACGTTCTGGGCGGCGTTCAGGTTGGGGAACAGCGCGATGTTCTGGAACACGTAACCGATGTCCCGGTCCTCGATGGGGACGCCCTTCATGTCCTTTCCGCCGATGGAATACCTTGCCCTCGGTGGGTTCGATGATGCCGGCGATCATGCGGATGAGGGTGGTCTTGCCGCAGCCCGAGGGGCCGAGGATGGTGACGTACTCCCTGTCCTCGATCACCAGGTCCACCTCGTCCACGGCCACCACTTTGCCGTAGGTCTTGCCCAACCCTTCCAAGCTCGTACCGCCGGCATCAGTCCACCCTCAGCTCCTCTGCGAGTCCGTTCTCGGGCATCGGGAACACCGTGGCCTTCTCCCAGGCCCAGCTGCACGTTCACCTCGTCCCCCACCGCCAACTTGCCCATGCGCCAGGAGGGCACCTTGGCGAGTAATCAGCCCCACCCCTGGCACCTGGACATCGATGAACAGGAACTTGCCTTCGAACAGGATCCGCTCGATCCGTTCCCGTGAAGAGGGCCTGGCTCCTCCTTGCTGATCTCGGTGTTGCCCACCTTGACGCCGACCACCACCTCCTCGCCCGATCGGGAACTGGCATGGCCGGGCGTGCACCTGCCCGACCGTCCGAGAGCGGACCGTGGTCGATTCCCGGCCTTGGCCTCCACCTTCCCGGTGAAGAAATTGGATTGGCCGACGAAGTTGGCCACGAACGGTGAGTTCGGATTGTCGAATACCTCGCCAGGGGTGCCCACCTGCACGATCCTGCCCTGTCTCAGGACGGCGATGCGGTCGGCCATGACCAACGCCTCCTCCTGGTCGTGGGTGACGTGCACGGTCGTGAGCCCGAGCGTCTTGGCCAAGGAGCGGAGCTCATGACGGAGGTTGATGCGCAGCCGGGCATCCAGGGCACGCAGCGGCTCGTCCAACAGGAGCGATCTCGGTGCCGGAGGCCAAGGCCCGGGCCAAGGCGGTGCGCTGCATCATGCCGCCGCTCAGCTCCCTGGGAAGGGCGTCCGCCCGGGTGGTGAGCCGGACCATGTCCAGCATATCGGCCAGAGGATGCTTCTGTTCCTCCTCCGGCATCCCTCTGATGCTCCGGTCCGAAGAGCATGTTCTCCGCCACGGTCAGCTGCGGGAAGAGCGAATAGGTCTGGGACAGCAGGACCGCCCCCCGGTCCTCCGGCTCCCATCTGGTGATGTCCTTGCCGTCGAGGAAGACCGCTCCCGAATCGGGGAGGGTGAGGCCGCAGATCATGCGCAGCGTGGTGGTCTTGCCCGCCCCGGTCGGGCCGAGGATGCAGAGGTACTCCCCATCCAGCACCTCCAGGTCCAGGCCGTCGGCCGCCTTGATGTCGCCATAGGACTTCCTGACCTGCTTCAGGGTCGATGGACGGCATCAGCCTGCCCTCCTCTTCCTGGTGATGTACCGCAGGCCGAGCATGAAGACGAAGGAGACCACGATCAGCACGATGCAGGTCAAGGCCGCCATGTAGAAGCTGCTCCGCTGTTGATCAGATCGACGATGTAGACCGGGGCGGTGTTGACGGATGTGCCCGCCACCGCGATGGTGGCGCCGGTCTCGCCCAGGCTCCTGGTGAAGGCCATGATCGCGCCGGCCAGGACCGAGGCCTTGATCATCGGGAACAGCACCCTGCGGAAGGTCTGGACGGCGTCTGGCCCCCAGGGTGCGGGCCGTCTCCTCATAGGCCGCGTCGACCTCCTCCACCGCCCCGTCGACGTTCCTGACCACCAGGGGATAGGTGAAGGCGATATGGGCGAAGATGACCAGGAGGAACGGGATGGCCGAGATGAACGGAGCCCCGCCCCAGAAGATGCCGAGGGAATACCCCAGAGCGGCGGTGGGGACGATCAACGGAATGTTGACCAGCACGTCCAGGAACTGCGGGAGGCGGCCCTTCTTGTTGCCGGGCGATGTAAAGCGCCAGGGGTATGCCGAGGAATATGTCCACCAAGGTGACCACGCCGGCGATGATGAAGGAGTAGGCGAGGCTCTCCCAGAAGGTCTGCCAATCGCCTTGGGAGGCGGTGGCAGTGAACACATATGCGAAGATGAAGAAGGAGGGTATGAGCACGATGATGATGAGGAAGGCGCCACTGAAACCGTCCTTCAACTTGGGGGCGATGCCGCGGGAGAGTATCTTCTCCCATTTGGGCCAGACCTTTCCCGCGGGCAATCTGACCTTCATGACCACCAGCTTGAGCACCACCAGGAGCACCAAGGAGAGGACGATCAGCAGGATGCTGACGAAGGCCAGGGGGGCGGCGAGGTCGGGATTGAGGTCTGAGACCCGCCTTCCAGGGTGCCGATGAGGGTCGGCCCGGTCTGGAAGCCTTGGGAGTTGGCCATGGTGGCGAGCGCGATCATCGTTCCGCCGGTCTCGCTCAGGCTGCGGGCCAAGGCAGAGGATGATGCCGGTGACCAGGCCGGCGCGGAACAGCGGCAGGGTGATGGTGCGGGCCGCGGTGAGCTTGCTCGCCCCCAGGGTCTGGCCGGCCGTCTCATAGGTCTGGTCGATCTGCTCCAGGATGGCGGCCAGCGAGCGGACCATGTAGGGGTAGGAGAAGACGACGTGGAGCAGTAGCACCAGGATGAAGGGCTGGATATCTCGCCCACGGCGAACCAAGGGGCCTCCGCCGATGGTTTGGACACGGCCCAGAAGATGGCCGCGGAGAACCCGAGGGCGGCGGTGGGCACGGCCAAGGGCATGTCGATCAGGGTGTCGAGGAACTGCTTGCCCCGGAACTGCTTGCGCACCAGGATCCAGGCCATGGGCAGGCCGGTCAGGATGTCGATGACGACGACGATGGCGGCGATCTCGAACGAGGCCACGATGGCATCCTGTATCAGCTGGACCGTCGCCGGGTCGTCGAAGACGTATTTCTGGATGAGGTCCCAGTCCGTGAACGTGTAGCTCAATATCCATATGGTGGGCAGGATGATGAAGCCGAGGAAGAAAATGATGACGAAGCCGAGCCAGCCGTTACGGAAGTCTACGGCTGTTGATCCAATTTGGAATCCTTGCTGAGGCTTCTCCGCCAGTGGCCCACCACCTCTATAGCCTACCGGAAAATTATCCAGGAATATATACATAACTAACAATCGAGGGTCCTGTATATGGTCAGATACGGACTCATCTTTCCGCTATGATCTGCCCTATGATCGACGCGCCCTGCGTCACCACTTGCCCTGGACCGATGAGGGAGTCCCTCACCTGGGCCCCGGCGCGACACTCGGGCCCCGGCCATGATGAGCGCTGTTGCTCACCATGGCGCCAGACATTATCTCGGCCCCGGGATAGACATAGACGTTGGGACCGACATGGCAGTCCTCCAGGTAGGCACCGTCCAGATGATAGGGCCCTTCCATCGCCACCTTGCCGCGGAGCTCGAGGTCGAAGACCCTGTCCCCTTGGACCCGCATGATGGTCTCCTGGGCCTTGAGGTAGCTCTCCCTCGTCCCGCAGTCCACCCAGTAACCCTCGAACTCGTGCCCGAACAGCCCATCCTCCAGGACCTTGGGGAACACCTCCCGTTCGATCGACACCACCCCTGGCCGATGTAGTCCAGTATCTCCGGTTCGAAGACGTAGATGCCGGCGTTGATCAGGTTCGACACCGCCTCCGCCCGACTGGCTTCTCCTGGAAACGGGTTATCCGCCCGGTCCGGTCGAGGGCCACCACGCCGAAGGGGCTTGGGTCCTCCACCTCCCAGAGCGCCATCGTGCCGATGCCACCCTTCTCGCGGTGCCGATCGCACCATGGCATTGAGGTCCAAGGAGCAGATCACGTCGCCGTTGAAGGCGATGAAGGTGTCGTCGAGGTGCTCCTCGACGTTCTTGAGCGCCCCCCCGGTCCCGAGCGGCTGGGTCTCATTGACCAGGATGACCTTTCGGCCGCAGTCGTTGACCCGGAAGTAATCCTCCAACGCCTCCTTCATGTAGCTGACGGCCAGCACCACCGTGTCCACGCGGGAGGGCAGGGAATCGATGATGTGGCGGACCAATGG
The DNA here is from genome assembly GCA_963806355.1 of Methanomassiliicoccaceae archaeon. GTDB lineage: Archaea > Thermoplasmatota > Thermoplasmata > Methanomassiliicoccales > UBA472 > JACXTP01. The sequence goes on along the minus strand of CAWDXN010000002.1, from coordinate 59,746 downwards.
CTTGCCCACCAGAGGTACGAGGGGTTTGGGAGTTCGGTAGGTGAGTGGCCTTAGGCGGGTGCCCAGACCGCCTGCGAGAATTACCGCCTTCATCCGTTATTTCACCGGTAATAGGAACGGATTTCAGAGCGGTGAAATGCTCACCACGTTGTTGCCGCGAAGGATGACGACCCCCAGGCGCCTGGTCTGCTCAGCGGTGCGCTCCTCGGTCTCCTCGAGGACCATGTTCATGTACTCATCGTATCCGGTCAGCTTTCCCTCTAGCACACGGTTGTCCTTGAGCAGTAGGGAGATCTTCTTGTTCATCGATTTCTCGAGCAGCGCAAGAGGCATGACCATTAAAACCACTACTTTGACGCATTAGGACCGCTGGATATAAAGGTTTTCTATGAGGGCGCGTCCACCCATGGCCGTTCCAAGGCCGGCCAGTCACATCCATCCCTAGTACCATGGACGGTCGAGGCCTTGGGACCATCACTTGCCGTGCGAGCCCTTCAGAGATACGAAGGGGTATCCGGACCAGGTGCGCAGGGGCGGGGCGTCCTCGTCCCTCCGCTCCACGCTTAGCTCCGTGATGGTGACGCAGGGGTCGGAGCCAGGCAAACGCCTCGACTCGGAGACCATGATAGGTATGCGCCCGATGGTAGTCTTCTGATCTTCCTTCACTCTCACTACTTCTTTGACTGTGATTCCAACCACCTCTTGATGTCCTCTTTGCGGTTGCTGCCGATGCCGAAGTACTCGGAGAACTTCTGCGTCGTGGACAGCAACAACGTCTGCCCTTGCTTCTTGCCGGTGACGAGACCGGCGTGGCGCAGGGTGCGCACCTCGTCGTAAACGTCAGACCCCATGAGCTTGGCCAGTTCGCTCTGCAGTATGGGCTGGTTGTAGGCGATGATGGCCGCCAGGCGGAGGACCTTGTCGGGCAGCTCCTTCTCCGCGAAGGTGGTGGAATAGCGCGCCGCCTCCGGACGGAGCTGCATGGAGTACTTCAGGCCGATCTTGACCACCTGGATGGCGGAGCCTCTCTGGTCGTACTCCTCCTCCAACTTCTTCAGCGCCCTTCGTACCGTGTCAGGGCCGAGCCCGGTGGCCTCGCATAGCTCCGAGGCCTTCATCGGCCGGCCGGAAGAGAACAGCACCGCCTCCACTGCTCGCTCCGATTCCAACTCAGATCACCGCTCTCTTCTCAGGGGTGGGCACCAGCGGCGCCGGCCTTTCCTCGAGGGTGCCGATGTCCCACGGGATCTTGATCTCCAGGAATATCTGGCCATAGGGAAGTTCGTCCTGCCACAGGGCGATCTTGCCCTCGCGGGCCAGGAACAGCAACGAGACCAAGACCGTGACCGCGTCCTCCTTGCCGCCTTCAATGATGTCCTCGAGCGCGATCGGCCCGTTGCCGCATCGGAGGATGCGGTCCCAGGTCATCTCCACGTCCTTCTCCAGGTCCTCGGAGTGGGCCTTGCCGTCGAAGCGTTCCTGCGCTGACCTTGAGCACCTCCCGGGCCTTCTGCCGTGGCCAGTTGCACCTCGACCTCGCGCTTGGCCTCGTCGAAGGCGTCCAGCAGCTCGACCAACGAGACCGGTCGGCTGGTGTGGTGGCGGACCGCCTCGGACAGGTCCACCCCGTCCGGGACGTCGGTGACGATATCGGAATGGAACGGTTCCTCGGACATGGCCGCACGCATCCAAGTCCCAGTCGGCGCAGATCAGCTCGAACTGCTCGGGGCGCTCGTGCAGCAGCAGCACCTCCTGGCTCTGCATGCTGCAGGATGCTCCAGGCCATGTGCACCAGCTTGCCTGCCACGATGAAGTTCACCTCGTCGGCGTGCATCTTCTTGGTGTACATGCGGACGAACTCCATGAGGTTCATGTCCCAAGGGTCGAAGTTGTTGGAGAGGACCAGCTCGAACACCAGCTGCACCGCCCTGTCCACTGGGTCGAGCGGGACCATGCCCTCCCCCGCCTCGGCCTGCTTGAGCAGTTCCAGGTAGCGTTCGATCTTCTCGCTGCGGTCCCCCTCGTCGATGATGGCGCGTGTGGAACAGCAAATGGCCGTAGATGGCCTCTAGCGTTGGTCTCCATTATACCCCATCCCCCTTCTCCTCCAGCACCTTGAGCTCGTCCTGGAGGTCCTTGATGTCGCCCATGTTCGGGCTTCATTATGACATTGCTGATCCCGCCCTCTGGCTTCGTCACCCCGATGATGTGGTCGGCCTTGTTCAGCGTGACCTTCCTCAACGAGATCATGACGAACTGGGCGGTCTGCGAGCTCTTCTTGACGCGCTGCGCCACCATGTCCGCGTTGACCGCGTCCAGGAACATGTCCACCTCGTCCAGCAGGTAGAAGGGCGACGGCTGCCACTCCTGCATGGCGAAGATGAAGCCAGCGCCGCCAGCGACTTCTCGCCTCCGCTTAGCGCCTCCAGCCGCAGCACCTTGCCGTGCCTGGGCCTGCACTTCATGATCAGACCGCCCTCGAACGGCCACTCCGGGTTCTCCAGCAGCAGCTCGGCCTCGCCTCCCGCGATAGCTCGGCGTAGACGGTGCTGGAAGTTCTCGTTGACCGCGTCGAACACCTTGAGCAGGGCGACCTTCTTCTTCTCGTTCAGCTCGTTCGTGAGCTTGATGAGGTCGTGGCGTCTGGTCGTCCAGGCGTTTGATCTCGTTGCGCAGCTCGACGTGCCGGGCGTTCTTCTCCTCGTAGTCCTCGATGGACCGCAGGTTGACGTTGCCCATGTTGGCCAGGGTGGCCTCGCAGCGGGTGATCTCGTCCTTGATCTCGTCCATGGTGCGGCAGCGGGTATGTGACCGGCACCTTGATCTGCTGCGATCTCGACCTCCAGCTCCTTGAGGCGCTCCATCGGCGGCTGGCGGCTTGGTCTTGCAGCCTGATGACGAAGTCCTGCGAGGTCTCGGCCTTGGTCTGGACCTTGTCCCGGTCGGACTCCAGCTTGGTCTTTCCCTGAACGCGGCTTCCTTCTTGGCGCGGAGGTCGTTCATCTCGTTGCCCATCGAGTCCTCGATCTTCCTCAGGCCGTTCAGCTCGACGCGGAGCTTCGCCTCCTTGGCCCGGGCCTCCTCGCCCTCGGAGCGCAGCTTGACCGACTTCTCCTTGGAACCGGCCTCGAACTGGTCCATCTCCTCCAGGCGTTTACGGAGCAGGTCCATCTGGGTCTTGCCGGTGGCCTTCTCCGAGTTCAGCTCCGCCACCGAGGCGGTGAGCTCCACCACCTCGGATTGCAACGCGCGCAGCTTGGTGGTGAGGTCCTTGGGGGCGATCTCCATCTGCCTTCTGCCGGGCCTGCTCGCGCTGTGACTTGGTCTGCTCCACCTTGGATGCGGCGGAAGCTACCTCCTTGGACAACCTCTCGATGGCCTGACGCAGCTCCTCCGATTCCTTGGCCTTGGTCGTCGCCTCCTCGCGTCCCTTGGCCATCCGGCCCTTCAGGTCCTTCAAGGTGGCCTCCAGGCCGCTGATCTTGATCTCGTTGTTGCTCTCCGAGCCGCTGAGCTCGCGCATGCGCGACTCCACCTGTTGCAGCTCCAAGCGCAACGCCTTGAGCTGGGCGGTCAGTTTCTCCGAGTGCTCCACGCTCTTGCGCAGCTCCTCGGCGATCTCCTCCAGCTTGCCCTTCGAGCTCTGGCCGAACTTGAGGGTGTTCGTGTCCACCGTGCCGCCGACCATGGCCCCGGAGGCCTCGATGAGCTCACCGCCCGCCGGTCACCAGGCGCACCCCGCCCATCAGCTTTCGGGCCTTGTCCAGGTCCTGGACCACCACGGTGTCGCCGAAAACGTACCAGAAGGCGGGGCGATACGTTCCTCGAAGTCGATGAGGTCGATGGCGTATCCGACCGCCTCTTTGACGACGAGCTGGGCCTTGCCCCGGGGCTTGCCGTCCAGCATCTTGTTGAGAGGTAGGAATGTGGCGCGGCCCAGGTTGTTCCGCTTCAGGAACTGGATGGCGCTCGGAGGCCACCTCGTCATCGTCCACGATGACCGACTGCATCCTCGCGCCGGCGGCGACGTTGAGGGCGATCTCGTACTTGGGGTCGACCTTGGCCAGCTCGGCCACCGTGCCATGGATGCCTCTGATCTCGTGCTTGTCCCTCGCCTCCAACAGGGAACGGACGGCACGGTTGTAGCCCTTGGCAAGGTTCTCCACCGCCTCCTTCTCCGCCGGAGATGTGATTGTATTCCCGGGTGAGGGTCTTGATGGCCTGCTCCAGCTCGTCCAGCTGCGCCGCCATCTTCGCCTCCTGTGAACGTCTTGGCGAAGAACTGGGTCCTGCAAGGCGCTGAGCTCGCCCGTGGAGCTCTTTTCCGTCTTTTGGATCTCGCGCAGGCGCCACTCCGCGTCCTTGATCTGGAACTCCAGGTTGCCCTTGCTCTCCTCGTTCTCGGCCAGCTCGGCCTTGAGACGGTTCAGTCGGTCCTCCTGGCGGTCCTTGTCCATGGTGAGGGAGTGGACCTTCTCCTCGCCTTCACTTACCTGGGCGTCCAGATCGAGCAGTCGCCTCTCCAGGGCGGACAGCTCGGAGTCGGAGGCGGATATCTTGGACTGCACCTCCGCCTGCTGCTTGCGCCTCTCTTCGAGAAGGCGTTGCTTGTCCAGCAGGGTCTCCTCTGTGACCTTGTGCTTGTCATCGATGGAGCGGACCTCGTGCTGGAGCTTGTTGCGCTCCTCACGGTGGTGGCGCAGGGTCTCCTGCAGCTCCTTGCCCTCCTCGTCCGAGCGTTGGGCCGCGTCGGTCGCCCGGGCGATCTCGATCTTGGCGGCGTCCATGCGCTCCTTCAGGTCCTTGAACTCCTGGCCGCCCTTCTCGACGATCTGGGCCTCCAGCTCGATGATCCTTCTTTCGGCTTCGGCGATGGACCTGCCGATCTCGGCCTTACGCAGGCGCAAGGCCTCCATGTCTTTGTTATAGGCATCGATCTGGGCGCGGGTGGCGTTGACCTCGGACTCCGCCGCCTCCTTCTTCTTGTGCGCCATGCGTGACCTGGACAGGGCGAGACGGTCCCTCGCCTCCATGAAGCGCAATGCCGCCGCCTTCTCCACCTCCAGCTGATGCAGTTGCTTCTCCAGCTCGTTCATGATGATGCCGATGCGGTCCATGTTCTCCTCGGCGCCCTTGCGCTCGCCCTCGGCCTTGACGATGTCCTCGTCGAACTTGCTGATGCCAGAGATGTCGTCCATCAATCTGCGTCGTTCCAATGGCGACATCTCCACGATGCGGGTGACGTCGCCCTGCTGCACCAGGTTGTAGCCGTCGGCGCTGATCCTTGCCGAGGCCAACAGATAATCGAACTCGTTCAGCGACGACTTCCTGTCGTTCACGTAGAAATATGAGTTGTAGCCGGTCTCGCTCTCGGAGAGCTTGACGTGCCTGGTGAGCCTGACGATGTCGTCATCGATGGGGATGAGACGGTCCTTGTTGTCGAACACCAGGGAGACCTTGGTATAGGAGGACGGTTGCTTGGACGGCCCGCCGTTGAAGATGAGGTCGGTGAGCCGACCGGCACGGATGGCCTTGGAACTCTTCGGGCCGAGGACGAAAAGGATGGCGTCGGAGATGTTGGACTTGCCAGAGCCGTTCGGGCCAGTGACGGCGGTGAAGCCGTTCAGCATGGGGATCGTCATCCGCTTGCCGAAGGACTTGAAGTTCTCCACTTCGATCTGCTTCAGGTACATTCCAGCCCTCCTCGGCCAAGGGCCCTTGAGCATACGCTCTGATAAAGCTCAAGCTCCAAGTGCATCCCATCCATCGAGTCCGACGACTGTCGGACGATATTTAACGAATGCCTTTTGAATTATTTATATTTTATTTATCTCGCTCCAATAAATTCTTTGGCCTGTGGGTCCGAGCGCTCTTTGGCTCTATTTATCCTGCCCGGTATCGGGCCGATTACCGTTAAATAATGACAATGGCTACGAGAGCCCGTTGATAGGCCGTCGCTCCTTCCTGATAATGATCTCGCGGTTCCTCAGCGCCGCCCTCAGCCTGGTCGCCCTTACCTTCATGACCAGGTATTTGGACGAGGCCTATGGGCAGCTCAGCTATTCGCTCGCCTTCCTGGCCATCATTTTCGGGGTGGCGGACCTCGGTTTCGCCCAGGCGCACATCAAACGGGTCTCGGAGGGCAATGACCTCAATGATTGCGTCAGCACCTATGCGACGGTAAAGCTCTGCACCCTGGCCGGAGCGGTGGCAGTGACGCTAGCGCTGCTGTTCAGCTATGACCTCATCTTCCCCACGCCCATGGAACCGACGGTCAAGGAGCTGGTCTACATCCTCCTGGCCTATTACGTGTTCTATGGGTTGGCAGGGATAGCCACGCTCACCTTCGACGCCCGCCTGCAGACCACCAAGACCCAGCTCTCGGTGCTGGTGGACCCTCTGATAAGGGTGCCCCTGGTGGTCTTCCTGCTCATGGACCGGCAGGGGGTGACCGAGGTTGCCTGGGCGTATGTGCTGGGCGGTCTGGCCACGGTCTGCGTGGCTCTGTTCTACCTGTTCCGCGATAAGGTGCACTGGACCAAGCCCACCCTGTTCCGTTCCTATATGAGATATGCCACCCCGGTGCTCGCCATAGTCATCGCCAGCACCGTTATCTCCACCCTGGACAAGCTGGTCATCGGCACCTTCATCTCCGAGGACTCGGTGCGCTTCTATAGCTCCAGCCAGAACCTGCTGTCCATGTTCCTGGTGGTGAGCGGCGCCGTGGCCGCCCTCGCCTTCCCGGCCTTCTCCATGCTGGACAAGGAGGGCCGGCATAACGAGATCCGTTCCAAGTCCACCGAGGCCATCCGCTACATCAGCATGATCATCCTGCCCATGGTGGTGGTGATCCTCCTGTTCCCGGTGGAGACGGCGGTCATCATCTTCGGGGGCACCTTCGCCGATTCGGGCAAGACGTTGAACATCCTATCGGTCTCCATATTCCTGAGCGCCATCGCCACCATCTTCATCACCCAGCTCTACGCCATAAACGAGCCGAAGAAGGTGGCGCGCATCTATGTGACCGCCATGCTGGTGGACGCGGTCCTGCTCTTCATCCTGGTCCCCCACGAGATCCTCGGAGTGGAGCTCCTCGGGCTTTCCTATGTGGGCGCGGCCATCGCCAACCTCATCACATATGTCGTGGTGTTCGGCCTCTCCATCTATTATGCCAGCCGACAGATCCCGGTCAAGCTGGACCACCGCCCCTTGAAGTATCTGGCGGCGATAGCGGCGGCTGCCATGGCCGCCTATGGTCTGAGCCTCTTGGTCCCGGTGGAGCGATGGTACGACCTGGTGTTGGTCAGCATCGTCAGCTACTGCGTCTTTGCCTTGATGCTGTTCTTGCTGAAGGAGCTGCAGAAGCGGGACCTGGACTACTTCCTGGATGTGGTCAACGTCGGGGAGATGATGACCTACATCCGTTCCGAGCTGAAAGGAAAGTAGGACCGACCATCATCACAGCGATCGGTAAAGGTCGAGGAGCCTGGCCCGCATGGCGCCCCAGTTGTATTCTCTCTTGACCGCATCCTTGCCATTTTCACCGAGCCTCGCCCTTAGCTCCGGGTCGGCCAAACGTAGCAACGCCTCTTGGAACGAGGATACGCTCCACTCGATGGCCAGTCCAGCCCCTGCGCTCTCGACGATCTCCCCGCTCAAGGTGCCCTTGGAGACAAGGACCGGGGTCCCTACCGCCATGGCCTCGAACATGCGGTTCGGGGTTCCGATGCGGTTGTTATGGTTGCTCGGGTCAAGCATGGCGATGATCACATCGGCCTGCGCCATCTCCTTCAACAAGGTGGCATGGTCCACATACCCTATGTACTGCACGTTTGCGACCGGAGCCTGCGGCATCCTCCACGAGCTTTCGCAGCGACCCGTCCCCGGCCACGCGGAGGAGGGTGCCATCGCCCCCCCGCACCGCCGCCAACGCCTCCTCTATGAAGCGCAGCGGCTCCAGGCTGCCACCGTAGAACACCACCATCTTTTCGCGCCGTTGTCTGGTCTCCATCCCCTGTGGCGGCTCGATGCAGTTCATCACCACCACCGGTGGCCGGGTGGTCCAGTCATTGAGATATTCGGCTATCCTCTGATTGGCGGCGACCACTCGGTCCGCGTTCCTGACCAGTACCTTCTCGAAAAGGTCGAACATCCTCGCTACGCCACGAGGCAGGTCCTGGGACACCATGTCGGCATAATGCTCATGGGCGTCATAGACGAGGGGCGCGCCCCTCAGGCGAGAGATCAGCGTACCCGCCAAAAGCGTGTCCAGGTCATGGGCGTGCACCACATCGAAACGACGGCCTCTGGAGGAGCTCAGGAGCGCTATGATGAAAAATGGATAGTTGAAGGCCAGCCCGAATTTGGAATCGAATCTCCTGGTCCTCACCCGGTTCACCAGGATGCCGTCCTTGGCCTCCTCCATTGGACGTTTGTGCCCTCGGTCCCAGGCCAGCACGGTAACGTCATGACCGTCGTCGGCCAAGGCCCTGGCCTCCTTCTCCACCCGAACGTCGGGCCGGTACTCGTTGGAGAGGAGCATCAGGACCCGGTGGCGCAAGGTCTCCCCCTCACACTTCCACGGAGCACCCGCTCCGCAAGGATTCCTTCGCCCCCTCTATCATCTCCACGGTGCGGACCCCGATGGAACCGCTGTTCCTGGTCTCCGCGGAAGGGTCGCCGATGGATTGGATGAAATGCAGGAGCTCGTCCCGGATGGTGTTGTTGCGAACCACGCCCAGCTGATAGGTGTAACCGCTCTCGTAGACCGTGACCACCTGCCCCACCGCGTCTATGGTGCAGGAACGGTTCTCGCCCACCACCTCGATCTGGCGCACCTTCTTCGGCGATACCCAGTTGAGATGGGCCTGGGAGACCGCCCCGGATGGCATCTCGCTGATGATGTAGGCCGCCTCCTCCTGGGCCTTCTGACGGTAGGGCTTGGCCACGCAGGTGATGCGCTGGGGCCAGGCCTCGAAGAGATAGTTGACGATGTCGAAGTAATGAGGGGCCAGGTCTACGATGACGTCCCGGTCGGAGAACACTGGCTCGAGATTGGTCCAGGTAAGATTGAGCAGGAAGACCCGTCCGAAGAAGTTCTCCTTCCACAGCCTCTTCACCTCGGCAAGGGCGTTGTTGAAACGGTAGATGTGACCCACGGAAAGGGTGAGGTTCTTCTCCTCGGCGAGCTCCACCAGTTTGCGTCCCTCCTCGCTCGTCAACGTGATGGGCTTCTCCACCAGGACATGCTTGCCCCGTTCCAGGGCCTCCTTGCACGCCTGGTAGTGGAGCGCGTTGGGCAGGCAGATGTGCACCGCCTGGATGGAGCTGTCGGCGATGACCTCCTTGTAATCGTGGACCAGGTTGGGGACCTGGTACCGGTCGCGGCAGTACTCCAGGTTGCGGTCCATCAGATCGGAGACCGCCTTCACCTTGACGTTCTGGATGGAGCTGTACTCCTCCACGATCTTCCTGCCCCAATAACCGACGCCCAGCACCCCGACCTCGAATCGCCTCATGCCATCATCTCCCATAGAACTGTCTTATCTCCTCGGCCACGCGCCTCACCTGGTCGTCGGTCATGGTGGGGAAGATCGGCAGGGAGAGCAGCATCTGCGATAGCTTCTCCGCCACCGGGAACTCGCCGCCCTTGAACCCGTAGAGGTCCTTGTAGACCGGCTGGAGATGGATGGGGACGGGGTAATGGACGCCGCACTCTATCCCTTTATCAATAAGGTGCTGGGCCAGGACATCCCGCCGCTGGCAGTGCACGGCATAGAGATGGAACACTGGGATCACGTCCTTGTCCCCCATGGGCGGGGGGGTGAGCTCCACCACGTCCTTTAAAAGACCGGTGTAGAGCCTGGCGATCGCCCTTCTTCTGTCATTCCACTGGTCAAGATGCTTCAATTGGACCAACCCGAAGGCGGCGTTGCTGCTGTTGAGCCGGGAGGTGTAACCGATGACGTCGTGCACGTAACGGGACACCCGTCCGCAGTCCCTGAGCTTGGCGATGCTCTTGGCCAGGTCGGTATCGTCAGTGGTTATCATGCCCCCGTCACCGCCCACCGTCATGTTCTTGGTGGGGTAGAAGGAGAAGCAGCCCACATGGCCGATGGACCCCGCCTTCTTGCCATGGTATAGTGCGCCATGTGCTTGGCAGGCGTCCTCGATGAGGGTGAGCCCTTTCTCTTCGGCGATGGCCCCCAACGACTCGCATGTCGCATGGATGACCGAACAGATGGACGGGCATCAGGGCGGAGGTGCTCGGACCGATGGCTTGCTGCACCTTTGTCGGCTCTATGTTGTTGTCCGCCTGGGAGGCATCGCAGAACGTCGGCACGCCTCCGGCCTGGACTATCGACGTTGGCCGTGGCCACGAACGACAAGGTGGTGGTGATGACCTTTTTGCCGCGGACGCCCAGCCCTTCCAAGGTCAGATGCAGCGCGTTCGTTCCCGACGAAAGGGATATGGCATGCTTCGTTCCAGTGTACCGCGCGAACGCCTCCTCGAACTTGAAAACGCTCTCGCCCAGCACCATCTTCTCATTCCGCAGGGCGTTGGCAGCCGCCTCCACCATCTCATCGGTCACTGTGGGTCTCGCCGCTGGAATCCTTTCCATTCAATCACCTCTCCTCTTGATCGGTCTGGCCGGGTTGCCTACCACCAACTCCCCTGGTGGGACGTCCTTGGTCACCACGGCGCCCGCCCCGACCGTGGCGCCTTCGCCGATCGTCACGCCGCACACTATGGTCGCGTTGGCTCCAATGGATGCACCGCGCCTTACCGTCGTGGGGGTTATGGACCAGTCACCCACCGCATGGGGGTGGAGATCGTTCGTGAACGTAGCATGTGGCCCAACGAAGACCTCGTCCTCGATGGTGACCCCGCTAGGTATGAATGCGAAGGCCTCGATCTTGCACCTATCGCCAATGATCACGCCGCGCTGAATTTCCACGAAGGCCGCCACCTTGCAATCCTTGCCGATCTGGCAGCCATAAAGGTTGACGAAATCGCGCACGATGGTGCCATCCCCGATCTTGCAGTCCTTTATGGAATAGAACTCGGCCAACAGCTTCATCTCGACCAGGCTTGGAATGTGCCTTTTGATACTTATTTGCTATCGTCTGACTGGCCCTGTCGGATAATCGGTGAGGCTCGGTTCCGATGGCGCTTGGAAAAACATATTTTACCAATATTATTGCTAAATACATATTAAAAATCACAGCCATAGACATTCCTGGCCAAGGCAGACCGGGTGGTGCGCATGGTGGGATGTGGTTATCCTGCCGCGGAAGCGGGGCGAAATCATCATATCCATCGGCCAAGATGCTAGAGCGTTTCCGATGATGGTGAGCGTCGTCCTCAATGTCATGAACGAGGAGAAGAACATCGCCGACCTCCTCGACTCCCTGGTCGTCCAGGAGCAGCCGCTGGAGATAGTGGTGGTCGACGCCGCCAGCAAGGACCACACCCGGGACATCGTCCAGAAGTATGTGGACAAGTACCCCTTCATCAGCTCTACATGTCAAACCGGCCGCCGAGGGCGAGAGCACCAACTACGGGGTCAAGAAGGCGAAGGGCGACATCATCGCCTTCACCGGCGGGGACTGCATCGCCAACCCCTTCTGGATCAAGGAGCTGCGCAAGACCATCATGGAGGGGAACGGCGTCGTGGTGGGCAAGACCATCAACATCGGTCTGAACGCCTGGGAGGACCTGGACCGGGTGGAGCTGTACTACAAGGGCAACGACATCTCCTTCCCCAGCTGCAACGAGGCGTTCAAGCGCGAGGTGCTGAAGAAGGCGGGCATGTTCGACACCTGGTTCATCACCGCCGAGGACATCGACCTGAACATGAGGGTGGTGGACGAGGGCTACAACATCGTCTACAACGAGAACGCCATCATCTACCATCGGCACAAGGCCACCCTCTACCGCTTCTACAAACAGGCCTTCTGGAACGGGGCGGGGCGGAAGCAGCTCACCCTGAAGCATGGTAGGCTGTGGGGCAGCTACGACCCGATGAGGATGTTCAAGCAGAAGATGACCTTCTGGTCCTTCACCAGGCTGTCGGTGGCCATGATGGGCTATGTGGCCTTCAAGCTCTTCGGGGACCATGGCCCCTACGGCAAGGAAGGACCGCCTGATGATATCGGCCGCTAGCATGCCATGCAACAACCCTTATATCTGAAGGGGGCGTTCCCTGGCTGGTGTTCACCTGAAGGTCAGCGTCGTCATCCCAACCATGAACGAGGAGGCGTCAATAGGCGGAGTGATCGAGTCGGTCAGGAAGACCCTGAGACGGCACGGAGTTCTCCTATGACGTCCTGATCGTCGACACCAACTCCAAGGACCGGACCAGGGAGATCGCCAGGGAGAAGGGGGCGATGGTCGATCGAGGAGCCGCGGCGCGGGTATGGCCGGGCCTACAAGACCGGGTTCGAAAAGGCCGAGCGGCGAGATCATCGCCACCCTGGACGCGGATTGCACCTATCCGGCGGAGGACATACCCAGGCTGAGCGACATGCTTGCCGACGGAGATCCTGGACTTCATCACCACCAACCGCTTGGCCCGGATGGAGGAGGGGGCGATGACGGCCATGCACCCATTCGGCAACTGGGTGCTCACGTTCACCACCAAGGTCCTCTTCAGCGTCAGGTTCAAGGATTCCCAGAGCGGGATGTGGGTGTTCCGCCGCGCCCTGCTGGAACGATTGGACCTGACGGCTCGGACGGCATGGCCCTTTCGGAGGAGATCAAGATCGAGGCGTTCCGCAAAGCGCAAGGCCAGAGAGGTCCCGATCGAATACAGGCGCCGGGTGGGAGAGGTGAAGCTCTCGTCCTGGAAGGACGGTTACAAGAACATCCGGTTCCTGTTCACGAAGCGCCGCACCTTCAAGCAAGACCGCTGAGCCCTTTCGCTATGGCCAAGCCTTCGACCAGTTTCACCCTGGCCTCCTTGTTGTAGATGCAGGCGGAGGGGTGGTAGGTGGGCATCACCGTTATCACTATCCCATCCAGGACCACTTCACGGACGCGGTTCGCCTCCTCCCCCATGCGCACCGGCCTTCCCAGCAGGTTCTCGGTGGCGGTCGCTCCCAAGGGAACGACCAGATGTCGGCCGAGCAGCTCCTCCATCCAGGTAGGGTCTGCAGGCGGCCATCTCGTCGGGCTTGGGACGGCGGTTCTGCGGTGGTCGGCAGCGCACGGTGTTGGTGATGAGCACGCTTTCGCGCCTTAGGTCGGCCTGCTCGAGGCATTTGTCCAACCATTTCCCTGCCCGGCCCACGAATGGGCGTCCCGATCGGTCCTCCTTCTCCCCTGGGCCCTCCCCGATCAATAGACAATGGGGAGTCCGGATCTCCCTGCGGGTGGACGACCTGGGTGCGGCCTTCGCAGAGGCGACACCGGCGGCAATCGAGGATCGGCGGACATCACTGCCCCAGGACCTCGGTGGCGGTGACCAGGGCGGTCAGCTCGGTCCCGGCATCGCGCAAGCCTCTCCCGTCCGCCCTCCTCCCGGTCGACCACGCTGAAGACGTGGTCGATCACCATGCCCTCGGAGCGTAGGAGGTCCAGCGCGAAGAGCGCTGACCCGGCGGAGGTGACCACGTCCTCCACCACCAGCACCCTCTCGCCCTTTCGATAGGCGCCCTCGATGAGCTTGCTGGTGCCGTGGTCCTTCTTCTCCTTTCGCACCATGATGAAGGGTATGCCGGTCCCCAACGATAGCGCCACCGCCAATGGGATGGAGCCGAGCACGACCCCGGCGATGCGGTCCACCTTGATCCCCTTGTGCCTCAGCTCCGTCGCCATCTCCGCGGCCACCAACCTCAGCACCCCGGGGTCGGTGCTGGCCTTCTTGATGTCGATGTAGTACCGGCTCTTCTTGCCCGAGGCCAGGGTGAAGTCCCCATAGAGTATGGCCCCGCACCCCACCAACGCCTGCTTCATCTTCTCGCTCATGATCTCACCAGGGAACCTTCTTCAGACCTTTCTTGTAACCGATGATGTTGACCCCGCGATGCAGGATCGGTGTTATGACCAGGACCGCGACCAGACTGATGATGTGCTCCCCCTCGATGTACGCTGCCGATGAACCAGTCCGGCACGATGAGCAGAGCGAGCAGCATCGCCCCGGCTATGAAGTTGTACTGATCCAGGACCGGGGCCTTGGCGCCCCGCTCCAATCCCAATCGGCGTTTGATGAAGGCGCTGACCAGGTCCCCCAATAGTGAACCGAGGGCGAGGACGAACACCACCAGCATGGCCTCCGGCACCGGGCCGAAGCCCCAGAACTCCTCGGCAGTCGAAGGGGTAGGCGATGAACAATTGGATGATGCCGATGGATGTGCCGGCGCTCACCCCGCCGATGAAACCCCTCCAGGTCTTTCCGTCCCCAAGCAACCGCTTGCCCTTCCAGCTCTTGCCGAGGTCCATGGGCAGGCCGCCGCCGAACAGGACCGCCGCGGAATTGGGCAGGAAGGCGGGGAGCATGAGCCAGAAGCCCAGGAAGATCAGGAGCAAGACCTCGGTTAGGTCCATGGCGGCCGATTCCCCCCATCGATTAAGAACTTTCGACGGCCCGGGAGGACTGGAGCCGCGTTCCTCGAAGAAGAGCAGCAGGTCGTTGGCCGGCGACTCGCTGAGGATGAGATCGAAACGCTCCTCGAACTGCTTGGCCCGCTTGTCCATGATCACCGCCGCTCCCACGTCCGTCTCCGTGCGTATCAGGCGTCCGATGGCCTGGGCCATCTTGCGGTAGGTCGGGCGCCTTGACGGTGTACTCCCAGCCCTTGCGGAACCGGGTCTCATAGAAATGCATGAGGGCGCGCTGTTTCGCGGTCGGACGAGGATATGGAAGACCGACGATCAAGGCCAGCTCCAGCTCCCGGTCGGGGAAGTCGATCCCTTCGCTGATCCTTCCCCCCATCACGGCGAACAGCACCGCCCCATGTTCGCTTGGGCCCTTGAAGCGGGAGACCACCTCCATCAGGTCGTTCTGGGCCATGCCACGCTCCTCCACGTGCACCTTGCGTTTCATGCGCGACAGCACCCGGTCGGCTATGAACCGCTCCATCAGCGAATAGGAGGGAAAGAAGACCACGGTGTTGCGCCCGATGACGTTGCAAACTTGCACCATCCGGTCCTCCAGACGCTCGCACCATGTCCTCATCGGCGGCCATCTCCTCGTATTTGGTGGTGACGTCGTCCAGATAGAATATGGCCCGGTTCTCCGGTGGGAAGGGGGAAGGGAAGGTCATGAGCACGCTGTCCCGAGGCAGCCCGATCGAGTCCCGGTATTCGGACAAGGGGGCCAGGGTGCCGGACATGTGCAACGAGCCCCCCGACCCTAAGAGCACCGAGGTGGTCACCTCCGGGTCCAGGCAGTAGGCTCGGAAGCTGGGATTGTCGCCTCCAAGTATGAGCTTGACATAGAGCGCGTCGTCCAGGGTGGTCCAATAATTGATGAAGGAGCCGAGGGCGAATATGTAGGAGCGGGGCAGCCGACCTTCAATGGTGCGTTGCTCCTTGATGATCTCCCCTTGCTCCATCAGCATCTTGGCCGCCGCCTGCAGCCCGCGCGAGGAGGTGGTGAATGCCGACATCAGCCCTTCCTCCAGGAACGAGGGCGGGATGAGGCCGTCCTCGTCGATGAGGTAGTCGCGCACCGCCTCCTCCAACATGCGCCGGGTCTGCACCAGCACATCGCGGATGCTCACCCCTTCCAGCACCTCGGGGTCGCCGTACTCCTCGATCTCCCGCCCTACCGCGTCCAGCGTCCAGGTCGACAGGGAGAAGCTCTCCACGTCCCTGGTATAGTCCGGCAGGTTGTGCGCCTCGTCGATTATGATGAAAAGGTCCTCCAGGGAGACGTTCATCCAGTTGAGCAGGGAATGACGGATGAAGGGGATGAAGAAGTAGGCGTAGGGAGCGGCGACCACATCCGCCTCCGCCGCTAGTTCCTTCATGAGCTCGTGAGGGCAGTAGCGATGCTTTTCGCAATACTCCACGAACTCCTCGGCGGTGGGCAGCTGCTGGCGGCACCAGGCGGCGATGGCGTCCCGGTCCGCCGCCATGGTCTCGGCGAAGAAGCGGCAGCCGCCATCGCCCTGCATGGCCTTTTTCTTCTTCTCCCGGCACAGTCGGGCCAGCTCCTCCGGGTTGCCGCCCTTGAGGTCCGGGTCCTGGCGCACCAACGGGCAGGTGACCTGGCGCCCTTGTATGGCCAGGCCGAAGACGGGAGCCTTCTGCGCGATGCGCCTCAGCTCCATGATGACCTGCTTCTCTTGCGAATTGGTCCGGGTCAGGTAGAGGACCTTGCGGCCCTGGGGCAAGGCCTCCTCCAGCGCACCGCACAAGGCGCATACCGTCTTGCCGGTCCCCGTGCCGCTCTCCAGCACCACGTGGCGCCTCTTGGCCGCGGTGCTCGCCACCAGCGAAACGAACTCCATCTGGTGAGGCCGGTGAGGGTAGGGGAAGAGGTCCATCTCCGAGAGCTATCCCTATGAACGTCAATATGGTTTCCTTGAGGTCCCCGAAACTGTCAGGGACCAAATGAAAAAACGATCACTTGGTGCGCTGCCAGATCTCTTCCGGCACTTCGCCATAATCGAACGAGGCGTCCTCGTTCCCCGCGCTCAGGCTGCCATCCACGTTTATCAGCTCATGGATGCGCTCCTTGCGGAAAAGCCAATAATGGATGCGCCACTCCCTTCCGTCGTACAGGGTGGTCTCCTCCCGCTCGGTGGTGAGTATGCCGGTGTCCTCCAGTTGATAGAAGGCGTCCCGGTCCTCCGGTTCCAAGATGTTGTCGATGATCCTCTCGCTGTAACCAAAGAAGTTCAGAACATGTTGGGCCATTCCCCGGGCCTGTTCCTCCGGCATGCCCTCGCGGTCTATGCCGTTGCGTATGGCGTTCGTGAGGTCTTCCACGGTCAAGGTGGTACATTTATTGTCAAAACAGATCTCAAAGGTAGGTTGTTTCGCGCCCCCTCCGGAGACGAACGGGACCTCGTCCTTGACATAGAGTCTCCGACCATGGAAATGGTCGCGGACTTGCTCCCGGCTTTCTTAGCTCCAGAAATAACTTTACCCTTGGCACCTGCACCGCTCTTCATGCTGACTGGCCTCTGAACTATATAATGAATCTATAAGAAATTGAATTTAAACCATTCACAGTAATGTATATATATATTTTGGTCAACGCCCCTACATTTTGATACGATGTTTCGCAGGGCTCGACCTCTTTCTTGGTTGAAATCCAGGTACAGAAATTTCGTAGCGACACTTTTATATGA
This sequence comes from Methanomassiliicoccaceae archaeon, assembly GCA_963806355.1. GTDB lineage: Archaea > Thermoplasmatota > Thermoplasmata > Methanomassiliicoccales > UBA472 > JACXTP01. Next base: position 42,442 of record CAWDXN010000002.1, on the reverse strand, counting down.
ACCTATGCAGAAACCGTCCGCCATCCGAAGATCATCGCCTTTTTTCGCAGGTGTTCCAAATGATAGCGGAGTTCAGCGTTATGCCGATCGGGATGGGGGAGAGTTTGAGCGACTATGTGGCGGAATGCGTGAAGGTCGTGCAGGCCTCCGGTCTGGACCATGAGCTAACGCCCATGGGCACCATAGTGCAAGGGGACATGGAGGAGGTCATGGCGGTCATCATGAGCTGCCATCGGAAGGTCTTAAGCATGTCGAGCCGGGTGGTGACGGACATCAGGATCGATGACCGAAGGAATGAGCGTCACATGAGTGCCAAGGTGGAGAGCGTCCGCGCCAAACTATGACCTTGAGGCCATGAGGGCCTCCATGCACTCCACGATCCTTTGCGAGACGTGCTTGTCCCCATAGGTTAGCCTTGGCTCGGCCTTGGGCCTTGGTCTCTGCAATGCCGCGGCGATCCGTCCCTTGTCGGCCCCGGTTAGAACGTTCCAACCCCCTTCCAAGGTCTCCACCCATTCCGTCTCGTCCCGCACCGTGACGCAAGGCACCCGGAAGAAATAGGCCTCCTTCTGCACGCCACCGGAATCGGTCATCACCATGCGGGCGTGCCTCTCCAACGAGGTGAACGCCAGGAAACCCTGCGGCTCCACCAGCTTGATGTGGCCGGCGGCCTCCAGACGGGATAGCGCCCCCCAGGAGCGGAGGTTCTTCGCGGTGCGGGGATGGAGCGGAAGGACCATGTCCCCCTCATACTCCAGCATGGCCTCGATTATGCTCCCCATGTTCTCCCTGGAGTCGGCGTTCTCCTGGCGATGGATGGTGGCCAGGACGTATCCTCCCCTTCGGGTGCCGAAACGTTCCGGAACGGATGGGTCCAGCAACGGTTCGATCTCCAGCAGCACCTGGGCCATGGGGTCGCCCACCAGGTGGCAGCCCTTCTGCACGCCCTCCTTCCTCAGGTTGGCCATGGCCAGCTCGGTAGGGCATAGCAGTAGGTCGGCCATGTGGTCGGTGAGCACCCGATTGATCTCCTCGGGCATGCCCCGGCGGTAAGACCTCAGGCCGGCCTCAACATGCGCCACCGGGATGAGGAGCTTGGTGGCGGCAAGGGCCCCGGCCAAAGTGGAATTGGTATCACCGTAGACCAGGACCATGTCCGGCCTTTCCCTCATGAAGACCTCCTCGATGGCCGAGAGCATCCTTCCGGTCTGCTCCCCATGGCTCCCGGACCCCACCCCCAAGTTATGGTCCGGCTCAGGGATGCAAAGCTCCTCGAAGAACACCTGGCTCATCTTATAATCATAATGCTGTCCGGTATGGACGATGATGTGACGATGTCTCTTCACGACCTCGCGGTGCAGCGGTGCCAGCTTGACGAACTGAGGCCTCGCCCCCACCACGGACGCTATGCGCATGTCCCGGAATCGGGGGCACTGCTCTTAACCGTTTGCCAACCCGTTCAGACGTTCATGTACTCCTTGGCCTTCATGTGGCTGAGGCGGACGTAGTGGGCCTCCTTGAAGTTAGGCAGCGCCTTCAGCGCTTCCAGCACGTCCTTGGTGACCGGGTCGTCGACGGAGATGAGCATCAAGGCCTTCTTGCCCTTGCCCTCGCGGCCCACGCCCATCTGGGCGATGTTGATGCCTTTGGAGCCCAGCAACGAGCCGACCCGGCCGATCATGCCCGGCATGTCCTCATGCTTGGTGAGTATGAAATCGCCCTCCAGGGGCATGTCCAGGTCGAACTCGTCGATGCCGAGGAGCCTCGGTTCGTCGGACGGGAACGCCGTTCCTCGCACCTCGTGGCGGCTGCCGTCGGAATGAACCCGGACCACCAGCATGTTGGTGTACAGGCCCGCCTCATCCACCTTGGCCTCCATGATCTGGATGCCCTTCTCCCTGGCGATGTGGTTGGCGTTGATGACGTTGGTGTTCTCGCCGGTGATGTTGGACAGGACGCCGATGAGAGCGGAGACCGTTACCATCTTGGTGTCCAGGTTGGCGATCTCGCCGTGCACCTCCACCTCCACCTTCTTGACCGGCCCGTCGACCAGCTGCAGGCAGAAAGAGCCCAGGCGCTCGGCGATGCCCACGAACGGTGCCACCTTGGGGTCCATCTTGCTCATGGGTGCGTTCACGGCGTTGGAGATCTTGTTCTCCAGCAGGAAGATCTTCACATGCTCCGCCATCTCCATGGAGACCTTCTCCTGGGCCTCCTTGGTGCTGGCGCCAAGATGGGGCGTCAGCACGACATTGTCCAGCTCCAGAAGCTTTGATCCCTTGGGAGGCTCGTTCTCGAAGACATCGATGGCTGCGCCGGCGATGCGCTTGGTCTGGAGCGCCTCCACCAAGGCCGCCTCGTCCACTATCTCCCCGCGGGCGCAGTTGATCAGCACCACGTGATGGCGCATGATGTCGAACTGGGCCTTGCCGATAAGATGGTGGGTTCCTGGGGTGAGCGGGGCGTGGATGGTGATGATGTCCGCCTCCTCCAGCACCTTCTCCAGCGACATCAGACGAACTCCCAGTTTGACTGCCAGCTCCTGCGATATGAACGGGTCGTACCCGATGAGCTTCATGCCGAGGCCTGGCCTTCGCCACCTCTCCCCGATGCGCCGATGCCGATCCCTGCCGCTGGCTCGATCCAGACTGGCGCCAATGAGCTTCATGCCGAAGGCCTTGGCCCTCTTGGCCACCTCGCCGCCGATGCGGCCGATGCCGACGATGCCCAGGGTCTTGCCGCTGAGCTCGATGCCCATGAACTTGTTGCGCTCCCACTTGCCCGCCTTGACGGAGACGTCGGCCCAGGGGATGTTCCTGGCCCACGAGAGCATCATGGCCATGGTGTGCTCCGACGCGGAGACGATGTTCGCCGCCGGGGTGTTCATGACCAGCACCCCGCGCCGGGTGGCCGCGTCCACGTCCACGTTGTCGACGCCCACTCCGGCCCGGCCCACCACTCGGAGCTTCTTCCCGGCCTCGATGACCGGGGCGGTCACCTTGGTGCCGCTGCGCACGATGAGCGCCTCGTAGTCGCCGATGATCTTGATGAGGTCCTCCTGGGATATCTTTGGCCGGACGTCCACATGCACCTGTGGGTCCTTGGTGAGCATCTCGATGCCCTCCTTGGAGAGCTCGTCTGTGATCGAGCAGTTCTTCATTTCATCTCCTCCAGAACTGCGTCCATCACATCGATTAGCTCCTTAATATGGGATGTGGTGAGGTCGCCCATGTGCCCGATGCGGAAGGTGCTGTCCTTCACCTTGCCGTAGCCAGGCGATATCTCGTAACCCTTCTCCCGGAGCTTCTTGTCGAAGGTGGCGACGTCGAATCGTCCAGACTCCACCACGGAGATGGAGCGGGAACGGAAGCCGTGCTCGGCGTAAAGGCCGAAGCGCTTCATGGCCCACTCGTGCACCATCTTGGTCATGGCCTCGTGCCGGTCATACCTGGCGCTGGAACCCTCCTTCAGCCATTTGTCCAGCTGGTAGTCGAGCCCATAGAGCAGCGAGACGGCGGGGGTGGTGAGCGGCAGGTCCTTGTCCGCGAACTTCTTGATCTCCACCAGGTCGAAGTAATAGCCGCGGTTCTGCACCGTCTCCGCCTTCTTCATGAGACGTTCCGAGACGCAGATGATGGCAAGACCAGGCGGCAAAGCGAGCGCCTTCTGGCTACCGAAGACCATGGCGTCCGGTCGCATCTTGCGGAGATGCATGTCCACCGCGCCCACCGCGGTCACGCCGTCCACGAACAGCAGCGGGTCGCCATTGGCCCGGACCGCATCCGCGATCTCGAGCATGGGATTGAGCACGCCTGTGGACGATTCGTTCGAGACCACGGTGATGGCCTCGGCCTCCGGGCTGATCTTGCCCTCGATGTGCTCCTTGCGCACTGCCTTGCCCCAGGTGGCATCGATGCGGTCGACCAGTTTCCCGTTCAGGGTGCCGATCTGCTGCCAGCGGTCGCCGAAGGAGCCGTTCGAGATGCCCGTCATCTTCTTGTGCACGCCACAACGCACGCACGATTCCAGGAACCCGGTGGCCGAGCAGGGGGACAGGAATATCTCCAGGTCCGTGTCCAAGGCCTTGTGCAGCTTCTCCACCACGCCATGCTGCAGGTTCTGGTAGTCCTTGCCCCGGTGCACGACCATGGGACGGCTCATCGCCTCCAGGGTGTCCGGGAAGACCTCGACTGGGCCCACTGTGAAAAGCTTTCTGCTCATTTCAACCAACTCTCACTGACGACCATGTCCGTTCAAGACCAAGACATTGACCTGACCGGCCCGATGGGCCGATGGGCTGCTGGCATTATGAATGGTGGCAAATAGGCAGGTAACATTGCCTTTTTAAATAAGTTTTTCTGAGGCTGGAGCTCGATGGAGCGATTGGTCATCGGTTGGCCAGTAGTGCTTGGTACCGATCCACGAACCATTTGGCCGTGGCATCTGGGTCGTGATGCGAGCGGACATAGGCAGGACCCTTGGCAGCGATGACCTCCAGATTATGACGGCCTTTGATCAAAGGGGTTAGACATTCGACCAGGTCGTTCGCTGTCGTTCCAATCGGAGAGACCACCGGCAGGTCATCTGGATAAAGAGACCTGATGCCTGGGTCGATGAATGATACCGCCACCCGACCTCTGGCCAGTGCCTCCAGGGACAACTTACCGTAGATGCCAGGGACCCCGGTCAGTTCCTCCCGAGATATCCAATCCACCACGATGTGCGCCCTGCCCACCTCCTCCATAGCCTTACCGTGTGGGACCCCTTCCAAAATGGTTAGTTCGACTTCCATTCCGCTTGCCTTAAGCTTGCGGACCGCCTCCTCGACCACCTCCGTGCCCTTGATCCTTCGGTCCGAGGGAATGTGGACGATTTTGGTGCTGGATGTGTCTGGTAAATTTGTCGTGCTTTCGGGCAGATCGACGGGGTTCGGTACATAGCGGCATTCTGGTAGCCATCGAAGCAGATCGGGAGTTGAGACCACCCCCAGGTCGATGAAGCGTTGGTAGCGCAGCCCGTACCCCTGCCTCGTCTCCGATCCATGGTAATGCCCGATGAGGATCTGCTTGGTCGTCATCTTGCTGAGCAGGATGTCGACCCTCTTCCTTGTGAGGCCTCCATGCACATGGAGGACATCGTAGCCTCGGCATGTCCTTAGCACTTTGACGATCTCGGATGGAAGCCGGATCCCCTTTCCCTGATAGACATGCTCGTGATCGACCTCGAACTCAAATCGGTTGGGCCAGGTTATCAACACGTCCGATCGCTGTCCCAATCCTCTTTGGGCGCGGGACAGGGCGCTCCCCACTCCCGCAACGTTCTCGACGTGCAGTATCCTCATGATCCGCTCTTTCCCCCCGTCGGCATCTGCTGACGTCCTTGAGGTTGGCAGATAATCGTCCCAGCCCAGCTTACGTTCCATGGCATTGATGTACCAAAGCCTCATCAAAGACGGCATCTGTCGTAAGGATGTCCCATTCTTCCACCACAGCTTGGATTGCCATAGTCCGTTGGCGATCAATTCCCACGTCGTGAGTGGTGTGCTCCGGAGGTTCTTCATGTCCCATCCCGCTCGCCGCAGGTTGTCCATCTCATCTTCGGTGAACTGTCGGTCCATGAACTTGGTGTACATCGCGTGCTCGCCCATGCCGCCTAATCTTGCTTTTCGCCTGAAAAATGTGAGGTCCTCGGGCCAGTCATGCAGGACCAGAGCATTCGGTGCGATCTCGAACCTCCTCCCTTGCAACACCAACCTTAGGCTGAGCCCGGTGTCCTCCGGAAATGGAGGTGGTTCCACATCATAACCGCCCACCAAGACCAGGGTCTCCTTCCGCAACATGCAATTGCAGGTGTCAAGCGACCTTCTAGTCGATGGATTGTGAGTGGCCTGATAATATCGGTTGATGGGGCCTTCGACATGCAATGGTTGCTTGATGCCCCCGACGCCGGCCACATCTGGCCCAGCAGACATGATGGCGGCGGTCAAACCCTCGAGCCATCCGGGGTCGACGACGCAATCATCGTCGGTGAAGGCGACGAACTCGCCCCGGGCTAGGTCGATGGCCTGGTTCTTGGAGGCCCCTAATCCTGCCCGGACCTGGTTACGATGATAGACCAGATCGAATCTGAGGTCGGAATTGGAGGACCATTCTTTGACCTTAGTCTCGGACTCGATGGTGGGGGAATCGTCTATGACTATCACCTCGCTCGGGAGAAGGGTCTGCTGATTGAGTGAAGCAAGCAATCTGACCAGACCATCGGGACGGTTATAGGTGGGAACGACCACCGAACACCCTACCATCGGTCCGCGTGATGTCGACCACCCTTCATATTCTTTCTGAGGGCGTTCTTGCGCTGGACAAGAACCTAACTATTAAGGCTCTACCGAACATACCGAGGGAGGGTGGAGCATGGAGAGGGAGGGGCTGGTCTCTATCATCGTTCCTGTTTACAATCTGGCCCCTTACATCGGTCGTTGTTTGAACAGCATCCTGGAGCAGACCTATCAAAATTGGGAGGCGCTGGTGATTGTCGATCCCTCCACCGATGGGTCGGAGGAGGTGGTGACCGAAATGGCCTTGGACCTTCGTTTCCGAGTCGTCATCAACAAAAAGAAAGGGGGGGTGTCCGTGGCACGCAACCAAGGACTAGCACTTTCCCAAGGGGAGTACGTCGCATTCCTGGACGGTGACGATTTTTGGGAGCCATGGTTTCCTGGAGAAGGCCACCTTTGGCCTTGGTTCCGGTCAGAGTGACCTGTTCTATTCGGCTTACTCGACTTAGAGGGGAAGACGGTCCATCACAAAAGCATCTACACCGCTGGTGAGGTCATCAATGGCGATATCCTCCTCCCATACCTGATGGGGAAGGTGAGGGTGGCGAACTGTGGAGCCTTGTTAATCAAGAAGAGCATATTGGAGACCTACGGTTTGGGCTTTGAGGTGGCCTGCTCACATTCCGAGGATGCTGAATTCCGCCTCAAGCTCTTTGCTGTGTCTAGGGCGATAGGGACGGAACAGGCGTTGTTCCATCTAGTGACCAGGGAGGGTTCGCTCTCCCGTTCCTTCTATTTCGACGAGTTCGCTGACAAGGTAGCTGCCTATGGGCGCGCTATCGACTTCATCCGATCAAAGAGGGATGATCATGACCAGGTGGAACGGGTTGTGGATAGCTGGAGCCTACCCATGGGGGCGGCTGAATATCTCTACAAGGCCGGTCAGACCGGGGATGGTCTGAAGGCATTGATACACCTCCGCCATCAGAACCTGAGCCATTATCTGTTCCAGCTCCGACCGAGAAGGATCAGGGACCTGGCCTTCTTTTCCTTTTTAGTGCTGGCTGGGTTGTTGCCTCCCCTGAGACGGTTCATATTATGACAAACAGCTAAGACACCAGTTGGGAAACAAATTTATCCGCCCAGCTTATTGGAGGAAGAGATGCGACGAGAGAGAGTGGCCGTCTTCGGACTGGGCTATGTCGGCCTTCCAGTGGCCTGTGTGCTAGCAGAGAGCGGACTGGAGGTCCTGGGGGTCGATATCGATCAGAGAAGGGTCTCCATGATCTCCGATGGCCATTGTCCCATCGAGGGGGACGAGCCAGGCCTACCTGAGCTCTTGAGCAGGGTCGTCTCCGATGGCAGCTTGAAGGTCACGACCGAGCCTAATAACGCCAAGGGGGCCGATGCATTCTTCGTATGCGTGGACACGCCCATCGATGCGGAGCGCAGGCCCATTCTAAGCCAACTGACCTCTGCCCTGTCCTCTGTGGCAGGGGTCCTGGGCAAAGGGGCCTTGGTCTCAGTTGAATCCACCCTCCCGCCGGGGACCATGACCGAACTGGTCATCCCGACGTTGGAGAGTAAGAGCGGGTTGAAGGCGGGGACGGACTTCTCTTTGGTCCATTGTCCTGAAAGGGTGATGCCTGGCAAGTTGCTCAACAACATGCGTAAGGTCGAGCGCGTCCTAGGCTGTCTGGACGAGGAATCACTGCGCAAGGGCGCCTATTACTATTCCAAGGTGGTGCAGGCCGAGATCCATCCCACTGGCCTTCTTGCTGCCGAGATCGCCAAGACCACGGAGAACGCCTACCGTGATGTGCAGATCGCATTCGCCAACGAGGTCGGGCTGCTATGCGAGCGGCTTGGGGCCGATGCTTTCGAGGTGAGGCGCCTGGTCAACACCTGCCCTTACCGCGACATGCACATACCCGGGGCTGGTGTGGGCGGACACTGCCTCCCTAAGGATTCCTGGTTGCTGCTTAGCGCTGCGCCTGAATATGGATCGAAGGTGATCGCACCGGCACGTGAGCTCAATGATACCATGCCCTCCCACACCGCGGACCTGGCCCGTTCGTTGCTCGAGGAAAACGTGAAAGGGGACAGACCCAGGGTGGCCATCATGGGCCTCGCCTTCCTGCGGGACTCTGATGACACCCGTAACTCTCCAGCGATCCGCATCATCGACGAGCTGATGGGATCCTCCGACCTCATCGTCCACGATCCATATGTGAAAAGGAATTACAAGGTCCCGATGACCAAGGACCTGGAGGAAGCGCTCCGCGGCTCCGATTGCGCGATCTTCGTCACAGACCATTCCGTCTACAAGGAGCTCAAGCCGTCAAGACTTAAGGAGCTGATGCGCACCCCCATAGTTGGTCGACGGCAGGAACATCTTCAACCAGAAGGATTGCGCCAAGGTCGGTCTGATCTACAAGGGCGTGGGGAAGGGTTAGCGCTTCTTGCCTAGCGCTGTCTCCAGGCGGGCAAGCGCCTCGTCCACGTCCTGCTTCGTTATGCCATAATGCGTCACGAAACGGACCTTGTTGTGTCCCATGGTGAAGAACAGCACCCCGACCTTCCTGCCCAGCCCCACCATCTCCTCTTCCGTTAGGCCTATACCGGCCGTGTCCGCGAGTATGAGGTTGGTCTGCACCGTGGCGATCTCGATACCGAGACCGAGGTCCGCCAGACCGACCGCCAGGCGCTTGGCGTTGTCATGGTCCTCCTTAAGGCGCGACACCATGTTCTCCAGGGCATATATCCCTGGTGCGGCGATCACACCGGCCTGACGCATGCCCCCGCCCACCATCTTGCGGTTGATCCTCGCCTTGTCGATGAACTCCTCGTTACCGACGATGAATGGACCCGATGGGGCAGCTCAGGCCCTTGGACAGGCAGAAGGTGAGGCTGTCGACATGGCGCATGAAATCCTTCGGGCTTGCGTCCAACGCGATGCAGGCGTTGAATATCCTCGCGCCGTCGATGTGCACGCTCATGTCGTTGTCGTGCGCCAAACGGCTCACGTCCTTGACCTGAGAGGGTTTCCAACAGCACCCCCCTGCCCGATTATGGGTGTTCTCTATCTCCAACAAACGGGACGGAGGATAATGCAACGGGTCGCCTGGCCGCAACGCCGCCTGCACCTGCTCCGGCGTGAACACTCCATTTTTTCCTTTGATGAGATGGGGTATGGCCCCCACCAGGGCGGACATGCCCCCGACCTCGTAATAGTACATATGGGCGTCCGCCTCGAGGATGATCTCGTCGCCCCTCTTGCAATGGGATAGCATGGCCACCAGATTGCCCATGGTCCCGCTCGGGACCAGCAGAGCGGCCTCTGTGCCAAAGCGCTTGGCCGCCATGTCCTGCAGCCTGTTGACCGTGGGGTCCTCCCTCTCCACATCGTCCCCCAGGTCTGCCTCGATGATCGTTTCCAGCATCTCTCGGCTCGGCAAGGTGAAGGTGTCGCTGCGCAGGTCAATGGGCCTCATTAGATCACCGGCCTAGGCAAGGCAGGGTTCGATATATAGAGCCTGGTCAGACCATCACCTTCGTGCCAGTTCGCAACGATTCCAGGGCCGCCTCGCAAACGCGCAGGTTCTTGACCGCGTCCGCCCCGGAAACCTTGGGCTCCTTGCCCTTCTCAACGGCATCCAGGAAGTCGGTGAGCTCACGCTTCAGGGGCTCCTCCTTCTTGACGGAGATACGTCTCACATCGTATTCGAGCGGGATCCTGAACATGTCCGAGGGGTCGATCTCCTGGACCTTCGTGGTAGATAGCTCCATGCTCTGATCGGTGTAGTCCAGCTGGGCGAACCCGGCGCTGCAGGTCATGGTGACCTTGCGCACCTTCATTGGCGTAAGCCAGTTCACCTCCACCGATCCATGGATCCCCCCCTCCATCTCCAGCACCAGGTTGGCATTGTCCTCGAAATCGGTGTTCTGATACCGTCCTCCGACCGCGTATACCGAAAGCACCTCCTTGCCGGTGATATGGCGTATCACGTCCACATCATGGATGCCGAGGTCCATGATGACGCCCACATCACGGATGCGGGAGGGGAAGGATGACACCCTCCTCGAGGATATGGAGATTATGTCGCCCAAACGGCCTTCCTGCACAGCGCTCCTGGCGACCGTCACGATGGGGTTGAAACGCTCGATGAAGCCAGAGGCAAGGACCACCCCCTTGGCCCGGGCGGTCTCCATCAGCTGCAACGCCGTCTTCGAGCTACCTGTGAAAGGTTTCTCCACCAAAAGGGAACGACCCCGGGAAATGACCTTCTTGGCGACGTCGTGATGGTACACCGTGGGGGTGCAAACGCTCACCGCGTCCACCCGGTCCAAAAGGTCGTCCAGGTTGTCGAACGAACCGACGGAGAAACGATCGGCCACCTTGCGAGACTGCTCCTTTACCGCGTCATGGACCCCGACCAGGTCCGCGATCTCCGAATAGACGCGGACATGGTTCTGTCCCATGGACCCAGTGCCGACCACGCCCACCTTCAACATGCCTCCAGCTATCGACTTGGCGAATAATAAGCATTGGGCGGGAGCGGGAGGCAAACGAATAAATGCCCTCGGCCCCGTTCCACAGGATGGATGAAACGCGAACTTCTGAACATCCTTGCCTGCCCGGTGTGCAAGTCGTCCCCATTGAAAATGACCGTCGACAAGGAGGACGGAGGAGAGATAGTCGAAGGGGAGCTCACCTGTCAGAAATGCGGCAGGAAGTACCCCATCGAGGGCTCCATCCCCAACATGCTACCTCATGACGAACGCTGACTATAGGTCCTTTAACGCATGACCTATGCGCCGCATGCCTTCGGTGATGTCCTTCCTGCTGGCGGCATAGGATATGCGGATCTTGCCTTCGCCGGACGGCCCGAAGGCGCTTCCTGGCGTCACTGCGACGTGGGCCTTCTCCAGCAGATAGGCGGCCAGGTCCTCCGAGGGCATCTTCATGGTCATAGGAGGGGAAGAGGTAGAAAGCACCGTTGGGCTTGGGGCATTGGAGCTGAGGTATGTCCTGCACCAGATCGAATATCAGGTCCCTCCTGGCCTTGAACTCCACCGCCATCTTGTGGACCGGCTCCTGCGGACCCTTGCAGCGCCTCGAGCCCGGCCCTCTGCACGAACGAGGTGACGCAGGTGATGGACTGGGTCTGGAGCTTGTTCAGCTCGTTGAAGATGGGCATGGGGGCGACGGCCCAACCGATGCGCCACCCGGTCATGGCGTAGGTCTTGGACAGCCCGCCGATGGTGACCGTGCGGTCGAACATGCCCTCCAGCGAAGCGATGGATGTGTGCTTGCCCTCGAAGATGAGCCTCTCGTAGATCTCATCCGATAGGACGTAGAGGTCGTGGTCCCGACAGATGTCGGCCACTCCCTTGACGTCCTCGGTCCGCATGACCGCACCGCATGGGTTGGAGGGGGTGTTGATGACCACCAGCTTGGTCTTCTTGGTGACCTGTTCCATCAGTGCCTCGGGGGTGAGCCGGTATCCGTTCTCCGGGTCCAACTTGGCATAGCGTACCTTGGCCCCGGCCAACCGGGCGCAGGCGTCGAAAGTGCCCCAGGCCGGGTCGGGGACGACCACCTCATCGCCTTCGTCGATCAGGGCCAGCATGGTCATGAAGATGGCGTGCTTGGTCGGGGTGATCAGGACGTTCTTGCTGGCGCAGGGCAGGCCATTGCGATGGGAGAGGTCCTCGGCCACCGCCTGCCTCAGCTCCGGGATGCCGGCGGAGGGCGTGTAATAGGTCTCATGGTCGTGCAGGGAATTGACGCAGGCCTCGGTGATGTGGTCTGGGGTGTGGAAGTCGGGCTCGCCCATGGAGAATGAGATCATATCGTTCACGCCCTCGGACTTGAGCTTGCTCACCACGTTGGCGATCTTGACCGTCCCAGACTCGGGCACGTTGGCCATCCTGCGTGCGACCATCGGGGCGGATTAACGCGCATGGTCTCTTTATGCCTTTCTCAAAATTCCCTGTGGTCCTTGTGACCTGCCCTGAACGCGATTCTTTCTTACATTTATGTACATTCAATACCTTATTTGTTCATTAAAAAGGAAACAAATTTATAAGTCGCCTCTACTAAGCCGACCTGGTGAGCAAATGGTATTTGAATTGGACCTGACCAAGCTGAGGCATGGGAGCGACCTCGTCAAGAGAGGTTTCGCCAAGATGCAACAGGGAGGGGTGGTCATGGACGTCACCAACGCTGAGCAGGCCATCATCGCCGAGGAGGCGGGGGCGGTCGCGGTCATGGCACTTGAGCGCGTGCCAGCGGACATCAGGGCCCAGGGTGGCGTGGCCCGCATGGCCGACCCATTGAAGATCGAGGAGATCATAGACGCGGTCACGATCCCGGTCATGGCGAAATGCCGCATCGGCCATTTCGTGGAGGCCCAGGTGCTGGAGTCCTTGGGCGTGGACATGATCGATGAGTCCGAGGTCCTCACCCCGGCCGACCCGTTCTATCACGTCAACAAGAAGAAGTTCACCGTCCCGTTCGTCTGCGGCGCACGCGACCTGGGCGAGGCGCTGCGCCGCATCGACGAGGGTGCCGCGATGATCCGCACCAAGGGAGAGCCGGGCACGGGCAATGTCGTCGAAGCGGTCAGGCACCAGCGCATGATCATGGGCATGGTGCGCGAGCTCAAGGGAAAGGACCATGAGGAGCTGGTCATGCTGGCGCGCAAGATCGAGGCGCCCATCTACCTGGTGGAGGAGGTGGCCGATCTGCAGCGCCTGCCGGTCATCAACTTCGCCGCTGGCGGGATCGCCACCCCGGCCGACGCCGCATTGATGATGCAGCTGGGTCGCGACGGCGTGTTCGTAGGATCTGGCATATTCAAGTCCAGCGACCCGAAGGCCGAGGGCGAAGGCCATCGTCGACGCGGTCACCAACTTCGACGACCCCAAGGTCATCGCCGAGGTCTCCAAGGGACTGGGCGAGGCGATGCACGGCATCGAGATCTCCACCATACCCGAACGCAGAGGATGCAGGAGCGCGGCTGGTAAACCGGCTGATCATCAGCCCTTTTTAATTTTTGATATGGGTAATTTCCTGGGACCACCCTATAATGTCCTTAAGGTCAAAAGAAGGGCCATCAAGGACCTACCCTGACCTAGGTGACGATGCGGAGATTGGTGACATCAGATAGATCCTTCATCCTGTTAAGCCAGAGGCAAAGAGGCTATACAAACGCAACGTTGATCAGAAGAAGTCTGCTAACTGATATCGAATTAGGCAATATGGACGCCTATGAGGATTGGGTAATATCAAGGCATATCATCTCAAAAGGCTACCTCTGGAAGGTAGTGCCCATATTCGTCGTGCATGACCAACCTGAAGAGAGGATATTATTCAAGAGCGCGTGGAACGCGGCCGGACTTCTTAATATGTCCAAGGTTGGCAAGATAGATTTTCAAGACATGATGGACCTCGTCATTCACAATCAGTACAATGAGATCATACTCATATTGTTCTTTCTTAAACGTGGGGATTCAGCCGGAATGTGGAGACACGTCCTGATACTGATCGGTATCTTCTTAGGGCCATACTTCTCGTTGTTCAAGATTAGGCGGAAGCCGATACACGAAAGAAGGTCGTCAGATCGGATTGGTTTGAGGCACTAGAGACCGTTGAGCACTTCAGTAGGGCAACGACCTTAGGATCTCCGCCGTCACGGCATTTATGTTCAGCAGATCCGGTCCGAGCGAGACGCTGATGTCGGCCAGCTCATTGACCGGGCTCTTGAAGCCGCCTTCGGGGAAACCGCCGAACATGATGATGGCGTTGTTCTCCTGGAAGCCCTTGAGGAGCTTGCCCAGCCCTTTCACCTCGCCTTCCGGGGACAGTGAGCACTCGGACCTCCGCCCTGCTCTTGGCCACGATATGGGCCAGGTCCCGGTTGGGCTCGATGGCCCAGCGCTTCTCCCGGCAGTCCACCTGACCATCGCTGTACAGGTCGCCCAGGCGGCGCAGGAACTCGAAGTAGTTCTGGGGTATCTCGGCCTTGGGCCCGAAGTAGATGGCCTCGTTGTTGCGGGTGTGCACCACCACATCGATGTCGCCCATGCGGTAGGGGATGGAACTTATGGCGAGGGTGAGAGCATGGTGCAAGATGTCTGGCCTTCCTCGGCGGTTGCTCTCCGGCATGGCCCGCACCAGGTCCGCGTGGAGCACGTGGTCGAGGATGACCTCCCTCTTGCCGAAGAGCGCGTCGGAGCTTGCCCTCAGCTTCACGCCCCCGAGCTTTTCCTTCGGCACCACCTCGAGCTCCGCGTCGACGATGGCCAAAGTGGTCCTCATGACACCACCAGGTCCATCACGTCGCTGTCCCGGGAGTTCTTGATCTCGCGGGAGATGCGCCTGCCCGTGCTCATGCCTGGCTCGACCAGGTCCGAATAGGGCGAACCGGAGATGAAGGGATTGGAACCGGCCACGATGCGTGAGGAGATCTCGAAGACCTTGAACTCCAGCTTGTCGGTGACGATGCATTCCAGGCAGAACGGCCCGATCATGCCCCCGAACAACTGCTCCGAGCGTTCCACCACCTTCTCGCCCATCTCGAAGCACCTTGGGCAGTAGGCTCTCCCGGATGACGACCGGGATGTTGCCCGTGACGACGAACGTGGGGAAGTGGCCCAGCTTCTTAAGCTCCTCCGCCGCGCCGAGCTTGTACATCTCGTCGATGTTGCTCTCATCGCGCCGGTCCATCGACATCAGCTCCAGGCAGCCATCGGAGACGCGGTAGCCGTCCTGCTTGATCGGCGAGTAGAAGTAATGCAGATAGTACCGGGTACCAAGGATGTACTCCTGGATGGTGTAGGGCTGCTCCATGTCGATGCCCATCTTGAAGTCCATGTAGTCCTTGGCGATGAAGAAGCCCCGGCCGCCCTTGGCCCCATGGTACTTCACCAGGACCGGCCGGTCGATCGACTTCGGGTCGTCGATCACGCGGGGCATGTCGATGCCCGCGGACTCGAGCCATTCCCTCATCTTGTTGCGGTCCGATTCCCAACCCAGGACCTTCCGGTTGCCGAAGGTGGGTATGGGCATGTCCTCGAACTTGCTGGTGCCCATGTACTCCACGAAGGAGCCGTGGGGCACGATGATGACGTTGCGCGCCAGGAACTCGTCCGCCTTGTCGATCAGGTCCGTGTAGGATTGCAGCTTGATGATCTCGTCCGGCTTGGCGAGGGGGAAGGCGTCATAGATGTTTGTTGTTCGGCCGCACCGCCAGCCCCAGTGTGCGGAAGCCCTCCTTCTTGGCGCCATGGAAAATCTGCAAGGAGGAGTGGGAGCACAAGGTAGCGATGGTCAGCTTGTCCTTGTCATATTCCGCCATGATCTTCGAGATCTTTTTCTTCGGGACCATTAACTAGGAATTTGTATAGCCCTAATAAATTTTTGCAACCATGTTCAAAAAGATGATGGTCAGGGATTAACCCCTGTTCACAATGAGTAGTCGTAGCCGAAATAATCGGCCAGGTAGCCTGATGCGAAGTAGACTATGGCGCAACGGGTGAGGGCGCCCAGGAAGTTCACCAATGCGAACATCTTCATGTCGAGGACCTTCCCCTCCTTGTTGAAGACCGCAAAGACATAGAGGACCACGGTGTCGCTCATGAACGGTATGCTGAGCAGGATGAAGAGACCGACGTACCCCAGCTTGGTCACGAACCATTCGCAGAAACGGACGAACAACCGGAAGAAGGTCCATTTCTCCGACCAACGCCTGATCGGCTCCTCCACGTTGTAACCGATATAGAAGACCAGCACGCTGCCCACGGCCTTACCTGAGGGCCAGCACCAATGCCTTGGCGGCGAAGGGGGTGTCGGGGCTGAGGAAGAGGGCGAACTCCACCGGGATGGGCAGGAAGACGGCGGCGGCGATGGAGTAGAGGAACAATAGGAAAAGGTACAGCAAAGGGTCATGGGCGACGCTCTCCAGATAACTGATCATGTCATCGATGACGCCCATTGGGCCGGTCATATGACTTCTTGTTTAAATAGGCTCTTCGTTGGGCTCTAGGTGTTGATATGGAGCCGACATCGACCTAATCATTCTCCATGATATCAGATGCCCAGGATCGGCCTGAGGATGTCGGCGGCGACGTAAACTATGGCGCAACGCGTCAGCGACCCAAGGAAGTTGATGATCAGGAAATGCTTCCGCTCCATCACCTTGCCTTCCTTGTTGAAAAGAGAGAACAGGTAGAGGGTCACTGTGTCTGGCATTAAAGGGATGCTCAGGAGTGCATAGAAGCCGATGTAGCCGAATCGTTGCACGAACCGTTCGCAGGCGTTGACGAAGGCGGCCCATACCCTCCACCCCTGTCCCGAGTTCCTTATGGGCTCCTCCAATTTGCCGCCGATAGAGTATACGACGAGACCGCCGACCGTCTTCCCCAAGGAGAGGACCAAGGCGATGGACCAAAAGGGCGTGGAATCGCTCAGGAACAGCGCCGCCTCCACCGGGAACGGAAGGAAGACCGCGGTGGCTATGGAGTAGACGAACACCACTATCAGATATTGAACGGGGTCGCTGGCCACTCCCTGCAGGATCTCCGTGAGCTGCGAGATAAGGTCCATTTCGCCCCCACGGCCGTATGAACGCAAGATGACTTGATACTGTGCTTGATGCCAGTATCGCCGTTTTTTAAGGCCGCCAGATTGGGATATCTATTTATGTTCGGATGGATATTATCCGCCTCGGGGATAATATTGGCTCCAGATAAGGCAGGAAAGGATGACTGGTTCGCGAAACTTGATGCTGAGCTCGAGAGGAAGACCCTCGCCGTCTCCCGCGACCGGGACGAGCTGCACATGCAGAGAACGAAGATCAACAAGGCTCTCATCGAGGACCTCTGGAACATCCTGAACCGCTTCAGCAAGATCTCCGTGCAGATGACCATGGAGCCAACCTACAGCACTTACGCCCAGTTCGAGAAGGACGGTTTCCCGGACAAATGGTCCTTCCGTCCCGAGTTCGACCTGGAGTCGGTCACCAACATGCAGCTCATCGACCGCTCCCAAGTGCAGGGGCGCATGGGCGACTCCCTGAAGGTCTGGTATTATTCCGTCGAATCGACCCCGCACATCCGCATGGTCTTCGACTACTGCGAAGGTGAGCATTACTACAAGTACGCGGGCTGGAAGCGCATCTTCGGCCAGTTCATCATCTACGACGCGGCCTTGAACGACTATGACGAGGAGGGGATGCACGAGGCCATGCGCGATGTGGTCCTGTCCTGGTACGAGTCCCACCTGCGCAACAACCGGGACATCCTCATCAACCACCTGAAAGAGAATTACGAGAAGGGAGAGACCTTCACCGAGTGAGCCCCCCACTCACTTTCTTTTCATTTCTAGTAGGCATCAGCGAAGGCACTTTCGCCGGCCCCCCGAATAATGCATTTAAGCATTAGCCTGATATGGCATCGATTCTGCTGCAAGGCAGGAGGTATGTCATGAACAAGGAAGAGCTCGCACCCCATGTGAAGGAGATAGCCCGGGTGCTAGGAAACAAGGTGGATGAGTCGAGGATCGAGGAGGAGTTGGACAACTACCTCAATGTTTACCGCGTGTCGCTGGACACAGCGAAACGCAGTGTGGTGAAGAACTTCGGCGGGGACCCGAACGCGTTGGCAAAGGGCAACCGCCGCAAGGTCGCCGACCTCAAGGGAGGAGAGCAGAACGTGGACCTGGCGGTGAAGGTCGTCACCGCCAACCCCAAGGAGATCGAGGTGGACGGAAAACCGCGACCGCTGGTCTATGGCATCATGGCCGACGAGACCGGGAGCATCTCCTATACCTTGTGGGACCCACAGCGCATAGCCCTCAAGGCTGGCGATGTGGTCATGGTGAGGAACGGCTACACCAAGGAATACAACGGCAGAGTGGACCTGAACCTAGGCAACAGGGTGGTCGTGGAGGCGTTGCCCCAGGATGCGGTCGTCGCGGACACCACCGTGAGCGCGCCCATGGCCATGGGCTCGGGGGAGCCGATGAAGGTGGCCCAGCTGGCCGATGGTATGAACAATGTCACGGTGACGGCAAGGGTCCTTTCGGTGGAGCGGAAGGAGGTCGGCGAGGGGGAGACCGCCAAAGTGGTCTTCGTGGGCATGATGGCCGATGACACCGGAAAGGTGCAGTTCTCCGCCTGGCATGACTTCGAGCTCAAACCGAACGAGGTGGTCAAGGTCTCCAAGGCCTATGTCAAGGGTTGGAAGGGTGTGCCCAAGCTGAACTTCGGCGAAAGGGCGGTCGTCGCCCGCCTGTCCGAGGACAGCATGCCCGATGTGGTTTCCTCCCGCCCCAAACCGCGCACCATCGAGGACGTGGAGAGGGTTGGTGGCGCCACGGACGCTTTGATAATCGGCACCATCGTGGACGTGAAGGAAGGCTCGGGGCTGATCAAGCGCTGCCCACAGTGCAAGCGCGTGGTGCAGAAGGGCGCCTGCCGGTTGCACGGCAAGGTGGACGGCTACCCGGACCTGAGGGTCAAGGCGGTGCTGGACGACGGCAACTCCTCGCTGACGGCGGTCATGGGCCGCCCGGTCACGGAGGCGTTGCTGGGCATGAACCTGGAAGAATGCGTCAGGCAGGCCAAGGAGGCCATGAACGCCGAGGTCATCCGAGAGCTGGTGGAAGAGAAGCTGCTGGCGCGTCCGCTGGAGCTGCGCGGCAACGTTCTCAATGACGAGTACGGCCTGATGATGATCGTGAGCGAAGCCTCGCCGATTCGAGTGGACGTGCAGGCCAGGGCGGCCGAGCTCCTCGCCGAGACGGAGGGATTCCAATGATCGGGAGGGAGCTGGCCTGGAGGGTCTTCGCCGCTGAGTTCAACTCATCGCGTTTGGAGATCAAGGGGGAGGGCGAGAAGGCCCCGTCCCATCTGGTGACGCCCTTGGGGGCGATGATCAACCGCGTGCTATTGGTGGGCGTGCTCACCGACATAGACAACATCGGCACGGAGGAGGAGCCGCTGTGGCGGGCGAGGATACAGGACCCGACGGGAACCTTCTACCTGTCGTCGGGACAATACCAGCCTGAGGCCACCGCGGCTTTGGCCAAGATGCAACCCCCCAAGTTCGTGGCGGTGGTGGGTAAATGCCGCACCTACTCGCCGGAGGAGGGGACCATGTACGTTTCCATCCGGCCGGAGAAGGTGCAGGTGGTGGACATAGCCGCCCGCGACTTCTGGGTCCTGGAGACCTGTCAGGCCACCATGCGCCGCATCAACGCGGTGGAGGAGGCCTTGGAGATGTCCCCGCCAAGCGCGGAAGAGCTCGTCAAGCTTGGTTACAGCCTCCCGCTGGCGAACGGCGTGGTCAAGGCCTTGGACCATTACGGCGAGGTGGAGACGCAGCGCTACCGCCACATGGTGGTGGACGCGCTGAAGTTCCTGTTGCCTGAGATGGCCGGACCGGAGGTCCCAGAGCATGTCTCGGACATCCCCGAGGAGATCGAGGACGAGGAGGAGGGCCCTTCGATCGACAAGGAACAGGTGGTGCTCGGGATCGTGCAGAGGTTGGACAAGACCGGTAAGGGTGCGGTGTGGGACGACATCGTGTCCGAGGCGGGCAAAGCGGGCATCGAGAGGGACGAGCTGGACGAGATCACCAACTCACTCCTCGACAAGGGCCTGGTCTATGAACCGGTTCTGGGAAAAATGAAAATAATTTGATGGGGCGGACCCCATCTTTTTTAATTTTTTTAGGTTTAGTGAAGCTCCCTCATCAGGCCGTCCTCGAACTGCCACTGGGTCTGCATGTGCTCGTTCATGTCTGTCACAAGGACGTACACCCAGTATATGGCGAATATGCCAAAGGTCAGGATCGTCAGGAGGATATAGAGCAGGTAGCTCCTCTCCTTCAGTGTCTTCCACGAAGGCGTCATGACGTTCATGCCGAGCTGTTGCGCGGCGGACTGGGCGTTCTGAGAGTACGCATGCCAGCGCTGATCGTGTCCGAAGGGCTCCTTGGTCAATATGTACAGGATGTACAGCATGGCGAAGAAGTTCACGATAGGGATGATCATCAATATGACCAACAGGATGACGTTGTGGTCCTTCTCCTTGAAGGCCGCCTCCTGGTTGATGCTCTCCATCGTACCCAACTGAGCCCCGATCATCTGGGCCTTGAAGGTCTCGTTGCCTTTCTCCCTGAAGTAGTTCACCAATGCGGTTCTCAGAATCGCCTCGCGCTTGAAATGCGCCTCGTTCCTTTTCAACATCTTGTAGAACAGGACGAGTTCAAGGATGCCGACAACCACCCACAGTATGATCCCGATCCAGCCTAGGAATGCCGCGACGAACATTAGCACAATCGCGATCAAAAGGAACAAGGCCCAGAACATCCCCATGATCTCATCGGTCTGGGTCCTGGACTGGATCGCGTTGATCACTTGTTGCTTGCTTGCACTGCCATATGACGGGGCAGGACCAGGCGCCGGTGATGCCTGGGTCGGTGTCGGACCAGGTGCCGCAGCGGCCATATTGGCACCGCAATTGCTGCACCATTGCGCATCAGCCGGGTTCTGTCTACCACAGCTAGGACATGTCTTGTATCCATCCATCTTAACTCACCCCTCCTTAGGTGATGGTGCGATTATTCACATATCCAGTAAATAATCCTATTCCCAATCATTAAAATATTGGATGAAAAATAAAAAGTTTCACCTCAGCTGCAACATCAATGAGTCCTCGAACTGCCACTGGGTGGCGAAGTGGTCGTTGGGGTCATCGATCAACTTCCAGAGCCAGTAGAACAGGAACAGACCCAATGGTCAGGATGGTCAACAGGAAATAGATGAGGAAGGAGCGCTCGGGGATGGTCCTCCAGGACGGGGCCATCACGCCCATGCCCAACTGCTGGAAGCAATACTGGGCGTTCTGGGTGAAGGCGTTCCACCGCTGGTCGTGAGGGCCAGTGAACTTGGTCAGAACGTACAGGACGTAGAGGTTCACGATGGGATCAATGCCAATATCGCGAACCCAAGGCGCTATGCTCCTGCTCCTTGTAGGACGCCTCCAGATTGATGCCTTCCATGGCCGCGACCTGAGGGGATATCGCCTGTTGCCTGTACTGCTCCGCCGCCTTCTCCTTGACGTACACGATGAGGTTGTAGCGGAGGCTCAGCTCGCGGTGGATGTGGTTGTTGATACGTTCCGTCAGCTTGTAGGCCAGGAAGGCAAGGATGAGGAGACCGAGGATCGATCCCACCAGCATCAAAGGCCAATAGATGATCCCCAAGAAAAATGAGACCGCCCAGGCCAGCA
Organism: Methanomassiliicoccaceae archaeon; assembly: GCA_963806355.1. GTDB lineage: Archaea > Thermoplasmatota > Thermoplasmata > Methanomassiliicoccales > UBA472 > JACXTP01. The sequence continues at coordinate 20,866 of CAWDXN010000002.1, read as the reverse complement.
ATGGAAGGACCACCCACCAGGTGGGATAGAGGGCGTCGGTCTGGGTCCTCCCTTGGATGGCCGCGACGATCTGTTGCCTGGCAGTGCTGCCCTGTCCCGCCTGTACCGGTGGAACGACCTGCGGTTCAGATGTGGCGGTCCCCATCTGGGTCCCGCAGCTCGCGCAGAACGAGGCCCCCATGAGGGTTCTGCCTTCCGCAGTTAGGGCATGTTAGATAGTCCATGTTAACACCTTGCCCTACCCCTTGGTAAGGCTCAACACCCATAGTTGCCTAGTGATTTATTTAATCGCTTTGGAAGGTGGCTCATCGGTAGACGGCGACGCTAGCGTAGGCCACCACCCGGTCCATGGCCTGGACGTCCCCGGAGTTGGCGTACTTGAGCAGCTTGGCGCTCTTGCCCTCGCTGGCCAGGAGCATGGTCATGATCGGGCCATAGCCGCACATGGTCACGTCATATTTACGTACCGTATCGTAGACCCCCTTGGCGTCCAGGTCGATGATCTTGTCCATCACCTTGGTGTCGTCCAGCTTGGCCTGGTCCGGGGGGACATAATGCGAGAAGTCGCTAGAGGCGAGGATCATCACGTCCCGACCCTCCATGGCCTTCCTGACGCTCTTCGCCACCTCGACCGCGGTCTCGTAGTCCTGGAAGGCCATGGAGATGGGCACGAAGTTGATGTTCGGGTCGAGGTACTGGAGGAATGGCAGCTGCACCTCGATGGAGTGCTCGTATACGTGTGCGACCGGTCCAGCTCCACCACGCCCTTCAACTTGGAGACGATCTCCTGGTCGATCTTGACCATCCCGAAGGGGGTCTCGAAGTCCTCGTCGGTGGTGGCCACGCCCGTGCCGATGCCGTTGTGGTTCGGGCCGATGACCACGAAGGTCTCGGGGAGTCCGTCCTTGGCGATGGCGCATAGACATGCGCCGCCACCGGACCGGAGTAGACCAGGCCGGCATGGGGAACGACCGCCCCGACGATGTTCCTGGGCCTCGTGGGATGGGGCGGCAGCTTCCCTGGTCCGATCGGTGAGTTGAAGCATCCCTCCACCTCGGCGCAAGGCCTTCCCCTCAGAGGCATAGAACTGTCCAGCGACGGCGGGATATCTGACCATGGTAGAAAATGAATAGAAGGAAGGGGTTTATTGAGATTTGTACGCGACAACGGGCTTACAGGGAAGCTTCGAAGTCGTCGATGGTCAGCTTGAACTCCTCGTCCCGGGCTTGATCAGGCCCGTGTCCTTGAGGATCTCCCGGGTGAGCAGCCAGTAGACGCAGGCCAGCGCGCGGCGGCCCTTGTTGTTGGTCGGGATGACCAGATCGACGTTCCTGGTCTCGTTGTTGGCGTCGCACAGGGCGACGATGGGGATCCCGATGTTCATGCGCCTCGGCCACTGCCTGCTGGTCAGCGGCAGGGTCGGTGACCAGGAGCACCTCGGGCTCGATGAACTTCGGGAGCCTCGGGTTGGTCATGATGCCGGGGACGAACCGTCCGGCGAAGGACCTTGGCCCCGATGGTCTTGGCGAACACCTTGACCGGCTTCTGGCCATACTGACGCGCCGAGACCACCAGGATCCGGTCCGGCTGGTAGCGGGCCAGGAACTTGGCCACGGCCCTGATCCGGTTGTCGGTCTGCTTGACGTCCAGGACGTACAGGCCGTCCGACCTGACCTTGAATATGAACTCCTTCATGTCGGCGCTCTTCTGCTGAGTTCCGATGTGGACGCCCGAAGTAAGGTAGACATCCTCGGGTACCAGAAGATCCGTCTTCACTTCATCGCTCATCTAAAAACCTCATGTGTCTCTTTTGACGGTGATAGGGATCACTCCCTATCGAACTCCAGCCTGGCAATCTCGATGGGATCGATCATTCCCTCGGGTATTTCGAAAAGAACCGGCGCACCCAGAGAAACCTGCAGTGCCCTGGCACCGATGATGCGCGCCTTCTCGAATCTAGTATATTTCATGAATATCACCATGCAGGGAGTATCCCCATATTAGCAGATGCTTATAAACCTTTTGCATCGTGTGGAATAAGCCATCGATTAGCCAGCTGGCCATCCGTTTTTTTCGCATACTTTACCTGGGTGGACCGCTGGGCGTCCCGTAACGAAGGTGCACCTAAAGCGAACATCGTACAAGAACGTTCCCTATCGGCTGGAACCGTCTTTCCGTCGTGTAGCGGTACTAGTCCGCCGCTCTTCAAGATGTCCCTCAGGAACTCGGGCATGGGGTCGAACCGGATCGCTCTTCCCGGTGCGTCTCGTTCACCATGATGCCTTTCCGGTCGATGTTGACCGTGCACTCCCCGGTCTGGAAGCGTCATGGGCCTCGGGACAGACGATGACCGGCAGCCCGACGTTGATGGCGTTCCGGTAGAAGATGCGGGCGACGCTGCCGGCGATGACCGCGCCCACCCCGGCGCGCCTTCAGAGCCAGCGGCGCCTGCTCCGCGGCGGAGCCGCAGCCGAAGTTGCGCCCGGCCACGATGATGTCCCCCTTCCGCACGCTCCTGGCGAAGGGGGTCGACGTCCTCCATGGCATGCTTGGCCAGGTGCTTGGGGTCGTAATTGTCCAGGTACCGTCCCGGTGATGATCAGGTCGGTGTTGATGTGATCCCCGTACTTCCAGACCTTGTCCCTCTCATCTCAGACCTCCTGGGGTCGGCGATCTCGCCCTTCAGCGCGCTCGCGGCCACCGTCTCCGGCGAGGCCAGGTAGACCTCGGCGTCCGGGGAGCCCATCCGGCCGCGGAAGTTGCGGTTGGTGGTGGAGATGCATCTCTCCCCCGCGGCCAGAATGCCCTGGTGCCCGCCCAGGCACGGTCCGCATCCGGGGTTCACGATGACCGCCCCGGACGTGGCCAGCGAGGACAGTAGACCCTTCTCGGCCGCCTCGATGTAGACCTCCCGGGAGGCCGGCACGACGATGAGCCGGACAGTCCCGGGACACCTTCTGGCCGCGGAGCATCGCCTCTGCCGCCGCCAGGTCCTCCAGCCGGCCGTTGGTGCAGGAGCCGAGCACCGCCTGGTCGATCTTGGTTCCCTCGACCTCCTACGGACACTCGCCACGTTGTCGACCTGGTGCGGGCAGGCCACCTGAGGCTCCAGGTCCTCCACGTCCATCTCCAGCTCCTCGTCCACCTCGGCGCCCTTGCTCCCAGAAGTTCGACCTGCCCACCGCGCATCGGTCCGCTGGGAGAGCCAGTCCTGCGTCTTGCGGTCCGGGAAGCACACCCCGGCCTTGGCCCCCATCTCGATGCTCATGTTGCTGAGCACCATCCGGGAGGCGATGCTCATCCGACATATGGTGTCGCCGACGAACTCCACGCACTTGTAGTCCGCCCCGTCGCGCCCAGAGCGCCGATGAGGTGCAGGATGACATCCTTGGACATCACCGTGTGGAGGCAGCTTCCCCCGTAGGTGGATGCGCATCGTCTCCGGCACCTTGAGCCAGATCTCCCCGGTCGCCCAGACCGAGGCCATCTCGGTGGCGCCGATCCCGGTGGCGAACGCTCCCAATGCCCCGTAGGTGGTGGTGTGCGAGTCAGTGCCGACGATCAGCATGTTCGGCACGCACATGGCCCTTCTCTGGCAGGACCTGGTGGCAGATGCCCTCCCCCAGATCGTAGAAGTTGGGGAGCTGCTCTTCCTGGCGAAGGTCCGGACCTCCTTGTGCCCCTCGGCCGTCTTGATGGTGTTGGCCGGGATGCGGTGATCGAACAGGATGACCACCTTGCTGGGGTCCCAGATGCTCTTGCCCCGATCTCCCGGAACGATCGCAGGACCAGAGCGGAGTTCTCATGGGACATGGCCAGGTCGACCTTGGCATTGACGATGTCCCCGGTGCACGCGCTCTTCCGCTCGCCCGGGAAAGGACCTTCTGGGCAAAGGTCATGGGCGCCATGGGCTCACGAAGACCGTGGTCGGATAAATAATTATAATTAGCTGATTCCTCAGGACCACCAATAGGGCGTGGACAAAATCCCTCCGAAGGTACGATATCGAAACGGGACTGGGATGTGCCCTACCCTTTGGTCGAATTACGAAACGATTACCCTCACCACATAACTGGTTGGGACCGATGTTGATAATTCGCACCCTAGAGGGCCTCCCTCCCATCTAACCTCATGAAAGGAAATGATCTGAGCGGTTAGGACGGACAACCCTCCACTTTATGCAGATAGGTATTTCAAAGGGATCGGATTACATGAGGCCCCGAGGATAAGGACCTTGAGGCCTAAGATGGGAATGCCCGCCCTCATCGAGCTCTCCAGCATGGAGGAGAACGCTCTGTTGTGCCAAGAGCTGGGGTTGGACTTCGTCGAGCTGAACATGAACATGCCTTACTGCTTCCCCCAGAACCTTTCGGCAGGACAGGTGCGCAGGCTCTCAACGGAACTGGGCATCGATTTCACCATGCATATGCCCGACGACTTCGACCTGGGTTCCCTCCACCCCCCAGTCAGGCAGGGCACCCTCGACCGCTCCATGGATGCTTTGGGATGGGCCATCGATGCCGAGCTCCGTCTGCTCAACTTCCACATCAATCCCGGGATATACTTCACACTGCCCAAGTACCGAGTGTGGATCTTTGATAAGTTCTACGACCAATTCCGCGACAACCTGGTAGGGGCTTTCTCCGCCCTTTTGGACAAGGCGAACGCGCATGGCGTCAAGTTGAGCGTGGAGAACGTGTGCAACTTCGACCTGCCCTTCATCGAGAGGGTCCTCAATGATCTGGTCCGTCTGCCTGGTTTCCGCCTTACCTGGGACGTCGGGCACGATGCCAAGACCGCCTACAAGGAGAGGGCGGTGCTGATGAAGCACGAAGGCTGTCTCGCCCACATGCACCTGCACGATTACGACGGTAAGAGCGACCATCAGGTGCTCTTCACCGGGGAGATCGACATCATCGGCACGGCGCTCTTCGCCCAGGCACATGACATGAGCGTAGTGCTGGAGACGAAGACCATAGACTCCCTGGTGCAGTCGGTGCACCGGCTCAAAGAGCGAATGAGCTGAGAATGGCGCTCGAAAATGGTCTCTTTTCTTCGATCGGACCAGGGCGGAGGGGACGGTCGGTTTCATCTGGATGGGGTTAGCTAAAAAGGTTCGGCATAATGCTGGATAGGTTCGTCACGACCAACGTTGGACGAACTGGTCCACATCGAACTTGCTCCGGGCACCGTTGTAGTTCATGTACCGCACCTTGCCGAAGACCGGCCTCTCCGGCCAGGCTCGGTCATGCAAACCCCCCACGCTCCAGGCGATGCCCGCATAGCCATTGGGGTCTCTCCCGTCCAACTGGTAGCGGTCGTTCAGCGTTATGGCCTTGGCCATGGCCTCGCCCGCGTCCAGGCTCCATTCCAGCACCTTCTTGGCCCAATACATGCGCAGGTAACCATGCATGTGCCCTGTCATGACCATCTGTCTCTGGGCAGCGTTCCAAAGGTCGTCATGTGTCCTCCCCCGCTCCAGTTCCTCCAGGTCGTAATGGTACTCGCGACGGTCTGATTCATGCTGGCGCACCAGAGCCGAGCCCAGGAGGGCAAACATTCCACTGGCGTCGTACATCTGGTCATAAAAGCAGAAATTGTCGGAGAGCTCCCGGCGCACCATCAGCCCTCCAGGAAGAGCTTCCTTGTCGACCTCGGGGGCCGTCGATGTCCTGACCTCCAGGGCCACCCTTGCGCGGAGACCATCCCAAATCTAGGTACGGGGACAGGCCGGAATGGCCATCCATGTTGGGGTCGTTACGGCGTTCCGAATAACCGGACAACCTTGAGAGATGAAGTTATGCAGTCTGTCCAGGGCGGCTTGTTCACCCACGGTCCGGGATGCTTGGACCCAGTTCGCCCCCTCTCTCATCAAGAAAGTCCTCCAACGGACCTGGTCCTCCACACGCCTGTCCCTGGCCTGCAAGGTCCCAGGCATCGCCGCGATGAACTCGGGCAGGACGCGTTTCAGCTTGGGCCTCAGGGTGGCTGCGGCATACTCTTCTTGGGGGAAGCGACCCAGCAAGGGACGATGTTGTGCGCGTCCACCTCCACGCAGGTGCACTCGACCCTATCGACCACTGCGGACCGCCATGAGGTCTTGGTCCTCAGGGGGTCGAAGTCCATCACCAAGGTACTTGCGCCATGTTCGTCCAGGTACTTTGGCACCGCCCCAGTCGGGTCGCCCCTGAGGAGGTCGAACGGAACACCATGGGCGGCGAGGTCCCCTGCCACTTCCTTCAGCCCCTCCAGCATGAAGCGGAAGTGTCGGTCGGAGGCCCCTAGGTAGGAAGGAACGAGGCAGAACGCCAGCCAGAGCCTTGGACCCAACGAATCTGGCGACCGTATGGGCGTACCCTAGAGCCCAGTTGTCGATGGAACGCTGGTCCCGGCTCATCCAATACACCACCGGACCCTTGCCATCATGGGAACGGAGCGTTCTGGCCCGTCTCCCTGCCGAGGAGGCGGACGTCGATGGTGGGTCGTCTTTTACCATGCCCCTTCAGGTCGTTCATGTCATGACCTGGGATAATTGCCCTCCGGTGCCTAGGGACCCCAGCCGTACCAGTGAGACAGTCGGACCAACCGTCGATACCGGATGCGGAACGGTCGGGACCACTAGGGCGAGGGGAGCGACATAGATGAGATGGAGACCGGTGGACATCCCCAGAAGAACAAGAGCGATGGACAGTCCCACGGCGAAAGGCCAGGATATCAATAGATAGTTCCACCGGGCCCGGTGCAGGGTCTCCTCCAGACCGAGGGGCGGTACTCAATCGGAGACTATGGCCTTGGCCACCGCCGCCGACATCATGGAGGCTTGGAAAGATGATCCGGTCAGGCTCGCCCCGTTCCTTGGTGGCCTGGACACAATCACGCACGAACCAGGGCGAGGAGACCGCCCCCTCCATCCCGATCGTTATGGCGCGGACCGGCACTGGACGCGCCGCCACCGCCGCCTCCCTCCGGTCATGGGCGCGCCCCCGCCACCCTTTCGCCACCGAACGGTCCTGAATATAATGAAGGGCCCGCCCCATGTCCCGGCTCGCTTCCTCATAATCACCTTCCAGGTAGGCCTTCCTCGCTTTCCATATGAACATCAATATGACATGATCTGGAGAACCGTGATGCCGGACCCGACGCAGCAGCCCTCTGTGGTCCTTGCGCACCTCGTGATGCTTATCCGGTTCCACCGCCCCCGCTAGCATCATCTCGCAGTACCGGTCCTCCATGCCCAGGGCGGCGCAGACCTCGCTGGTGATGGCGCGGTGGCTCTTCCATTTCACAGCGATTTATTTGATTAGCCTTATAAAAGAAAGAGGAGGGGGGGAGCGAAATAACCATGGCCTTCAATCGTCAAGTATAGGGCCATGTGGGTTCAGGGGGCCGTCCGGCCGGGGGTCCGCCTGTTTCGGCCTCCATGCGGTCAAGGCCGCCCAAGTGAGGAGTAGCATGGCCGTCAGCCCGACCAGTCCCACGGCCAGCCATGACAATGACGATGTGCCCTCCGTTCCGCCAGATAGGGGGTCCCGGCCATCGGTACCGCTGTACTGGTTATCTGCCTCCTGCGGTTCGAAGTATGGGGTACCTCCGGAGCTGGACATGGAGATAAGTATCAAGGCCGCCACCATGAGGAGCGCTACCGATGCGGATATCAGCACGATGATGCGGGTGTTCTCCCCGGGGGAGATGATGTCCCGGGCCTTCCAGCTGAGACGGTAATAGACGAAGCCATGGTCGTCCTCGCGCTTGACGAAATCACCTTCCTCCAGTTTCTTGAGGTGACGGTAGATCGCCGCCTTGTCCACCCCCAAGGTCTCGGCCAACTGCGAGACGGTACGGCGCTCGGACTGAAGGGCCTTCAGGATCTCCAGTCGGGTATCGGAGGCCAGTGCGAAGAGTGCCTTCTTGTCCAATTCCACTCGCAACTTCTTCTCTCCAAGGACGATAAGCGGTTCTCCAAGATTAATCCCTTTCATCGCCCCTCCCAGCCTCAAGGAGCCTTGCCTTCCGAGCCTTCGGAGGCCGTGCCATCCTCGACCGGAAGCACACCGTAATGATACCAATCGAGGTACAGGTCATCGAATATCAAGGTGCCCTGTGCCTCCAGGTCGGGCAGCGACCAGGCGGCCAGGACGTTCTGCGATATGGTGTAGAGGCGGTCCTCGATCACCACGGACCGGGAGGCGCTCTCCATCTCTCCGTTGCTGAGGACGCCCTTCAGGCCGATGCCGGAGACCGAAACCTCGAACACGTAGGTGGACTGTTCCATCGTCCAGTTGAACGGGTCGTAGGAGTGCACCGGCACCACGAACAGGCCCAGGCGGTCGTCGAACAGCACCGCCTTGTGGTCCCACTGGGCGTCGGAGTATGCCCAGCCCTCCGCCCGATAACTCTGCACCTCCACCGGGTTCAGAGGGTCGCTCACGTCGAATATGGATAACTTGAGGGTGGAGTTCTCCATGCCCACGCCCAGGAGCAGGCCGTCGCCGAGAGGGTGCAGGTAGGAGGAGAACCCAGGCAGGACCAGCTCTCCGAGGAGATTGATGTCCGCCGGGTCGGTTAGGTCGATCACGAACAATGGGTCCATCCGTTCGAAGGTGACCAGGTACAGGAAGTCGCCGAGGAACCGGGCCGACTGGATGCTCTCGTTCTTCCCCAGCCCACCCAGGCTGTCCAGTATATTGAGGTCGTCGTCCAGGGTATAGACCGTGCTCTCTTGGTCCTGCCACCCGTTGGTGGTGGCCAGACGGAGCACGTCGCCCTGGGCGTCCATGGAGAATTGGTTCAGCAGGAATCCCTCCACCTCGCCCCGGGCCATCGGTACGGCGTGTCGCTACCCTGCATCTCCAAGCGATAGATGGTGGTCGTGGGCACAGAGGGCTCTCCTGCCGTGGCGGTGACGGTCCCATCCTCGTTGGAAACCCAAATGGATGCGTTCGACCAGTCCACGTAGGTCAGGTAGATGTCGGTCCCAGACACATATATGACGCTGGTATAGCTGGTCAGCACTGCGGTGGCGTTGCTGACGGCATCATCGATATCAATGCCAAGGATGTTGGTGTAGGACCCGACGTAGCTAGCATTGGGGTCGAAGCGGATGTCCTGGGGGGCCAGTTTCCTGGCCACGTCATGGTCCCATGCCATGGGGACCTCGTCCTCCTGACCGTACCAGATGGACTGGTCCGTGATGACGAATAGCTTGTCGTCGATAAGCCTGGAGGTCAGATGATATCCGGAAATGGCATAGCTTTGGGATAGGACCGGATCCGCCCTATCGCTAACGTCCATCACGAAGACGGTGGTGCGGACGCCCATCATCCCCGGCCATATGTCCATGGCCTCCATGACGATCGGGCCGTAGCCCTCGTAGACCTGTGCGATGATGATGAGGTCGTCCCCGAGCAAGTAGGCCCCGACGAGGTAGATGTATGTGCCATCAGCACCGAGAAGGTCCTGTGCCATAACGCTTGATACGTTGGCCATCTCCTCGACTGGGTAGGCTTTGACGATGCTCACTCTGTCGGCCGAGACGATGTACAGGTAGGTCCCATCGGTCTTGACCGTATCGTACTCATCCACCCCAGCCACCTGGACGTTGGTCTTTGAATGGTAGTTGAACCCGTTGGATGCTCCCCCGGCCGCCGTCTCCATGCTGTCATACATGGAGCGTCCCTGGTCATTGCCATGGTCGTTCAGATAGACCTTGAGCTGCTGCTCGGTCTGGAAGGCGGGAAGGTCGCCGCTGGGCAATTCGATGTCAGAGGGTTGCCAGATAAGATAGAGGCTGGCCATCGACAGCATGGTCACCAAGGCAAATGCGGCGACCATCGTCAGGGTGCGTCCTCGGGAGGTCATGCCGATGAATTCTCCGGGGGATATATCAAACACTGTTTCCCGTTGACGTCCCGGTCAACCGTTATCATTTTTGTTACTCAGACCTTCGGCCAGATGTGTCAGGGAGAGCGGGACCAGTCATTTTTCGCATCAGCAAACATTAAGTACATAGGAAGAAGTGTTGGGGACCTAATCGATTATTCAAGGCCGGATAAGGCCACTACGTTGGTATCACATGGACCTCACCTTTTCTTTGCCCATCTACATCATCGTTATCCTCTACGCCTTCCTGGGCGCGGCCATCAAGTTCATAGATCAGGCATATGACGAGGAAAGGTACTCCAGGAAATTGGCCAACGTGATCGCGATCGTTGCTGGGCTCACCATGGGTGGCCTGATGGCCCTCGACTCGCCTTTCTCCACCGCCTTCTATGGGGCAATGATCCTCAGCCTGGTCCTTGCCCGAAAGATAGACAACCGCGCATTCCTGGCAGGGACCTTGATCGCTGCGCTCACGTTGTTGGTCCTTTGGCCCGTCACGGACCCGGTGGTCCTGTTGGCCCCCTTGGTGATCTTCATCCTCGCCGGTTTCCTGGACGAGGTGGTGGATGGCCTGGCCCAGAAGGCGCAGGCCCCAAAGATAGTGCGCTGGGTGATGCTCTATCGCCCCCTCAGCGATGTGGCATTGGTGGCGATGATGCTGCTGGGTTGGTTCCCCTGGTACTACCTGGTGCCCTACTTCGCCTTCACCTTCGCCTACCTGGCCATGGAACGGCTGAGCTGGATGGACACCGGTTCGGTGATGCGCGACTTCCTCTCCCGGGCCATGAGCATGATACACGTCCGACCGTGAGGGCTGGCGACAGGATTATCTAGTGCGGGTTGCGCTTGGCATCCCGGGTGAGTTCTTTGACCGAGGAGGACAAGGTGGTCGTGATCGCCAAGTTGCACAAGATCCCTGGCGTCGGGGAGAACGCCGCTGAAGGTCTGTACCGATTGGGCATCAGGGACGTGGATGACCTGAAGGGACGTTCGCCGGAGCAGATGTACGAGGAGATGAGGAACATGAAAGGCTACTATGCTGAGCCGTGCATGCTGAACTCGTGCAAGATCGCCGTCAAGTACGCCGAGAGCAAGAAGGGTTAGAGCAAGGAGCGGAAGTGAGGTGAGCGGCCATCATCGGACGATGGCCAAGGTATCGTTCTCCATCCTCCGCCAACCACCCGAACATCCTATCGGCTCCGAGCAAATGATGACCGATCTGCTATCTCTGTTTGGGTCAGCCATCTCGGTCCAATGAAGGGCAAAATAGTGGTGTCTCTTAAAAGCTAAATTATTAGCATAGAGGGTCGAGCCATCACTGAGCATGAAGTCGAGGGATGAGGTCGAGGGTCCCTTGATGCTGACTATTGAACGGACGGCCTCTGCCAAACCCTGGACGACGTCGCCGCTCTCCTCCATGTTCTGTAATATCCATTGGAAAAGCACCTCGGAATCGGTCTCCCCCTTCAAACGTTTCCTCCTTTCAGGCTTAAGACGCTGTCGTAAAATCGCGTGAACATCGATCGTGCCGTTGTGGCAGAACGCCCAATGGCCGTCCACGAACGGGTGGGTGTTCTCCAAGGTATGGCCGCCTATCGATGCGTTCCGGATGTGGCCCATCACCATGGCCGAACGGGCCTCTGCCGCTGCCTTCCTGGCATCCATTGATCGGTCGGCACGGACCGGCATCTTGACAAGGACCGGGGCACCGTTCTCGTAATGGACCAACCCCCAGCCGTGAGGGTGCTCCCGCGCCATCCTGAACAGGGACGAAACATATTCTTGGGATAGCTCGGGGTCCGCGGGTTCCGAGGATATGGCCAGCATCCGGCACATAGGGCGGGCAAATGGTCTCGGACATTATTAGACTTGGCCCGGGAAAGTATTTGTTCGGGCTAAGGAATGGCAGGCGGGATGAGCGCCCAGAAATACTACTTCATCGCCAGGATGCCCGACGAGCCTGGGGCCTTGCACACGGCGGCGGAGATAGTGAAGCGTTACCAAGGCAACATCGAGCGCATCCATTACGATCGACGCATCGATCCCTATGTGGTCTTCTTCGAGGTCACATGCGAGGCCTCCGAATATGAGGCCATCGAGAGGGAGCTGAAGGCCATCGGATACCTCCAGACCTCTCTGACGAAACTTGGTTTCCTGAAGTTCAAGGTGGTATTGCCTCATCGCGCTGGCGCCCTCTTCGAGTTCTTGCATTTCACCACCGAGGCGCATTGCAACATCGCCTTCCTCGATTTCGATGACCGGAGCAAGAACCCCGATCAGGTCACCGTCTCGCTCACCATCGATGACGTGTCCAAACTGGATGGGCTCCTGGAGAGGCTCAGGTCTCGCTACCCTTGGAGATCCTCGAGTACGATCTTACCGGAAAGCGCTTGGACGATACGGTCTTCTACATCCGATTCGCCCAGGAGCTGCGCCAGATAATCGGTGAACAGGAGGACCAGTTCCTCATGAAGCTTCTCTCCGATATCAATCACATCGTTCAGGAGCTGACCAATCTGGACATGGAGCCTAAGGCGGTCTTTGAGAGCGTGCTCGAGACCGGCCGCACCCTCAAGGCGACCGACGGGTCCTGGATTCTATGCGGACGTGCAGGTGGTGCAGGTGACGGAGGATGTGTCCTTGTTCTGCTTCCAGCCCCCTTGCGGTGGCAACATCTACGCCCTTCGGGACCGGGAAGGCTTCGTGCTCATCGACACCGGCTATGGCATCTACAAGGACGATGTCAAGGTCATGCTGGCCCACCATGGCATGTCCGACCTCACCAAGTTGAAGGGCGTTTACATCACACACGCCGATGCCGACCACTCCGGCGGAGCCTGGTCGCTCCCGGCGGTGGCCCATGTCCATCCGGGCACGGCGGAGATCGTCCAGGCCGCCAACCGTGCCTATGGCTCGATGTCGGAGAGCTCGGTACTGGAGGCGGTCTATACCAAATTGATCAATCTTTTCTCCGCGTTCAGGCCTCCGGAGGAAATGGTGCTCTATGACCTGACCCCTAGAGGGGAGGTGATGGGGCTCAATGTCATCGGCCATATCCAAATCGGTGATGTGCAGCTCAAGGTGCTCGATGGACTGGGAGGACACCTTCACGGCCAGGTGTTCTTCGTTGCCGAGAGGGAGGGGTTGCTGTTCACGGGGGATAGCCTGATCGACCTCAAGAGCATAAGCGAAGAACGTTCCCGCTTCAATCTACTGGCCAAGAACCTGATGACCAGCGTGAACGTGGACAGCGCCCGGGCCGACGATGAAAGAAAGGTCCTCATCGAATCTGGCAAGGATGCTGTCCTCCCCCGACCGGGAACGGCCTTGCCTTGTCTGCGGCGGGCATGGGACCATATCATGCCTGGACGAGAAGCGGCTCAAGACCTTCGGCGAGGTCTATCGATACCCGATGGTATCATGGGAAGAGGGAAAAAAGAGGAAAAATGAAAAGGGTTTGTCTGGATGGCCTCAATCCACCAAGGTTCCAGCGAACACCTGCCAGGCCAACAACGTTTTTGCCACCAGGCTCAGGATGATGTACCAGTACTCGCCGTAGAGATAGTCCTTGAACTTCCCCACTTTCTTGTACTGGAGCACCATGATCACTGGGAAGACGTTGAAGCAGATGATGATCGACGCGAAGATGCCGTAGACGAACGTAGGCGGACTCCCACCAGAAACCCCGAAGAAATACATCAAGAGGGCCACCCATGGGATCAAACCGGCGAAGCAGCCGAAGTTGAAGGCGGTCCAATCGGTCTTCTTGGTGGTCTGGTTGTGAAGCTCCATCATGTATCCGAACAGGTTCATGCAGGCGTTGAGGCAGAACAGTAGCAGGATCGATACGAAATCGAACATGCCGACCAGCCATGCGATCACCACTAACATGACCGAGGAGGAGAGGGCGTACTCGAACCACCGGGCCTTGTTGATGCCCATCTTCAGGTTCTTCACATACCAGTCATAACCATATGTCGACACGCTGAGGTGCGCGATCGCAGACAGCAACAGGAACAAGGCCACCATGGGACCCACGGCCACAGTGAAAAGCTCGGTGGGCACGGGAGGCACAGTGGGCGGATACCCGTTCGCGGCATCGAGGAATGACGTCGTGAACGTCATCGTCACCGCGTAGTTGGCAATGACCAGCATCAAAATAGCTTGGAACAGGTGCAGGAATCCGGCCCCGATGTTGAACTTCCTCAACTTGGCGAATTTCTGCTCCTCTGTCGCATCAACGAATTTCACTCCCAAAGAATCACCTTGAGACGTATACTGAGACTAATCGATATTAATTAATTTCATCGATGAGGACGAGTGACCGTTTTTATAATAGCCAGTATCTCATGAGGGAATGAAATGGACTCAGATTGTCTGGGCGATCTCAAAGATCCAATTATTGAACGCTCTTACGAATGGATATCATTATCTGAGGTTGTCTACATTCTATGGGACGATGAGCCAAGACGGTTTGCGCAAGATCCTTGAGGATCGCAAGTTCCTTTTCTTCGGTGGCAAGGGCGGCGTGGGCAAGACCACCATGGCGGCGACGGCCGCTACCTGGCTGGGGGACCATGGATACAGCACCCTGATCGTGGCCACCGACCCGACGGTAAGTCTCTCGGCGATCTATGAGCAGCGCATCAGCGAGACCGAGATCACCAAGATAGGCACGGCCAGGAACCTCTGCGGACTCAACATCAACCCCAAGAAGGCCATGGGGATGTTCCAGACCAGGTTGGAGGGCACCCTGTCCGGGTTCGCCACCCTCTTCGGGAGCGAGCTGCTGAGCACCCCATGCACCGAGGAGATCGCCGCCTTCGACCAGTTCGTATCCTTCTTCGAAGATACGACGCATGACAAGGTGGTCTTCGACACCGCCCCGACCGGCCACACCCTCAGGGAGCTCTCCATGCCCTTCGACTGGTCCAGCTACATGACCAACCAGATCAAGAACCGCAGGGAGCTGTCGGAGGCGCTGGGCTTCGTCTACGACGAGAAGATGGTCGACGACCTCAAGGTCGAGAAGGAGCGGTACGACAAGGCGGTCCGGGGCCTGAGCGACGAGAGCATCTCCGCGTTCAACATCGTCCTTCTGCCGGAGAGCCTCCCCATCGAGGAGACCGCCAGGGCCATCACCGACCTCAAGGGATTCGGCATCAACGTCCCGGCCATGATCATCAACGAGGTCATCCCGAAGGACGTGCTCAAGGGCAATTGGTTCCTGGAGAGGAGGCGCGCCACCCAGGAGAGATATCTCAAGGAGATCGAGACGCGATTCCCCGACCAGATCAAGAGGGAGGTGCCCCTCTTCGACACGGACATCTACGGGATCGAGAGGATCCGCATGGTCGGTGAGGTGCTCTATGGCAAATAAGCTGAAGATCACCATCCTTTCCTTCGCGTGTTGCGACCCCAAGTTCGCCCAATATGACAGACGTTACGCCGACCTGATCAAGGAGGTCCTGGCCAAGAACAATTGGGAGGCGGACCTGGAGCTGGTGACCGTGACCGACGCCCTGATGAGCATGCAGTACGCCTACATGGCCCCCATCAGGCCCATGTTCCAGAAGTATGGTTCGGCCATCACGCCGGCATTGTTCATCAACGAGGTGCTGGCCCTCTTCGGCGGAGTGCCCACGGAGGAGAAGCTCACCGAGGTCCTGAAGAAGGCCATGACAGACCCTCCGGTCAGGACGCAAGATTAGGAGTTCACTCGGTGGGCCTGCCGAAGTAGCGCTTTATCCTTGGCCTGGTGAGGTAGATAATTATGACCCATGGCCAGAACAGGGACCAGATGAGCTGAGAGACCCATGCGGGGTCGTTGAAGCCGATGGCCCAGGGTTGGATGAAGGCGATGATGATGGAGACCAAGGCCAGGACCATCCCCACCCACCACGCCCAAGGCTTGGCCTTCCAGAACCCATAGGCAAGAAGCAGGGCGATCACCCCTTGCAGCAGGAACGCCACGCCGATGGTGCCGAAGACCAAGCTGTAGTTCTCCAGGAACCAATCCGACGGTTCCCCCTCGATCATCTCCAGGAACTGCTCGGAGGAAATGGTGGCCAGGAACGCCATTCCAGCGGCCGCTAGAAATGCGATGATGCCGATGATGATGAGGAACAGGGATATCAGCGATATGCCCAGCGGCCTATTCCGCTCCATGCCCGTGAATGCCAAGACCGATAGATAAATCTCTTGTTCCTTGTCCAATAAATATTAGAATAAATAAAATATTAAAAATGGAAGCGGTTTTCTGCAGGTCCTTTAGGCTTTACCGAACCACACCTTCACCTTGTGGGTGAACAGGTACAGCAGGATGATCAATGGGATGATGATCCCGATCAGCCCGGCCCAAAGGGCGTCCATATCGAACCCGTTGGCGAAGGCTGCAGCGAGAGTGAGGACGATGCCCAGGATGGTGAAGACCACGCCCAAGGTCCAGACCCAGCCCCAGCCCTTGAAGCACCCTATGCCCAACAATAGGTAGAATATCCCAACGATGAGGATCGCCGCCCCGGTGGCCATTATGACCTCGTCCGCGTCGCCCAATGCCACCGCACCGACCATGATGAAAAGCAGGCCGAGCCAAAAAGTACAGAACCCCCACGATCATGACCCCGATGGGTCGTTTTCGGTCCGACATGCGGATGGATTTACTTATTTTTTATAAATAGCTAACTAAATAGACATAATTTTTACAAAAAGGAAAAGGAGGAAAGGGTTTGCTTTCAGGCTGAATGCCAGATTCGGTACCGTCCCATGTCGAATATCCCGCCATTCCATAGCACATGCCTTTTCCGGCGAACAGCAGGAGGGCGTCCTGGGAGACATAGGTCTTGCCGCTCTTGGGGGAGGTGATGGTCACCCCATTTAGGTTGTATACCTTGCCATTGATCTCGGCGATGTCCTTGCTCAAGGGAAGGTACATGGTGGGCTTCCCTGCCTTCTCCACGACCAGCACCTTGTTGTTCGGGTCGGTCGAATCGATCTTCACAGTGGCACCGACGGCTGCGAAGGCGGCGCTGGCCTCCATGAAGGTGCGGTCGGTGGTCCACTCCAGGTTAAGACCTAGAGAGGCCTCGATGACGTGGGCGATATCGGTGTTCTCGAGCAGGCCGACCGGGCGGTTCGGACCGTAGGAGTACAACGTTACGTCCTCGCCAGTGTGACCGCTGGTGGTCCAGCCGATGATGCTCCTCGCGCTGAGCATCGGACCAAGGACATAGTCCATGCTGCCAGGGTTGTACTTGGTGCGGATGGTGTTGACCTCGGCATCGGTGAGGTCGGTGATGCCGTAGTATTCGGCCACGGCGGCACGGATCTCAGCGTCGGTCATGGCGGGGGACAGTACCTCGGCCATGCCATAGCCGGTCAGCTTGGCGCCCATCAGGGGCTTGAGCAGGGTTTCCAGGCTGGTCTTGGAATAGGTGGCATCACTGTTCTTGTTGCCGATGCTCATCCCGGCGTTGCCGTGGTCGGTCATGCCCAGCACCATGGTCTTGCGGTCGTGCTTGGCGTACTTTAGGGCGACCTCGACGGCGGCATCGAAGGCCAGGACCTCGCTGATCACGCCGATGGGGTCGTTGGCGTGGGATGACCAGTCGACCTGACTGCCCTCGACCATCAGGATGAACCCGCGGGGGTTCTTGCTCAGGATGGAGATGGCCGCCTGGGTCATCTCGGCCAGTGAAGGCTCCTCCTGGAACTTGGCAAGCTGTTGGCGGTCGAAGTCATGGGCCATGGCGTCGGCGGCGAAGAGGCCCCACACCTTCTTGGTGTTCGGGTCGAGGCTTGTAAGCTCGCTCCTGGTGTCGACGTAAGCGTAACCGCGACCTTCTAGGACGTCGATGAGGTTCTCGCCGTCAGTGCGCTTCCCGCCCTCTGTGGTGGGGACCAGGTACTGCGAGCCGCCACCGAACACCACGTCGATGTCGAGGTAGACCTGCTGCTCGGCGATCTCATTGTAGTTGCCGCGGTCAGGCCAGTGGGCGCTGAAGCCGGCCGGGGTGGCGTGCTGGATGGTGGAGGTGGCGACCAGACCAACGGACATGCCCTTGGCCTTGGCGGCCTCGAGGACGTTGGCGACCGGCATATACTGCTGGTCGGCGCTAGGCACGTCCACACCGGGGATGGTGACCGGGCCAGGCATGACACCGACGTACTTGTCACTGGTCTTGATGCCGGTGGCGAAGGCCGTGGCCGCTGGGGCGGAGTCGACGATGATGGACTCGCCTGCATAGGTGCGGACCAGGCCGGAGGGCATCTGGTCGAGGGCCAGGCTCTCGCCGGAGTACCAGCGCGCCAGCGTTGTGTGGGTGCTGCCACAGCCATCGGGTATCATGACGATCACGTTCTTGACCTTCCGCTCATAGGCGGAGCCGTTCTCGAGAGGCCACGACCATGATGGCGGTGAAGCACAGCACCGTCACCATGAAGATGGCCAGATATTTCGATCTGCTTTGCCATTTGCTAGTGTTCGATCTTGACAAAAGATTCCCTCCCTTCGTTGGGATGTTCCAGAAGCCCGACGGAGGGGTGGTGTTTTATGGGTTGTCCAAGTACATCATTTTCTATTTATTTTGGAATGTCTGGATAATTCAATAAGGATGGAATGGTCGATTTACTATGCGGAAATGTCGTGTTTCATCCGACAGCTTACCATGGGGTGTATGACATAATGCCTAGTTTTACATGTCGATACTGCCCATCATCAATGGCGCTCTCAGGTTCTCCTGATCATTAAATGGTTTGGTCAATAATGATAATTATGATGTTGTTATTATTTTTACATTTGAAAATAAGAGTGAACTGGATACATCTTTGCAGATATGGTATAAATTTGCAGTCAATTATCTAATATGATAATTAAAAAAATTTACTAATATCCCTAACGAACCTGTAACATCACCTTCTAACGCATTGCGTTCGAACGAAGGGGGAGGAACATGTACAAGAAATTGATACCGATAGCTGTAGCTGCGCTCATGTTGCTGGTGCTCTTTTATCCCGTCCAGCAAGCTGAAGCGGCTTCAGCCACTTTGCCAAGTTATCGACCGTATGATGCTGGTCCTGAGATAAGGTCCTGGCAGGCCACGTGAGGATCGATTGGACGATCGTTGATGGATTCGGCTACTGGAGGATCCGCCTCAGCCTCTCGCGTCATTGAACGTGTTGGACACGAAGATATTGGTTGATCCTGGACGATATGACCGGTCAATATGGATTCACCAACTTCAATCTGGTGGCCGTAGGGCCATCAGCCGAGATCTGGGTACAAGTTAACCTGGCCTACCCTGCAGGGGACCCGAGAGCGACGCCGACGTCACCCAGGCCAGATCGACTATCTGCTGGGACAATTCGAGAACGATGATCGTTCCACCAGAGCGGACTATTTCCGGGGCCTGACTATCATGATGGTACCTAATTCCCTCCTCGATGCATGGGGCTATGTCCCTGACGGATTATTACGATGGGGAAAAGTTCGTGATCCTTGTCAGCAATATCCGGGATGCAAGCTATCTACGACCCCGGACTATCCGATATATATCGCAGGATTCTACTCACCGTCCTTTGAGTATTATTTCGATAGGAATGTCATTTCGATCGATTGCTATGACTGGGCGAACCGCATCGGTCCTGGTGTGGCTCGACCATACCTCTATGAGGGCATCATCGCACATGAGATGGAGCATCTGCTCCATGATGACGCCGACTCAGACGAGGAGACCTTTGTCAACGAGGGCATTGCGGACTTCGCGATGGAACTGTGCGGATATGGTGGGTCCTCTGGCCACACTGGTGATCTGGCGAAATACCCAGAGAACTCGTTGGTAGCCTGGGAGGACCAGGGAGACCTTGAGCTCTTGGCGGACTATGGTCTTGCCTTCATGTGGACCTGGTTCCTGTACGAGAAGTACGGGAACACGTTCATCAAGAAATTGTTCAACGAGCAGAAGAACGGCATCTCTGGCATAAACTCGGCACTGGCGTCCTTTGGGACCCCGAAGAGGTTCGCTGAGCTCTTCCGGGACTTCTCGGTGGCTATGTTGATAGATTGGTCCATGAACAACTACCAATATGGTTTCAAGAACATGGATTTCAAGATCGACATGGGCACACCGTCTGCTCCGAATGCGCAAGCGTTCTCAAGCCCGGGAGCGCCGGCCTGGGGTACGGACTACATATGGTTGAACAAGATGGTCCAGCAGACAGTCTTCGACGGTGCGGATTATGCCATAAAGGACACCCCGTGGACCGTCGATGGTGGCCTGGCTTTGGTCTGGTACCGGGGATCTGCTCGACAACTGGGCGATCTTTGAGACCACGGTGGAGGAACGTTGAAGTTCGATACTGTATGGGACTTCGAAGACTATTGGGACTTCGGGTTCGTACAGGTGTCGACCGATGGTGGTCGTACATGGACCAGCCTAGCGAACGGGTACACAACCAACGAGTATGATCCGAATGCCCACCCCAAGGTGATCGAGAACCTTCCTGGATTGACGAGCTTGGTGACTCGCCGGAACGACCATGACCTACGACCTGTCCGCATATGCTGGCATGGACATCCTTGATCGGATTCCGTGTCGTCACGGATTGGGCTACGCACTATGGTGGTTGGTGGATCGACAACGTGTATGTCGATGGCACATTGATCTCTGATGGCACAGATGCCTCGGTGTTCAAGGACATCACTGAAGTCCTTCCGATCGAGAACGACTTCATGATCACATTGGTAGGTTTCCGCACCACGATGTTCGGCACCACCTACACCGTCATGAAGGTCATGGTCAATGACATGACTGAAACGGCGGGCATCTTGAGATCGACCATTGCCTCCTACAGCAAGGTGGCGATGTTGATCACCTACTGTGCTCCAGAGGGCCTCGTTGACCCCGCAGAGTACTCTCTCAACGGTATACCGATGTGATGACCGTCCCGTGAGCAAACCCTTTAAAAAACCTCTTGGTTGCCGATGACC
>CAWDXN010000001.1:0-41397 GCA_963806355.1 Methanomassiliicoccaceae archaeon | reverse complement strand
ATCGAGTCCTCGGTGGAGGTGCACGGCACCGTGCACAAGGACGACCGTGCCCCAGGGGGCCACGAGCTCAGGGGCCAAAGGCTTCCGCCTCATCGGCCCTGCCCCGCCGTTCCCCATCACCGAGTATCAGAGCGAGGAGCTGCTGCTTGACAACCGGCACCTCTGGATACGCTCCCGGGAGCAGACCGCGGTGATGAAGGTCAAGGCCAGCCTGCTCATGGGAGCGAGGAACTGGTTGGACGAGAACGGTTTCTTCGAGGTCACCCCCCCCATCTTCACCCAGAACGCCTGCGAGGGCGGCGTCACACTTTTCAAACTCAAGTACTTCGATCGAGAGGCCTATCTGAGCCAGAGCGCCCAGATGTACCTCGAGGCCCTCATCTTCTCCTTGGAGCGGGTCTATGCCCTCACCCCCTCCTTCCGGGCGGAGAAATCACGCACCACCAGGCATCTCACCGAGTTCTGGCACCTGGAGCTGGAGGAGGCCTGGATGGACAACGTCGGGAACATGAAGATCCAGGAGGAGCTCGTCTCCGCCATGGTCCAGGAGGTGGTAAGGGAGAGGAAGGACGAGCTGCCTTGCTGGGCCGCGACATCGAACAGCTCAAGGCCGATCGTCCCCCCATTCAAACGGGTCACCTACTCCCAGATGATCGAAAGACTGCAGGAAAAGGGTATCGATATCAGCTGGGGGTGTGACCTGGGCGCAGCCGAGGAAAGGGCGGTGACCCAGGAGGAGACCATCCCGACCTTCGTCACCAACTTCCCCAAGGGTGCAAGGCGTTCTACATGAAACAGGACCCGGACGACCCCCGCACCGTCAAGTGCGCCGACCTGCTGGCCCCAGAGGGATATGGCGAGATCATCGGCGGAAGCGAGCGCGAAACGGACCTGGACATCATCATGGCCCGCTTGGCGGAGCAACAGGTGCCGGTCGATGCCTACCAATGGTATCTGGACCTGCGCCGCTATGGTTCGGTGCCGCATTCCGGGTTCGGGCTGGGGGTGGAGCGCGTGCTGCGTTGGGTGTGCAAACTGGAGCACATACGGGACGCAGTGCCGTTCCCCCGCACGGTGGCCAGGGCCTATCCCTGAGCCACCTGCTTCGCCAGCTCCACGTACAAGGATATCGACCGTTCCAACTTGTCCCGTTCCACGTACTCGTCAGGGTGCGTGGGCCATCTCCGGCTTTCCCGGTCCGCAGATCACGATGTCCTTGACCTCGGCGCTGTAAACGGCCGCCTCCGTCGCGTATGGAACGACGATCGCCTCTGTACCGAGATAGCCTCAGGGCGGCTCTCACCAATGGCGGTTCAGGACTCGTCTCGAAGGCCGGCATGCTCATAGGGGACACGTAGCTCGTACTCATGTCCTTCCAACTTCCGCCGCAATCCCTTCCTCCACGTCCTTGGCCTGCAGGGGGAAAGGGAACCCGGACGTCCAGTTCGACGCGGCACCGGTCCGGGATGACATTGCTCTTCTCGCCCCCTTGTATCACCGTGGCGCCCACGGTGACGTCCCTACCCTCTGCCCGGACCTCCCTCGAGTATTCATCCACCTTGCCCAGACAGCTGCCCATGCGCATGATGGCATTATCCCCGAGCCAAGGCATGCTGGCATGCGCCGTTCGACCGGTGGTGTAGAGCTCGAAGGTGGACACACCCTTCTCCCGGTAGGCCACCCGAAGGTCGGTCGGCTCACCGATCACGATGGCGCTGGCATTCTTCACGGCGTGCGTCCTCAACAATGAGCGTGCCCCGTTCATCCGCACCTCCTCGTCCGTGGTGAACAGGACATAGAAGTCGATGTCCTGCTCCATGAGCGCCTTGGCGGCATGCAGCATGCCGGCGCATGCCCCCTTCATGTCCGCCGCACCCCGTCCATACACGCGCCCCGACTCCACCTCGCCCTGTTCCATGGTCCAGTTCGAACCGATCGGGACGGTGTCCAGATGACCCGACAAAGCCAGTCCGTTCACACCATTGTAGGCGATGATGGCCGGGCTGTCACGGTCCCCCACCACGTCCACCTCCGCCCCCAGGTCCTTGAGCCAACCGGTGACGTAGTCGACCATCTCCTGCTTGTTGTCATTGTGGTCGCTGCGGATCAGCAGCAGATCGATGAGGGTCTCTGTGACTGTCCTGTCCATGCTATCACTTCCGGTAGAACGGTGCACGCACCACTTGTGCCGGCACGGGCTTGTCCCTGATCATCACATCCAATGGCGGTCCCTTCCTTGGCAAGGTCCGGTGGTACGTAGCCCATGGCGATGCCCTTGTGCAGGCAGGGCGACAAGGTCCCGCCGGTGACCGCCCCGACGTCCTTGCCCTCGAAGCCGATCCTATAACCGTGCCGGGGTATCCCTTTTTCCAGCAGTTCTAGGCACACCAGTCGGGAGAGGTCGTTCCGTTTCTTTTGCTCGAGCAAAGCCCTCTTCCCGACGAAGTGATGCTCCCACTTCACCACCCATTCCGGTCCGGTCTGGAGCGAGCTCTGGCGCCCATCGAAGTCGGTGCCTGACAGCAGGTAGCCCATCTCCAGGCGCAACGTGTCCCTGGCCCCCAGCCCGACCGGGACCAATCCGTCCTTCACCCCTCCGCGAGGACGCGGTCCCAGAGCCAAACCGCTCGCTTGGAATCTATCAACAGTTCGATGCCGTCCTCACCGGTGTAACCGGTCCTGGCGGCCATCACCCTGCCGTTCCAAAGCAGCCGATCCGTCCGCGGGGACGTCGGCATCGATCAGGCCGAAATGGAACCGTTTGATGTTGTCGATAGGCACACGGCTGACCCGCCGCACGATGTCGATGGCCTTGGGGCCCTGGACGGCCAGGCAGGCCACCTCGGTCGGAGATGTCCACCACATGGTCGGCAGGGTCGTGGGACCGGATCCACTGCAGGACCTCCTTCACCTTGGAGGCGTTCGGCACCATGAAGATATTCCTCCAGGTCGATGCGGTAGACTATGGTGTCATCGATGATCATGCCCTCATCATTGAGGATGTGCGAGTAGACCCCCTTGCCCACCGGGATGTCCTCGATGCTGTTCGTAAGAAGCTTCTGGAGCAGTTCCTTGCTCCCTTTCCCCGCAGCACCAGGTCGCCCATGTGGGACACGTCGAACAGTCCAGCGGCCTTACGGACGGCCTGATGTTCCTCGTTGATGCCGCTGTAAAAGACCGGCATCTCCCAACCAGCGAACTCGATCATCCGTGCCCCGAGGGCAACATGCGAGTCGTACAGAGGAGTCTCGAGCATCCTTTTCCCCGTTTTAGCCATTGTTGCACGTCGTATATGCTTTTGACCATGTCCAAAGGCTGAGCATGTCCTCCAGGCGTTCCCGAAGCACCTTGGCCGGTATATCTGGCAATGAGATGTAGGTCGTCCTTCCGCCCGGAAGGGTCCCCGCTCACCTTGGTGGTGATGAGGCCGGCGTTGGACAGCTCTTGGATGTACTCCCAGAACTGGGTATGGGCGCGGGGCTTCTCCTTGTACTCCTCTGCGGCCATGCGATAGGCCTTCTCCGCCTCGCCAGTGGTGACGAAGGCATGGTCCCTGCATGGCCCGGGCGATGGCCAGCAGGACGATCTTGCGCTGTCGGTCCAGCTCCTCTATCTTGGACTCCGTGACAACGGAGTAGGTCAAGGCCTTGGCGGCGCGGACGTGCTCGGGGGCGATCCTTTCCGCCCTCTCCTCCTCGGCCAGCATGCCGGCACGGTCCAGGAGCTCGATGGCGAACCTGGCGTCGCCGAACTCGGCGGCGATGTCCGCGATGAGCTGCACCGAGTCCATCGTCTATGACGTTGTGGAACAGCGCCAGTTCGACACGGGCGGCGACGATGTCCCGCAGCTCTTCCACGGTATAACGGTCGAACCGGATCGCGTTGGCCCGGCGGAAGGTGGACATGGCGGCGGGGTCCAGCATGTCCAGCACATACTTCTGCGAGACCAGGATCAATGAGATGGGAAGGCCTGGGCGAGATCTTCTCCTCGTCGAATCGGGAGAGCTGGTAGATCAGGTCGGATGCTCCTCGTTTGATCAGCACATCGGCCTCGTCCAAGACCACGACGAGGTGCATGTGGCGCTTCTCGATGTGCTTGGTGATGGACCGCAGCATCTCCGCCGTGGAGAATCCCCGGTCGGGGTAGCGCTCGTCGAAGTGGGCGATGATGCGCTGCAGCACCGCGTTCTCGGAGCTGCGCTGCCTGCAGTTCACGATGACGAAGTCCAGGACCTTCCCTTGTGCCCTGGGCCTCCTTCACCAGGTCCATGCAGAACCGCTTGGTGGTGGCGGTCTTGCCGGTACCGACGTTCCCGATCAGGAGGGCCGTCTGGGACATGGAGCTCTCCACCACCGGGCGGAACAGGCTCCACAAGCCTCGCCATCTGCGCCTCGCGGTGCACCAGCTTCTCTGGGACATAGTCGAAGGAGAGCTTGGCTTGGTCCTTGAATATGCGTGGCCCTGAGCCTCGGGCGGTCAAGGTCCGCCTCACCCTGATGAAGCCGGAACAGGGAACGATCTCCACGCCCTTCTCCTCCACCCGGTCGGCCAAGAGGTTGACGCCGAGCGAATCGGAGGGCATGTGGCCGGAGATGACGATGTTGACATGGTTCTTCCGGGCCTCCTCGATGTGGTTCTCTGGCACGTGCATGCACACGACGGTGCCGACCCCGGCCTTGGCCAGGTTCTCATAGACGTCCTTGGGCATGGAGGTGCCCCCGGTCATCTTGACCATGACCTTGCCGGCCCGCCGTCCCTTGTCGCCCACCAGCACCTCAGGGTAGCTGTTGTTTCGGGCGGCGCGGTCGTACTCGGGAAGCTCGAGAAGAGCGGCGAGTATGTCAGCGACCCTCTCCGGTCTCTCTTCTCTCAAGTAATTTTCTAGGAAGCGTTGCACCAGGTTATCCGTGCAGGAATGTAGGCACATGACCGGTACGTCTAGCAGTCGGGCCGCGTCCACCGCCTGGTCGATGTTGTTCGGGGAGATGCCTCTCGCCACCTCCTTGATGCGCGGCCCGAGTATGTCCTCGGCCACGGTGATCGGGACGCCCTGGTCCTCCATCATGTACTCCATGATGTGCATGACCTCGGGGAACTGGGCCTGGGCCCGGCCGCGTGGGTGGTGGCCGATCACCGCATCGATGCGCCTGCCTCTCTCACGCAGACGGTCAGCGAGCAAGATCTCGGCCGGCGTGATGTCGATGCCCCAGAGTACCCCACCTATCTCAGACATCAGGGTCGCCATGGAGCAGGCGGCTGTCATAATAGGGGTTCCACAAGGAGTCCTTGTCGAAGCGATCCTGCTCCTTGACCTCCATGTGCTCGATATCGCTCCCTGACCCGCTCCAGGTCGGCCTTTAGCTCCTCCGGTTCGCGGGGGTCGTGCTCCATGCCGAGCTGGATGGCCATGCGATATAGCTCGCCTAGCTTGACAGCCATGTCTGTGAAAAATAGCTGTGATTATTTAATCCCTTCTTGGGCGCTTGGCGGAAGCTGCTCGGTCACTGTGAGCAAAATAAAAAAAAACGAAGAAAGGGAAAGGATTTCTTCGGGGCCATCGGCCCCTGGTTTGGTTCTCGCACTTGGTCCGTTCAACCGAACAAGGCAGAGAGTCCGGCGGCAGCCTCTTCCTCAGTTACCTGGGGCTCCTCCTTCTTCTCTTCCTTCTTCGCCTCGGCAGCTGGGGCGGCGGCGGCAGGTGCGGCGGCCGGTGCGGCGACCATCGCGGAGGCGATTGCCTCGTCGATGTTGACGCCCTCGAGGGACGCGGTCAAGGCCTTGACCTTGGCGGCGTCGGCCTCGACACCAGCGCTCTTGAGGACGCCAATGACGGCATCCTCTGTGATCGGCTTTCCAGCGGCGTGAAGAACCAAGGCGCTGTATATGTATTCCATTTTTCTTACCTCCTTATTTTCTCAGTTATCCTAAATCCTCTTCTCCAGGCGTTCATCGTTCAGGCCATCGCCTTTGCGGGCCAGGGCGAGCATCTGTGCGTCCGCCTTTGCCAAGAGGATCTTGATGTTGTCGTTCGTCGGGTACGCTGCCTTCACGCTGAGGCCCATGGCCTCACGGTAGGCCTTCGCGAGCAAGGGACCGATGGTCTGCGGCGTCACGTAGGCGATCGTCATGCTCAAAGCCATGGCGTTTCTGGCGGCGGTGCCAGCATCGTGCTGTAGTAGTCCGCGGGGATGTTCAGGACGTCCTTCCGTAAAGGACCCCGTCCTCGAACGCCGCCCTCAGGTCCAGACCGACGGTCATGGGCAGGATCTCCAGCTGCGGTAGCACCTTGGAGAGCTCCTCCGGAGACCTTCTGCCTTTCTCGACCAGGACCTTGTCCTTCTTGATGACGATCTTGCCGCCCTCGATACCGGCGGGGATGCCGACCTTCTGCAGCTCGCCCACGATGGGGCCGGGCTTGAAGGGGGTCTCCCCCGCCTTGACCGCGATGTCCTCGGGTGCGATGTCCCCGGCTTTGCCGGGGCGGCGCTCTTGGTGGCCTCCATCTCCCGGAACAGCTTGAACGGGTTCATGTCGGTGGCGATGATGGCGCACTGGCCATCCACCAACGCCTTCAGCTTCTCCAGTCCGGGCCTCTCCTTGGCCGCCTCGTCGATCGCGATGTCCATTAGGTTGTTCCTGGTCATGATGACGTTGGCGGACCGCGCATCCCCTGCCGCATCTGCTGCAGCTGGGCGGACGGGATGCCGTGTACGTCGACGATGGCGACGACCGTGTGCTGATCATCCATATCGGTCGAGTTCCTCGACCTCTTCCTTCTTCCAAGCTGCGACATGTGCCATTTCAGCCCACCTCACATCAACCTCTCCGACGGGCCCATGGTCGTCTTGACGTAGGCCGACCCGATGTTCATCGTTCCCTTTTCCAGTTTGGCCGAGATCCGCTTCAGAATGAGCTCGATGTTCTCTGCGATCTGCTCCGGGGTCATGTCGGTCGTGCCTACCGGGGCCTGGAAGGTCTTGTTGTCCTTGGTCCGGACCGAGACGGTCTTGCGCAGGTTCTCGATCATCGGCTTCGGGTCGGCGCCTGGCGGATTGGCTTCGGCATCTTCCCCCGGGCGCGAGGACGATACCCAAGCGCTTACCGACGGTGGGCATCAAGGGCGCCTCGGCGATGAAGAAATCGATCTGCGAGGCGACCTTCTTTGCCTCCTTCTTGTCGTCGGCGATCGTGCCCAGCTCCTCTGGGGTGATGACCTTGTCGGCGACGCTCTTGGCCTTCTGGGCAAGTTCGCCGCCGCCGATGACGCAGACCTTGATGCCGCTGCCCCTTCCGTGTGGCAGGATGACGTCCTCCTGTATCCTGTTCTTTGGGACAGAAAGGTCCACATCCCTCAGGTTTATCGATAGGTCAACCGTCTCTCTGAAGTTGCGCTTCGGAGATTTCTCCAGCGCCTTCTTGACGGCCGCTAGTGTTGTTCTTCTCTACCAATGACAATCCCTCCTGTAGTACTACGAGCTGAGCTCTCCTACAGTGCGGTGTCCCCTTAACTGGACATCGTTTATAAAGGTTATGTAAAGGGAAGGGTCGTTCAGGGCGCGAACTTCGCGTCCCACTTGCCTTCCTTTATCTCCTTCGGGACGCCTTGGGCTCCTTGCCCTCGACGGTGATACCGCAGGAGACGGCAGGTGCCGACGACCTCCAGGACGCGGATCTTCAGGTCCTTGCCCATGAGCGAGTCCTTCTTCATGTCGGCGACCTTGATGGCCTGCTCGATGGTGATGTTGCCGACCTTGGTCTGCTTGGGCGACCCGGATCCCTTCTCCACGCCTAGCTCCTTGAAGAGGAGCGCGGAGGTGGGTGGCGTGCCGACCTTGATCTCGAAGGTCTTGGTCTTCGGGTCGATGATGACCTTGACCGGGACCTTCATTCCCGCGAAGGCCTTGGTCTTCTCGTTGATCTTCGGCGACGACCTGGACGACGTTCATCCCCGTCGGGCCCAGGGCCGGGCCGAGCGGCGGACCGGGGGTGGCCTTGCCGCCTTCCACTAATACTTCAATTGTATCTGCCATATACTCACTTCTCCTTCTCGAGAACTCTCACGTGGTCGCCTCTGACCGTCACCGGGATGGGGACCATCGCCTCGAACAGCTCCACGGTGATCTCCTCCTTGCTCTCATCGATCTTCTGGACCCTGGCCTTCTCGCCCTTGAACGGTCCGGCCACCAGCTCGACCACGTCGCCCTCCATGATCCCCGACACCAGTGGCTTGGGGGTGAGGAAGTGCTCTATCTCGGCGAACTTGGTCTCGCCCTCCACCAGGCCTTTGGCCTTGCGGACGCCGCGAACGGTCTCGCGCATCAGGTCGGTGTTCATACCTTCGATGAACACGTAGCCGTCCAGGTTGTCCGGGGCAAGAATGCGCGAAGATGCCGCTTCTCCCCCACCTTGGCCTTGCTGGCGACACCGTCGGCGACGTTCCGCTCGTGACCGATGGACGTCTTCAGCACCATGATGGACTGCCTGGCGACCGCGGTGAACTCCATGCGGTCGCAGACAGAGGCACCGCCCTCAAGGCAGGCCTCCAGGGTGATCTTCACGATGTCGTCGAAACGGGCTCCGCGAGGGGCCTCCGCCATGACCTTCAGCTCCTTGGGCTTGCTGCCCTCCATGGCGATCTTTGCCACCGGCTGCTTCGAGGGAAGCGCTGTCATAGAGCACTCCCGTGGTATCGGCCAGCTTCACGTCCCACTCCGGGGCGCCAGGTTCGATGATGGCGATGATCCTAAGAATGATGATCTGTTTGGAGGCGTCCCCGCTCCTCAGCTGCACGGCCCAGGTGGCCACGCTGCCAGCGGACAGGCTGCGCTGTGCGTTCTCGCCTGTCAGGGAGAGGGCCCCGGCGCGCATAGCGGGCTGGGCCGCCTTCTGTTCCTCGAATTCGTTCATGAAATTGACCCCGAATGTGAAGAGTATCTATGGTAGGTCTCGGACTACGGGCGGACCAGTTTCGCCGCCCAATATATGCCGAAGCCGAGGAGGCCGATGAGTATGACACCCAAGCCTGTGATCATCATCGTCCTGAGGTACTCCTCGTTAGTGGGCTTACGGGCCATCTTGATTACTCGGCCGTACTTGCCCTTGCCGAGGCCCTTGAACCGCTCCTCGATCTTCTTTTGGACTCTCCCAGGACTTGTCGACGATGTCCATTTCTACGCCTTCTTGAATGCGGCCCTAATAGATTCTCTTTAATTAAACTTTCTTTCGGTCGACCTCACTTGATGAAGTCGACGTCCATGGCCTTGTGGGCCTGGCTCTCCTTGGGACCCAGGATGTATTTTGACTTCACGCCAGTGATGACCACCATCACCCTGACCTTGTTCTCCAGGGCCGGGTCGATGGACGCACCCCAGATGATCCGGGCGTTCGGGCTGAGCTTGGACTGGATGATCTCGGCGACCTTCTCCGCCTCGGAGACGGTCATGTCCTCACCGCCGGTCACGTTGATCAAGGCGCCCGATGGCGCCGGTGATGTCGACGTCGATGAGCGGGGAGTTGATCGCGCTCGGTGACGGCGTGCTCGACCCGGTCGTCGTCCTCGCCCTCTCCCAGACCGATCATGGCCACGCCGGCCCCCTTCATGATGGTCTTGCAGGTCGTTGAAGTCCAGGTTGACCAGGCCGGGCTTGGTGATCAGCTCGGTGATGCCCTTGATGGCCCGCACCAGCACCTCGTCCGCCACCTTGAAAGCGGCGTTCAGCGAGTGCCTGGGGCACAGCTCCAGCAACTTGTCGTTCGGCACCACGATGACGGTGTCGGCGACGGAGCGCAGCCGTTCCAGCCCCCACTCGGCGTTCTCGGAGCGGATGACGCCCTCCGCCTTGAAGGGGGAGGTGACGATGGCGATCGTCAGCGCGCCCATGTCCTTGGCCATCTGGGCCACGTAAGGGGCAGAACCGGTCCCGGTGCCTCCGCCCAACCCGGCGGTGACGAAGACGATGTCCGTGCCGTTCAGGGCCTTCCTCAGTTCCTCCTCGGCCTCTCGGGCGGACTCCTCGCCCACCTGGGGCAGGGCACCAGCGCCCAATCCGCGGGTGCTCCTCCGGCCCAATAGGATCTTGTGATGCGCCCTGGTGATGAGGAGGTGCTGAGCATCGGTGTTGCAGGCATACAGCTCCGCGTCCCGGATGTTGGACTCGGAGAGGCGGTCGATGGTGTTCGAACCGCCGCCGCCGCAGCCGATGATCTTGATGTTGGTCTTCAGGCTGGTCAGGATGCGTTCCAGTTCCTCGTCCTCAGCCGAGACGGCGCGGTAAGGTTGCGCCTTCTCGGGGGTGCCAGATGGCCCCGCTTTTGAAATGGCATCGGAGATGAATGACTTCATTGTTATTTCCTCCCGGAAGGCTGGGCTTCACTTGCAGTGCCCCATCCTTGCGGAGGGTTAGCAGCTACCAGATTTTAATATATTTCGGTTTGATTCCTATGATACCTCATTTTTCTCCCGAACGAGAATGAGGGCGACCATTAACTGGTCGTATTGAAAAAAGCCCTCTATATTTTTTCTGATAATAAGATAATAATATGTTAAAAGTAATTTACTTTATGCATAATCATGATTTACATTATGTAAAGTATATTAACCAATAAGTCAATAATATCTTACTATAATCCATGTCTGGGTGGTCGAAGTGAAGAACAAGGTCAGGTTATATCGCGCCATGACCAACCTCACGCAGGAGGAGCTCGCCAAGAAGCTGGGCGTATCACGGCAGACGATCATCTCCATTGAGAACGAGTCGTCGGACCCCTCCCTTCAATTGGCGATGAAGATGGCGAGACTGTTCAAGGTCCGGGTGGAGGACCTCTTCTCATTGGACTGACTTAGTTCAGGTGGATCATCACCAGCCTTTAGGGTAACCAGGGCGATGGGCGGAATAATGGTCGACCTTGCCAGTGAACCGATCGGAAGGGTCATCACCTTTCGTCCCAGGTCCGGGAGTGGCATGGCCAACCTAGGCGGGCCTTATGCTTGCCCGCTCACTTGATGAAGTCCAGGTCCGCGTCCTTCAGCTTCTTTGCTTCGTCGGACTTGCCCAGTATCTGCGTGGACTGCACGCCGGCCATCACCACCATGACCCTGATCTTGTGCTCCAGGCTCGGGTCGACGCCCGCGCCCCAGATGATCCTCGCCGAGGGACTGATGCGCTTGTGGACCTCCTCCGCGACCTTCTGGGCGTCGGATATGGTCATGTCCGGGCCGCCGATCACATTCACCAGGACGCCAGTGGCGGTGGAGATGTCGACCTCCAGCAGAGGGGAGTTCAGAGCCTCCTCGATGGCCTCCAGGGCGCGGTCCTCCGCATGCCCGTCCGACTCTCCCAGCCCGATCATGGCCACGCCGGCCCCCTTCATGATGGTCTTGAGGTCGTTGAAGTCCAGGTTGACCAGGCCGGGCTTGGTGATGAGTTCCGTGATGCCCTTGATGGCCCTCGTCAGCACATCGTCCGCCACCTTGAACGCCGCGTTCAGGGAGAGCCTGGGGTACAGCTCCAGCAGCTTGTCGTTGGGGATGACGATGACGGTGTCGGCCGCGTTGCGCAGGCGTTCCAGGCCCCACTCCGCGTTCTCCATGCGCATCTTGCCCTCGCCCTTGAACGGCAGGGTGACCACGGCGATGGTCAACGCGCCCATGTCCTTGGCGATCTCTGCCACCACGGCCGCGGATCCGGTTCCGGTGCCGCCGCCCATGCCGGCGGTGACGAAGACGATGTTGGCGTCGATCAACGCCTTCTTCAGCTCTGGCTCGGCCTCCTTGGCCGCGGCCTCTCCCACCTGGGGGATGCGCGCCCGCCCCCAGTCCGCGGGTGCTCCTCCGGCCCAGCAGGATCTTGTGCGGCGCCCTCGACCGCCAGCAGGTGCTGGGCGTCGGTGTTGGCGGCATAGGTCTCGGCTCCAGCGATGTTCTCTTCGGATATGCGGGAGATGGTGTTCGAGCCACCGCCACCACAGCCGATGATCTTGATGTTGGTCTTGAGCTTCTGGAGCAGCTCCATCAGCTCCGCGTCAGTGTTGTCGACCGATACCGGCGACGGCGCTGGCGCCCGCGGTTCCATCCGTACCGGCGTCTCACTATCTCTCGCTAAAGCTTCTTCTACCAACGATTTCATCATCCCAAATCCCTTCCTGCGCAATAATGCGATTTAACTGTCAGCAGTATATGTTTGAATCAATAAAAAACCTACGGGGGAATCACCCCTCGCGGGACCGGTATTAGGGTCGCGAAAAGCATATTTGCCGCCTTGTCCCTCCTATCTACTATGATAGCGAGGGCGGACGTGCGCTTCCGCGGAAGGGTGCAAGGGGTGCACTTCCGTAACTTCACTCGCAAGTACGCCAAGAGGCTGCAGGTGAGCGGTTGGGTGAGGAACCTCCCTGACGGATCCGTGGAAGCTCTTTTCGAAGGTGAGGACGGAGCAATAAACGAGGTCATCCGCATGCTCACGGAAGAACAGCCGTATGCCCAGGTCGAGCACGTTGACGTCATCTGGTCCCGTTCTCTCAACGAGTTCCCCAACTTCGAGATCCATTGATTCATTCTATCTCGATGCCATAGACCCGCTCAGGATTGTCCTTGGAGATCCTCCAGGCCAATTCTTGCAAGTTCTTGTCACCGGTCAGCAGGGTCTTGATCCGTTTTGGCACGGTGGATATCCCCAGCACCGCCCCCGGCCTGGTCGGGTCGTCCATGAAATCCGTCTCCAGCAGGAAGCGGTGCCCTTTGCCTAAGGCCTCGGCGAAGGCGCTCTTGCTGGCAAGAACGGAGGGCATCACCCCATGGTTCTCCTCCGCGGTCACCAGCGGGGCGCAGAAATGCTTGACCACCTTTCCCCGGTCCAAGCCTACGCGGTCCGCCATCGATGCGAGGTCCGCCAGGGATTCCGGGGTGGCGCTCTCGGAATGGATGACTATTGCGCAACCGACCTCCTTGCACAACCTCATGCCATGGCTCATGATCTCGTTGGAGGCGGTCATCACCTCCTCCGCCACTGGGAAATGCGGGCGGCCCACTTCACCGATGGCGACGGCTTTGCCTTCGCGCACCAAGGCGGCGGCCGCCTCCATCGCCCCCATCATTATCTCCTTGGCTTTCGGGAGGCCATGCTCCTCCGCCAAAGGGATCAGGAGGACTGGGGTAGGGGCCGACGGTGCAGAACATCTTCACCGAGGTCTCTCGATTGCACCTTTCCGCCAGACCGATCGTGATGTCATACGAGAGTGATGAAGTCCTCGACGCTCGTGGACCTGCACCTGTTCATAAGGCATGTGGCTCAGGATCAAGTGGGTCCCGCCGGCCTTCTGGAACTCCCTGACCGCCTCCACGTTCCGGCCCTGCGGCTGGAGATGGATATGGTTGTCGAATATCGGCACTTGGGTCAACGTAACAGTCCTGCCGCCTTCAGCTCCTCAGTGATCTTGTTGACCGCGGCCTCGACGTCCTGAGGTTTCCGCGCGCCGGTGCAGACCAGCTTGCCAGAGCCGAACAGCAGGACCACGACCTTGGGGTCGTCGAGCCGATAGACCAGTCCAGGGAACTGCTCTGGTTCGTACTCCACCCGCTCCAGGCCCAGCGAGATGGCGACGGCGTTGAGGTTGATCTCCTGTCCTAGGTCGGAGGAGGCGACGATGTTCTGCACCTCGATCTTCGGCTCCACCTTGATCTTGATGCCCGCCTTCTCGATCTGCTTGGCCACCTTGTTTATGGCCACCTTGACGTGCTCCAAGCTCTTGGCCCCGGTGCACACCACCTTGCCGCTCCGGAACAGGAGCGTCGCGGTCTTGGGGTCCTTCAAACGATAGATGAGACCAGGGAACCGCTCAGGCTCATATTCGGCGCCATCCAAGGCCAGCGCGATTGACTGCAGGTCGAGCTCCACCCCCAGCGAGGTCGATGCCACCACATTCTCGATCTTGATCTTGGCCATCGGTTCACCTTAAAATTTCTCTCAGCTCGTATTTAAATACCATATATATAGGATTTATTGAATTATGACCTTCCAGACGCGCCAAGGCCTGGTTGTGGCTCCAGTACCATTAAGTAGGCCTCAGCCGTCCCGGTCGGCTACCGATCCCAAGAGGTCGATGTAATGTTGGACGAAAGGATCTATCTGCTGGCTGGCGAATATCTGTTGGCGACCCTCTGCGTGCTTTACGTATCGAAGGTCTGGATGGACCATTTCGATGATGTGGTGGGAGCCAAGGAGAGGCCGCCCAGAGGTTTGTGAATCATCGCTTTGCCAGCTTTCCATCCGTAAATCTTTATATATTTTCAAACGCATCTTGCAATCGTCTGACGAAATTGACGTATTCGTCTGACATCAAACGTTCCAGAGCTGGGCCATGGTCGATAGCGAGAGAATAACCATCAGGCTACCTTCAGAGAAGCTGCAGGCCTTGCAGAACCTCGTGGACACTGGGAAGTACCCCACCATCTCCGATGCCATCAGGGCCGCCATAGACAGTTTCATAGAGACCCACTTCACCCCCGAGTACATCGAGAGGGTGACGGTGGAGCTGCCCAAGGGCAAGCTCATCGAGCTGGAGGCGCTGGTCAAGGACGGGGATTCGGTCTCGATCGACGACGCCATCAGGAACGCGGTCAGGGAGTACGTCCGCATGAGGCTGGAGCAGGCAGTCAACGACATGAAATGAGTGGCCTTGCCCGCCGGGAGCGAATGGGATGGGGTTCAATCACGGGGGCTACGCAGATGACATTCGCACGCTCAAGATACTTGTAGTGGGGTGTGGCGGAGCGGGATGCAACAGCGTGCATCGGTTGAACCAGATCGGCGTGGACGAGATCGAGACCATGGCGGTCAACACCGACGCCATCAGCCTCAAGGGCACGAAAAGCACCCATAGGCTGCTGATAGGGGCCGAGTCCACCCGAGGCTTGGGCGCGGGCGGTCGACCGGACCTGGGGGAGTCATGCGCCATCAATGCCACCAGCCTTTTCGATTCCATGTTCCACGATGTCGACCTCACCTTCGTCATCGCTGGAATGGGCGGGGGCACGGGCACCGGTGCCGCCCCTGTCGTGGCCGAGACGGCCCACAAATGCGGTTCCGTCGTCGTTTCCATCGCCACCATGCCCTTCCGTGCCGAGGGCGGAAGGAAGCACGGGACCGCCATGAAGGGCCTGCGCCGTTTGCGCGAGAACTCCGACACCCTCCTCATCCTGGACAACAACCGACTGCTGAACATCGTCGGCAACATACCTTTCAATCAGGCCTTGGGGGTCATGGACCGCCTGATCGCCGAGCTCATCCGTGGTCTGGTCGATGCGTTGACCAAACCATCGCTCATCAACCTGGACTTCGCGGACCTGCGCAGCGTCATCCTCAATGGGGGCGTCAGCACCATCATCTACGGGGAGAACGCCGACCCCGAGGGCGTGGTCCGGGACGCCATCAGCAACCCTTTGCTGGAGGTGGACATCACCGGCGGCACCGGGGCCCTCATCCATCTATCTGGAGGGACGAACCTGTCGCTGCGTCGGGCCCATCGCGTCTTCGAAGGTATAACCCAGCATCTCGATCCCGATGCCAACATCAAGTTCGGCGTCAGGGTCAGCGAGGACTGCGAGGAGACGATCAGGCTTCTGGCGGTCATCACTGGCATCGGTGAGCTGACCGAGCCGCCCTTGGACGGCCTGGAGCCGACGAACAACATAGGTGAGATGCTGGTGAAGTACGGTCGCTAATCCTCTTCCTTGCCGTTCTTGCGTTCTAGGCGTCTGATACGTTCCGCCGCTCCGCCCAGCACGCCCATGATGGTGTAGAACTCGTACTTCGTTGGTATGGCGCGTCCCATCATGCGCCTGAACATGACGTTGGTCTTCTCCCTTCGGAACGATGGGTACTCTATAGCTTCCAGCAGCTCGGAGAAATTGCGGAACAGCAGCTCCTTCTCGTGCTCCGTCGCCGGGTTGGGCTTGGATGGCGCCCCCTGAGCGGCGAATATCTCATAGAGCAGCACGGTCACGGCGTGGGAAAGGTTGAGCACCGGGTATCCATCATGCGCGGGGATGTGCACCAGGAGGTCGCAGCGCATTAATTGTTCCTGGGTGAGGCCAAGGTCCTCCCGCCCGAAGACCAAAGCGATCCTGTCCTCATGCCCCACAGTCCTCTCCGCCAGCTCTCTCGGTGTCAATGGTATGCGGATGTAATGCCCCTCTCCTTGGGTCACGATGCCGGAGGTGCCGACGACCAAGAAGCAATCGGAGATGGCGCTCCTCGAAATCGGAGGTGACCATCGCATCCTTCAGGATGTAGTTGGCGTGCTTGGCCCGCTTGAAAGCCTCGTCGGTGAGTGGGCAGGGTCCACCATGACCAGATCCTTGAAGCCGAAATTCCCCATGGAGCGCGCCACCGCACCGACGTTCCCGTCGTTCTGGGGCCGCACCAGCACCACCTTGTAAGATACCATCGCCACGCCTCGCTAGTCTTATTAAACACCAATACTTAACATTTGAGCGCATGGTCTGGACGGCGGCGGTCAAGATCGCCTATGATGGCAGGGACTTCAACGGTTCGCAGCGACAGCCCGACCGTCGGCACGGTGGAGGGAGAGGTCCTCCGTGCCTTGGTCAAGATCGAGGCGATCGCTTCGGCAAAGGAGGCGCGCTTCCGGGTCGCCAGTCGCACGGATCGAGGGGTGAGCGCCCTAGGCAACGTGGTCTGTTTTGACACGGATTTCGAGGAGGGCCGATTGCTCCACGCTCTGAACGCCGTCTCGGAGAACGTCTTCTATTATGGTCTGGCACAGGTCCCGCACGATTTCTCCCCAAGGCGGGGCAAACAGCGCTGGTATCGATATTACCATCCTTCCGAGGGCGTCGACCCGGAACTCTTCCGGGAGTGCGCGCGCATGTTCGAGGGTCGCCATGATTTCATCCGTTTCTGCAAACCGGAGGGTAAGGCGACGGTCAAGACGGTGGACAAGGTCGTGGTCCAACCTATCGGGGATATGATCATCATCGACCTTTATGCCCGCGGATTCCTGCGCAACATGGTGCGGAGGATGGTGGCGGCGATGGCCGAGGTAGGCCGGGGCCGGGTACGATTGGAGGCGGTCTCAGAGCTGTTGGAAGGCAAGGAAGGCAGCTTCGGTATCGCCAAAGCGGAGGGCTTGGTCCTGATGGATGTACGTTACGATATCGAGATACCTATCACGATCACGGCACCTTTCCGGCGGGAGGTCAGGGAACGAAGGCAGGAGGCACTGGTAGAGCTGCTATTCTACGATTCCCTCATCGACCCTCAAGATTCCCTGGGGAAATAATGAAATTTCTATTGCCAGAGGCTTGTTCTTCGTTTTTTAATATATAATACTAACCTTAGCATGCTCACTTATGCTATTAATATGTATGAAAACTTGTCCAGTCTTTGTAAATAGTTTCTCTGGGAAGGGAGATCCACGGGGGAAAGGACGCGGAGGAGGGGGAACCCGCGTCCAACAAATCCTTTTTTAATGCGGTCAGGCTTGTTCGAGTCATGCGCATCGCCCTCACCGGCACCCCTGGCACGGGAAAGACCAGCGTTGGGGACATTCTGAGAGCTCGGGGATGGGACGCGGTCGAAGTGAGCGCGATCGCAAGAGAGGCAGGACTGCTCAGAGAGGTCGATCAACGGCGGGGAAGCTATGAGATCGACGTCGACGAACTGCAAGACGCGGTCGACTCACGATATGATCGGAAAGACATCGTCCTGGTAGGTCACCTGGCACACCTTGTCTCGAACGACCTCTGCATCGTTCTCAGATGCCGGCCCAAGTTGCTCAGGTCGCGCTTGGCGGAGCGAGATTGGCCAAAGGCCAAGGTGGACGAGAACGTCGAAGCGGAGGCCCTGGACGCCATTTTGGTTGAAGCGTTGGAACAGGATAGTGCGGTCTTCGAGATCGACACATCGGACATGGGCTCATCCGAGGTAGCGGATGCGGTCCAGGACATCGTGGCAGGGAAAACCGAAAAGTACCGGCCCGGGCATATCGATTGGAGCAGCGAGGTGCTGGATTGGTACTAGATGCGCAGAGGGGGAGGGCGGACAAGATCCTCATGCCGGCGGCCAATGCCTTGAAGGGCGTGGACCCGAATCTGATATCCGTCATCGCCCTGGTGCTCGCTTTGGTCGTGGGGATACTCACCTACTACAGTTTCGAGGACTGGGAACTGCTTTTGCCCATCATATCGATACTGGTACTGGTCAGCGGCTTCCTGGACGCCGTGGACGGAAAGGTGGCCCGCCTGGTCGGTAAGGCCGGGAAGCGAGGCGATTTCATCGACCACGTGTTCGACCGTTATGCGGACATATTCATGATCGGCGGAGTGGTGGTCAGCTCCTGGTGCAACATCTATCTGGGCATATTGGCCCTTCTCGGTGTGCTGATGACCTCATACATGGGCACCCAGGCGCAAGCTTTGGGCATCGGCCGCATGTACGCCGGGCTTTTAGGCCGGGCCGACCGCATCGTGCTGATGTTCCTGGTGCCGTTGGTGCAATGGGGCTATGTCCTGATCACCGGAGACAAGTTCGTCGACCTGGGCTGGGTGCAGTTCTCCATGTTCGAGCTTATGATGCTCTGGTTCGCCTTGATTGGCAACCTAACCGTGGTGCAAAGAGGCATAGCGACCTGGAAGGAGCTGAAATAGCTCCAATGAACGAACGATGACCTACTTAGCCGCCTTTTGTTGGGCTCTTTTCTTGGCCTTAGGCTGGGTCCCCTCAACCTCTTCCACCCTCTCCTCGTTCTCCTTCCTCGGTTTCCTGGATTTGATCCTATAGTACGACAGAGGGTGCCTGATCCCGCTCTGGCAC
Source organism: Methanomassiliicoccaceae archaeon (assembly GCA_963806355.1). Classification (GTDB taxonomy): domain Archaea; phylum Thermoplasmatota; class Thermoplasmata; order Methanomassiliicoccales; family UBA472; genus JACXTP01. Next base: position 22,566 of record CAWDXN010000001.1, on the reverse strand, counting down.
AGGTTGTCCTGATCAACGCAGAGGCCATTGGTGCGCATGGTGGAACATTCAGGTGGCGTATAGCGCCTCCCCATGCCATCCCCGGTGATGTGCCTGACCTGGTACGTGGTCATGGAGTTGTCGAAATCGGGCGAGGTGTGGAAGGTCTTGATGATCTCATCGTTAGGCATGCCCAAGGTGCCCAGGAACGTCACGATGGCGAAGCGACCGGCGTGTGGCATGTTCTCCCCTTTATTGGCCATGGCGATGAGCCTCTTCATGCAAGGGGGGAAGCTGGTGATGCTGATCTCCCCGAAATCGTTGGAGTGCATCCTCTGGCGCATCTCCTCCGCTTTGACGTTTATCTCGGCCAGCTCGTTCGAGACCGCGTCGAAGACGGCATCGCTGACCGGCAGTGGTAGTTCACCCTCTATCTTTTCCTGCAAGGCCTGTTCTAGCACTCTGGAGAACTTGTTCTGGGTCAAAGGAACGAAGCCGCCCTTGACCTCCTGGTTCACGAGCTTCCACTCCTTGCCTCTAAGGCCTGACGTGTAGCGCAGGAAATCACAGAAGTGCATGGTCAGAGACCCCTCATCGTAGGATGCGGAGACCCCCAGGTCGTGAGCCACCTCTTTGAGGACCACCATTTCCTCTGTCTCTAGCCTTTGGCTCATGGCTTTAGCCTCCGCCAAAGCATAACGACGGGTTAGAAACTCATCGGCCAGGCACGATACGAGCATTCGGGCGACGGGATAGCTGAGAACCTCCAGCATCGCCTCCTCCTCGCCATAACCAATGGCCTTGGTGGCGATCCTAGCCTCGGCGATGGCATCCAGCACCCGTTCTTTGCCCCGCCTCCTCGCCTGTGAATAAGCTGGGTGGGTCAGAAGCTCTTCCAGGGACACGCCATGGCTCCGCACGAAATCAGAGGCCTCACGGAGGAAGGGGTACCGGGCCAAACGCATCGGTTCCATCTGACCGAGCAACCGCCTTACCAATATTTATGGTGCTCTCCAGGGTGCTTCAGTCAAGGGCGACGTAATCGAACAGCGACCGAGCCAGAGCCTCATCGTCCAGAGAGCTCACGAATTCATCGAAGTTATGAAATGGAAGGGAACGGAAGAGGCGCATGGCCCGCTTCCGACCTACGCCCGGTAAAGCCTCCAGGGCAGTGATGTGACAATGATTTACGTGCAATGGATATTCGACGGCGGTTATGCTGCGCTGCCCCCAGTCCACCACCTTGACGTCATAGAACCTACCGATGTCCAAGGCATATGGGATGCCCACCAGCAAAGGGTAGGTGCCGATCTGCCTCCCAAAGGTGACCTTGCCTTCCTTCATCTCCGTGAAGACCCGGATGAGCTTGGTTCCGACCGGGACCAGTCTGCGGAGCATCTCCGCATCGATCTCATCCCGGACCGACGCCTTGAATTTGAGGAACTCCCCGTGCCGGAGGGTGCCTTCGAACTGTCGACGTATACAGCTCACCTGACGGATGTTGATGCGCCGCAAAAGCAGACCCTCCCGCAGGACCTGGCGGAGGAAATCCAGGTTCGATGGCAATGTCCTTTCGCTTTCTCCCTCCAGCCCGATCACGAAGTTCAGCCCAGGGAGGAGCTCTGGTAACCCGGACCCGCCTCTGGCCCTGCCGATCTCGTTGACTATCCGAATGGCCTGCATCGTCTCTTCCGTGGTGGCATTCAGGTTGTTGGCCCTCATGACCTCGGGGTCCGCCGACTCCAGACCGAAGGCGAGCACATTACCGCTAGTGCAGTGTCGGACCATGCTCTTGAGGATCTCCTTCGACTCCCCGGGGTACTCTGCGATGATGGCCGGGTTGGCGTTGTCCAGATGGAGCACGTCCGGATTCAACTTCGAAATTCCTGACAACAATCTTTCGATGGCCTCAGGGTTCGGCCTGGGTCGGTCCGTACCGTCGAGATGGGCCTTGTAAGAGATGATGCACGTCTGTGACCCCAAGCGGAAGTTGCGCACTCCCAGCTCATATAATCGTCCCACTTCGGAGATGATCCCTTCCGGTTCCCTGAACCGGGGTTCGCCTTTGAGCGGCTCGACGCAGAAAGAGCAACCCCCGCTGCGCCATCGCACGCAACCCGTGTAGGTCTCGATCTCGGCCACCAGAGGTTGTGGGTGGTCAGGATGGTTGGTGACGCTCTCCGCTCCCTTCAGCAACCACCGGTCCCATTCCTCACCGCTGCGCCACCGTTCCTCGGAATAGTTGCCGCGTATGAGGTCATAGAGGGTCGAGGCCGCATCCTTCTTCGCTAGAACGTCGAAGTAGGGCTCAGCCTTCGGCTCTAATGCCGCTGGGCCGCCCAAGACCTTTACGCCGGGGGATCTATCGGCCAGGGCGACGACCTCCTTCAACGAGGCGGGCATGGCCCGTATGTACTTACCAGGCACGGCAGAGCCGGCCATGGTCAGGACGATATCCGCCTTAGGTACTTGGCCCCCTTCCCTAAGCGCATCGATGGTGATGTATCGGACCTCGCAACCAGCGTCCAACGCCGCTCCATACGCCGCCCTGACCCCTGGATGGATGTAGGGAGGGACCCCTAGCGACCCTGGCTCATCGATATAGCCATCGATCACCAAAGCTTTCATCGAACCACATCCATGCCAGTATCGTAGACGTCTACGACCTCATGAAATTGATGTTCCAAATCGAAGGATTCAAAAAATAGGTACATGTAAGATATTGGGAACAGGTTTGCGCTTCAGATGAGGCCTACTTCCGTGGTCTCAACATTGGCGATGCCGTCGATGGACCGGTAGTAATCCTCTAGCTTCTCGATCAGACCAGCGGCATCGGGCATGATGGTCGTGACCTCCAGGAGCTTCAGACCGTAGGCCAATGGTTTGATCTCCGACCGGACCACCTTGATACCGGCGGGGACCTTCTCAGGGAGGTCCTTGGCCAGACCGGCGAAGTCGTACTCGGTGTCCTCTGACATGAGCTGGTGCACCGCGGCTACTGATCCCATGAGAAACCCTCACGGTCCGCTGAAACCGCACTTAGGGCAGGTGTACTTCACACTCTGGTCGCGGCAATTGTAGCAGCGGCCGATCTCTTTCTGCCCACAATTGGGGCAGGGGAAGAAGGTGATGCCCTTGCCTGTCAACCTGATACCACATGAGCTGCAAATCTTCTCGTTCTGCATGTTCATCGCTTCCTGCGAGGTTAGCGAGATTAGGCTTCTTATATAAATAAATAGGCTGATGCCCGATCATCTCGGATCTGGAGAAAAAACCTTTGCAGGCCATGATGGTCAATCAGATTGAATACCATTCAGGGTCTCCAATGAGTGGGGCTTGAAGTGCGACAGCCATCATTTGTTGGAGAGTCCTTGGCGCCCAACTCCAACCATCACAATATATTTGTTATAATTATATAATATTTTATCCAATATTATTAATGGGACCGTTCACATACAGGAAGTGATTTAATATTTAGGACCAACATAAAGCTGGTAGTCATCTTTTAATACAAACGTGAAATTGAAAGTAAAACGAAGGTGTTCCGCCTGACTCGAAAAATCCTCTTTATCAGCGGGTCAATCGGCCTGGGCCACGTCATGCGCGATCTTGAGATCGCGAAGGAGTTGCGAAGGCTTGAGCCGGACCTCGAATTGCTGTGGCTTGCCGACGATCCCGCTCGTTCAGTCATCGAGAATGCAGGGGAGAGGTTGGCACCTGAAACCACCCAGGTGTCCTATGGAACAAAGGCCATCGAAGCCGCCGCCAAGGACTTCAGGACCAACATGGTCATGACCGGGGTTGATATGATGAAGGACTCCGCCATAAACGCCCAGGTTTGCAGTCGGGTGGTGGAGAGAGAAAAGATCGAGCTGGTGGTCGGCGATGAGACCTTCGATCTTCTTGATGTCATGCAGATGGACCGTAATCTGTTAAAAGGCGTTAGGTTAGTATTGATCACGGATTTCCTGGGGTTTGAGGTAATGACCGAGAACCCAGTGGAACGTAGCTACGTCAACTATGCCAATGGGCTGTGGTACAAATTACTTAAAGACCGGGAGTTGTTGGCCAAGACCATATTCATCGGGGAGCCAGAGGATTTGCCCGATCGAAGCTGGGGCCCTTCGATGCCGACCTTCAGGGAACTCAGCGAGGATGTAGATTTCGTTGGCTACATCCTTTCCTTTGAACCGAGCGCCCTGATCGAGCGCGAGGCGCTGCGAACGGAGCTAGGGTACGGGCAAGTGCCCCTGATCATCTGCACCGTTGGAGGGACGGCCGCAGGGAAAGAGCTCCTGGACCTCTGTGCCAAATCTCTTCCGTTCATCCATCACTCCATTCCAACGGCGAAGATGGTGCTGGTGGGCGGGCCTCGTATCGACCCTTCGACAATAATGGGGACAGAAGGGGCGATCGTCAGAGGGTTCGTGCCAGATTTATTTAAGCATCTGGCGGTATGTGATCTGGCCATCACGACCGCGGGTGGGACGACCTCACTTGAACTGATTGCGTTGGGAAAACCGTTCATCTATTTCCCTCTGGAGCAACACTTCGAGCAAGTCGTTCACGTCACTGGAGCGAATAGGAGAAGGGGGGCCAAACTGTGTATGAGCTATTCCCTGACAACGCCGGAGTTGCTTGCCGATGCGGTCATCGACAACCTCGGCTCTAAGGTCGAGTACGCTCCCTTACCACTCGATGGCGCACGGAAGGCCGCGGCCTTGATCAATGAGGTAATGCAATCCTTAAAGAGACCACCTCGATGAGGTCGTTCTAAGCGACGAACTTCGTAAGCGCTGTGTCAATCAGATGTGAAATTCTTAGAAAATCAATAAATGAATTCATGCAAATTTGAATCAATGACATCGACCAAAAACAATAACATCTGCCAGCAGGTCTAAACGCCCCGCCTCGAACCAGCGTTTCCAGAGAGCATGAACACGATCATACTGACAAGGGCGATCGCCCTGATGTACAAGCTCAACAACAAGCCTGCTAACACAAGTTCATACGATTTAAGAAAGCTTAAATAAAAGCAATAGTTACTCTCGCCTCCACAGCGCCGGCACTCAGCTACCAATGGGCCCGTAGCTCAGCTAGGTAGGATGTTTGGTGACAGGCATCCCTAGAAAGAGCATCTGGCTTTTAACCAGGTGGCCCGGGGTTCGAAACATCCATGGCATCCCCATGGACGCGAAATTCCCCGCGGGCCCGCCTTGGTAGTAGGTGAAAAAGGAATATGGGAGTTGAACAAGAGAACATAATCCGCCACCGAAGTGTATATATAATGATACTTAATAAACGAAATCTAGGTCCCGGGTCTGAATCGAGGTGATTTTTATCGTCGAAGCGCCACAGTTCAATGTATTAGAGCACAATCTCGTGCCTGAGCACCGTTTGTTAACGAAGGAGGAGGCCCAGAAGGTCCTGGCCAAGCTCAGGGTCACAAAGGACCAGCTGCCCAAGATCAGGAGGAGCGACTCTTGCGTCCGTCTGCTCGAGGACATCAGGGGCCAGCCCATCGATGAGGGCAGCGTCATCGAGATCAAGAAGGAACAGCGAGACCGCCGAGGTGGCGGTCGCCTATCGTCTGGTTATCAGAGGGTGAATCCATTGCGCGATCTAGTCGAACTTTATTTCAAAGATAGAAGCATAGTCAACCATCACATCTCGAGCTTTAACGACTTCCTGCCCACGTTGGACAACCCCAACAGCCGCATGCAGAAGATCGTCGACAACCTCCGCGTCTGCGCCGAAGATATGGACCGCGGCATCATCCGCCTCGACCCGGACAAGACGGACGGGCGGATCATCGAGATCCGTGTCGGCCGCCAGCGCGACGAACGACCGGCAACATCGACCAGGGGGCCAGCCGACCATCAAGGTCAAGCTTCCCGAGAACCGGGAGGCGGACGGCTCCACCCATTCGCCTCACCCCGATGGAGGCCCGCCTGAGGAACGTCAACTACCTATCACCCATCTTCCTGGACTTCACCATCAGTCGAGGACGGCATCGAGAAGGAACCAGAGAAGGATGTGCACATCGGCGACCTGCCCATCATGGTCAAGAGCAAGAAGTGCAACCTTTACAAGGAGAACCTGGAGGAGGAGCGCGAGATCAGCGAGGAAGAGTACTGGCGCATGCTGCATCAGAAGGGCGAGGACCCCATGGACCCCGGTGGATACTTCATCATCGGCGGTACCGAGCGCGTCCTCATCACCCTCGAGGACCTGGCCCCGAACCGGGTCATGGTCGAGTACCAACGAGCGCTATGGCACCGAGCTCGAGGTCGCCAAGGTTTTCTCCCAGAAGGAAGGTCATCGGGCCCTCACCCTTGTCGAGAAGAAGACGCGACGGCATGCTGATGGTCACCGTCCCTGCCGCTTCCGGCCAGATCCCATTGGTGGCATCCTGATGAAGGCCCTGGGCATGGAGACCGACCAAGGAGATCTTCGAGGCCATCGTCTCGAGGAGCGCATGGGCAACATCGTCTATGCCAACATCGAGGAGATGCCAGGACAAGAAGCTCTACCCGCCGAACGGCATATTCACCACCGAGGACGCCATCGTCTTCCTGGAGCGCAAGTTCGCCACCGGCCAGGCCAAGGAGTACCGGGTCAAGAAGGTCGAGTCCATCATCGACCGCTCGTCTGCTGCCCCACTTGGGCGACACCCCGGAGGACCGCATCAAGAAGGCCATACTTCCTCGGCCGTATCGCCCGCTCCGTGCTGGAGCTGTCATTGGACACCCGGAAGGAGGACGACAAGGACCACTACGCCAACAAGCGCCTGAAGCTCGCTGGCGACCTCATGGAGGACCTGTTCCGCGTCGCCTTCACCAACCTGATGAAGGACCTGAAGTACCAGCTGGAACGGTCCTATGCCCGGAAGAAGGACCTGCGCATCGCCAGCGCCATCCGTCCCGACCTGCTCACCCACCGTTTGCTGCACGCACTGGCCACCGGCAACTGGGTCGGCGGAAGGGCGGGCGTGAGCCAGCTCCTGGACCGCACGTCCAACATGTCCACCATTTCCCACCTGAGGCGCGTCACCTCCTCGCTTACCAGGAGCCAGCCTCACTTCGAGGCTCGTGACCTGCACCCCACCCAGTGGGGCCGGCTTTGCCCGAACGAGACCCCCGAGGGTCAGAACTGCGGTCTGGTGAAGAACGCCGCACTGATCATCGACGTGTCCGAAGGATTCCGGGAGGAGGACGTCACCTACCTCCTGAAGGACCTCGGCGTCAAGGAGGTCAAGGGCCAACAGAAGTCCTGGCACCCGGGTCTACGTCAACGGTGACCTGAAGGGCGTCCACAACTCCGCCCTGGAACTGGTGGCGGAGATGCGCCAGAGGCGTCGCACCGGGCTGCTCTCCCACGAGATCAACATCCGCTACGACGAGGAGATGGACGAGGTCATCATCAACTGCGACGAGGGCCGCCTCCGCCGCCCCCTGCTCGTCCTGCACGACGGCAGGACCGTCCTCACCCGCAAGCACGTCGAGGACATCCGCGAGGGCAAGATCCGTTGGACCGACCTCATCCGCGAGGGCGTCATCGAGTGGATCGACGCCGAAGAGGAGGAGGACTCCTTCATCGCCGTCGAGCCCTACGAGGTCGCCGGAGCGTTGCGACCAAGTGCGGCATAGCCCTGTCCCCGACTCGATGTCGACTGGATGAACATGGGCACCACCGAGAAGCACGCCCACCTGAAGTGCAGGCACTGCGGCGGCGAGATGCAGGTACCCTGCTTCTCACCACGGAGCACACCCACATGGAGGTCGACCCCATGGTGCATACTCGGGGTTTGCGCGGCGGCTCGTCCCGTACCCAGAGCACAACTCGTCACCACGTGTCACCATGGGCGCGGGCATGGCCAAGCAGTCCCTGGGCCTCAGCTGCCAGCAACTACAGGATGAGGCCGGACACCCGTGGCCATATCCTGCACTACCCGCAGAAGCCCATGGTCCAGACCAAGACCATGGAATTCGTGGCCTTCAACGAGAGGCCGGCCGGGCAGAACTTCGTGGTCGCGGTCCTATCGTACCACGGCTACAACATGGAAGATGCCCTGATCCTGAACCGGTCCAGCGTAGAGCGCGGACTGGGCAGGTCGAGCTTCATGAGGACCTACCGCGCCGAGGAGCGCCGGTACCCCGGCGGTCAGGAGGACCACTTCGAGATCCCTTCCCCGGACGTAAGGGGAGCCAGGCAGGACCTGTCCTACAACACCCTCGGCGAGGACGGGCTGATTTCGCCAGAGACCGCAGTGCAACGGCGGGGACGTGCTCATCGGCAAGACCTCGCCGCCTCGGTTCCTGGAAGAGGAGACCGACTTCCTTACCCCCCAGAAGCGCAGCGAGACCTCCATCACCATGCCGCGCCGGAGAGAACGGATGGGTCGACTCGGTCATGCTCACCGAGTCCGAGAACGGCTCGCCGCCTGGTCAAGGTGCGGGTCCGTGACGAGAGGATACCCGAGCTGGGCGACAAGTTCGCCTCCAGGCACGGGCAGAAGGGAGTCGTCGGTCTGATCGTGCCCCAGGAGGACATGCCTTTCACCGCCGACGGCATCATCCCGGACCTGGTCATCAACCCGCACGCCATCCCGTCCCGTATGACCGTCGCCCACGTCCTGGAGATGATCGGCGGCAAGGTCGGTGCCATGGAGGCCCGTGAGGTCGATGGCACCCCGTTCTCCGGTGAGAACGAAGAGGCCCTGCGCGAAGCACTGGTCAAAGAGGGCTTCATGCACAACGGCAAGCGAGGTCATGTACGACGGCCTCACTGGTCAAGCAAGATCAACGCCGACATATTCATCGGCGTGATCTACTATCAGAAGCTGCACCACATGGTGTCCGGCAAGATGCACGTTCGTTCCCGTGGCCCGGTGCAGATACTGACCAGGCAGCCGACCGAAGGCCGCTCCAGACAGGGCGGTCTGAGGTTCGGTGAGATGGAGCGTGACTGCCTCATCGGCCACGGCGCGGCCATGGTCATCAAGGACCGCCTGCTGGACGAGTCCGACGGGACCTTCCAGTATGTCTGCGGCAACGCCAACTGCGGCCACATCGCCATATTGGACCGGCGCGGTGCACTGCGCTGCCCGGTCTGCGGTAACAACACCAACGTGCACCTGGTGCAGACCTCGCTACGCGTTCAAGCTGCTCCTGGACGAGCTGCTCTCACTTGGTGTCGCTATGCGCCTTCAACTGGAGGACCTACGATGATGCGCGGAGTCTCGAAGAGGATCGGGTCGATCAAGTTCGCCTGCCTATCTCCCGAGGAGATCAGGAAGATGTCGGCCACGAAGATCATCACAGCGGACACCTACGACGATGACGGATTCCCGATCGACATGGGATCTGATGGACCCCCACCTGGGCGTCATCGAACCCGGTCTGAGGTGCAAGACCTGCGGCCACAAGGTGGACGAGTGCCCCGGGCACTTCGGGAACATCGACCTGGCCATGCCGGTCATCCACGTCGGATACGTGAAGGAGATCAAGAAGCTCCTCCAGTCCACCTGCCGCTCCTGCGGACGCCTGCTGCTCACCGAGGAGCAGGCCAAGGAGTACATGGCATCCATGGACCAGGTGGAGGACCTGGGCGGGGATTCGATCGAACTGCGCGACATGGCCAAGATCACCGCCAAGGACGCCGCCACCCGCATGATCTGCCCCCACTGCGGCGCGGACCAGCTCAAGATAACCCTGGACAAGCCCACCACCTTCCGTGAGGACGGGCACAAGCTCACCCCCAAGGAAGTGCGCGAGCGCCTGGAGCGCATACCCGACCAAGACCTGGACCCGCTGGGCATCATCCCCGAAGTCCTGCCGTCCCGAATGGATGATCCTCACCGCTCTCCCCGTTCCGCCGGTAACGGTCCGCCCCTCCATCACCCTGGAGTCGGGCGACAGGTCCGAGGACGACCTCACCCACAAACTGGTGGACGTGCTCAGGATCAACCAGAGGTTGCGAGAGAACCGTGACGCCGGCGCCCCCCAGCTCATCGTGGAGGACCTATGGGAGCTGCTGCAGTACCACGTCACCACCTACTTCGACAACCAGACCTCCGGCATCCCGCCTGCCAGGCACCGCTCCGGACGGCCTCTGAAGACCCTGGTGCAGAGGCTGAAGGGCAAGGAGGGTCGGTTCCGTTCCAACCTGTCCGGTAAGCGTGTCAACTTCACCGCCCGTACCGTCATCTCGCCCGATCCCGGTCTCTCCATCAACGAGGTCGGCGTACCGGACGAGGCGGCCAGGGAGCTGACCGTCCCGGTGAACGCCACCAAGGCCAACATCGAACAGCTGAAGATCATGGTCAAGCGCGGTCCGACGCCACCAAGATGGAGAACTACCTTCCAGGCGTCAACTACGTCATCCGTCCCGATGGGCGGAGGATCAAGGTCACCGACAAGAACGCCGAGACCGTCGCCGAGACGCTCGAGCCCGACTTCATCGTGGAAAGACACCTGCAGGACGGGCGACGTGGTCCTGTTCAACCGGCAACCGTCGCTGCACCGCATGTCCATGATGGCCCACACCGTGCGCGTCATGCCCGGGAAGACCTTCCGTTTGAACCTGTGCGTCTGCCCGCCCTACAACGCCGATTTCGATGGCGACGAGATGAACCTGCACGTGCTGCAGTCGCGAGGAGGCCAGGGCCGAGGCCATCATCCTGATGAAGGTCCAGGAGCACATCCTGTCGCCCCGGTTCGGCGGGCCGATCATCGGTGCCATCCACGACCACATCACCGGGACGTTCCTGCTGACCTACCAGGACACCACAGTTCGACAAGGGCCAGACGCTTGCAGATCTGGCCAAGGTAAGCAACATACGAGCTACCCGAGCCACCATCAAGGACAAGAGCGGCAAGGAGTACTGGACCGGGAAGCAGCTGTTCTCGCTGATACTGCCCAAGGACCTGAGGCAGACCTTCAAGGCATCCATCTGCCGGAAGTGCAATGTCTGCAAGAAGGAGGCCTGCGACCTCGACGCCTACGTGAAGCATCAAGAACGGGCAGCTGCTGTCACGGCACCATCGACGAGAAGGCCATCGGGTCCTTCAAGGGCAAGATCCTGGACAAGATCTCCCGGGACTACGGCTCGGACAGGTCCCGGGAGTTCCTGGACAACGTCACCCGGCTGGCCATCGGCGCCATCATGGTCAAGGGCTTCACCACCGGCATCGACGACGAGGACATCCCCGAGGAGGCGACGCAGCCAGATCGAGGACATGCTCACGCGAGTCCATCGACAAGGTGGACGAGTCTCGTCGCAGGCCTACCGCAACGGCGAGCTGGAGCAGATGCCCGGCCGCAGCATGGAGGAGACCCTGGAGGTCGAGGTCATGAAGGTGCTGGGCAAGGCCCGTGACGAGGCCGGTCAGATCGCTGGACGCCACCTCGGTATCGAGAACTCCGCGGTCATCATGGCCCGTTCCGGTGCGCGTGGGTCCATGCTCAACCTGTCCCAGATGGCCGGTTGCATCGGTCAGCAGGCGGTCCGTGGCGAGCGACTGTCCCGTGGCTACTGGAAGCGCACCCTGCCCCACTTCGAGAAGGGCGACCTGGGCGCCGAGGCGAAGGGATTCGTGCATCAACTCCTACAAGTCGCGGGCTGACCCCGACCGAGTTCTTCTTCCACTCCATGGGTGGTCGTGAGGGTCTGGTCGATACCGCCGTCCGTACGTCCCGGTCGGGTTACATGCAGCGCCGTCTCATCAATGCGCTGGAGGACCTGAAGCTGAAGCAGGACGGCACGGTCCGCAACACCGCGGACAGCATCATCCAGTTCCAGTACGGCGAGGACGGCGTCGACCCCTGCCGCTCGGTGCAAGGCGAGGCCATAGACATCGACGACATCCTGGTACGAGGTGCTGGGCGACGAGGCCGAGCTGCTGGCCAGGATCGAGGAGAAGAAGATGGGCGGCTACGCCACCGTCGAGAAGGACCTGATGGAGACGATGACGAGGACGACGAGGAGGACGAGCTCGAGGCGACACCGAGTTCGAAGCGGAGGTGAGGAGTGATGGCCAAGAAGGACACCGACAACGCGCTTGCGCAACGCAAGGGCATCAGCGATGCGGTCGATCGAGAAGCTCCTCCAGGATACTGCCACCATCAGGACGAGGTCAAGGCCGCCACCGAGGCGCAAGCTGCAGGACGCTGGGCCTGAACGAGAAGGCAGATCGGCGAGGTCATCAAGAAGCCTTCGCGCCCAAGGTCGCAAGAAGGCGACCGGCACGAAGAAGGTGGCGAGGCAAGAAGGAGAGGTCCGCGCCGAGCGGCCCAAGTTCGAGTTCAAGATGCCGAGGACAAGGTCGAGGTCGCCCACCGACTGGAGCACAAGCTGACCAAGATGCTCGGAGGAGCTCGAAGATCCGACATGCCCCGGAAGGTCATCAACACCATCGCCAACCGCATCGAGGGCATCTCGGTCAACGACGAGCCATCAAGAAGATCCTGAAGCGCTCCCACGAGCGATACATGGAGCATCAGATGGACGCCAACGAGTCCGCCGGCATCATGGCCGCCCAGAGCATCGGCGAGCCAGGCACTCAGATGACCATGCGTACCTTCCACTACGCCGGTGTGGCTGAGATCAACGTCACATTAGGGCTGCCGCGTCTCATCGAGATCGTGGACGCCAGGAGGGTGCCGTCCACCCCGATGATGACACGTCCATTTGGTGGACGAGATCAGCGGGAACCGGGAGGAGGTCAAGAAGGTGGCGTCGCGAGATCGAGATCACGGCCATCAGCGACATCGCGGACATCGAGACCGACATCGCCAACATGAAGGTGATCGTGCACCCGGACACCCACAAGCTGGAGCAGAAGGAGCATCGAGGCCGAGCAGATCATGAAGCGGCTGGTCAAGACTGCGCGGTCTGAAGGGAGCTGGTGCTGGAGGACGAGACGCACATAGTCATCTCATCCGAGGACTGCGTCCTTCAAGAAGTTGCAGTCCATACTCGATGCTGGTCAAGGACTGCAAGATCCAGGGCGTGGACGGCATCAAGAGTGCCATCCTCAGGGAAGGACCGCAGCGAGCGAGTACGTCATCTATACCGAGGGCTCCAACCTGCGGAGGTCCTGGAGATGACAGGCGATGGACAAGACGCCGCACCACGCACCAACTCCATCCAGGAGATCTACGAGGTGCTCGGGGTGGAGGCGGCGCGCCACGTCATCATGGACGAGGCGTCCAGGACCCTGGACGAACAGGGTCTGACCGTCGACATCAGACACATCATGCTCGTGGCCGACCTGATGACCACTGACGGCGACGTCAAGGCCATCGGCCGGCACGGAATATCTGGCAGGCAAATCGAGCGTCCTGGCCAGGGCGGCCTTCGAGATCACCGCGGCCCACCTGCTGCATGCGGCGCTGACGGGAGAAGAGGACCACCTGGACGGGGTTGCAGAAAACATTATAGTAGGGCAACCGGTTACGCTCGGTACCGGGGCTGTCAATTTGGTATATTCCCCAGATAAGGAGGGGGCAGAACAATGGTTGATATTGGAAGAGCATTGAAGACCGCGATCGACCACCGGCAAGGTGGTGTTCGGGGTAGCAGCAAGCAGAGAAAGCGGTCAACGAAGCGGAGAGGCGAAGATGGTGATCGTCTCGAAGAACTGCCCGAACGAATTCCTCAAGATCCAAGGAGCACAGCGTCCCGGTGCACGTCTACGAGGGCACCAACATGGAGCTAGGAGCCTTGGCAGGGAAGCCGTTCTCGGTGTCGGCCATCGCCGTCATCGACAAGGGCACCTCCAACATCCTTTCGTTGTGATAACATGGACTGAGATCACGTTCACCGAGGACACGCTGCGCTACATCAGCCTCTTCGAGACGCTGACCAAGCACCCGCGTGAAGGACTGCATGGAGACAGAGGACAAACTGGTCTTCGTCGTCGAACCTGGCCAGGCCAACCGGGCCGTCGGCAAGGGCGGCGAGAACGTGATCCGACTTGAAGAACCACACCGGAAAGAACATCCAGGTGATCGAATACTCCGACGACCCGGAGACGTTCATCCGGAACGTGTTCTACAACTACAACGTGCAGAGCGTTGTCATCGAGAACCGGGGCAACATCGTCCACGCCACGGTGACCGTCGACCCGAAGGTCAAGGGACGGGCCATAGGCAAGAACGGCCGCAACCTCAAGATCGCCCGGGACATCGTCAACCGGCACCACAACGTGCAGAGCATCAACGTGGCCTGAACTGGCCCCATTTAATCCTTATTTTACTTTCCTACGGTTCAGCGGAGCCCTTTCCACTTCCAGACGGTCAGCGGTGGGGTACTCCTCCACCAGATAGCAGGGGTAAGGGACCTTGTCGGCCAAACCCTCCAGGACCCAGGCCGCCACCTCCACCCTCGAGCGCTCCAAGTCGACCCGCATAAGGTTGTCTGGCACCCCATGCACCTCTCGGAGCAGCGCCATGGCCTCCTGGTAGCGATCTGTCTCGATCACTCCCTTGTAGAGCATCCCTTCCTCCGTGACCAGGTCCAGGGGGGTGGCGACGCTGCGCGCCCTCCTCAGGATGCGGTTGCGCAGCTGCACCCTGTCCTTGAAGCTGGAGGAACAATAGTGGATCGGGACGCCCAGGTCGCTGTACCTGATCATGGCCAGAGCTAGCTCCTCGCTGTCCAGGACCGCGCTGGACAGGTCGTCCTTCACCTCGAAGCCCTTGGCGCGGAGACGTTCCGCATTGGTCTCCGAGAACTCCAGTTCGTTCAGGTTGACGAAGTCCAGGGAGATCCGGTCGGCATGATTGCACCAGACGGAACAACCTCTCATCCTCCCCAGGTATCGCTGGCACCTCCAACCCGACATGTATGTCAAGGTCCGAGATCGCTTCCTCGATGCCCAGCTCCTCTGGCCTATGCCAGTCGGAGACCATCGGATGGAGGCGTAGCTCGTCCAAGCCCGCCCGCTCCAATTCCTCGAACAATCCCTTGTCGATGGTGGAGGTATAGAGATGGACATGATGGGCGCCGCCGAACCTCGATTTGAGGAGCCGGATGTAGCGAACGGTGCGGTCAGGGACGCACAGAGGGTCGCCGCCAGTGATCCCCGTGCCGGTCGCTCGGATGAGCTCAGCCTCCCTCAGGACCTCCTCCTCGGAGAAAGCGCGTAGCTCGTTGGCATACAGGACGTCCTTTCCCTTCTTGTGGCCTGAAAGTGGACAATAATAGCAGGACTCATTGCACTTGCCAGTGATCAAAAGCACCATCTTCGACCCTCGGCGGCAGTGCCTGCAGCCCATTGGCAGCCTGCCGCAGTACTCCGAACCGGCCCCGAAGCGGTGCACATGCATGAGCCTCGATGGGTCTAGGGTTCGTATAAACCGTTCGTTCGAAAACAATACCTACCCCTTCGTGGATAGCGACGCGAGGCGATGCGATGAGGACCGATACCCGGGTGGTGCTAGCGCTGGACGAGACCGATGGGGCGAAGGCCATGGCGGTGGCCCAGGCCGTGGAGGGCTTGGTGGACGCGATCAAGATCAACTGGCCCCTGGTGCTCTCCACCTCTCCTCAAACCATTACCGAGCTGGCGGAGCTGGCCGACGTCATCTGCGACTTCAAGATCGCCGACATACCGAACACCAATCGGCTCATCGTGGAGCAGGCGGTGCGACTGGGCGCCTCTGGCGTCATCGTGCATGGTTTCACCGGCAGCGACAGCGTCAAGGCCGCCGTCGAGGCCGCCAAAGGACGGGACGTGTATGTGGTCACGGAGATGAGCCACCCCGGGGGCGTTGAGTTCACCGCGCCCAACGCGGACCAACTGGCCAACCTGGCCGTCCGTTGCGGCGCCAGCGGCATCATCGCCCCGGCCACCCGGCCAGAGCGGATCAGGCACCTCAGGCAGATAATTGGCGACCTGCGCATCCTCTCCCCGGGCGTTGGGGCGCAAGGGGGGAAGGCCTCGGACGCCATTCGCATGGGGGCGGACCACGTCATAGTGGGAAGGGCGATATACGGGGCCTCTGACCCGAGGGCGGCAGCACGTTCGCGTAGTGGAAGAGGTCCGGGGCGTCCTAAGCCAAGAGTAGGCGTCGGCATGCAGGTTGTGAACCTGACAATCCAGACAGCCAGCCTGTAAAGATTTCAAGTCGACAATGTATTTATAGCAGCTTTAGCATCAGAAGCCAAGATTTTCGCAAGGGAGTATTTAGATGGCAGTCAAGGAGGATGGGTCAGATAGCCTGCCCGAGAAGAAGGGCAATTTCTCTCTAGGCCAGATATCCGCGGCCTTCGGCAAGAAGGACAAGGATGTCTCATCGGAGAGGAAGGGTGGCTCTGAAGGTCCGACCAAGGCCAAGGAGGGGGTTTCCACGAAAGGTCTCGGCGATAAGCTGAAAGATTCGTGGATTGCCAGGAACTGGCAGACAACTCTCATCCTTGTCATGATCTTGGGTTTGGCCTTCTTCATCCGGGTGTACTTCGCGTATCCCCTGTCGGTTGACAACGGCTTCCTGGTCTCTGGGGGCTCGGACTCGTATTACCACATGAGGGTGATAGACCACGTGGTGGAAACGGGCAAGCACCTGGTCATCGATGACATGCTCAACTATCCCTTTGACATGCGCAATGCCAGACCTCCACTTTATGATTGGTCGGTCGCGGTTTCAGGCATGACCCTTAACGGTCTAGGTATGCCTCAGGATGATGCGGTAGGTTACTCCCTGGTCTTCTCCACCGCTTTCTGGGGCATGATGACCGTCATACCGGTGTTCCTGATCGCCAACGCAGCCTTCGGGCGCAAAGCGGCCTTCATTGCGGCCTTCTTCTTCGCATTCATGCCCGGCCACATCGAGAGGAGCATCTTCTCCAACGCTGACCACGATGCCATGGTCCTCTTTTTCGTGGTGTTCGCGTTCTACTTCTTCCTCAGGGCGCTGCAGACCATCAAAGGGTCCAACTGGGTGTCTAAATGGAACGATGTCAAGGCCATACGTAGCGGCGGTCGGTCATTCATCAATTCCAATGCCCTGCCTTTGGTGTACGCGGCCCTGGCCGGCGTCTGCATCTCAGCGGTGGCCATGATCTGGACCGGTTACACGTACCTCCTCATCATAGCGCTGGTATACCTGATGGTGCAGCTGCTGGTCGACCGTTTCCGTAATGCCGATTCCACCGGCGTGGTGGCCAGTTTCACGGTCATGTGGGGAGTGGCCTTCGCCATCATGGCGCCGGTCTACTACCTCATGGACTACTGGGCGGTATGGTTCGATGTGCCATTCTACCTCTTCGTCATCGGCGTGCTGGTAGGTCTGGTGTTCATGATCACCAGGGACCTGCCTTGGACCATCGTGCTCCCCGCCATGGCGGTCGCAGCCATCGTTGGCCTGTTCGCGCTGTCCTATGTCGCTCCAGCCCTGTTCAACGCCGTGGTGTCCGGACAAGGATACCTGGTCAAGAGCAAGCTCTATGCCACCATATCGGAGGCGCAACCTCCGAGCATCTCGAACTTCATCATGTCCTTCGGTGCGGTGACGTTCTGGTTGGCCTTGGTAGGCCTGGTGTATGCGGCGGTCAAGATCCCGAAGACCACCGGTCCCTACCTGGTGTTCCTGGTGGTCTGGGCGGCCACCTCCATCTATATGGCATCCTCCGCGGCCCGTTTCCTGTTCAACGCCGCTCCAGTGTTCGCCGTGTTGGGCGGATGGGTGTTGGCCATGGTCATTGACCGGGTCGACTTCCGGGGATACTTCCATGAACTGTCTCTGAACCTCAATAACCCAAAGGCCTTCCTGCGCAAACTGGCCAACTTCCAGGTGGTCCTGGTCGTGGTCTTGGTCGCCATAACCGTGATGCTACCGAACGTATGGACGGCCTTCGACGCCTCCATACCTTCCCAGGACAAGCCGGAGTACGACAAGCAGATCTACGAGGCGCTCCCCGGACTTCATGCATCCCGATGACTTCGACTATGACCGGATCAACGGTTCCTACTGGTACTTGGGCGGTTTCACATACAGCATGCCTCTGCCAGAGACCTATTGGCCTACCGCTTGGCGTTGGTATGCAGAGCAAGACACGCAACTTCCCCCTGAGGAAAGACCAGCCTTCCTTTCCTGGTGGGACTATGGTTTCGAAGCGGTCCAGGAAGGTCAGCACCCAACAGTGGCCGACAACTTCCAGAACGCCTACCAGTATGCGGGATCGTTCATCACATCCCAAAATGAGACCCAGTCCGTGGCCATGTTCATCACTCGCAACTCCGAGAAGATGATCGCGGACGAAGATTCCAGCGCGGCGAACTACACCGCCTTCTGGGATGCAATGGCCGCGGCCGGTGTCAACATGACCTGGTTCTTCGATGTGATGGAGAACCCGGGCGATTACAAGGATTATGTGCTGGACCACCCCGAGATATTCGGTCCCTATGACCCACAGATCAGTGACGCCAACACCAAGTATGCCATGGCATCGTACGTCCTATCCTTCGTCGGCATGGAGAAACTGGTGGACATTTACCACCAACAGAGGGACGTCACCGGATACGACATCGGTTATTTCGCCATCGACGGGCGTCTCTTCCCGTTCAGTGCCACCAGCTACAACATCTTCTACGCCCCGGCCACCCTGGCCGACAGGCGGGTCGATTCGGGCAACATACCCATCGACTTCTATGAGATCAAGGCCGTGGACCAGTTCGGAAACCAGTACAACCCTAGCGAGGTGCCTTCGGGAACGGTGATCGTGGACTATGCCATCATCTACAAGGACATGTTCTACGACTGCATGCTCTACCGTGCCTTCATGGGCTATGGCCCTGAGGACGTAGGCAAGACCACCCAAGGCATCCCGGGGGTCTCTGGCAGCTTGGCCAGTCTCCCGTCCATGCAGGCCTGGAACCTGACCCACTATCGCGTGGTGTACCGCACCGCCTACTTCAACCCCTTCCCTGAGAACGAGACCGCCTTCCATGCCGATGCTTGGCGCGCCATCAGCTACGAGCAGGGTCTGGAGTACCAGGAGCTCATCGACAACGGGAACATGACCGGCACAGTTGACATGTCCACCGTCGCGCTCTCTCAGGGCGTGGTCTTCATCCAGTACTATGACGGGGTCATCGTGCGCGGCTACGTCCGATCACAGGACGGTGCCCCCATGGAGAACATCTGGGTCACCGTTCAGGACGAGTTCGGCATCCCCCACTGCACCGTACAGACCGGTGCGGACGGTTTCTACGAGGTGATCGCCCCGTTCGGGAACGTCAGCGTGAAATTCTCCTATGGGACGTTGGACCAGAGGACCCAGGTGGGAACCCTGATAACCACTCAGTTCCACAACTTCACCTATGACCAGGCCATGCGCAGGAGCCCGGTCGCCGCAAGCAGTGACGTTGTCCCGTCGGACACCTCCGACCCGGACTGGATCATCGACGGCAATGTGACCATCCAGGGCGGGAACATTCATGGATTGGTCTATCTGGACGTCAACGGCAACGGTCGCTACGACACAGTTCAGCGACCAGATCGCTCGAGAACGCCACGGTCCATCTCCAGGACGTGAAGAGCAACTTCAGCCGGGAGATGGTGGCTTATGCCGGGGAGTATTCGTTCACGGCCTTGCCCCCCATGTCTGCCCAGCTCTGGGCGGTGTACGACGGTCACAAGGTCGGTCTGAAGACACAGAGCATAATCCCCAAGATGAACAGCACCATCGATCTGAGCGTCAAGCCATCCACCATAAAGGCCACCGTACTGACACCCTGGGGCACCCCTGCACCAGGCCTGGCAGTCGACCTAGTCGACCTGACCAACGGGAGGGTGACCACTCAAAACACCAGCAACGCTGGTGAGGTGACCTTCACCAACCTTGTTCAACGGACAGTACCGCATCCGCAGCAACAGCTCGGCCCTGCAGCTTAATGTGGCCAACATCAACGTTGCCGAGGGACGCACCTATGTGCAGACCTTGACCCTTGCGCAGGCCATGACCGTGCAGGGACAGGCGATCTACAAAGGGTCGAACGGCACGGTCCCATTGCCCTATACGCGCATCGGCTTCATCAGCCCCACGTTCGAGTACTGGACCACCGCGGACGCCAATGGGAACTATGCGGTTACTTTGCCGCAACAGAACTACACCATCTATGCCATATCCAACATCTACGGTCGGGCCGTGGTCACGCTGGTCAAGCAGGACGCTGCCAACAGCGTCACGAAGACGCTGCCATTGTGGAACGGATGGGTCCTATCGGGCAACGTGCTCGACAACAACAAGACCGCGAGCGGGGTCAGACTGGTGGTGAACAACTCGGCGGGAGGCACGATCACCGGCATCACCAATAGCACCGGGGGCTTCCGCTTCGTTCTCCTGAACGAGTACTACACGGTATACGCTGCCAAGGGCTCCAGGGTGGCCTGGGAAGTCCTGCCCATTGGTGAAGGCAACAACATTTCCTTGGGCAACGGAAGGACCGTCGGCGGCAAGGTCTGGGTGGACCTTAGCTATGACGGCCAGTTGCAGACCTCCGAGGGAAGGGCGAACGTGACCATCCGCGTCCAGGACGTGGGAGAAGGTCGCGTTCTGACCATCGTCTCCGGCAGCAACGGTGCCTATAACGTGACCCTGCCGGTGAACGGGACCTACACCTTCCAGGCGGCATTGTCGAACTTCGAGACCGTCAGTTTCTCGTTCAACGACCTGAGCTCCAACCAGACGCGCAACATCGAATTGGTGCCCACCAACCGCTCGCTCAGCGGGACGGTCGACCTGAACGGTAGCGGTCTGGCCAACGTCTGGTTGGACTTTAAGGCCAATTCCGGCTGGGGAACGGACACCAACGTCCTCACCGACGCGGTCGGGAACTATGTGGCCTCGCTCCGGCCGGGCAACTACACCATCACATTGGCCCAGAACGTGAGCGGGGACGACTCCACCCAGTATCAGTTGGTTCAGTCCAAGGACGTGAGCATAGCGGTCGGGCAGACCCCGACCCTTCTCGACCTCGAGGCCTGCGTTCGGAACAAGGTCAATGGCACGGTCACATCCTTCGAGGATGATTCATTCAGCGCCAAGATGTCCTTCTCAGCCGATGATCTGGACAGCGTCACCCTGACCACCAATGGCAGTTACACGCTCTATCTGCGGGAGGGCAACTACAGCCTGTACGTCCTATCCGAGATCGGATTGGACCGGGAGGCATACTTCGACCTAGTGGCAGTCCCTGGCCCCCTTGGCCTGGACCTGACCACGCAACCGGCCGAACGCATAACCGTGGACCTTCGCTATAGGGGCAGCCCGATGCTACAGCCCATACCAGTGACGCTGGTGGACCCTGTGAGCGGGGCGGTGTTCCAAAGCAGCACCAATCCCACGGGTTCGATCGCGATTTACATGCCCTCCGGCGGTACCTATAACCTAACCGCCGACCTGCGTATCCTTACCTACCCAACCCTGACCGCCACGGACAAGAAGTATATGCGCTTCCAGGCCGAGGAGAGTCTGTTCTTCAACACCACCAAGAACCTAGTGGTGGCGCTTACCCAGAGCTTCGACAACTCCACCGTCACTGGCCTTCCGGCCGGTGCGACGGTAGAGATGCAGGCCCAGTCCTCCACCGCCATGGACATCAGCTTCGAGACCAGCCCCGCCTCGGCCACGATCGCCCCTGGTAACTATACCATCTACGCTCGGGAGCGTCCGACATGGTCTATCTGGGCTTCGTGACCGTGCCTCCGTACGCCACCATCGATCTCGGCATACTCATGGAGCAGGGATACCGTGTGAACGGCACACTGCGCGTGGCAGGATCGCCCGAGTTCGGCAACATGACCATCTCCCAGGGGGAGGCGTCGTATGTAATAGACACCGACCCTATCGGACAATACGTGGTCTTCCTGCCCCAGGGGACCTTCGTCGGGACAGGGGCCGCCCTCATCCCTGAGAACGGCGTCCCGGTGTCCTACGCCGCCAGCAAGACCTTGCTGGTCAACGGCGCCATGCAGGTGGACTTCGATCTTATAAAACAGGTCTTGTACTCCGTGAAGCTCTCCTGGAACAACACCAAGGGCAATGTGTCCAACGGTCAGCCCATAAGTTACATCGTGACCCTGACCAACACAGGCAACATGGTGGACTCGTACGAGCTTTCGTCGTCCACGCTGAACTGGAACATCACCTTCACGTACAACGGGGTGACCAACAAGACCGCCTTGGTGGAGAACCTGACCTTCGGGACCGGGGGCAAGGTCAACATCACCGTGACCCTGACGCCCTCATTCAAGGTCAACGTCATCCACTCGCCTGTGTTCATAACACGCGGTCTCCACCAAGGGCAGCGGGGCCTCGACCAGTCTCAACCTGGATGTCAACATCAATCCACGCAACCAGGTCAACCTGACCTACCTCCGACCCTGGCTCAGAGCGGCAAGGACAACTATACCTACCAGATACTGGTGGAGAACACCGGCAACCAGGACGACCAGTACAGTTCGACCTGACGAACCTGGCAGTCGTTCAATGGTACTGGTTGGCAGGTGAAGGTACGAGCAGGCGAGACTGGCAACTTCACCGACTTCCCTGTAACGTTCGTCGTCAATGCCGGCAAA